>NZ_SDKD01000043.1 GCF_004521915.1 Brevibacillus migulae | reverse complement strand
TTCAAATGATTATATTGGGGATTTTACAATTGATGTTCACACTAGCGATGTCTTCATGATGTGTTCAAATTTATGGAGGGCGGAAAGTTGTTGTTCATCAATATTTATGGTCTTGAGCGTTCTTTCGATAGAACGAACCTTTCGTCACCCCTAAGCGGCTCGTGAGGGTATCGATATTCAAGCAGCCCGCACCTTGTTCACTCAAAAGTGAAAACCCTTCCTCTAACCATTTCCGTTTCATGTTTGATGTCATCCAATCGAATCCTTTAAATAACCATTATCTCTACAACGATTACATCATACGTTACCGTATAGTATGTATTTTTGTAAAGATTGCGAACACTAACTGGAGTAAAACGCCTGAGAATAATCGAGTTGACATTGCTACGAAAACGTATTAAATTGGATTCAAACACTTACTACGAAATCGTACTAAAAGGAGCACCCGGTATGCATAAGCTATATGATCTTTTTCTCAAGACCGGTTTGCGCCCTTTCGCATTCATGACCGACATGTTGCAACTTGAACAGAAAGTGACGCGTTCGGATCTGGCGACGCTGCTTATTCTGCTCTTTCGGGGGGACCTGACGATGACGGAACTGGCGGCCGAAATGGGTGCGCCGCTGAGTTCGATGACTAGTATTGCCAAGCGGCTTGAGCGAAAAGGCTATATCGCCCGAGCGACATCTCCAAAAGACCAACGTGTCAAGCTCGTCATGCTAACACAAGAGGGTATTCGACTTGCGAAAGAGTGGGAGCACATCATGCTGGGGATGCTGGGCAAGTTGGAAGCGGCGTTTACGCTGGAAGAACTGGAGCAATTTACGTTACTTTCGTTTAAAGCCATCAAAGTCTTCCAAGACGAGGAACCTGTAAAGCTTGAGGAAACAAAGAACCGTCCGGCAAAGATCAAGATCGATTAGTGACCGATTCAACCGGACTCTTCTATTTCACAATTACTACGAAATCGTACTAAAAGGGGCAAGGGATATGAGAATCATCATCTACACGGGTAAGGGTGGCGTGGGCAAGACGAGTATAGCCGCGGCGACAGCGGTGAAAATGGCGAAGCAGGGGAAACGAACGCTCATTCTTAGCACTGACGCAGCACATAGTTTAGGGGATTCACTGGCCATGCGGATCGGGCCGGAGCCAGTCCCAATCTGCGAAAACTTATGGGGGCAGGAAGTGAACAGCCTGCGGGAGACGGAGAAAAATTGGGGAGTCGTCCAAGGGTGGCTAACCGCACTGCTCGACAAAGCACAGCTTACCGATATTGCTACGGAGGAAATGCTCGTATTTCCTGGCATGGAAGAGCTGTTCAGTTTATTGCAAATCAAGGAACACGCGCAAAGCGGAAAATATGATGTGGTCGTCGTTGATTGCGCGCCGACCGGAGAGACGCTGCGGCTGCTCAGCTATCCAAATGTTTTGAATTGGTGGCTCGAAAAAATGTTTCCGAACGAACGCAGGCTGATCAAGCTCGTTCGGCCTGTCGCCAAGTTCATCAACAACGTAGAACTTCCCTCGGATGATGTGCTTGACAGCGTTGAGCAATTGGCGCGCAGCTTGGAGGAGCTGCAGCGGATCGTTCTGGATCCGGAGATGACATCGGTGAGACTGGTGCTGAACCCCGAGAAGATGGTGCTTTCCGAAGCGAAAAGATCCTTCACGTATCTGAATTTATTCGGGTTCAACACGGACGGGGTCATCGTGAATCGGGTGCTACCGAATGAGGCAGGAGAAGGATTTTTCGCATACTGGCGAGACCTTCAAAAGAAATATGAAGAAGAAATCGTTATGAACTTCCAGCCGCTGCCGATTCTCAAAGCGCCCATGATGCCAAAGGAAGTCATCGGATTGTCTGTTCTCGAAGAATTGGCGGATATCGTTTTTAAAGATCAGAATCCTTTCACTATTCTTTATCGAGGCAGAACAGAAAAGATCCGAGAAGAGGATGGAGGAATGGTTTTGGAGCTATCGATTCCTTTTGTGGAGAAGTCGGATTTGGATTTAACACAGACTGGCGACGAACTGACGGTAAATGCAGGTGCCTACAAACGGAAGGTGATTTTGCCAAGACCGCTCATAGGCCGGCAGGTTACAGGTGCGAAGTTTTCAGAGGACCGGCTTCTTATCCGTTTTGGTGAACGAAATATGACAGAAGGGAATGTAGAGCAAAGAGAAGCGACGAGCTTCGAATAGAACGGCTGTTGGAACATCTGAAACAACACCAGGTGGGGAAGCATGCAAGAAACACCGTCAAGGAAGGGCTGCTGGCTTCCCGTGCGGTCATCGAGAGCCTCATTGACTTGTTGGAGGAGCCAAGCCGCACTCCATGCGCACGCAAAGTTGATATTTCATAAATCGAGAGAGGATGAGGAATAGATGGTGAGTGGGGTCAAACGTCATGTCGGGCTGACGCTTATGCTGACTGGACTGTTTCATAATGTCTTGGGGTTGATTGGGTTTGTGAATCAACTGCAGCCAATGGTTGCCGAGGGTCTATGGGATACGGTGGGGAGTGGGCAATGGGATCGCGCAACCGCATTCTGGTACTTGATGCTTGGTTTCATGCTGATTCTTCTCGGCTATACGGTGGATTGGCTCATGAAAAAGAAAGGGATTGCCCCACCTGTTCCTCTCGGATGGATGCTGTTTGTCATCTGCTTGATTGGGATTATCGTGATGCCGACTTCGGGTTTTTGGCTTGGCTTGCCTCAGGCGTGGCTCTTATTGCGAAAGTGAAAGAGAGGTCGCCAAATCAAATTAAAGAGGGTGCTATGTGGTGGAACACAATCTTGATTCGTCGTTACCTAATGGTTGGAAAGCCTACGCCCACTTTACAAAGAGGTCAGGATGGGCGGCTTATGCGGGTTGCGTCTGGGCCCTCCTGTATGCGGTCTTTGTCCGATTCTATCAGGCCGCGGGAGGAACAATCGGTCTTTCGGCTCCGATTGTTGATCCCACTGGCGGCATCTATATAGCAAGCTATGTCGTGGGTGTAATTATCATGTTGTGTGGATTTGTCTTGTTAGGACTCGTTAAACCTTGGGGGAAGGTTATCCCTTTATGGATTCCGTGGATCGGCGGAGTCAATGTCTACCGAGGATTTCTGTTATTTCCCACCCTTATCTGCTCTGTCTTTTTAATCGCTCATGGAGCAGCCGGAATCATTACAAGAGTCCTCTTTTTGGCTGGCTTCATAAACTTGAAATTGCCGACATTTAGCGGTGAAGTGGATATGCGTATCGATGCATTATGGGACTTGTTCGTTTACCAACCATGGTTTTTCATCATGGGAGTATTGTCTGGCTTGTCGGGAGCGCATTATGCACAAGCGAGAGACGTTTCGCTTTCTGCTTTGAAACGCGGCACACTGATTTTCCTGTTTTTAACAATTCTCGTTACTGCGATTTTTATAGCAGCCATCGTGTTTGACTTTGTCGATAAATTAAGCTTTTTTTAAGGCGTTCGTTCCCATGGTGTTACGTAATAGTCTTTGCCATAAATTTTAGGGAGGTATATTGACATGAATTGGTATGACATTGCCTTAGTAGTGGCTGGAATCATCGGAAGCGGTGTGGCGCTGGTGCACGGCATTCTGACCCAACGGCTCATGGTCAGGCCGTTGGCGAGTGCGGAGTCTTTATTTGCTGAGGCAGGAGTCAGATGGATCGTGTCGTGGCTCTTGCAGTTCAGTACGTTCAACTGGTTTCTTGGCGGGCTTGCTTTGATTGCTTCCATCTGGTTCGGGCAGGACGCAAGGCTCGTGACGTGCCTGCTCGTTGGCAGCTCCTACCTGTATGGCGCTTTCATCAACTGTAAGGCATCGCGCGGTCGTCATCCGGGCTGGATGCTCTACACGGTTGCGCTCGGTTTGATTGCCTTCGGCGTCAACGGATCGGGCGGTTGAGCCTGCTTTCACAAGATCCTGAAAGAGTCCCCGACCAACGCGATATTTGTCACAAATCCATCCTTTCGATTCGTCTTATTTTTAAAAAGATGGAAGGGAGAATGGGCATGAGAAAATATGATGTAGCGGTAATCGGCGGAGGGCTTTCTGGATTAACAAGTTCAATATATTTGGCAAAAGCAGGTTTATCCGTAGTTCTGTTGGAAAAAGCAAATCAATTGGGCGGTCGTTCCGTTACGGTAAAAAAGAATGGTGCCATGCTGAATTTGGGTCTTCATGCGCTCTATAAAGGGGGGGCCGCTGAGGAGGCATTAACCGAACTGGGAATCCCGGTCAAAGGGGGGATCGTGCTCGCAAAAGGTGGCTTGGTGTGGAATAACAAGCTTTACCAACTCCCTGGAAATCCTTTCGCGGTTCTCACATCCAAATTGTTATCTGCTTCCGCTAAGTTGGAAATCGTTCAATTTGTGACACGACTGGCGAAAATCGATCCAAAGGCTTTACCGCCAATCAGTTTTCGGGAATGGGCGGAAAAAGAAATAAACGATCCGATGATACGGCACCTCATTTACGCCGTCTGCAGAACCAATACGTTTGTGCCATATCCTGAACTTCTCTTGGCTGCTCCTGGAGTCAGGAGGCTGCAGCTCGTATTTAAAGGCAATCAAGTGATATATGTCGATAGAGGGTGGGGCCAGCTGGTTGAAAGTCTTCGGCAGGAGGCGATCCGAGCAGGTGTTGCCATTCTGTATGGAAAACATGTATCCGAGATTGAGCATGACGGCAGGGTAAGGCAAATCCGTTTTCATGATGGCGAAACAGTGGAAATCCCATATGTCATTGTAACGGCAGGACCGGCCGAAACCTGCAAGATCGTTAAAAACGCCGAGCACACAGCGCTCAAGGAGTGGCGGGATCGGGCGAAACCAATCTATGCTGCATGTCTAGACGTCGCACTCCAAAAGCTGCCCTACCCAGATGATCCAAAGCGCCATTTCACCTTCTTCTTGGATCAACCGATCTTTGTTAGCACCCCATCAGTCATTTCCGATGCAAGTGAGGATGGTTCCGCCATTATTCATGTGTGCAAGGATATCGGCTTTGGTTCTGATAATCCCAAAAACGACGAAGGCCAATTGGAGCGGGCTTTGGACTTCATTCAACCGGGATGGCGAAAAGAACTTGTCGCAAGGCAGTTCTTGCCAAAAATGACGGTTGCCCATGATTTTGATTCCATCGATCGAATCGGCAAACGCTATGGCCCATCTGTCCCGGAAGTGCGCGGATTGTACGTTGCCGGGGATTGGACGGGTCAAAGTGAAGTATTAGTTGATGCGGTTTTTGCCAGCGCCAAGCGGGCTTCCGAGGAGCTCCTGCGAGAATACGACAAGGTGGGAGGGCGTGCAAACGGTGGAAGTGGAAGAGCTGTATAAAAGTCTGAGACCTTCGCTGATTTCTCTGGCTTATCGCATGACGGGCAGTATGATGGATGCCGAAGATATCGTACAAGAAACGTTCCTATCGATAGAAAAGGTTCCCTCCGATACAGTTAGGAATGCGAAGGCTTATTTGTTCAGGAGTGTGAGTAACCGGTGCATAGATCGGTTACGGGCGCAAAGCAAGCATCGTGAAACATACGCAGGACCTTGGCTTCCGGAACCGATCATAAGTGAGGGGAACGGACAAATCGACCCTTTGGAAGGATATATACGGAAAGAAACCATTTCAATGGCGTACTTGCTCTTGATTCATCAGCTTTCCTGGACGGAGCGGATTGTATTTCTGTTGCGAGAGGTACTTCAATACGAATATGAGGAAATAGCGGAGATCGTCGACAAAAGCAGTACGAACTGCAGGCAAATTTTTCGACGGGCGAAAAGAAGCTTGGGCGAAATTCCTCAAGTAAACGTCGGTATAGAGCGGGACGCCACCCATTTGATTGAACAGTTCGCGCAAGCCCTTTTGAGTGGGGATATGAAAATACTGCTCGAAACGCTAACTGCGGACACGATCCTTTATATGGATGGTGGAGGCAAAGTGAAAGCCCCCTTGCGCCCGCTGTTTGGCCATGATCGAATCGCCCGTTTCTTTATCGGTATTCTCCCGGAGTTCCCTGCTGGTTTTTCCTTTACGCTTCGCGAAATAAATGCCCAGCCCGGATTGGTGTTTTATGCAGGAGAGCAACTCTTTGCTACGATTTCTTTCGATATTCAAAATGAGCGGATCGTGAACATGTATGCTGTTTTGAATCCTGATAAGCTAAAAAGTCTCACACGTTTTGCGAGCAATTCCTTATTGGGGAACGTTGAATAATCAAAGCCATTTCTGGGTTTCTATCGTTAAACACATAACTGTCCTGATGTTTGGTCAATAATCTGGTCAAGAATTTTGATTTTTTTGTATTCCGGTATCCTCGAACATAAAGCGAAGAAAGTGTCTTATCCCTTGATACAACTGGGCTTACAGTAAGGAATTCCGAATCTCTAAACCCTACCAACTTATCTTGACAGGGTGGGGGTCGCTGGTTCGAACCCAGTCCAGATCACCATAACATAGTATACAAAGACCTTGAGTTTCAGGGCCTTTTTTGATGAGAACAGACACCTAAGAATTGATTATTACAGGGTGTCTGTTTTTTTGTTGACGAATTGTTGACGAAAGAAAAAATAGTGATTGTGTGGGCTAGAGAGTTAGATGAAATGAGACAATTAACCGACGAGTATGGGGTGGAATTTGCATTAGTTTACGTCAGAGGTAATAATAAAAACGGATCAGGTGGAACGTATAAATTATTTTCAGGAACCTCTAACAGAGTCAGTGTACCAATAACAAAGGATTCCATGCTTATTTATCATACTCACCCTGCAGGAAGTCCTTTCTCAAGTGCCGGTGATAGGAGAGTCTTAGAGTTATTAGAACAAGCTGGTTCTCCCCAACGCATTTCACAAATAGTTCCTTCAGGTAGAACGGATGTAATAAGGTTCTATCAAGATGGAACACATAAATAATGATGAGGAATTAGGTGATCACATGAACTTAGAAGAATTTCAGTACATCTGGACAACTAATAGAGAAGAATATGTACTAGTAAAAGTGAAAAGTGATGGTTATGCTATATTTAACAAAGCTGATAGTACGGCATTGATAATTGAAGACGATGATATATACGAAGCAGTCATAAAGAAAATGTTAGACAACGGTTGTGAAGTTCTAGAGCGTATCGGATAATTATACAGCTTTATTTTTCCATCGGGCATTTTGGGGGCAGTATTCGTACAAAACTTGTGCTTTTCTTGTACCAAAATTGGGCGTCAACACTGTTAATATTAGAGCATGAATAAATATGATTGAGCCATCCGAGATAATCGTGTGGCATTTTTTATTGGGAATGGGAGAATATCAAAAGCTGATCACTCTCCGTTACCGGAAGGATACGAAAAGCACTGACATACGAAGAATCCCTGTCGCAATGATCAGTCAGCTGAGTATAATCCTCAGATCTTACAGCCTGGTGATCCTCATTACGAAAAACTGAAACGATCGATTGAAGAATTCGGGTACGTAGAACCTCTGGTGTGGAATGAGCGAAGCGGCAATCTCGTTGGGGCCATCAGCGGTACAAAATCCTCGTGAACGAGCAGGGAGCCGTGGAGGTAGAAGTTTCGGTTGTGGGCCTAGAGGAAAGCACAGAGAAGGCTCTCAATCTAGCCTTGAATAAAATCAGCGGGGGCTGGGACGAGGAGAAGCTTGCACAAGTTCTCTCGGATGTGCAGCTGGCAGACATTGAGATCAGTTTGAACGGTTTCGGAAAAGAAGAGATCGACTCGCTGCTTGCACAGTATCAGGCCAGTTCAATCAATGAACCGGTGGTAGACGATAATTTCGACGTTGGAACAGCGCTCAATGAAATAAAAGAGCCGGAGACAATGTATGGTGATGTTTGGCAGTAGGCATTTCCTGATGTGCGGCGAGTTAACAAATCCGGATGACGTTCTACGGTTTAATGAATGGTAAGAAAGCTGCACTTGTCGTAACGGATCCACCATACAATGTCGCGTTTGAAAGCGAATCAGCTGAGCTAGCAGCAGATGTGCGGGAAAGCATCCTGAACGATGATACAAGGCTTCAACATCAAGGAGGAGTTTAACTTGAGTAAGAGTGATATCTGTGACATATGGTTTGATTTTGCCGCAGCCTTTGTGGAGAAAAAGAATGCTGTGGGCTGGAACACACTGACCTCACAGGAACAAGAAATTGCCGCCTTATGGATGCTGGAAGCCGATGTGTATAACGGAGGTTTTTTGCAGTTTTTTTGCAATTGGGGAGAAGAGGTATATATATACGCGGTACGGGCATTACAAGCCATCGGGGCGGTCTATGCGCTCGAAATCGTCCAGTCGGGATATGCCTGCATCGATCATTTATCTGAAGACAACCGCCTCACTCAACTCTGGGATATTCCAAAGTTTCTTACCGAAGAAGAGAGAGAACGGCTGGATACGCTTGATAAAAGATTCTGGGAAGACCAGGATCGCATTGCGGAAATTGCTCATCGATACTACGTGCAGCAGCTGGGAATAACTGCTCCGTCATAAAGTGACAGATGGACAACATCAAGAATACTCCGAGCCCTTTTCGACTTCCTGAACGGTACAGATCGCTTTTAAAATACCACGGGTGTTAACCTATGTAAGATTATCTTTGACATCTGGGGGATGCGGTTTTTGCGAATGTTGAGCTTGACATGATGGGGAAGGAAAATTCAGAATTAACCACAGAAATGCATTGGATTTATATAAAGCGCGTAAAGCGAGAAAATGGTGGTCCCCCAAAATGAAAGCAAACCGGATGGAAGCGTTCAGCGATGGCGTGTTGGCGATTATTATTACGATCATGGTGCTAGAATTCAAAGTACCGGAAGGCCACGACTGGCATGCGTTATTCGAACTTGGTCCAAAAGTTCTTAGCTACATCTTCAGTTTCGTATATATCGGCATCTACTGGAACAATCATCATCATCTGCTGCACATGATTCGAACAATGAACGGGCGGTTGATGTGGCTCAACTTAATATTGCTCTTCTGGCTATCCCTCGTTCCGTTCACGACCGCCTGGATGGGGGAAAGCCAGTTTGCACCCGCTCCTACGGCGTTGTACGGGATCGTTCTTCTGCTTGCAGCGATCTCTTACAGGCTGCTCCAGCTGGCAATCATAAGCCAGCATTCCGGTGATTCCGCATTCGTAATGTCAATGGGAACAGACTGGAAGGTGAAAATATCTCCATTTCTCTACTTGATCGGGATATTGACCGCGTATGTGGGGCCATGGATATCTGGCTTCTTTTACGTACTCGTTGCAGCGATCTGGGTTGTGCCGGAAAAGCGAATCGAGCATATTTTGAAAAGCCGATGATTGGGCTTGAGGCATATCGATAGCTAGAAATGATAGGAAATAATCCCTGTCCGAATAAAGAAGAAATAATAAAGATGGACGTATATGAATAGCCTCCAAACCGGAGGCTATTTTTTCAAGAACCTGCGAAAGCAGAGATATCGGAACAAATCGAAAAAGAAAGATATACGCCCGAACCCGTACCATTGGCCACATAGCACGGGTTCTTCCCAACTCTTCACACCTGTATCCCTTGCTTGATCCACAATTTCGAAAAATCGATCCATCCAAAAGAATCAAGCGATACCCCATTTAGCGCTGGATGATACCTGGATACCTTATTGATGTGATAGCCGAATAAGATCCAGTCCTCTTCCCTGATTCGCCGCTCGACCTCGTCAATAATCCGCTCCCGTTGCTCAGATGTAGGCAGCTGAACAAAGCGGCGAAAGCATCCATCCAACCAGCCATGCTGCTCGTGATGAAAAAATCGATGCAAGAAGCTGGCCTCATCCTGAAATAAGCGAAGATACCCCCACTCTACATCATCCTCCAGCGTCTCGCAGATGAGCAGCATATCAGCCTCTTGATCAGCAGTGGGCGAATAATAGTCTGCAAAAGGGATGGGATGTAAGGAGATATACAGCCTGACGGCTTCGCAGCGCTGTTGCAGCCATTGGGCATCGACCAAGAAATCCTTTTTTTCCAAATAGAAAAGATTCAGCGTTTCGCCGGAATAGCCGCTTTCCCGGAGATAGGCCAATGCCTCTTCAAGCGTTGTCTCCGCAAAGTGGACATGACTGCTTTTATCGGGCAAAAAGCTGTCTGCCGGCGCGATGCGATTCTCCTTCAGCTCTCTGATTATCGCGAGGCGGTCGAAAAGTATCCTCATCGCTTTGCGGAATGAACGATTGTGATGGATGCCTTTTTTCTTAAAATTGAAAACGATAAATTGACAACCGTCCATTACATATCCGATTTCGCCGTCCGTACTATTAGCGTCTTGCCTGATATCGTCCCCTTGAGGAAGCTGATACTGCTCGATTGGAACGTCCTCCGGAATCAGCCACAATTCGACCCGATCCAGAAGGGCTCTTTCCTGAAAGTAATCTTCATACGCCTCTAGCACAATCACTTGATCTGTGGACTCAGCCATTCGAAACGGTCCAGTTCCAATAATCGCTCTTTCCGAAAACGCTACATCATGAGGGAGGATCGACATATAGAAAGAGCCGAAAAAATGGAGGAACAAACGATTAGGCTGACGCAGGTAAAAGGAAATGACGTGGTCGGATACTATCTCGACGCGTTCAATTTCTTCATACTGCCAGCGTGAAGGAGAATGGACATCCTTCAGCCGCTGAAACGTATAGAAAACATCCTTGGACGTCAACGGTCGTCCATGATGAAAGCGGACTCCTTTTCTCAAATAAAACGTCCATCTGCTTCCATCCTCATTGCTTTCCCATGAATGGGCAAGAGCCGGCACGTAGGTCTTCTTCTCAGAGTCGTAGGAAACAAGCCCATCGCATATTTGTTGAAGGATAAAGGCTGCAGTGGCAGTGCACACGAAAGCGGGATCCAGTGTGTTGGACTTTCGGTTCATGGTCACTCTCAGGAAATCTGTTGTGGCGAAACTCGTCAGTTCTACCTGAAAGCCGAACCGAGCGTCGAGCAGACCACGAAGCTTGTTTCGCAGAGGGAGAGGCAGCGCTTTATGATAGAGGAGATCCATGGCTTCTTTGATTTTGTCTTTGACCAGTAAATCATGAAAGTACTCGTCTGCCACGTCGTCCAGATCCTTAAGAAGGGTCATCTGCGATGGATTGCCCCGGCCTACTCCGGCTCGCCATTCAATATATTTTTCATCCGCCAGCTTGCGTATGATGAGCTTTACGTTGCGGGGCGTGCAATAAAGAATGTCCGTCAGCTCCTCGATCGTAATCGAAACGATCTCGCCTTTGGCCTGCTTCATCGGGAACGACAGCAGGATGCTCAAATAATGCTCGGTAGACTTCATCGTTTTGCTGCCCTCCGTTTTCTAAAAGGTGAAGTTTTGGCTTCGATCTTACTCTTTTTCTTCCATTTTTACAAGCTACAATTAGACCTACATGGAAGAGGGGGAATGGACATGAAATACCGGAAACTGGGGAAAAGCGGACTGCTCGTATCTGAGCTGTGTTTGGGAACGATGATGTTTGGAGGATCAACCGATGAAGCAGATTCGATCCGCATGGTGCATCAGTTCCTGGATGCTGGCGGCAATTTTATCGATACCGCGGATATTTATACAGCCGGCGTTTCCGAGCAGATTGTGGGAAAGGCGATCCAGGAACGCAGGTCTGAGGTGATTCTCGCTACGAAGGTGGGCATCACTACCGGTCCGCATCCGAATGATAAAGGGTATTCCAGAAAGCATATATTAGATGGAATTGAGGCAAGCCTTCGACGGTTGAATACCGATTATATTGATTTGTTCCAATTGCATGTTTGGGATCATCTCACCCCGATTGAAGAGACAATTCGGACGCTTGACGACCTTGTCACGTCTGGGAAAGTCAGGTACATCGGCTGCTGCAATTTTCTCGCATGGCAATTGATGAAATCGCTCGCCTATAGTGATGCAAAAGACTATGTCCGCTTTGTCTCGATTCAACAGCAATACAGCTTGGTGAGTCGCGAAATGGATCGAGAGCACATGTCTTTATGCCTGGAGGAAAATGTAGGCATTATCCCATGGGGGCCACTTGGGGGAGGTTTGTTAACCGGGAAATACACATCTCTGGATAAGCCGGACTTCGGCCGATTCTCTTTAGGATTAAATGGGGAGTTTGATTATCACAACAAGTTTACGCCTAAAAATTTTGAAATTGTTGATGCGGTTAATGAAATCGCTCGCCAAACAGAGAAAACGCCCGCACAGGTCGCTTTGAATTGGCTGTTGGGCAAAGAAGGCATCACTTCCCCTATTATTGGTGCGAATAACATGGCCCAATTTGAGCAAAACATGGGCGCAGTCGGTTGGTCGCTTACTTCCGAGCAGTGGGAGCATTTGGATCGGGTCAGCAGTTTGCCAAGCGAATATCCGTCCCGTATGCATGAAAGATTTAGACACACTCTTTCATAAATAAGGTGGAAGGGTTAGCTCTCGAAGCAAGAAATATAAATCAGGCGACATTTCAAACTTTACTCTCACAATACATTTCATATCTCTCAAATGGAGTGCAGATCAATGTTAGTCAGAAAGGTGTTGCTTTGTAACAAACATGAGAAGCCTTTTTATACTAGATCCATATGTAGAGATTGTCGCTAGGGAGTTTACACTTACAAAGGTTTTTTACGCATCAACTGGCCAAAGAGCTTGGAAAGAAAAAAGAAAAGGTCCCGAAGAACACCTAGATTGCTATAAGAACAGAGCGATGGATAGAATAACTTTCATCTTAAAGACGGCTGCAGTTATCTCAGCCGTCTTTTTATATTTGGATAAAGTCGTCGTGGTCATCATAACCTTATAAATCTTCCAAAAAACGGAAGGATAATCTGTGGATTTAGCGAAATGAATAAAACATTAGGGGGGATTTGTTATGTTCCAAACCTTAGAAAATTTTTTGAGATCTTGGGAGTACGAATCAGGAGCAACACAAAGACTACTAAATAATCTATCGGATGAGGCACTTAAACAGGAAATCACTTCGGAGAATTGGACGTTAGGACGTATTGCTTGGCATACTGTAGCTGCTATTCACATAATTGCTTCAAATACAAATTTAACGTTTGAAGCCCCAGCAGAAGATTGGCCCGTTCCTGCTTCGGCTCGGTTTATAGCAGACAGCTATCATCAAGCCAGTAATGCATTTGTTCAGGCATTAAAAACTCAATGGATCGATAATAACTTAGAAGAATGTATCGACTTCTTAGGTCAAAAAATGCCAAATGGGTCTCTTTTGCTGTTTTTGATTCTGCATCAAAGCCACCATCGAGGACAAATGGCGGTTCTTATGCGACAAGCTGGATTAACTGTTCCAGGTATTTATGGCCCTTCAAAAGAAGAATGGGCTAATTTTGGTATGGAACCCCCAAAAATGTAATTTAATCATAACAGCAAGCTGCTATACGAATCCCCAAAAATAATAGGGCATTTTTTAGGCGAAACTTGAACTGGTCAAGACCCCGTTTGATTTGAGGGAATATCAACAAAATAACGACAATCCACAAATGAATTGCCGTTATGATGAAAAAAATGATTAGGTTACTACAAATTCAATAACAATCGGTGTTGCAGGGTCTAGTACATCCCCACCTGGAATCGTAATTGCGGTGGTAGTCACTGTTGAAGTGTCGGCTGTTTGAATAACAGCGTTGATGTAAAGATTGTAATAGGAAAATGAAGCTGGGAATGCTGTAGCTGCTGCTCCGGTGTCATCAGTGAAAGTAGTAGCTGCAATGGCAAAAGTAGCACCGGTTCCGGTACCGGCTCCTGCTGTACCCGTAAATCTTCTTCCGGCAATAAACGGTTTAACGATTGGCATATAGTATCACCTCTCTTTCAGTACAGTTAATGAGGGTTTTCCAAAATCCGGAAGTGTGATTGTCCGCTGGTATTTTCATCAATTTTACGGAGAGACAATTGCTGTAAATTGGACGATCTCGAGAATAATGGAAGTGCCCGAGAAAATAGTTCCCCCAGGCGCATGAAGTGTTAGGCTATCAGAATTTACACTGTACAGGCTTGATTCTTGTAGGATCCCGTTAATAAATAGGTTCATGTATATATTTTCATTTATCAAAAATGATGCCGCAGGTTGTCCATTGTCGTCAGTAAATTGTGTAGCGGAGATTGTTGTCGGGTTTGTCAATTGAATATCAATAGGTGCGAAATAAAAGAACCTATTTACGCTCGGATGGATGGATATTGATCCGATTTGCCCAGGGGGGCCTGGAGGTCCTTGGGGCCCTGGAGGTCCCTGAGGTCCGCGGGGGGCAATAACTGATAGCAAAGATACATCATCAACAAGTACATCTGCAGTTCCTATTTGGGGCAATTTGTTAATGAGTACAATTGCTTGAGTGGTTCCTTCTGGAGCAATACTAGTGGTTTGATAAATTTCAATCCAATCGGGTTGACCATCATTTGGTAAATGTCCAGATGGAATATTGGTGATTAAGCCATAACCAAGAAAGTGCAATGCTGGCGAATAATAACCAACAGATATTGAGATAGGAGAACTAGGGGTGACGCCGAACTTTGCAAGTGAGACAAAGAGTTCAAAACCGTCACCCGCATTAACTGGGACAAATTGCAGGATATAGGAATTGACATCACCACCTGATAAACATGCACTATAATAGCCTGAATGGCTGTTTGTACCAACCAAAGATGCGTTTAAAGCTATCCATGGATTTATTGATCCTGATTCAAATCCACCGTTAATAATTAAGTCATGAATGACCGACAATGTTCTCACCCTCTTTGGACTACAAATATATTATGTGAGAACAAGTAATCGGAAAGGTATACATGTCAGGTATCAAAAACACAAATTGACATAAGGAAGATAGATTTTACCCCATGGATAAAGAGGAAAGTGGGGGGATTGTGAAGGGCGACAGCTTAACCGGTGATCAAATAGGTGGAAAGGTTGTAAATTAGTTGATTTATTATCTACTGTCACCGCCGGGTTAAAATTGACCCAGGTTCGCCGGAA
>NZ_SDKD01000042.1 GCF_004521915.1 Brevibacillus migulae | reverse complement strand
TATCCCGGCGCTAGTGGGTCAAATTAATTCCGGCGTTGACAATTGCCCTATTCATTTGTTCTTTATCGGCGGTGTGGTATTCAAAACCGCTTGCAGGGAGTATGTGTCCAACATACATCTTCGAAACAGTCTCTTCACTTAAGCCTATCAGCTTGTTATCGTCCAGCTTCATTTCTTCTTGACCACATCCTTGAATCATGAACATCGTAAACACGATAATGAAAAAAAGTTTTTGCATGTTAACCCCATCCTATACACAGAAGACACAATAGCGAGTAAGAAAGTTTACTAGTAAATATACCCACACATCTTGCATGACTTTTAGTAAACCAGGCATTCCAATACATACCCTGCGTCAAAATAAAAAACCTCACCAAAAAGATGAGGTCCTCCCCATTCACATAGATTTTTGATTCGTTCACGGAACAGTTCACAAATCAGCCCTTCTACAAACCAAGCAATTTTTCAACTGCGGATTCTTAGCACTATCTGTCGTGAAGCATCAGCTTCGACCGTGCATTAAGTGCATCAATCGTGAAATAGTTCTTTAAGAACGAATTGCCTATTATCAAGAAATCGTTTCGTAACAACCTAATGAAGCGTGTCCTCATAACTGATTTCATTTATTGGTTGCGTATCAAAATTAAATATTTGCGCATCCGGGTACCCCAATAAAATGGAGAGCGTGTAGCAATGATAAATTGGGCAAAAATTCGCCCCCAGTTTGATTTCATCATTTCGCTTTCGTTCCTTGTTTTTGTATGGATCTGATTGTCATCGAATATAACTTCCCATTAAAGCGGCAAGGCCGCTTGATCCTTGACCAGGCAGCCCATGTTGTCGCCGTTTATTGAGTTCTCGTACCCGTTACCCCGCCTATAATAGAATTTGACCGACGGTTACCCTATTTCTCCCAGAATGTTTAGAAGCAAGGAGTAATTCATCTGCTTGCACATAACCTTTTTCTACGGAAACTTGTTCGCAATGATTTAAGTAAACAAAACCGAAAGAAGCTGTTAAAGCAAGTTTAATTCGTTCCCCTTCAAATTCAGCTTGGACAGTACTTTGTTCTACTTCTAGACGGATGCTTTCCACCAGCTCCTCACATTCTTCAAATGTTTTCCTTCTTAAAAAAAGAGTGAATTCTTCCCCGCCTGTTCGAAAAAACAAATCATCCCCTTGCATTCGGCTCTTGACGATTTCTGCAAAGTGCTGAATGACACGGTCTCCGATAAAATGATTGTAGCTATCATTAAATTGCTTAAAATGATCTATATCTGCTACCACGATTCCCATGCTTTCCTTATTCTCGTTCAATTTCTCAATCTGTATGGCCATATAAGCACGATTATAGGCACCAGTCAGATAGTCCGTGTAAGCCATTTCTTTAAATTTGTCTCGCTCCAGTTTGTCTTCGATGCTTTGAGCCTTGATTCGAAAAGATTGATTGACAAGATAACTAAGCAGAAACAGCCCGATCAATACTTTCCAATTATGTTCCATTAGAAATTGTGCAAGTAAAGCATTTGTAATGGCGTTTGTAGCTAAGTCCATCAAGTTTCTCGTTCTAATAAACACAATAGCTTCTTTAACCGTCTTGATTTGTTTATCTAAAACGAATGCAAAAATAATCAAGATATCGGAAACCAATGCACTAACGGCAGTAATGGCAAAAAAGGAAATCCAATAAAATAGGACATGATCTTGCAAAGAAGGCATCAGTTTCCCGTATAAATAAAACCCAACCGAGTTAAACAGAACAACAGAACCGACATTGAAAAATGAGTCTACCCATTCTGTTGAATCTGCGATTCCTTTCGATTTTCTATATACGGAAATAATCAACCGATAGACCAGTTCATATAGAAATAATCCGCATGGAGTCATCATTATTCCAAAAGATAATTGATAATTGATGCCAAAATCCATCGTATATTTACCCTTCTGGCTAATTATCCGGAGATGATAATAGAGAAGCGCAAAAAACAAATATAATCCATATGCTTTGGCATAATTCCAATCGAACAAGTAGTCAGAAAACGTATGATACGCGATTGTAATCGCAGCAACAAACAAAAAATAATAATAGAGATAAAGCATTTTCATATTTATTCATCCTTGTAAAGTCATTGTTGTTACCTTGATAATTCCCTATGGATGAACAAATGAAACCTACTTCCAGCAGCGTTAATATCCATGTCAATTGCCGTCAGTTAACCTGACACAAATATTATCTAATACGTATAACGCATACGATCTGATATTTTTATTAAAACCCACGTATTACCGCGGGCCTTGGTCAAATATGATTTTTTCTGCTCTCCCTTTTCATTGTTGATCCCCTAATTCTTGTGTGAATCGAGCCCTTCCACTACTATTTCGAATTCGTGCCATGGGCTAGAAATCTCGTTCATATACCCTTAGAAGCCAAATTCCATGATGGCTATTTTTTATCGATGGCAACTGGTCGGGGTTTGCCTATAGATCTCCAAAATATTCGTCCAATCGTTCCAGGGCAACCTGAACATCGCCTTGAATATCAAAAAGCATGGTCAAATGACTGCTTTTTGAAATTGCGTATTTCGTTGCGTAATATAACGAAGGTTTATGGTGCTTGAGAAAAATCATGATTTCTGAACTAGGTGGCGTCAATGGCCGAACCCTCAATAATTGATTGAGATAAAGCGTTAGTTTTTTTACACTCTCGACAGAATCACTGTCCGTCAATTTATAGATATCAGAAATAATTCTTTTCAGCTCCAACTTTTTTTGGTTTAGAAGCACCTCGTGTGACAATATTTCGAGCATTGTTTACCTCCACAGTTTTCTTTCAAAATCTACTCGTAAACGGAGCATCCAAGTTTTCACTATTTTTAAATAAGCTCTCTTACATTGCCTGCCAAACCATCTGATTTTTCCGTTATTTTGAAGGCATGCTCACTTATAAAATGAGGAAGAAGACCCACGGGCATCGGCTTTGAAACCAGGTAACCTTGAAAATAATCGAAATGGAGCCGCTTGAGCAAATCAAATTGCTCGAACGTTTCTACCCCCTCAGCAACCACTTTCTTGTGTAATTCATGGGCCATCGTGATGACAGCATTCAGGATGGCTTCATCTTCCGCCTTTCCGCTTTGAATAAATGATTTGTCAATTTTCAGGTTATGAAAAGGCAATCGTTTTAAATAACTAAGGGATGAGTACCCTGTCCCGAAATCATCAATCGAAATGTGGACCCCCATCTGAAGCAGCTCTTTCAGCGTTTCAATCGCTGTTTCTACGTTTTGAGCAACAGCACTCTCTGTGATCTCGAGTTCCAATCGGTTCGCTTCTAGTCCAGATGATCGAAGGATTTCTCGGATTTGTTTGGTTAGCTGTTTATTTTCCAATTGCAGAGGTGACAAGTTTACAGCCACCATATGGGGGACCCCATGCAAAAGATGCAACTCCTTCATATCATGACAAGCTTTCCGTATCACCCAAAGACCGATGGGATTGATTAATCCGGTTTCTTCGGCGAGAGGGATAAAATCCACCGGTGATATCCAGCCCATTCGATGGTGTTTCCATCTTACCAGCGCCTCAAATCCTCTAAGGATTCCCTGCTTTACTTCTACGATTGGTTGATAATGCACTTCTAATTCTCCACGGCGGACAGCCTTTTTCAATTCACTTGCAAGCAGATAACGATCCACTTTGGAAATCACGACTTCTTTATCATAGAAGCGATATGTGTTGCCCCCAGCTCTCTTGGCGAGATTTAACGCTGCCTTGGCATTTTTAAACAATGTCTCAAGCGTTTGGCCGTCTTGAGGGAATACGCTTATCCCAATACTCCCAGTAACATCCACTTCTCGGTCGTCGACGAGGAAGGGTGACTGCAATTGACGCAAGATCTTGCGGACAAGCTGGATGACATCGCGTTTTTGGCTGATATTCATACACAATATGGCGAACTCATCACCACCCAATCTGGCCAATAATTGTTCAGTGCCAATCGAAATCATCAATCGGTTCGCTGCCTCCTTGAGCAAGAGATCTGAGGCAAGCTGACTAAAGGATTCATTGATCAAAGAGAATCGGTCAAGATTTACGAGGATGAGCGCCACTTTATATTGGTTGCCTTGTCCCTTGCTAAGCTCTGCTTGAAAACGCTCACGAAAATAGGCTCGATTAGGGAGCTTCGTGAGTTGATCCACGAACGTCAACTCATTCACTAACTTTTTTTGCTCCGTGATGTCCCGCGAGATACCGATATGTCCGCAGACGTTACCCTTCATATCGACCAAAGGTGAGATTGTCAACAGGACATGAATCAGGGTTCCCTCTTTGGTCATACGAATCGTTTCATACCCAGAAACCACTCCGCCTTTTTTGGCTCTTTCGTGCAAGTGCTCTGCTTCCCTCAAAAAGTCGCTAGGAATAATCGGGAGTTTACGCCCAATGATCTCCGACTCTTTCCAACCATACATTTGCTCAAATGCATTATTTACCTTAATAAGACGGCCACTCATGTCCACAACATCGACTGCATCCGTAATGTGGTCAATAAGCACATTAAATTGATTGCTAATGATTTGGAAGCGCGCTTCTGAATAAAACTTCCTGCAGTCAATCTTATCCAACTCCACCTCACCCCTTCGTTCAAAAATGGAAATCATGCGTTATTTTCGACTTTGGAGACTTACAATCTCATAAGTGACACCTATCAGAAGCAAACACACGACTGCCAGGGAATTTCGAATAGGCTATTTCGTAGAAATAGCCTAAAGTGAGATGTCTGGTTTGTTCGGCTCGGATACACAATATTTTTTTACGCACATTAGACATAGGTTGTTTCCGATAGCTCTTGGTCGGTGCCATGAACTCCGTTGGAGCCTTCAAACCGTTTCTCCAACAGCATTTCATCAACGTCTAACACACTGATTAACTGTTTGCCGATTTTTGCAAACCTTGCCGTGTGTTCTGTGCCATTCACGAATATAGATGTTTCTTGGAGCATATCTTCCGTGACATCAATGACTTCCTTGGCATCATCCACAGTGAACCCCATTAATCCTTTCAGGGTTTGAAGGACAACCATCCTTTTACCCTCTGATACGACGTTTGCCCTACTATTTGTTAACAGAAATTGAAGATCAACAATCGGTATGATGGATCCGCGAAGATCTACTATCCCGCAAATATAATCCGGTAATTGTGGAACGGTTCGAAATGCTCCAAGGATTTCAATCGACCGAACTTGATGGATAGAAATGCCAAACTCTTCCATCCCCAAACGAAACACGAGAAGCTTGCTTTCTCTGAAATCCTTCACGTAAATTCCCCCAAGCTTTCTTTTCACCCGTTTACGCATTCATGGCCTTCTCTAATTTTCCATCCGTGCCAACGCATTTATATTCGACTTTATTTACATGTTTTGATTAGGTTGCGAGCCATCCCCTTCACGGCTGGATATCCAATCACTTCTGACCAAATAGATGTGCAAATTTTAAGAGGCCAGTTGATGAATGACAATTCATATATTCAAATATTACTTGATCTGTCCTTAGAACAGATACCTCATGCCAAAGGGCAAGCTCTGTTGCAAAATTATGCTTCTTCAACATTTCAAAAAATGTCTGATAAATTTTCAGATGCGAGGGATGACTCTTCGCCCAATCTTCTAGATGTGCTAGAGATAAAAAGTACGCGATTGTGCACGACTTATCAAGCGAATCCCCATCTAAATCGACTTCGTAAACAAATCGCGATGATAAACACCCTGTTTCCGATGGATTCTCCCTGATGTAGTCAGAGCCTTCTAGCAAGGTAGGCTCCACTAAATCTAGATAAGTTTTTCTTTCTTCATCGCTGCATTGACTCCAATTTTGCGCAGTTCGAATCAAACAGATATGATCCGGTGGATATACGCGGATTCTTTTTCCTAACGTCACACCGATTTCTGGTTCTAGCACTTTCTTATCGTACTCAGTGTCAAGGCTATCATGCGCTGAAGCCGGGATACGATCCCTCATCGAGCCCCAATATTCATGAACCTTTGTATATTTTAACGGCAAGAAATTCGACACTCCATTATCATAATTCTCGCCAGAATGGAGGGTCTCCATATGATCGTTAGAAATAAATACGATTTCTCTCCAAAGCCCAATATCTTGTGCTATAGGGCTCGCAGTTTCACTCCAATATTTTCCATTAGAGGAACTCAAATTCCATTTCTCGAATGCTTCTTTATTATCCCAATAAGCCAAGAAGATATGGTTGACGTATTCATCAATATCTTGATGAACAGCTCGATCTACATGTGCTGGTCCATTGGGAGCATGAAAAGCTTTGAGGAATTGTTCGATATATCCCGTAGGGTTCATCCCCTTCTTTGCTTGGATGCCGAATTGTCCAAAAACGATACATTCCGTATTCAGTTCTGCTGTCCAAGCATTTGATTTTGGGTCATGGTCCTGTGGCAATGTGGTCATACGTTTATTCTCCTCCCGGAAATGTCGCCTCTTGACTCCGAGCTTTTTCCAGCATACATAGACTGATGCTCGTCACCTGGACAGACGCAGCAATGATCCCTTGTCAGGATTTAGGTTTTAACAAATCCGTAACAAAACTGTTCAAGGTGTCGCTTAACTGATTTAATTCTTCCGTCAGTCTCGTGAATAACTCCGAGTGAGCTGCCAAATCACTAGAAGATTGACTGATATCATTGATGCTGTCGTTCATGCCGATAATGGAGCTTTTCATTTGTTGTAAAAAAGCACCGATTTTTTTCGAAGCCTCATCAGAATGATGAGATAATTTTCGGATTTCCGTTGCAACCACCGAAAAGGTTTTCCCATATTCGCCGGCTCGGGCCGCCTCAATCGCCGCATTCAGGCCAAGCAGATTCGATTGCTGCGCAACGCTATGGATAAACGAAATGACGCTGTCCATATTCTCCGTATTCTGCAAATTCAATGCGGATGTAGACGATATTTCTTGAATCGTTGCCGAGAGTTGTTCCGCGTGGGCTGTGATCGAATGCGTTTGATCCGCGATCGTATTGGACATCCGATCCAATTTCCCGATAATATCCTTCAGCAAATATTCCTTGTGCAAGCTGATTCCAAATCCGAGGCAGCCGATCCATTCTCCCTTTTCATCGAACAACGGATAGCCGATTGCTTTAAACGGCGGCCCATATTCGGGTGGGGCAATCTGCTCCACCCGATCCATGGTTTTCTTTATATTCCCAAACAAGTCATAATCCAGAAAAGGCTGCCCGATCGCAATCGGAGCATTCAGTGATTTTGATGGGGAATAGTAAACGTACTTCTCGGTGTCCGTAACTGCCACCATAAAGTCTTCCTCACAAAAGATTTTCGTGAGAACGGGTCCGAGTGAGATTGCTTGTTCAAGACTATTCATGTAGTCATCCTCCTGGTTTGTTATCGTACCGATCCTTTATCAACGCGTTACTGGTTGATGACGGCCTCTCTTCCCTTTTCGAATGAATCGTCTATCGATACAGAAAGCAATGAGCAATGCCGCTAAAACAAGCAGAACAGGTATACCAAATGCTTCATAGGAAAACGGGCTGCCTTCGAATCGTAGATTGGTGGCACGATATTCCAATCGCTTGGTACCATATTTTGCCGTGAGGACGTCCTCCTGCTTGGCCAAATCTTCAAGCGGAGCGTCAAAGATGAATCGGTCTGCGGTGCCTCTGTGAATGAACGCAGGCGCCACGTTGTTTCCCTTTTCGTTCCACTGTTTGATCTCTTCCGCAGCCAAGGTCTGCGCCTCTACTCCCGAAACGAACAGGCGATCCAGCTTCGGCGCATTCGCCATTTGATAGCGGGCGACCAGGTTGAGGTGATATTTCGTAACGATCGGCTGCTGGGCGTCGGAGATGGTGTACACCTTTGCGGTTCCAGAAGCGGCATACGTATCAAATATCGCCGAGAGTGCCCCGTCATCCATCCCGTTATACAGCAAGACCCCTGTGCTTTTTTTGTTCCATTGGAAGGCTTGATTGAACGTAAAAATCAATTCGGTGCGATCCACATAATGAGGGTCAACCTTCGGATTTTTCACAAAATGATAGGAAGGGTAGTTCATCTCTTTCGCGAGTTTCTCCGCCATCGGTTCCCCTAATTGCTGTGAGATCACATAGAGGACGGCATCGATTCCTGAAGTGAGACCAGCTGAGGAAACGATATTCCCGTCTGCGACAAAGCGCAGATCCCTTCTCCAGTCTGTTTCCGGATATTGATTGATTTCTTGATAATCAAAGCTTTTCCAGTCCGTGGTTGCTTCTTTCCCTCTTAATAAACCTGTATCGGCCAGATTCAATGCCCCAGCGCAAATGCTTAACAGCTTCGTATCCGCATGTTTCTGTATCCATTCCCGGACAGGTTTATACTTGTCCTCGTCAACCATAGGCATGGCCGGAATCACAATCAGGTCGGGGCTTTTGCCTAATAAGCGATCCAGCTCATCAAATGAATAGTGCGGCAATAGATCTAGACCGCCAGAGAGTGTTTTCATGTTTTTGTCCGGGGCGACTGCATAAACGTTATAGGCGTCCGTCATCGCGAACATTTCATACGGAACCATAAAATCAAACACTTCTGTCGTCGGATTGGATAAAAGGACAGCCACTGTAGGTTTTTTCGGGTCATGTGCAGGCGTACTCACGCCCAGCGAAGCAGGCAATGGTGTTTGCCGGGTCGGAATCCAATAACCCTGATTGGAGCGCACATACCCAAACGCCCCGACCCCTCCGAAAAGGATAACGAACGTCATGACATAGACAACGACACGTAATAATACCTTCATCTTTGATTCTCCTCTGAAGTAAATTTTCGTTTTTGCTTTTTGTCTGGAATCATCTTATCGTGATAGAAGATCTTGTAACGCGCAAAAAATGACAAACTCAACGCAAAAGATTGCGGTCTTCACGCAAATCCGGATTCAGCTTTTTATAAATAAAAATGGCCGGTAACTACCGGCCTATCATCCTCGTCAATATAAATCTTCACTTGGCAGTATTCCTAAGCTCTTGGCTTTTTTAATGACCTCAACCCTTGAGTTGACGCGTAATTTATCGAATAAGGCTGTGATACTATATTCCAATTTTCGTTGGCTGATCATCAGCGTTTTCGAGATCTCTTTATTGCTTTTCCCTTTCGCCAATTCTCGCAGCAGTTTTTCTTCTTCGCTCGTAATCGTGGAGTTATCACTTTCCTTTTCGCCGAGCAACACAATTTCCTGGCGCCTTAGCTGTTTGAGGAGCTGCATGGGAACAATCGCCTCTTTTCTCGCTGCGCAGCGTATGGCCTGGATTAATTGTTCACGTGTGGAGGTTTTCGCTATAAAGCCGGAGACACCCGATTCCATAAGCAAATTGAAATGTGGGGCAATGTCAAACCCGGAATAAATGAGAATGACCGCATCGGGCACATATTCTAGCACTTTACGCGCCAAATCCGCTCCGTTGATATTTGGCATGTATAAATCAAATAGCATGACATCAAATTTCTTTAGTCGGGCCAAATCCGGCACATAATACACATCCGTCTCGATCGTGACATTCATGTCTGGTTCGGATTCAATCAACATTTTTGTCCCTTCAACCACCGACCTGTGATCGTCAACCAATAATATTTCCATAGCGTTCACCTTTGTGTATGTAATGGTATAGAAATGTTTACTTGTAACCCTTCTTGTAAAGCGGATTTCAGTTTCACTTCCCCTTCTAAACTGAGAACCCTTTTTTCAATGCCTGTAATCCCCATATGTTGGAACGAACCTTCAAAAGCGGATAGATCCATTCCCACTCCATCGTCCGAGTAGGTGAAATACATATGGTCTTCCTTGCAAGCAAGCGATATCGTCACCTTATTTGCCTGCGAGTGCTTCGTTGCATTATTTAGCAGCTCCTGTACGATCCGATAGAGCCCTAAAATTTGATCCTCGTTTAACGAACAATTAAATTGTTCCGTCAAGAAGTCGATCTCATAATTAGAAAACATAAGCGTATATGAAAAAAGGCTTTTCAATGATTCGACCAGACCCATTTTTAGAAGAAATGGGGGTCGCAGCTCGTTGCAGGTGATGCGGAGTTGATGGATGGCATCTAGCAGTCCCTCTTCAATTTGTTCAAGCTCATCTTGCGTTTCCTTGGCAAATGCAGCAGAGGAACGCAACGATTCAAGTTTTCGATACCAGATGATCAGATCCTGAAGCACCGAATCGTGCAGGTCACTGGATAGCGAGGCTCTTTCCTTCTCCGATAGCTTAAATAATAGTTTAAGCATCCATTTGGGCGTCACATTTTTTGTTACCATGTCTTCAAGCCGCTTCATCAAATCTTCAATCAGATGCAGATTGTCATACAGGATGGTGACGTAATGACACGCCGTTTCAAGCCATTCTTCCTCAATCTTTAGCATGACATGATCCATTGCGATGCGTAAATAGACAGGGTTCTGCTTCTCTGCGATTTTGATCCATCTTTCAGACGTATTCATCAAGCCATGTTCCTGTTCGCGCGGTATTTCTTCAATGGATACACTTGTAACCGGGAACACTGACTTTACTTCTTCCATGAGTCGGTTCTCAAGCTCTGATACTTTCATGACGTTGACCAGATCATGGGAGAAACGATTTAAACTTTGCTGTAGTGTTTTATATCTCTCCTCGCTTTGGATCAACTCCCGCTCTTCTTTTTTCCGTTGTGTAATATCCTTTACGATTCCATGTATCCCGATTAACTCCCCGGAAAGAAAGATGGGTACAAAAGTAATACTTACAATCTTCTCGCCGTGCTCGGACCTTGTGATGCGGCATTCAATATCCCTCGGTTCTCGTGTTTTCATGACATGGAAGATTGCTTCATATACCAGAGGATGATCTTCATCCACAATTAACCCCATAAAGCAGCGATCCGGAAGCTTCTCTAATTGGATACCGGTGATTCTTTCAAAAGACCGATTGGCATTTACAAAATAAAAACCATTTAATTCGATAGAAAATACGCCGTCCAAATTGTTTTCAAACAAAGACTTATACCTCTGTTCGCTCTCCTCCAATGCCATTTCCGAACGTTTTTTCTCGGTAATATCCAATAAGATGCTATCGAATCGTTCAACCACACCCGCTTGATCCAGATGGGGATGAATAAAGAATTTGGCCCATCTGATTTCGTCAGGAACGTGAATGAATCGAACTACCTGTTCAACCGGCATCCCCATGTCCAGCTTACGTTTGACTTCTCCCATGAGCACATCGTTATCCTCCGGGTGGATGTGGTCATGGACACGAATGGGATTGGACATGACTTCATCCCTGGATAACCCAACTATTTTCTCTATGCTTCGGGAACAAAACGTGTAATGGGTAAAATCTTTAGCTGGAGACAAGACTGCGGCGTTTACATTATCCAAAATATTTTCCAGTAATTCCTCTTTCTTTTTCCGTTCCGTCACATTTCTGGCAACTGCTACAACGTACTCTACATCACCTTCGCCGTTAGAGACCGGCGTTAACCGTACTTCAATATGAACCACATTTCCTTTAGCGTGAATCAGCCTATACTCCAATTCCATCGGCTCTTTCGACTGTACAGCCTGCTCGAGTGACGAACGCACACGGTTCAGATCTTCCTGGTGGATAATTTCGGCTGCATTCAACCTTTTATAAACGTCGACATCGTATCCTGTTAATGTCTTAATGGAAGGAGACACATAGCGAATAACGATCTCTTTATCGACTAAAATGATCGTGTCTGATGTATTCTCGGCAACAATTCGAAAGTTCTCATCAGGTAGTAAAGCTAATTGATCAGTTGAACCATTCCTCACACTGTCCTTCACTAAGACAGTGAATCCGATCAATTCATTTGCATCGTTCTGTATGCTGACTTTTTCAATACTCCCGCTGATCGTAAGGTGTTGAATCAAGTCCGTCCCTTTGCCATAGAGTTGTTGAAAAGCATCATTATTCCATATCATTCGATCATTCAGATCCGTGATGTAAATCGGATCTGGCAGCTTCTTTAGCAATTGCTGGGCGCTTCTAATCACACCTTGCATTTGATCCATCGCATCGTGTTCTCCTCTGAGAAGGAATTGTAGTTCAGTTCAAATTCACTACTGACATTATACGTAATGTCAGTAGACGCGGCGCGCAAAAAAATAGCGAGTGCCCGCAATTTTCGAAACCCTTCAGCTGGGTTCGAAAGGCAGAACTCCTATTTTCAAGGTAACAGTCTTCCCAATTTAACTAACCAACACAAAAAGTCCGCATCATTGCGTGGGTACTTTTCGTGTTTTAGGTCGTAGTTGCCGTTGTAAGGTTCCCCTGATTATGTATGGTTGAGGCGGTTCTTGGCAATCCAAATCTACTATTTCTCCGTTAAAGGTTCATAGCTGCTTCTTCATTGGCAAAGAAACAGTAAATACACTCCCCTTTTCAAGCTCGCTTTGCACGCATATGCTCCCTTTATGCATGTCGACAATTTTTTTCACGATCGAAAGCCCCAATCCGCTTCCGCTATTGATACGGTTCCGTGATTTGTCCGCTTTATAGAAACGCTCAAAAATATGTTTCTGATCGATCTCTGCGATGCCGATCCCGGTATCCGAAATACGGACAACGACTTCATCTTCGCATTGCTGCAAATGAATGCCGATGGTGCCTTTATCCGGCGTAAATTTAATCGCGTTGTTGAGCAGATTTATCCATACCTGGCTCAATAAATCTTCATCCGCAACCAGATTGACTTTCTCAAGCGAAACATCCATCTCTATCTCTTTTTCCATCCATTGTGGCTCATAGGACAGGACAATATCGCGCAGCTGTTTATCCAAGCGATATGATTTTCGCTCAAACGGATGGTGGTCGGATTCAAGTGAAGTCAACTTCAATAAGTTTTCGCTCAACTTCGACAACCGAAAGCTTTCCTTCTCAATGATAGAAAGATAATGATTGCGTTCCGGAGGGCTGAGCTCATCATTTTGCAGTGCCCGAGCAAATCCGCTGATCGACGTGAGTGGTGACTGAATTTCATGCGATACATTCGAGATAAACTCCTGGCGCATTCGCTCTAGCTCTCTTAGTTCGACCGCCATATCATTGATGCTTTTGGCCAGTTCTCCGATTGGATGATTTTCCTCCACATGTATGTTCAGGGCCACATTAAAATCGCCTTTCGCCATCCGTCTGATCGCCTCTACCATCGGTTGAAACGCCGCTAACCGCTTTGGGTGCATCAACCGTCCAATAAAGAACATTGCAAAAACAAAAAGGAAAAATCCGACCCATGCATTGATGAGCTGTCTCATGAACGCAGACGGATACATGCTGATGCTGTCATAGAGCAAAGACGTAGCGAAAAAAGCGGCAGAAAAGCAGCCGCTAATGACAATCTGAAATCCGATTACGCCCGCCAGCTTGCGTGAAACACGCCTTATCCTCATAAACGAACCTCCAGGCGATATCCCAGCCCTCGAATCGTGCTGATCCGAAACGAATGCTGCTCCTCGGGAAACCGTTCCCGCAATCGTTTAATGTGGACATCCACCGTCCGCTCATCTCCTTCATAGTGATAGCCCCATATTTGTTCAATCAATTGCTCGCGGGAGAAGGTTTTGCCCGGATAACTGGCCAGCTTGAACAACAGGTCGAATTCTTTTCGCGGAAGCGTCATGCTTTTCCCGTCGACCGAGATTTCAAAGGTTTTACGATCAAGCACGAGTTCACCTATTTGCACGCGCTGTGACGTCGCAATTCGGTATCGTTTCAGCAACGCTTTCACTCTTGCCACAAGCTCAAGCGGTTCAAACGGTTTGACCAGATAATCGTCCGTTCCAAGCTCGAAGCCCTTCACTTTTTGAGTCGTTTCCCCTATCGCTGTCAGCATGAGCAGCGGGATTTCGTATTTCTTCCTCAGCTCTTTGCACAACGCCCAGCCATCCATGTTGGGCATCATGATATCCAAAATGACCATATCCACTTTCATCGACTCCATCATGGCCAGCGCTTTTACTCCATCCGTAGCTTCATGGATGTCAAAACCTTCCTTATCCAAAAACAGACTGATCAGTTCCCGGATGTGCGGATCGTCGTCCACGATCAATATATTTGTCATTTTGATGCGTACACCCCTTTACACAAGCTCCTTCATGCGCAATTGCTGAGTGGCAAATTCGCGGTACATGGCGTGCGTGTGAAAAAGCTCTTCATGTGTTCCACTGCCTGTAATCTCTCCTTTTTCCATAAACAAAATATGGTCAGCGTCCACTACGGTAGAAAGGCGGTGGGCAATCACGAGTGTCGTCCGTCCTTTCATTAAATTTTGCAGCGCTTTTTGCACGATAATCTCGGATTTGCTGTCCAAGCTTGACGTAGCTTCATCCAGCATCAAGATTTTGGGATCTCGCAACAACGCCCGTGCGATCGCGATTCTCTGACGTTGTCCTCCGGATAACTTGATTCCTCTCTCCCCTACTTCTGTATCGTATTTGTGGGGAAGCTCCTCGATAAATTCATGAGCATAAGCCATTTCAGCGGCTTTCTGAAGTTCCTCGTCCGTAATTTCCCGATCCATGCCGTAGCAAATGTTGTCTCGAATGGTTCCGGCAATGAGCGGACTCTCCTGGGACACATAGCCAATCTGGCATCTCCATGAACGCAGGGTAAATTCGTCGATGGGATCTGCTCCTAACCTGATTGTGCCGCGCTGTGGATGATAAAATCTTTCGAAGAGGGAAAAGAGTGTGGTTTTTCCGCTACCGCTTGGTCCGACAATCGCGGTTACCTTTCCCGGTTTTACCGTAAAACTCACGTCCTTCAATCTATTTTCACCGTTCTGATAGGCAAATGTCACCCGTTCTACCGCGATTGGCTGATTCGCATCCTGCACGCTTCGCCCCGACGTAAAGTCTTCTTCCCTGGATTCAAGCATCTCAATCAATCTTTCAGTCGCTCCCACCGCTTTTTGCAGCTGCGTAAAGAACATGGTCAATTTACTCAGCGGAATGACAATCTGAATCAGGTACATGATAAAGGCAACCAAATCCCCAGCCGTCAGTGCACCTGTTGTCACCCGCATCCCTCCGTATCCGATGATAATGACCAGCAGCATCGTGATCACGAATGAAATAATCGGGGATATCAGCGCATGGATTTTCGCCTCTTTTAAACCGTATTGCAATAGATTGGTAATGCCTTTTTTCCCGCTCTCGTACTCATTTGCTTCTGCATTGGATGCCTTCACCAGCCGGATTTCCGATAGCACCTGATTCAAAATAGTCGTAAATTGGGCCGTTTCATCCTGCAGCCCTCTGGAGATCTTATGCATTTGGCGTCCAAGCGGCAAAAGAACGGCAAGTGCAAGTGGAACCGTAATCAGCATAATCAAGGTCATTTTCCAATCAAGATACAACAGCACGGTAACCGATCCGATGATAGCGATGATCCCGGTCAAAAAGTTGGCAACATGCTCGGTAATCAGTTCCTTCACCACAGCTGTGTCGTTTGTCATCCGGCTCATGGTTTCCCCTGTCTGATGATTATCATAATATTCCACCGGCAAGACAAGAAGCTTTTTCCATAATCGATCCCGCAGGCTGGCGACGACATGCTGTCCGACATGGTTTAATAAATAAGTTGACATCCCTAATGCGACTGCCTGCCCGATAAAGGCAGCAACCATACCAGCGATTTGCAGCGCATTGATGGAAGCAAGCGAAAAGCTGTCCACGAGATTACTTGTGACCATCGGTATGGCAAGCCCTACGATGGTTGTGGCCACACTCATGAGCAGCGCTACGCTTACCAGCCATTTGGAAGGCTTTGTTTGCCTGATCAGATCATAAAACAGGCGCCATTTTCCCGGTTTTTGTACAGGTTTCATCCGGATTCCCACTCCTATTTACGTATTACGTACCGAATCACATGCGATTTGCTATGAAACGGCATGTCGTTTCTGCTTGTAAATCAATCATACATGATGACGATGAACTCAGTATGAACGGTGGAAAACAAAAAAAACCACCTTAATCAGGTGGCTTCAAGAATATATGTATGTGGTGGAGGCGGGTAGTGGCGGTTCAAACCCACGATTAGCAGCAGCAACCTTTCCCTACTGTTTAGGGCTGCGGCACAGTCGCTCAAGTGAGTATCTACCCCTCTTCCACTTTGTGTAAAAAGGCAAGCAAGGCTTGATTGAATGGTTCGGGTCTTTCTTGTGTGCAGATATGCCTTGCCTCCGGTATGATCACCAATTGGGATGCTTCAATATGCTGGTGCAGATACCGGCTATACTCCACAGGGGTGGTCAGGTCGCCTTCTCCAACGATGATTAAAACCGGCAAGCTGATTTTTGCCAAAATGTCTCTGCTATCCGCATTGACAGAGGCAATCATCGAAGCACGATAGGCCGTGGGATCATTGGCCGCAATCACCTTTTTTGTGTTCTCAATCAACTGGACAGGGGCTTTCTCGGTAAAAGATCGCCTGGCAATGAATTCGGCCAATTCCTCCATTTTCCCCTGGTCTAGGTATGGCAATCGGCTCTCCAAGCTAGCCTGCTTGACTGGTTCCGGAAAATAGGAAAACGTTGCTGCCAGCACCAAGCTTTCCACCTTTTCCGAAAATGCTCGATAAAAGGCTTGGGCGATAGCTCCGCCCATAGACAAACCGACTAGGTGAGCCTTTTCAATCGACAGCTCCTGGAAAAGCTGGTTCAGATCATCAGCATACGTATCAATGTTTACCTCTTCCCCGCGCCATGCCGATTCTCCGTGGCCTCTTAAATCATAGCTTAGCACTCGGAAGCCATTCTTTATCAGCGCTTCCTTTTGCAGTGTCCAATCTTCCAGTCTTTGACCCAGCCCGTGAATCAGTACCACATCGGGGCCTTCTCCTTCCACTTCATAGCGCAATTTGATTCCCTGATTTGTCAAAGTCTGTCTCATCTCCCCTGTACTTTTATTATGGACGGCTTTGCAGGAATTGCAGAATTTTTCCGTGTACTTCTAAGGGTTTTTCAATGTGGGGCGAATGACCGGCTTGCTCTACGACATATTCTTCATAACTTCCGCCGTTTCTTTTATAGTTTTCCAATACATATCTGGTCTGTTTCACCATGGGTTGAGGAGGATAAATGTCTTCACCTGGCCATCCGGGAACGTATCCTTGTTGCCCCAAAAAGCCAAAATCAAAAAACGAGCGATCGGATACAATCGAATCTTCAGCCCCCCGCAGCCATAAAATCGGCGGTTTCGGTTCAATCTCAGCAATGCTGGAAAGATTAAAATACTTCGGCGCGATCGCATTGTTAAAACCTTTTGCGCCTGGCACTACTCCGGGCCACTCTTCACAAGGTTGAAACGTACCGGGATAATGAGCTTCGCCTACTTTTGTTAACAGCATGGAAGTGACGAGCTTCTCTTCTCTTTCTGCCGCTACGGTAAAAGGAGCTTTGAAATAGTAATGATTCATCACATTTAGCGGGCTGTTTGGTTTTTCCGCGGAACGATCCCCACTTTTTAAAAGATCAACAAATTCCGGATTGGCCGTACCTCCGCCCGAGCCTGCGAAATTGGAATAACAAGGGGTTCCTTTTTCGTCTTTCGTCCCTCCAAAACCAAACGGAGAAACAGGATTGATCAGGGTTAACGAAGCAACCGACTCAGGATAATCGATTGCGTATTGCATAACCACTCCACCCCCAAGCGACCAACCGACCAGATGTATCGGGGCTTCAATGCGCAATGCTGTGACAAGTGCACGCAGATCATCCGCCCAATCACTCACTCCTCGCGTCGCATCTACTTCTTTCTCCTCCGATTCACCATAACCCCGCAGGTCTGGAGCCAGCACCCAATAGGATGGCGATAATGCTTCCAGCGTCTCTTCCCAAAAGAGATTGGAAGAAACATTCCCATGAATGAGAAGGACAGGTTGTTGGGCTGAGTCTCCCGCTTCAAGGTAAGAAGTTAGTAAGCGGCTTGTTTCCACTCTTTTTTTCACCGTACCGTGAACCATCGCCTTCACTCCTCTTTTTAAAAACTCGTTGTTATTGAATAGTTTATGCAATTATTGGTACATTCACAATTGAAAAACTATTCACCCTTAAGTGATGGCCTCCATTCAGCGATACTAAGGTAGGAATTTTTTGCAATAAAAAACACCACTCACAATTCGAGCGGTGTACCTTGATATGTATTGGTGGAGGCGGGGCATGGCAGTTAAAACACACTATTCGACGCGGTGAGTTGATACGAGTCTATAATAAGGCAGCATAATTCTCGGTATTCTATAAATTAAATTCGCGTGCTTACAGCTGGGGTACTTACCTAATAACTTATCACCTATTTATTCTTCCGTTTTTGCATTGTGATGCAAAAAAGTGCCAACAAATCTAAAGTCAATAATTCCTGTCACCGCCGGGTTAAAATTGACCCAGGTTCGCCGGA
>NZ_SDKD01000041.1 GCF_004521915.1 Brevibacillus migulae | reverse complement strand
GAAGGTCGCCCGAAAATTTCAGTTTCCTACTCTACTATCAAAAATTATTTACTTCACGACCAATCAACCTGATACAGCAAGAAAAACTACCGCTAAAGAAGGACTCGACAACTTCTTCGGGAGAACTTCTATTGAAGTTTTTCTCATTTTTTGCCGAAGCCAAACGGGAAATTGAGCTTCAGCTTCAGGGTCAAGGCCTGATCGGCAAGACGGATGCTTTGCACCTGGACATTGGGGGAGATCACAGACGGATAAAAGCCGAGGTCGTATTTCTTCTCCATCTCTTCAATCGTCGTCTGCGGCAGTTCAAATCCGTCAAACGTGAGCTTGGTAATATGAAACTTTAATTCCTGCGGGGAGACATATTCATAGTTGCCAACAATGCGCAGATTCATCTGATCATAGGATCCTTCGACCATCAATTGATCATTCTCAAAAGTGAAGCGGGATTGCTTGAACAGATCATTTTTGGACATGAGGAACTGGTTAAAGTCCTCTTCACTGATCGTCAATGTATGGGAAAACAGATCCTCGGAAGAAATCCGCTCAGGTGTCGCCAGCTCCTGCACTTGGAACATGGCGGCAGCCAGCTCGCTGAAGAACGTGTTGAAGGCGGGGAGACCGCGCTCGCGCCAATCTACAATCAGGTGATCCATCAGCGATTCGACGCCTGCCGGATCGCTCAGTTTGTTCAGATTGCGTTCCTTCTCGGCTTGGACGATCAGCAGCTGCTGCAGCTGGGATTCAAAGTGCTTGCGCAGCTCCGTCACACGGCTCAAACGGTTTTGCTTAGTGGCTTGCATCTGTTCGAGCTTGGCCCTTTCCTGTTGAAATCGCTCCAGCGTATTCAGGTCTCTTTCGTAGAGCAACTGTAAAAACTCGTACAGCAAGAGGAAATCATTGAAATTTTCGGTATCAAAAATCAAAGACAACAGAGAGGTGCGTTCACCCATGTAGTAGGCTCTGGCCACCTCGCCGGCGTGCTTGCGCATGGCCGCGATGATGGATGCCTGCTTGCCCATATCCAGCGTAAGCTGCGCAATTTCTGTCTGCAGTGCTTTTTCCTCTTCCTTTACAAGCGATAAACTCCGTTCCAGCTCTTTTTGCGTCAGATGCTGCTGCAAGATGAGCTCCTCTAAGGGGGGAGCAGGCTCAACAGCACCAACGATCGAAGAGACGGATGAGAGGCTGAGGAGAAAAACAAGCATAATCATTACAAATCTTCGCATACTGTCACCTTTTCGGCATCGGTCACAGGAATTGAACAGATTGCCTGATCCCTGTGATTGTCTGCCATTTCACTTTCATGTTACAATTCCGGTGTTCATATTCACCTATTATACCGTGATTTGCCAAGCTGTGGGAAAAGAAAAGAATTTCCTGTTAGGAGTATATGATGCATGGAGCTGATTGACTACCTTCGCGAAAAAATGATGCAGCATGAACAAAAAGCGATCTCGTTTGCCGAATATATGGAGCTCGCTTTGTACCATCCGCAGTGGGGCTACTATACCGCAGAACGGGTAAAAGTCGGAAAAGAAGGCGATTTTTACACAAGTGCCTCGGTGCATCCCGTCTTTGCGCACACACTGGCAGATGCGATCCTGGAGATGCTGCAAAAATCTCGGGTCGAGGAGCCGACACTTGTCGAGGTGGGTGGCGGTACCGGTTATTTGATGAAACATATGCTGGAGCATATTCGTTGCACAGCGCCAGCTAGCTACGAAAAGCTGAAGGTTCTCATGGTAGAGGCAAGCCCATATCACCGCGCTTTGCAAGAGCAGGCCATTGCTGATGAAGCGGTACCGAAGCAATGGGTTTCTTCCATCGAGGAAGCGGCAGAGCGCATCCAGATAGAGGGAGTCGTCGTCTCTAACGAATGGCTGGATGCCTATCCTGTTCATCTGCTGGAAAAGGGAAAAAACGGCTGGCGTGAAATCGGGGTGACCTGGGATGAGCAGGGGCAAGCCTTCAAGGAGACGTACCTGAACGAGCTAACCGAGCAGGCAAAATCGATGCTGCAGGAAAGAGAACCATCCGTCTTGCCAGGTTCCCGGGTGGAATTAAATGCGGGGATGAAGCAGGCCATTGCCGCAGTCGGAAACATGCTTACGCGCGGCTATGCAATCACCATTGACTACGGTGACGAAGAAGAACAGCTGTATCATCCTTCCCGCAAACGAGGGACTTTGATGTGCTACTATCGCCATCAAGCACATGACAATCCATTCATACATGTAGGCGAGCAGGATATGACCGCCCATGTGAATTTTTCCGCTTTGCAGAGATGGGGGGAAGCGGCGGGGCTTCGTTCGCTCGCTTATTTGCGTCAGGATCAATTTTTACTCCGTCATGGGATCCTGCAGCGTTTGCAAAATCATCAGGATCGAGATCCTTTCTCCAGCGAAGCGATGAAACGGAATCGAGCCATTCGCCAGCTAATCGCACCGGATGGAATGGGGCGGGTCTTTCGCGTGCTGGTACAGGCGAAAGAAGTGCCGATGGACCTGCCGCTTCGCCTGCTGCAAAAAGAAAAGTGGACGTAAAAAAAGATGCCCGCATGCGAGCATCTTTTTTCGATTTACAGAATGGAGAGCAAAAGCGAATGCTCTTGTGGACCTACTGGCATCACGAAGAAGGTGTAGTAGGTGAAGCCTACGAAGGAGAAGAACATGAATCCAAAAAAGATATTCAGATATGCTCGTTCCGACAGGCTCATGTAGCTTAACGCCACAAAGAATGCAGTCAAGGCAAAGAAAATGAGTGCCATTGGGTACAGACCGCCCCAGAAAGACATGAGGGCAATCACCAAGGTCCAGAAGCCAAGAACGCGATACATGCGATCCATCTGTATACCCCCTTTTCGCAGTGCAGGTAAGATTTTCTACAAGATTCCTATCCCATTATATCGGAGAGGGACAATCGTGTAAACGGGAAGGTATGACGGATTTATGACACACCTATCCCTGAACGGATTGTTTCTGCAAACGAATCATCGTATAGCTGCATGAATTGCAGCCGGTGATCATCGAGCTTTCTTCCTGTAATTCAATTTCTCCAAAGAAGGCTTCAAATATTCCCGTCAGCATGGCATTGTGCATTTTGCATACACTTTTCGGAAAGCGCTTCGCGGTTTCCGAAAAAGTACAATTATATACACGGAAACGGATCATGTTTTGATTTACGGATTCAATGTCGGGTTTCAGGCCTTGGGCGATGACCAGACGGTGAATATGCTCCAGTATCGTTTCTATCGAGTCGCTGTCGAGTTGAATGGGATATTGCGACATCGCGCGCTTAGCCATTTCCTGTCCCATGCGGTGTCCCATCTTGATCAATGCCTGCTCGCCCGCTTCGCCAAAGGTAAGCAAGCTTTCAATGGCCATATCCGCCAGCAATTGATAATCCCGAGGGGGGAATTGCAAGCTGACAACCTGATCGGACAAGGCATACAGCCGGCTTGGTCGGCCGCCTTTTCCGGTTTTGTCCGAGAACGATTTGATCAGATCGACATCTTCCAATTTAGCCAAGTGCAATCGGGCCACATTGGGGTGGATGCTAAAATGGTCGGCGAGCTCTTGGACGGAAAGTGGATGCTTGCTATCGGCGACATATTGGTAAATCGCAAAACGAGTCGGATCTGCCAATGCGCTCGTCAGTTTTTGGGCATCATGTCCCACGTGTGTTTCCCCCTTTCACTATAGCTTCTTAATCTAGTGTAGCCGATTTTGTCGAAGATGTTAAGAACGGAGTGTGGAATCCTGCAGTTTAACAAGGTTTACATGGTTTTTATATTTTACACTATTGACATAGTGTTAATGAGAAATTTATAATGCAATCATCAGGAATTTTCCTTACAAAAGTATAGATACATTCCTTTTTGGATTGGGAGGGGTTATTGATATGGCAGTAGCAAAAACCACACGCAAAGTCACTTTCTTTACATATCCGAGCTGTACGTCCTGTCGGAAGGCGAAGGCATGGCTGCAGGAAAACGGGATCTCTTATGAGGAGCGCCACCTTTTCCGCAACCCGCCTTCTTCGGACGAACTGATGGATATCATGAAAAAGACGACTAGCGGAGCAGATGAGATTTTATCTCGCCGCAGCCAAACCTTTAAAAATCTCGACGTTGATATCAATGACATGACGGTCAGCGAACTGCTGGAAATGCTGAGCGATGACCCGCGGTTATTGAAACGCCCGATTTTAACGGATGGAGAAAATGTCATCATCGGTTACAATTCTGATGCAATGAAAAATTTTTTAAACGATTCGAATTCATAAAATCCCATCGACATCATTGCAGACATGGCGCCAAATACTTTGTGCAGCCGCGTTTTTCAAAAACTCATAAATCTAGCAACAAATGAATACAATCAGTTGAGAGGGGGCTACCCCTCTTTTTTCTTTTCTATTGCCTGTTTACAATGGAGAAAATAGCAGGGAGAGGGGAGGCTGGTCGTACTATGGAAACCATTAAACTCGAGCAAGAGGATGGTATCGCCATTCTGACCCTGAATCGGCCGGAAGTGCGCAATGCGATCAATATGAAGATGGTGCAAGAAATCAATGAGGTGCTTGCTCGGCTAGAGCGTGACCCATCCATAAAAGTAGTGGTTTTTACAGGCAGCGGGAGCACCTTTATTTCAGGCGGAGATCTCGCGCAGTTTGGTGCGGTCAGAGGCTTTGAGGAGGCGCTTCCGTTACTGTCCAGGGTTGGAGATCTGCTGCAAACCATCACGAATTTTTCCAAACCCGTGATTGCCATGATCAATGGAACGGCAGTGGGAGGCGGCTGCGAATTTGCCGCCGCCTGTCATATTCGCGTGGCGAGTGAGGAGGCCAAGCTTGGTTTTGTGCAGATCGGCATGCATATTACAACCGGGTGGGGTGGGGGGAGTCGTCTACTTTCTCTCTTGCCGGAAGCAAAAGCTTTGACGCTGCTGCTGACAGGTGAAAAAGTGTCTGCTTACACAGCACTGTCCTATGGTTTGGTCGACTTTGTGCATCCGGCGGCCCAGCTGCGGGAGCAAACGCTCACCTTCGCGGCCAAAATGGCGAAGCAGCCGCTGACCTCGATCACTTCTTATATGAAGCTGCTTGCCTGGAAACGTGAAGGTTTGCCGATGGAAGAGCGCATTCGCCTGGAGATTGAGCAATGTGCTGGCCTTTGGGGCAGTGAACAGCATGTTGGGGCAATCGAACGTTTTTTTCGCAAGGAATAGATTGTAGATTAGCTTTGCCTTCCGCTTCGTTTAAACAAATGCTTGCTTGGACATACTTTTTCTAGTAGAAAGCGATTCTATGAGAGTAGGGAAAAGCATAGGATGAATTACATCATCCTTTTTAAAGGTAAGCGGGAGGGACGTATAATATGGTAGCATCCAGGCAGGACGCATGGACAGAAGACGACGATTTGGTACTGGCCGAAGTTACACTCCGCCACATCCGTGAAGGCGGCACACAGTTAGCAGCCTTTGAAGAGGTGGGACAACGGCTTGGCCGCACGGCAGCAGCTTGCGGATTCCGGTGGAACAGTACCGTTCGTAAACGATATGATGCCGCAATTGCGATTGCCAAAGGGCAGCGGCAGCAAATGAAGAAACTGGGCAGAATCGGGCAGGTGGCCACGGCACAGGCAGATACAGAAATAGCCGAAGAACCGGTAATCTTTTCGCCGCCCAAGGAACATATTTCGACTCCTGACTTGGATGAGGAACAGCAAATTGAGACAGCGATCCGTTTGCTCACCAATCAAAAAGAGACGGTGCGCAAGCTGAATCAGCTGGAGCAGCTGCTGCAGAGCAAGGAAATGGAGATAAAAGAATTAAGAGAAGAGAACGACAGAATCAAAAAAGAATTGGAAACCGTTCAAGATGTGAGCGAGGACTACAAGGCGCTGCTGCAGATCATGGAACGAGCACGCAAGCTCGTGTTCCTGCAGGAAGAGGAGCCCGCCAAGCCTGTCTTCAAGATGGATGAGAACGGCAACTTGGAACGCATTGAAAAATAAGAATGAAAAAAAGAAGCGGATTTCCGCTTCTTTTTTTGTTAGCCGTCTGGCAGCTAGTCCTGCATGGTTACGCCTTCTGGGAGCCACACGTATGGATTTTCACCGCGGTCACGCATCGGGTTATACTTGACGGGTTTGAAATCCATTTTCAACCAAAATTCATCCGCTCGGCAGCGTGAATTCGTTTTGATGGGCAAACCGGTGCTTTTTGCATAGTTCACCAGAGCTGTTCCATAGTCTTTTCCACGATAGTCAGGCAATACTTCGAGCTTCCACAGCTCGTAGTAGTCTTGAGCTGGTTGGAAATAGCGATCGTATTTGCCCTCAATCTTATACAGGCTCATGCGTGCAACCAAACGGTTATCGTCATAGATGCCGTAGAAGGGTGAGTCGGAGTCATTTTCCACGATATTGGCTTCCAGATCTTCCTTCATCGAAAGCTCTTCCAGGCCAAATTCCCGGAATTTTTGAAACTCCTCAAGTGTTTTATAATTGATGCTTAAACGTTTTACTTCATACATGAGGTCATTCACTCCTCCCGCGCAATAGCTAAACAATCCGATTCGATCTTATTATACACGAATAGGCAGAGTTTTTCTCTTTTCAATTTTTTTCTAGAACAATCAACGGAAACATGGCACAATAGAGTACAGGAGCAGGCAATTTTTTTCAATCTTTGTGAAAGCGTTTACTTTACAAGTATTAACAAATGGAGGGAGAGTTGGCATGCGCAAGGTATTGATTGCGAATCGGGGGGAAATCGCCCGCCGGATCATACGCTCTTGTCAAAAGCAAGGGATCTCCACGGTTGCTGTCTACTCGGAGGCAGACAAGGCAATGCCATTCGTTAGGGAAGCGGACGAAGCGATTCATATCGGACCGCCACCTGTGCCGCAAAGCTATCTGAACATCGATGCCATTTTGGCTGCAGCAAAAGAGACAGGAGCGGATGCCATCCATCCGGGGTACGGACTGCTTTCGGAAAATGCGACCTTTGCCAAGCGGTGCAGGGAAGCAGGGCTTACATTTATCGGGCCTACTCCTGAGGTAATTGCGGACATGGGCGATAAAGTGACCGCGCGAAAAATCATGCGTGATGCTGGTGTGCCAGTCGTGCCGGGCTTTGAAGGAAAAATGGAGACAGCCGAAGAAGCCATCAGCCATGCAGCGCAAATGGGTTATCCGGTCATGCTGAAGGCGAGTGCAGGCGGCGGTGGAATTGGGATGCAGGTCGTTCATGATGACGAAGAATTGCGGCAAGCATTTCAGTCCGCACGCGGCAGAGCCAAGGCTTACTTCGGAAACGACACCATGTTCCTTGAAAAGTATGTGGAGAATCCGCACCATATCGAAGTGCAGATCGTCGCGGACAATCATGGAAATGTGCTGCATTTGCTGGAGCGGGAATGCTCGATACAGCGCCGCCATCAAAAGGTGCTGGAGGAAAGCCCTTCGCCGTTTTTGGATCAGCAAACCCGGGAGCAAATTTGCGAGGCAGCTGTGCAGGCAGCAAAGGCAGTTAACTACACGGGAGTAGGAACCGTGGAATTCATCATGGATGACCAGAAGCGCTTCTACTTTTTGGAGATGAACACACGCTTGCAGGTGGAACATCCCGTGACCGAAGAAATGACGGGATTGGATCTGGTGGCGATGCAGCTTGATGTGGCGGCAGGAGCCGTGCTAGAGCTCAAGCAGGAAGACGTAAAAGCGCTTCGTCATGCGATTGAATGCCGTATTTACGCGGAAGATCCGGTTACCTTCTTGCCGTCGCCGGGTACGATTGCGGACTATGTACCTCCGAAAATGGAGCATGTTCGTATCGACGATGCTGTAGAGGCAGGGACCCAGGTCACTCCTTTTTATGACCCGATGATCGCCAAGCTGATTGTCTCCGGTACCACGAGAGCAGAGGCCATTGCGCGGGCGATAGAGGCATTGCAGCAGTATGAGATCAGCGGAATCAAAACCAATCTGCCCTTTTTGTTGGAAGTGCTGCAGGATGAAGAATTTCAGCAAGGTGTCTACACGACGCAATTCATACAGCGAAAACGAATAAAATAAACCGATGAATCAATGAAAATGAAGGAGTGCATTCAAATGAAACAAGTAACAGCAACCATGGCAGGAACCGTGATTCAAGTGCTTGTAAGCGCAGGAGACAATGTAGGGGCAGGCCAAGATGTCATCGTGATGGAATCGATGAAAATGGAAGTGCCTCTGCAGGCGGAAGCGGCAGGCACCGTGAAGGAAGTAAAGGTAAACATCGGGGATTTTGTCAATGAAGGAGACATCGTTCTCGTATTGGAATAAACGCATGTTGACCAACTGAGCGCTCGCTAGATTTGGGGGAGGTAGGCAAATGGAGGTCAAGATCGTGGAAGTGGGACCGCGGGACGGGTTGCAAAATGAGAAAGAGATTCTCCCCACCGCGGCAAAAATTGAACTGATAAACAGGCTGAGTGCGTCAGGCCTACGTTATATTGAAGCGAGCTCTTTCGTCAATCCGAAATGGATTCCCCAGCTGGCGGACGCTGTGGAAGTGCTGAATGGCATTGAACAGCGTCCGGAGGTTTGCTACAGCGCGTTGGTTCCCAACTTGCGCGGGTGGGATCGGGTAAAGGAGACACGCCTGCAGCAAATCGCCGTCTTCATGTCGGCAAGCGAGAGCCACAATCAAAAAAACATCAACAAATCGATCGCGGATACGTATCCGGTTCTGGCGGAAGTCGTCACAGCCGCCCGTGAGCACGGTATTCCCGTACGCGGCTACGTGTCTACTGTTTTTGGCTGCCCGTACGAAGGAGATGTCCCGATTGCCAACAGTCTGAGGGTGACGGAAGCCCTGCTTGCCATGGGGATTCAGGAGATCTCGATCGGAGATACCATCGGTGTAGCCACTCCGAAGCAAGTCCATGAAAAATTTTCGGCACTCGTACAGGAGTTTTCGGCAGAACGGTTGGCTGCACATTTCCATGATACACGAGGCACAGGTCTGGCCAATGTGGTAGCAGCGCTAGAGGAAGGAATCCGGATCTTTGACAGCTCCATCGGAGGTTTGGGCGGCTGCCCTTATGCGCCGGGCGCAGCCGGGAATATCTCCACCGAGGATCTGGTATATATGCTGGAGGGCATGGGGGTTCACACGGGTGTCGACCTCGAAAAGCTTTTAGATGCAGGAGCGTACATCCAGAGTCAGCTGGGAAGGACCCTCCCTTCGAAAATGCTGCAAGCGCATTGTGCCGCGAGAGGAGAATCCAAGTGAGTGTACGTTTTGAAAAGGATGGACTTATCGGCATATTGACCATTGAGCGTCCCGAAGTGTTTAACTGTCTCAATCTGGAAACGCTTCAGACCATGCGTGAGTATCTGGCCGCGTTGAATATCCACCGCGATGTACGTGTATTGATTGTTACGGGAGCAGGGGATAAAGCGTTTTGCTCCGGTGCCGACTTGAAGGAACGCCGGACGATGAGCGATCAGCAGGTGCAGCACTATATCCGCACGATTCGCGATACCTTTACGGAGATTGAGCGCCTGCCCATCCCAGTCATCGCGGCGGTCAATGGCCTTGCCTTGGGCGGCGGGACCGAGCTGGCTCTCGCTTGCGATCTGCGGGTGATGAGCGAGACGGCTGAAATGGGGCTGACCGAAACCTCGCTGGGCATCATCCCGGGAGCGGGAGGAACGCAAAGGCTTCCCCGCCTTGTCGGCAAAGGGATTGCGAAAGAACTGATTCTGACCGCGCGCCGAGTGAAAGCGGCGGAAGCTGTGCAAATCGGCTTGGTGAACAGAGTGGCGCCAGCTGAACAGGTGCTGGCCGTAAGCCGTGAGCTGGCCGAATCCATCGCAGCCAATGCTCCGCTTGCTTTGGCCCAAGCAAAATACGCGGTCGATTATGGACTGGAAGTGGATTTGGCAACAGGTCTCGCCATCGAAAGCAATGCATATCAAGTACTCATTCCTACAAAAGATCGCATGGAAGGGCTGACCGCATTCAAGGAAAAGCGCAAGCCCCATTACCGTGGAGAGTAGAAACAGGAGGAGAAAGATGAGCAACCAAATGGAAGATATTTTGCGTGAGCGGATGGCCCAGGTGGAAAAGGGCGGAGATGAAAAATATCATGCCAAGCTGAAGGAACAAAACAAGCTGTTTGTCCGCGATCGGCTGAAGCTCTTGTTTGACGATGAATTCATGCTGGAGGACGGCTTGTTCGCCAATTTCCTGGCAGGGGACTTGCCGGCGGACGGTGTGGTGACGGCGATCGGGAAGGTGAATGGGCAGACGGTCTGTGTCATGGCCAATGACTCTACCGTGAAAGCCGGATCATGGGGCTCCCGCACCGTAGAAAAAATCATCCGGATTCAGGAAACGGCAGAAAAAATGCGTGTGCCGCTGATATATCTCGTGGACTCGGCAGGCGCTCGGATTACGGATCAGTTGGAGATGTTCCCGGGCCGACGCGGAGCGGGCCGGATCTTTTACAATCAGGTGAAGCTATCGGGGAAAGTGCCGCAAATCTGCATCCTGTTTGGACCGTCTGCTGCCGGTGGAGCCTATATCCCGGCTTTCTGCGATATTGTCATCATGGTTGAGCATAATGCCAGCATGTATCTGGGGTCGCCGCGGATGGCTGAGATGGTCATCGGCCAAAAAGTCACCCTGGAGGAGCTGGGCGGGGCACGGATGCATTGCTCGGTGAGCGGATGCGGAGACGTACTGGCGGCAAATGAAGAGGAAGCGATTCAATCCGCTCGCAAGTACCTTTCCTATTTTCCTGCTAACTACACGGAGAAGCCGCCGGTGACAGTAGGGATGGCACCGAATCCGCAAGCAAAGGATATCAGCACAATCGTTCCGGAAAACCAGAATGCGCCTTTCAATATGTATGATTTTATCGATGCATTGGTGGATGAGGACTCCTTCTTTGAGATCAAAAAATTGTTCGCACAGGAGCTCATCACCGGGATCGCCCGCTTGGATGGAAAGCCCGTCGGAATTATCGCCAACCAGCCGCGCGTCAAAGGCGGCGTCCTTTTCGTTGACTCCGCGGACAAGGCGGCCCGCTTCATCAATTTGTGCGATGCTTACCATATTCCCCTGCTGTTCCTGGCTGATGTTCCTGGTTTCATGATCGGAACTGCGGTAGAACGGGCGGGGATCATCCGGCATGGCGCAAAAATGATTTCTGCCATGTCAGAGGCGACGGTGCCGAAAATTTCCCTCATCGTGCGCAAAGCATACGGCGCAGGATTGTATGCGATGGCGGGTCCTGCTTTCGAACCGGATGCATGCTTGGCTTTGCCGGGAGCGCAGATCGCCGTGATGGGGCCGGAAGCAGCGGTTAACGCCGTCTACAGCAACAAGATCCAAGCAATTGAAGATCCTCAGGAACGACAAGCTTTCATCATGGAGAAACGGAAGGAATATCAGGAAGACATCGATCTTTACTTGCTGGCTTCTGACCTGATCGTCGATGGGATCGTACCACCGGCAAACCTCCGTCAAGAGCTGATCAACCGTTATACGGTCTATGCAAGCAAGCGGCAGATTTTTACCGACCGCAAGCACCCGGTCTACCCTGTATAAAAACATTCGAAGCTCGTTTGCCCTGATTAATGGGGTCGAACGAGCTTTGTTGCATTGAAGCGGTTGTGAAATTTTGGTATGCTATGGTTTAGAATTATTACTAAGAATGGAAACAGGTGGCATTTTTATGCGTATTGTCATTATCGGCGGGGGCGCGGTTGGCTTGCTTTTCGCTGCACGCCTGCTTCAGGCGAATCAACGAGTACAGCTTGTCACCCGGACAGATGCCCAGGCTGAAGCGCTTTGTGCAAATGGGGTCATTTTGCGCGATTTGCATGGAAAGCGGCAGCGAATCGATATAGAGGCCATTTCCTCGACAAACCCTCTCCCTGAAGCCGACCTCTATCTTCTCACCGTGAAGCAGACACATGTACCCGCACTCCTACCTGCGTTGCACTCCATTCCCGCTGGATCCATCCTGGTTGCGATGCAAAATGGCATGGGACATGGCGAACAACTTTCCAAGATCATCCGTGACCAATTTCTCTACGTAGCCGTCAATACGGAAGGGGCGCGCAGAATTTCGCCGATTGAAGTCGAACATACAGGGGAAGGAAAGTTGCGAATCGGTTCGTGGAAAAAGCAAGAGGGGGAGGATCCTGCCATCGCACGGGTTCTCGCTTTGCTGAATCGCGGGGGGATTCGGGCTGAGTACGTGCAAGACGTAGAAAAAATCCTTTGGGACAAGTTGATTGCAAACGCTTTGATCAACCCATTGACCGCCATCCATGAGGTGCAAAATGGCATGCTCCTTCAATCCGCCGAGCTGACTGCACAGATGCGTCAATTATTTGAAGAAGCGACAGCGGTAGCTGACATTTGTGGACAAAAATTTAATGAGACTACTTGGCAGGAAATTCTAACCATTTGCCGAAATACTTCCCGAAATACTTCTTCCATGCTACAAGATTTGCAGCAAGGAAAACAGACAGAAATCGAGGCGATAACCGGATATCTTGTCCAAAAGGCAAAAGAGCATGGCATTTCGACACCTGGACATGAAACGTTGCGTCAAGTGATTCGTCTCAAAGAGCAGATGAACAGACTTGGCAGCAAGCATAGCGGCGGGTAAGTGCGACAAGCGAAGATTGATTTGTCGAAGGGAGTGACGAAGCATGTCTTTTTTGATAGATGGATGGGTGTTTGTATGGGGTATTCTCGCCACATTTCCATTCTTCGGCTTCGTCATGATCTATCTTGCGGTGATGCTGTGGAAACGCAACAAGCGACAGGCAGCGAATTGGGCGATAAATATTACGAATTTTTTGTTGATTCACGCTGTGATGTCGCAGTATTCGCTGATTTGGCCCGATGCCTGGTCAGTCTGGTGGTGGATTGTATTGCTCTTTGTGGGGCTGCTCTTCCTGCTAGGCTGGCTGCAGGTAAAAGTGCGTGGAAAGATCTCGCTGAAAAAAATCAGTTTTTCCACCTGGCGTATCAGTTTCTTGTTGCTTTGCCTTGCTTATGTATGCCTCTTTACAGCTGGAGTATGGAAAACGATGCAACTAGGCTAGCCAACTTTGTCTACATAGGGCAGTTCCGAAAAGAGAAAGCGCTCTTTTCGTACAAGAAAAAAAGTTTTTGGTGAAAAGAGGTCGATAGCATGCGTCTACCGATAGAGATGATCGGGAATAAGATCCGGATGATTCGTAAAGAACGAGGTTACACACTGGAAACAATGGCAAACAAAACAGGCTTGAGCAAAGGCTTGCTCAGCCAGGTGGAACGCGGCATCTCGCAGCCATCACTCGATTCGCTGTGGAGAATTACCAGAGCTCTTGACTCTTCCATCACTCATTTCTTTGAGGATGTCAATCAAAAGCATGTCTATGTCACACGAAAAGAGCAGCGTCGCCAGGTGGTGTTCCCTGAATCCACAGGGACTTACTCCTTGCTTTCAGCAGGGTCGGGAGGCAAGCTCGGCCTGATGGAAGTGCGGCTCAAGCCGGGTGAGGTCATCGTCGATCAATTTATCCAGCAGGACGGAGAAGAATGCATCGTCGTAAACCAAGGCAGTGTCGTCGTTCGCGTGGGTGACGAGGTTCATCATTTGTATGCGGGCGACAGCTTGTACTTCGCGAGCGCCCAGAGTCATGTAGTGGAAAACGCGGACGATGGAGAAGCCGTTTTAATCTGGGCATTAACCCCGCCGCAGCTGTAAAATTGGAAAAAAAGTGTAGGGCAACCCATTACGGCGGGTTGTCTTATTTTTTGGGAGGCCAACACATGATATAATTTGCAAAGAATCGTCAGGAAAGAAGGAACTACACATGAATATTTTGAACGCACAATTCCCGTCTTCCAATCGGTTGGTCGACGACTATGTGAACCAAAGGATGGGGATGCAGACGTTCTTCCCATATACGCCGTACGATCAGGCATCTTATCAAGCCAGACTTTCTTACTTGCAGCGTCGCCCGCTTCCGCATCGAGAACAACTCGCGGAAGGATTGCTCGCGTATAATCAAGCGATCGGAAATCATCCGGATGCGTTAGCGCGGATTCACAGCCTTCGTCAGGAAAATGCGGTTGTCGTCATTGCCGGCCAGCAAGCGGGTGTGTTAACCGGCCCCCTCTATACCATACATAAAGCCATTCATCTCATCCAAGCAGCGAAGCAATTGGAGGAGGAGCACGGAGTTCCAGTGGTTCCGGTCTTCTGGATTGCGGGAGAGGACCATGACTGGGAAGAGATCAACCATCTCTTTCTGCCTGCGGGCGAAGGGTTAAAAAAATGCAGGTTGGACCTGGCGAAGACAGGCAAGACTTCCGCGAGCATGATGCCTTTGGATCTTGATGCCTGTCGCGCGTTTCTGGCATCGTTTTTCGATGGCATGACGGAGACGGAGCACACCGCTGCGCTGCGGCGATTGGCGGAAGAGACGGCAGCAGCTGCAGACAATGTAGCAGACTGGTTTGCCCGGATCATGGTCAGCCTCTTTGGCAAGCATGGACTGGTATTCGTAGAATCGTCTCTTCCTTTTGTCCGGGAGCTTGAACGACCGGTGTTTGAGCAAATCATCCAGCAAAACGAGGAGTTGGGCAGCCTGCTGCTGCGGGCAGATGAACAGATCAAGCAAAATGGTTATGAGCCGCAGCTTGCCATCGAAGAAAATCAGGCGCATTTCTTCCTCTATGAAGAAGGGCAGCGGCTGCTGCTGGAACGCAAACAGGATCGATTCATGACGAAGGACGGCCGCTATCGATATAGCCGCGAGCAATTGCTGACCATGCTTGAAACCGATCCCGCGAGATTTAGTGCCAATGTCGTGACAAGACCGCTCATGCAGGAGCACCTGTTTCCCACGTTAGCCTTTATTGGCGGACCGGGAGAAGTCGCGTATTGGGCTTATTTTGCTGAGGTGTTTTCTCACTTCGGCTACCAGCTGCCGATTGTCCTGCCGCGGATGTCGATTACGCTGGTTGAAGGGGCGATCACCAGATATCTGCAGCAGCTCGATTTGCCGGCAACACAAGTGCTGCACGGCTTTGCCGGTTGGAAGGAAGCATGGCTGAAGCAGATCAAGACAGATTCCCAGGCAGAGCATCTGCTGGCCCGCTTCGCCCAGACCAAGCAGGAATTGCTTCATCAATATCAACCGCTCGTGCAGGACGTGATAGCATTTGACCAGGGCTTGGCGGAGCTTGCAGAAAAAAATACGGTCCGTTTGCTGGAGCAAGTCGATTTTCTTCAGCAAAAAATAGAGCAGTCGCTGCGCAATCGCCATGAAGTGACGCTGACTCGCATGCAGCGTGTGGAACAAGCGCTATTGCCGGAGGGAAGGTGGCAGGAAAGAGTTTACTCTTATTTCGTCTTTGCCAACAAATACGGTCCCGAGCTGATTGACCAGCTGGTCGCCGCTCCTTTTTCGCCAGGGCCAGCCCATCATATCGTTTCTCTTTAGCCAACATACAGCCCCGCGGTGTCAGATGCCGCGCGGGCTGTTTCCTTACTTCTGTCATATTGACGGGATTCTGCTAGAAAAGGTATAGTTACTGCGGGTCATCGAAATTACTCAGGAAAGGATGAGTTGGCCACCTTGCTGTTTAATTCGTACGAGTTTATCTTTTTGTATTTACCAATCACGTTCGCTGTCTATTTTCTATTGAATCGCTTCCGATTGACCAAAGTGGGGATTGCCTGGCTGGCGCTGGCATCGCTGTTTTTTTACAGCTGGTGGAATATTGCCAATCTCCCGTTAATGATGGGGAGCATTTTGTTCAACTATACAGTCGGCACCATGCTGGCCAAAGGAACGCTTGATCGGTTCATTCCCAAAAAATCATTGCTCATCTTAAGTATTACAGCCAATCTGCTGTTTTTGGGCTACTACAAATATGCCAACTTCTTTCTGGAGAATCTCAATTTTCTGTTGGATACGAAGTTTGCATTTTTACATGTGGCGCTGCCGTTGGGGATCAGCTTTTTTACTTTTACGCAGATCGCCTACCTGGTCGACACGTACCGCGGATCTTCGAAGGAATATAACTTCATCAACTATGTATTGTTCGTCACCTTTTTTCCGCACTTGATCGCGGGACCGATTCTGCATCACAAGGAAATGATGCCGCAGTTCGAAAATAAGCGGGCTAAGGTGATCAACTGGCGCAATATCTCTCACGGCTTGCTGCTGTTTGGCATCGGATTGTTTAAAAAAGTCATCATTGCGGACACGTTTGCGGGGTGGGCAAGCCCAGGATTTGCAGCGACAAGCCTGACATTCACCGAAGCGTGGGCCACAGCGCTGAGCTATACCTTCCAGCTTTATTTTGATTTTTCGGGGTATACCGACATGGCATTGGGGATCGCCCTGTTGTTCAACATTCGTTTGCCGCAAAATTTCGATTCCCCCTACAAATCCAATTCGATCATCGATTTCTGGCGTCGTTGGCATATGACCCTGTCCCGGTTCTTGCGTGATTATCTGTACATCGCCTTGGGCGGTAACCGGAAAGGGGCGTTTCGCCGCCACCTCAACCTGATGATTACGATGGTGCTTGGCGGATTGTGGCACGGTGCAGCCTGGACGTTTGTGGTCTGGGGCTTTATGCATGGAGCCGCCTTGGTGGTCAACCATTTTTGGCGTCAGCTCGGATTCAAAATGCACTGGCTGCTGGGGCGGTTGTTGACATTTTTGTTTGTCGTCGTCGCATGGGTCTTTTTCCGGGCGGAGAGCTTTACACAAGCCATGGTTGTGTTGAAAGGCATGGTGAATGTGGAGCAGACCGGCCTTTTCACGAGTGGGATATCACCTGCTTTGCCATGGGGCAGAAAAGAGCTGATTGTGCTGTTCCTCGCTTTCCTGTTCGTCACGATCTGGAAAAACAGCAGCGAATGGGAGAAGGGGTTCCAGCCAAAATGGAGATGGGCCGTCGCCGCAGCGGTTCTGATCGTGGCTGGCATCTATGGCTTGAATCGCGTTTCCGAATTTTTATATTTCCAGTTTTAATAGGGAGGACGTATGAAGCAACATAAACGATGGTCAATCACAGTGCTATCCCTGGTCATCCTGTTGATGGGCGTCTTGATGGGAATCAATTTTGCTGTGGACCCATTGCAATATTATCGCAAAGCCGACTACCCGCCTTCTTTCTCGACCCAACAGCGCTATCAAAATCCTGGTCTGGCGCGCAACTATGATTATGACACGATTATCATCGGCACTTCGATGACGGAAAACTTCCTGCCCTCGTATGTCGACAAGAAGCTTGGCGGCAAAACGCTTAAGCTGTCCATGTCCGGAGCGACGGCTAAGGAGCAATACATGATTGCCAAAATGGCGATTGATACCGGTAAAGTGAAGCATGTCATTTGGGGCGTGGATTACTTTGCCCTGCGCGGTGAGCCAGACCGCGTGCGTGACGAGTACGGTCCGTTTCCGTTTTATTTTTATGACAAGAATCCGCTCAATGAATGGCGATATTTGTTGAACGTGGATACGACCATGGATTCCTTGAAAATTGTCGGGAGCAGAATGGGGCTATATGATCAGCCTGCTCAGGATCTCAACTTGCTGAATACGTGGACAAACTATACGTTCAGCAAGCAAGTGGTGATGAAGGAATGGGACAAGGTGAAGCAAAGCCAACCGGTCACCTCGAGTGAATATGAGTTTTCCAACATTCAGCATAATCTGGATCACAACCTGATTTCGTTGATCAAAGACCATCCGGAGATTCAATTCACGTTGTTCTACCCGCCATACTCGATTCTGCAGCACCGTTTCTTCTATGAAAAAGGGAAGGTACTGTTTGACAATGAGCTCGCGGCGAAAAAATATTTGTTTGATCAAGTCGGATCCTGGAAGCAAGTGCGCATTTTTGACTTTCAGCAAGAAAGCACCATTACCTTCAACCTGAATAATTATAAGGATCTGGCCCACCACTCCATGGCAATCAACGAGTATATGATTGATTGTATCGCTGCCGAGCGTTACCTCGTCACAGCAGACACACTGGCGGCATTCAATGAGGAGCTTCGCAAGCAGGTGGAAAGCCTCCAGCTGGAGAATTTATAAGGATGATGAAAACCACTTTTCGCGTTGGCGTATAAAAAAGTGGTTTTCCCTCTGTATCAGCAAGTAGAACTTTGCGATCATTCAACCTGATACAGCATGAAAAACTTCCTTTCATAAAGGGATCGACAATTTCTTCGAGAGGCTTCTCTCGCAGTTTTTCTTATAAAAAAAGACATTCATATTTTTAACAGGAAACGAATAACGTCGAGAAACGTCTAATTATAGAGAGCGGATGAAACCAACATCTGCCGCATGATGATTGAAAACTACCTGATAAGGAAGATAGGTGACGCTGTTGTGAAGATACGATCAGTCATCACATGCTGCCTGGCTTTTGTTTTGGGTCTGCAGCTTGTTGCACAAGGCTCGGCTTCAGCTGATACAGGGACAACTACTTATGCGGATATAAAAGGTCATTGGGCCTCCAAGGATATCATGGAACTGGCGAATGAGGGGATCGTGAAGGGCTTTCCGGATGGTACCTTTCATCCGGATGTGCCGATTTCAGAAGAGCAATTCATGGCTTTAATCTACCGCATGCTCCCGCCGATCACAGGGGACGAGGTAGATGAATTTGCGCAGGAGACCTATTTGAAAAAGAGCAAGGGACGCTGGTCAGACGCGACGTATCGGAAAATGCTCATCGCGGGGATCATCGGCTATGACGAGCCAGCAGGATCCATAAACCGGAGCGAGGCTGCCCGCATTTTGCTCGCAGCACTCGCGGCACAGTCTGAAGGCGATCAGTACAGGGGCTCAAAAACGAAATTTTTCAAAGATGTTCCCCTGGAAGAAATCAATTTAGTTACGATCTATCCGATCTATAAGCTTGGTGTCATGACGGGCTATCCGGATGGAACATTCCGTCCGAACGACAACGTCACGCGTGCGCAGGCGGTGGTGCTGCTCAAGCGCTTCCGTGAAAAAATGGCGGAGCTGTACCCGGACAATGTGAACCAAGAAACAAAAGGTCTGATCATCCAAACGGCCAAATCGACGGTTCCGCTGTTGCAGGAGGCCGTGGGGATTACCGATATGGAACAGATGAAGAAGTATGTGAAGGAGAAAAAGCTGCCGGTGACGGATGCGTTTCTGGATGAACACTTCTGGTACCTCAAAGCGAAGGACGGCGTAGATTATATCCGCCATCCTGATTTTGATGAATTGCTGTACATTTCACGGATATGGGATAACAAGTATCGCGTGACGGTCCAGTATTACGCAGGGGAACTGGGCGGAAGCGTTGACCGAACCTTCTATTTTACTTCCCCGGACGGAAAATCTTTTACGCTGATCGGGAAAAACGAATAAGAAAAAAGCCTAGTACTCGAACGGTACTAGGCTTTCGCATTTTCAGTGGATTGGGAGAGCGCTGCTTTTCTTTTCTCGACTAGATGCAGGACGATCACGACGACAAACGGATAAAGCGCAGACCAACCGAGGAAAGGATACAGCGCACAAGTCACGATCAGGGAGATCCAAGCCGAGGTGCTTCCCAGTCGACTGCCTTTCAGCAATCGGACGCCGGCAAGGCAACCGCCGATATAGGTGGCGAAAAAGGTGGCGTTGGGAAGCTCAATGATCGCGGCCAACGAGATCAGCTTTGTAGACAGCACGGTGATCACGATGGCGAAGCATGCGCATAAAAAGGCGAGCCCTCCGATCGGGGTGTGATATTTTCGATGCAGGATCCCGAACCATTTCGGGGCGATGCCCTGGTGAGAAAGAGAGTAAGCAATCCGGGAAGCGGCGCCGATATAGGCATTTGTAGCGGCGATACAGATAAATAGCGCAGTGATGGCGACAATCCAGCCGCCAACGGGACCCAAGGTCAATTGCACCATCACGGACAGAGAAGCCGCAGAAAGACCGTCTCCGTAGCTGTGCGTAGCGACGGTCATAAAGGCAATGCCGAAATACATGAGAGCGACCAATCCCGCACTCCATAGCACGCCACGGATCGCATTTTTTTCAGGATCCACAAACTCTTCCGATAAATGCGTCACAGCCTCCCAGCCAATGAAGCACCAAAACAGCAACCCGGCGACCTGAATCACGCTCAACCAACCATGCGGAACAAAAGGGGTGAAATGGGCAGTGGAGGCATGCGGGATCGACGTGACGATGGCAAGCACCAGAGTTGCGATAATCAAGGAGATGACCACCGTCTGCACCTGGCTCGCGATTTTCATGCCAAAATAGTTCATGACCAGTGTGGCAAGCAGGATCAAGCCTGCGGTTACATAGATTTGCAAATCACTCCAGCCCAGCAAAATGGCGAGGTAATGGGAGCCTGTCACGGCGACGACTGGAGCCCCGATCGGAACAGACAGCAGGAAAAACCAGCCGACCATATTGCCGTACCGATCGCCAAATGCCAGCCGGACGAAGTGGGAAACCCCTCCGGCATTGGGGTGCCTGGCGGAGAGCAGTCCCATCGTCAAAGCCATCGGGATCACGATGATCGACATGATCAGCCAGGCGATAATGGAGGCTGGCCCTGCAATCTCTGCGGCCAATCCCGGAATAAGCAGGATGCCGGAGCCAATGACCGCTCCGATATAAAGGGCGACGATTTGCGGCAGGGACAGGGTTTTATGCAGCCCTACCGCTTGCTCAGTTGCTTTTGACATGAGGAACCACGCTTCTTTCGCATGAAATTTCAGTTATGTGCAGTGTACCATATCCTTTTGCATCAGAATTATCTATAATAATTGATAAAGACAATCGGAAATCTCGATTGGAAGGGGAGAAGCAATGGATACGCGGTATTTGCAAACGTTTCGCGAGGTAGCCAAGTGGCAAAGCTTTACGAAAGCAGCGGAAGTGCTGGGATATGCACAATCCAGTGTGACGACACAGATTCAAAATATCGAGACGGAATTCGGAGTGACGTTATTTGAACGCTGGGGCAGAAAAATCCGTCTGACCCATGCCGGGGAAACGCTGCTGTTGTATACGGAGCAGCTGCTTACTTTGTTGGATGAAGCCAAGGGGAATTTGTCGGAGCAAGCCCAGCTGTCTGGGACGCTGACGATCGGAACGGTCGAATCATTGGCGGCATTTTTTCTTCCCCCGTATTTGCAAATTTTTCAAAAAGAGCACCCGCGAATCAAGCTGATGCTGACACCAGGGGTATGTCAAGATTTGCGCAGGGGCGTTCACGATGGTTCTTATGATTTTGCTGTCGTGTTGGACCGGTTGCAGGATCATCCCGATCTCGTGACCATGAATCTGGGTGAGGAGAAATTGGTCGTCATCGCACCCTCCGATCATCGGCTGGTCCACAAAGACAACGTGGTAGCCAGCGATTTTGCCGGTGAAAACTGGATATTTACCGAATTTGGCTGCAGCTATCGGATGATGATGGAAACGATCCTGCGGGAAACGGGCACACAGGTAGCCAGTTCACTTGAATTTGGCAGCTTGGAAGCCATCAAGCAATGCGTATCCTATGGATTAGGAATTGCTTTATTGCCGATGATTGCGGTGAAAGAAGAGGTAAGCAAGGGTCGGTTGGCCATCTTGCCGTTTGCGCATCCAGAGATTCGGGTGTATCGCCAGCTGATCTATCATAAAAAACGGTGGGTCACGCAAGCGCAGAAACGATTGATCGATCTGTTACAGACTGGAAGTGTAATGTCCTTGTCCCAAGAAAAGGGATGAACCGCCCCAATCTGTATGGTAAGATAAGTATAAGTTGCACTCAAAGGAGGACTTCAATTTTCATGAATACGGTAGCTGAAAGCATTGTAAAAGACATGTCCCTTGCTCCAAACGGTCATCTCAAGATCGATTGGGTAAAAGAACATATGCCTGTATTAAATCGGATTCGCGCTCGTTTCGAACAGGAAAAACCGTTCGCGGGCTTGAAAGTGGCGATTTCTCTCCACCTGGAAGCAAAAACCGCTTATTTGGCAAAAGTGGTGCAAGCGGGCGGAGCGGAAGTGACCATCACGGGCTCCAATCCGCTTTCTACACAGGACGATGTGTGCGCGGCTTTGGTGGAGGACGGCATTCGCGTTTTCGCAAAATACAATCCATCGCCTGAAGAATATAAAAGCCACCTGATCAAAACATTGGAAACTCGCCCTGACCTGATCATTGACGACGGCGGCGATCTTGTTTCCATCCTACATAGCGAACGCCGTGACCTGCTGCCCCAAGTACGCGGAGGCGCGGAAGAAACAACAACGGGTATCCTTCGCCTGAAAGCGCTGGAGTCCGAAGGCAAGCTGGAATTCCCGATGGTAGCGGTAAACGATGCGTTCTGCAAATACTTGTTTGACAACCGTTACGGTACCGGTCAATCCGTATGGGATGGCATCAACCGTACGACGAACCTCGTAGTTGCTGGGAAAACTGTTGTCGTGGTTGGCTACGGCTGGTGCGGTAAAGGCGTGGCAATGCGCGCGAAAGGTCTCGGCGCGAAAGTCATCGTGACGGAAATCGATCCGATCAAAGCGGTAGAAGCATACATGGATGGCTTTGAAGTCATGTCCATGAAGGAAGCGGCTAAGCACGGCGATTTCTTCGTAACCGTGACTGGAAACCGCGATGTGATCCGCAAAGAGCATTTTGAAGTGATGAAGGATGGAGCGATTCTTTCCAACGCGGGCCACTTTGACGTAGAAGTGAACAAAGTGGAGCTGGGTGAAATGGCAGCCTCCAAGCGCGTGGTGCGCAAAGACATCGAGGAATACGCGCTTGCCGACGGACGCAAAATCTACCTCCTGGCTGAAGGACGTCTTGTTAACCTGGCAGCAGGGGATGGCCATCCAGCCGAGATTATGGATATGACCTTTGCGCTGCAAGCGGTAGGGCTCGAGTATGTGAGCAAAAACTACCAAAGCATCGGCAAAAAAGTGATCAACGTTCCTTATGAGCTGGATGCGGAAGTTGCCCGGAACAAACTGGAGGCGCTGGGTATCACCATCGATACGCTGAATCCTGAGCAAAAAGCGTACCTCGAGAGCTGGGCAGAATAAGAACTCAAGCCCTTTTTTGAAAAAATAACAGAGAATCCGAAAAAAACCTGCTTACAAAAGCAGGTCAGACTGACGAGAAACCCCATATTTTACTGGGGTTTTTC
>NZ_SDKD01000040.1 GCF_004521915.1 Brevibacillus migulae | reverse complement strand
GAAAAACCCCAGTAAAATATGGGGTTTCTCGTCAGTCTGACGGCATTTCTGCCGTTTTCAAATATCGCCAATTAACTGCGATCCTGTCTCTAACAGTGTTTTCATACCGGACAATACGACTGGCAAACCAGCTTCCAATACGCTTGACGTATTCGGCGCATCCTCGAACTCATCGTGCACCACGGTCACAAGCGTCACGCCGGAAAACTCGGCATGAGGATCGATTTCCCATGTCAAACGGGAAGGTTGCTCATCCGCTGTCTCGGAGAGCGAGAGTAACCGCCAGGTCATGACCAGCTTGCGAGGCGGCTCTACCATGAGAAGCTCCCCTCTCGCCTGCACCTCTCCTTGAGGATTCACTATTTCATATGGACTTCCGGCTTTCCATTCCGCGCGAATCGCCCCATTATACCAATACTTGGATGTCATCGATGGATTGGTCAGGGCGTTCCATATTTGTTCAGGAGTCGATTTGATCGCGATGCGGTTCACATGACGAGGTTTATTTTGTCCCAATTCCAATGCACTCTCCATTTCTGTTTTTAAGAGCGTTAGTCCTGAAATCCACGGTTCTGTGAATTTGCTCACCCATCGTTCGTAAATTTGGCGAATCGAAACAGGATTCAGGTAATGAAGTTTCTCCCTGCCAACCTTGCGAGTCGTCACCAATCCCGCATCCTCCAAAACATGAAGGTGCTTCATAACTCCGAAGCGAGACATCTGCAGATGGTTGCACAAATCGCTTAGTGTGCGGCCATCCGATGCGTGCAGAAGATCAAGCAGCGTGCGGCGGCTTGGATCGGCCAACGCTTTAAAAATATCGTTATCGCTCTCCATCGGACGTGCCTCCATACATACCAAAAATGTGAATGCCGAAACTTTAGCTGTTTATGATTGACATGTTACCATGTAGTAACATATATTAAAAGTGACCATTTGGTAACGTATTTTTGCAGCGTTTGTTTGCCTGCCGGCAGCAAGCAAACGCATTCATCTGCTTAAGGTGAAGGAACGGAAATGATGAGTTCCTTCCCCCGTAGTAAGCGTAAACAATAAATCGCAAAGTGAGGTCATCCTGACATGCATATTACCTTGATCGCGGGCAGCAACCGCAAAAACGCAGTGAGCACGAACATTCTCCGCTATATGGAAACGCTTTTGACAAACAAAGGCATTTCGGTTTCTTTTGTTGATCTGCAAATCGTTCAGTTGCCCCTGTTTTCGCCAGACTCAGAAACGCTTCATCCGAATGTCGAGACATTCTTGCAAACGGTAAAAAGCGCAGATGGGTTGATCCTTGCCACTCCTGAGTATCACGGCTCCCTTTCAGGTACACTCAAGAACGCGTTGGATTATTTGGACGCAAGCCTCGTTTCAGGTAAGCCCGTCCTGACAGTCAGTTCGGCAGGCGGTCCGCTCGGAACCGGTTCACTCACGCACCTGCAAAGCATCGTGCGAAATCTGCATGGCATTCATTGCCCGGAATGGCTATCGATTGGTGCTGGCTTCCATGGTTTCGATCAGGATGGCGTCCCTACGGATGAGGAATTGAAGCTAAGGATCAAAAGCGCCGTCCAACTCTATATTGATCTTGCGAGGAAATTAAGCCCCGGAGTCACTTCACTGCTTCCAGCAGCAAGTAAAGCAATGAGGTGAAGAAAAGATGATGACGAGCGACGAAATAAAGTCTTACCTAAAAAGGCTGGGGATCACAGAGATCCAACCTCCCACTCTTCCCTATCTGTTCGAACTTCATAAGGCTCACGTGCAATCGATTCCCTGGGAAACCATTGACATCGTGGCCGGGAATCCCGCATCGATCGATATTCAAGATTCGGTCAATCTTATGATTACAGGCAGAAGCGGCTATTGTTTTCACTTGAATGGTGCATTTAGTGAACTGCTTCGTTCCCTCGGCTACCGTGTATCTTGGCATCGGGCAGGCGTTCAGCCACTCGGACAAGAGCCGCGGATAAACTCCTTTCATCTCGGGTTAACCGTCAGCTTGGAAAATGATCAGCAAGAGGAGCAACGCTGGATCGTCGATGTTGGATTAGGCGATATGCCCTACGAGCCGCTTCCGCTTCAAATGGGGGTATATGAGCAAGGCCCTTTCCAATACAAGGTTGCGTCATCCAGTGTTGATCTTACAGGTTGGCGGCTTGAGCACGATCCTCGTGCTTCCTTTATCGGTGTTGATTACGCACATGAGCCCTTGCAAAGCCTGGAGGAGTTTACGCCCAAACATGAATTTTATAGCCGATCATTGGATTCACCCTGGATCCATTTATTTCTAGTTCGACAGAGACATGCTACGGGAAGCAACGAGCTCAGGGGGTGCATATGGAACCGGAGGGAAGGTGACCACATTGAAAAAATGGAGCTTCGTACAAAATCACAGTGGCTAGACGTGTTGGGAGATGTGTTTCACGAACACTTGGTGAATTATAGCAAGCAGGAGCAGGACGAATTATGGAAGAGAGTATGGAAACTGCATGAGGAATGGAAAAATAGAGCTGGGGTAAGCTGAAACATCGAATCAATTGTCTCCATCATCGCTGCGATTAACCAAAAGAAATAGACCGCCCTCGCCAAGGTTACGGTCTATTTCCTGATCGCTTATCCGAAGCCGACCGCCTTTGAAGCGGGCTACTGTGCCGGGGAGCCGTGTTACCGCACGGCTCCTTCTTTAGCTTTATTATACAATTTCCAATTTATGCATGCAAGATTTCGGAGCCAGACAAAAACGCAACCTGTAATAGCAGCGTGGCTTTTTTAGGTCTGGTGAAGCATAGCGAGGATGGAAGCGCTGACCTTTACTCTGGCACCGATCCCGCGCGAACCACCCGATATCAAGACTGTCTTTCCACTGAATCCGCAATCCATTTTCATCCTTCATTCTTACGGATGATCGCTTGCCTTCCGCTACTTGCTTATTTTCATGAAAATCTTTTGCAGCAGACTCGGTCCGGAAATCCTGCTGTTTTGAAACGCGGCAATTCTCCATTTGCCATTTTGTTTCACAACGATGTTGGTGTTGATGGAGTCTCTTCTACTCGGCGCTTTCTTCTGCCATCTCAATTTGACAACTCCAAGCCCATGAAAGATCGCCATGTCCGGTGAAATGAAACGGATGTTCTTGATCTCCCCTTCCAGTGTCGATCCCCTCAATACACTGTTCCAAAGCGCTTGATGGGTTTCGGCAATCGCTTTACTCCCCTGCAGGTGTTCTCCCTGATAGGTCACATAGTCGGCATCTTCCGTGAAACAAGAGCCATATGCAGTACCATCCCCTTTGTCCCAAGCCGATTTCAACTTCTCAAATAGGGATTCAATCTCTTTCACGTCATTTGCATCGCGCTGTTCCATGTTTATCTACTCCTTTACTAGGTTCAACCTAACGCTCACGACAATTTTGCCGATTCCCTGCTTAATGGGTGAACTTTCATACAATGGGGTCGCTCCTTTCTCTCGGGGGTTTCAGAAAATGGCTTGGCATTATTCTTTGTGATATACTTATGTTCAGATAAAGCTTAATCAACATTAATTCTTAATTCATAAATCATCTTAATCAATTAAGATAAAATTAACACGGAGGTTTTTGCTTTGTCAACTGACCATGTTAACTCTGAGGATCTCAGTCTGCCTTCAACCCAACAGGCTCTGCTCCAGGAATTGCGGTTAAACAGCGCGCGTGCCGTCATGTTTCATCAACTCATCTCCGAGAAATTGGGGCTCAATGCCACCGACCACAAATGTCTGGATTACCTGACTCGCACCGGGCCTGTGACGGCCGGCCAGTTGGCTCAGTTAACCGGCCTCACAACGGGAGCCGTTACAAATGTAATTGATCGACTGGAACAGGCAGGCTATGTGATTCGGGATAAGGACCCGGCAGATCGAAGACGCGTAGTCGTCAAGCCCGTGCCGGCTAGGTCAGCTCACATTGCCCCCATGTTTCAATCGGTCATGAAATCAACCCTTCAGATCATCTCCCACTACTCTGACCAGGAGCTGCAGGTAATTCTGAAATTCATTAAGCAGTGCAATGATATGACGTTAGACGAGATGAACAAGCTGAAAAAGGAACAAGACGCCATGCCGTGAGCTGGTCGCGGAAACCCTGTCCTGCTTCATCGAAAAGCAAAAAACACGCCTGATTTGGCGTGTTTGCTTTTTATGTATGGTGGAGCATAGCGGGATCGAACGGCTGACATCTACACTGGCGGTATAACATATGGCAGCTTTTAGAGAGTTTTTCTGAATATGGGTGAATGGCTCCAAACCTTGATACAACTGGCCTTGCCTAGTTGGTAAAATGCTCCGAGTCCGGCTGATTTTAATGTGATTGGCACATAAAAATTAGAGATGACTTGATTATCTAAAATAGTGGCACGTCTCAAATTGATGGCTTGTTTTACATTGATAATCAAAAACGGTTGGGTGGAAAAGACGGTATTGAATATATTTTCTGATATGGTTACATCGTCATACCCTTTTTGTATGCGAATGATATTATTGGCAAATCTGCCAGGGGTAAACTTGTTTTTCTTAATGGCAATTCCCTTTGTCACGCTAGGTTCCTTAGGATCATGCTGCAGGATCATCCCAAATGACCTTTCGTAAAAAATATCATTGTTCGCAATGGATATGTTATTTCCCCCGATTGCAACAATTCCATTCTGATTAGCTGCTATCTTATTCGCCGATATCTCAGCATTATGGAGTTTTATCAGTAGCATTCCTGTCTCAGCATTTATAAAAGTGTTATCCACAACATTTATTGCAGCTTCTGGTTCTTTCCATAAATCAGTCATAAATCCATAAGCAACATCTGTTACTCTATTATTCGAAATGGTAATATCCCCAATTGCACTCTCAAGAATCTTGATTCCGCAGGAACTCCCTGGCACTCTGGTTGCTGCTCCCATGATAGTATTTTCGTAAATTTGATAATGCTTGCCACGCACCCAGATGCCACATCCAACAAATGATTTTCCGATGTCCAGGATGGTATTGTGATGAATACGAATATTTTCACCCGTACCATGAGCTTCCAATGCTGCTGATTGCGGGTCAATGACAGTATTGCGATAATACTCAAAGTCCTTATTTCGATAACGACGATCTGCACCGGAAATGGCATGCTTTCCATTGATAAACATCGAATCATGTACTTTTATATGATGTCCAGCTACATTTACACCATAGCCGATTTCCATTTCATCAGATAAAAAGCCCTCGGTATAAACATTTGAAATTTCGATGTCAAAACCGCTAATTGAGATCCCGGTAAGATTTTGTCCTTTTCCAATCAATCTTACGTTTTGGATGTTGGCATTCTTGACAAAATCAAGGAAGACACCATTTTGCCGTCCGTTTTCTTTCAATTCGAATGTGAGCCCTTCCATATGGAAATTTTGTAGTGGACGATAAATGAATAGCTTCACATCATCATTGGCCTGATTCTCTTTGCGCGCACGTAAATTCGTTTCTATACCGCTATCTAAATGAATCGTTCGTTTCTTCCGATCAATCGAAGTAATATACCGTAATGACCCGTGTTTGTAACTTGGAGCCCATGTGTCTCCTTTTTCAGTGGTAACCATAACCAGATCGTTCTCTTGAATCACATCGATATCTACCGTACCAGGTATCTCCAAAAACTTCTGGCCTTTTCGAATATCACGTTCATATGGTATATGCGTAAGAACCGTTTGCTTCGACAGATCTGTATTTACCAGAGAACGTTTCCTTACCACGTCTGCGCCAAAGCTAACTTCATATTTTGGATGGTTTGAAAGAAGCACCGCGGAGTTCCCCATTAATTTCAGATTGTTCCCTTTTACCTGTATCGTATCAACTAGATAACGGCCTAGTGGAAAATAAACGGTACCTCCCGTCTTTGCTGCTTGGTCCAAAGTGCCTTGAATCGCGTTCGTATCATTGACGATACCATTCCCTACTGCTCCCCCCTCCTTCACATTGTAAACGGGGAGTTTCATATCGATCATAATCGTATTTGAGACAGCCGCTCTTGCCACTTGTTCCATAAAAAATAGTAAAACCAATAGCAGTATCAATTGTTTCATACTCATTATCCCAACCTTACATTTTTGCACGATTCTCGTTATCTAACCTTCAGCGACACTTTTACTATTATCTGCACGCGGAAAGAACCTGAAAAAGAGGTCGAAGCTCCTGAACGCCCTTATCCTTCTAAATTTTTACGGCTGTGAATTCTTATCCCCAACCAAAAAAAAATGATGCTAACTAGTATTGTTCCTGCTAACAAAGTGAAAGCGACTTCACCCCCCCAAGTATCAATCCATATACCACTCAGCCACGGCCCTAAAAAGCTGCCCATAATTGTAATATTCTGGGCTCCATAATAGGTACCCCTTAGATCATCTGGCGTAACGCTATCAAGCAATCTAAATTCTGATAAAACTACAATAATTTCTCCTACAGTAAAAATAGCCATACTAAGTGCGAAAGAGTACCAATAGTATGAAAATGCAATTCCAACCATTCCAATAGCACAAAAAATACAACCTATTACTAAACCATGCACAGGTTTTTGGACATCCACCCACTTACTGATCGGCAATTGCAATAATATAACACCAATTGCATTTACTCCCACCGTTAATGATATGACCTGAGCAGCATTTTCCAATCTGCTTTCTGTAACGAAAGCAAGAGGTACACTCCACTGTCCCTCCACAAAGTTAACGAGAATGCCTCCTGCAATAAGCGAAAGAATTACCGAATCTGATGCAACTGTTTGTAATGACTTTGCAAATGAAACCTTGGATGAACCGTTGTTCCCTCTACTTCCTTGGGTGTTAATGAGGTTATCCCATTTTTTATATTCCTTATCCAGACCAAGCATAAACATTAAATGGATAGCACCAGCTATTAAAAAGGGTAGATTAGCGTAATCACTGTTAACAAACCATGCTCCTATGATTGGTCCAACCGCATAAGCACCGTTTACAATTACGTAACGAATCGAGAAAACTCTGACTCGCTTTTCTTCTGGAGTCACATCGCCAATTAATGCTTTCGCGGTTGGCACGAAGAAGGCTTGGCTTACTCCACTTAGAATTACCAAGACTCCCAGTAATATAGGATACGTTGTTAATCCAATCGCAAAGAGAAATATGCCTGTACTAAAAAGAGAGCCAAGGAGAATTCTTTTCCTACCAAATTTGTCCGATAAGGCTCCTCCCATAACTCCACCAACTGTCGACGCTAAGGGGCCACATCCTACAAGTATCCCGATTTCAGCGGCCGAGAGATTTGAGTACTTCATGAGGTAAAGCGGCAAAAAGAGCAAACTCATCGCATTCACGGTAACCATAAAAAACGTGCCAATGAAAAGGGTCCTAACCAAGGGATGAATCCCCTTCCATTCACTCAATGTAATCTTACTCATTCATAACTCCTTTTCGTAATAGAAAATACAAAGGTATTGATGAAAAAGATACTGGTTCTGTGATGTCAAATAAAACAAGGTCGGATTTGTATCGGACTAACGGAACTTTAAGCCTGCACTTCTAAACTTCCTAGTATTTATTTCATTGTATATATACAAATCTTTCATGATACAATAAACATTAAAAAAGGTGAGCAAAATGAATCCGGTATTATTTCGAGACTTTGCCAATGAAATTATTAAGATGTCCGGCTTACTGGGAACAGAGAAATCATTCGTGGAGGGACTTACTCCCAAGCAAGTACATATTTTACTAGAAATTGGTTCAAATATTTATCGCCATGGTGATCTAGCCAAAGTTCTAAATGTTGACCCCTCTACACTGACACGAACACTCGACCCACTTGTACGAGCCGGGATTGTAAACAAAGAGCTCAATCCAGCAAACCGTAGAGAAGTGTTAATTCAAATAACCAACAAAGGCAAAACAGTACTCAAAGAAATCAATGGAAAATTCGACCAATTTTTCTCCCTTATTTTAAACAGAGTACCAAAAGAACAATTGGATCAGGTCGGGGCAAGTATTCAGCTTCTGCTTACAATTATCAAAGATATGACCCGTTAGACAGACTTAGAGAACAGCTTACATTATAGTCCTTTAATCTTTCTCTAACGAGTTCAAAATCAGCTTCTAGTTGAAATAGTATAGTGAGGTTGCTTGATGCTGATATTCTCTTTTTTGTTGCGTGATATAAATTTGGCTTCATATGCTTTATGTACATCATGATCTCTATTGTGGGTGGAGTGAAAGCTTTGATTCGTAACATAGTATTTAATATGCCGATTAAATCTCTAACCGCCGTAACTTCATCATCATCAGGTAAATCCTCAATTTTTTGAATTAATTCCTGTATCATCCGTTTATTGTATTCCATTTAACGACTTCTCTCTTATTGGATAGTTATTACCATGTGTTAACTTGATATACTCAACAATAAGCTTATCCAACTCTTGACTCACCGATAGAACCTCATTGTCACTGAAGGAACCTTTTTCCTCGACAAGCAGATCAAGTTGAGTCTGCAGTGCTTTTATCTTGTTTCGTAAGCTCCATAGCATATAAATTAACTCCCTTTCTTTTTTGTTCTCTTAAATAATGAACCAGATGATTAAACGGCATCGGTTTCGAGGCTAAATAACCTTGATAATAATCGCATTTATTCCGTTTAAGAACTTCTAAATGTTGGGGGGTTTCTATACCTTCAGCAATGACACACTTCTGAAGTTCATGACTAATAGATATAATTGCTTTTATGATTGCTTCGTCTTCAGCCTTCCCACTCTGTATAAAAGACTTATCAATTTTTACGTTATGGATTGGTAATCTCTTTAAATAATTGAGGGACGAATATCCTGTACCAAAATCATCTATCGATATCCTAACCCCCATATGCGCAATATCGCTTAATACCTTCTTAGTAGCATCATTATTTTTGACGATGACACTTTCCGTAATCTCCAGTTCTAACCATTCCGCCTTTAGTCCAGTTGTTCGTAGAATTCCGCGTATTTGCTTGGTCAAATTTCTGTTTTCCAATTGTAAAGGAGATACATTAACCGCTATTTTTTTAGGCGCTATCTTAAATTCATGCAGTTTTTTGAAGTCATCACAGGCTTTTCTCATTATCCATAAACCTATTGAACTAATCAGTCCTGTTTCTTCCGCGATTGGGATGAACTCCGTGGGTGATACCCAGCCTTTCCGGGGATGGTTCCACCTAATGAGGGCTTCTAGACCACTTATCTCAGCGGTATTGGTGTGAATGATTGGTTGATAATAGATCTCCAATTCTCCTTGTGAAATTGCTTTCTTTAGATCCTTTCCGAGAAAAAAACGTTCGATTTTGGAAGACTCCATTCCTCGTTCATAAAATCTATATGTATTTCCCCCTGCTTTTTTTGCTCGATCGAGGGCAGTATTGGCATTCCTCAATAATTGCTCAAAAGTTTGTCCATCATCAGGAAAAATAACACTTCCTATACTTGCACTAACTTCAAATACGTCATGCCCAAAATAAAAAGGAGCATGAAACAATAGTAAAATTTTCTTCACTAGTCGTGTAACATCTCGCTTTTGAGTTACCTCATTAATAAATACTGCAAATTCATCCCCTCCCAATCTTGCAAGAAGCCCCTCTTGGCTAATGGAAGCAAGTAGTCTAACCGCCACCTCTCGTAATAAACGGTCAGCTAAACTTTGACCGAAAGATTCATTTATTTGAGAAAATCGATCGATATTTACGATAAGTAACGCTTTTTTATTTAACAAAGTTCCAACTGTATTTAACTCTTCTTTACATTTGTTGAAAAAATAAATACGATTTGGTATGTGCGTTAATTGATCGATGAATATTAGTTCATTTACTTGTTTTTTTTGAGCAGTAATATCTCTTGATATACCGATATGACCGCAAATGCCTCCATGTTCGTCTACCAATGGAGATATTGATACATGTACAAAAATACGTGTACCGTCTTTTTTTATTCGCGTTGTTTCCCACCCTTGTACCTTGTATCCGTTGTTTACTTTTTCGTGAAGAGATACCACTTCATTTTGTAATTCTTCGGGAATGATCGGCAGCTGCTTTCCGATAATTTCGGAAGACTTCCAACCATAAATACTTTCAAAGGAATGATTGACCTTTAATAGATTTCCATGTAGGTCGACTATATCTACAGCATCAGTAATATGATCGATAAACACATCAAATTGTCTAGAGAATTTCTGATCCCGTGAGTAAAGCTCTCCAGAGTTACATATCTTGTTCAACTCAATCTCTACCCCCAACATCAATCGAAATGATCCGATATTCCCCTGGTTTAGACTTCCTATGTAACCCTCTCCTTTATTTACGTTTCATTTCCTTTATCATCTTAGAATGTATATCGTCATAAATAATAGTGACGGACTGTCATTGTTTACAATGAAAAAACCTCGTAGTCGATTACGAGGTTTTTTCATTGACTTCCATCATGATTCCTAATTTTTCAGCTTTCTCAATTGCCTGTTTTTTATGTTGAACATTTAATTTCGCATAAATACTTGAGATGTAATTCCGTATGGTACCTTCTGTTAAGAACAGGTTGGCAGCAATCTCCCGATACTTCAATCCACCTGCAAGCATTTTTAATATTTGTAATTCCTTATCTTTCAAACCATAATGATTTACCATTTCCTGATATACAATTTTCCGTTCAAGTCTTTTTAGGTTTTCGCTTTTAAGAATGTGGTTGGCAAGTAGTGAGTATGTCTCTTTTGATATCAACCTTCCACCACTGCATAAAAAACGAATGGACATCACTAAATTTTGCGGACTTGTCGATTTTAACAAATATGCGTCCGCACCGGCTTCAAGAGCTGCGGCCACTGATGCAACATGATGTTCATGTGTAAGCACAAGAACTCGTACGTGTGGGTACAATTCTTTTATGATTCTTGTCGTTTCCACACCATCCAACTCATGCAAGGATACGTCAATGATTACAATATCGGGCGGCTGATTACATCTGCAATACGATACAGCATCTTCGCCACTACCAAAAAGGTTTATGACAGTCATATCCTCTTCACTGTTCAAGAACATTTCGATTCCTTGTCGTACGAAGGGTTCAGAATCTACTATCAGAACTTTAATATCATCGTTCCTATTTGTTTTCTGAGGTAATTCAAGCGTGACAATTGACCCCTTCCCCGGAAAGTAAGATATCTGAAACCTCCCATGCAAATCATTAACTCTTGATTCTATATCTGAAAAAACAGATCCATATCGTTCACTAACTTCTTTCCCCATTCCATTATCACTTATTTGAATGGTAATATTGTCTGGTTGAAAATGAATGGTAATGGAAGCTTCCGTTGCAGCACCAAAGTTTGCATTGATTAATGATTCCTGAATTCCTCTTAATATTACATAGAAGTATGGCCGATAAATCTCCTCCTCCTTGTTCATAATATGAAGGTTAATGTTCATTCCAGCGCTTTCAGCAAATCGATTAACCATGCTTTTTATTGCCTCTATCACATTCAGTGACTTTTGATCCGTAAATACTTGCGATAGGTTTGTTTGAAAAGTTTGGATCGCAACTGTCATGAAGTCAGCAGCTTGCTTTATTTTTTTCGCATCTTTTTTATCGAATAGGTACGTAATTGATTCGATTTCAAAAATAATAGAAGCTAGCGATTGTCCTAAAGTATGTTGAAGTTGCTGTGCGATCCGATTTCTTTCTTCCCTCTGAACAAGGGATTCAACTTGTGATGTATATTCTTCCAATACTTTCTTTTGATTTTTAATGATATTTAATTGGATGTTATTTTCATCCAACAGTTTTTTTATTTCATTTTTGTTCTTCAGGATTAGTGCATAGCTCCCCCCGATTTTCGTAATTGCCCACAAGACAACCGTCGTTTCAAATAATATACCTAGCGGAATGTTAACCGTCTCCAACCTCAAAAATGGAACAAAAAGATCCCCTCCAAAAACACGGATTAGGAGAGTGAAGACAAGTGATATCATTCCGACAAACAAGATTAGGTAGCCATCAAGATATATGAGGGATAATGCGATGTTAAAATATACAGTCTGATAAACCTCTGGCAGATGATTAAAAATACATATTTGCATGATCGTATGCATCATAAGAAGTGTCATCATGATATATTTGTATATTCCACTTAAATACGGTATACGAATGATGAATAACCCCAAAAGAATTATCAAAAGACTACTGGCCAAAAATAAAAGATGTTCCATGCTAGTAAAAGCATTATTTTGTAAGACATTTCCTTCAGCCATGGTATAGGTGACTATAACAACAAACACCAACAAATTGTTCTTCTGCGTTTCTTTTTCCAGATTTACAAAGCATTTTTGTTTTATCCAATACAACATTTCCTCTAGTGCCCCTTCAATTTCCAGAATCCACCTAGCGTGTATTGAAGCCATTTTCTGGGGAGAAAGCGTGTTACAAATAGACTGATGGAAAGCTTCTTTTCAGGTATCACGATTGACTTCTTTTTCTGTAATGCCTGGTACCCAGCCTCCGCCACTACTGACGGAGATATACTAAATTGATGATAAACATCCTCTATACTCTCCATATGAGCTGCCCTTGCAAAATTGGTTTTCGTAGGTCCCGGACACAGTGCCGTAACCATAATGTCTCCCTTCCCTTCCAATTCGGTATTCAAGGACTCAGTAAATGAGAGTACATACGCTTTTGATGCAGCGTATACACTCAATAAAGGAGTGGAAACAAAAGAGGCAATGGAAGCGACATTAATAATTCTCCCAAAATTCCGATTAACCATATCCTGTAGGAAAAGATGCGTCAGTTGGGTGAGAGTCGTCATATTTAATTGAATCATCTCTAACTGCTTTTGGAGGTCCAACTCGATAAAACGACCAAGAAGTCCAACACCCGCACTATTAATGAGAATATCAACATGCTTATCTTGGTTTTTCACTTCGTTGTATACGTCTTCTGCAGAATGGGGCAGTGATAGATCTTTTTCGATCAGCGTAATGGATACATCAAATCTTGACAGTTCATCCCGAATCTCCTCTAATCTCTTTAGATTTCGTGCAACAAGGATGAGGTCTATCTTTTCTTTCGCTAATATCTTTGCGAACTCATATCCGATCCCACTGCTTGCCCCCGTTATGAGAGCACTATAATTTTTCATGAACGCTCTCCCCTGCTTTGGTTGATTTCCTCAAATGGCTAATGAGTAATATCGACCCCATGAGAATAAAGGCTAGGAGTGAGAGGATCATGAACCTTGGCAAAAAGGTCACCGCAATTGCTGTCCATGCAAAAAGTAAGGAGAGGGGACTCGTTGCTCTTACTAAATGATAGATCATGCCAAAGAAACCAGAACGAATTAAGAGCGTGGATTCCAGGAGTAGTAATAATGGATTCATAATCGTCCCAAAAAACAAGGGATAGACAATATAGTTTGGGAACGGCGTTTTAACTGAATATTCCAGCAGATAAACAAACCCTGCGGCAAAAGCCTGCGTAAAGAAATCAAGATGTGCTGATTTCAGCTTTCTTTGATTCGTAAAGAAGTTTTTGATTGTTGAGTTCTTTTGGTAATGAACAGCGGCAAGAGGTAGAGAAAGGATCAAACCAATCATGAAGGACAGCAGCCCCCATTGTAAGAGTTGAATATTCATGTTCATTCTCCTTATCGATAGACATCTTTAATGTAACAATTAAATGGATGCTTCTATTACTATACATGCGTACCGTATTTCGATAACTCTTCATTACAATGCAGAAATAAACATTGTATGTATACAACAATAATTATTCAATATATTATTGTCAAATGTTAATGTTGTATAAATACATTTTTTTTATTATACAACAATAGTAGATATTGAAAAAAAGAAGACCTCAATCATTGTTGAGGTTTATTCCAGTACATAAGCAAAGTATTACATTTGTTTGTCATTTTTAATGGACTACGTTCAAGAAATTTTCTCCAATGTTACACGTAGTTATTTGTTCCACATCTAGAATTGTAATATATCTATTATCAAAACTTACTATTGCTATGGTGACTTTCTCATCATTCATAAAAAGTGTTGTGGATTGAAGCATGCGTTCTCGTCCCCATCAGACTTTGACACCCCAATTTGACTCATTTTGTTTAACCATATCTTCCAATTCATCAATTGTACTTCTAACACTGTCTAGTGCATGAACGGAGATTTTGATGCGATTTGACTCTTCCTCGACACTTGCCAATACTTCTTCCGTTGCCGCAGAAGTCTCTTCTGTAACACTTGATACGATGGAAATATCCTCTACGATGCCCGACGTTTTTTCCTTGAAGTCCTGCTGATGCTGTACAATCGTTCCCATGATGTCATTGATGTCTGTGATAAAAGAGCTTAATTGGTCCACATTTGAAAATACACTTTCCAAGATCTTATTATTTTCTCTTTGTACATTTTCTCCGCGTTGAATTTTACCTTCTATTATTTCCGCATGCTCCTTAAATTTTCTTAGAATCACTTGAATATTTTCTGCGGACTCTTGGGACTTCTCGGCTAGCTTTCTAACCTCATCAGCTACCACTGCGAAACCTCTTCCTTGTTCTCCTGCTCGCGCTGCTTCGATGGCTGCATTCAGTGCAAGTAAATTTGTTTGAGATGCGATGTCGGTAATCAATGTAACAATCTCATTAATTTTTACCGATTGCTCTGTTAAATCTCTTACAACTTGACCAGTCTCATTTACAACAGCAGTTAGCTCTTTCATATTATTCTCGAAGGAAAATATCTCTATTTTGCTTGAATTTGCTAAAGCAAGACTCTGATTAATATTCCCGGCTACTGATTTTACATTTTCTAGAATCGATGAGGTTATGACTTCCATTTGATTAAGTTGTTCAGCTGATTGAGTCACACTTTCCGCCTGACTCTGTGCGCCAATAGCTATTTCCTTAAAAGCTAATTTTATTTCGTCAGTAGAATTGGAAGAAATCATTACATTTTCTTTTAATGTTTGAAAGTTATTTTGCAGTTGTTTCACAGTGCTTTCGATTAGTACAGCCGTATTCGCCAACTGCTGCGTCCTTTTGGTAGCTTCATCTTTTTCTTTCAGCATTAATTTTGATAAAAAATGGCCGATTTGTGTAGCTGCCCACAATATGACTGTGGTTTGAAGAATAAGACCAGTAGACACATTGGCGATTTCTGCAGGACGTGATGGAAAGAAGATATCATGCCAATAGCTATAGCCAAGGTGTGTAAATATCCAAAGAGTAAGCCCAGTAAACCAAATTAGTCTGCCATTTAAGTAAATTAATGATATTGCCAGTGTAAAATAGATAACTTCAAATACTGGTGGTAGAACATTAAAAATCCACAATTGTACAATCGTATAAACAATATTAAGCCCTGTCATAATGTATTTAAATGAAGATTCAAGCGCTCTGATTCGATAAATGATCATTCCTGTGATAAAAATAACAACTGCACTTGAAAAGAAGATCAGGTTTGGCGTGCTTGCAAATGGAAGATTTTTTAATACATTCAATTCCCCGTAACCATACACAATAAAAAAGATAAGTAACAATAATTTATTCTTGCCGTGGTCACTACCTAAGTTCGATAAAAAATTCGCCTTAATCCAGTTAAACATAAAGTTCTCCTTCTCTGATGGATTTGGTATGACAGAATTCCAGAAGACATTAATACTGAAACGTGATATAGAGTTTCAACCCAAGCTTATTACTTTCGCTGTCATATACGACAGTGAAATATAGTCATGAAAAATAATGACAAGTTTAATAAATATCTTCACCATCATGTATAAGGTTCAAACAAGCCCTGTTCGCTTCCTATTACATTTTCTATCTATACCTCTCCCTTTCCATCTTTCGCGTTGCTCTATGTCCTCCCTCATCACCACGATATGGTCATCATTAGTAGTGACACACCTTCACAAAATTGCCCTCTTTAATCGCCTAGTGCAACTTGATGATCTGAGTGGAATATAAGGTATGCGTTTTTATAGATTTTCGTTTCACCTCATATTGTTGTTCAGACAATAAATCTTCTATGAACGGCAGACCAGGAGCATAGAAAAAGCTGCCGCCCTTTCGGAGAGAGAGCAAAAAACTCATATAAGCCTTTGCATATTTTTCTGGCACGCCGTCAATTCGCATGTGATGGTGTATAAAGTGGTTAGTAAAAGCCATATGCGAGATAATGGTTCCCCAACCGCTCCTGCCATATTGCAATATGTCCGTCAGTTCCAACCAATCTGCTTCCTTTAGATAGGAGTCTGCTTTCTCTATATTTCGATCTATCCCATACGCTTGAAAGCCTTGATTTCGTAAATAGGTAACCAAATTTCCACTTGTGCCACATCCGATATCCAAGACAGGTTCCCACAACTCTGTTAGATCGATTCCCAGCATTTGAAGCTGAAACTCGGGAGAATACTGGGAGCAAACTATTAACTGCTGTGGATCATCTGGTATGATCTCTCTATCTTGAATTTGCTGAAGATAACTTCTTAATCGAGATGAATGCTCCGATAAGATACGATGAAGCTCATCTTTAAGTTTAGTCACCTGATTGCTTTGACTTAACAGGTTGTAAAGTTGGTTTATAAACAGGGAATATTCCTGGTGAAGAGCAGCCTTATCAAATATTGAAAGATTGATAAATTGATTCAAATGATAAATGACTTGAATTGTCCGAGTAGTTAAGTAACTAACTAGCTTCTCACAATTTCCTTCTTCGCTGATATATTTCAAGATGTTTTTTTTATTTCTGCATATCTGATCCGGAAGGTTTGGGCTTAATCGAAGTTGCAAAGTGTGAGGATGTAGCTCCCAATAAGCTCTAGAACAATTCATTTGATATTGCAGATCGACCAACTTTTTGACGAACTCCTCTACTGCTACCATATTAAAACCTCCTTGAGGAGACGATTCCAGATTGCTTCTTTTCGTTAAGGATTGTTCAGGTGAAATAGGAGCATTCGGTGAATTTGATGGTGAGAAGTAAACGTATTTTTCCGTATCTGTTACAGCCACCTTAATATCTTCATCACGAACATACTTAGTAATCCCATTCGTTTTTTAAAAGAGAGAAACAACGCTGGTCCACGTGTTTGCCGTGCATAAACGAATAACCTCGTAAAATCCCATCTTCGGTAAACCCAAGTTTCTGTAAAAGATGGATGGAAGGAGTCGCATCTAGGCTTGTGAAAGCTTCAATTCGAAACAATCCCATGTCTTCAAATCCAAAACGAATGACTCTCTTCAATATTTCAGTCATATATCCTTGTCTCCAGTATTTCTGACCCAAATCATAGCCGATTTCCCCACGGGAACCACGATTTACATCCCAACCATTGTAACCACAAGTACCAATCAGGGTATTGTCATCCTTTTTGAAAATTCCCCATCTAAACGCTTGATTATTTTCATACAGGTCGTTCATCAACACGATAACCTTCTCTGCTTGTTCAATAGTAGTAAAAGGTTCTATGCCCATATCTTTTGTAACCGCTGCATCAGAAAATATCTTGAAATCTTGAATAATGCAGAAGCATTATCAATGGTCATCTGACGCAATTCAACTCGATCTGTTTCTAAAGAGGGGAATGTATCAAAATTCATGTAGTATCATACCTTTCAGTAATTTAGAAAATTTACACCAATAACACGACTTTCAGCTTAGAAATTTGTCCATTCGAGTCTTGTAGAAATAATTGGTTACCATCTAGTCCTCCACATCTATCCAAAAGGAAACACTTGTTAATAACTCAATTAACGTTGCGCTCTTTACACGCTCTATAGTGTCAAAAATGGCAAATTGCCCTCTGCGGAAAGTCAGTTAACTATTTCTTTGATTTGTGAGGCCTCTTCATAAGAGATACTTTAACCCCGTTATGTGAACTAAATATGAACTGAATCAAGAAATAGTAAACTCTGCACATAATATTCGAAAAGCCACCTTTTCAGATTGCCCACAACTAGCACACGAAACAAAAAACCCTTGATTTCTTAAGGGGTTCAAATGGTGGAGCATAGCAGGATCGAATCTCTAACCTCTACACTCCCAGTATAGCGCTCTCCTACCGTAGTCGGTTTCAATGCCCAACTCACGATTACTTAAAAACTCATCACTGAACATTGCGTAACATAAGTGTCTTGTCATTTTTGATCTTCATCTTGCTTTGGTATTGTCTCAAAAAATAAGATTTATCGTTTAAATGATGATGTTTAACTTTCATCCTATCAATTGTTTTTCTGCTGTCAGCATAAGCTCATATATTTTACGTGTCGTATTTACATTCCTGACCGTCATCTGCTGATACAATTTCGTTCCAACCAACTTTGTCATGCTGCCTTTCGTCACGTTTATTTTGTCAATCGACCATAGAATCGCGCCTGGAGCATACTTCACCGTTTCGATCTCCGGTTTGAAGGTCAGCTTATCCAGAATGGATTCGTCATTGATATCTTCCCATAAAAAAAGGACATCGCTCTTCATTTTATCATCGTTTGTCCATGATTCGGGAAGCGAGGACATTACTTTCTTCATGTCTTCTAAACTAAGCACAAGCACCTTGATATGCAGTCCGAAGGTATCCAGAATAGCAGCTTCAAGAATATGCGCGATTTCATTTTTGGAGTGGCCAGCGGCAGTAAAAATGATGTTGCCCGAATTGATATACGTTACGACGTTTTTCATTCCGGCTTCCTCGAATGATTTTTTAAGTATTTTCATATCCACTTTGTTATTTCCGCCGACATTGATCCCGCGGAGCAGCGCAGTATAGACCATAATTACCTCCTGGATTGGTATCAGTTCAGAAGGAAGATATTTATCCTTGCATATCCATGTTAGCAGAAAACACCCAAAAAACGTATGGAATAAGATAAAAATGTCAGGACAAAGTTGATTCAAGAGAATAGGTTTAGCCAATCCAAAGTGAAAAGCCAGTTGCATAGATTAATAGTTTGCGCAAAATGGTTCGAACTAGGAAGCATTCTTCGCCGCTGTGCCTGAATATGCTTATCTATGGCAAAAAAACCTCCATCGCCATCGGATCGTCCAACAGAAGATGAAGGTTTTCGTGGAAAACTTCGTAAAAATTACACTCTTACATGAGCAAGTCAACCTCTAGCTGATGATCATCAAACAACAGGAGCTTCCATCCCCATTGCAGCCCATTCTTCTTTGGCAGGACCATAAATCCCGGGTATCGTTAAACCGGCTTGACGCATCAAGACCGTCATTTGACCGCGATGGTGAACCTCGTGCATCAGAAGAGCTCTTAATGTAAACCCGTTTTTCCAAGGTTCCCCATACAGGTCAACCTCCTGCTGCAAAGTTTCATCCGTCCATTGGGTACGGATCGCCTCCAGCATGGATTGAACGGCTGTCCGGTAGGTTGCGGCAATTTCGGCGGCCGATGCAGGCGGCTCGGAATAGGCATAAGGTGCATCGAACTGCAGCCCTGTGCGGTGAAGCATTTCTGGAATCGTGGTCACGATATGCCAGGCCAGTCTTCCGAGCGTCCGGTAACCGGGCAACACCTCCTGTTCTAAAGATGCGTCGGTCAAGAGGTCCAGCAGCTTCTGCGTGCCCTCCGCTTCGTAAGTGTACGCTTCGATAAAACTTTGCAACGATGTGTACATAATGATAGCCTCCTCGTCGTTTTTATCAGGCCTGGGATCTGCCCTGCCGTTTTAGTATGAACGAGGTCCACTGACAACGTATTGTCAGCAGAATTTGCCGATTTGAAAATTACTTGTACAATTCAACCATCCGCCTGGCTTGGCTGCTGATTTGATCGGCGAGAGACTTCGGCTCCAGCACGCGCAGATCCGGCCCGTAACTAAGCAGCATTCCGTAGAGCCAATTATCTTCCGGAAACTCTGACCTGACCAGCAGCCATCCATCCTCCTCCACCGTCATTTGCTCCGGGCAAAAGAACTCTTCAACCCGCACTCTCACTCTCGGATGAAAGCGAAGTACCATCGTGATGTATGACTGCGTGTCCCGCCACCTCCATCTGGCATCCAGATCTTCCAGACGCTCCTTCCGGGGTGGGAATACTTCCCTATCAACACGGAGCTTCCGGATGCGGGACAGCTTGAATGTCCGGCAATCCTTTCTTAGCCGGCAGTAGGCGTATAAGTACCACGCGTTTCCTTTCCAGGCAAGCCCTATCGGCTCAACGGATCTCTCCCCCGTATCTCCTTCGAGATTGGAGTACGTAAGACAAACGACGTTCCTGTTCCTGGCGGCTAGCCGAAGCTCAGCCAGCTTGTCCTTGTCCGCCTCCACACTCGTCCACGGGCTCACACCTATCATCAGCTGTTCCCCCACTTCTTCCATTCGATGCTGCTCGTTTTTGGCAATCAGCGCCCTGATCTTGGACAGCAGATGATCCATTTGCCCATCCTGCAGGGTCGACTGCATACCTTTTAGGGCAGTTACTATCGACGACAGATCATCGAGGGTAACGATCTGTCTTTCTATGCGAAATTCGTCCATAATCTCGTAGCCGCCGTCCACCTCCGCAAAAGATGCAATGGGGATACCCGCGGCATTGATCGCCTCGATATCCCTGTATATCGTGCGCAGCGAGACCTCAAACCGCTCGGCCAGTTCTTGGGCTCCCACTCTCTTGCGGCTGAGCAGAAGCATGGTGATACCCAGCAATCGTTGGAGCTTCAATGATAGGGACCTCCCTGGAAAAGTCTTTTCCATTATTTTACCAATCGTATCCTGCTGCATAAAGATTTCTTTCGGCTTATCGAAGCTTCGGCCGAGTACATGAACAACACAAAAAAGACCGCCCTCAGTCAAGGTTTGCGGTCTATTCCTAACCATATTATCGAAGCCGCCCGTCTTTGAAGCGGTCTCAGTGTCGGGGAGTCGTGTTACAGCACGGCTCCTTCTTTAGTTTTATTATACGGTTTCCAATTTATGCATGCAATATTCAAGTAATAGCAAAAACGCAGCCTGTATCTCGGCTGCGTTACATGTACCTGTATGGTGGAGCATAGCAGGATCGAACCGCTGACCTCTATACTGCCAGTGTAGCGCTCTCCCCCGACATCTGTTTTCTCAATTTCATAATCTCTTCGAATTGTGGCTTAAATTGCACACGAATACGATCTTTAAAAATTACAACTTTTTCAATCAAAGACTGGAGCATCATCTTTTTCTTTTCAAATAGTGCATTTTCAAAAACGTCCGACCATACAGGAATATGTTTTTGTATCATTTCAATACTCCTTGTTTGCTCATTGACTTCTCGTTCAATTTTCTCAAGTGCGGTAATTTCAACATTCATTGTGCTAATCTCCTGATTTTTTTGTTCAATCAAAGAATTAAGCAGTTCCGGTTTAAATGCTGATTTACCCATTAATGCCTTCGGTATCTCATTATTAAGCACTGATAGTTCCTGATAGTATTCCTCAATTTGTTTCTGTAACTGCTTTAATTTACTTACTATCTCCTTTTCATTTGCTTTTTTTCGTTTTTCTATATGACTGGTAAGATCTACTTGTTTGAGTTTATCCAGATAAATATTTACTTGCTTCAAAACAATGCCTTCAATCTTTTCTTGGCTATAGATGGTTTGACCATCACAATTGGTTGCATTAAGTGCTTTACCTGAGCAACGATACTTCGGTAATCGCTTTTTTTGTACTGTACCATCTGCCAATGTCCATGATTTATAGTTATAAGTGGTCGAGATAGCTGCACCGCAATGACCACAACGTGTTAGACCAGTAAGAAGTAATGGAGATTTTGTCGGGTTTACCAATTCCTTCTTCTTGGATACATTCTCAGGGTTCCTTTTTGTACGCATTTCTTGGACTTTATCCCAGACCTCTGCTGACACAATAACAAGTTCTTCATCTGGTGTATCTGGCGTAATCCAATTATCCCTTGATTGATTTATTGAACTTCCTGATTTTGCAGAACGTTTCCCATAAGCCATATACCCTTTGTATATCGGGTTCTTAAGGATAGTATTTAAAGTCGCAGTACTCCACCCTCCACCGTTTCTAGTTGGAACTTTTTTATCATTAAGATGCTTTGCGATTCTGTTTGCCCCATATCCAAATTCGTATACCAGATTAAAAATTTCTGATACGATTGCCGATTCGTTAATGTCACGTTCAAGTTTAAGTAATTCTTTTCCTTTTTTATTTACTTCTCCTGATTTCACATGGGAATAGCCATATGGTGGAGTGCCCCCACGGTAATAACCATCCTTAGCCATCTGTTCATGTTTTTCGCTAACACGAATTGAAATTTTTTCTGACTCTTCCCTAGCTCCACCAAATTTTATTGATGCCATTATTCGATCTTGAAAACTCTTTAAAGATAATTCTCCTTCTTTTGCAGACCATATTTTGATTCCCATTTTTATTAGTATTTCAGAATAATAGAGTGATTCGATATCTTGTCTGCCAATTCGGTCAAACATAAATACAAGTAATACATCGAATAAGCCCTTCTTAGCGTCTTTCATTACCCTCTGAAACTCATCACGATCTTCCATAGAAATTTTATAACCTGATATCCCTTTTTCGGAGTATTCACGGACTATTTCCCATTCCTGCTTATTAGCAAATTCACGACAAGCTCTTTTTTGCATAGGAATATCGTCTTGGTCTACTTGTTTCTTTGTAGAAACCCGATAAAGACAAGCGACACGCATTTTATCTGCCATATGTAATGCCTCCATTACATCATATTTCACTACCAATTATATCTAAATATATCACTAATTCATAACTAGTTGAGATTGAATATAATCATTACTCAATAATTGAATTATGTACTCTTCAATCTCGTCACTGTTCTCCGTGCCAAGAAACTCTAATTCTATCCACATCTTGTATTGCTCGTCATAACGAATTAGTATAGGTGTGAACATCAATTGTAAAATCCCCAATATAGTCATTTGAAAATTCCCCACTANCATCAATTGTAAAATCCCCAATATAGTCATTTGAAAATTCCCCACTAACATCAGACAATCTCTCCGAGAGGAGAGAGAATCTTGGTCAAGAATGGGGAGTTATTTGTGATTAAGGATATGAAACGGAAAGGAATGACGATCACCCAAATCTCCAAAGAGCTAGGAAGGGATCGTAAGGCAATCCGTAAATGGTTGAAAGAATCAGAAGCAAGATCTTATAAACGAAAATCCATAAGTAGCGGCGTACTGGATCCGTTTAAAAACTACATTCGGGGAAGAATGCAAGAAGGTTGTTTAAATGCAATCGTATTATGGGATGAGATTAAACAACAAGGTTACTCAGGAGGAATTACTATTCTTCGTCAGTTCATGCAACCGCTACGACCTACGGTCATATCCAAGGCCACAGAACGTTTTGAGACTTTACCTGGTAAACAAGCACAGGTTGATTGGGGAACATTCCGTGTGGATTGGATGGGCGAAAAGAAGCGAGTGTATGCGTTTGTAATGATTTTAGGATACTCAAGAATGATGTATGTAGAGTTTATAGAGGATGAGAAACTTGAGACGATTATGGGCTGCCATGTTCGAGCAATGGATTACTTCGGGGGAATAACGGAAACATGTTTGTATGACAACATGAAAACAGTTGTTAACGGTCAAGATGAACGCGGGCAAGTAATCTGGAATGAACGGTTTGCTGGCTTTGCTGCCCATCACGGTTTTATTTTGCAACGCTGCCGACCTTATCGTGCCCGTACGAAGGGAAAAGTCGAAGACGGTGTCGGTTACATAAGAAAGAATTTTTGGCCACGTGTCCGAACTTTCACTGGATTAAATGACTTGAATCTCCAAGTTCGTCATTGGCTCGATACGGTTGCCAATGTTCGTGTCCATGGCACCACTCACGAGGTGCCTCTGGTTCGCCTATTGAATATGTCGAAAGGCATATCCGTAAAGTTTCGAATGATTCATTGGTGTCGTATCAGGGTAACCGTTACTCGGTCCCTTATCAACATATTGGGTACCTTGTCCAGATACAAGATGATCGAAATGGAATTTTACGAATTTACCACGATAACAGTCAAATCGCTGAACATGTGAAAATTAGTGCTAGCCTGTACCAAGTTGCTGTTAATAAAAAACACTTCGAGGGAATACGAAGAACGAACAGT
>NZ_SDKD01000004.1 GCF_004521915.1 Brevibacillus migulae | reverse complement strand
CTTTCACCAACTAACAATTAACGGCTTGCTGGGCACGCCAGGTAAAAAAAGAACAACCACCCAGCGAATTGGGTGGTTGTTTTCGTGTCTGCCGAAGCTATTGGCTCTTTTTAATGTTCGTTGCCCCTTTGGCATACTCTTGCTTTTCTTCATTCCATTGATAGACGGTCGTGGCATCATCAAAGCCACCCTCTTGCCGATAGCTTTTCCAATGCTGGATGATCGTATGGTTCTCTCCCAGCTCAATCCCTTGATCCCCCATGGCTTCAAAAATCGCTTTTAGCTGCCCATCTCTGATTGCGAACACCATTACCTGCGTGTTGGAAGGGAAATACGAGTAGAGAACCGCCACATGCGTCTCCTTGCTCACTGCCGGAAGAACCCGGATGGTGGCAGGCTCCCCGGCTCCCTCTTCGGTGACGAGCTGTTCCGCCACTAACGACAGCTCGCCATTGGCATCCAGGAAATACAGGCTCCCTTCTTCCGTCAGAAGGACAGATTCCTTCTTCTGATCATGGTTCAGGTCCTCCGTAATCACCTCGGCAATCCGTACATCTGGCAGGATATTGCGGACGATCTGTTCAGGCGTCAGCGAGTCTTCCCCATTCACCACCGCTTCCTCTTCTTCCATCGGCTTGTCCAAAATGCGCCAAAAGATGGTCTCTCCAAACTTCACCGCCGGATACCCCGTCTGAGAAGGATCTTCCGGCATGAGCGAAAAGCTGATGGTTCGTGGTGGATTGACATCTCTCGTCTCCAGGGTGGCCTCTACCAGCTCCATTTTGCTTCCACAGGAACCTGTCGCAGGCTCCAGCTTTCCTCCCACCCATTCCCGTTCTTTTTGCACGCTGAGCTTGAGCTGCTGGCCAGAGAGCTCCCATGTGCCGGAATATCCCGCCCCGCGTTGATCACAGATCATTTCATTCGGTGTGAAACGAAAGCTGCCGTCTTCTTTAAATTGATATAGGTTAGTATAACCGGCTGCAACCTCGGCAGAATCTTGCCAGGCACCGATCAGAAACTTCCGCCAATCCATTTTCTGGTTGTCCCCTACTGCGACCGATTGGCTTACTTGCCCTTGTGGAATGGCTCCCGAAGTTGTCGCTGCCTCGTTTTCCTGACAACCCGCAATCATCAACAAGCATGCACAGAGCCAGCCAAGCATCCCCCTGTTCCTCACGCATAACACCTCTTTTTTTGTCATCTCCATCGGAAGCGGATTTGTTGCTGGATCTATTTCAAAACTACCGGTAAGGCATTCAGAAAATTTTTTCTCTACTTAGAAATACGCTATCCGTCTGCAAAAATCCTTGTTTTTGACATTCACTCCCGCTCGCGAGCTACGGTGGATATATCTTTGCGGTAGGGTATAATGGTTGTAAAATCCAATTCGGGAGAGTTTTCATCATGATGCTTTTCATGCTCTTAGTGATCTGGGCGCTCGGCTTGCTGGTGCTTTTTACCGATCCGAAAAAGACGTCCATTCGCTGGGCTTGCGCGACAGCCTTCATCGGAGGAGGCGGTTATTTTTCTGCGGTGATCGATGAATTATGGCTCCCCTCTTTGCAGCATGCCGGACCGCTGCTGCCGTTTTGGGAGCAGACGCTGATGACCCTCAGCAACACGTCCTCCTTCGTCACGCAGGCGGGACTCCCGTATGCATACCTGATGTTTGCCGTCTATTCGGGAGAAGCGATCTCACGCAAAATCAAAAAAGCAACTTCCTGGGCAGCGCTCCTGCCGCCCGCGATTACGTTTGTCATCACACCCATTTACCCGGTGCTCACGATCAATTACGGATTCGTGGTCGCTTGGGCGATTCCTTATTTTTTGGCCGCGTGCCTGATCCTGCTGTACGATTATCGTCAAGAAAAAGACCCGCTTGTGAAAAAAAGCCGTTTTTATACCAATATCCTGGTCATCATTCCGCTCTTTTTCATCTTCTTTTTCATTTACGGCATGCGCTTGTTTGATCTCTATGAAGCCTGGCGCTATAACAGTCTCGTTGTAGCAATTCAGTTTTTTCTGATAGCGGTCATCAGCGTCAAATACGGTTTTCTTGGTGTCCGCCTTCGCGTCGAGAAGCGTCGGCTGGACAGCACCCTGCGTGCGATGACGACCAGTACGCAAATCGTCAACCATACGATCAAAAACGAGCTGGGCAAGGCATCGCTCTACGCCAACCGGATTGAATCGTACGCCAAAGAAACCGACCAGCCCGAGCTGCTGGAGGATATTCGCATCCTCACTGAATCGACCGAGCACATCCTGTCCATGATGAATCGGATTCAAGGCCAGCTTCAGGACGTCAAGCTCAAAGAGGAATGGATCGACCCAGGCCTATTGATCCGGCAAGTGCTGGACAGTATGAAACATGAAGCGGAAACACGCCAGATCGTTCTCAAAACAGAGCTGCATCCACAAATCAGCCTTTCTTGCGATCCGGTGCAGGTCAAAGAAATATTGACCAACCTCTGCATGAATGCGTTCGAAGCGATGAAGACCGGCGGAACCCTTACGATCCAGATGTTCCCCTCCAAAAAGCATCTCGTCATCGCAGCGGCAGATACCGGCGTGGGGATTTCCAAGGAAAACCTCCCCCACGTGCTCGATCCCTTTTTCTCTACGAAAAAAACGGGGACGAACTTTGGGCTGGGGCTCTCCTACTGCTATAACGTGATGCAAAAGCATCAAGGATCACTCGAGGTTTACAGTGTCCAAGGCGAGGGAACGACGGTGTTTCTCTACTTTCCCCAAAAACGCGTGAGACGGGAAGATACCGAATACAAAGGAGACTAACACATGGAGGCCATCCAGGTACTGCTTGTAGAAGATGATCAAGCCTGGCGCAAAGGCTTGGTTGATTTTTTAAATAAAGAGCCGGACATTCAGATCGCAGCCGCCGCTGCAACCAAGGAGGAAGCGATCGAAGCCTTTCAGCAGCATCCCGTAGATGTCGTGCTGATGGATATCAATCTGACGGAAAACAAGCTGGACGGGATCGAAGCCGTCCTCGCTTTGACCGAGCTCCGGGCGGATTGCCGGATCATCATGCTCACTTCGCTGACGGAAGAGGATGTCATTGTCGAGTCTTTTTCTGCAGGAGCTGTCAATTATATGAGCAAGTCCAATTTCAAGGAGCTGCCCGAAGCGATCCGCGCTGCCTACCGGGGGCAATCGGCGATTCACCCCACCGCAGCGATGGCCTTGCGCAATGAGTTTCTCCGGTTGAAGCAGGAAGAGACCCAGAAGCTCCTGTCCCCTGCGGAAAAGGAAATCCTGCAGTTGATCCACGCGGGGCAGACGCAGACCCAGATTGAAAAGAACCTGCATATCACCAAGCGGACGATCAAGAATCATATCAATCGGATTTTGAAGAAAATGGGGGTTAAGTCTAGTAAAGAAGCTGCGGAGAAAGCGAAGCAGAAGAAGTTGTTTTAGTCCGGCCTCGTTTCGTTTATGTGGTCTTTGAGTATGGCTTTGAGCTTGTCCGATGAGTTGATGCTGACCACCTCCTGCAAACCTGGAAACACAATAACATCGGACTGTGGATAATAGAGGAGCGGGTATATTAATTCATCCTTTTCATCTGTAAATCGCAATGATATATACGGTTCATTTCTTTGCACGTTTCTTAGGGTAGTAACCCATGTCCACCGCAAATCATGGATTAGTTCCTTGACAACGACAGGGTCTTCCGAAAGCAGAACATGATGGTCAGACAACTCGCTGTCAAGGTAGAGTTTGTAGGTTTGATTACCGTCGAGCATACTCATATGTTGATCTACGTAAGGTGATACATATATCAATGGCCCATCATCATCAATGAACCCCTGATAGTAGATATTAATTGCAAGTATCAATCCATAGATGATGCCTGCGACTTTTAATAGTCGTATGATGGACTTTTTCATAGGTCATCCCCCCACAAAAAAAGACGGAATAACCCTTTGTTATGTTTCCAAAAAACGGAATATGCGTGCCGGCTTCACGACACGCATTCTTATATTCCTTTCTTATCCCCGATCCGCCTCATACAATAGAGAGGTATCCTTTCCCGCAAACAATTTGGCTGCGGTTTCCGTTAACGCTGCAGCCACTTTGTCCGAGAAGGCATTGCCAAAACTAAACCGCTTCACACCGAGCTCTTGCATCTTTTTGACATCGGTGAGCCCTGGCAATGACATCACATTCAACGGAGCGGACACCTGAGACACAACCACGGCGATTTCCTTTTCTTCCTTCAAACCAGGTACAAATACACCGCTTGCTCCACTTTCCACATAGGCTTTTGCTCTATCGATGGTTTCCTGTAGCGGATCTTCCTTCTGCAAATACGTATCGATGCGAGCATTGATATAAAAATGCTCAAAGCCATGATTGTCTAGAGCTGTACGTATTGCTGCCAGAAGCTTTCCATGCTCCCCGATTTCTCGCAACCCTGTCTGCGTTTTCAAAGAATCCTCGATATTGATCCCTGCAACTCCTAATTCCGCTGTACGCAGCACATTCTCAATAATGGTACGCGCGTCTATTCCATAGCCAGATTCAATATCTGCCGAAACCGGGATGCTGACATGCTTTACGATTGTTTTGATAATGCGAAGCTGATCGGCAAAATCCACTTTTTCCCCATCTGTATAGCCGAGCGACTGCGCAATTCCCCAGCTGGTGGTTCCGATTGCTTTAAATCCGGCTTTTTCGAGTGCCACAGCCGACAGCAGGTCCCAAGCATTTCCGAGAAACAAGATTTCATCAGATTGATGCAAGGCTATGAATTTTTGGATCTGATTCATAATTGATCCCTTCTTTCTGTGGTTATTAGCTTTTTTCGAGAGCAACTCCCGTCATCTGATGGCTGGTCCGATCGATACCCTGCCGCTGCTCCCACAAGCCCTGCCCCCTGTGAAAGAACGGAAACGCGACGAAGGCTAGCAGCATAAGAATCCCGAAAATGACAGGACCTTGCCCGAATCCCAGCACATTGAGCAGGATGCCGCCAATCCACGCACACGCGCTTTGTCCGATAAAAGCAAATCCGCTCGCGCCATAATAAGCGCCCCGCATATGTTCGGGGGCAATTTCTCCGATCAGCACGTCCCCGATGACAAAGCAGAGGATTTCTCCTGCTGTAAACACCACCATGGACAACGCCAGCATGGGTAGATTGTCAAAGATCCCAAATCCAAACAGCCCCAGCCCGAACAAGAGACACCCGACCTTCAAGGCGGTCAAGGAAGAGTAGCGTTTCATCAGCTTCGCCAATGGGTATTGCAGCACCAAGACAGACAGCGTGTTGATCACAAACAGAAACGCATACGATTCCACCCGATCATGGCCGATATATTGCGCCAAGGTCGTGTCCAGGTGCGAATAAGCGCCTGCCACGAAAATATTCCCCACCAGAAAATAGAGAAAGACTTTATCCGTCAACACGATTCGCAGCATCTGCTTCATTGTGTTCGTGTCCGAGCTTTCCATGGTTTGCGGTTGTTTAAATCTCACCATAAACATCACCAGAATGACGGCATACACGGCAAATATCCCGGCACTGATGAAAAATGGCAGTAACGATGCCGTTTCTCCGGCTCCAAGCTTCACTCCCAGCAAAGGCCCGATCGCACCGCCAATATTAATCGCGAAATATCTGGCATGAAAGGCTTCCGCACGTTGCTCTTGAGGCGTAACGTCAGCCAAAAGCGCTCTGGCCGTCGGTTCAAACACACTGCGAAACAGACCGTTCAGCGAGCTGAGCAGGAAAAACACCCACGTCTCTTCCGCATACGCAAATCCAAGCAATACGAGGCTCCACGCCGCCATCGATGACACCATCACCGGATACCTGCCCAACCGATCCGATAACGCGCCACCGATGAAGCTGCTCAGCGTTCCCACCAATAAACTTACTGCCAAAATCGCCCCCACGATGGCCGGGTCGATCCCTTTTCCTTTTCCCAAGTAGATCCCCAAAAAGGGAAGCGTCATAAAAAAACCAGTTCGTGACAAAAACGTTCCTACAATGACACCCCATGCAACCGGATGGAATCTGGGGATGGTAATCGCCATTTTCCCGAGACGATTCATCTCTTGGACACCCTCTTTCTTCACGCTGTTCTTACCCTCAAGTATAGCTATCCAAAAAGGGGTAAAAAGAGTATGATTTGGGTAAATCAGTTCACCTTTTAGCAAAGAAAGGGGGATCTGCATGTTAACGGCGCTGCATTTTTTGGAGCTTCGCTCATCTTTTCACGATCAAGAGATTGGAATGCCCTTTTCGGTCACCATCGAAAAATTGACGGGTGTCTGGCACTGTACGGCACGGTACGCCAAGCTGATCGTCCGCAAGCTGTCTGAGTCCGGATGGATTTACTGGCAGGCAGGACGTGGTCGCGGGAATACATCTGTGCTGACGCTGCTCACCGACTCCGATGATATCCTGCTGCAGGAAGTCAAACAGAAAATGGAGCAGGGGCATGTAAAGGAAGCAATGGAGCTAATGAATCGTTTCGGCGCCATGCCTGTGAAAGATCGGTTTATGGACTGGCTGTCGGAAGGGATGGGCTTCTCTACCCAAACCATCGCTGACAAGCTCCAGGATACGTTGCGATTTCCCGTATACAGGAGCATTGTCACGCTTGACCCCGGATTGGTGTATTACACGTTTGACGCGCATATCATCGGACAGATATTTGATACGTTAGTAGAATTCGAGCATGAAAGCAGGACAATCAAGCCTTGCATCGCGCACTCCTGGGAAACGAGCCACGACGCTCGCGAGTGGATCTTCCATCTCCGAAAAAACATCATGTTTCATCACGGACGAGAATTGACTGCCCATGATGTCGTCTTCACACTGGATCGGCTGCGCAAGAATGCTGACCGCTTTGAAACGAGCTGGATGTTTCAAGATATCGAACTCGTTGAAGCCATTGACTTTAAAACGGTGCGAATCCGCCTGCAATCACCAAACTACCTATTCCTGCGGTTTCTATGCACCACACCGGCGAGTATTGTTCCAGCGGATCTCGTGCTAAGCGACGAGGCCGTTTTCGGAAGCAAACCCGTTGGGACAGGTCCATTTCGATTGACACGGCTGACTGAGGGCATTTGTGTCCTGGAAGCATTCCCTGCTCACTTTCAGGGTAGACCCCATCTGGACCGAGTGGAGGTGCTCATTTTCCCCGAATCGGAAGCTGGCCGCTTGAAGGAGCCTGACTGGACCTCGGTCATGACGGCACATGGAGATACTTCGCAAAAAGGACAGGAAGTGGAAGAGCATCCTGACTGGTTCGACCTGGAGATGATGTACTCGTGCTGCAGCCTGTTGGTATTCAACCAAGCGAAAGAAGGTCCGCAAAAGCATCTCAAATTCCGTGAAGCCCTTCATCATCTCATCGATCGGGATCAGATGATTGTGGATTTGGGCGGTGACCGGATCTTGCCAGCGCAAGGTTTTCGTCCATCCGCTCCCGATTATTCTGCTGCCAATCAACTCAGCCGTTCCGAGATTGAGGGACTGTTGAAGGAGAGCGGTTATAACGGGGAACCCTTTTGCTTGGCGACGACCGGTTATCACGAAGAGGACGCCCGCTGGTTGCAAACGCGCTGCCAATCGTTTGGAATAAACATGGTGATTGAAATCAAAGAACCATCCAAATTGGCCGCACATGATTCTCCGCAGCAGCATGATTGTCAGCTTTTCGGAAATGTGTACAGCGGCGACGAGGTCAGCGAATTGGAGATGTACCTGCAAAAAAATTACTTCCTGTCCTCGTTTGACCAGGAGACGGCCGAGGCTGTCAAAAAGGCGGCGGCGCTGCTCTTTCGGGAAGCTGATGAGATGAAGCGTCAACTCATGCTCGCCGATTTGGAGGAGCTGATGCAGCGGACTCGTTCTGTTTTGTATCTTGTGCAGAAGAAAAGCAGTACGTCTTACCATAAATCGTTGCGTGGGGTTACGATTAATCCATCGGGCTGGGTGGATTTTCATCGGATTTGGTTTCATCCGTTGGGGAGGGGCTAAAGAGAGTTTCTATTTGTGAAAGCAGAAAAAGAGGGATCAATCTGCTTGGATTGGTCCCTCTTTTTTTGTAATCCATTTTCCTAAAACTCAACTGTTTAATAATTAATACCTCAATACGATTATGGCGATCCTATTAACCCAGGACTTATTTCTTCTACTCTTGCCCAATCAAATGAACATGATATCTGCATCTGATTATGACAAACAATATGTAAAGCCCCATCCTCCTCTCGGTTTGTAACTTCAAAATTCCTGATTTGGTTTTCAGTTCCTAAACCATCAATTGCCAAATCGCGTATTCCGATAAATGATAATTCTACATATATTACATCCCATTTGTCCCAACGCTTTGGCTTAATTTCTACTGGCTCTTTTGTCATTATACGTAGGAACAAAGTTGGCCCATCTCTTCTAAGCTGAATATCAAGCAACTCCGAACCCAAAAATACTGGCACCTTCCCAAAGATACTTAGCAATGCTTGTGGATTCATGATTCTCGATTCATTCGACAAAGTTCTATCACACCTTTCTACTTACTATTTCTGTAATCGAAATAATAATGATCATCCATACCTTCGACCTTACCTTATAGCCGCGTATCCAAAGGTTCCCACATTGATCCCAAGCCCTTCTACAACAAGAAAACCTTATATGATCCTTTACCACTCAAGGTTTCCTAGCTTATAGCCCCTTCTCCTTAAAATAATCAAACATTTTCTATAGATATTCCTGAAGCTTCTCAGGCTCATCGGAATAATCTGCAATAATACTAACCTCTCCCTTTTTGCTAACCGCATAGGCCTATGCCTATCTAAACGCTTGTTCTAGAGGACCTGCAATTTCTTTAAAGCATTTTTTCGGCAATTCTTTAGCTTGATTAATAGTAATTTTTTGAACGTACCCTTCCATCATTACGTTCCTCAGTGTCCATTTTTTCCCGCCTTTATTTTTCCAAATTAATTGTTCGATTCTTCGATAAGCTATTTATTAGATCAATAGCTTTCTGAGTTAAAAAAACAGGTCAATTACGGTGGTATCCGACCATATTGACCTGTTTCATGTAACGCTTTTACGTTAAATAGGGATACTTTTCCAGACATTCTGTACGTATAACAATATTCGTGAATACTTCCTACAGGTAGAACAAAGGTAATGTTGATACTGACGAATTAAAGTAGTTCATTCGAAACTGGGTAGCCCCCACCATTACTTATTGAAACCTAGCCAATAAATACTACTGCCCCTTCTCTTCGAAAAGCGATAGGAAGTTCAGCCTCAAGTAATTCAATTCTTTCAATTATTTTATCTTGTTTTTCGTTGGGTAAATTTGTTTTTGCCCACTCCTTTATCTGAGATAGCTCCTTCATCACAAAAGGCAAGTCTTCTTTCTCCATATCTAACCCAACAGAAAAAACATTAACCCATTCTAAGTTTAGTTCCTCAATAGCAGGTATCCAACATTCTTCGAAAAAAGCTTCTGACGCTACAGGGATGTAAAATTTTTTCTCAAACTCGTTTTCTGAGTTTAATATTATAGCTGCAATAGACATTAATTTTCCCCTCCAAATATTGCTTCAAATGTGTGGTCAGGGAATTCTTTTCTTAGTTGATTTAGGCTGTTTTCGACAGCCTGCCTTAGTTCAGGTGTATCACCGTCCAATCTAAAGACGAACTTACGAATATTTTGGATTTGGTCTAGTGAAGGTACATCCGGCGTACCATTTTTTGTCGATCTAGTTGCAATAGCTTCTTTCAGGTTAACTATCCTTTTTCTAGTCTTATCTAGTATTTGCTTATCAGCAAACTGCTGAGGAGTTTGGGCAGGTAAACCTGTTTTAGGATTTACTATGTTTAATCCTTTAGCTGTTTTATCCTCATAAAAAACACCGTTCTTCAAATCAATTTCGTCTAACTCACCGATTGGTCTTCCATTCTTATCAACAATTTCTACTTCTTTTACCGGTTTAACATCACCCGTCCCCTCAGGAGTAACATCACATCTATTATGCGTCCATATACCAAGATTCGAGACAAAGTACGTATGGAAGTCCTTTACCTTAAAGTTATAAACCTTGTTATGTTCCTTCTTTACCTCAATCTTCTCAATAGCTATTTCCTTACCATCCGAAGTCGTCAGAACATCTCCAACAGCAAGTTTCTTCGACTCCACCCAACCCTTGCCGACAATCCAAAACGGATGCTCGTCAGTAGTAGTAATGACTTCGCCACCAACAGTAATATTATACGTTTCCTCCACATTACGCTGGTAGAGCCATTCAACTTCTTTATAAGCCATCTCCCCGGTGACATCATCTTTGGCTAAAACCTGATCCCCGACCGCAATTTCCTCGATCGGTTTCTCCCCTTCGACTGTAGTCACCCTGGTTCCAGCTGTAAAGCAGTCACAATCGGGGATTCCGTTACCCGTTCCTTTCGCTGTCTGCCCATTCTTGCCACTAACCGCATCCAACACTTGCTTCATCTTCGACTGACGGGCGATCTCCGACGTTTGGTGAATTCTCTCCGATAGTTTATAAGCTTCAGCGACAGTTTCTCCGAAATTAGCTGCCTTCTTGATCACTCTTAGGTAGCCACCAACCGCAATGACTCGCTCCCATCCCGCCAATTCATCTTCGGTAAAATAATCATAACCATAACCCGCAGCGTATCCAGATGTCCCTACATTAATAATTGGGATAGAGTCAGCCGTCATACTAGCCAACTCTGCAAGGACGACACTCCCCACCGAACTCCGCCCATCCCGACTCCTGTAATCCGCATTCTTCCCGTCCATGACCACAAAATCCTGGAGGGCGTAAATCTGCTCAAACTCCTCCCGGCTGATCACACCGGGCTTCGTCAACTCTCCCACATGATTTTCAAGCCCATAACGGTTCAAAAACTGCTGAAACTCCTCAAAACTCACATCCGCCCGGATACTATCCATCGTTAAGTTGGATCCCAGTCCGTTCGCTTTAGCTTTTCGGCTCTCAGCTAACAGGAGGAACAATGTATCCCCAAGCGGATTGCCGCTATATTCCTGATAAAATCGTGCCGCTTCCTCGAGACCAAATGTCTCCTTCATCGTGTCGTAGCTGAATACACCCGATTCCCCGTCACCTGCATACGCCATATATTGGTCGAACGGAATCCCCTTACTCTCCAGCTCCTGCAGCTTATCCATCCATGCGATCATCCAACTTGGGATCGCAGTCCGGAATCGATACATGCCTTCCTGATCACCACTGTCCCGGATCTGTTTATATAGCGTGTAGATTTGCAGCACTTCTTCTCCACCGAACTGATGGTCCATCATCTCTTGCCAACGTGTCTGTGACAGGTTTTCGTCAAACAGGAAACGCGGTTGTGCCGCTGCCCCTGCCAAGCTCATCATGAGCAAGCCCGCCAGCGCAACCTTCAAACCACCTCTTTTGTTGACGAACCCAGCCGCAAAGCGCGACAATGCTGCTCCGGCAGTTAACTGTCCAGTTGATGGGAACAGTGCAAACAGTCTGCTTGCACCGGGAACCGCACCCGTACTGACAGCGAATCCAGCTCCTGCTACCCCTAACAATAGCGCCGTAAAGAAACCGACTCCAGCGAGTGTTTCCCCCTCTTTGTTCTGTACAAGTCCCAATAAAAACTCCCAGAGAGAAAACTCTCCATCGGGATTATCAGGAAGCTGCCCATTCGCACCAGTCGGATCCGTACCATCCAATTGCTCTCCAGATTGACCCCATCTCACCTTTTCCCAATCCGGTGGTACGATCACCGGATTATAATTGGGAGGTTCGTATTTCGGCACAAAATAAGATGGTGCATCCGCCATGACCGTTAGCGGAAAAACAAACAAAAAGAGCATAAGAAAAAAATAGAATCCAATCCGCTTACGTTGGTGAAACTTTTTCCTCACAACTACTCCCCCTACATCCAGCAACGTTGCCTGTTTCTCTAGTAACTACGGCATGTTGTATATCCTCCACCGACATTCGCAACCTAATAATTGCCAATAATGCACTCCCAAATCAGTGAACCATATATTACCAAAGGATGGAATCATTCCTTTTTCCTCACTTTTCCACGGAAACCATGACATAAGCACCTGAATGCAAGTAGGCGAAAAGTCTCGAAACCGTTTCCCTTTTCCAAAAGCTAGGCACACAGCAGGGTACCAATAAAAGTTGGTACTCTTTTTCTTTATGACCAGGTCGTAATATAAGACTCAAGGAAATCACTCAAAAAGGTGTGGTCTTATATGTCTCTTATTTACGCCCTTATAAAAATGATTCTTCAGCTTTGGTTCCGTCCTCGCATCCATGGCCTGCATAAAATCGATCTATCCGAACCATCCATCATCGCACCCAACCACGTGTCCCTGCTGGATGCAGTCCTCTTGTCCTTCTGCCTTCCACGCGAGGTGACGTTTGTGGCGAATACGGGCATCGCGAAAAAGTTCGCCTTCTTCATGAAGTTTCGCAAGCATGTCACGGTTGATCCGCTGAACCCGTACTCGATCCGCCATATGCTGCGCGTCATCAAAAACGGCGAGTCGATCCTCATCTTCCCGGAAGGTCGCATTACCACCACCGGCGGACTGATGAAAATGTACAGCGGTGTCGGTTATCTCGCTCTCCGCACAGGCGTGAAAGTCTACCCGGTGATCATCCAGGGTCTCGAGCGTTCCATTTTCTCTTATCTAAAAGGAAAACTGCGGCTCGCCTGGTTTCCAAAAGTGTCGTTCACAGTCGGTACTCCGTTTTCGCTGGAGCGTAAAGAAAATCAATCCATGAGAGAGCAGAAAGCGGCTGCCAGCGAACACATCCTGAAAACAATGCAACGCGAGCTGTTTGAAGCACGCATGAAAGACGACATCAATCTGTTCAACGAGATCTATGAAGCATCCCGGATCCACGGCTGCAAGCAAATCATCGCCAAGGATCTGACATCGGCTATCAGCTATCGGACACTCTTGATCGGGAGCTACTTGCTCGGCGACAAGCTGCAAACAAAGCTCGCTTCCCAACAAACAGTCGGCGTGCTGCTGCCAACATCGGTCGGCCATTTGATTACTCTCGTCTCCCTGTTTCGCGTAGGCATCACCCCAGCGATCCTGAACTTCTCGCTCGGCATCCGTTCCCTACTCGATTGCTGCGAGACAGCCGGTATCCGGACGATCCTGACCTCCCGCGTATTCATCGAAAAAGGAAAGCTGGAGCACGTGATCGCAGGTCTTGCGGAAAACATGGAAATCCTGTATCTGGAGGACCTGAAGAACGCGGCAACCACTGGGGATAAGCTGAGCGCACTCATCAAATACGCAACCAAGCAAAAATCGCGCGCGACAACCAACGAGGTCATCCTGTTTACATCCGGCAGCGAAAGCAAGCCAAAAGGTGTGGTGCTCACCCACCGCAACCTGTACGCCAACATCCAGCAGGCCAAAAGCGTGATCGATTTTACGCCGAATGACAGGCTGCTGAATGTATTGCCGATGTTCCACAGCTTTGGCTTGACCGCGGGCACCATGCTGCCGATGCTTGCGGGAATCCCGGTCTATCTGTATCCGAGCCCGCTGCATTACAAGATCATTTCCGAGCTTTGCTACGATCAAAACATTACGATCATGTTCGGCACTTCAACCTTCTTGGGCGGTTATGGAAAAATGGCGCATCCTTACAACTTCTATTCCCTGCGCTATGTATTCGCCGGGGCGGAAAAATTGAAGCCGGATGTGCGCCAAATGTGGATGGAGAAATTCGGGGTGCGCATTTTTGAAGGCTACGGGGCTACTGAGACCGCTCCGATTCTCTCGCTCAACACGCCGCTGGCCAATAAGCAAGGTACGGTTGGTCGTCTCTTGCCCGGTGTGGATTATCAGCTGGAGATGGTGGACGGCATTACCTCTGGCGGTCACCTGCTCGTAAAAGGTCCCAATGTGATGAAGGGCTATCTGATCCACGGACAAGGATTTGTCCCGGCGGATGAATGGTACAAAACGGGCGACCTGGTCACTGTAGATGAAGAAGGGTTCCTGATGATCCAATCCCGCTTGAAGCGTTTTGCGAAAATCGGCGGTGAAATGATTTCGCTCAACCTCGTCGAGGAGCTGGCTACACAATGCTTCGGACACTCTGACTTTGCCACCGTCTCGATCCCGGATGCACGCAAAGGAGAACGCATCCTGCTCTACACCACAGACGAGACAGCCAGCTTACCGAGATTGCGCGCTTATCTGGCCGAACAGCTATTTACACCACTGCTGCTTCCTGCAGCGATCCGCACGCTTGACTCCCTGCCGCTCTTAGGCAGCGGCAAAACGAATTATGTCACACTGAAACAAATAGCCGAAAAAGGTGGCGAATAAGCATGAGTATGCGATTAAAACCGCTGCAAGCTTTATACTTTACGCAGTTTCTCTCGGCGTTTGCCGATAACATGGTGCTGTTTGTCATTGCCAATCTGTTGACGGACAACGGTTTTTCACCCGCTTCTCTGGCACTTGTATCCATGTCATTCTTTCTTCCTTATATCGTGTTAGCTCCGATCGTCGGGCCCTTTGCCGATAAGCACGCGAAAAGCGTCGTGCTGGTCACAGGCAACCTGATCAAAGCGCTTGGCGTACTCATTCTGATTGTGATCGATCATTCCAGCATCGTGCTTCTTATGCTCTGCTACTTTACCGTTGGCGTGGGGGCGGTGGTCTACTCCCCCGCCAAATACGGGATCCTGCCCGAGCTGACTCGCAATGAAGATGAGCTGTTTCAAGCCAATGCTCGCATTGAAGCCTATACGATCATCGCCATCTTGCTCGGAATCGGCGGCGGCGGTGCGATCGCATCCATCACATCGGCGTCAGTCTCTTCCTTCTTCTGTCTGGCACTCTACATGCTGTCTGCCGGGATGACCTCGTTTATCCCGCGGATGGCAGGCAATCAGTCGATTCGTTACAGCGTGGAAACGCACAACTTTTTCGCAGATGTACGCAAGCTGTTTGCACGACCTGAGACGAACTTTTCCTTGATCGGCACGGGGGCGTTCTGGATGAGCTCCGCTGTCCTGCGCGTCGCGGTCATCGCCTGGATTCCCGTCGCCTTGCACATCGATCCGAAAGACATGTCCGTGTCGTTGATCCTGGCGACGACGTCGATCGGGATTATCTTCGGTGCGTTTCTGGCACCAAAGCTCATTCCGCTCAGCCGGTTTACACGATCCGTCCTGTACGGCTGCTTCATGCTCATCCTGATCCTGTTGTTTCCGTGGTTTCATTTCACCACCATCGCGATCCTGTTCCTCTTGACGGTTGGTTTTATGGGCGGCGTCTTTATCGTTCCGATGAACACCGTGCTGCAGGAAGAAGGGAAAAAGATGGTCGGGGCAGGAAAAACGATTGCGGTGCAAAACTTTGTGGAGAATATCTTGATGCTGATCGGTTCTGGAGTCTACTATCTGATCGTCTATGCGGGCGTGTCGATCTCAGGTGCGATCATGGCACAAGGTCTGCTCTTTTCCCTCTTCCTGGTCTATCTGCTCCTGCAGTCGAAAAAAATGAAGCGGCTGCAGCATGGCGTCTAAGTCCTGCAAAAAAGCAAGAGCCTCCTCACACGAATCTGGTGTAAGGAGGCTCCTTTTTCTATGTCAAACCGGTTACTGCTCCGTTTTCGTCCAGGCGAATCGATTCGGCTGCAGGACGCTTTGGCAGTCCGGGCATGGTCATGATGTTGCCCGTCAGAACAACCAGAAAGCCTGCTCCGGTCGATATCCGGATCTCACTGACATGGATGGCAAAGTCGGTGGGGGCGCCAAGTCGATCAGGCTGATCGGTAAAAGAATACGGCGTCTTGGCCATGCACACGGGCAGATGGGAGAGTCCCATTTGCTCTACTTTTTGCAGCATCTTTTCCGCTGCGGACGAGTAGGTCACCGCATTGCCGCGATAGATCTCTTTGACGATGGTCTCGATCTTTTGTTTTGGTGATTGGGTTTCTTCGTACAACATGCGGAAGGAGCTTGTGGATGCAGCGGCTTTGATGACCTTTTCCGCCAGCTCCGCGCCACCTTGGCCTCCCTCTGCCCATACCTTGGAAAGGGCTGCCGGCACCCCAAGCGTTTCACACATGTGGATCACCGCTTCGATCTCTTCTGGTGTATCCGTGGCAAAATGATTGATGGCGACCACTGCCGGGATGCCAAACTTCTGCAGGTTTTCCACGTGACGCTTTACGTTTTCAAAGCCTATTGTCAGCGCTTCTTTATTTGGCTGATGCAGGTCTGCGATTTTGATGCCTGCGTTGTATTTCAAAGCGTTTACGGTAATCACGACTACCGCTGCGGATGGAGTGAGACCCGCTTGGCGGCATTTGATGTGGAAAAACTTCTCCGCACCGAGGTCCGCACCAAAGCCCGCTTCCGTGACTACATAATCCGCCAGCTTCAATCCCAGCTTGGTGGCGATCACACTGCTGCAGCCATGAGCGATATTGGCAAAAGGTCCGCCGTGCACCAACACCGGGGTTCCTTCAATCGTTTGCACCAGATTGGGCTTCAATGCTTCTTTGAGCAGGACGCACATCGCGTCAACCGCACCGATTTCACTTGCCGTCACCGGTCGGTCGTCCATGTCGTAGCCGATGATGATCTTGCTGATCCGCTCGCGCAAGTCGCTGCTGTTTTCACTGAGGCAGAGAATCGCCATGATTTCCGAAGCCGTGGTGATCATGAAGCCGTCTTCGCGGGTCTGCCCGTTTCCATCGCCTAGTCCGATGACGATGCTGCGCAGCGGACGGTCATTCATGTCCATCGCCCGCTTCCAGACGATTTTTTTCGGATTGAGTTGTTTTGGGTTGCCATGGTGGATGTGGTTGTCGATCATCGCAGCCAGTAGATTGTGCGCAGATGTAATCGCATGAATATCGCCGGTAAAGTGAAGATTGATGTCTTCTGCCGGCAGGATTTGCGCCTGCCCGCTCCCCGTCGCTCCGCCCTTCATCCCCATGCAGGGGCCCAGAGACGGTTCTCGCAGGGCGGCGATGGTCTTTTTCCCCAGCACATTGAGTGCTTGTGAGAGCCCGATGGTCGTCAAGGTTTTGCCGGCACCAGCCGGATTGGGATTCATCGCGGTGACCAAGATCAGCTTGCCGTCCGGATTGCCTTTTACCTGTTCCCAGACGTGGCTGCCAAGCTTTGCTTTGTAATGTCCGTACAGTTCTACATCTTGATCGCCTAGACTGAGCTGCTTCGCTACTTCCATGATTGGTTTCATTGTCGTGGCTCCCCCTTGTGCAGGCAAAGATTTTCCACACACATTGTACCATTTGTAGGAAAATACGAATACCAATTCAGCTATGTATTGCTGATCGATATATAACGACTTATGATAAAGACACCGCAACTCTTCGAGAATCGCGGCCGTTTTCCTAAAAGGAAGGAGTGATGTTATATGGCACATACATACAAGCAATGGAAGGGTAAAGAAACAGGTATCCAACTCTCAAAAAGGACGTGTGTGTATGTTGAATGGGGTGCAAATTCGGAATCGATTGAGTGACTCAGAGATTGAGAAAATTCTTGAACTCGCCCATCAGTGCAATCAATTTGAGCACATTCATGTGGATGTTACTTTAAATATTTCCATGCTGCGCAACCGTAACGGCAGAGAGAATCATGATTTTTTGTATTATGTCGATGATAGGCTGGTTGGGTTTCTCGGCATGTATTTCATCTCAAGTGAGGAAGAAGTGGAACTATCGGGGATGGTGCACCCGGAGCATCGAAACCGGAAAATTGCATCTACCCTTTTAACGGAAGCAAAGATGCAGCTGGCGAAAAGAGATCTGCGCCAGCGGCTCATCGTCTGCGATCATTCTTCCGCCTCTGGTCAGCAATTTCTAAAAGCGATCGGAGCAACGTATCGGTTTTCCGAGTACAGCATGGGCCTTGTTGACACCCCGCCGCCTTGCAAGCCGAGTAAAAAGCTGGAGCTGGTTCCCGTGCACCCCGCTGATACCACTGATGTGATCCGCATCCTCATGGAAAGCTTTGGTGATACAGAGCAAGAAGCCCGTGAGCTCGTGGAAAGGAATACGGCAGGCGGGGATCATCAGATGTATGTAGCAAAGGATGATACACTGCCCATCGGGACCATCACAGCATCCAGAGATGGCGCTGATGTCTATATCACTGCTTTTGCCGTACACCCCACCTACCAAGGAAAAGGTTACGGGCGGCAGCTTCTCACACAGTGCATCGAACTCATTCGCCAGGAAGAGAATGGCCCGATCAAGCTGGATGTCCAAACGGAAAACGCCAAAGCGCTCGGTTTGTATAAGGCATGCGGATTTCAAGAAATCGCCGCATATGATTACTATTCATTTTAGAAACCAGACCTTATGGAGAGGCTGTCAGTTGGCGGCCTTTTTCCTTTTCATCGAGCTCATTTCTTAAGAAATTTGTTAATCTTTTGCTGACTTTTTTGTTACCTCTGTTTCGTAAAATCTGTCTATATCTACGGCAGAGGAGGTTGGCATGGTAGTATGGTAGGCATGAAAAGGTGGGAGAAGCGATGTCAAAGTATCACGTACTGGTGGTAGACGATGAAAGCGATATTCGCGATGCGCTGGAAATCTATCTAAAAAATGAAGAGATACGTGTATTTAAGGCTGCCAACGGTCTTGAAGCCTTGAGCGTATTGGATAAAGAAGACATTCACTTGATTATTCTCGATATCATGATGCCGCAGATGGATGGCATCCGGGCCACGTTTGCTATTCGGGAGAGCCGGAACATCCCGATCATCATGCTTTCGGCTAAGTCCGAGGATACGGACAAGGTGCTGGGGCTGAATGTAGGTGCCGACGACTATGTCACGAAGCCCTTCAACCCGTTGGAGCTGATCGCCCGCGTGAAATCGCAGCTGCGCCGTTATACCAACCTCGGCAATTATAAAGCGACTGAAGACGAAATCCATGTCAGGGGCCTCACCTTGAACAAGAGCACCAAATGCGTCACCGTGGATCAGGAAGAGGTGCGGCTGACCGCCACGGAATATAAAATTTTGGAGCTGCTCATGGAAAACAAGGGTCGTGTCTTCTCGATTGAAGAAATTTACGAAAAGGTGTGGAAGGAGCCCTTCTTCCAGGGAGATAACACCGTTGCCGTTCACGTGCGGAGAATCCGCGAAAAAATTGAGATTAATCCAAAGGAACCGAAATATTTAAAGGTGGTGTGGGGGATTGGCTACAAAATCGAAAAATAAGTGGACGGCATTCTGTGCATGCATCGTGCTCGCTTACTCGCTTGCGCTGTGCACACTCTCCACTTCTGACGTCATCCGAAACGATGACTATTTGAACGAAAAATCCTACTTCGAGAGCTATTTTTTTACGAATGAAATCATGGCGTTTTTTGAGTTGATCAAGTCCAAGCATTTTCAATATAAAGATTATCCGAACAAGAGCTTGGAGAAAAAAATCGCAGCCTTGACTGAGGATGATCTGCAAAATCTAGAGTTTGAGATCTCTCAGATGCCGGAATATCAGAAAAAAGAAGAAGCGATCTTGTTGTTGGATCAGCAGCTTTTGGATGAAGAATTAGCCACACAGCCAGAAAAACGAGCTCAATTGTTGGCGGAAAAAACACAAAAAGAAGCAGAGCTCGCGCTGGCAAAAGAAAGTTATGCTGAACTGATCAAACGTGACTATGTAAACGCCAAGGAAGACGAGTACGAAGAAATCGAAAAGAGCCTGCGCCTTCGCTCCAGCTCTTTCAAATATTCCATTGAGGATCATCACACACATGAGGTCTACACAAATTATTCATCAGGGGATGAGCGTAAATCCAGCGAAGCGGATCCCATGTATCGGTTAGACTTCCCGCAAACCTCCTATCAGAGCCCCGAACTGCAGTCCATCAACCGCTTTTTTCAGGAGCAAAACTGGAAGGGATACATACTAGTTCCCCAAACAGCTGATGGCTATAGCCAGGTGCATGCCGATTACGCCTACTTCTACAACCTGAAGGATCGGATTGTGAAGGAATGCGTCATTGCCCTTGTCTTTTTATTGATATCCATCGGGTGCGTCGTCTTTTTGCGAAATACGAATCAACGTGACATCGCGATCATCTCCACCTGCCGCACTTGGGCAGATCGCATCCCGTTTGATTTTCGGATCGCCCTCTTTCTTTTCTGCGGGTTCATGTTGCTCATCCTGATCACAGAACTCGACCGTTTCTTTTATCTTCCTCTCGAGCCGAGACAAGCATTCATCTTAACGTTTGTCGCTGGGGTCATCGCGTATTTGCTGGCAGAGGCTCAAGAGCTTATACGACTTGCAAAAGATCAGGAGAAATGGCGCCAACAATGGCAATCCGGGTTCTTTTATCGATTGATTCGCTTGGTGAAGGACAGCTTCCTGTATAAAAGCATTTTTGTCAGCATTGTGGTTTTTGCCGGGCTGACTGGGTTTTGGGGAACGCTCCTGGGGATCTTGGTCTTTCGCGGCGACGAGGAATGGTTTTTGCTCACGTTTGCGTATTCGGTTCTCTATCTGCTCCTCGTCGTACCGTTTGTCCTGAAACGGGTGAATATCTTCAACAGGATCCTCAAAGGTGCCGAGGAGATCGCATCCGGTAACTTTCACTATCTCATCGAGGCGAAGGGGAATGGAAAGCTCTCGGAATTGGCGAAGCATATGAATGAGATGAGGAATGGTTATCGGGAGATGCTCGACCAACAGATCAAGAGCGAGCGTTTGAAATCAGAGCTGATTACCAACGTCTCCCACGACCTGAAGACGCCGCTGACCTCCATTATCAATTATATAGACCTGCTTGGAAAAAAGGAGCTGGCCGATGAGGAGGCCAAGCAATACATCACGGTGCTGGATCGGAAGGCGGCTCGTCTGAAAACGTTGATCGATGATCTGTTTGAAGCCTCAAAAATGGCGAGCGGCTCTGTGGAGCTGCACATGGAAAAAGTGAATGTCGTCGCCCTGCTCAATCAAGCGATTGCGGAATGCAGCGACCAGATTGAGGCCTCCTCGCTCGCTTTTCGCGTCTCCACGGATAAGCCCAAAATCCATGCGTATCTGGATGGAAAGAAAACCTGGAGAGTCTTCGAAAACCTGATCAGCAACGCTCTTAAATATTCTTTGCCAAATACCAGAGTCTATGTAAGCGTGACTGAGCACGCGGATCATGTAGCATTGACCATGCAAAACGTATCCGCGTACGAGCTCGATTTCGATGTGGACGAGATTTTCGAACGATTTAAGCGCGGCGACCAGTCCAGACATACCGAAGGCTCCGGACTCGGCTTGGCCATTGCCAAGAGCATCGTGGAGCTGCAGGGTGGCGAGCTTTCCATCCAGCTTGACGGTGATATGTTCAAGGTAATGATTGTGTTTCGCAAAAGCTGATGCAACAACAAACGGGCGTCCCTCTCAGAGGGGCGCCTTTTTGATTGTTCATCCGCGTGGGCTTTTGACCCATCCATACAGGGAGTTGGGATATCACTCTCCGTTCATCATCATGGAATTATCATAGAAAGCAGCAGTTTCTTCGCTTTTCCCTCTTTCTTTTTTCATGGTAAGATGAAGAGTGATGTTTTCTTGCAGCGTCCTTAGAAGGAGAGAAACCCGATGAACGAAAAAAAGCCTTATAAAATCAAAAAAATCATTAGCAATAATGCTCTCCTTGCTTTGGATCATTCGGGTTATGAGGTTATCCTGCTTGGCAAAGGCATCGGATTTCAGCGGACGAAAAATGACACCATCCCGCATAGCGACGCCATCGAAAAGGTATTCATCCCTTCCTCGGCCAATAACCGGGAAGCCATGCTGCAGCTCTTCTCCGAAACCGGCGATGAGCTGATGACGGCGATCAATTCCTATCTGGAAATTGTTGAAAAGGCTTTCGATCAGGAGCTTTCGCAGCAATTCGTGTTTTCCTTTATCGATCACATCGCCTTTGCGATCAAACGCATTCGGCAAGGGATTCGCATCTATAATCCATTCTTGCATGAGGTCAAGAATCTCTATCCCTTGGAATACGCGCTCGCGGAAAAATTGCTGCCGCTGATCAAAGACAAGCTGGACATAGAGCTGCCTGAGGATGAGCTTGGTTTCATCACCCTGCACCTGCGAACGATCAAGAGCAACCAGAGCATCGCGGAGATGACCCAGTTTTCCCAGTTGATCACGACCTTGGTGGAGCTGATCGAGGAAGAGCTGTCGATCACGATCAACAAGACCTCTACCGACTACGCCCGACTGGTGACCCATATCCGCTTTGCCATTGACCGCGCCCAAAAGCAGCAAGGACTGGGGGAAAATCACCCGCTCAGTGCCTTGCTTCAGCGCGAATACCCGGTTTGCTACAATTTGAGCTATAAATTGGTCAAAATCATGCAAAATGAGCTGAAGCTCGATATATCCGAAGCCGAAGTCAGCTATCTCACCCTGCACATCCAACGCCTCGCCAAGGTTGTCAACTAGATCAGCCTCCTTTGGCAATCGCTATGAAACCCAAGCATGGGATTTGATCCTGGTCCGCGCAATCTGCTGTCGATCAGCTTCATCTCTCATGCTTTTTTGGTATTCCGCCGATTAGGTGATACTAAGCACAGATTACGAAATGAGGAGAATGCACATGATCCAAAAAGTATTTACCGTCCACAACCATATGGGTATTCATGCGCGACCAGCTACAAAGCTGGTCCAAGTGGCAATCACGTTTCCGTGTGAAATCATCCTTGAAAAGGATGGAAAACGCATGAACGGAAAAAGCATCATGGGAGTAATGTCGATGGCCGCGATGTTTCAGGATCGACTGACTGTCACGGCGAATGGTGAGGGCGAGGCCGAAGCGATCGAAGCGATTGGCGAGATAATCGAAGCGTCGCATGAGGAAGCGTGACATTTTGGGGTTTGTGCATTCATAGTGGTGGGGGAAGGGAAGAGAGCGCGGGCTGCGTTCTTGCCACACCGGCAAGGGGGTTNATAGTGGTGGGGGAAGGGAAGAGAGCGCGGGCTGCGTTCTTGCCACACCGGCAAGGGGGTTGAAACTGTCCGGTTCCGCTTCCAAAAACGGTACGTCACGCAAAAGGTTCGAAGAAGCAAATTCAAACGTAGAGGTTGCGCGACAAGCGTGTCCCGTTTTTGGAAGCTCCACCTTGGCAGGTGTGACAAAGACTCCGCCCGTCCCTCTCTTCCCTTCCTCACGTAGCCGTTGCAGTCATCGTAACCATAATCCTTGCATAATCACCCTTCTATGGACCACTGTCCGTTTCGAAACGTCTGTGACCCGCATTTACTATGGTAAATGAAGGGCAAAGGGGCGTTTCTAATTGAAAGGTAAGCACAGTCATTCATTGCACTTTGTAAGATTTTCTGATATACCAGGCCACCTGCATGACTATGACACTCCAACCACCGTGAATGATCGGCATCGGCATCGGGTGCGTGGAAGAACCTCTCCTCCACAAGGTTATGGAAATCAGCATGTCCACTATTATGAAGGAACCACTACCTTTGATGATGGGCATGTGCATCATTTCAGCGGGTGGACAGGTCCGCCTATTCCTTTGCCAGACGGGAGCCATTACCACGAATTTTCGGGGCAAACCACTTATAACGATGGACACATTCATTACTACCGCGGGGGAACTGGCAGGGCAATCATGTGAAAAACAACAACTGGTGGATAAGAAGAAGCTGCCGTCACCTTCACAGTGACAGCAGCTTCTTCATTTTATCCGTTTTGCTTGATCTGAACGGTCCGTTTCTCGCGATCGACGCTTACCGTTTCCCCATCTCTGAGGTTGGTAAAGACGATCGGTGTGATGATGGATGGAGCGTTCTTTTTGACATATTCCAGATCGACCTTCAACAGAGGCTGTCCCTGTGACACGTAGTCGCCCTCGGACACCAGCGCTTCGAATCCTTCGCCGTTCAGCTTCACCGTATCAATCCCTACGTGAATCAGGATCTCACGGCCCAGATCAGAGACGATGCCCATCGCGTGCTTGGTGTGGAACAGGTTCGCTACTTTTCCGTCTACAGGAGACACGACGGTTCCATCGGTTGGATCAATGGCAAAGCCGTCGCCCATCAATTTTTGCGAGAACATCGCATCCGGCACTTCCTCAATCGGCAAAATGGTGCCTTTCAACGGAACGATGATGTCTTCTTTTTGACCTGCTTCTGCATCTACGACAGCTGGACGCGTATCCGTTGCCGTAGTCGCACGCGGCGTTCTGCCTTGCATAATATCCGCGATTTGCGATTTCAGATTGTCCGATTTCGGCCCAAAAATCGCTTGGATGTTGTTGCCTACTTCAAGCACCCCGGATGCACCCAGGTTTTTCAGACGGTTTTTATCTACTTCTTTGATGTCATTCACAGATACGCGCAGACGTGTAATGCACGCATCCAGATGCGCGATATTGCTTGCTCCGCCCATTGCATCGAGGACGTTAGCCGCAAGCTCGCCTGCTTCCACATTGCCGCCTGCTTGATTCTCTTCTGTAACATCTTCACGACCTGGTGTTTTCAGGTTGAACTTGCGAATCGCAAAACGGAATCCGAAATAGTAAATCACGGCAAACGCCAAGCCTACCGGGAAGACCAGCCACCAATCCGTACGGTTCGGCAGCACCCCGAACAGCAGGAAGTCGATCACACCGCCAGAGAAGGTCATCCCGATTTTGACATTCAGGATCTGCATGATCATGAAGGACAACCCGGCAAAGATCGTATGAATCGCGAACAGCACCGGTGCTACAAACAGGAAGGAGAACTCGATTGGCTCCGTAATCCCTGTCAGGAACGAGGTCAATGCGGCAGAACCCATGATCCCCGCCACCAGTTTCTTTTGCTCAGGACGCGCTTCATGATAGATGGCCAATGCTGCTGCCGGCAATCCGAACATCATGAATGGGAATTTCCCTACCATGAACGTACCTGCAGTGAGAGTTACCCCGTCTTTGATTTGTTCAAAGAAGATTTTTTGGTCACCGCGAATGATTTGCCCTGCCGCATTCGTATATTCTCCGAATTCATACCAGAACGGTGAGTAGAAAATATGATGCAGACCAAACGGAATTAAAGCGCGTTCAATGACACCAAAGATAAATGCAGCCAGTGTCGGGTTTGCGTCAATCATATTGTGGGAGAAAGCGTTGAGTCCCCCTTGGATGGGCGGCCAGATGAATACCATCAGAATCCCGAGAATCAGGGAGAACACGGAAGTAATGATCGGCACAAAACGTTTCCCCGCGAAGAAGCCGAGATACGATGGAAGTTCAATTTTGTAATACTTGTTGTACATCGCTGCGGCTAAGATCCCGATGATGATACCGCCGAATACTCCTGTTTGGATCGTAGGAATCCCCAGTACATTGGCCAGAGATGGATCTTTTGCGATTTGCTCCTGGGTCACACCTGCGATCACGCTCATCGTCACATTCATGATCAAGTATCCGATGATTGCGGCCAGACCCGCTACCCCTTCACCGCCAGCGAGACCGACGGCAACACCTACGGCAAACAGCAGTGACAGGTTAGAAAATACGATGTTGCCCGCTTGCTCCATCACGCTGGCAATCAATTGCACCCAGTGCGCTTCCAAAAACGGCATCTGGGCAAGCAAGGTTGGGTTGTGCAGCGCATTCCCGAATGCGAGCAGGATCCCCGCTGCCGGCAAAATGGCTACTGGCAGCATCAATGCTTTCCCTACTTTTTGCAGGGTACCAAAAGCATTCTTAAACATAACAGCTCCTCTTTTCTGCTTACGTAGCTTTATTTCCTTGCACGTAGTATGTGCCAGGGGAAAAGGAAAAATCAGTGCGAGTGAAGAGTCAACCAAAAAGCAAAAAGGCATGAGGAAAACAACGGCAATGATGCGTTACGGGTATGCACCCCACGCTTCATCACGTTCTTTTTCTCATGCCTGATCGAATCAGTAACACGCAGCGTATCAAGTTATCAAGATCAAACAGTTCAGGAAAGGCAAATGTGAAAGCCTTTGCAAACGAAAGGCTGACGCTTTGCTTCGCAACCCAATTTTTCATTTCCTGCTGATAATGTATCACCCGATCAAACATATTTCAAGCATGGATTTTTGTGAAATTTTTCCCAAAATCTACTGAATATATGACATCAGCTGTTTGAGCTCTTGCGGGGTTAAATTGCGCCAATGCCCGATTTTCAAGCCATCCAAGCGTATATTCATGATGCGGATACGCTCCAGCTTCATCACCCGATAGCCAAACACTTCGCACATGCGGCGAATCTGTCTGTTTAAACCTTGGGTGAGGATAATCCGAAATACACGATCATCGAGGCGCGTTACCTTGCACGGCTTCGTTTTCGTGCCAAGAATCTTTACGCCGCTGGACATACCCTGTACAAACTCAGGCGTAATGGGGCGGTTCACAGTCACGATATATTCTTTCTCATGGTTGTTTTCTGCTCGCAAAATCTTGTTGACGATATCGCCGTCGTTTGTCAGCAAAATCAGCCCCTGAGAATCTTTATCAAGCCGGCCAATGGGGAAGATGCGCTCCGGATGATTGACAAAATCAATGATGTTGCCTTCCACATGCCTTTCTGTCGTAGACGTGATCCCTACCGGCTTGTTTAAGGCGATGTAAATCGGTTTCTTTTTCTGTCCGATCGGCTTTCCATCGACGCGCACATCGTCACCGGGCTCGGCCGTGCTGCCCAACTCTGCCACCACGCCATTGATCGTGACGCGTCCGTCTTGAATCCATTTATCCGCTTCCCGTCTCGAGCAGATTCCCGTTTCACTGATGAACTTATTGATTCTCATGCGTTGAAATCCCTTCTTATGAACATTAATCGGTATGTAAGCCGGCTTGGGGCTCGTCCCACATTCAGTGTTGCCGAAAGCCCCCATGCGGTAACCCTGTCCTCTCTACTGTATCAGAACATGCGCGGAAAAGTGTATAATGGATTCACAATGTTGTGATACCAGAGTCGCGAGGTGTGGCATGTTTACAAGTGAAAAAATCGCCAGCTTTTCCGAGCTTGAATTCATGCTGTACAACTATATCATTCTCCATGCCCACAAAATCGTCTATATGCGGGTGCGTGATCTCGCGAAGGAAACGCATGTCTCGACCACGACGATACTCCGCTTCTGCCGCAAGCTGGGATGTGACGGATTTTCCGAATTCAAGGTGAAGCTGAAACTGTACCTGGAGGAAAATGAAAAGCATCAGCTCGCCAGCACCAAGCATGTCGCCAAAGAGTTTCTCACTCGCACACTCTCGCAAGACTACGATGAGAGCATCAACACCATAGCCGCCTTGATCGCGGATGCCAAGCATGTGATCTTTATCGGTGTCGGCAGCTCAGGCATTCTGGCTGAGTATGGCGCACGTTTCTTCTCCAATTTGAAAAAGTTTTCCCTGCATATCAAAGATCCCTTCTTTCCGATTCACGGGCAGATGCTGAAAGACAGCGTCACGATCGTCTTATCCGTCTCCGGAGAAACGCCGACGACTCTGTCCCAAGTCCATCAGTTCAAGGAAGAAGGCAGTGTGATTATCAGCATCACGAATCAAACCCACTGCACCCTGAGCAGCATGTCCGACCATAACCTGTCTTACTATGTCACCCCGGAGTACATGGGTGACGCCAACATTACGACGCAGATTCCCGTTGTCTTTTTGCTGGAGACGCTGGCAAAAGCGACGTATGCCCAGCTCCAAAAGGAAAAGCCGTCGCAGAGCTAACAGGTAGCTCTACAGCGGCTCTTTTCCTATCTTTTGCTGCTGAAGATGGTGATAGACGGCGCCGACGATCCCGGCGTTGTTCCGAAAATGGCAGAGGTCCAGCTCCACTTCTTTATCTGTAACCCCCAGATAAGCGAGATGTCCTTTGATTTCCGCGAGCAGCGTCTCTCGCGAAGTGATACCCCCGCCGAGCAAGATCTTTTTCGGATTCAAGATGTAGCAGAGGTTATAAATGCCGATCGCGATATTTTGCAAAAACATCCCGACGAGGTGGACAGCTATGGGCTCTTGCCGATCATAGGCTGCGAAGACATCAAATCCGGTCACCTCCTGCGGGGATAGATTCATCGCCATCGCATATTTTTCCCGCAAAGCCCGCATGGCCCCGACCCTGCTCATCGTACATTCCACGGGGATGTGATTGTGCAAGCCTTGGGTAATCATAAATCCGAATTCACCAGCGCGAAACCCGTGGCCTCGGTACAGTTCATTGCGTAAAAAGAGCGCTCCGCCGACACCCGTGCCAATCGTCAGGCACAGGAAATCGGTATCCTGCTGTGCATTTCCTTTCCATTTCTCCGCCAAGGCGACACAGTTCACGTCATTTTCGACGGTTACCGGCACATGCATCCGTTCTTCCAAGTAGGCCTTCATGTGAAAATCGTAAAACGAACGGATGGCACCGCCTGTTTCCAAATAACCGCGATCCGGATCGACAAACCCCGGGGCGCTGATCGCCACCCCTGTGATTTGCGCGGCATGCTTCCGGTATTGATCCACCATCCCTTGCAAGATGGCATCTCCATCTGCATGGTTGGAAGAGAATTGATCCTGCAGGCGGATTTCACCCTCCCCGTCGATCAATCCCCACTTTACATCGGTTCCTCCAATATCAAATGCCAAATAGAGAGACACGCTGACAGTCACCTCTTTTACCCGCTGACGGATTCGTCGCTTTTTTGTGCTACGGTTTTGTTCGCCGCAATGACAAACGGCAAGTAGATGATCGTGGAGACAGCCAGACAGAGCAATCCAACCACCAAAGCCATCAGATTGCCGCCCGTGCCAAAAAACGGAATCAGCGGCCCCGGTGTCGTCCAGGGAATCGCGTAGGCGATCGGCGGAATGATTTGCATTTTGATGAACAGATAGCCGATGACCGTATTCACTGCCGGTACGAGGATAAACGGGATGAGGAACAACGGATTCAAGACGATTGGCAGCCCAAAAATCACGGGCTCATTAATGTTAAACAGTCCAGGTGCGGCTGACAATTTTCCGATATCGCGATAATCCTTCCGTCTGGAGGCAATGAAGATGGCGATGATCAGCCCCAAGGTCATGCCGGATCCGCCATAGTTGGCAAACGCATCGTTCAATGCCCAGGTCTCTGGAAAAGGAGCCCCCCATGCTGTCCCCTTTTCTGCGGCGTACGCCAGATTTTGCAGGTTCGCCTCTGCAAAAATGGTTTCACGAATCGCCGCGACGGTATTGGGGCCGTGAATCCCGAACACCCATAAGAAATTGGAGATGATCCCGAGTAGCACGACGGTGAAGATATTGGTCCCCATATCCCGCAGTGGTGCCTGGAGAAGCGTATAGACCAGCTCATGGATCCCTTTTTCATAATATTGCGAAATAACGAAACTAAGTACAGCAAACCCTACGGTAATAAACACAATCGGAAACAGCACCTTAAACGTGCGGGCAATCGCGGGCGGCACTTGAGCCGGCATATTGATTTGCAAGCGTTTGGCATGAGAGAGGCGGCAAAATACTTCGCCCACCACGAGGCCAACGAGAATGCCCACAAATAATCCCTGGGGTCCCATCCATCTGGTCGTCAGGTGATTTTGCCCTTCTACGACCACATATGGCGTATAGATAATAAAATAACACGAAAGCGCTGTCAATCCGCATAATAATTCATCGGCCTTGAGGGAAATGGCCAGATTCCGCGCGACCAGAAATACGATGAAGATGGCCATGATGTCGAGTGATCCGCGCAATACCGGGGTGAAAACCTGCTGATAGTCTGCCAGATTGGGAAACAGACTCCCGAGGAACAAGATTTTCGCGATGAACCCATCCGGTGATAAAATCGCAAAGTTCAACAGAATGATGATCGATCCTGCCATGGTTATCGGAAATGAGAGAATAAATGCGTCACGAACGGCACATACATGCCGTTGTGAGTTCAACTTTGTTGCGACGGGTACCAGAAAACGCTCGACCAGACTCTCAAACTTCTCCATCCACGCACTCATGTCGCTCCCCCTACTCCTCTTTCTTCTTCTCAGTTAATTCGCGATCAGCTTCAATGCCCGCTCCAATACGCCTTTTCCGTTCATCGTCCCATAATCTCTCATATCGATCACTTCAATCGGCGTCTCTTTTTTCACGACTTTTTCCACCTGAGCCTTTTGATAGCGCACTTGCGGTCCCAGCAGCACTACATCGACCTCATCCGCGACCGAGCTGCATTCGGAAACAGGCAGGGCAAAAATCTCCACTTCGGTTCCAATTTCATTTGCGTGCTCCTTCATCTTGTTGACCAACAGACTCGTGGACATCCCTGCAGCGCATACCAATAAAATCTTTTTCATAAAGACCGACTCTCCCTTTATTCTTTTTGGATACCATTGGCCTTGATCACGCCCTGGTACCAGTAGAAGCTTTTCTTCTTGATGCGGCGTAAATCCTTTTCGCTTTCTTCATCACGGTTCACATACACAAAGCCATACCGCTTCTGGTACCCGTTCAGCCAGCTTAACAGATCGGTGAAGGACCATGTGCAATACCCGATCACATCGACACCGTCGCTGATGGCCCCCTGGATCTGCTCGATATGGCTGCGCAGATAGGCGATGCGGTAATCATCCTGAATGACATCTCCATCCTCCAGATGATCAAACTCGCCCAACCCATTTTCCGTGATCAACACCGGAAGTCCATAGCGGTTGGCGATGCGACGCAGACCTACGCGCAAGCCGATCGGGTCGATTTCCCAATCCCAGTTGGTCGCTTCCAGATGAGGATTGCGTATGGTGCGGAATAATCCGGGCACGCCGGTATCCTGACTGGTCCCTTTCTTCCCCGTCGTGTTCATGGTGCCTTCGCCAATCCCGTCGAGCGGATTATGGGCGACCGTAGTGGTGCGGTAATAATTGACGCCCATAAAATCCGGCTTTCCTGCCTGCAGCAACTCGCTATCCCCATCGGCAAGCTCGGGTGCGAACCCTTCCCTTTCGAGGTAGCTCCACATGAGAGACGGATATTGGCCCCAGGCATACACGTCCATCCACCAATGATTGTTCAGTTCCTCGGCATTCTCAAAGGCCAGGATCGTCTCCGGCTGGCAATCGTACGGATAGACAGGGCCATAGGCAAAGCTCGGACCAATTTTTCCGTCCGGTACATACCGGCGAAACGATTGAATCGCACGGGCATTGGCAAGGTTGGCGATATGATTGGCTTGATACATGCGTTTCAAGTCCTTCACCCCGGGAGGATGAATGCCCAGTCGGTAGCCCAACCCGATAAACACATTTTGCTCATTCAAGGTGACCCAGATCTTGACTCGATCGCCATAGCGTTTGAACAGGGTTACGCAGTAAGCGTCAAAATCCTTGATTATCTCTCTGGATTCCCATGCTCCGTAGGCATCCATCAAGGCTTGCGGCACATCCCAATGATAGATCGTGACGATCGGCTCGATGCCATGCTTCAGCAGCTCGTTGATCAGATTGTCATAAAACTGCAGCCCCTGCTCATTTACCTCACCACGGCCCTGCGGATAAATCCGGCTCCACGCGATCGAAAAGCGGTACGCTTTGAGCCCCATCTCGGCCATGAGCTGGACATCCTCTTGATAGCGGTGGTAGTGATCGACGGCCACATCACCATTTGTACCTTTATATGTGGTGCCTTCAAGCTTTGTGTATCGGTCCCAGACGGACGGCCCCTTGCCATCCTCGTTCCAGGCGCCTTCGACCTGATAAGCGGCAGAAGCTGACCCCCATAAAAACGTATGGGGAAAAGGACGTAGCTGACGATGTTCCACCTTTCTTCACTCCTTCGTCTTGCGTTTTGGGTCTCTCTTGTTTTTCAGTAAACGCTTTCAAGCATGGAAAGTAAATCCGTTTTGATCATTTGGTACCTTGTTCGCTACGATTGGTATCTGTTCCATCCACGGAACACTGTGTTACACCAGCGCACGGGTTGTCTTCAAGCAAATATGTTAAATAGGTGAACTCGGTTGTCTTTTCGCAGCAGCAGATGTACGATAAAGGTGTTAAAACAAGTGAAATAATTCACAATAAGACAATATAGACGTTCGCACGAAAGCCTCTGATAGATGCTTTTTTAAATCCACCTCCTTGTGAATTGTTTCACATAATTGCAGGCGGGAATCTGCCCCCTGAATCAAAAGGAGCGAGAATCATGAGATTTCAGTTGACCCCACCCGTAGCCGAGTTTTATAAAAAAGCGCTTGAGTTGAAAAATGGTGAAGCCATCCGGCTGTTTGTCAGAGCGGGAGAAGGATTCTTTCTCGGCGTCGAAAAGGATGTGCGTGGCGTGGAAGACTACTGCCTCACCTGCGACGAGGTGACTTTTTTCATCAAGCAGGATGATGCTTGGTTTTATGACGGAAAAAGCTTGAGCATCCAGCAAATGAACGACGAAATCCGCTTGAATTTGGTTTAATTTCACATAAGAAAGAAGGGTCTTCCCATGAATCAGTGCCCACTCTGTCAGGAACAAACAAAAGAAAAAGGCATTTGCGGCACTTGCGCCGATATTATTGAGTTTGGCTATCCGTCCTTCCCGGCTTATATGCTGGAAACGGTAAAGATAGAAGAGAAGCCATGCGGGTGCGGCGATTCCGAGCACGACCACACCCAAAAGCTATTGTCCGTTTCTTGACGAAAAAAGAGCATCCTTTTCCATCAGGATGCTCTTCTTCTTTACCAGAGAACGGGCTTTGTAACCATAAACCACAGCATGATCCCCAATAATGCAAGGTAGATCCAGATGGCGCGCTGCAGCTTTTGCACCAGCTTGGCCCGATCCTGCTGCGAATCACGCAGCTTTCGCAAGGTTGGTGAAAAGGCTCGCGCCAAAAAGAACAGCGAGCTGACCATCACGATAATCGTCATCAAGACCCATGACGTTGTCCACGCCCATGGTCCGCTTAACAGAAGCAGGATGCCCGAGACCACCAGCACATGTCCCGCATGCTTCGCCAGCTGAATGACAAAGCGAAACGTGTTCACATAGGCCTGCTCCTCCTGCTCGCTCGCCTCCCGCAGCTTTTTGACCATGGGGATGAGCACAAAAAAGGGGCCGATCGACATGATCGCGCTCACGATGTGAATATACAGCAAGAACGGATAAAGCGTACTCATTTATTGCATACGCTATGCCTCGACCGGGCGAAATTCATGAACCCACACTCTCATCTGCGGCAACCATGGCATTCCCGGATGCATCGACAAGATGGATTGCTTGTAAGCCTCCAGATTGTCGAATCCCTCCTGCCGGGCATGCTCATCGGTCAGTTCCCCTAATGACTGCGAATAGACGCGCTCCACGACATAGCGATGTCCCTGAAGCTCCATGATTTCTCCCACATCGGCATATCTCCCGTTTCGACGTGTGGCTGTTTTTTGTCCCTTGATTACCTTTTCAATATCGGCAGGCAATGTGATCATGCGATCGATGGTACAGGTCTTTGGAGGCAATACCTGATTTTCATGCGGATTGCTCAAGTAAAATCACCCTTTCCTCACAATCTGGTCATCATGTCTTAGAATACCATACCAACGGTGTTTTCTGGAAATCCTTTGGTTTGATCCGCAAACACATTTGCACTGAATTCCTACTTTCTACCAAGGGAAACTTGGCTTATAATCCGTATGTAGAGGGCTTATGGTCCGCGAACATGCGGACATAATTCCTACATTCGTTGAGGAGGGCTACCAAATGGCGCAACCGTTACTGGAATCGACAACACTTAATAACGGGGTGAAGCTGCCCTGGCTGGGTCTGGGTGTATGGCGTGTGAAAGAAGGAGACGAGGTCATTTCTTCCGTCAAGCATGCGATTCAATCCGGATATCGCAGCATCGATACCGCTGCTGTTTACGGCAACGAAGAGGGAGTCGGTCAAGCCATTAAGGAATCCGGCGTTGCCCGCGAAGAATTGTTCATTACCACCAAGGTGTGGAACTCCGATCAAGGCTATGAGTCCACCCTGCAGGCTTTTGAAACCAGCAGAAAGAAACTGGGTCTCGAATACCTCGACCTCTACCTGATCCACTGGCCGGTCAAAGGAAAGTATGTAGAAACATGGAAGGCTTTGGAGAAGCTATATAAAGATGGCTTGGTCCGCGCGATTGGCGTCAGCAACCATCATATTCATCATTTGAATGATATCCTGGAGGCAAGCGACATTGTTCCTGCTGTCAACCAGGTAGAATTCCACCCGCTCTTGAGCCAAAAAGAGCTGCTGGGCTTCTGCAAGGATAAAGGCATTCAGCTGGAAGCGTGGAGCCCGTTGATGCAAGGCAACCTCGATGTGCCGCTGTTGGCTGAGCTTGCGGAGAAATATCAAAAAACGCCAGCGCAAATCGTGCTTCGCTGGGATCTGCAAAACGGCGTGGTTACCATTCCAAAATCGGTCACTCCTCACCGGATCGAAGAAAACGCCAATATTTTCGATTTCACGCTCTCTGCGGAGGATATGGAGAAAATCGACGCGCTCAATCAAAACAAACGCTTCGGTTCTGACCCGGATAACTTCAATTTTTAAAGAACGGCTACATAATAGAAAGGTGCTTCCTATGAGGCACCTTTCTTCTTTCACTCCACTTCGATAAGGAGGGGCGCTATGTCCTTTGAGCAAAAAGTAGTCATCGTGACAGGGGCAGGAAAAGGAATTGGCCGTACCGTGGCTGTTTCCTATGCACAGCAAGGAGCCAATGTGGTACTCGTCGATAAGGATGCCGGGGAGCTGCAGGAAACCTTGTCCCTCATTCAACAATCGGGCTATCCAGCGACATCGCATGTTGTGGATCTGCGCAAGCCGGACGAGATCGTCGCATTTATCGAGAAGGTGGGAGCCGACCACGGGCGGATCGATATCCTGATCAATAACGCCGGCATCACCGCGTTTATCTCTCCCTACGATCTGACGGTGGAAGAATGGGACTCCGTGATCAACACCAATCTGCGGGCGACCTTCCTCTGCTCGCGGGAAGCAGCGAAAATCATGAGGAAGCATGGCGGCGGCTCGATCGTGAACCTCGCCTCGACCCGCGCGCTGATGTCCGAGCCGAATTCCGAAAGCTATGCAGCTACCAAAGGGGGCATTCTCGCCCTAACACACGCCATGGCGGTGTCTTTCGGTCCCGATCGGATCACCGTGAATGCCATCAGTCCGGGTTGGATCGAGACAGGTGATTACGAAAGCCTCCGTGAGGTCGATCATCTCCAGCATCCCTCCCAGCGTGTCGGGCGTCCCGAGGATATTGCCCGTGCCTGCTTGTACCTGACTGATCCCGCCAATAACTTTGTGACGGGGACCAATCTTGTCGTGGACGGCGGCATGACGCGAAAAATGATATACGAAGAGTAGAGGAGACAAGCCTCTACTCTTTGTTCTCCATATGCTTGCGGGTAAACCGGATCCATTCACGGGCAGCGAAGGAAAGGTAACGATCCTTCTTCCAGATCATCGCCAAATGCCATGGGATCACCGGATCGACAAGGGAAACCACGCGGATGCGAGCCGGGTCCATGCCTTCACAGATGGTCTCCGGCAGCAGCGCAATCCCCAGATTGGCCGCTACCATTTCCCGAATGAAATCCCATTGGGAGCTTTCATAAACTACATGCGGACGAAAGCCTACACTGATGCACTCTTCAATAACGCGGTCATGCAAAGCAAAATCCTCCCGAAACAGGAGAAATGACTCCTCTGCCAGCTCGGCCAGGGAAACTGCCGCACGCTGGGCAAGCGGATGGGAGGGATGCATGATCACTTTCAACACCTTTTTGACAAAGGAGAAGGAATGGAACTCCTCCTCATCGGTTGGCAGCACGACAACACCGAGATCCAGGCTGCCATGTCGGACTTCCTCCTCGCCCTTTTTCGCCCCGTTTTCCACCAATTCGATCGCGACTCCCGGATATTGCTCGCGAAATTTGCCGATCACCTCGGGAAAAAAACTCGCCCCTACCATCGGGGGCAGCCCCATGCGAATTCTCCCCTTTTTCACACTTATGACATCCTGCAGCTGATCGGTCAAATTTTGAAACGCCTGGGTGATTTGCTGGGCCTGTTCATAGATGATCATGCCTGCATCCGTGAGCTCGACCTTTTTGCCGACCCGGTCCAGCAGGGTCACCCCTAATTCCTCCTCCAGATTGCGGATCATCTTGCTGATCGTCGGCTGTGTGATATACAAGCTTTCGGCAGCTTTGGTGAAGCTTTTGCTGCGGGCCACCTCTACAAAGTATTGCAAGTGCCGGATGTCCATCCCGTTAATCTCCCTCTTCTATAGACAATAGGAATGATTGTGATTCCATATATTCATTTTACCTATGTTAATGCATGCTGTACACTTTCCTCGGAAGGGAGAGAGTTGCATGCTCGTCTTGATCAAAAGCTTGATACAGATTGGTTTTTTGCTGGTCTTTTCGTGCCTGATGAATCAGTTGGCCAGCTGGCTTCCGATACACATTCCCGGCAGCATTCTGGGAATCATCGTCTTGTTTTTTCTCCTGCAAACCAAGATCATCCGCCTGGAATGGGTCGATCTGGGCGCAAAATGGCTGCTTGCCGAGCTTTTGCTGTTGTTTGTGCCTTCTGCCGTCGGGATCATGCAATACAAGGAAATCCTGCAGCATGATGGTCTGCGTCTGATCCTCGTGGTGGTCATCAGTACGGTCGTCACGATGGCCTGCACCGGGGTACTGGCACAGCGAATGGGGAAACGAAAGGAGAGAAAGCTGTCATGATGTTGGAGCTGTTCGGCATCAGCATGACTGTTGTGCTTTATTGGGCAGCCAAAAAGCTGTACCAGCATAAGCCAAAGGTGTATTTTTCGCCACTTATCCTGTCCCCCTTGTTGATCGTGGGGTTCTTGCTGTGGACCGGGATTCCCTATGAGACGTACAATGTGAGTGCGTCCTGGCTGACGGATCTGCTTCAGCCGGCGACGATTGCCTTTGCCATCCCACTGTACAAATCCTTTGCCACCTTGAAAAAGCACGCGTCCGAGATCATCGCCAGCGTGCTCTGCGGCTCCGTGGTCGCCATTGCCACTTCCGCCCTGCTGGCACAGCTCTTTGATCTGAATTTGCGCATGGTGGACAGTCTGATTCCCCGCTCGGTCACCACACCGATCGCGATGAATATTTCCGAGATGGTTGGCGGCATTCCCGCCGTTACGGCTGTCTTTGTCATCATTACCGGAATCTTCGGATCACAAGTCGGGCCAGCGATCATTCGGCTGCTGCGCATTGAGAACGAAGTCGCGCGCGGGGTGATGTTGGGGACCAATGCACATGGCGCGGGCACGTCGAAAGCATTTGAATTCAGCGCCATCACAGGCACAGTGTCGAGTCTGTCGATGATTCTGGCCGCTTTCATCACCTTGGGGGTTGCTCCCTGGTTCCTGCCAGTGCTGATGATGCCTTAAATGAAAAGGGGAAGAACCTCGCTCGAAGCCTGTATGGCTCCGCCTGGTTCCTCCCCTTTTTCTATATGCGTCTATACCAACGCGAGCTCCTGTATCGCATGGGCAACACCGTGCTTGTCGTGGCGGTTGGCGACAAAGGTACAGATCTGCTTGATCTCTTCCTCTGCATTTCCCATCGCTACACTGTAACCGACGATCTTGAGCATGGACAGATCATTGAAGTTGTCGCCGAGCGCCATCGTTTCCTCCAACAAGATCTGGTGCTGTGCCGCAAATTCCTTGACGGCGATGCCTTTCTGGGCGCCACGGTTGGTCAGCTCCAGATTGTTTTTGGCAGAAGAGCTGACGGCTAATTCCGGCAGCTGCTGCAGTTTCTCGGCGGCTGCTGCCAGCGCGGCTTCATCATTGGAGAAAACCAGCAGCTTGTAGATTTCTACGCCTGCGTCCTGATCGAGCACCTCGTCATAATCATTCACGATGGAAAAGCTTTCGCGAGCGAAGCGGAAATCAATCTTTTCCTTGATTTTTTCCTCCGGATAATCGGGATAGGCAGCCGTCAAGTAGTCCACCATGGTCTGAAACGCCTTTTCACGATTATCGCTGTAAGTACCGCTATCGGTATACAATTCGTAGTAGATCCCGGCGTCCTCCAAAATGGCCGCTACTTGCCGGTAAGTCGGGTAGGACAACGGAACGCTTTTGACCTTCTCGCCCTGTTCATCGCGAATCTCGGCGCCATTTACACAGATGATCGGGCAGGTAATGCCGGCCGCCTGCAACGGGGGAACCGCCTCTTTATACGATCTGCCGGTGGCAACGACCACCTTGATCCCTTTCGCCTGCGCCGCTTTAATCGCTTCCCGGTTTTCTTGGCTGATCTCACCCAACTCGTTGAGCAGCGTGCCATCCATGTCTGTCGCGATCAATCTCACTTGCTTTTTGCATACTTCCGTGGTTTCCATGCAAAAGGCCTCCTATCCTGTTTTTCACAGCGGTTTCTATCTGCTGTCATTGTAACAGTTTTTGGGGAAAGGTGGTATGGAATGCCGCGATGTGCTCAGGAAGGGGCGCTGTCGCACAAGCGGCGGCTATATAACCAGGAGCAATATGGTACAACCTCAGATACCAGTCGGAAAGCTGGCCGTCTTGGGCATGCCTGATGATGGCTTCTTGCTCATTCATCCTGACTGCGGACCATTCTGTCAAGGGAGCGAGGATTCCTTCCCCAGTGGCTTTCAGGAAAGCCTCCTTCAACGTCCAGACTTCGTAGAGAAAGGAGAGTTTTCGTTCTGGCGGACAAGCTTCGTACTCCTCGTTTTCCTCGATCGAGAGAAACAAGGCAGCTGCATCCTCTGGCAGCGGTTCGATCTTTTCCACATCCACCCCAATTTTGCCGTCGGCGATGACCCCGCCCACCACCCAAACCCCTGAATGAGCGTAGTTCACATCGCCCGTCCATCCTGAAGGCTGCTGCAGATAAGGCCGGCCATTCGGCAATCTCGCGAGCTTGATCTCAGCGGAGGAGCGCTGCAGTGCCTGAGCTGCCATCGTCATTGCCATGGTGAAGCCGAGCGCGCTGTTCTTTTGATCTTGCGGGATTTTCTGTTTTTGCAGACGAGCTTTTTCCGCTGTTGGCAGGCCTGCGACAAGCTGTCGCAGCTCCTGGCCATCCCTGACTAGACTGGCATCTGCTGCAAAGAGCGATATCTCCGCTTTTCGAACCGACAAATCGGGTTTCCTCCTTTCTTTCGCCGAAAATAAAAGGGCCAAGCATGTCTTGCATCACTTGGCCCCTGTCCGGTTTGTATGTTTATCGTGTAAGCACCGTGCTTTGACGCAGCACCGGCGCTGGGAAATAGCCAATTTGCTGTGCATACGAAAGCAATGCGCCAATCAGCTGTTGATCGGGAGCCGCACATGCGACGTCGTCAGCCGCCAAGGCCCGTACTGTTTCCCGGCAACCGAAGCGGTACATGGAATCTCTCGCACCGTCTCCCTCCAGCTGCGCCATCGCCAGCTGCAAGGTGTCCTCGTCGATCTGCTGCTCCGGTGAAAACAGCATGGCTTCATAGTCTGCCGGTTCCATCAGGTCGATCGCATACCCTAAGTCATTGAGATCATTAATGAACTGTTCATAGCTGATCTGCTGCGGATTCACCAGATGGTAGAGCTGACCGATTGTCTCCGCTTTGCTGGCAAGGGCAACCAACGCTTCACTTGCATAATCAATCGGTGTCAGATCGACCCACATGTGTGCATCTGGCGCTTTGCCCAAGAGAAGCATCACCTTGATCATCCGGTAGAACGCATTGCTATCGATATTCTCCTGGAATTGTCCGGTCTTCGAATGACCCACGAGGTTGCCTGCCCGATAGATCGTAGCCGGCACGCCAGCCTGGATCGCCTCGCGAACAGCCTGCTCCGCCATCAGCTTGCTGTTGGCATAGACATTTTCGAGCTGCTGCGTGTAATCGAAATCCCCATGGGCACGAACATGCTCCCACTGTCCTGACAAAGCGAGCTCCTCTGGTACGGAGATGGTGGATACGTAATGGAAACGAATCCCGCTACCCTCACGAGCTATGTCCAGCAGCTCTTTCGTCCCCGCTACATTGACCTGATAAAAATAATCGGCTTCGCCAAAGTGACGGACATCCGCTGCTGCATGGATAATGGCATCGACCTTTTGCTTCAACAGCTCCCTGTCAGCCTCCGCCATCCCCAACCTTGGAAGGGTCAAATCACCAGCAATCACACTCACTCTGTCTTTCAGCAACTGTACTCCCTCTTCACCAAAGCTGAAGCGAATTTTGTCTTCTACCCGTTTCATCATCTCCGGAGAAGGTCTAACCATGCAGTACACATGCGTATCCGGCTGCTTCAGCAGTTCATGCAGGAGATGGGAACCGAAGTATCCGGTGGCACCTGTCAATAACACCGTACGTGGCTGGACCGATCGGACTTTGACATCGCCCCCACTGCTGCGAATCGGGCTTTCGTGAAGCTCACGGATTTCATTTGGCTTTATGCGCACAGGCGAATGGCTCTGCTGATCGTGTACTTGCTGCGCCGACGCATAGGCAGCCAATTGCCCGAGCGTGCGATGCTGGAAGTAGTCCTGGATACGCAAGAAGGGAAATCTGGGCTTCGACAATGCCAATGCATGCAAGATTTTCAAGGAGTGCCCGCCAATCAAGAAGAAATCATCATTTACCCCAACACGATCCAGTTTCAACACTTTCTTCCAGACAGAAGCGAGGAAAAGCTCATCTTCTGTACCAGGCTCTACATATTCCATTTCCGATACGGCTTGATCTTGTCTGGCAGCCAGCGCTTTGCGATCCACCTTTTTATTCGGGGTAAGCGGCAGCTCTTCCAGCTTGATAATCAATTCAGGGATCATGTACTCCGGCAGATGAGATGCTAGAAAGCCTCTTACCTGCGCAGGTGTAAGGGCAGCTCCCGGCTTGGTTGTATAATAGGCGATCAGCTTGTATTCCCCATGCTCTTTACGGGCGATGACCACACCTTCTTCGATTTCCTCATGGCGGACAATCGTATCTTCAATCTCACCCATCTCGATGCGGAAGCCTCTGATTTTGACCTGATCGTCTTTTCGCCCTACGTATTCGATGTTGCCATCAGGCAGCAGTCGTACAATGTCGCCGGACTTGTACAGCCTTGCCCCTGGCACATCGCTGAATGGATGCGGAATAAAAGCGTCCTTGGTCTTCTCCGGCTGCTGCCAATAGGCGACCGCCATACCGACACTGCCGATGTACAGCTCGCCTGGCACGTTGACCGGGCACAGCTGCCCCGCAGGACTGACCACATACAGTTCGGTATTCGCAATCGGCGTACCGATCGGAACATGCGCCTGCTGATCCGGAAGCTGGGTCTCGATTTTATAGGCAGAGGAGCAGACCGTGCACTCCGTTGGCCCATACGCGTTAATGATTTGCGGGCTCAATCCGAAGCGTCTTTGCCATTTGCGGACGATTTCACCTGTCAGCGCTTCCCCGGCAACGGCGATGCGTTTCATGGAAGCATAATGGACACTGTCTTCCTCACGAAGATACTCGGCCAATTGCTTGAAAAACGCCGTCGGCAATGTGACAAATGTTCCTTTTTCACGGGAGACTGCCTCGGTAAAGCTGTCAAAGGAAAGGCGTTCCGCAGGGGAAAGCAGGTGAAAACGCGCTCCCCAAAACAAGGCGCTGAACATCTCAAAGACGGAGGCATCAAAGCTGAAGGACGCAAAGCCGAAGACGACATCCTCGTGGGACAGCGCGAAATATTCCCGCATCCAGGTACTCAGATTGATAACCCCTTGGTGAGCCAGCAAGGTTCCCTTTGGCCGGCCGGTCGAGCCCGAAGTATAGATGATATAGGCCAGATCCGATGGCTGCAGCGCGATGTCTACGGCTGTGCGGGGAAATGCATCCAACGCACCATCCGCGAGCAGCACCTGAACTTTCTTTTCGTCTATCAATTCACGTGCTCTTTCTTCATGCTCAGCAGTCGTAAGTATGTATGCGGTCTGGCTGTCTTCGAGCATGTAACGGATACGGTCCTCGGGGTACTCCGGATCGATTGGGATATAGACCCCGCCTGCTTTCAGGATCGCGAGAATGCCTATCACCGTCTCGATGCTGCGATGCATGAACAGGGCGACATACTCCCCTTTTTTCACGCCATGCGCACGCAGCATGTGCGCCACTTGGTTCGTTGTCTCATCCAGCTCATGGTAGGACAGCGACCTTTGCGCCATCGAAAGAGCTTGATGGGCAGGGAACTGCCTGGCTGCCTCCATGAACATCTGGGGAATCGTCGCGTCCATCCGATAGGGGGCGGACGTCTGATTGATCTGCTGATAGAGCTCTTTATCCTGTTGGGTGAGGATATCCACTGTGCGGAAATCTTGCTGGACATCTTCCATCATCGCCTCGACGATGATCCGGTAGATCTCTGCATAGCGCCTCATCGTATGGCTTCGGTACAATCCTGGATGGTAGCCCGCCGCGATAGACAGTTCCCCTTCTTTTTGCCGGATCATCCAGCTGATTTCAGAAGGGTACTCCACCGCATCTTCAGCTTCAGCCACCCATTGAAAACATGCTGTATATCCATAGGACTTGCTCTCATCACGCTCGGTAAAAATCTTATCCATCAAATCCGAGAAGGGGGAGCTTGCATGCTCCAGCGCCTCAGCCCTGCGCAGGGACACTTCATCCACAACCTCGATGAACCGCCGCTTTTCGGCAAGGGACACACGAAGCGGCAAGACCTCGTGCGTCCCTTCCATTTTCACTGCCATTCCCACATAAAGATCTTCGCTGTGAGTCAGCCGATGCAGCCACACAAAAAAGGCAGCCAGCATGATGTCCTGAGCTTCAGCATTTGTCTCTTTCGCCAGCTGGTCCAGCTGGGCAGCAAGCTGTTTTGAAAGGGGGAGACCCATGACCTCTCGCGCGTGTTCATACACCGGAGTACGTTGAACATCAATCGGTAATTCCACCACTGGCAGCGGTTTTTCCATACGCTTAAACCAGTACTCTTCAACACGAGAAAACTCTCCACTCATGGATTCTCTTTCTCTCCTCTTCATGCGTTTTTCTATTCTGTTCGACTTACACCTTGAACTTTTGAATTTGTTCGTTCAAATCTTCTACCACATGAAGCAGCGAGGAGCTGGACGATGCAATTTCCTCCATCGCCGCCAACTGCTCTTGGGAAGAAGATACGATGTGCTGGCTGTTGCGCAGGGAGTCTTCAGACACTTTCGTAATCATCTCGATTGACGCTTTCAGCTGTTGGGAACTGGTCGCCATTTCATTGGAGATTCCTTTGACGTTTTTCAGTTCCGCGGCAACCGCCTGGGTCGAGGATACGATGTGCTGGAATACTTCTCCTACCTGATTGACCGCATCCCGGCCTTCATGAACCACTTCGATCCCCTGATTCATCGATTGCACGACCGAATCGGTTTCTTCTTGCACCTTTTTAATCAATTCCACAATTTGCAAGGCTGACTGCTGCGACTGTTCAGCAAGCTTGCGGACTTCATCTGCTACCACTGCGAAACCTCTTCCTTGCTCCCCTGCGCGCGCTGCTTCAATCGCGGCATTGAGTGCCAGCAGGTTCGTCTGACTAGAAATGCCCGTGATCACTTCCACGATGCTGCTGATTTCCTGCGAACGCTGCTCCAGCATCCGGATCAGCTCGGCGGAATGCTCTACGGAACGATTGATTTCGTCCATTTGTGCCATCGCTTTTTTCACAAGCTCGTTTCCTTGCTCGGCTTCTTTAACCGTATTCATGGAGTGATCAGATACATGCTCGGTTGTCTCCAACACACGCTCAATGCCGCTCGAAAGCGTAAGGGTCGCCTGACCGCTCTCTTCTACGCTTTGCGCTTGCGACTCTGCTCCTTGTGCCGCTTCCTGGATGGTCACCGCGATTTGCTGTGCAGCCTCCGTAGTCTGGTTTGTGCTTGCGGTCAGCTCTTCGGTAAAGGAGGCAATGTGTGTAGAGGTGGAACGCACCTGTGTGATGACATTCTTGAGCTGATTGACCATCTCGTTAAAGTTGCGGCTCAATTGCCCGATTTCATCATCGCTTTTCACCGGAATCTGAATGCTCAGATCCCCCTCCGCCACCTTCAATGTAAGCTTGGACAATTGTTGGATGGGCGTGAGCATTTTGCGGAAAACAAGAGATACGATGACGGTTACGACCACGATGAGGGCGATGGCGATCAGAAGATCCTGGAGCAGCACTTTATTTAAATTGGATTCGATTTTGCTCACATCCAGATCCAAACCATGAATGGCAATCATTTGGCCATTTTGATCCTTCACCGGTACGAACATCGTGAGCCATTTCCCATAGTCATCCGTGTAGACCTCTGAGATAGCAGGCTCCCCTTTTTCCGCTTGATCGCGCGCATCCCATAATTCCGGACGCATCTCATATTCCATCCCAAATGTAACACCTGCATCAAGAAGAGACTGACCAACCCCAATCGCATTGGTAAAACGCTTGTCCTCCTTCATCGTGGAACGGGGAATGTCCACGTAGCTATTAGCCAAAATGTCATTTTCGGCAAAGCTTTGCAGTGTCACAAACAACGCTTTGGCTTCTTCACTATTTTGATCAATAGCAGTTCCATTTTCCACCTTTTTTGCCAGTTCCGAGATTTCTTTGGCCATAAGACCCATTTTGACCTCGGACAATCCTTCAAAAGAAGTGATTTGATTGAAATAAATATCTTTGGACCGCTCGTAAGATAAAAACATTAATACCCCGGACAGCAGTAAAATCGATGCAATCAGCCAAACCAACGTTTTGAACACGATACTCTTGCGCAGCAAACGAATCCCTCTCCTTTTTGTTCAATCTCAAGACCGACTTTATTCCCACAAAAAATTAGTACAAAAATACAAAAAACCCGCATTTCAACCGAAATAGCAGGGTCTAATTATCTAGATGCTTTCCCTCTGCTTATTCGGTAGCCCGGCTGCCGTGTATGGAAAAATACCGTAGGCCCGTGGCTTTGCGTCCCCGCTTTTCATTCGGGTTTGCCCTTGTCGTCACGCATGGTTAGCAACTTATTCATATCCATGAACTGTTACTTTTTGCTCAGTTCTATTGTAGTAGAAGCTTTATGTTAGTCAATACTATTCACCATTGAAATATAATTGGGAATTTTGAGAAAACAAGGCGAGCGCAAAAATACAAAAAAGGGGGTATCTCTCCCCCTTTTCGCTATGATTGGCAGTTATTTCGCTTCAAAGTGTTGCAAGATTTCCTCAAGGAGCAGATTGGCTGCCTTGATGCCTCCCGCTGTATTCCAGATCACTTCATTCACCTCGTGAGCCTTGTTTTCTTTCGCTACCTGAAGCGTTTGATACAGCGGATCCTTCATCCATTCCTGTTGAACCTTTGTCGCGTCCGTTTCACCTGTCGTGTTGCTATTGAAGTAGAAGAGCACATCGCCGTCCATGTCCTTGATTCGTTCTTTGGTAATAACCTCCATAAACTGGTCTTTGTCTTGGGAGGCTGGACGTGCAAAACCAAGCTGGCTCAGCAGGACACCGCTAAACGTATCTTTCTGGTACAGACGCACTTGTTTCGCAGAAAAACGAACGACCGAGACCTTTGTTTTTGTTTTTTCACCAAGCTTCTCCTTGGCTTCGGCAACTCGTTGATCGAAATCAGCCAATATTTTTTCTCCCTCTGCTTTTTTGTTTAAAGCCTCCGCATATAAAGCAAAGTTTTGCTTCCATCTACCGGAAAGCTCTTCGGAAAAAACGGTTGGCGCGATAGCCTTCAGCTGCTCATATACCTTTTCTTGGCGCACTTTGTTGCCAAGGATCAGGTCTGGCTGAAGAGAGGCAATTTCCTCGAGATTGGGCTCCGTTTCTTCCCCAAGATCGACCACTCCGTCCATTTCCGCTTTGATATGGTCATACCACGGATCCCCGCTCCAGGAACGAACAGCCCCTACCGGCTTTACGCCCATTGCGAGCAGCGCTTCCGTCCCTTCATTGGTCAAAACGACAACTCTTTGCGGTGTCCCTTTGATCTCTGCCTCCCCCATAGCATGCTTTACGATGCGAACATCGGCCGGTTTTGCCGACGATGCCTGGGAAGCATCACCTGTTGTCGGTGCCGGCTGACTTGTTGAAGCGTTTCCGCCACACCCAGCAGCGACTAGCGCCATCGCGAAAACCATAAAAAGCGCACAAACCTTTTTTACCTGTCTCCCACTCATCTCGATTCTCTCCCCCACCTTTTTGTGTAAACAAACCACCTTTTTTTAAAAATGATAATCATTATCACTAATATTAAATGACAGGATTTACCTGCTGTCAATCTCTTTTTGAAAATGATTTTCATTTTCGTTGACACCTGTATATTGTTTCCATACAATGAAGCTGTTTGCATAGATAGAAAAATGCAACGGTTATTGATACAACGGAGAGGAGGGATCCTGCATGCTTTCTTTGCTTCGCAGCCGTCAGGCAAAAGTGGCTTTGCTGCTCGGGACATTCTTGATGCTCATCATGATTATGCTGATGAGTGTGCTGTTGGGTGTGCAAACCATCAGCTTGCATACATTTTGGGACGCAATTATGCATTTTGACGGCTCCTATGACCATCTGATCGTAACGAATACACGGGTTCCTCGAGCAGTCATCGCTGCTTGTGTAGGCGGAAGTCTTGCAATTGCTGGCGCTTTGATGCAAGCGTTGACCAAAAATCCGCTTGCTTCTCCCTCCGTATTTGGCATTAATGCCGGTGCTTCTCTCTTGCTTGTTCTCAGTATTACGTTTTTAGGTTCACTCTTGGGACAAGGAATGATGATATGGGTAGCTTTTACGGGGGCCGGATTGGCGGCATGTCTGGTATTTTTGCTCGGCTCCATCGGCAGGGATGGCTTTCAACCGATCAAGCTGACCCTCGCTGGATCTGCTGTCACCGCATTCGCCTCCGCCATTACTTCGGGGATTATGCTCCTGAATAAGGAAACCGTTGAGGAGGCGCTTTTCTGGCTGGTCGGATCTGTCTCTGGCCGGGATTTAGCCGATCTGCTGATGGTATTTCCTTATCTGCTGATCGGTTGGGCTATGGCTTTTACGCTGGCACGGGCTATTAACATCATATCGATGGGGGATGAGGTAGCCACAGGTTTGGGGCAACGGACCGTGATGGTGAAAATCATCACGATCATTACCATCGTGTTACTTGCGGGCGGCTCTGTGTCTGTCGCCGGTCCCATTGCCTTTATTGGAATCATGGTCCCGCATCTGTGCCGCTTCCTGATCGGGAACGATTTTCGCTGGCTGCTTCCTTATTGCGGGGTGTACGGGGCGCTACTGCTCGTGGCGGCGGATATCGTCTCTCGCTTTGTTTTGCTGCCAAGAGAAGTCCCGGTGGGAGTTGCCACCGCTCTCTTAGGCGTACCGTTTCTAGTCTATATCGCGCGAAGGAGGACTTATGAGTAGCCTGCAAAAACGCAGCATATGGCTGATGCTTATCATGCTTTTACTGCTGTTGTCCGTAGTCAGTGTGTCTCTGGGCAGCAAGCCGATCCCTCTCCTTGAGACTCTTCGCGTATTGTTTACAGATGCAGACAGTCCGTTTCGCATGATTATTCAAGACCTTCGCCTTCCGCGTGTGACGGCCGCGATCCTGGTGGGCGCTGCCCTTGCTGTTTCCGGCACCATCCTGCAGGGGATTATCCGCAATCCACTAGCCGCACCCGATCTTGTCGGAATCACTGGCGGTGCTTCGGCAGCTGCCGTATCCTTTCTCGTGGGTACCGGCGGGATATTTAGCATCCATTGGCTGCCCTTCGTTGCAATCGGCGGGGCCTTGCTGGCGACCTTCCTGAATTACCTGCTTGCCTGGAAGAATGGGGTCTCTCCGTTTCGCTTGGTACTGATCGGCATCGGCATAGCAACCGCGATGGGAGCCGTCACCACCTTTTTGCTATTAGTCGACGAAGCCTACCAAGCCAGTCAGATATTGGGCTGGTTGACTGGGACACTATATGGAACAGCCTGGAAGCATGTCATTGCCTTGCTGCCCTGGGTGCTCGGATTTCTGCTGATGACATTCTTTTTGTCCAAAGAATTAGACATGCAAGCCTTAGGAGATGAGCTTGCGGTAGGGTTGGGAAGTCCTGTCCAGAAAAGCAGATTGCGCTTGTTGCTTTGCAGCGTTGCCCTTGCAGGCGCTGCGGTCGGGATTGCGGGAGGAGTTGCTTTTATCGGACTGATGGCACCCCACATGGCTCGACAATTGGTGGATCCTGTACATCGGATGCTCCTTCCCGTCTCCGCATTGATGGGTGCGGTCCTGCTGCTCGCCGCTGATCTCATAGGGAGGATCTCATTTTCTCCACTCGATATTCCCGCAGGTGTCTTTACAGCCGCGATTGGCGCTCCGTTTTTCCTTTATCTCCTGTTTCGAAAACGCTCGTAATGAAAAATAGCCTGCTTACCATGGGTCTGACCATGAGCAGGCTATTTCTTTACACTCCCAACGCTTCGATCGTTTCTCTCAACCTTAGACGCTCTACTCCTTCCCACACCCGGCTCCCTATCTTTGGTCCTTCCACTTCCTCTTTTCCCTGCTCCGAAATGACCAATCTGGGCTGTTTTTTGTCGTTTGAGTATTCTGAATATAGTTCGCTATGCATAGTGACCCATCTGGAAGAAATAGGTATTATTTAGATATAGACTGGCTAACCAAATACGCTTGCGAAGGAGGTTGTTCTGATGTATCAAATGGACAATGATTTGCGCGAACACCTGCACAAGTGTGATGCTTCCCTGAAAAAGCACTTGTCCCAAGCCACTGGCCACGATCAAGAAGTCACTGTATTGCTTCAACGAAAAACGGATTTGGACATGACCCTCTGCGCTGCCCTTGACCAGTATATGATTGATTGCGGTGCGGCCATTGTGAAGGAGCTTCCGATCATCGATGCTGTGGTGTTGCGAGTGCCCTTGAGTGCATTGGGCCCGCTTGCCAGCAATCACGCCGTACATCGGCTACACCTCGATCGCACCATGCATGCGCTTTTGGACACCGCTTCCCCGACCATTGGGACGACCCCGGAATGGAGCAAGGGGTTGACTGGAAAAAATGTCACCATCGCGATCCTCGACACCGGAATCTATCCCCATCCGGACCTCATTACACCCACGAATCGAATTGTCGCCTTTTATGACACCATACAGGGAAAAACCGAGCCCTATGATGACAATGGGCACGGCACCCATGTAGCCGGCTGCGCTGCCGGTTCCGGCATATCCAGTAACGGAAAGTACCGCGGTCCCGCCTATGAAGCTTCGTTGGTAGGCGTAAAGGTGCTTGATGCCAGCGGACAAGGCTCCGTATCGGACATCATCGATGGCATCCAATGGTGCATTCAAAATAAAGACAAGTATGGCATTCGCATCTTATCCCTGTCTCTCGGCGGCCGCGCGACGGAATCGTATAAGGAGGATCCTCTCTGCCAGGCACTCGAAAAAGCATGGGCTGCAGGACTGACCGTATTTGTCGCAGCAGGCAATGAAGGGCCAAGCGCCGGTACGATTGGCACGCCTGCCATCGATCCCGTCCTGATCACGGTCGGCGCCACGGATGATAAATATACCGTCGGATCAGAGGACGATACGATCGCCTCATTCTCCAGCCGCGGCCCCACCATCGATGGTCTCGTCAAGCCAGACATCGTCACCCCAGGCGTCAATATCATCGCACTTCGCTCACCCGGCTCTACGCTGGACAACGCCTATCCGCAGCGCAGAGTAGACGAGCATTACTTCTCCCTGTCCGGCACTTCGATGGCTACTCCGATTTGCGCAGGGGCTGCGGCGTTGCTTTTACAAGCCAAGCCCGAAGCCACTCCCGATGAAATCAAAACAGCCCTGCTTAACGGTGCCAAGGACTTGTTCCATGCTCCCAATAATGCCGGGAAAGGCTATGTAGACCTGGAAGGAGCGCTTCAGCTCCTCGGACAGGACGGCAGCCAGCCTCCTACATCTCCAGCTCCTCCCCGCACCGTGGTCGCGTATAGCCCGGATATAGCCGAGCTGCTTTGGGAAGAGCTGATACAGGCCAAAAAATCGATTGAAGTGGAAGTCCCGACGCTGACGGATATTCAAACCATCACAGCCCTTGCCAGCGCAGCTGAACGCGGCGTACAAGTCCGTGTCCTCCTGGATACCTCGCAGGCGGCCAATCTGGAGACTGCACGCTATCTGGAGGCAAAAGGCATTGCGATTGAAGCCTTCAACAGCGGAAACGGCCAGATTGGTCAGCTCCACACAGCCATCGCCATTTTTGACCGCACGCGTGTCCTTCTCGGCAGCGGATCGTGGACCTACAATGGCTTTTATGTAGCGCGCGAACATGCGCTAATTACCGATGACCCCCAAGTCACTTCCCCTGTGATCGCCATGTGGGAGGATGATTGGGAGCTGGCACAGAAGACCTCGCGTTCCAACGCTTACGCGGTCTTCAGCTAATTCCCCTCTCAAGCTTAAAAAAGAACGGTCGTTCCCTGGAGAACGACCGTTTTTGTTTGCATTACTGCGTATTTTGCAGCTCCGCCTCTTTTGCTTTTTTCATCCGCTGCAAGCATTGCTGACACCTTTTGCTTTTACGGGCAAACTCCGTATAATACTTCGTTTTTTTGCAGCCCGTGCAGGTCACATATAATGGACTGGCCATGTAGTAATTTTCTTCTGGGGTGTTCTTCTCCAGATGGACAATCCGGTTGAACTTGATCAGCACGTGGGCTGTATGGATGGCATCCACAAGCGCTGAATGAAGTCTCCCTTCCTGAACAATCCCTGCCGCATCGATGGCGTCCTTCAGGCTGATTTGCGTCCGTTCGGCTATCGTGGTGCTGATCACGGGCTGTATGTCATTGTAGTTGCGCAGCCAGCTCAGCGGCAGTCCAAAGCGGGCGCAATGTTCAATCATCAGCTTTTTATCGTCTCTGCCCCATGTGCATAAGTAATAGTCCTCATCTGTCCCGATCCACTCCAAAAATTCGGCGAACGCCTTTCGGAATGGGATAAACTCCGGCATGTCCTCTTTGCGCAGCCCGATAAATTTCCGGGTTCTCTCCGTAATACGCTGCTGGATATGCGGAAAGGTATACCGCTGAAACGTATCCACATTGACCTGCTGCTCTTTCGTATCGATTTTGCAGGCACCGATTTCGATGATTTCCGGCACGGTATCTTTTTGATAGGTTAGCGTTGTTTCCAGGTCAAACACGATGATTTGCATCTCTCACTCACTTCCCGCGCTCTTCATTTATTTTCCTAGTATGGCCTCTAGCGCAGCTTCTCATTTAGAATGCTGTCTTCCAAAACCGCAAATTTATCTCCATATACTTTGGTGATATGCTGTTCTCCCCAAGCGCATAACGAATCCAGGATCCCTTTCAGGCTCCATCCGTATTCGCTCAGCTCGTATTCCACTTTCGGAGGAACCTGATTATAGGTAATTCGGTTGATGATTCCGTCTTCCTCCAGCTCACGCAATTGCTGTGTGAGCATTTTTTGCGTGATAGCGGGCATGAGTCTTTTCAATTCACTTGTCCGCTTTTTACCGTGCGTTAAATGGCAAAGAATCACGCATTTCCACTTGCCTCCGATGACCTCAAGCGTCGCTTCTACGGAAATATTGTATTTCTTTTTCTTCATAACTCTCCCTCGCTTTCATAGGTACAAAAAAGTGCCTATATTACTTTTTGGTACCTACGTTACCCGAAAGTACGTACTTTTCTATTTCATTCATATCTACCATAATAACGTATGCCAGCTGGTTGTCACGAAAAAAATAGAGAAGACAAGGAGGAAACCATGTCTGTTCAAAATAGAAGCACGTTGGCGCTGCTTGCCCTGGCAGTCAGTGCCTTCGCCATTGGAACAACCGAATTTATCAGCGTCGGACTTTTACCGCTCATCGCGCAAGATTTGCACATACCAGTCACTACCGCCGGTTTAACCGTATCGATCTATGCACTTGGAGTGACAGTGGGAGCGCCCCTCTTAACGTCACTTACCTCAACCATGCAGCGAAAGACGCTGCTGCTGTGGATCATGCTAGTGTTTATTGTGGGCAACAGCCTTGCCGCCGGTTCCTCAAGCATCGGAATGCTGCTGGTTGCTCGGGTGATTTCCGCTTTTTCCCACGGAGTATTTATGTCAATCGGCTCTACCATTGCAGCCGATCTTGTACCGGAAAATCGCAGAGCCAGCGCAATCTCCACGATGTTTACCGGATTGACCGTGGCTACGATTACCGGGGTGCCGCTGGGAACGTATATCGGTCAGCAGTTCGGCTGGAGAAGCGCATTTATCGCCATCGTGGTTGTCGGTCTCATTGCTTTCGTAGCCAACGCTGCACTGATTCCTTCCCAGCTGCGCAAAGGAACGCGTACAACCCTTAGCGACCAGTGGAAGCTCGTCACAAATGGACGTTTGCTCCTGATGTTTTTGATCACTGCGCTTGGATATGGAGGAACCTTTGTCGTATTCACCTATTTATCTCCATTGCTCCAGGAAATAACCGGATTCGGCCAAGGAACTGTCGCTGTCATTTTGCTGGTTTACGGGATTGCCATCGCCATCGGGAATATTGTCGGCGGGAAAGTATCGAACCAAAAGCCCATTGTGGCTTTATTGTATATGTTTATTGTTCAATCCATCGTGCTTTTTATCCTTACTTTTACGGCACCCTATAAAATAGCTGCCTTGATCACGATCATTTTCATGGGCATTCTCGCTTTCATGAACGTGCCCGGCCTCCAGCTGTATGTGGTGATGCTGGCAGAGCGTTATGTCCCGAAGGCAGTAGACGTTGCCTCTGCCATCAATATTGCTGCCTTTAACGCCGGAATCGCGATCGGATCGTATCTGGGTGGTATCATCACCGATTCGCTGGGTCTGATTCACACACCTTGGATCGGTGCGGTCATGGTGTTGGGCGCCGTAGCTCTTACTTGGTGGAGTCGCGTGTTGGAGCGAAAAGATAGTGTCTGACGAGCCCTAGTGGTGGGGAAAGAGAAGAACGGGCGGGCTGCGTTCTTGCCACACCCGCTAAGGAGTATGGACTGTCCGGTTCCGCTTGCAAAAACGGTACGTCTCGCAAAAGTTTTGAGGAAGCATTTTCATACGTATAGGTTGCGCGACATTACAGCAGGGCGGAGAATGAAGCGAAATTTCGAAACATGCTCCCCACAAACAGCACCTTTACAACATAATCATTAGGAGGAAATCAAAAATGGCTAAACATTTACAAGACACAACCACTCTGCACAACGGAATCAAAATGCCTTGGTTCGGACTCGGCGTATTCAAGGTCGAAGAAGGACCGGAACTGGTTCAAGCGGTGAAAACCGCGATTGCCCACGGATACCGCAGCATTGATACCGCGGCAATTTACGGAAATGAGGAAGGCGTTGGGCAAGGGATTCGGGAAGGAATGGCGGCAGCAGGGATTTCCCGAGAGGATCTGTTTGTCACCTCCAAGGTATGGAACTCCGATTTAGGCTACGAATCAACGCTCGCTGCCTATGAGACCAGCCTGCAAAAACTGAAACTGGATTATCTGGACCTGTACCTGATCCATTGGCCAGTAGCCGGAAAATATAAAGATGCGTGGCGAGCATTGGAGAAGTTGTACCGGGACGGGCGTGTCAAAGCCATCGGCGTCAGCAACTTCCAAATTCATCATCTCGAAGACCTGATGAAAGACGCGGAAATCAAACCCATGGTGAATCAGGTGGAGTACCATCCTCGTTTAACCCAACTGGAGCTGAAGGCTTTCTGCGAGCAGCATCAGATCCAATTGGAAGCCTGGTCACCTTTGATGCAGGGGCAGCTGCTGGACAATCCCGTCCTGAAGGAAATCGCTGACCGATACAACAAGTCGATTGCGCAGGTCATCTTGCGCTGGGATTTGCAAAACGGCGTAGTTACGATTCCGAAATCCACAAAAGAATCCCGCATTGTGGAAAACGCGTCCGTGTTCGATTTTGAGTTATCCACAGCGGATATGGAAAAGATCGGTTCACTCAATCAAAATTTGCGTGTCGGTCCAGATCCGGACAACTTTGATTTTTAATGACGAGCATGAAAAAAACTAGCGCCCTCGCAAGGGACGCTAGTTTTTCTTATTTTTTCTTATGCCTCTTCCGCATCCGGAACAAAGGTCCGTTTCGCCAGCTCGGCATCCAGCATATAAAACGCATTGCTGTCATTATCGATCCGTCTCAGCTTTTGAATGATGCTGTCAAAAGTAGACTCCTCTTCAACCTGCTCGTCGATAAACCACTTCAGGAAGTTGATGGTGGCATGCTCCCGTTCAGACCACGCAGCATCGGAAAGCTCATAAATTCGTTTGGTCACCGTTTGCTCGTGGGCATACGCCTGTTCAAACGTATCCAACAGGGAGCTGTATTCATTCACAGGATCGTGCATACCTGTGACGAGTGCGCGTTTTCCCAGACGGTTAATGAAGTTGAATATCTTCATGGCATGAAATTTTTCTTCTTCGGACTGAACGATAAAAAAGTTAGCGAATCCGTCGTAGCTCTCGGCCGAGCAATATGCTGCCATGGCCAGATATACTTGCGAAGAGTAGAATTCATAATTCATCTGATCGTTTAACTTATCCAATAATTGTTGGGAAATCATCCGGTCACACCCTCTTGTCCTATATTTGCAAATTTTATCCTATTGTATCACAGACCGACTCCTTACAAGTATCTTCCTTGTTTCCCTCTAATATTTTTGGAATAATTGGAAATGATAATGCCTATTCTTGGTAACGTAACGTACAAAAGGAGGATCACGATGAATTATCGGATCGAAAGAGATACGTTGGGAGAGATTCAGGTTCCTGCCGATCGCTTATGGGCGGCACAAACACAGCGAAGCTTGCAAAACTTTCCGATCGGCACCGAAAAGATGCCGTTGGAGGTGATTCGCGTCTTTGCCATACTGAAAAAAAGCGCGGCCCTGGCCAATCTGCATTTAGGAAAGCTGGAAAAGGAAAAGGCTGAGGCAATCATCGCTGCTGCCGAAGAAATCATTGCTGGCAAGCTGGATGATCATTTCCCCTTGGTCGTCTGGCAAACCGGGAGCGGTACCCAGTCCAACATGAATGTGAACGAGGTCATCGCCAACCGAGCCAACCAGCTATTGCAGGAGAAAGGCAGCTCAACACGCATTCACCCCAATGATGACGTGAATCGTTCCCAAAGCTCCAACGATACGTTCCCGACCGCTATGCATGTTGCAGCGCTGCTCGCCATTGAAGATCAAGTGCTGCCAAAGCTGCAGGTATTGAAGAACACGTTACAAAGAAAAAGCGAAGAATTTGCGGATATCATCAAGATCGGCCGAACCCATCTGCAGGATGCTACCCCATTGACCTTGGGCCAGGAAATTAGCGGCTGGCATCGGATGCTGGAAAAAACGGAAGGCATGATTAAGCAGAGTGCGGATTTTCTGCGTGAGCTGGCCATCGGCGGAACTGCAGTCGGCACCGGAATTAACGCCCATCCCCGCTTCGGCGAATTGGTCGCCGAGGAAATCAGCAAATTAACAGGCACACGATTCGTATCCGCCCCCAATAAATTTCACGCCTTGACGAGCCATGATGAGATCGCCTATGTACACGGCGCATTAAAGGCGCTTGCCGCCGACCTGATGAAAATCGCCAATGATGTCAGATGGCTGGCCAGCGGGCCTCGCAGCGGAATCGGTGAAATCACCATACCTGAAAATGAACCGGGCAGCTCCATTATGCCGGGTAAAGTGAATCCGACCCAAAGCGAAGCCATAACCATGGTGGCCTGCCAGGTCATGGGCAACGATGCCACGATCGGCTTTGCGGCCAGCCAGGGAAATTTTGAATTGAACGTCTTTAAGCCGGTGATCATTTACAACTTCCTGCAATCCACACGTTTGCTGGGAGATGCGATGGCTTCCTTTCATGACAATTGTGCGGTTGGCATCCAACCAAATCTCCCCGTACTCCGCAGCAATCTGGAACGCTCGCTGATGCTGGTGACCGCGCTCAATCCGCATATCGGGTACGAAAATGCGGCAAAAGTAGCGAAGCTCGCCCATAAAGAAGGGCTTACACTGAAAGAAGCGGCCCTGAAAAGCAATCTGCTGACGGCTGAGCAGTTTGATGAGATTGTTCGTCCGGAGAAAATGATCCATCCGAAGGAGGATTAGAGATCGAGCCGTAGTGGTGGGGGAAGGGAAAAACGGGCTTTCTCAGCGTTCTTGCCACACCTGCAAGGGAGTGATGACTGTCCGGCTCCACTTGCAAAAACAGTACGTCACGCAAAAGTTTCGAGGAAGCCTATTCAAACGTCGAGGTTGCGCGATAAGCGTGTACCGTTTTTGCAAGCCCCACCTCTGTAGGTGTGACAAAGACTCCGCCCGTCCCGTTCTTCCCTTCCTCACGTAGCTTTGTGATAACCATCGACTTTTAGAAATAGAAAAACAAAAAACGGAGGCGCACTCAATCGCGTCTCCGTTTTATTCTTCTTGTATGTCACCCAGTAAATATGATAAACTGGATTAGTCTGCACACACGACTTTTAATCAGAAAAGATTTTCCCAATTTAATTGTAACACATCATACTGGCCTTGTCAAACCTTTTGATCATCACCCCATAGGCTCAGGAAAAAGGAGCGATTCAATGAGTATCATGGAACGAGATTGGCAGGAAGAGCAAACGCGTGTCCAAGAAGTTATTACCATCATTGACCATCGCATCGACGCCTTGCAAGAGCAAGTCGGCGGCATTCAGGCAGACATTGTGGACATCCGCAAAAATTTTTGGGAGGATGTCACCGTCAACTTTGACGACGCCCACGAAGCCGCTGAAACCTATGCCAGCATCAAGCAGCAAGCCGAAGTTTTATCCGAAAGGGAAAGGAGCCACCGTCACGCCCAGAAGCAGCTGAAAACGATGCTTCGGCTTAAGCAGAATCCGTATTTCGGACGCATCGACTTTCAGGAAGAAGGGGAACCAGGTTCTGAACAGATCTATCTCGGGATCGCTTCCCTGCTCGACGACGATGAGGCAACCTTTCTCATTTATGATTGGCGCGCCCCTGTGGCCAGCCTCTATTATGATTACCCACCCGGTCCAGCCTGTTATGAAACACCTGGCGGGACGATCAACGGCACCATGGAGTTGAAACGACAATACATCATTCGCGACGGTCAGATCCGCAGCATGTTTGACACCGGTGTGACCATTGGGGATGAGCTTTTGCAAAATGTGTTGGGCAAACAATCCGATACCCAGATGAAAAGCATTGTCGCGACCATTCAAAGAGAACAAAATCGGATCATCCGCAATGAACGCAGCCGCCTCTTGATCGTGCAGGGCGCTGCCGGAAGCGGCAAAACGAGCGCAGCTCTCCAGCGTGTCGCCTATTTGCTTTACCGCTACAGGGAAACGCTGCGCGCCGAACAGATCGTGCTCTTCTCCCCCAATCCGATGTTTAACAGCTATGTTTCCACCGTACTCCCTGAGCTGGGTGAGGAAAACATGCAGCAAACCACCTTCCAGGAATATCTGGAGCGGCGGATCGGCACAGCTTTTCGCCTCGAGGACCCGTTCATGCAGCTGGAATATGTCCATACGGCCAGCTCAGACCCTGGTTATCCCGTCAGATTGGCAGGCATCCAATTTAAATCCTCTTACGCTTTCCTGCAGGTGCTGGAGCGTTATCTGGACAGACTGGGGCAGGCAGGCATCCGCTTTCATGACATACAGCTTCGCGGCGAAACATTGATTTCTGCCGATCAGATTGCGGAGCATTTTTATTCGCTGGATCGCTCGTACCGGATTCCCAATCGTATGACGCTGGTGGTCCAATGGCTCCTTGGCCAGCTGGATGATCTGGCTCGCAAGGAACGGAAGAAACATTGGGTGGAAGACGAGATCGAGCTGCTGGATCAAGACGACTACCGGGAAGTGTATGGAGAGCTCCGCAAAAGAAACCGCGCGCGAGGCGATACCTTCGACGACCACGAGCTTGAGCAAAAGCTGCTGGCAAAAATGGTCGTGGACCGCTACTTCGAGCCAATCCGCGCTCAAGTGAAACGACTGAAATTTATCGATATGCCGTCAACCTATAAGCAGTTGTTTACGGAGCCGGCAGAGTCCCTCATCACGGATGCCGACTCTCCCCTGCCCGCTGCATGGAAAGACATTTGCGAGCAGACGACAGAGCGCTTGAATCGCTCCGAGCTGGCCTATGAGGACGCGACCCCTTTTCTTTATCTGAAGGAACGGATCGAAGGATTCCGTACGAATACTTCCGTCCAGCACATCTTCATTGATGAGGCGCAGGACTATTCACCGCTGCAGTTCGCTTTTCTCAAGCGATTATTTCCATACAGCAAAATGACCGTCCTTGGAGATCTGAACCAAGCGATCCATGCCCACGCGGCAGATAATGCTTTTGCCCAGCTTGCCGCACTCTACGAGGAAGCCCAGACAGAGACCATTATACTGACGCGAAGCTACCGCTCTACCCGGCAGATCATCGAATTCACCCAAGGTATGATTCCAGGCGGGGACAAAATTGAACCGTTCAACCGTGAAGGGCAAAAACCTACCGTGACGAAAGCAGCTGACCCGTCCGACCTCACCGCCAAAATCCAAGCCCGTGTGCTAGCATTGCAAGAAGAAGGGCATCGCACCATAGCGGTGATCTGCAAAACGGCACAGGAAAGCCGCAGCGCATACGAATCCCTGCAAGATGTCCTTCCGCTTCGATTGATCGAAAAGGAAACCGTCTCCTTTGCGCCTGGCATCCTGGTCATCCCTTCCTATCTTGCCAAAGGAGTAGAATTCGACGCTGTCATCATCTACAACGCCTCCCTGGTACAGTATGGGGAAGAGAAGGATCGAAAGCTGTTTTATACGGCTTGCACGCGGGCCATGCACGAGCTGCACCTGTACCATTTAGATAACCTCAGCCCGTTTGTCCAAACGCTTTCCCCTGATACCTACACGCTGGAAGGATAGAAGAAAAAAGCCGCTGCTCGTGACACCTTCACGAGCAGCGGCTTTGTTTATGCTTTTCCCGTTTGCGTACGTTTTACCAACAAGAGATAGCAGAGAATGGCACCTACATCCGACGCAGCGATGATAATCCCCATCGGGACGGCTGTTTGACTGCCCCCCATCCCTACCAGCGGAGCAACAATCCCTCCAAAAACAAAGGAAAGCACGCCCAGCAAAGCGGAAGCGCTACCCGCCGCATTTCCTTGATTTTGCATCGCCAGGGAAAAGCCTGTAGCAGAGACAATCCCTACGCTCGATACCACTACGAACAACGGAATCAGCACGCCATAGAGCCCCGCTCCAATCATAATCATCGCAAACAGGGTGATCCCCCCGACCGCTGCATAAAGCAAACCACCCACCAGTAATCTGGTCTCACCAAGCTTCCCTACCAGCCTGCCAGTCACCTGCCCAGCTACGATGATTCCCAACCCGTTGCAAGCAAAGATCAGGCTGAACATTTGCGGGGAAACGCCATAGATCTCCTGCAGCACAAACGGAGAACCGGAAATATACGCAAACATGGCAGCCGTCACAAGCCCCTGACAGATCGCATAGCCCATAAAAATACGATCGCCTACCAATCTGCGGAAGGTGGATAAGGTATTGCGGATTCCGCCTTGGGAACGCCGCTCGCTCGGCAAGCAGCTGTCCAAGCGAAAGACCCAGCAGGCAGGCGGTCAAGCTGAGCTGGGCCAGGGAAGTGCTGGTCTCCAGATCTCCTGCTAGATTCGGCAAAGCAGGCAAATACATATCAAGCGATAATGGCCCAAACGCGGATAAAGAACCAAGAATCAACGCCATCCACAAGCGGCGGGATTTTTTGGCGGGTGCAGCATATACCGTACTCATATTACTCATGCAACATTTCCTTTCTCTCTTACAGCACTAATTCCAGCCATTCTTCTTTGGTAATCGGCCCGAAATAAAATGGCAGATCATGCTGCTCCCACACCTGGGACAATGTTTCCCGGTCGTAGCGCAGGCCAGCCAGCTTATCCGTAATCTCGGTGCTTTCTCCTCGGCCGAAATAATCGCCATAGATGGCCGCCGATCGAATCATGCCGCCTTCCACGAAAAGGCGCACATCAAAGGTTCCTGCTCCTAACCGCTGCACACGCTTCACATTGAATGCCGGAGACTTGCCGTAGTTCCAGTCCCAGTTTTGGTAGCGTTCACGGGATATCTGGTGAATCTGCTCCCAATCGGCATCAGCCAGCTCATATCGCTCGACCTGCGAGCCAGCGAAAATCGATTCTAACAGATGCTGGCGGAATTCCTCGATGCTCATCGGTTCCCGCAAAAACTCTGAGATATTGGCTACGCGGCTCCGGACGGATTTGACCCCTTTGGACTTGAATTTCTCCGGATTGACGTTCAGGGCCTGCGATACATTCTCCATCTGCGAATTGAACAGCAGCGTGCCGTGCGTGAACATGCGACCTCGTGTCGAGAACTGAGCATTCCCCGAAATTTTGCGTTCGCCCACCTGAATGTCATTGCGTCCTGTCAACTCCGCTTCTACCCCCAACTGATGAAGCGCTTGAATCACCGGTTCGGTAAACTTGCGATAATTGTGAAAGGAGTTTCCGTCATCCTTGGTGATAAAGCTGAAATTCAAGTTGCCCAAGTCGTGATACACCGCTCCGCCGCCGGACAAGCGACGGACCACATGAATCCCGTTGGCCTGCACATATTCCGTATTGATCTCTTCCACCGTATTTTGGTTTTTGCCAATAATAATTGAAGGCTCATTGATGTAAAAGAGCAGATAGTCCTCTTCCGCAGGCAGATATTTTAAGGCATATTCCTCGATTGCCAGGTTAATGCGGGGATCGGTAATGTTTTGGTTGTCGATAAAGCGCATCCTTTTATCCCTCCATAGGTTCCACTAGACCAAGAACAAATTCTTCAAATAATGGTATAAGCCATCCTCCCGATAGGAGTGGGGAGTCACTTCATCCGCGTGCTTCTTGACGTGCTCAGCCGCATTTTTCATCGCGACAGCATGGCCGGCGTATTGGAACATCGGCAGATCATTTTCGCTATCGCCGACGGCTACAATCTCATGATTGGTGATCGAAAAGCGATCCAGCAGCAGCTTGATCCCGGTAGCCTTCGAGACATTCGCCACCATGATTTCGACATTATGCTCCGTCGAGGAAAATGTCGCAAATGCGGTTTCCTGCTTGCGGACCTCCAGATCGCTGCGAAATTGTTGGATCGTTTCGAGATCGCGACTGAAAAAGTAGATTTTCGCGACGCTTCCCGCATCGAGCGCAGACTGCCATTCGATTTGCTCGTTCATCGCATTTTTCCGGGACAGCCACTCGTTGATCTCCACCGTTTCCGGCTTCGGATCAGTGATCTGTTTGTCAAAATAGCCGCGATCAGCCTCCAGAGAGACACGCGCCCCTGTATTCGGATGCACTTCGTAGTAGATCTCACGTTTCCGCGCTTCCTCCACCAACTCATGGACGAGACTCGGTGAAAGGGCATGCTGCACCAGCAGCTCCTCTCCAAGATAGACCGCCATGCCATTCGAAGTCACATACCCGTCGACTTCAAGATCTGCCGGGGCTACATCCTTGATTTCCCGAGGAGTCCTGCCCGTGGCAATAAAGACATACGTGCCACGCCGACGCAGTTCTTTCAGCAGCTGGTTCAGATTGTCACTGACTCGATTTTGCTCGTTCAGCATCGTGCCGTCCATATCGAGGACGATTGCTTTGTAGGTCATGTCCTTCCATCTCCTATTCAAGCATTCTCTATCTATTTTCCAGTATGACGCAATGCGATTCTACAAACCAGTCTATTTGTCACTTTTTCATCACGACGGGCAGGGGTTCCGCCACCATTCGCAGCAATCCTACAATACTAGTCACATTCTACCTTCACCCTCTGACAATCTTTTCAGCCTAGATTTCTTATAATGAGAAAAAAAGCGAAGCGGTGAGCATGATTATGGAGAAATCTGCGAAAGTCTTTCAAATAAATCATCGTCTCTCTGAAGCAACTTCGTCTGTCCAATCTGACCAAGCGGCTACCCTCATTCATTTATTCCGGTTTATTGGCGGCAATGCGAGTGAAACGGAAGAAATGGTTGCCCAGCTGCATGCATTGAAACGAAAAAAAGGGCTCTTGCTCGGCATGTTTCGATTCCCTTTCCGTTATGAAGGGAAAAAACGGCTGCAAATCGCCATCCACCAATACAGCCTGATGAAGCAGCTCTGTGATTCCATCACCTATTTTTATGGGGATGGCATGATGGACATGCTGGAACCGGGAACGACCGTCAAGGATGCCAACGAAATCTTTTATTTGCTGGAAGAAGCCGTGGTTGATACGTTGGAGGAAATGATCTGCATACCCGGAGAAATGAATATCGATGTCCGCGATATCCAGACCTTCCTGACCGCGAAAAAAGGCCCTTTCTTCCTCCACTCGTTTGAAGGCAACTCATTCGACGAGCCGTTAAAGCATTTCATTTCCACCCCTTATTTACCGCTGGATTTCGCGGATGGCCAGCAAATGATCATCTCGATCGGCTATACCCGCGATGTTGATATGGAGTCGTTCCGGCAGATCAATTTGCGCCTAAATGACCTGTTTCATAAAGCCGACCTGTTTAAAATCGGCTCCCGCTACATTGACGAGCCGGGGCAACGGATCAAAATCACCCTGTTGGTCAACGGCTTGGCTGATCCGTTCCCGCTCTCGGAGGACGTGAAGTCCCCCAAGCTTCCTGCGTTTTCCTTGCGCAAGAAATGGCGTCCGAAGCTGCTGCTGGGCAAAAAGCTGAAGTGGCTGTCGCCGCTCTTGAAGCATATCGATTCTTGATTGGCGAACATTGTGGTGGGGGAAGGGAAGTGAGGGCGGGGCTCCGTTCTTGCCACACCCGCAAGGGAGTGAAGACTGTCCGGTTCCGCTTCCAAAAACGGTACGTCGCGCAAAAGTTTCGAGGAAGCATATTCAAACGTAGAGGTTGCGCGACAAGCGTGTACCGTTTTTGGAAGCTCCACCTTGGTCGGTGTGACAAAGACTCCACCCGTCCCTCTCTTCCCTTCCTCACGTGGCTGTTGCATAAAATCACACGAAAAAAGAAAAAGCATGAAGAAAGCTTCTTTTCCATCTTTTAATCCCTTTGCTCTTTAATAATGCTTCAGCCATGCTGGAGAGCATGTTTTGAAACGGAGCGCCTGCGAAGCCCGTCCGAGCGGAGCAGCAAATCGCAGGAAAAAGGGTCGCAACCTGCTCATTCTGCGTAGCGGCTACTACTTTTGCGGACCCCTGCGATTTGCTGCGGAGCGGACAGTCTCCACTTCCCAGCGGGGCGTAGAATGAAGCGGAGTTTCAAAACATGCTTTCCTCCACCACAGCTATCCGAAAGACAAAAAAAGCAATCGAAGCCACACCGAGTGGACATCCGATTGCTTTTTCTTATTGAAGCTTATTTTACCGCTGGTTGTGCGGCTGCAGCAGCTTTACGCGCCGCATTCAGCTTTTGATAGAATTCGCCTTTTGTTTTCACACCAGCAAACAGATTCGCTTTCACGTTTGCTTTTTGCGCCAGTTCGGCGATTTCTGCTTGTGTAACTTCATCCTTGATGTTGATGGAAGCAACGTTTGTATATTTGCCATCTTCTGTCTTCGGTACGGACAGGATGCCTGCATTGATCAGCTCGACAACATCGGCACGCTCTGGTGCGTTTGTATCGATACCGGTGATGCTCCAATAGTTCAATGCTTTTGGCTCATATACGCCTTTTTTCACGTCTTTCAGGTAAGCGATCGCACGGTTGCGGATGGTGCCACCCGATTCGCCAAATGCACTTTCATCCTTCGACGACCACAATTGAGTAAATTTGCGACCTTCCAACGCTCCGCCTTTTGCGATCAGCGCATCCATGCGGTACGCGTTCATCCCCAGCTTTAGCACATCTTCCGGCTTGATCGGTGTGTCATCGAGGCGGCGCAGGTTCGTGATGCGGCTGCCATATGGCTTGGTCAGGTCAATTTCGTATTTCACTCCGCCGAAGAAGTCGTTGGTGCTGTATTTCGATGCGCGGCGTTTTGGATCAAAGCTGATCGTCACATCGCCTGGACGGGTGGTATTGAAGTAGCCTGCCGCCCATTCCATGTAATCTTTCAAGTCTTTTCCAGTTACCTGGTACACGGTGATTTCACCCAACGCATACTGGTAGTTGAACGCGATATCTTTTTTCTTGATCGGACCTACATCCAGACGCGCCTTGTCGTTGTCGATCTGGTGAGCAACAACGTCAGCCTTGCTGTAATAGAGCATCACCTCATTGAAGAAATCGGAGAGGTAGGTTTCCTGGATTTGTACCTGCGGAATGCCGTCGATCTCGTTTTTCGGCACGAGATTTTCACCCTTCAGCTCAGCAATCACGACGTTTGCATCTGCGCGAGCCACTTCGTGGAAAGGCTTCAGCGCTTCCTCTAGAGATGCATCAGAAACGACTACGGTTCCATCTGCTTGTTTGACTGGCAGCGCAGTGGCTTCCTTGCTCTTCAACTCCACTTTGTCGCCTTGCTTGGTAAACGTAAGATCGATGCGGGAAAGATGGGTTCCATATTTGTCTGGTTCAGTGACCAGGACTCCGTTAACGGTTTCACTTTTCACCAGCTTGTGCATGTGTCCGGCAAAAATAGCAGCCAGTTCAGGATTGGCATTCGCAATATCACGGACGCCCGTGTGTGGCTTGTTGTTTTCGTTATCCAGACCCATATGCAGTACGCCTACCATGACGTCTACTTTCCCTTTCAATTCCTGAATCGCTTTTTTGGTCTCTTCCACCGGGTCTTTCACAACTAGACCTTTCAAGTGGTCGGTCCCTTTTTCAAATTCCGTAATCAAAGGTGTGGTCATCCCAATAAGACCGATTTTTACGCCATCTTTTTCGATGATCGTATAGGCTGGCAGGTAACGCTCTCCATTTTCTTTGTATACGTTTCCTGCGAGTCTTGGACCTTCGTATTGGCTGCCGATTTTCTCCAGCGTATCCAGACCGAAATTGAACTCGTGGTTGCCGTATGTCCACAAATCATAGTCCATGGCATTCATGGCCACCATCATCGGTGACTGCGGCTTGTCGTTGAACAGCTCAGCCGAGTTCCCTTGGATGACGTCCCCCACATCCACCAGAATGGTATTCGGGTTCTCTGCACGCACCTGTTTCACCATGGTGAATAATTGCGTAAGGCTCCCGCTGGTGTTGGCACCATCGATCTCATAATCCCAAGGCATTACCCGCCCGTGAATATCCGAAGTTCCCAGGAGTGTAATTTTCACTTCCGATGCTGCCGGTTGAGCTGGTGCGGCTGGTGTAGCTGGCGCAGCTTGCACCAGCGCAGCGCTGCTGAACAGACTAAGTCCCAGCGCTACGCTCAGGCTGCTTTTCAGGACAAAGTTGCCCTTCTTCATCTCTACTTCCCCTCTTTTCCTCACTTGGTAGTCGTTTCCTCACTTTACTAGACTACCCTACTAGGAAAATTTACACAATCTTTACTTGACAAACCCTTTTTCTGTAAATCAGACCTTCGCTTTTGCCCTTTGCCGCTGGACGGACAACAACCGCCCAAACAAAAACACGGCCCCTGCAGCCAATCCTGAAATCAGACCAATCCAGTAACCCGTCGCGCCCCAAGCCGTATAGTTGGCCATGTAATAGCCTAGCGGAAGTCCAATGACCCAATAAGAGACCAGCGCTGCGATAAAGGGCACCGTCACATCCTTATAACCGCGCAATATCCCTTGAATCGGCGCTGCGGTGGCATCCGACAGCAAAAACAAGATGGAGTACAACAGAAAATGCGTCGCCAATTGCAGCACATGTGCATCATTGGTATAAAAGCTCGCCACCTGCTCGGTAAAGATGAGCAGGCCTACCCCGCAAACACACGCAAGCACAAGCGCGATGCCGATCCCCATATAGCTGTACTGCTTCGCATCTTTATAGCGCTGCGCCCCGACCTCAAAGCCCACCAAGATCGTCAAGGCCATCGAAATGCTCATCGGCACCATGTAAATAAACGAGGCGAAGTTCATCGCAGCTTGATGGGCAGCAATCGTAGCCGTATCGAAGTTGCTCATTAACAATGTGACGGCCGCGAAAATGCTCACCTCAAAAAAGATCGTGAATCCAATCGGAACCCCCAACCGGAGCAGTTCCTTCCAAGCGCGCAAAGAAATTCGGTAAAAGCGCGAGAAGATCGCATATTGCGTAAATGGTTCGACACGATGTACGACATACACGCTAATCAACAAAATACACCAGTATGTAATAGCCGACGCATACCCTGCTCCGATCCCGCCGAGGCGAGGAAAGCCCAGTTTCCCAAAAATGAGCAGATAGTTCAGCGCCACATTGATCGGCAGCGAAAGCAGCGTGATCAACATGGTGATTCTGGTCAAGCCGAGCGCATCGATAAAGCAGCGAAATACCGTATACATAAACATCGGGATGATCCCGATCGCCAACGCATGCAGGAAGCCCCTCGCGATATCGTGGACAGCCGGCTCTACATTCATCCTGTTCAAGATCGGATCAAGTGCAAAGGCGCCTGCCAGCAATACAGTGATCGCAATCGCCACGGAAAAATACATTGCCTGGATGATGGTAAACGGCACTTCATCACGACGATTCGCTCCGATCATTTGGGCCACAATCGGCGTTACTGCGAGCAAGATCCCGGTAAGGCCCGCCTGAATCGGCACCCACAGACTGGAACCGATCGCCACCCCTGCCAAGTCGGTTGGACTGGCGTTTCCGGACATGATGGTATCGAAAAAGGTCATCGAAAACAACGCCAGCTGTGTCACGAGAATCGGCAACAGGACGGTCAGCAATTGCCGTATTTTATCTTTCCATGAATGTGTTTGATACATTGTCTTTCAACCATCCTTTCTCCCTAAACGGCGTAACTTATTGAACTCTATCACAGAGAGACATTTGAGGAAAGCGTTATGAGGAACGAATGAAAAACGGCCTTCTTTGCATGCTGCACGAAGACCGTTTAACCAATTAGCTGTCCAGCGACGTATACCCTTGATTTGTGTCATGTACGGTATCTGCGATCGCAAGGGGTTGATGCTTGAGCTGGGAAATTTCTTTCAACCCGCTATTGATGACGGCAAAAGCGATTACCCAGGAAATAACAGTCAACAGCAATTGCACGATCGGCAGCTCCGAAATGAACGGCAACGGTAAATCCCACAAGATATGCAGCAAGATGACGATTCCGAAAATCCGTAAAAATCGGATGTCTCCCAGGCTCAGCAGCGTGAATTTCCGTTCCCTTTTCGCCATACACAGAGCGGCGCCCGACAAAGCGGCCCAGACGATATGTCCGCCCGGAGCCAACACTCCCCGCCAGAAGATGGTGCTGTACATCAATTCCAGGTCGCCCATCATCAGCATCTGAAACGCATATCCGGCAGATTCAAAGGCGGCAAAACCGGTTCCTACGGCAGCGCCGACCAGCAGACCGTTCAACACGTATTTGTATTTGTTCCCGCGCAGGAACCAGAGCACCGCGATCAGCTTCGCCACTTCCTCCACGATCCCGATGAACAGGACGTTGCCGCTGTTCCCGATTTTGTCGTATAGAAAAACAGCCGTGACCAGTGAGAGCACACCGCCCACAAACAGCATCTTGATGATTTTATAAATGGAGATGTTTTGCGGCGCATTCATTTCCCAGAAGAAAATCAGAATCGTGAACGGCACCATAAAAGAGCCAAGCATGATGAGTCCGGGTAAAAAGTTGATATTTTCATACCAATCGAGTCCCATATAAAGGCCAAAATACGCAAATGCCACAAGAGCGAAGATCCGCGCAAAAAGCCACGGCTTTGGCCATGAATCGACGATTTGGTCGATATCCGGCGTGGTATGGGAAGTCCCGACGAAAAACAGCCGCTCTGCTTCCTCCTCCGAATGTCTGGCAAAGACCTTGGAAAATACCTCGCGCAGATTTAACTCAACAGGCGTCTCCACTCCCGCCGCTTGATTGATTTTGTTGGCAATATCCGAAAAAGCGGTTCGCAGCTTGTGTTCCGTGCTGCTTTGCTGATCTGGAACCCCTACTGTGCTGCCGCATTCCGCACAGAACTTGGCGTCAGCCGGATTTTTATAATTACAATGGAGACATAACATGACCCAACCCCCGCATCTCGATCTTTGTGCATCCTTCTTTTTCCATTCCACAGTCATTGTATCAAATATCTGTTCAGGGTTGAACGAAAACAGGCTGCCGAATAAATCGACAGCCCTGTTTCCCCTCCATTACGCCCTATAATACGCCGTGAACCCAACGTATCGTCTAGGTATCCTTTCTTCCAGGGATTCTCATTTTTAGTTGTCTAGCAGGACCGACTTTATGCTTGGCCGTTTGCCTGACGAGCAGCTCCACCAAAAAGTATACAATCGAAAGGGCAGACACATAGATCCACAGCTGCTGGACAAGCGCTGTGCCCCATACTCCCGTGAAATACAACAAAGACGGGATCGTCAAGGTCACCCACGATTGCACAAAAGCCACCTTCGCGACATAGGCATGAATCGCAAGCTTCCGCGTATTTGCCAAGAAAAAGAGAAACCACAAGAACGCCCACATCAGCCACGTCATTGCGCCGACCATGTCATGAAAATGAACCACCGAGACCAGTGTATACACCAGTGCGATCACCGAGACCCACAAGGAAAACCAGCCTAACCCATTTCCCTCCAGCCCTTTGCAAGAAGTGACCCCCACGTACAAATACGTTAAGCCAAATAGAAACGTCGCCGCATATTGATAAATCGTCCAATGACTTTGATCCGATACGGTTATCAGGTAGAACGGGATGACGATCTGCAAGACGCCGACAAACAAATTGAAAACCCCCGCGCTTTTTCCATCGGCCTTACCCGCCATCACCAGACTGTTCAAAAATAGCGCTGCTCCGGAAAGCAATAATCCTACATAACTCATTTTTAAGATCCTTCCTTGTATCCTCATGTTGTTGGCTATTGAAAAAAAAAGAAAAAGCAATTCCTTGATCTCGCAGAGGAAATGCTTTTCTTTTTTCTCATTGTGATTACAATACAAAGCTGACAATCACGCCAGACAAGACGCTGACCAGCGTGGCCCCGTAAAGCAGCTTGAGCCCAAATCGTGCAACTACGTTTCCTTGCTTCTCATTAAGACCCTTCACCGCTCCGGCAATGATCCCGATCGAGGAGAAGTTGGCGAAGGAAACCAGGAAGACGGAGATGATACCCAGCGTGCGCTCGCTCATGGTCGGCGCCACTTTCATCAGATCCATCATCGCGACGAATTCATTCGTAATCAGCTTCGTCGCCATAATTCCACCCGCTTGCACCGATTCTGCCAACGGCACGCCCATAATGATGGCAACCGGAGCAAAAATATAGCCGATCAATTGCTGGAACGATACGCCGAAAAGCAACGCAAACGTATGGTTAATCGCTGCCATCAACCCGACAAAACCGATCAGCATGGCGCCGACGATGATTGCTACCTTGAACCCGTCCATGATGTATTCCCCGAGCATTTCAAAGAACGATTGCTTGTGCTCCTCTTGCACTTCCAAAATATCTTCGCTTGCCTCCACTGTATATGGATTGACGATGGACGAGATAATGAATCCTCCAAATAGATTGACCACAATAGCGGTGACTACGTATTTCGGTTCGATCATCGTCATGTATGCACCCACGATCGACATGGACACGGTCGACATGGCCGATGCACACAACGTGTAGAGACGATGAGGCGGAAGCGCCCCCAATTGTTTTTTCACGGTAATGAATACTTCCGACTGTCCGACCATCGCGGAAGCCACGGCATTGTACGATTCCAATTTCCCCATGCCATTGATCTTGCTGAGCAACAGCCCGATCCCTTTCATGAGGAACGGCAGAATCTTGAGATGCTGGAATATCCCGATCAAGACGGAAATGAACACGATTGGCAAGAGGACGCCCAAGAAAAACGGAGCTTGTCCTTCATTGGCAATACCGCCAAAGACGAAGCTTACCCCTTCATTCGCATATTCCAGCAGTTTGTTGAACACCTCTGCGATTCCTTTGATCAGAATCAATCCGAAATGCGTGTTGAGCAGCAATCCCGCCAACAGCAGCTGTACCACAATCATGACCAGAATCGGTTTGATTTTCACCTTTTTGCGGTCATTACTCACGATCAAAGCCAGAGCGATAACGACGACTAGTCCGACGATCGAGATTAGATAGTTCATGTTGTCCTCCACTCAGATGCTCATCTGCATTTTTCCTTGTATCCGCTTTCAACGATAGGGTTCAATGGCATCCTGTTCGCTTATTTCTCCATATCTTTGGCTGTAAAATACCCAGGCAGCAATTCCTGAATAGACGTCTCTTGTACGTCTCCCTTCAGATTGGCCAAAATCACTTTCGTCTGTTCTGTCGCAAATTCCGCGATCACTTGACGGCACGCTCCGCACGGCGAGACGGGACCTGGCGTATCTCCGACGATGGCGATGGCCACAATCTCTTGTTCCCCTTCCGAAACAGCCTTAAAAATCGCTGTTCGTTCCGCGCAATTGGTCAAGCCGTAGGACGCATTTTCGACGTTGCACCCAAGAAAAACTTCCTGATTGGCAGTAAGGACGGCTGCCCCTACTTTGAAGTTGGAATAAGGAGTATACGCTTTTTTACGGGCTTCGATCGCTTGCGCTACCAATTTCTCAGTATTCATGGCTGATTCCCCAGTCTTCGCACGATTTTGTAAAGCGTTTGGAACGGGTTCCACCCACGGTGGAGTGTGAACCCGATTCCGACTAACCAGCTTTTATTCGATTAGTAAGAGGAGGAGGACGATTGTCCCTGCATGATGGCAACTCCGGAGCTCGCGCCAATGCGATTTGCCCCTGCTTCCACCATCGCCATGGCATCTTCCAGGCTGCGAACGCCGCCAGAAGCTTTCACTCCTACATTTGGTCCAACAGTTTTTCTCATCAACGCGATATCTTCCACCGTCGCACCGCCAGTCGAGAAGCCGGTAGATGTTTTCACAAAATCGGCTCCAGCCTTCACCGACAGCTGGCATGCGATCTCGATTTCTTCCTTGGTCAAGAGTGCGGTTTCCAAGATCACCTTGGTGAGCGCCTTCCCTTTTGCAGCCGTTACCACTGCCTTAATGTCAGCTTCTACCACTTCATATTGCTTATCTTTGAGCGCTCCGACATTAATTACCATATCAACCTCGGTAGCCCCGTTTTCAATCGCATTGGTTGTTTCAAACGCTTTGACTTCTTTTGTGGTTGCTCCCAAAGGAAAGCCGATGACGGTGCAAACTTTCACATCCGGCGTATCCTTCAAAATTTCCGCCGCCTTCTTCACCCAGGTAGGATTCACGCAAACGGAGGCAAAACGATACGTTTTCGCTTCTTCTGCCAATTTGACGATTTCCGCTTCCGTTGCATTTGCCTTGAGCAAGGTGTGGTCAATCATTTTTGCCAATTGGATGGTCATATTCTTTACTCTCCCTTTCGTCGCATTCTGCGCTTTAGTGAATTTCTTTATAGATGAGCGTAGGCGGCGTTACCTTTTCGCTGACAATCTGATAGGCGCCATAGACCTTCTCCATGACTTCCGCGACTTGTTCATTGTTGCTGTGAATCGTGACGAGCGCTTCTCCTGCTTGGACAGAATCCCCTACTTTTTTATGCAGGACGATCCCTACCGCCAGATCAATCGGAGACTCTTTCGTGAGTCGACCAGCGCCGAGCATCATTGCGGCAACTCCGATTTCCTCCGCGGTAATCGCGGAGACGTATCCACCCGCTTTTGCAGGCACTTCAATCAAATATTTCGCCGTTGGCAGCTTGGATGGGTCGTCTACGACAGATGCATCTCCACCTTGCGAAGCCAGGAACGTTTTGAAAGCTTCCAGCGCTTTTCCGTTGCGCATCACTTCTTCCAGCATCGCACGCGCTTCCTCGAGCGAGGCCGCTTTGCCTGCCAGCGTGACCATGTGACTGCCCAGCACCAGGGAGAGTTCATGCAAGTCTGCTGGACCTTTCCCTTGCAAAGTATCGATTGCTTCTTTCACTTCCAGCGCGTTCCCGATCGCAAAGCCTAAGGGCTGACTCATATCGGAAATGATCGCCTTGGTATTGCGGCCGACACCGTTGCCGATGTCTACCATGGCTTTTGCCAGCTCTTCGGCATCCTCGAGGCTCTTCATGAAAGCGCCGCTGCCGGTTTTCACGTCCAGCACGATGGCGTCCGCACCCGCTGCAATTTTTTTACTCATGATGGAGCTGGCGATCAGCGGAATGGAATCCACTGTTGCCGTCACATCACGCAAGGCATACAGCTTTTTATCTGCTGGGGTCAAGTTGGCGCTCTGTCCAATCACCGCGATTTTGTTGGTGTTGACCAACCGGAGGAATTCGTCATTGGTAATCTCCACATGGAAGCCCGGAACGGATTCCAGCTTGTCGATGGTACCGCCCGTATGGCCGAGACCGCGTCCCGACATCTTGGCTACCGGCACACCCAGCGCCGCCACGAGTGGGGCAAGCACCAGCGTAGTGGTGTCACCTACGCCTCCCGTACTGTGCTTGTCGACCTTGATCCCCTCGATCGCGGACAGATCAATCTGATCGCCGGACTTCACCATGGCTTCGGTCAGGTAGACACGTTCATCCTTGGTCATGCCTTGGAAAAAGACCGCCATCGCAAAAGCTGACATCTGATAATCCGGAATCGATCTGTTCGTATAGCCTTCAATCAAAAAGTCAATCTCGGCCTTGCTTAATTCCTGGCCGTTCCGTTTCTTTTCAATGACATCCACCATTCGCATAAGAGCGCCTCCCAGATATATTGTTCAGTCGACGTTACCGCTTTCATTTTTCGTCCGTGTACATGTACAAGCTAACTATAGCACACGATTTGAACAAATGTAAATTTAGTATTGAACATTTGTAAAGATCTTTGACAGAAATGTGAAAAGAAAATACCTCTTCCATTTTAGGCAGAGGTATTATAGCTTATGCTTATTTCTCCTTGTCTAACAAAAATTGTGCCGTATATTGGTCGGTAATCAGCACATTGGCATATTCCCCTTTGAGCGCCCCGTGGATGCCATCGATTTTTTGCGCCCCGCCTGCCACCAGGATGGAATACTCTTTCTTTTTGAACTCTTCCAAATCAATGCCCAACGTTCGTTCATTCAGGCTTTCGTTGCAAATGTTTCCGTCCTTATCGAAAAAACGCGAACAAATGTCGCCGACTGCCTTGGAATACAGCATTTGCAGATCCTCATCCGTGAAGTATCCGAGCTGGAATAGTAAAGACTCTGACTTGATCGGACCGCATGTGAACATGGCGATATTGGCCTGTTTTCCCGTCTCAATGATCTTGCGGATATGGCGGTCCGCTTCCATGGCCTGCTTGACCACCACATGATCGACGATGGCGGGAAGGGGCAGATGGAGCGGACTCGTGTTGAACGCTTTGCCGAAGAGGTACAAAATTTCCGAAGCATAGGTATGTGTCTCGGAATGGCTGACGCCGCCTTTTAACTGGACGACTTTGACATCCTTCACGAATGATTGCTTGAGATCGATCGCTACATGATACAGGGTCGTCCCCCAGGTTACCCCGATGATGTCCCCGTCCTTGACGATCTCATGCAAATAGGCGGCTGCCTTTTCCCCCAGGTAGTTTTTGATGAGGTGGTCCTCATACTGCGGGACGGAGACGACAATCGCTTTCTTCAAGTTGAACCTTTGTTCAAGCTGGCTCGCGATCTTATGGCTATCTTCTACGGAATCGCGGATTTTGATCTCCACAATCCCCTCATTTTTCGCCGTTTGCAGCAAGCGGGAAACCGTCGGACGCGAGACGCCCAGCATCTTCGCGATATCGTTTTGGTTATAGTCGAGCAGATAATAGAGCTTGGCTGCTTCAATGACTTTGTTCAATTTATCCGGCTCCATAGCGATCTCCTATGAAAAAAAGTAGTAAGTGCCTTTATTTTATCAGAATTAAGAAACCGCATACATAGAAACTATGAAATTTTGTAAAACTCATTTGGAAAATATGTTTATCCATTAAACGTTTTGCTTGTCTTTATTCACGTATCAGGTTACTATGTTGGTGGTAACTTTTTAGCTGTGTATTCATATTCCAAAAGAAAGGAGGTCATCATCCATGAACTTTCGAATTTATATTATGGCCATCGTTTCTTTTGTCGTCGGGATGGTGGAGCTGATCATCGGCGGGATTTTGGATCAGGTCGCGGGTGACCTGCAGATCTCCATCAGTACAGCCGGAGAGCTCATCAGTGTCTTTTCCCTTGTATTTGCACTGGCTTCCCCGATTTTATTAACATTGACTGCAAAGACGGAACGGAAGAAGCTCACGCTCTGGACACTGCTTGTGTTTTTGATCGGCAATCTGGTTGCTTATGTCAGCCCCAACTTTGCGCTGCTCATGGTCTCCCGGATCATATCTGCGGCGAGTGGCTCGCTGTTGGTCATCCTCTGCGTGACCATGGCGTCCGGCATCGTGAAGGAGGAATACCGCGCGCGAGCCATCGGTATCATTTTTATGGGCATTAGCGCATCATTGGTATTAGGCATTCCGATTGGTCTGGTGATCGGCAACCATTTTGGCTGGCGGATGATTTTTCTGCTGATCTCCGCACTCACGGTGCTTTCGATGCTCGGAGTGTTTGCGTTTTTGCAAAAAACAGCGCCCAAGCCCGTCATTCCGTTGCGGGAGCAGCTTCGTGCCTTGAAAAGTCCGAAGATCCTGACGGCACAGCTGACCTCTTTCTTCTTCCTGACCGGGCATTTGACGTTATACGCGTACCTGACGCCGTTTCTGCAAAGCACCCTGCATATCGACGCAGCCTGGATCAGCATATTTTACTTCCTCTTCGGGATCTCTGCTGTGTTAGGCGGCGGCGTTGGCGGCTGGGCGGCGGACAAATGGGGCTCGAGACCGAGCATCCTGGCCATCGTGGCACTCTTTACTGTCGTGCTGTTTACCCTGCCGCAGGTGACATTTTCCCTGCCGCTCTTTATCGCGGTCATGATGGTCTGGAGCGCGCTCAGCTGGGCGGTCACACCTGCACAGCAATCGTATTTGATCGAATCCGCGCCGGACACGTCTGACATCCAGCAGAGCCTGAACAACTCCGCGCTGCATCTCGGCATCGCGCTTGGCTCTTCCATCGGCGGCTATGTCATCGACGAATATTCGGTGCTGACAAATGCCTCTGTCGGCGGGATATTCACGCTGTTGGCTTTCCTGTGTGCGTGGTACTCCATCACGCGCACTTCCGCAAAGAAAAACGCAATTGCAATCCGCAACGCATAATCAATTGAGGGAGGTGAAGTGGTCATGGGAAGATACGCAAAACGTCTTCGTATGACCATGCCATCATGAGTGTCCATATCAATGCAAAACAAGGCGACATCGCCGAAAGCATCCTGCTGCCGGGAGATCCGCTTCGCGCCAAATATATCGCGGAAAACTTTTTAGTAGACATCTCTTGCTACAACGAAGTGCGCGGCATGCTCGGCTTTACCGGCACCTACAAAGGAAAACGCGTGTCTGTGCAAGGTACAGGCATGGGGATTCCGTCGATCTCCATCTATGTGAATGAACTGATCCGCGAGTATGGCGTGAAAAATCTGGTGCGTGTAGGCTCTTGCGGCGCGATCCAAAAGGACATCAAAGTGCGCGACGTCATTTTGGCGATGACCTCCTCCACCGATTCCAACGTCAACCGCTTGGCATTCCCAGGCTTTGATTACGCCCCATGCGCCAACTTCGAGCTGCTGCAAAAGGCTTATCAAGCAGGAAAGCAAAAAGGCTTGGAGATTCGCGTAGGGAATGTCTTGTCTGCAGATGTGTTCTACCGGGACAGCATGGACATGGTCAAAAAGCTGGGCGACCATGGTGTACTGGCTGTCGAAATGGAAACCACCGCGCTCTATACGCTCGCGGCGAAATACGGCGTCAACGCCCTCTCCATTCTGACCGTCAGCGACCACATCTTTACCGGGGAAGAGACCACTGCGGAAGAGCGGCAAACGACCTTTAACGATATGATTGTCATGGCACTGGATGCGTTGATCGAAGAATAATGATGGATTGAAAGAGAGCCTCTGCGCTCTCTTTTTTCGTTTCCGGACTTGCATTTGGATAGATATCTATTTACGATGTGGGTATGCTACGATACCATGCTGCTTCCATGATCAGTAAAATTCGCGATTCCGTAAATAAAATGATTAACACAGAGCTGGAGAAGAACGGGGTGACCGACATCGTCTCCTCGCACGGCGATGTCCTTTCCGTGCTCTATCACCAAGACGGACTGCCGGTGAAGACCCTGGCTGAAAAAATCCGGCGGACACAACCCACCATCACGGTTCTGGTCAACAAGCTGGAGAAACTGGGTTATGTGGAAAGAACGCATAGCGAGGAGGATAGCCGAGTAACACTGGTGCGGCTCACCGAAAAAGGACGGAGCTTGCAGCCGATCTTTCAGCAGATTTCCACACAGCTGAATGAGCGTATCTATGGGGACCTGAACGAAGCGGAAAAGGAACAGCTTGAAGCGTTGCTTGAGCGCATTTTCCGGAGATTGTAAAACCACCTTCTTTTCAAGAGGTGGTTTTCGTTTTTGGCGATCAGCCTACAGATCCGCTGCGTATTTATTCAATTCCTTGCTCATTTGTTCGATTTCTTTGATGAAACTCGAGATTTCCTCGGTTGCTTCCGCCTGATCTCGCCCGACGGAAACGACCTTTTCAATCGATGCAGCGATCTCACTGATCGATTGCTGCATGGTCAACAACGTATGGCGGATTTTCTCCGTCGATGACACCGTCTCATTGGACAGCTTGCGGATTTCTTGGGCAACGACGCCAAAGCCCCGTCCCATATCCCCCGCCCGAGCTGCCTCAATCGAAGCATTTAGTCCGAGCAGATTGGTCTGATCAGCAATCCGCTTGATGAATGTGATGACTTCGTCGGTTTGCTTCATCTCGTGCGCTGCTTGCTTAGACTGTTCCAGCAGTGTTGAACTGATATGAGCCAAACCTTCTGCACTGGATGCGATGCTTGTAATCCCTTGGTTCGCTTGGGTGATCGAGCCGACGATCTGATCGCTGATTCTGCGCAGCTCCTTCTCGCTATGCTCCTGCAGTTGGATTGCGAGGGCGCCTACCACCTCGTCGCCTTCAAAAATAGGGGCAGCCAACCCTTTAAAGGCGATACCGAAAAATTCCTCAGTCACATCCGCCTCAATCTGGACCTTATTCCGTAGACATTCTGCCAATGGTTCACTCGGATTTATTTTCATCCCTGCCTTTACACCGATGTTTATTTTTCTGCCAGGTAAATAAACAAGCCATTCTTCTTTGTTTGCCAGTCCGATCGACATATCCGGGAGCATCGCATGGATGATGGGAATTACCTGAAGAAATGCGTCTAAAATGGCTGGTCGTGAAATTGCAGAATTCGTCATGGATTGCCCTCGCTTTCAAATGTTTGCTGTCTCAGAACCAGAAAACTTGTCTGGACCAATCTTTTAGACGGAGCCTTCGTTGCACAAAAAAAGACCAATATCATTGGTCGGTTGCGCTACTTGCTCCCATACACCCAAGCGCCCAAAGTAAGGGTATATTTTCATCACACCAAACTATTTCCATAACATATGAGTCTTATGTCCTATTAAAAATGTACTTATTTCAGAAAAATTTGTCAATAATAATCAGTCGCTGTTTCCACAAAAACATATAGACATCTATGTAAAATTTAGCTATGATCATTTGCATAGATATCTATGTATACACTTCGGAACATGATGGGGAGGTCATGCAATGGAATGCAAATTGAATCAAATCACTGTCCATTTTGAGGTTTACGGTACAGGAACACCGATGCTGTTGCTGCACGGATTCAGCTGCGATCTTCGCCTGATGACAGGATGCATGGAACCAATTTTTGCGGAGCGTGAGGGATGGCAGCGCATCTATCTGGATCTGCCGGGGATGGGACAGTCAAAAGGAGAAGACTGGCTCGACTGCTCGGATGATATGCTGTCCGTCGTGGAGCAATTTGTCGATAAGGTCCTGCCTGGACAGCCATTTGCCGTGGCAGGCGAATCCTACGGCGGCTATCTATCCAGAGGGCTTTTAGCCAGACGGCCGGAACAAGTCGAAGGCATGCTGCTGATCTGCCCGGTTGGGAATCCGGATAGCCGTGACCTTCCGCCCTTTACCGTCCTGGTCAAGGACGAAGCGTTCCTCGCCGATCTCCAACATCCTCAAATCGAGGAGTTTACTACCATGCATGTCGTTCAGGACCGTTACAATTGGGAACGCTTTGCAGCGGAGATCCTCTCGGGTGTTTCTATCGCGGATCAACGGGTTTTGGATCGGATTCGGCAGCGCTATGGTCTCAGCTTTATTCCGGAGGAGCTGATAGCCATCTACGAGAAACCCGTATTGATCCTGACTGGCAGACAAGACCACATCGTGGGCTATCAGGATCAGTGGAAGCTCATGAAGACTTACAGCCGTGCCAGCTATGCCGTACTGGATCGTGCTGGCCATAACCTGCAGATTGAACAAAATCAGCTGTTCAACGTGCTGGTCAACGAATGGCTGAATCGGGTGGAAGAGCATCGTTCACTCCGATAAGCCAAGGTCCGTGGATCACTTGGCTGCACCTGTTTATGTGCTGAGCCTGCGCCGCCCCCTGCACAAATATTTGCCTTTTTGCTGACACCTCCAGCTATGAAAATAACGATCTGAGATCAAAATGATTACTAACTGGAGGTGATAATAATGGCAGAAATCAGAGTGGCCGATAATGGTCCCTTGCGTGTGAGTGGAGACTTTACTTTGATGGATGGTGAGGGCAAACCTTTTGAGAAAAAAGAACAAGTCTCCCTCTGTCGATGCGGGCTCTCGGATAATAAACCTTTCTGTAACGGCGCTCATAAAGGTAATTTCGAGAGCTCCGTACGGGCATGATCGAAGAAATAACGCTCACTTTGTAAGAAGGTTTCTTTTTCTAGGTAGCTGCAACAAAAGGCTCCGCCAAAGACTTGGCGGAGCCGTAGTATTATTCTGATACCTCTGCTTAATAACGAAGCTGCATCAACAAGTTCCTTACTTCCTCATCACCCATGAGAATCTCTTCGTATTTTGCAGTAACTCTCGTCAGCGTGACATCATGATAGTAAAACTCCGTAAAAAACTTCACAAACGGCTTCGACTTGGTTTTCATCGCTTGCCAGGAGTCGTTCTCCACACCGGCAAACAGAATTTCCTCGTCATCAATAATGAGCAAACGTGACCGTTCCAAAGTGCGATGCTCAGCATTCGGGGTCAAAATATGCAGATGGGCCAGATCTGCTTGAACTTCACCCACGACCAGCGCTTCCACCCTTACCCCACTACGCTCTTTTTCCAAGAGGATCGGTAGGTATTCCTCAAAGTCTTCCTTCCAGACGGAAAGGCGAATCGATTCTTTTGCCTCCTGAAGAAGCTGCCTGCACTGCACCCGTATGGACGAATCCACCTTCAGGCTCCAGACGCGATCATCGGCAACCACTTTTTTCGGCCGGTTGTTTTTTAATTGGTCGATGCTTTCCTGAAATTCGGTGGTCAATTTGTCGATGACCAGCTCCAGCGGCAAAGCTGTGTACAGCTTTTTCTTTTCGGATACGGAATCCAAAATGTATCCTTTTTCAATAAGCCGCGAGATCACTTCGTATACCTTGGCCTTCGGTACGCCGGAATGTTTGACGATCAGCGTGGCATCCAGCGGCTCTTCACTCGCTAACAGATTTTCATATACTTTGCTCTCATACTGTGTAAATCCGAATTTCTCTAGCATGCTGCCTCCTTACCCCTCACTGGCCACAGTCTCTTTCTCTGCTGCAAAAGCCCTGATCTGCTCCAAAAAGCGCTCTCCATACTTATCGTATTTCGCAGATCCTACGCCTTTGATGGTCAGCATCGATTGCCGATCGAGCGGACACACGCTGCTCATCTCTCTGAGTGTGCTGTCATGGAAAATGACAAAAGGAGGCACGCCTTCCTTCTGGGACAATTCCTTGCGCAGCTGTCGGAGCTGCTCGAACAGGCCGTCGTCGCTTTCTTCTTGCTTCATCGGGCGCATCGCGATTTTTTGCCATACCTTCTCTTCGCCCTTGAGCACCGGGATTGCCTTTTCTCCGAGCATGACGACCGGGTATTTGCTTTCCGTTACCTTGAGGTAGTCTTCCGCGATCAACAGCTGGATCAGGTCCTGAATTTCCTTTTCTCCATATTCCTTCATCAGACCGTAGGTGGGCAGCTTGTCAAAGCCGAATTGCAGCACTTTTTTATTTTTCGAGGCTTTCAATACCTGGGCGACCAGAGAAGCCCCAAAGCGCTCTTTCATCCGTTTTACGCAAGAAAATATCTTCTGCGCTTCCACGGTGATATCCGTCAGCTCCAAGTCATTGGTGCAATTGCCGCATCGGCCGCACTCTTCTGCGGAGGTCTCGCCGAAATACTGGACAATGTGCTGCTGCAGACACCGCGGTGTCCGACAGTAGTCGATCATGGCGTAGAGCTTCTTATACTCGTGCTCTTTACGCTCCTCGCTGACCTGCCCCTGCTCGATAAAGAACGTCTGCGTCTGGATATCCTGCGGGTGAAACAGCAGAATGCACTCGCTTGTCTCGCCATCCCGGCCTGCCCTTCCCGCTTCTTGGTAGTAGGCCTCCAGATTCTTCGGCATATTGTAATGAATGACGTAGCGGACGTTGGACTTGTCAATTCCCATCCCAAAGGCATTGGTCGCCACCATCGTCATGACGTCATCATACAGAAACGCTTCTTGATTGCGTGCCCGTTCCTCTTCGGCAAGACCCGCGTGGTACTTGGTGACCGAGAGACCGCGCTTATGCAGATACGCTTGCAGCTCATCCACATCTTTTCGGGTCGCCGCATACACAATCCCGGCTTGTCCGCGATTGGCTTGCAGATAGTCATAGACGAAACTTCGTCTGTCTTCCCCTTTGCGGACGGACAAGATGAGGTTGTCCCGGCCAAATCCGGTCATGACCAACCGCTCGTCTGACATCATGAGCAGCCGGCGAATATCCTCGGTCACTTCCGGCGTTGCCGTCGCAGTCAATGCGGCGACGACAGGCCTTTGCGGCAACGCTTGCAGAAAGCTGGCAATCATCAGATAACTGGGCCGGAAATCATGCCCCCACTGAGACACGCAATGAGCCTCGTCGATTGCTACCATGGAGATCGGCAGCTCCTGCACCATAGCGAGAAAGCTTTCCGACTCCAGCCTTTCCGGCGCTATGTAGAGCAGCTTGTATTCGCCGTCACGGGCCTTCCGCAGCCTGTCCCATGCTTCTTTCGCCCCCAGCGAGCTATTGATCTGCGTCGCCGGAATCCCCATGTTTACCAAGGCATCCACCTGATCCTTCATCAGTGAGATCAGCGGTGAAATGACGATCGTGATTCCTTGAAAGAGCATCGCTGGGACTTGGTAGCAAATCGACTTTCCGCCGCCAGTCGGCATGATGCCAACCGTATCCTGCCCGGAAAGCAAGCTTTCTACAATCTGCTCCTGTCCTTTGCGAAAAGATGTATATCCGAAGTATTGCGCTAAGATTTGCTTGGCTTGTTGCAGCATGATTCATTCACCTTCATTCCAGTAACGCGAGCTTTTCCTCTCATACTACCATTAATAACAAAAGAGAAATATGCCTTGCAAAGGTTTCTTCACTGATGTCAGAATACACCATAAAAGGAGGTTGTTCTCGTGATTCAATTTTCCCAAGGGCACATTACGGTTTACCAAAGCGCTTTGTTTCAGACCACTTCTACTGTCATTGCGTTGGATGAAGCGATCCTGATCGTGGATCCGACATGGCTGCCGAGTGAGATCCGTGAGATACAGGCCCATGTTGACTCGATCAAAGGCAGCAGAGATTGCTACCTGTTATTCACGCATGGGGACTACGATCATGTGATTGGCTACCAGGCTTTCCCCGGGGCAAAAACGATTGGCAGCCTGGAGTTGCAGCGCCACCCTCAAAAGGAACGCAAGGTAAATCTGATCCGTGAGTTCGATGCGAATTACTATATTACACGTGATTACCCGATTGAATTCCCCCAGCTCGATTTCGTCATTGCACAAGACGGACAACAGCTAGCCATCGGAAATACGTCATTGACCTTCTACAAAGCGCCAGGACATAGCGAGGACAGCCTCTTCACGATTATCGATTCATTGGGTGTATTCATAGCCGGTGATTATTTGTCCGACTTCGAGCTACCCTTCATTTACCACAGTGCGGCTGCCTATGAAAGCACCATGCAAAGAGCCGCTGAGATTTTGCAAAATCATGATATCCGTCTGCTGATTCCCGGGCACGGGCAGCATACCACAAACCGCTCGGAAATGTTCCGTAGAATCCATTTGGCCACGGATCATCTCCGCCGTTTAAAAGAGGCCGTAATCCACGGCGATGAAGCCGCGTTGGAAAAACTGGGAGAGGAACACGCTTTTCCCTCCAGTTTCACCAAAGAGTGTCACGAGGAAAATATCAGAATCATGCGAAGAGAGTACATGGGAGAGTTGGCTGCGGATGAAAGCATCCATCCTTGATAATTAACAAGACAAATTGCCCTGAAGGATGATCCGGCTCCAGCAGGGCGAAAGTTGATCAGGTATCTTATGTACGAAATCTTTGCTATCTCGAGCGGCCGCCGCGCTGGTTGGCTTTCTGCCTGTTGGCACGGCCAGGCTTTGGGGTAGGTCGTTTCTTGTCCCTGGCCGACGGCACCTGCTTCCGGTTCTTTCCATGCGGCTGTTCTCTTGTACGTTGGGCATGCGTTTTTTCAGGCGCAGCCGGCGGGTGCTCCCCCTCGATCTTTTCCCGCTTGATGGTCAGATTGATCCCTTTTTCAATCAAGTCGAGATACATCCGGTCCTTTGGCGCCACAAGGGTCACAGCAAGCCCCTGTTCCCCCGCTCGCCCCGTCCGGCCGATCCGGTGAATATAGCTTTCCGCATCATGCGGGATGTCGTAGTTGAATACATGGGTGACACCCTCTACGTCCAGACCCCGTGCGGCCACATCCGTCGCGACGAGATACTGGATTTTCGCTTCCCGGAAACGCTTCATTACATCTTCCCTTTTTGCTTGCGAGAGATCGCCATGCAGCTCCTCCGACAGGTAGCCGTGCTGCAGCAGCGCTTCGTTCAGGGTGCTGGCTCTGCGCTTGGTCCGGCAAAAAATGATGGCGAGAAACGGTTGATAGCGATCCAGCAAACTCCGCAGGGTTGCCTGCTTGGCCCGGTCCGTCGTCTCCACCACCAGCTGCTTGATTTTCTCTACGGTAATGGTCGTGCTTTTGACACGAATATCCTCCGGCGATCGCATATAAGTGACGGCCAGCCTGCGGATAGACTGCGGCATCGTCGCCGAAAACAGCATTGTCTGCCGGTCAGCCGGAACTTGTTTCAAAATCTCCTCCACTTCCGGCAGAAAGCCCATATGCAGCATCTGATCCGCCTCGTCTAGCACCAGCATCGACACATCGCCAAGCTGGATGGTGCCACGGCGCAGATGATCCAAAAGCCTACCTGGTGTCGCGATGACGATCTGTCTGCCGCCTTTCAGCTTGCGCATTTGCCGTTCCACATCCTGCCCGCCATAAACAGCCAGGACATGGAGTCCTTCCAGATGACGCACCAGCTTCTCCGCTTCGCTTGTAATCTGCAAAGCCAGCTCTCGAGTGGGGGTTACAATTAACGCCTGCACATCGGGGCGCAGCGGATCGGCCTTTTCCAGAATGGGCAGGAGAAAGGCCAATGTTTTCCCAGTACCGGTTTGCGCTTGGGCAATCAGATCTTTCCTGCCCATCGCCACAGGAATTGCTTTTTCCTGAATCGGGGTCGGCGAGGCGATCCCGTTTTCCCGCAGCACTTCATTGATTTTCGGACGAATGCCGAGCGACAAAAAATCTGCCATAATGGCCACCTCTTTCATTTCCTTGCCATAACGTTGATCATTTCACACAGACAGCCACTCCGATAAAATACCGCACCCCATCTCTCGGCTTTTCGAAGGTCACGCCACGCTGGTAGTAGATGTCCACCTGAGCGAATCGTTCAAACAGCTGGGCAAATTCATCGGGCGTCAGCTGATGCACATGAAACGGCTCGCTGGTCGGCATGCCTCTTCCTCTGCCGAACGGACTGGAGAGCACGAGCGTCCCACCCGGCTTCAGCATGTCATATAGATTGTCCATAAATTGCTGATCATCTTCCACATGCTCGATCGTCTCAAAGCTGAGGATGGTGTCAAACATCCCCAATTGTGTCGGCAGCTCTGGATCTACCGCATTCCCTTGCACATAGGTCACTTTTTGATGATTGTATTCCACATTGGCGTACGCCAGCGTATCCCGGTCATTATCGACCCCGATGATTTCCGTTACCTCCCGCTTGCGCTCCTTGGCGACCATATGGCACCCATAGCCGGTCCCGCACGCGATGTCCAGCACTCTTCCCTGGATGTACGGCGTGGCGAAATAATAACGGGCGATGTGCTCCAGCAGCATGCCATTTGTCGGTTTTAACAGCTTCGGGATAATGCGTTCCCCTGTCCACTGAATCAAGCGATCACCTACTCTTCACTCATCTCTATTGTTGGTTGCCCAGGATGGTTTTTACTCGGCCGACTTGTCCATCCTGCAAGCGCACTTTGATCCCGTGCGGATGATTGGGGGAATTGGTCAAGATGTCCTTCACGATCCCGCGCGTGGTTTTGCCGGTACGTTGATCCTGCTTCAGCACGATGTCCACTTCCAGACCGGGGTAAATATGTTTGCGTGTTTGTCCGTTATTCATCATGGTTGGTATCATACTCCTATCGAACGGTTTGATGTCATACGCAGATTGTAGTGAATTTCCGGGCAAAAAAAAAGCGCTGATCCGCACTGTACGGATCGCGTCTCTTCTAGGTGGCAGATTTCCTCTCAATCAGGACACCCTTCTTGATTGCTTTCAGATCGCCATTTGTGTTCACGAGTGATGGCAGCATCTTTGTATCTTTTACCATCGGGGATGAGCATAGCCGGCAGGTTGGCTCATGATCAAAGGCAAAATTGTCACGCATCCATCCCTTGCAGCCATCATTGGTGCATGCCCAAATGACAGTGGTTTCCATCGGAACTTCCTCATTCGGCTTTCTGCGATGATTCATTCTATTCCCTCCTACCCATAGTAAAAGAAAAACTGCTCCAAACAACAAGTCCAGAGCAGTTTTTGTACACCTTGCTTACAGCTTGACTACGTTCTCAGCTTGTGGGCCGCGGTTGCCTTGCACTACATTGAAGGAAACGCGTTGACCTTCGTCCAAAGATTTGAAACCATCGCCAGTGATTGCGCTGAAGTGAACGAACACGTCGCTGCCGCCTTCTACCTCGATAAAGCCAAAGCCTTTCTCTGCGTTAAACCATTTTACTGTACCTGTTTGCATAATCGATTACCTCCGTTAACGGAAAAATGTAACATGATCCTTTTTCGCTTTTACAGGAAACGTGACTTCGTAAGCCTTGCGGTTGCTAGTCAGTGTTTCCCTTAACAAAAAAATTCACACATTGAAAAAAGTTCCATCATAAAAATGATACCCTTTTCAACATGTGAATTCCGGTTCAAATTTATCAACTTCTTAAGTTTACCAAGTTCGAAGGCAAAAAGCAAGGCGTGGACATACTTACCAAATTTTTAATTTACAAACCGATGGTCGGTATTTATAATTGATGTAGATAGATGCTGCCGCGTACTGTAAAAGGTGTGAAACCCAACTCTTTTCCCGAATGGAGGAATTGTGATGATACCGCTGATTGCTCTTTTGTTCTCATTTGTTCTGTTTCGGCTGGCAGGTTGGTTCGGCTTCTCCTATTTCGACCATTGGCACACCTCGCTGCAAGCAGCTGTAGCCGCTATGTTATTGCTCACGGCTTCCGCGCATTGGGGAAAGCGCCGCCCCGATTTGATCAAAATGGTTCCACCCCCTTTTCCGTGGCCGGCCCATATCGTTACTGTGACGGGTCTGCTCGAGATTGCTGGCGCGATCGGGATTATGCTCCCTTCCCTCTCCAAAATCACTTCGCTATTGCTAGTGGTCTTGCTGATCGCCATGTTTCCTGCCAATATTCGAGCGGCACGGGAAGGCATCGCGCTTGGCGGGAAACCACCTACCCCGCTTTTGCTGCGGACCTTGCTGCAGATCTTTTTTATCGTCGTGATATTGCTTGCCGGGTAATGCAGATCATGGTGCAAGCAGTTCGTTTGATGAAAATGAAGAAAAACCCCAACAAAAAGTTGAGGCTTCCTTCAGAATGAGGTATGCCCCATTTGCGGGCATACTTTTTTTGTGAGCTTCGGTTCATTCGTTACAGCCACTTGCTTCTCTTTTTCTCCCTATCGTAATCGATCAGGGGACTTCCAAGATGGTTTTTCGCAATGGTGACCGCCATGTTTATTTGGTAGCGTTTTGCAATGATGCATCGTCACGATTCGAGATCTGGTTCCAAAATGTAATTTCATCGACGGGCAAACGTGTTGTCGGATGTCCAGGTTCAGACGCTTTGCCCAAGGCAATTAACATGATTGGAAGATAGCGTTGTGGAATCTCAAAAGCTTCCTTGAATTGCGCTTCATCGTATCCTCCCATCGGGACCGTGTCATAGCCTTTTGCTTTCGCGACCAGCATAAGCTGCATGGAGACCAGCCCCCCATCAACTAACACGACCCGTTTCATGATCTCGTGATCTCTGCTCGCATATGCTTTCGTGATATTGTTCACCAGCGTTTGCTTGACTTCTTCCGTCATGAAACCACGATCCACCGACTGTTGATAAATTTGCTCTGATTTCAGGTAGCCCTCAAGATCACCTAACACAGCAATAATGGCAGATGCTTCAACAACTTGCTTTTGGTTTCGTGCAATGGGTAACAGCTTTTCTTTCAATTCCTGGTTGTCGATCACAAGAAATCGCCATGGCTGAAGATTCGAACTCGAGGGTGCCGAAGTCGCCTCCACCAGCATTTCCCTTATTTCTTCTCTGGGAATACTCCACTCCGGTTTGTAATGGCGTACAGAACGACGCTCATGAATCACCTTAAAAAAATCGATTGGTTGCTTATCCGTATTCTCCATCTTCCTTACCCTCCAATTGCTTACTTTATTTTTCTCTTTTTGTTCTATAGTTCGATAAACATGGTACTATAATATTTCATCATCCAATTAAATGCAATGTTTTATTGTTCTATATCCGTAGAACATTGATGTTTGCAAAAAGCTGTGCTACTATTTTTGTATGAGAACACCGTATCAGCCAACAATTGAATGTATCAGACTCACTTCGGTCCTTCACGCCTTGAGTGATCCCACTCGCTTGAAGATTGCTCGCAGTCTGTACAACGATCATGAGCAATGCCCTTCAACGTATCAGGAAATGAATATTGCCAAGTCTACCTTATCCCACCATTTGAAGGTTCTTCGAGAATCTGGCGTGCTAAAGGTACGAATTGAATGCAAGCAGCATTTTTATTCCCTTCGCAAAGAAGACTTGGACGCTCTCTTTCCAGGTTTACTGGAAGCCATTTTTCAAACAGACGAAAATTTGATCTGATTCATCATGCAAAAAGACCCGGGGCATGCTCCCAGGTCTTTTTGCATGATAGAACGGATACCGCAGCCACGTCGGAAACCCGCCGTTTACATCGCCAACACCTGCTCCCCTTGCTGCAGCTGATACATCTGATAGTACCGTCCACCCTGCTGCATCAAGCTGTCATGATTCCCCCGCTCGACAATCTCCCCATGATCCAGTACCAGGATGAGATCGGCATTTTTGATGGTCGAGAGCCGATGGGCGATGATGAATGTCGTCCTGCCCCGCTTCACCACTTCCAACGCCTCTTGGATGAGCGCTTCCGTTTCCGTATCGATATTCGAGGTCGCTTCATCCAGGATCAAGATAGCCGGGTCAAAGGCCAGCGCCCGGGCAAATGAGATCAGCTGCCGCTGACCGGCCGACAATGTGCTGCCTTTTTCAATCACAGGTTCGTCAATCCCTTTGGGCAGATGCTTCAGCAACCGGTCCGCGCCGATTTCGGCTAGCACCTGCTCCACACGTTCACGTGATATGGACGGATCATTCAGCGAGACATTGGACGCGATCGTACCGGTAAACAAAAACGGATCCTGCAGGACAATCCCCATATGGTCGCGCATCGTCTGGCGCGGCATCTCCCGGATATCGACGCCATCGATCGTGATCCTGCCCCTCCCCACGTCATAAAAGCGGAAAAGCAGATTCAGAATCGAGCTTTTCCCGGAGCCAGTATGCCCGACGAGCGCCACCGTCTGTCCTTGCTTCGCCTCAAACGAGATTCCTTTCAGCACTTGCTCATCCTCTTTGTAGGCAAACCATACATCCTCGAAGGCGACCCTTCCCTGATAGCGCGGCATTTTTTCATCCGCTACCTCCTCGCCTTTTTCATCGAGCAGGACAAATACCCGTTCCGCGGATACAAGCGCCGTCTCCAGATTGGGCAGCTGGTTCACGATATTGACAATCGGTTGAAACAAGCGGTTCAAGTAATCGACGAACGCATACAAGACCCCAAGTGAAATCGCGCCCTCCACCCCCGAGATCGAAACGCCGCCAAAATACAAAATCAATGCGACAAAGGCGATATTGCGAATCACACCCACCAGATTATGCCCGGTCAGCGCATTCAGGCTGAGCAGTTTGTTGCGATACGTAAAATACTTCATGTTGAAAGCTTCGAACTCTTCCTCGGTCTTCTTTTCCCTGCGGAACGCCTTGATGATCGAGATGCCTTGAATCGTCTCATTGATCATGCCGTTGATTTCGCTGATCGTCGAACGGATGACGTGATTGAACCGCTTGGCGTACTTGCGGTACAGGATAATCCATGCCACCAGCATCGGGATGATGAACAAGCTGATGGCCGCCAGCCGGACGTCCAGCAAAAAAAGCGCGGCGAAAATCCCGAGCATGTGGATGGCCCCGGAGAAAAAATTGGCCAACACGTTTACGTACAGCTCCCGGGTCGATTCGGTATCGTTCGTAATGCGCGATACCACTTTCCCTGCTGGCAGGTTGTCAAAATATTGAATGGGCAACCGATGAATATGGGCAAATACATCATTCCGCATTTTCCGTATGATCCGATTGGCGGAGGCTTGGAGGAAATACCGCTCCCCATAGGTGAAAATGGCCGAAACCACGATCAGGCCAAAGTATATCCAGCATAATTGCAGGATTCCCCCCATTTCAGGGCGGAAAAACGGAAAGAGCTCCTGGGCGGTGAGAAGCTTCGCCGGATAGGTCTTGGTTTGCCCAGCCTTTGTAATGCTGACCGCCCCCTCTGCAGAGACGGTACGTTCCCCATCAAATGCGATCGGCGCGTCCACAAAATAATACTCCCGCTGCACTTGCAGCACTCTGGCTTCCGCGCCACGCGGCTCATCCGGGGCAAAATGATCGGCCCGTTTATACCGGGTATTTCCGTACGCCACCGTGTACGGATCCTCTGCCTTTGTCTCGTACCACGGCATTTCGATGCCGGAGATATGGACATCAATCATGCGCTTGGCAATCAGCGGTCCGGCCAAATCGGTGACAACGGCTACCGCCAGCATCAAGAGCGCCAATAGCAAAGGTTTTTTGAAATGCAAAGCGTATTTGACAAGCCGCTTGCCCGTATCGACGTAGTTTCCCGCCGGCTGGTCAAACGTCAGGTCCAGCTGTTCCTGTTCTGTGCTCATGAGCATGTCACCTGCTTTCCGTTAAACTGATTTCCACTTGCTGACGCTCATACTGCTCTTTGTACCAGCCGCCCGCTTCCATGAGCTCTTCATGCGTCCCTCTTTCTACAATCCGCCCTTCATCGAGCACGATAATCTGATCGGCGTGGGAAATGGCTGAGAGGCGGTGAGCTGTCATTATGGTCGTTTTTCCTGTTCGCGTTCGTCTGATATTGGCGATGATTTCAGCCTCCGTCCGGGCATCCACCGCTGACATGGCATCATCGAGGATCAAAATGGCAGGATCGGCGATCAGTGCCCGGGCGATCGATACCCGCTGCTTTTGCCCACCCGAGAGCGCCACTCCCTTTTCCCCGACCAATGTTTCCAGCCCTTGCGGCAAATGCTGCAAATCCTTGTAAAACGCGGATGCCCGCATGGCCTCTTCCAGTTCTCCATCCGTTGCCTCCTGCTTGCCGAAACGAATGTTGCTCTGAATCGTCCGCGAAAACAAAAACTGCTCCTGTGGCACATAGCCATACCACGACTTCAGCACATCCATATCGATCCGTTCCAACGGGATGCCCGAAACCGTAATGGCTCCCTGTCCCAACGGATATTCACGCAGCAGCTGTTTGACGAGTGTCGTTTTCCCGCTCCCCGTCCGCCCGACAACTCCGAGCGTCTCCCCTTTTTTCAGGGTAAAGGAGATATCGCACAGGTTCGGAACCGCGGAAGACGGATATTGAAATGTGACCTGCTTGAACTCGATATCCGTCGGTTGCCCAACCGCTGCCGGACTGGCCACTTCCGGTACATCCGGGCGATACCCGAGCGTCTCGTTCACCCGATCCAGGGAGGCATTTCCCCGCTGCATGATATTGATCAATTCCCCGATCGCAAACATGGGCCAAATAAGCATTCCCAAGTACACATTAAACGAGACCAGTCCGCCAATCGTCAGCTCATTGTGAAAGACGAGATAGGCCCCATAGCCGAGACCAATGAGATAGCTGGCGCCCACGAGAATCTTGATGGTTGGCTCAAACAGGGCATCGATCCGGACGACCGCTAGATTTTTATCCAGCACGTCTTGGGTGACGGCCGCAAAATCCTTTTCTGCCACCCGTTCCTGCACATAGGCTCGGATTACCCGGATGCCGGAAACGGTCTCCAGCACTCCATCATTCATATCGCCAAATGCATCCTGCGCAGCCATAAAGCGCACATGAAGCCACTTGCCATACAGATTCATCAGTACAGCCATGATCGGCAACGGAAGAATGGCGGCCAGCGTCAGCTTCCAGGAAATAAAGGAAACCATCGTAACGAGCAGCGTCAGCATCCAGACGGTAGAGTCAATCAGTGTCAAAATGCCGAACCCCGCCGTTTGCGAGAGGGCCTGCAGATCATTGGTCGCACGGGCCATCAGATCCCCGGTCCGGTTGCGTTCAAAAAAGGTCGGGGTCATGCTCAGAAAGTGGCGCATCAAGCGCGAGCGCATCTTTCTCTCCACCAAAATGGCCCCTCCAAACAGCTGATACATCCACACATACGTGATCAGGTAGGCAGAAAGAGAGAGCCCGACCAGCATGAGCACGGTCTGCATCATGGATTCCCAGGTCAGCGTGCCAAGCTGGATCGCATCGATCGACTGGCCTACCAGCATCGGCGGAATCACCTCGAGAATGCCGACAAATATGAGCAGAGCCACGGCGATGCTGTACCGTTTCCACTCCTCCTTAAAAAACCATCCAAGCTTTTGCATGACCGCTAGCATCGATTTCCTCCTCCCCTTTTTACAAAAAGAAAAAAGCACACCACTCCAGGCGATGTGCTTTCCGTCGCAAATGAAAGTAAAAACGCACGCCACGAGTATTCGTGACCTGCGTCTGATGAAGAAGCCAAGCAAACGACAATTTGCCCGAATCTTTATCTCAAAAGAGAGGTCACATCATGATCTATGAAGTTGTACGCTGCTTTATCCATACGAACTTCAATCATGATAGGCACCCCTTTTCCATTAATTAGAATTTTTTGGCTACACTGGTAAAGGTATCATGGAAGGAAAATCGTGTCAACCATTGTCTGTTGACGTGAACGACCGCATTTCCCACTGCCTTTCCATGATCAGTTTTACCCGAAAAAGGTTCGATACAAAAGATACGCATTTAAGCCCATAATAACAACCGCTACGAACCAAGCTAACACTTTTACCCATAGTGGATTTGCGAATTCACCCATTTTTAATTTGTCGCTTGTGAACTGAACCAGTGGAACGACTGCAAAAGAAAGCTGCAGAGAAAGGATGACCTGGCTTAATATCAGCAGCTTTGCTGTGCCACTCTCTCCATAGATCGCCGTCACAATCACGGCTGGAATAATGGCGATAAGGCGTGTAATGAGGCGACGCAACCAAGGCTGTAACCGGATATTTAAAAAGCCCTCCATCACGATCTGACCCGCCAATGTACCAGTGAGGGTTGAATTCTGTCCCGAAGCAAGAAGGGCGACTCCAAAAAGAATACTTCCGATCGTGGTACCAAGAACTGGCGTTAATAGCTGATAAGCATCGCCAATTTCAGCTACATTTGTAATGCCGGATTTGTGAAATGCAGCAGCTGACAAAATGAGAATAGCTGCATTGATAAAGAGCGCGAAAAACAACGCGATGGTCGAATCCAACGTTGCAAACCGGATGGCTTCCCTTTTCCCTTTGCTTGTCTGTTCAAATTGTCGGGTTTGAACAATGGATGAATGCAAATAGAGATTGTGCGGCATGACGGTCGCCCCTAAAATCCCAATTGCGATGTACAGCATTTCGGGGTTCTTGACGATTTCGGCGCTCGGGACAAAACCCCCGAGGATTTCACCTACACCTGGCTGAGAAAGGTACATTTCCACTCCGAAGCACACCCCAATGGTTGCAATCAGCGCAATGACGAATGCCTCAATGTATCGAAACCCTTTATTTTGAAGAAAAAGGATCAGCATGACATCGAATACGGTGATCATCACGCCATACAAGAGAGGAATCCCAAACAATAGATTTAATGCAATCGCTGCCCCAATCACTTCTGCCAGGTCACAAGCTGCAATGGCCAACTCACAAAGAAACCAAAGTCCCATTGCAACCGGCCTGCTGTAATGGTCTCGACACGCTTGAGCCAAATCTCTTCCTGTCACAATACCCAGCTTTCCTGCCAACGCCTGTAACAGGATAGCCATCAAGTTTGACAATAAGATGACAGAGAGCAATGTATATCCGAATGCAGAGCCGCCTGCAAGGTCTGTAGCCCAGTTTCCAGGGTCCATATATCCAACTGCCACCAGATAGCCAGGACCGGCAAAAGCCAGGAACTTCCGAAACCACGAACCTGTCTTTGGCACTTTCATCGTACGGTACACTTCCTGTAAAGTTGGCTGTTCGGATGATCTACGCCAACCTTTCCCTTTATCCATCGAAGCATTTTCGCTTGCCATACGTATACCTCCTTTTCATGTCTTTTATAGCAACCGAATGTGGAGAGGACAAAATATGTTGCGCAAGGGCAACTTTTTGAGCAAAAAAATTTCTGCCGCTACAATCTTATATGCACCCACCTATTTTTTGTACACAGGACATTTTTTTGCCCATGCGCAACTTTTGTTTTATGATAATCCGTTTTTTTAAAATTGTAAATACATGATTTCTTGGACAATTTGCCTAACTCGACTTAGGCTGCAATGGTTATGTCATTGGAGCATAACAAATAACCCTTGTGTATCAAGGGTTAGACTGTCGAAGCATCTTTCAGCATACGACTATCGGCTTTCCACTTCCACAGAGACGACATGCGGCAATCGTTTTAATGAAGTATAGACTTCCGATGTGTAAATATTTTCGGCGGCTACAATCGTCATTTCCAGTTTTCTGTACCCCTTGTCTATATCCTTTACCTTCACCCGTTTTACTTTCATCTCGAGATGCTTGATCTGCTTAAAGATAGCGTCCAATTCCTGAACGTCCTCCAACATCATCACAATGTTTAAATCTCTTTTTCGCAGTGAATCAGGGCCGATAAATCGGATCAAAAATGGAAATACATTGATCGCGATGAGGATAAGCACGCTAGCAGTGACAGCCTCTATGAAGAAACCAGCTCCGACTGATATGCCCAGACCGGATGCTGCCCATACCATGGATGCCGTAGTCAATCCGGATATGACATCATTGCTCCTGCGCAGGATCACCCCTGCACCGAGGAAACCTACTCCGCTGACTACCTGTGCAGCCAAGCGCATCGGATCCATATTGGTGTGCCCTGACAACGAATACCTGTGTACGGATTCAATGGACACGATCGTCACCAGACAGCTGGCTACAGAAATGACCATGCTTGTTTTTACACCTAATGGCTTGCTCTTCAATTGTCGGTCGATCCCGATCAATAATCCTAATAATAAAGCCACTCCTAGCTTTAGAAATAACTCATAGGCCATACGCTCTCTCCCGTCCATTCACAGTTGTTTTCAGTATAATCAGCTTGCTCTTGATGTATGTATGTTTGCGCAGCCGGGATTCAGCGAATCAAACCAGAAATGCAAGACCAATCCTTCAAGACGGTCAGATCCCTTGATTGGTCAGCTTGATGACTTCCAGCAAATCTAGCTTCCTTTTGGTCTTTTCATGAAAGAGCCACTTGTCTTGCACATGATCGACGAACAGGATGCCATCCAGATGATCTACCTCGTGCTGTATGCAACGGGCAAGGAAATCCTCTCCTTCGAGAATGAACGGCTTTCCTTGCCTGTTGAGGCTTTTGACCTTTACATACTTGGCCCGCTTCACATTGCCGGCATACCCCGGGAAAGACAAGCACGCCTCTGGTCCAACCTGTTCCCCGCTCATTTCCAGGATCTCCGGATTGATCAGTTCGATCAGCCCGTCTCCGCAATCCATGACAACCACTCTTTTCAAAAAACCGACCTGTGGAGCAGCCAGGCCTGCCCGGCCCTCATCGGCATACAACGTCGCAGCCATATCATCGAGCAGCTTGATGATTTTGGGAGTGACTTGCTCTACCGGTTTGGCCACTTTTCGCAAAATCGGATCTCCGAATGGAACGATTTGTTTTTGCGACATGCGCTATGCCCCCTTCATATCCTTCGGTGCGGTGTGCACCCAGAGATCACTTGGCGAGCATTCCAATGCCGTGCATAAAGCATCCAACGTTTCCGCCTTCATCTGCTTCGGCTGACCCGTGATCAGTGCGCTGATCGATGGTGCGGACAACCGATAGTTTGCTTTTTCCTGCAGCACTCTTGCCAGCGCCGCACCTGACCAGATTCCACGTTCGGCCATCACTTTTCGCAGCATCCATTCAAGCATGTATATCCCTCACTGACGAATATTAGTTGTTGCCTTATTTTGTTAGGCATTACCTAATATACGTTACTTGGCCGAAAAAAGCTACCAAGAATTTCCCAAAAACGAATGAAAACCCGTTCCTCAAAGCAAACTACCCATTAGGAAAATATGGGCAGTATTTGTTTTTATTTCTCAAGCAAGAAGGTATCGCCATGATCAATTCACATGCTCGCCACCGCCTCGCCACCATTTCTGTATTCGGCATCACTCATTTGCAGCGGCAACATCCACTCATGGTTGCCTGGTGGTCAGCCGCTTTTCCCGGCTTTGGTCATTTCTTGCTGAATCATTATTTGCGGGCGACATTTTTAACCTTGTTTGAAGTGATGTCCAATACGATGTCGCACCTGAATGAAGCGATGGTGTTTACGTTTTGCGGAAAATTCGATTTGGCGAGGTCGATATTGCAGCCGCGATGGGTCATTGCCTACATCATTGTGTATTTATTTGCGATTTGGGACAGCTACCGGATCGCCTTGCTCCAAAACAAGCTCTGTCATCTTGCCGAGCTTGAGAATGAACGGCTGCCCAGCACGCGGCTTTTCGCGTTAGAGGTTCAGTATATGGAACAGAAAAGTCCGTTGATTGCAGCCATGTACTCCCTGTTCTTTCCGGGTCTTGGCCAGTTCTACAACCATCGTTTTGGGCTGGCATTTTACGCGATTGTATGGTGGTGGATTTACCTTACCCTCTCGCGCGCCCATGAGGCACTTTTTTATTTGATCATCGGCCGTCTTCATGAATCGACCGCCATCCTCCATCCACACTGGCTGTTATTTATGCCCTCCGTGATTGGCGGTTCTGTCTACCATTCGTACGTCACAGCCATTGAGCATAACCGTCTCTTTCGCCTGGAGCAGCGTCAGCATCTCGCGGAACGGTACCGCCACTCCAAGGTTCGCATTTTTTCGTAAGCAGGTGTCCACTCTATGTTGATCATCGGAACGTTTCAACAATCCATTGAGTTGGAGCAAGCCTTATCTGTGATTGAGAAAAGCGGTATCCCACGGGATCATATCATGGTGGTCGCGATGGATGCCAAGCCTGATGCCCCCTTTCAGCTCATGACCAAATCCCACGATCCGTATTCGAAAGCCGTGGAAGTAGGCTTTGCTACAGCGACTGCAAGCACGGTAATCGGGACGAGCTTTGGATTTATTCTGGCCTGGGGGCCTATCCTTTGCGGTTTGTTCGCCGCCATCATCGGCTTTTTTCTGGGATATGGCGTTTACAGTATCGTTGAAAAGAACCGCTCTCCACAAAAACAGTCACAGAAGCTTCCGGAAATCACGGTTATCATCCAATGTGCGGAGGAAAAATCCCACAACATCCGGGAGATTTTGTGGAGCTACCGTGCCTTGACGGTGGGACGAACTCCGGAGCCGAGCTAAATCGATGTAGGGTTTCCTCCCTCAACATCGCTCATCATGATGGAAGCCAAAATCATGCCTACAATCACCAGCTCCCCTTGCTCGATCTCGATTTCATTCACGTAACCCGTCACAGGCGACAGGATATCAATTCTTTTGCCTGTGACTGTCAGCGTGCAAAACACTTCTCCCTCTTCCACCCAGTCGCCTGATTGAAACCAGGTTCGCTCGATGGTCCCCTCGAATGGCGATATCACATCATACTTTAAACCCAATCTGCTCACCCCGCCTTATCTTTTCTTGGATTTCCTGATACTTGCGGCTGATGGTGGATTGACTCACACCCAGCATTTTTGCTGCCAGGGAGGTCGTCTTGAATTCGTCCATGGCCAGCTTGATCAATTGCTCCTCCATCGCTCTCGTCGCTTCTTTCAGCGGCATGATTTTGTTCATGCGCTGCTTCACATACTGCTTTTTCCCTTTTTTCAACAGCGGGGTGATATGGTGAGCCTCGATCAGATCCTCATCGGCCGTGACAACCAGCCGTTCCACGATATTTTGCAATTCACGCACATTGCCTGGCCAAGGATATGACTCCAGCAAATCAAGCGCATCCTGGGAAAGCTGCGTGGTACGATCGTACTTTTCATTGAACAATTGCAGAAAATGCAGGCTGATCAACGGAATATCCTCCGGCCTATCGCGCAATGGCGGAATCACAACCGGGATGACGTTCAACCTGTAGTACAGATCTTCGCGGAAGGTGCCTTCCTCTACCATTTTTTCGAGATTCTTATTCGTCGCTGCGATGATCTGCACGTCAACCTCTACCACTTCAGAACCGCCTACCGGGATGATTTCCCGCTCCTGCAATACCCGCAGCAGCTTTACCTGGAGATTGAGCGGCATTTCCCCGACCTCGTCCAGAAACAGGACACCTTTGTGCGCCATGCGGAAATAGCCTGGCTTTCCACTCGCATTCGCACCGGTAAAAGCCCCTTTTTCATAGCCGAACAATTCGCTCTCCAGCAGCGTCTCCGGAATAGCCCCGCAGTTTACTTTTACAAACGGCTTGCTGCAGCGCGGCCCCAGCTCATAGATCGTGCGGGCAAACACTTCTTTTCCGACCCCGGACTCCCCGGTCAACAGGACTGTCGAGGAGGTATTGGCGATTTTTTGGATGTATTTCATGACCTGTTCGATCTGCTCGCTGGCATAGATCAGCTGGCGGTTTTTGGCATACTGCTTCTGGTCGCGCAGATGCTCAAGCTCCTTCTTGTATTTCTCTGACATTTTTTTGGCCTGGAGCAGCTCTTCCTTCAGCATCACCGTCTCTGTCACATCCCGCAGCGCGATCACGATCCGCTCCAGCTTTCCTTTTTCGTCGAAAATCGGATTGCCGACAGCCAGCACATTTTTGCCGGATCGGCTCTCCTGTGTCACGGACACCTTGCGTTTTCGCTCGATCACCATTTTGACGATGGCGGAGAAAAACGTGCCCTCGTGCTCCAGCTCCATCAAATTCAAGCCGATCAGCTGTTCCTTGTTGATCTCCCAGAAATCCTTGATCAAATTGCCGCTGTATCGTAGCAAGACACCCTTTGCATCGAGAACCAGAATCTCGTCGTAAATGGAGGAGAGGATGCCTTGCAGATCGGTATTGAGATTTTTGACATATTCCATCTCCATCGCCATCTTTTCGATGAAAGGCAAATCCTGCAGGACGATGATGGCGCCCGTGACATTGCCATGCCGGTTGCGGATGGGGCCGAAATCAGCAAGCACTCCCATGCGGTCATTGACAATGATATGGTTTAAGACCGCTTCTCCGTTCTCCACGACCTTGAGAAAAACGTTTTGGTCGAGCAGCTCTCCTACCCGTTGGCTGCGGAGCTCATCAGCAGTCACCCGCATCATCCGCAGCGCCTCGGAGCTGAAGTTTTCGATCCGTCCATGGATGTCCGCTATAATGATGCCCATTGGTATGGAATTCAACAGGGAGCGAATCCAGTCCGTATGGGCCGATTGATTGGTCAGCAAATAGTAAAGAATGTCTTCACGATTCAAATAGCCCTCCAGCTGTCCTTCCCGATTCAGGATGACGACCACTTCTTCCCCGAACACTTTGAAAAAGTCGAGCACATCCGCTTCCCGCTGAAAGAAGGTGATATTCGTATGGTATGGCAGCTGACGAACCGCATGATTCTTCCAGGCGGGATCATTGAGGGACGGCATGATGTCCGTGTCCCGTATGTAGGCAACGATCTTTCCCATTTCCTCGGAGTCCGTAACAAACACATAGCGTTCATTGAATCGCGACATGATGTCCCAAACATCATTGGCAGAAGATTCAAACGATACGGTGTGGGCATTTCTGACGAACCATTTTGAAGCCATAGGTCCTCCCTGGGGTGTATGTCTTGTCCCTTCCATTATAATCTAGGATTGCCAGGGACGGGAAAGGCGAAAAAGAAGACCGGCATTCAGTCTTCTTTTCCAGGTTTCCCGCTTATATGTTCACCTGTGGCAATACTTTTTTGAAGGTGGCGATCACTTGGTCTGCCTCTTCATACGTGATAGTGAGCGGCGGCTCGATGCGGATGGTTTTCGCATTGATCAGTGTTCCGGCGACAAGCACGCCGTTGTCGAACAGACCCTTGGACACTTCATAGCCGATCTCGTCACTATGGAACTCGACCCCGATCAAGAGGCCTTTTCCACGTACCTCCTGAACCTTGTCGCTGTGGGCGGTTGCCGCCTCGCGAAGACCTTTCAGCAAGTACTCGCCCATCTCCACGCAGCGATCGAGCAGATTTTCCTCGATCAGCACGTTGAACGTCGCGATCGCTGCCGCACATGCGAGCGGGTTGCCTCCGAATGTGGTGGTTTGCACAAACGGATTGGGGAAAAAGCTCTTGAACACTTCTTCGGTCGCTACGACAGCTCCCGCAGGCATGATCCCGCCGCCGAACGCTTTGGCCAAGCACAGAATGTCCGGCACGACATCGTAATGCTCGCAGCAGAACATTTTGCCCGTGCGTCCCATCCCGGTTTGCACTTCGTCAAGAATGAGGAGTGCCCCGTACTGATCGCACAGCTCCCGGACCTGCTTCAGATAGCCATCCGGCGGAAGATTCACGCCGCCCTCTCCCTGAATCGGTTCCAAAATGACGCCGGCAATCTCTTCGCCGACCAGTGCGCACGCTTCAAACGTTTTGCGCAGCATGTCGATATCGCCGAAATGAACATGGCGGAAGCCGGGGATCATCGGCAAAAACGGTTTGCGGAATACTCCCTTGGCAGTAGCGGACAGCGCACCCAGACTCTTTCCGTGGAACGCTTTGGTTGTCGCAATAAAGGTAGTGCGCCCGGTGTGCATTTTGGCCAGCTTGATCGCCGCCTCCACCGTTTCCGTGCCACTGTTGGCAAAGTAGGCGTACTTCAAATCACCCGGTGTCACATCTGCCAAAATCTTGGCAAGCATCGCACGCAGCGGATCGAGAAGGTCCTGGCTGTGCAGCGGCTGACGGTTGAGCTGGTTGATCACCGCCTCCACCACCTTTGGATGACGGTGTCCGACGTTATAAATGCCAAATCCGCCCAAGCAGTCGATGTACACCTTGCCATTTACATCCATAAACGAGTTCGGGCCCGCATCCTTCCATTCCACGGCGGCGAATTGCCCGTCTTTGGTAACCGACTTGCGGTAGCCGAGGAAGCCCGGATTGACGTGATCGCGGAAATTATCAACCGTCTGGCGGGTGACCCACGCCGCTTCTTCCTCGGTGACATCCTCTTTGGCAATCAGGTCGAGCACCTGCTGCGTATAGGCATATACTTCCTGGTACCGTTCATTGATCTTCGTGGTTTCCTGCTTGTTCTCCAATGCTTTGCTCATTTGGTTTCCCTCCTGTGTATAGGCAATTGTCTAATTCTCAAACCAACCTGTTGGCTGCACCTGCAAATTGATGTTGATTTGCTTCACTTCTGTAAATTCATCGAAGCCAAACGTGCCGAGTCCGCGCCCGATCCCGCTTTGCTTGTAACCGCCCCACGGCGCTTCGTTGTAAGTCGGATGGTAGCAGTTGATCCAGGTAATGCCGGCGCGCAGCTTTTTGACGACGCGCATCGCTTTGGCGCCGTCCTGGGTGAAGACACCGCCTGCCAAGCCGTACACCGTGTCATTGGCGATGCGGATGGCATCCGCTTCATCCTGAAAACGCTGAATGGCCAGTACCGGACCGAATATTTCCTCTTGAACGATTTTCATGGAAGGGGTGGTATCTGTAAAAATGGTCGGCTCCACATAGTAGCCTTTCTCCCGCCCGTTGTCCGTGATCCGGTTGCCGCCGCACATAAGGCGAGCGCCCTCGGCCTTCCCCAGCTCAATGTAATGCAGGACTTTTTCCATATGCGCCTGACTGACCAGCGGCCCCATTTCTGTGGAGGGATCGTCACCGGCGCCGACACGGATGTTTTTCGCCCGCTCCACGAGCCGTTCTACGAAGCGGTCGTGAATGCTGTCTTCCAGCAGAAGGCGGGAACCCGCGGCACACACCTGCCCCTGATTGGCAAAAATAGCGAACAGGGCGTAATCCACCGCTGTTTCAAAGTCCGCATCAGCGAATACGATGTTAGGCGATTTGCCGCCCAGCTCCAGGGAAATCTTTTTGATGTTGCCGGCAGCGGCTTTCATGATGCTGCGTCCCGTGACCGTGCCGCCCGTAAAAGAGATTTTGTCTACGAGATGGCTTTCGGCCAGCTCGTTGCCTACGGTAGCACCTGCTCCCAGCACCATGTTGGCGACTCCTTTGGGGATGCCTACCTCGTCAATGATCTCAAACAGCTTGATGGTCGTGACCGGTGTGATCTCCGACGGTTTGAATACGATCGTATTGCCTGCCGCCAGCGCTGGAGCGATCTTCCACACCCCCATCAAGAGCGGGTAATTCCACGGTACGATCAAGCCGCAGACACCGACCGGTTCGCGGATGACCAAAGCTTGCATCGGGTCTGCCACATGGTAGGTCTGTCCGTCCGGCTTGGTCACCAGCCCTGCATAGTAACGGAAGCAAGCGACAGCATCCGCGACGTCAAAAGCGGTTTCGCGGAGCGGCTTTCCGTTGTCCAAAGTCTCCAGCCGGCCGATCTCTTCCGCCCGCTCTTCCAGCTTGTCAGCGATGGCAAACAGATAGCGTGCCCGTTCAGCTGGCGGCTGCTCCGACCAGACTCCGCTGTCAAAAGCTTGGCGGGCGACTTGGATGGCGTGCCGCGCGTCTTCCACATCCCCTTCCGCCGCCAACGCGATGATCTCTCCATTTGCGGGATTCACAATCTCACGGGTCTTTTTGCTTGCGGCATCGACCCACTCGCCGTTGATGTACATTTTCAGGTGCATCATGCTCAGAATCCTCTCCCTTTCGCTGCGCTCCTCTACGACAACACGGCACTATCGATTCCCTGTAGCAACACTTGTGCCAACCGCAAAGTCGTGAATACGCATATGGTTTTGTGTAATGATGCAATCGTACGCATGCATGCAATCATTCATTGATGATGCATATTTGCATCGGACGACCACAGACTATCTCTTGCCCTGCTTTTCCCTCAAAGCGACCAACGCGGCAAAGTCATGAATGAGTGTCGCCGCCAGAAGCGACGTAATCTGCGTCGGATCGTACGGAGGCAGCACCTCCACCAAATCAAAGCCGACGTAGTTGAGATCCGTCAGGGACCGGATCATTTGCAGCGCTTCATGGCTGGTCAAGCCGCCCACTTCGAGCGTGCCCGTGCCCGGCGCAAAAGCCGGATCGACAAAATCGATGTCAAAGGTCAAGAAGCAGGGAGTATCCCCGATTGTCGCTTTGATTTGCTGGATCACATCGTCAAAGCCGCGGCTGCGCAGCTCCTGTGTCGTGATGACGTTGTAGCCCAGCTCATAGCTCGCTTCTAGGTCGCCAGGGTGGTTGAGCGTGCCGCGAATGCCCACCTGGAACACTTTATCCGCTTGGAGCAGCTGTTCTTCATGCGCCCGGATGAACGGCGAGCCATGCCAATATTTCTCGTCATAGTACGTGTCCCACGTGTCCGTATGCGAATCAAACTGGATCAACGCTACTTGTCCGTATACTTTTTTCGCCGCCCGCAGCGAAGCCAGTGTGACAGAGTGGTCTCCTCCCAAGCCGATCGGGACGATGCCTTTTTGCATCAGATCCAGCATGGCCGCTTCCATCAGCTCGTAGCTGCGGTGGATATTGTGCGGAATGACGGGTACATCCCCGATATCAATGGCCTGGGTATCTTCAAAAGGATAGACCTGATGCGTCGGATGATACGGAAACAATGTCATGGAAGCCTGCCGTATCGCCTGTGGGGCAAACCGGGCTCCTACGCGGAAGGAAGCCGCCGTATCGAACGGCTGTCCCAGGATCGCCACCCTGGCCTTTTCTCTGGCAGACGGCAGACGCATAAACGTGCCTGTCGTGCAAAATTCCGGCTTTACGTCTGGTGAAAGTGGGTACTGCATGCTGTTACATCCTCCGTTCGTTACATGTGCTATGGATTAATTCCGGTTGAAGACAACCAGCTTCATTTCTGTCATCTCTTCGATGGCGTATTTCACGCCTTCCCGTCCGACGCCGCTCTCCTTCACACCGCCGTATGGCATGTGATCCACACGGAATGTCGGAATATCATTAATGATCACACCGCCCACATGCAGCTTTTCCGCCGCTGTCAATGCGGTATGGATATTGTCTGTGTAGATGCCCGCCTGCAGGCCGTATCGGGACTCGTTCACCAAGGCGATGCCCTCTTCCACCGAGCTGATTTTGTTGATCAGTACGATCGGAGCGAATACTTCCTGGCAGGATACTTTTTGTGCCGGGTCTACGCCCAGCAAGACGGTTGGCAGCAAGATATTCCCTTGTGCCTCTCCGCCAGTGGCCACCTGCGCTCCATGCTGACGTGCCTCCTCGATCCAAGACAGCGTGCGTTTCACATCGGCTGGGGAAATCAATGCGGATACGTCTGTTTGGGAATCGAGCGGGTCACCAACGATGAGGCGGTTGGTTGCTTCGATGAAGGCATTCACAAACGGTTCGTAGACGTCTTCATGCACATACACCCGCTGTAAGGAGATACATACCTGCCCCTGATAGGCAAATGCCCCCTGCACACAGCGCGCGATGATTTTCTCGAGGGAAACGCCTTTATCCACGATCAGTGCAGCGTTGGAGCCGAGCTCCAGCGTCACCCGTTTCAAGCCTGCCTTGTTGCGGATACCGATCCCGACCGCCGGGCTTCCGGTAAAGGTCACCTTCTGCACCCGCTCATCCGTAACGATGCGGTCACCCACTACACTGCCGCTGCCCGTCACGACGTTCAGCGCACCAGCCGGCAAGCCTGCTTCCAGCAGCAGCTCAGCCACAAAAAAGGCGGAAAGAGGCGTCTGGGCAGCCGGCTTCAAAACGATCGTATTGCCGGCTGCGATGGCCGGCCCTACCTTATGGGCCACCAGATTCATGGGAAAATTGAACGGCGTAATCGCTCCGATGACGCCCAATGGTTCCCGGACCGTATAGGCCACACGATTTTCCCCGCCCGGAGCAGCATCCAGCGGCAGTGTCTCGCCATGAATCCGCTTGGCTTCCTCGGCGGCGAATTTATACGTTTGGATCGTGCGGGCGACTTCCCCTCTTGCCGTCGCGATCGGCTTCGCTGCCTCCAGCGCGATGAGGCGGGCAGCTTCCTCCGATCGCTGCTCCATGAGCATAGCCAGCTTCTCCAGGATGGCTGCCCGTCGATGGGCCGGCATCGCTGCCATCACATGCCTCGCCTGATAAGCTGCTTCGATCGCGGCATCCACTTCCTCAATCGTGGCAGCGGGTATTTCCGCGATCGCCTCACCGCTGTAAGGAGATTGCAGCGTGACATACTGCTTTGCTTCTATCCATTCACCGTTGATTAACAATTTTTGTTTCATGCATATCACCTTGTTTGTTTTTGATATGGTTTTCCGCCCTGCGCTCTCCACCTCTTTACAGGGCCACCTCTCCGAATAGGCGATTGTGTGGCGCCAGAATCATGGAAAGCAGGACTGCAATGAGGAAAAGCTTACGTTTCATTGAAGCTGACACCCCCTTGTTCCCTTCCCCCTGCATGCAGGCGTTTTGTGTACACCGAATATTCTTGCAATAGCTGTGCCAGCTTTGGAGGCAGGCAGATACGCAGTGTATCGTCACGTTTTTATGCAAATTTGCATAATCTATGCATTTTTGCATCATGTATCGTAAGAACCCCCCTGCTTTTGACAAAGACTGATCTGCATATGAAAAAAGAGTGCTGTCTGCCCTGACAGCACTCCCGAGACTTCCCTTTATGCCAAATCCTCAAATACTTCCTCGATAATATCCAATCCTTCCTGCAGCTGCGCATCGGTAATCACCAGCGGCGACAAGATACGAATGACGTTTTTGAATATTCCAGCGCTCAACGTAATGACGCCGCGTGCGTTGCATGCGGCCACGATCTTGGCAGTCAGCTTGTCGGCAGGCGCTTTGCTCGCTTGATCCCTTACCAGCTCCACCGCGACCATCGCTCCCAGCCCGCGCACATCGCCAATCACAGCGTACTTTTGCTGCATCGACTTGAACCGCGCTATGACCGCCTCGCCAATCTGGTTGGCTCTTTCACACAGATGCTCTTCTTCCATCATTTCAATCACCTGCAGCGCTGCCACACATCCAAGCGGGCTGCCCCCATACGTGCCGCCAATCTGACCAGGATCTGGCGCATCCATGATCTCCGCGCGTCCCGTCACCGCACTGATCGGAAGCCCTGCTGCGATCGATTTGGACATGGTCATCAGATCCGGCGCCACATCGAAATGCTCCATGGCAAACATTTTCCCCGTACGGCCAAAACCTGTCTGGATTTCATCGGCGATAAACAGGATGCCGTGCTTTTCACAGATGGATTTTACGCCTTGCACAAACGTCTTGGACGGGATCACGAATCCGCCTTCGCCTTGTACCGGCTCCATGATGATGGCAGCCACTTCCTCTGCGGCTACTTCGACCAAGAAAAACTCCTCCAGCTTCTTCAAAATCTCACGGTCGACATCCTCAGGAGAAACCCCATGCTCGGCACGGTAGTAATATGGGTACTGCATCTTGTACACGTCCGGGGCAAACGGTCCAAAGCCGTACTTGTAAGGCTTTACCTTGCTTGTCAGCGACATGCCCAGGAGCGTACGCCCGTGGAACCCGCGCTCGAAGGAAATCACGGCTTTTCTCCCGGTATACTTCCGGGCGATTTTAATGGCATTCTCCACGGCTTCCGCTCCACTGTTCAGGAAAAAGGTCTTTTTCGTGTGAGTGCCAGGCGTAATCTGATTGAGCTTTTCCGCCAGCGCCACATAGGGCTCATACATCATCACATGGAAGCAAGGATGGATGTACTTGTCCAGCTGTGCTTTCAGGGCTTCCACCACTTTCGGCGGACAATGCCCCGCGTTCAGCGTGCCGATCGCACCGGCAAAATCGATGAACGTATTTCCGTCCACGTCGGTCAAAAGCGCGCCTTCTCCTTTTGCGGCAAAGCTGGCGACTGTCGTAAATGGTCCGCGCGGCACGTTCTTTTCTTTTTTCTCCAGCAGAGCCCGTGCGTTCGGCCCGGGAATCGTCGTCTGGATATTGACAAAGCTTTTGGTAGCACTTTTCAACACAATCTCCTCCTCTATCGTCGTCATCATGTTCTCACCAGCAAATTGCGTGCCAAGCCAGCATCCCTTCCGATTACTGCACCCAGCCCCGTACATACGCCGCTTCTGCCAGCCGCTTTACCGCTACCATGTACACGGCCTTGCGCATGCTGACACCGTATTGCTGCGAGGTCTCGACAGCCTTGCGGAAGCTTTGTTCCATTTTCTCCTGCAGCAGCTTATCAATGGTCGCGCTGTCCCAGTAAAATCCTTGATTGTTTTGCACCCATTCAAAATAGGAAACGATAACACCGCCTGAATTCGCCAAAATGTCAGGCACGACCACGATTCCTCTCTCCTCCAGGATGCTCTCCGCCTCTGCCGTGGTCGGTCCGTTTGCCGCTTCAATGACGATTTTGCACCCGAGCCTCGCCGCATTGTCCTTGGTAATCTGTCTGCCCAAGGCTGCCGGAATCAGGATGTCGCATGGCTTCTCCAGCAGCTCCTGGTTGCTGATTTTGTCCGTAAACAAGTGTGTCACCGTACCAAAGGAATCCCTGCGATCCAAGAGACTCGGGATATCCAGCCCGCTCTCCTTGTAGATCGCACCATTCGCATCGCCGATTCCGACCACCCGCGCACCCTGCTCGTGCAAAAAGTTCGCGAGATAGCTGCCCACATTGCCAAATCCTTGGATGATCACGCGCGCTTCCCGTACCGGAATCCCCTTCATCCGCGTGATCAGATTGTATATATGATAAAGACCTTTCGAGGTGGCCGTCTCTCGTCCGACCGATCCCCCCAATACGAGCGGCTTGCCCGTAATAAAACCAGGCGACTCGAATTCTCTGATCTCACTGTATTCATCCATCATCCAGGCCATAATTTGCGGATTGGTGAACACATCAGGCGCGGGAATATCCTTTGTCGGCCCGACGATCTGGCTGATCGCCCGCACGTAACCACGGCTCAGGCGCTCCAGCTCCCCTGTGCTCATTTGACGCGGATCGCAGATGACTCCGCCTTTCCCTCCGCCGTATGGCAAGTCGGCGATGCCGCACTTCAGACTCATCCAGCCAGCGAGCGCCTTGACTTCATCCGCCGTGACCCCAGGGTGAAAACGAATTCCTCCCTTGGTCGGTCCCACCGCATCATTATGCTGGGCGCGATACCCTGTAAACACCTGTGTCGTCCCATCATCCATGCGCACAGGAATCCGCACCTTGAAAAATCGAAGCGGCTCCTTCAGCAGATCATAGACTGCCTCCGAATATTGCAGAAGCTCGCATACCTCACGCAGATGCTGCTGAAATTCCTGTAGCGGATTGCTCTTTTCTTCGTGAAGCTGGCTGATTTCTTTCGCTTGCACCGACATCGTTAAACACCTCATGACCAATTATTTTTATGTGGCTCCCTTTGATGCCTAAGCAAGTGGTATGCCAACCGCAAGCTTCTGATATTTGTGGAAGCGCCTCCAATCGATTTATGCAAGACTGGGTAACGTATGAATTTTTGCATAGATAGACACACCTCTGCCTGTACGATCTTTTACGGTCACACTTCAAAAAGCGGGCTTCCTTTCGTTGGCACATGATTTGCTAGAAGTAGTCGATGTTCGATCATCGCGTCATGGGCATTGGACGCATAGGGGGGCTGAAGCATGAAACAAACGGCTGAGGCAAAAAAGAATCGCAGCCGTGCAGTTGGAGGAATTGCACGATTATGATCGGGAGAACCGGATAGGATTGAAAAGATGCAAAAAAATGACAGAATATTTTATAATGTCAGTTATTAAATCGCTTACAGATAAACATTGCAAAGGGGATTGGTCATGCAAAATAGCGTTGAATATAAAGCTCCTGCACTGCAACGAAGTCTGAAACTATGGCAAGTCATTGTATTGGGCCTTGGATATCTCACCCCGATCACCGTTTTTGACACCTACGGCATCGTCTCGCAGGAAACGAGCGGACACGTGCCTTCTGCCTATATCCTCGCTCTCGCAGCGATGCTGTTTACCGCTTCCAGCTACGGAAAAATGGTCAGGCAGTTTCCGGTAGCTGGCTCCGCCTATTCTTATACCCGTCAAACCATCAATCCCCATTTGGGCTTTTTGGTCGGCTGGGTTTCTCTCCTAGACTACGTTTTTCTGCCCATCATCAATGTGCTGCTGGGCAAAATCTATCTGTCCGCAGCCCTTCCGATGGTTCCCGATTGGATTCTTGGCATTCTCCTGGCGCTCGTCACTACCGCCATCAACTTTCGCGGGATTCGCTCAACCGCGAATATCAACGGTCTGCTGGTCGTTTTCCAGGTCGTTGTCGTTTCCGTTTTCGTCTGTTTGGCCATTTCTCACATGACAACCGGCGTGAGCGGAGCCAGTCCATTTACGATCAGGCCATTCTATGGGGAAGAGCTCTCCTTTCCTACTCTGCTGACGGGGGCAGCCATCCTCTGCTTTTCTTTTCTCGGCTTTGATGCTGTGACCACCTATACGGAAGAAGCGGTCAACCCGATGAAAACCATCCCGCGAGGCATCTTTTTAGTGGCATTGATCGGCGGCATTATCTTTATCACTTCTTCTTATTTCACCCAGTTGGCCTTTCCGGACCTGAGTCACTTCAACAATCCGGACTCGCCTTCTCCGGAAATGTCGATGATTTTGGGGAGTGATCTCTTTTACTCCATCTTCGTGGCAGGCAGCATCACAGCCGCACTGGCGTCAGGCATAGCCTCCCACGCGAGCGCATCCCGCCTGCTGTATGCGATGGGCAGGGAAAACGTCCTCCCGCAAAAGCTGTTTGGCCAATTGCACGCGACCAAAGGAATTCCCGTAGGCAATGTGTTTTTTGTCGGGGCATGTTCGCTTGCTGCGCTTTTCCTGGATCTGGAGACGGCGCTTGCCTTCATCAATTTTGGCGCCCTGACCGCTTTTACTGCGGTAAACGCATCGGTCATCAGCCACTACTATATCCGCCTGAAAAAGCGCTCTCTGCGGGATACGTACGCTTATTTACTCTCTCCGCTGATCGGAGCCAGCTTTGTCGCCTTCCTCTGGTTTAATTTGGATAGCCAGGCGCTGACTCTCGGCTTCGTCTGGACGCTGGCAGGCATTGGCTACCTCTTGGTTACCACCCGGTTCTTCCGAAAGAAACCACCTGTTATCGATTTTGAGGACGCCCTGTAAGATTGGGTGATTTGAGCTTGAAAGGAGACTATCATGGCCTTTGACTATCTGTACGATCAATCCGAAACGCTGCTTTCCCGCTTTGTCACGTTTACGACGGAGCATAATCGATATGACTTGGGCTTTTTCTACTCCCAGCACTTTGACGGAAAAAGCTTTGTGCTTTCCCTGCAAAATATGCGTGCCGTCTTGATCTCCTCAGACGAGATCGCGCTTGATTCCAATTGGATAGGCAAGCTGGATATCCGCATCGAGGACGTGGAGGTTGTCACCGCCTTTTTGAAAAAGACGCTCTCTTCCGTATTCAAGCATGATGATCTGGACTAAAAGGGAGACGGAAAGGAACGAGCAAAGAAAGGAACGGATAAAGTGGAAATTACCATTGAAATCGTAAGCACCTGTCATGGCGTTGTAGACCGGTTGCTGCAAACGGAAGGGGCCTATATATGCGAGCACGAGCCTCTGTGTCTCATTAAAAGCAGCAGCGGAAAAATGATAGAGGTGCCAGCTTCCTTCAGCGGGTACCTGAGGGCTTTTTCTTTCAAACAAGGAGACCGCGTGCAGCCCGGGATGGTCATCGCGCTCCTGACTGAGAGCTCCCATCAGTTATGCGCTAGCAGTGATTAGACAGTTGCATACCTCCACCAAGAAAAAAGCAGGCGCTTGCAAATGCGCCTGCTTTTTTATGGAAAACTAGCTAGAAAGGATCTTTTTTATTCACATGCGAAAAGAAGAAGGATAAGCTCAATGAAACAAAGCCAAAACATTACCAACCCCAAAAGGAGTTCTCCATGAAGACCATTTTCTCCATTTACCGGACAGATCTCAGAAATATCGTGACCAACTGGGCTGCAGCCATCATTATTCTAGGACTGATCATTCTTCCCTCTCTCTATGCCTGGTTCAATATCAAGGCTTCTTGGGACCCTTACGGAAATACAGCCGGCATTTCCATCGCTGTGACCAACAAGGACAAAGGAGCAACCATACAAGGCAGAAAGATACAAGTCGGGGAGGAAATCATCGCCTCTTTGAAAACGAACAAGCAGCTAGGCTGGACCTTCGTAGACGAATCCACGGCTCTCAGAGGCGTTCAGCACGGAGAATATTATGCCAGCATCACGATCCCGGAAGATTTCTCCGCCAAGATTGCGACCGTCCTCACCGATGAGCCGACAAAAGCAGAGATTCTTTATTATGTAAACGAGAAATCGAATGCGATCGCACCGAAAATCACCTCAAAAGGGGCTTCCGGGATCATCGAGCAAGTGAACAGCAATTTTGTCAAAGTCGCCAATGGCGTTATCTTTCGCATCTTCAATGAATTAGGAGTGGAGCTGGAGAAGGAGCTGCCCACGATTCAGAAGGTAGTGGAGCTTATTTTCCTGCTGGAGAAGCACTTCCCGGAGATGGAGAAGGCTGTCAATGTGGCCCTGAATGACGCTCAAAAGGCACAGGAGATCGTACAAACGGCCCAAAACACCATGCCCATCGTCGAGCAGCTTGCCAAAGACGGGGAACAGTTAACCGTAGGGATTGGCCAATTATTGGAGCATAGCGAGGATGCCTATACCACATTAAAGCCTCTTGTAAAACAAGAGCTGCAGCTCTTGCAGGAGGCAGCCCAGTCAGCGGAAGAACTAACAGGAATCCTGCAGGATGCAAAAATCGATACCGCTACCCTCCAATCAACGGTTGATCGGGTTTCACTCCGCTTGATGATCGGGGCAAAGATCGCCAGCAGCCTCAGTCACTTTTTGGGGCACTTGGATCAAAGCTTACCCGGTCATCCGTTTCGCCCGGCCGCTGCTAAATTTGACAATCTAGGGGAGAGAATGAGTAAACAGCTCGCCCTGATCGAAACCATTGAACAAGCCGTCAAGGATGGAAAACAGCCGGCAAAGGATTTAGTCAACCAACTGCACACCCTTTCACAGGATACCTCGGCCTTTCTGGATACACTCATGCCTTACTATGACACGGTCCTCGAGCCACAACTGGCCAAAACGCTTGATACGGCCAAGCATTCGGCAGAAAATGCCCAGACTGTCCTGCAAGAGGTGAACCGTACCTTGCCCGAAATCGAGCGAATCCTGACTGATGCACAGAATGGACTGGTCACAGGAACGGAAAAAATTGAGGAAATCCACGAAGCGCTTCCCGGCATGAAAGCGAAAATTACCCAAGCGGCTGATAAGATTCGTGCGTTTCAAGCCCAAGAAAATCTGAACGAGATGATCGATTTGCTCAAAAACAACTATGAAAAAACAAGCCGTTTCTTTGCCGAGCCTGTGGTCCTGAAAGAAAACAAATTCTTTCCGATTCCCAACTACGGCTCTGCGATGTCACCGTTCTTTTCAACACTTTCTTTATGGGTTGGTGCCCTGCTGCTTGTCTCATTGCTCACCGTAGAGCTTCATGGACATGAAGCTCCATTGAAAAGCTTCCACATCTACTTCGGGCGTTTTTTGACTTTCCTAACGATCGCGCTTCTGCAGTCTCTGGTGGTCACGACAGGCGATATGTATGTGCTCGGCACCTATGTGGCGGATAAGCTTTGGTTCGTTCTGTTTGGACTTGTGATCAGCGCCGTCTTTATGCTCATTGTCTATACCTTGGTCTCTGTTTTTGGCAATGTCGGAAAAGCGATGGCGATTATCCTGCTTGTCCTGCAACTGGCGGGATCCGGGGGAACCTTTCCGATCCAGCTTACCCCCGCCTTTTTTCAAGCGATCAATCCCTTTTTGCCTTTCACCTATGCGATCAGCATGATGCGAGAGGCAGTGGGCGGCGTCCTCTGGGATATCGTGCAGCGAGATTTGTTCATGCTTGCTTTCTTCGCCTCGATCTTTCTGGTCATTGGTCTTGCTCTGAAAAAAATCATTAACCGTTCCAGTGCACGTCTGGTCAATAAGGCAAAGGAGAGCAAGCTGATTCACTAGGGATATTCAAATATGCAACCGCAAAAAAACCGAGGCTGGCACCTCGGTTTTTTGCAGGAACGAACCTATACGGAATTCTTGGTATCTTCCGCTTTCTTTTAAAAGGAACTATCTGCAAGCTCCCGAATCTGTTCTTTCGCATGCTGATCGCAAACTCCCCCGTGATAGCAAATGACTGCATCCACCTCAAGCTCCAAAAATCGCTGCAGCGAGCGCATCGCAGTCTCCATATCCGGTGTAGTTTGACTGACAGGTCCACGCAGGCGCCCATCCACACAAATCATCGCATCGCCTGCGATAAGCGTTTTGCTTTGCTCCACATACAGACTGATGTGTCCGGACGTATGTCCAGGCGTGTGAATGACGCGGACTCCTCCGGCCATCGGGAGCACTTCTCCATCGGTTACGACCCGATCGACATTTGCTTTCGGCGGATTGGCAAACATCTGCAGCGCTTTTCGCCGCTCCTCCTCCGGCAGAAACGCCAGCACCTTGCTCATTTGCTCAGGATTCGTCTTGAGAAGCGGCAATTTCCCCTCGATATAAGGCTTATCGAGCTCATGGGCATACACTTCCACGCGCCCATCCAAGTCACGGAGTATTTCGGGCAGACTGCCAATGTGGTCGAAGTCCTGATGGGTGACAATCACTGCTTTCAAATGGCTCACAGCAACGCCCAGATCTGACATGGCCTGGCGAATTTGCGGCCACGTTCCCGGCATACCTGCATCCACCAAAACGGCAGCGTTCTCATCCCACATAAGAACGGGGTTCAAGACATCGCGCCGCCCCACTCCCTCTACTTCCACCTGAATCATCTCAACACCATTTGCAATTTTCACGAAATCCTCCCTTTCCATTCCCGACTGACATACGGTTGCCAATTCCCAGTGGTGAGTGTCTTATTTTTATGTAACACACAGGAGGTTTCGTGTAAATAACAAAAATATATATCATACCATAAATAAAATTATTTGTCAATGACCATATCATGCATCTTTTTCTGCAGTTTCACTTTTCGAAGGTTCGCTGTCCAGATTTTGATAAATCTGGTTTAGCACTTTCGTAAAAACCTCCAAGTCCTTCTCCGAAATATTGCGAAGCGCGACCGCGTCTACATCAAACGCTGCTTTCTGCCAGACCGGGAACAATTCTTGAGCCTCTTGTGTCAAAGACACTTTCCGTTCTCTTTTATTTTTCCCCTCGGTGCGCACGACCCACCCCAGCTCTTCCAATCTTGCGAGCGTTCTGGTAATGGTTGGAGCCTCTACATTCAAGTAATTGCTGATCTCAACCTGCGTCGAACAGCCATTGCGATGCAGGAAGGAAATGATGGCCAATTGAGAACTGAAAATACCCAAATCATACAATTTCTCATTAAACTTCTTGGTAAAAATTCGTGCAGTCTGATTGATTCTATGACCGTAAGTCTGCATTGTAAGCGCCTCCAATTGTATCGCATGCACGCCATACTTCCTCTGAAATCATACCAAAAAAACCGAAAGCTTCCAAATCATCATTCATGCCTGGAACTCAGAATCGATGTCGCAATTGTCTGGTAATTTTATACCAGTACTAAACATTTGACATACAAATTTAATAGGATTAGTATTCTTGATGTTTGGGTAATTATTATCTAGGTAACTTTCAATTTTTTTACCATCTTCCATCCACATGTACAAAAAGAGGAGGAACAAGCTGTGGCAGACAACAATTCCAAACAGCCAAAGAGCACATCCCGCCGCGAATTCCTGAAGAATTCCGGTCTCACCATCGGTGGGCTTGTCGTGGGTGGCGTACTTGGCGGCGCCCTCATCGGCAAACAGAAAGTAGAAGTAGAAAAAGTAGTGGAAAAACCAGTGAACTACAACCAGGCTCTGATGTACTTCAATCAAGAGCAATTCCAGATCACCGAAGCGGCTACCGAGCGCATCTTCCCGAAAGATGAACTGGGTCCTGGCGCGAAGGAATTGGGTGTAGCTTTTTACATTGACCACCAGCTTGCGAGCCCTTGGGGAATCAATGCGAAAGATTACATGACTGGCCCTTTCTTTAAAGGGGAAGCAACCCAAGGGATGCAATCCTCGATGAAACGTGTTGAAATCTTTACTGTGGGCTTGCAGGGCCTAACTGACTACAGCAAGAGCAAATACAGCAAGAAATTCACCGAGCTCTCCGAAACCGAACAAGATGAAGTGTTGAAAGTGTTTGAAGAAGGCAAAGAATACAAACTTTCCGGTACTACTACGAAAGAATTCTTTTCCCTCCTGCGCAGCATGACTCTTGAAGGTGCGTATGCAGACCCGATGTATGGCGGCAACAAAGACATGCAGGGTTGGAAAATGCGTAACTATCCAGGTACGCAGATGAGCTACGCCAACATCATCGATAAAGACGAATTCGTGAAAATGGAACCAAAAAGTCTGCATGACCATATGGGCCACTAATTCATCAGGAAGGGATGACATAGATGAGTACAAAATTGCCTAAAGTTCCGGTTGTTCTGGTCGGTATGGGTTGGACTGGCGGGATCATCGCCGCTGAGCTGACAAAAGCCGGCATCCAAGTAGTCGGACTTGAACGCGGTAAAGGAAGAGATACCAGCGATTACTTCATGGCTCATGACGAGCTGCGTTATGCACAACGTTATGAAATGATGCAAGACCTGTCCAAAGAGACCGTCACATTCCGCAACAACGAGAAAATGCGCGCACTGCCAATGCGTACGTACGGTTCATTCTTGCTGGGCGACGGTGTGGGCGGATCCGGTTCTCACTGGAATGGTCAATATGGCCGCTTCCTGCCTTATGACTTTGAAATCAAGTCCAAAACCATTGAACGTTATGGAGCGAAAAAAATTCCAGCCGGTATGACGATCCAAGACTGGGGTATCAAGTACGACGAGTTGGAGCCTTACTTCGTGAAATACGAGCATATGGCGGGTATCTCCGGCGAGCAGGAAGACAACCCGATGCTCGGCAAAAAGTCCAAGCCATATCCAACACCACCGATGAAGGTCACTCCAACCATGAAATTGTTCATGGACGCGAGCAAAAAATTGGGGTACCATCCGTATGTCGTTGCTTCCGCGAACCTGTCCGAAATGTATAAAAACCCGGATGGCATCGAGCGCGCAGCCTGTCAATACTGTGCATACTGCGAGCGTTTCGGCTGTGAGTACGGTGCGAAAGCAGACCCTGTCGTAACGGTTATCCCGGTTGCCCAAAAAACAGGCAAGCTGGATCTGCGCACTCACTCCAACGTCACTCGCGTATTGCATGATGGCAAAAAAGCAACTGGCGTCGTGTATGTAAATACTCTGACTGGCGAAGAGTTCGAACAGCCAGCAGATATGGTGATCCTGACCAGCTACGTATTGAACAACGTACGTCTGCTGCTCACCTCCAAACTGGGCAAACCATACGATCCAGCTTCCGGCACTGGCGTTGTCGGCAAAAACTACGCATACCAAACGCAAAGCGGAAAAGTGACCGGGTTCTTTGACGATAAACAGTTCAACCTGTATGCGGGTGCCGGTTCCCTCGGTGCGGAAATCAGTGATTTCAACGGGGACAACTTTGACCACAGCGATCTGAACTTCATCCATGGTGCTGGCCTGCGCGTGTTCCAATATGGCGCTCGTCCAATTGGAAGCAACAACGTGCCAAAAGGTACACCGTCCTGGGGGAAAGATTTCAAACAAGCTTCCATCAAATATGCAAACTCCACCATTACGCTCGCAACACAAGGGGCAAGCATGCCTTGGAAGCATCACTTCCTTGACCTCGACCCAACTTACAAAGATGCATACGGTCAGCCATTGCTCCGCATGACCTTTGACTGGGAAGATCAAGACCGTGAACTGACCAAGTTCTTGGTAGGCAAATCCGAAGAAATCATGAAAGAAATGGGCGCGACGATCGTTGACGCGAACAAAGAGCTGAAAGCCTACAACATCACTCCTTACCAATCGACGCACAACACTGGCGGAGCGATCATGGGTGCAGATCCATCCACTTCTGTGGTGAACAACTACCTGCAAATGTGGGATGCGGAAAACGTGTTCGTCGTTGGCGCTTCTGCATTTGGTCACAACAGTGGCTTCAACCCGACTGCAACCGTTGGCGCCCTGGCTTACCGCGCTGCGGAAGGCATCCTGAAATACATGAAGCAAGGCGGCCAATTGGTTTAATCTTCTGAAGTTCTAGGGTATATAGAAAAGCGGGTTTTCCGCTTTTCTATATCCTTTTTATACGAGGGGTGTATATGCAGACTCAGGAAGTTGTTTCCCATTTGACGGAGCTGCGGAAAAGACTGATTTGGGCGATTGTCTTTTTCGTCTTGTCACTTTGCTTTGGCTTGTACATGTCCCCGGATATTCTGTTGTTTATCAAATCACAGCCTGCTGCAGCGGATATCGTGTGGAACGTGTTCTCGCTGACAGACGGTATGTTCATTTATATGAAGTGCGCCTTTCTGGTCGCGCTCATCTTGTCGCTGCCATTCGCTCTCTATCAAATCTGGGCGTTTGTCAGACCAGGCTTGTCCGAAGAGGAAGCGAGAAGCACGATCTGGTTTGTCCCGCTATCCTTCTTCCTGTTTCTTTGCGGCGTAGCCTTCAGCTATTTTGTTGCCTTTCCGATGATGGTGTCATTCCTGTCAAAAGTGAACCAGAGCATCGGCGCTGTAGAAACCTACGGGATTGACCGGTACTTTTCGTTTATGTTTAACGTGATCTTTCCTTTGACGGTAGCGTTTGAGATGCCCGCGGTTGTTCTCTTTTTGACAAAGATCGGCGTCCTCAATCCTGCCCAGTTGAAGAAAGTCCGTAAATACGTGTATCTGGGATTGGCCATCGTCGGGTCCATGATTTCGCCGCCCGATTTCTTTTCGCACTTATCGGTCCTGATTCCTCTGATCCTGCTGTTCGAGATTAGCATCATACTCTCGAGTTGGTATTTGCGCAAAACGGTTCAATCGTCACCAGCTGAGTCATAAACGAAGGAGGAACATTCATGTTTAACAATATCGGTGTTTCTGGATTAATCATTATCTTGATCATTGCTCTCGTGATTTTCGGCCCATCCAAGCTGCCTCAATTGGGCCGTGCTTTTGGGGATACCCTTCGCGAATTCCGCTCTTCCACCAAAGGCGTTGTGGATGAGATCACTTCCGATGTAAAGGGAGAAAACGAGTCAGCTTCTGAGAAAAAGTAATGGTGATTCCTGCTTTTTAAAGCAGTTCACAAATAGAGATAGAATGGTCTATGGAGGGAAATTGTCATGAAAAAATCAATCAGTGCATTTTTGTTAGCTTCTGTTGTCGCTCTTGCTTTGGCGGGCTGCGGAAGCAATCAAGCTGCTTCTACCGATAGCGCTGCAAGCAGCTCCGCACCTGCTGCGACTCAATCTGCAGATGGGGTTGTAGAAATCAAGCTGTCCGCGAAAAACTTTGAATTCGATCAAAAAGAAATTCGCGTGAAAAAAGGCGACAAAGTAAAACTTACCCTTGCTAATACAGAAGGCATGCACGGCATTTCTCTGCCTGATTTTAACGTGGACATCAAAGGGGATGGCAGCGCTGAATTCACCGCTGACAAAACTGGCGAGTTCCAATTTGTCTGCTCCGTAATGTGCGGTGCTGGTCATGATACCATGACTGGTAAACTGATCGTGGAATAGTCATTTCCATAGAAAACTCCCTTGCTTGTGAAAACGCAAGGGAGCTTTTTTATGGAGTTAATCGTCCCATTCCATATCCAGGACTTCGCCAGTGGTTGCCGAGATTTCGATCTCGGCTTCCTGCCATTTTTTTGTGCGTATTTCCATGCTGTACACGTATTGTCCGTCTTCCTCATCCAGTTCAACGTCCACGATTGTGCCGCTGACTTTGGACAATGCGATTTTCCTGGCCTCTTCCTCCGTGATCTTCACCAGTTGTTGTTTGCGCAACTGGTCGTTTTCTCGCCACGCTTGGCCGGTTTGCGCATCGACATACACATCTTCGTCGTCACCGTTATGGAAGATCTCTACTTGATAGACGAGCATACCGCCTTCGACATCCAGCTTCAGCTCAGTGATGAGCCCTTGCTGTACGCCTAGCGCAAGCTGTTTTGCTTTATCCGCAGTGATCAGCACCTTTTTCATCGCATCAGCGGGCACATCATCGTCAATTTTCAGAAAGACGGGCCACTGTTCGTTTTGCTTGGGATGGCGGTCATCGTGATCGGCATAAGCGGTCGCACCAAGACTTCCCGCAAGCAATGCCCCTATCATTGCCGTGGTGATCGCTTTCATGTTTCATTCCTCCTCTTGATCGGTTTCTCTCAGAATACAGAAGAAACATGAAAGGAAAAAAAGAGCCACATGAGAATTTGATGAGAAGCTTCAGTCTTCCCACACAACCGAAACGATCGCGCCCGTGTAGGCATCTACTTGGACCTTTACTTCTTGCTCTGCGGCGGTATCAATCTCCACCTCGAATACCATCACACCGTTCTCCTGTTCGACTTCAATCCCGTCAAACCGTCCTTCTACCTCCGTCATGGCAATCTCCCGCGCGCGGTCCAAACTGATGCCTGCAGAGGTTTCCATTCGTGGCGCTGCATGCTCATTCTGTCCATCCGTCTCTGACTCAGCTTCTGCCTCATCCGCTGATTGCTCCGGCAAAGCCAATGCGATCGGCTCTATATGCTGGACACGTCCCTCATACGCATCAACCGTGATTTGATAGGTCCCGGGTTTTGCCTTCAGATGGCCTCGATATACGACTTGTCCCTCCAGCTGCTCCAAGGCAATCGATGTTACCTCGCCGGCATAGCGACTCTCTATCATCTCCTTGACCTTTTCCATCTCGATCACTTTTTCTTCCTTGCCCAGAACCATGGTTTGCATGCCTGCCATCAGTCCAACCAGCAAAATCACCAGACTATACAGTACATATTTTCTTTTGATGACAATCCCCCCTAGTCGGCTCCAGCTCATCTGGGCAATGTCACGGTAAAGCGTGAACCTTTTCCTTCCTCGCTGAAAACCTCGATCCGGCCACCGTGGGCTTCGACGATCCGCTTCGCAATCGACAAGCCCAATCCGCTTCCGCCTGTCTCTCGTGCCCGCGCTTTATCCACCCGGTAAAACCGATCGAAAATGTGAGGCAGGTCTTCCTGCGGGACACCGATGCCTTCATCCCGGACGGAAAAGCTGACTTCATACGCTGTTTCCGAGATCTGAATCATGACCGGTGCGCTGCTGTATTTGAGTGCATTATCAAGCAGGATCACCAGCAGCTGCTTCAGCTTTTGCTCGTCTGCCTGAAGCATGATTTCCGATCTTGCAGTCTCTGTCTGTATGTGCCTTTCATACGTCTGCCTCATCCATTTGCTCGTTTCCTCACACAGCGACACCAGATCAAGCTGCGAAAGCGTCAAACTCGTCTGTGCATCCGGATTTGCCAGCATTAGCAATTGCCTGGTCATGTTTTTCATGCGCACAGCTTCCGCATAGATGGCTTCTACGGACTCCTCCAGCACTTCGGGCTTCTTCAGCCCCCAGCGCTTCAGCATGGTGGCATACCCTTCAAGGACGGTAAGCGGCGTTTTCAGTTCATGGGAGGCATCCGAGACGAATTGCTGCTGCTTGTCAAAGCTATCCTGCAATCGGTCGATCATGCGGTTAAACGCGTTTCCCAAATGATACAACTCGTCCTTGGACTGGTCCTGCAAGACAAGCTTTTTAAACGTCCCCTTTTTCTGAATCTCCTCCATCGTCTGAATCATGGCAGTGATCGGACGAAGCATGACATTGCCAAGCATGCGCCCTGCCAGAAAGGAGGGAATCAGAACGACCAGGGAGGCGAGGAGCAGCACGACCTGCAGCATGTTTAGCGTGTCTTGCACCGCAAGCAGGCTGGCCGTGACTTCCAATGATACGACGCTCCCATCCTGCCAAATCAAAGGAACCTGCGCGATGGCATAAAGGGCGCCTTCCCTTTTATCCAGCCGTACCACTTGCCCATCGTGATACTGCGGCGGCAAGTCAGCAAAATCAGCTTCCTTCGCGGCGGTCATGATCGAACCGGACTTTTCATCGATCACGCGGATCATTCCATTTGGCGGCAAAAATGCCCGCAGCATATCCGCTGGGTTAATCGTATGGTCAGCCGGACGCAGCCTTTCCGCGATGCTTTCCGCCTGCAATTGCACCCGATCCAGCTCCTGTTCCGTCGTCTGTTTGTAAAAGAGCCAGTAGATAGAGGCGTTAATGGCCAAGACGATCATGACCAGCCATACCGTCGAAAACAGATGGATCTTATTGCGAATATTCATGGTGCGCTACTCCTTCAATACATAGCCGACTCCCCGCACCGTATGGATGAGCGGAGGGGAATCGAATGGATAGTCCAGCTTCTTGCGTAAATAACGAATATACACATCGACCACATTGGTGTCGCCGAAATAGTCAAAGCCCCACACCTGCGACAGCAGCTGTTCCCGATGAAGAACCTGGTTCGCGTGCTTCATCAGGTAGACGAGCAAATCGAATTCTCGAGGAGTCAATTCGATTTGACTTTCCCCCCGTTTGACCACCCTCGTTTTTTCGTCAACGAACAAGTCTCCCATTTTCAAAAGCTCATTGTCAGCTTTCATCATCTGTGACATCCGCAAGCAAGCGCGAATTCTCGCGAGCAGCTCCTCGATGGCAAAAGGCTTGGTAATATAATCATTGGCTCCTGAATCCAGCCCGCTCACTTTATCTGGAAGCGAATCCCTCGCCGTTAACAGGATGACAGGCACTGCACTGCCGGATAGGCGGATGCGGCGAAGCACTTCCATCCCATTCAGCCTCGGAAGCATCACGTCTAAAAGGACGATATCCCAGCTGCCCCCTGTATAAGCCTCCAGGCCGGCAACACCATCCTCTGCGATCGCCACTTCATAGCCTTCATATTCCAATTCGAGCTTCAGAAACCGGGCGATTTTTCTTTCATCCTCGATGATTAAAATGTTCGCATGGTTCATCATGATCTCTCCTCTGCGTATACGATCATTGTTTCATGCTGTATGGAAAATGGCAATTGCTGCAAAATGAGAGTTTTCTCATTTGAAAACCTGGCTTCGCAGCAGCTTGACGGTGCGCCTTGGCAGCACTGTTGCGAAAAATCCACGAAAAAAAGCGGCCACATGAATGGCCGCTTTCTCAGTTGTAAGACGATATGATTCATATCGATGCTATAAGGAAGACCGCATTTTCAACTCGATGCCCGCTTTCAAGTCCTTGATCTCCTGTTCCCTCGCCAAGTACAGCTCTTCCGCTTCGGCAAGCGATATCTCCCGAAAGCGAATGCGATCCCCTGGCTTGCACTGGGCAACCACCGGGATGTCGACACTGACAACCTGCGCAATCCGCGGATAGCCTCCGGTCGTTTGCCGGTCCGCCATCAGCAGGATTGGATTCCCCTCGGAGGGAACCTGGATCGTGCCCGGCGATATGGCTTCAGACAGCACCTCCTCTTGCTCGGCAAGCTGAAGAACGGGTCCTGTCAGCCGATAGCCCATGCGGTCCGACTGGGGGGTAATAACAAAGGATTGCTGAAACAAGTCACGCCGGCTTTCTTCCGTAAACAGAGAAAAATGACGTCCCTGAATGACTCTCACCGAACGCTCCCCATAAAACTGCAGCAGCTCTGCTGTGATCCCCCAATGGGGCGCCGCGTGCGCGGAATCGTTTGCTCGCTCCTTGAGCCGTTTCGCAAAAAGCTTGCCTACATCAGAAGGCTCGCCAATGGCCAGCACATCGTCCACAGCCAACGCTCTGCCCTGATACCCGCCAATTTTGGCGCGCAAATACGTACTTTTGCTGCCCAGCACGCGAGGAACGGCAAAGCCTCCTGCTACCGCCATATACGTACGGCATCCGTTGCGGCAGCCGCCAAAGGTGATCACGCTGCCCTTTTTCACAAAAACAGGCCGCCACATCGGTAACTCGGCATCTCCTATTCTTGCCGCCGTGTCCCCGCCTGTCAGTGCGATCAGCACATCCTGTTCGACCAGCAGCGTCGGACCCATCAACGTGATTTCCAGCACAGCCTCGCCCTCTTCATTGCCCACCAACAGATTGGCCAAGCGCAGCGCAAATGGGTCCATCCCGCCGCTGGCGATCACTCCGTACTTTTGATAGCCGATTCGCCCCAAATCCTGCAAGCTGGTGAGGAGTCCAGGGCGTATGATTTGTATGCTCATTGCCCCTCCTCCTCATAAGCCTGATACTCCTCTGGAGTGATCGGGATAAACCGGATGACATCTCCCGCCATCAGCAAGCTGGGCGGATGCTTTTCCGGCTGGAACAGGCGAACCGGCGTCCTGCCGATCACTTGCCAGCCGCCCGGTGTCTCGATGGGATAAATCCCGGTCTGCTGCCCGCCAATGCCCACCGATCCTGCCGGTATGGTCAGACGCGGATTGGAACGTCGGGGGGTCGCGATCCTCTCCGACATGCCGCCCAAATACGGAAAGCCTGGGGCAAAGCCGATCATGTAAACCGTGTATGCTGCAGCGCTATGAATCTGGATGACTTCCTTTTCCGTCAAGCCATGAGATTCGGCAACGTAGCCCAAATCCGGCCCGTACTCTCCGCCATAGCATACCGGCACCTCCACGATGCGGGGGGCTTGTCGCTTTGCTTCCGCAGGTGCGGCAACTGCCCTCATCAGCCATTCAGATACGAGTTGAAAAGCTGTGCGCGCCTCCCCGTTTTCATCCGTTTGCCATTGTCGCTTTACTTCCCTCGGATCGTAGAATACGGTCACACTCGAAAAAGAGGGCACGTATTCGATCATCCCAGGAAATCGGCATTCTTCCAGATGACGGACCAGCGCCCTGACCTGCTCGTGGGCTGCCGGATCGATCCGGCGTGCAAATTCTATCGTAGCGGCAGCATCCCCCAGAGGATGGCAGGTCACATCAGGCTGCCTGTTATACTTATTGTTTGTCATGCGTGTCACCCGCCTTCCTCCGATTTGCAAGGATGCTGTTCTCATTCCTGGATCTTCTCAGCTGATTTGGCCATCCGCCATCACAATGTCCCGCTCGCAGGAGACGGAAGTTGTCACAGCTACCTCCAATGCCTCGATCACCTGCGCCACGCCCATGCTTGGTGCATTCGGCAGTTGGGCAGCCTGCTGCGGCAAATAGGGGATATGGATGAAGCCGCCCCGCACTCGCGGATACTTGGTGGCGATCAAGTGCGCCAAGCCGTAAAACAGATGATTGCAGACAAAGGTTCCTGCCGTTTGCGAGACCGATGCGGGAATGCCCGCTTTTCTCAGGTTGTTGACGATCGCCTTGATCGGCAGCGTGGACCAGTAGGCGGCTGGGCCGTCCGCATAGATCGGCACATCGATTGGCTGATTTCCTTCATTGTCAGGAATGCGAGCATCATCCACATTAATCGCGACCCGCTCCACCGTGATATCGGTTCGGCCGCCAGCCTGACCGACGCAGATCACGATGTCCGGCTTTTCTCGCGCAATGGTTGCTTCCAATGTTTGAATCGATTTATGAAAGACGGTCGGTATCATTTGAATAACGAGTTCCACACCGGCAACCGCTTTGCTTTCGAAGCTTTTCACCGCTTCCCAGGCAGGATTGACATCGCTCCCACCAAAGGGATCAAAACCCGTGAGCAGTACTTTAGCCATTCATATCCCTCCCTCGTACGTACTAGAACACCAAGAAATACATCAAAAAGACGTTAACAGTCAGGAGGATGAGCGCTGTCGGCACCTGTGCCTTGATGACATCATATTTCGGCAAATCCAACAGCGCCGCCGGCACGATATTGAAGTTGGCCGCCATTGGAGTCAGGAGTGTACCGCAATAGCCGGAATACATCGCAATCGCCGCCATGACCGCCGCATCACCACCATGCATTTGAAGGATAAGCGGGATCCCGATCCCCGCTGTCATCACAGGGAAGGCAGCAAACGCGTTCCCCATCACCATCGTGAACAACGCCATCCCAACGACATAGGCAACGACGACCAAAAACTTGTTGTCCACCGGAATCGCGGAACTGACCAGCTCGGAAATGACCTTTCCAACTCCCGCTGCGGCAAACAATCCGCCAAGCGTAGCCAGCATTTGCGGAAGTACCGATGCCCACCCGATTGCGTCGATCAGACGACGGGATTCTTTCACCGACTGTACTGGCTTGGATTTGGTGATCGAGAGCGCTACGATCAGTGCGACTACGCATGCGACGCCAAGGCTAACCAACGTTACATTTTTACTATCCAACAGGTACAGGCCGCCGATCTGCACATTTTTCAAACCGAGGCTGCACACGATCGTTACCACCGGAATCAAGAGTGCTGGAATGAATAGCTTGTTGCCCATCTTGCGCGCACTTGCCTCTTGCTGCTCCTCAGATGCTTGCTCATGCTTGCCCATGCGTACCCCGCCGATCCCGGCAATCAATGCCATGGCAATTACAAGTACGCCCATGATCATCGGCGGAATCAGTTTTCCGAATAAAAAGGAGATCGCGAACAGTCCCCAGAAGGTACCCGTTAAAAACCGCTTCGGATTGGTTGTGTCACGAAAAGATAGAAAGGCGATAAAGCCCATGAAAAGCCCAGCGATATAATAGACATATTCCAAATTGATGATCATCTTGTGTCACTCCCTCTCCTAGGCACTTTTGTTCTGATTGGAGTTATCGTTAGCCGCGGCTTCCTTCTGCAGCTTTTTATCCAGTAAATAGAGCCTTACCCCATGGATGATAAAGGCTGCGATAGCCGTTGGGATGCCCCACAAAGCCATATGGATCGGTTCAACGACGATTCCGTTTTCCTCATACACGCCTTTCATCAGCAAAATCGCCCCAAACGCAATGAAGATGTCTTCCCCGAAAAACAAGCCGACGTTATCAGTGGCTGCCGACATTGATTTAATCCGGTTGCGCACCTTCTCTGTCAAATTACCGTATTTGTTTTCTGCTGCCGCTTCGGCCATGGGAGACACCAGCGGACGTACCATTTGGGCATGGCCGCCAATTGCTGTCAAACCAACTGCAGCGGCGGCTTCCCGGATGAAGAGGTATACCATCAGCAAACGTCCGGTGGTAGCGACCGCCACTTTACTGATCAATGCCTGCGCCTGCTTCTTCAGTCCATAACGCTCCAGGAGTCCGATAATGGGAAGAGTTAAAATGAAAAGCGATAAATACCGATTGTTGACAAATGACTCCCCAAACGTCGTCAGGATTTTTTCCATGGAAAGCTGTCCGGCCAAACCGGTCGCAATCCCCGCTACCGTCACCACAATCAAAGGATTAAACCGCAATGCGAAACCTACAATGACTATCAACACGCCGATCAAGGTAAGCATTTTCTTTCCCCCTCTTCCTTTTATTGACCAACAGCAACAATCGCCACGCCAGCCTCTTTCAGCTTTTCGCTGATGATCCGGGCAAATTCAACGGCATGGGCCCCGTCGCCGTGGATGCAAATCGTGTCAGCAACAAGCGGGACCTCTACTCCCTGCAGGCTACGTACCTTTCCGTCCTTCACCATGCCGATCACCTGATCTGCCGCTTGTACGGGATCGGTAATCAGGGCATTTTCGTCACGTCTCGGGGTCAATGAGCCATCCTGCTGATACGTGCGGTCGGCAAATACCTCGCTGGCAGTGCGCAAACCGATGGACTGTCCTGCCTTCACCAGCTCGGAGCCGGACAGTCCGAATAAGATCAGCTCCGGGTTCACGCGATAGACCGCTTCCGCTATCCCTCTGGCCAGCTCGGGCTGTTTGGCAGCCATGTTATAAAGCGCCCCATGCGGCTTCACATGCTGCAGCTTGCCGCCTTCCGCTTGGACGAAAGCTTGGAGGGCGCCGATCTGATAGACCACCATGTCGTACGCTTCCTGTGCCGTTATGTCCATATTTCGGCGGCCAAAGCCAACGAGATCAGGCAAACCGGGATGTGCCCCGATGGCCGTGCCATGCTGCAAAGCGAGCCGCACGGTCTTGCGCATGGTCGCTGGATCGCCGGCGTGAAAGCCGCATGCGATATTGGCTGAGCTGACATGCGCCAAAATTTCTGCGTCTCGCCCCAGCTGATAGGCTCCAAAGCTTTCCCCCATGTCACAATTGAGGTCTGTTCTGTACATATGCCCCCTCCTTAAAATTCCGAATTTCGGAATTGTGATTCCGTTTAATGGTCGATAGAATAATGATACTTTTCAGAATTCGGTTTGACAAGCAAAAAAAATTCCTGACACCTTTTCATGTCAGGAAACCTCACTTACTATTGTCCATTCCAGCCGAGTTGTCGCGAAATAAGGATTGCCGTCTCTTTCACTTTTTCGATCAAAAGGGGCAAGCGATCCGGCTGAAACCGGCTCTCCGGCCCTGCGATGCTCAGTCCTGCGTACAGTCGTCCCGTGTAGTCAAAAATTGGCGCAGCCACCGCGGCCGTTTCATTCTCCAATTCCGAATAGCTGATCGTATACCCGAGCTGCCGCGACAGCTCTACCACTTCACACAATGTATGATGCTCGGTAATCGTCCCTTTGCCGATCGGTCTGAGCTCGATTTCCCCCAGATATTTCTCTCTTTCCTCATCCGGAAGAAAAGCCAGGATGACACGGGCACACGCTCCTGCGTACAATGGAGCCCGACGGCCGATCTTCGTATACATCCGGACCGGGTGCTGTGTATCGACCTTTTCAATGTAGATGGCATCCTGTCCGTCCTTTACGATCAGATTGACCGCTTCCCCAACCTCATCGCGCAGCTGGTTCATGAAAGGCAAGGCCAGATGCCGTATATCCAGCCGGTCTGCTACCAATTGGCCGAATTGCAAAAATAACAGGCCAAGCGAGTAGCGCCCTAGCGCATCCTTTTGCAAAAAGCCCATATCCTCCAGCGATTTGACCATGCGATGCACGGAGGTTTTTGGAATTTTGGAGAGCTCAACCATTTCATTAATAGACAGTGCCGGTCGAGTGATGAACAGATTGAGTATGTCCATGGATCTCACTACTGTCTTGTTCTTATGTTGCACAGCGGTCTCCTCTCTCGTCCCTTACATGTCGTTTCCTCTCATTTTAAGATAAACGTCCACGATTTGAAAGGATCGGAAAGGTTCGACCCATTCATACTGGTTAAACCCCGCGCTTGTTGCCCCACAGCCATGCATGCAGCTGCGGAAGCACTCTCACGTCCTTCAGCTCAGCAGATGCCATCACGGTATCTACCAGCCACAGATAGCGATTCATCAACCGATCCAATAACGCACGCGGATCAGCTTCCGTCAGATCATCATTGCCCGCCTGCAGGAAGAAAGCTGCTTGTGGATATCGGCGGCGCACCTGCTTCGCATAATCCAGATCCCGTTCATCGAAGATCACCACTTTGAGGCTGAAATTCCGCTCATGCCGGGACAGTCTCTCCACGATATCATCCAGCACTCCCCAATTGGTCACCATTGTGGAGCTAGGCGGCTTGGGGGACAGGGTCAAATCATCAATCTGCAAAAACCACTCCTGCCAGCGGCTGCCCTGCGTTTCCAGCGCCACGGTCATTCCCCGCTCATGCAGCAATGCGATCAATTCGCCGAGATGGGCAAGCAAAGCCGGATTGCCTCCCGAAACCGTCACATGGGAAAACGTCTCCCCGCCTGTGCGATATAGCTCAGCTACAATCTCCTCAGCGGTCATCATGCGGACTTCATCCTTTCCCGAGCCGTCCCAGGTAAAGGCCGAGTCACACCATGCACACGAATAATCACAGCCAGCGGTACGTACAAACATTGTTTTTTGCCCGATCACCATGCCTTCTCCTTGGATGGTGGGGCCAAATATCTCCATGACAGGTAGTCGGTTAGCCGCCATACGTTCCTCCTGCCAGCGGTCGATAGACGACATAGCTCGTCGGTGTCTCCCGCAAAAAGACTTGCACACAGGTCGGTTTGTTTTCCGACTGGTCCAGATAAGCCTGGATGATTTCATGGATCGTCCGGGCTACGATTTCCGTCGTGGGAAACCGGTCAGCATCCGCATCGGAAAAAGAGTCTGTATGTTCATTCAAGAGGGAATGGTCAAATCGGTCATGGATCAGCTTTTTGATCATGGAGAAGTTGACCAAAAATCCAGACTCATCGAGCTCATTTCCCGCTATCGTTACATTCACAAAATACGTGTGGCCATGCACTCGGCTGCATTTCCCGGCATGTTCGCTGGGGATGTAGTGGGCTGCCGCGAATTGAAAATCTTTATTCAGCTCGTACCGGTACGGATGGGCGACAGATGGGTAGATTTGCTGAATCATGCGCGAGCTCCTCCGTTTCTGACGTTCAGATACTCCTGCAGCCCGTTGGCACGCAGTCGGCAGGATGGGCATTCTCCGCAGCCGTCCGCAATCACGCCGTTATAACAGGTCAGCGTCTTCTCCCGCACATAATCAAATGCCCCCAGCTCGTCGGCCAGCGCCCACGTTTGCGCTTTGTTGAGCCACATCAGCGGCGTATCAATGACAAAGGGATAATCCATGGCCAGATTCAGCGTCACATTGAGCGACTTGATGAAGACATCGCGGCAATCCGGATAGCCGCTGAAGTCCGTTTCACATACACCAGTCACGATATGGTGGGCACCCACCTGTTTGGCCAGCACGGCCGCAAAAGAAAGAAACAATAAATTGCGTCCATCCACAAAGGTCGTCGGCAGCTGCCCTTCCTTCTCCTCGATGGCGATATCTTGTCTGGTCAATGCATTGGGAGCAAGCTGACTCAAGAGCGACATATCCAGTACATGATGCTTGATCTGCTGTTCTTGGGCAATCTGAGCGGCGCATTCCAGCTCCAGGCTGTGGCGCTGTCCATAATTGAAGGTCACGGCCTCCACCTCGTCAAACCGCTTTATGGCCCAAAACAGGCAGGTGGTACTGTCCTGTCCGCCGCTGAAAACGACAATCGCTTTTTTGTTTTTCATTACATGATCTCCTCTCTGTTCTCCCGGCAGTTGCCTGCACATGGGTAGTAGAGAGATTCATAGAACAACACTCTTTGTCGATGACCACAGAAAAAAACGATACCTAAGGAGATATCGTTCCTTAGTTTTTTATAGAGGGTTTTTCTAGAACCTCTCCTGAAATCACCGCATCCGGCAACAACTGCTGCTGCCTTTGCGAATGGCTTCAGATTTTTATGGGTTTGTCGATATTGTACTACAACTCGGCGCTTCTTGCATGGCAATTGTATGCGGTCCTGTACGATGCATAACCAGCTGCACCGGAAGCAAATTAAGGAATAGGTTTGTCGGCAGCATTCCCGTGTAAAGGAGCAAGACCATGAACGCCTATTCTTCTGTCGTAATGGTTGCTGTCTGCTTGGCAGTAATCGGCTGTTCAAATCAAGATGCGGTACCGAAAATCGATGTTCAACAAAAGGAACAGCCGGATGCGGAAGAAATCCAGCCTCCATCTGCCCATTCGCTGCCGCAAACGACTTCGTACCGTCGCCCTGAACCCGCTCAACCTCTGCCTGCCAATGAGGCTGAAAATGAAAAGGTCATGTTGGATATTCCCATGATCAAGCAAAACCCGGAGCTGAGATTCGGCTGTGAAGTAACGAGCCTCGCCATGGTCCTGCAGCATGCTGGCATCAAGACGGACAAGATGAAGCTGGCCCGAGAGATGCCTACAGACCCGGACCCCATGCAAAAAAGCGCATCCGGGGACATCACTCGCTGGGGAAATCCGCACCATGGCTTTGTCGGTGATATTACCGGGCAGCGTGCCGGATTCGCCATCTATGCCAGGCCGCTTGAGAAATTGATGCGCCGTTACTTGCCCAATCGTACGGTCAATTTGACGGATCAGCCTTTTGACCGTCTGGTATCCCAGATCCAGGACGGAAAACCGGTGATCGTCTGGACAACCAATGAATACAAGCTTCCCGATCGCTGGGAGTCATGGAAGCATGGAAATCAACAGATTACAGCACCGCTAGATCTGCACGCGGTCGTTCTCGTCGGCTATGACAAGGAACACGTCTATCTGAATGACCCCTTAACCGGGAAAAAGGCGCAAAAGACCGCCAAGCATACGTTTATCCAGTCCTGGAAAGCGCTTGGCCATCAAGCTCTTTCCTATCGCTAGCAAGCAAGCGTAACTCAACAGCTGCCATCCCCGCCATGGCCCACATACGAGCAGGAATTGAAATGGCTCCGCTGATGGACTTCCCATCTTCCACGGAGCCATTTAGCTTGGTGCCATTCGTTATGACTTGGCGATATCCGCAACGATCTCATATGAACGCAGGCGAGCTTTGTGGTCATACATTTGCGAGACGACCATGATTTCATCAGCCTGCGTATCGTCCAGGAAGGCTTGCAGTTTTTCTTTCACCGTGTTCGGGCTGCCGAAAATGGATGCTCCCAGCTGCTGCTGCAATGCTTGTTTTTCGTACTCTGTCCATAGCCCGTCCATGCTCTCCACAGGCGGCTGAAGCGGCTCTTCCACACCCCGGATCAGGTTCAAGAATTGCCGCTGCAATGTCGTTGCCAGACGATTCGCCTCTTCGTCCGTCTCTGCGGCAATCACATTGACACCTACCATCGCATAGGGCTCTTCAAGCACTTTCGAAGGCTTGAATGATCGTCGATACAAATCGAGAGCCGGCACAGTGTACGCGGGCGAGAAGTGGCTGGCAAAGGCAAACGGCAGACCGAGCTGGCCGGCTAGCTGGGCACTGAATCCGCTGGATCCGAGCAGCCAGATCGGAATCGATAATCCTTCCCCTGGGAACGCCCGCACACGCAAAGGCTCTGCTGCCAACGAAGGCTCGAAATAGGTGCGAAGCTCGTCCAACAGCTCCGGGAAATCTTCCCCGTTGTTCATGTTGTTGCGGCGAAGTGCTTGTGCGGTTCGCTGATCAGTACCGGGCGCGCGTCCGAGCCCCAGATCGATCCGTCCCGGAAACAGAGATTCAAGCGTCCCGAACTGCTCTGCAATGACCAGAGGCGAATGGTTGGGAAGCATGATGCCTCCGGAACCCACTCGGATCGTTGACGTTCCGGCCGCCACGTGCCCGATCACGACAGAAGTGGCGGAACTTGCGATAAAAGGCATGTTATGGTGCTCGGCAAGCCAGAACCGCAGATAACCCAGCTTCTCTACATGCCGCGCGAGATCAAGGGTATTTCGAAAAGAATCGGCAGGGGAACCCCCTGCGACGATGGGAGCCAGATCAAGCACCGAAAACGGGATATCACTCAGTTTTTTCATTGTATTTGCCTCCTCATTCCTTTGTATTATTTTGCTGCATCCGCCAATCTTTCATAAGAATGTTTGCAGGCCGTGCAGGTATTGAAAGAGCAGCGCAAGCAAAAGCGGTTATATCTGGTTAACAAAGGCTTACACGAGTGATCGTACCGTATTTTGGCTCGATTAGAAAACTTGGTTTCGCCAAGCCTTTGGCGGAGCCTTAGTTGCACTTATGTAGATAAGAATTTTACTAGATTCTTTTCTACCAAAAAAGCCCGCCGAGCACTTTGCACTCGACGGGCTTTTGCCATTACGCAAAATCAAGAAATTCTTCCAATTCTTTAAACAGCTGCTTATATTCCACATTGTCCGGAATCACAAGCGTCAAAGGCTCATTAAGCTTCAGCACATACATGCCCAGGATGGATTTCGCATCAGCCATGCCGCTTTTGCCGTGAATCCAGATGTCAAAATCGTAATTGGCCACGATTTTGTTGATTTTTTCGATATCTTTATGATCTTTCACACGGATTGGTGTAATCATGCTAAGCACCCTCTCAGCAAATAGGTAGTAACCCTGTTGCCTCCATCATACAAGGTAGTTCCTTATTTCGCAAAGATTTTCTCCGCCTCATCCAGCGTCATTTTGCGGCCGAGCGCCGAGTAATCGAGCCAAGGCTGTTCCGTTACGAAGTATACATGGCCTGCTTTCACTGCTTTGAGTCCCTGCCACAGCGGGTTTTGCTGCAGCTGTTCAAATACCTTTTTCGCATCATCCTCGACATTCACCATGACAAAGATCGCATCCGGATCGTAATCAGGGAGAACTTCCTGTGAAATCACTTCATACGCTTTGCTGATTTTCTCTACGCCTTTTGCCGGCTTCAAGCCCAGATCATCATAAAAGAGCGGTCCCATCGGACGTCCCATGCCGAAAACGCGGAGCTCCTTCGCAGATACACGGATCGCCATGACGGTGCCATCGCCGATTTTCTTTTTGATCAATTCCTTCACATGCTCGGCTTGCTTTTGATATTCATCGATGAAATCCTTTGCCTGCTGCTCGCGATTCAAATCCCTGCCCATCTCCAGCAAATGGTCGCGCCATGTGCCTTTATCGAGGGAAATGACTTTGGTTTTCGCGATCTGTTCATACTTGGAAAGATCCTTGCTGGCAAATGCCTCATCCGCATAGATCATGTCAGGCTTCAAGGCAAGCAATGCTTCCATATCAGGCTCAGCGGCAACACCCAGTTTTTGCGTATCCTTCAAACGATCTTTCACGTGTGCCAAGAAGTCTTTCGCTTTTCCGCCCAATACAGAACCTGCAGGAGTAATCCCAAGGGCCAGCAGATTATTCGTCAGATGGGCCGACAGCGATGCGATTTTCGGATCGGCGCTCACCGCTTCCTTTCCAGCTGCCGATGGGTCTTGCTGTGCGGCAGCTTGTGTTTGCTCGGCCGCCGGCTGTTGAGTAGCTGTCTGACCGCAAGCTGCTAATGTGAGAATCGAAATAAGCGTGAGAATAATGGCGATCGTCTTTTTCATCATGTCTGTCTCCTAAGTCGTTTATTTGGTTTTCGTAAGCAAATAGAGAAAATAGGGGGCGCCAACCGCTGCCACGATGACGCCTGCGGGAATGGAGCTGGGCAGGAACCACGTGCGCCCGATTGTATCCGCCATCACCAGGATCACCAGGCCGATAAGCGCTGCGACCAACAAAAAATGCTCATGCATGGGGCCTACCAACCGCCGTGCGAGATGAGGAGCAACCAAGCCGATAAAGCCGATGCCGCCTGCCATCGCGACACTGGCGCTCGACAGCGCCACAGCAGCTGCGAGCAAAAGCAGCCGTTTGGGCTGCACCGATGTGCCTAGCCCAGCCGCGACCTCATCGCCAAGCGTAAAGGCATTCAACGTGCGCGCCTGGAAAAACACATACGGGACGATCAGCAGGATCCACGGTGCAAGTGCCCATACATTGGACCAATCCCTTCCCCACACGTTGCCGAGCAGCCAGCGGGAAGCAAACGTGTAAGTGGTGTCCTCCAGCCGTAGCGATAAAAACAGCGAAACGGCACTGAATCCGGCAGCCACCGCGATCCCGATCAAGATCAGCCGGATCGGAACCACCCCTCGGTGACGATCGTAAGCCAGCCATACGATCAATACCGCAGCCAATACTCCGCCTGCAAAGGTAAACAACGGGATCAGCAAGGAAATCGGGCCCTCCATGGCGCCAAAAAAAGTCACGAAAATAATCAGGCCAAACGATGCCCCGGCATGGAGACCCAATATCCCCGGATCAGCCAGCAAATTGCGCGTGACTCCTTGCAGGATCGCGCCGGAAACGCCCAATCCGATGCCTGCCAGCATCGTGATCAAGATGCGCGGCAGACGATATTGGAACAACACCATCGAATCTTCCGGACTGCCATAACCAAGAAGCGTTTGCAGCATAGTGAGGGCGGACAGCTTGATGGTTCCTGCATTCAAGCTGAAGAAAACCGCAGCCACGCTGATCACCAACAATACCAGACTTACCACAAAAACGTTGTGCTTTGCCGGCATGACCGATTGCTTCATTTACAGATTCCTCCTTTCCCTCCGTGCCAAATAGAGAAAGAAAGGAACACCGACGAGGGCCACCATCACACCAATCGCCAGCTCTTTCGGTGGATTCACGGTCCGCGCACCCAAATCCGCCAAAACTAACAAGATCGCCCCTAATAAAGCGGACAGCGGAATGATCAATCGGTAATCCACCCCGATCACCTTCCGCGCGATATGTGGAATGACCAGCCCGATAAAGCCAACCGCGCCAACCGCTGAAACGGAAACCCCCGCCAGGATGACCGCCACCGCCATACCAGTAATCTGAATCCGCTTGGTGTTCATTCCGAGATTGGCTGCGACATCTTCCCCCAGGGAAAGCAGGGATACAGAGCGTCCCAATGCAGCTGCCCACATGATCGCAAGCAGCAGTATGGGCAGCAAAAATCGCAAATGCAGCCATTTGATCCCTGCCACTCCGCCGGCATACCAAAAGGCCAAATCTTGACTCAAATCATAATAGATGGCTATGCCAGAGCTGAGCGAGCTCAATAAAGCCGCGACCACCGCTCCTGAAATGGTCAAACGTACAGGTGTCAGTCCGCCTGGGGTCGATGATCCGAGTGCGAAAATAAGCAGCGTACTCATGACCGCTCCGCTAAAGGAAACCAGTATCAAGCTGTAGTACGGAAGGTTCGGAAAAAATGCAAAGCTCAGCGCCACCACAAATGTCGCTCCTGCATTGATCCCGAGAATCCCGGAATCAGCGAGCGGATTGCGTGTGATCCCTTGCATCAATGCTCCAGCGACTGCGAAAGCCGCACCGATCACAGCCGCACCGATCACGCGTGGCAGCCGCAGCTCATGGATGATCTGATGCGCGGTGATTTTCGGATCATACGCCGTGATCGCTTCCATCACCGTATGTATGGTCAATTCCTTTGCGCCATGCAGCACCGCGAGAAACATGGAGATGAGCATGACGAGGCTGGCCGCTGCAAAGATCGATCCAACCTTCACAACAGAAAATCGGGTCAGTTGCTTCGCGTGTTTATCGAACATGTGAGCATCCATATGTCATTCCTTTTTGATAGTGAGAATCATTATCATATTTTGACTATTATCATAAAGAAATATCTTCGCAATTGCAAGCATCAATCTTGCTGAAATCACATGGTCTGCCACTCTATCATTGTTTTGTTTACCTGTGCGATCCTGCTATGATAATAGGCATATCCCGCTTCCATACAAGAGGTGCTTCCTATGAAATTATTAATCATTGAAGACGATAAGAATCTTTCCGATACGATCCGCGAGACGACCGAAAGCATGTTTGAAACCGTTCAAGCCTTCGATGGGGAAGAAGGGCTCTATCAGGCTTCACAAAATATTTACGACGTCATCATCCTGGATATCATGCTGCCCCTGATGAATGGATATGAGGTGCTGGAAAACCTGCGAAAGCAGCAGATTACGACACCTGTCATCATGCTCACCGCCAAGGACGGCATCGATGACAAGATCCATGGGTTTAAAAAGGGGGCGGACGACTACCTGGTCAAACCGTTCCACCGGGAAGAACTGCTGGTCAGACTGGAAGCCATCGTGCGGCGCTCGGTAGGGGAGTTCAAAGAAAATATGCTCAGCTTTAAGGATCTGAAGCTGAATACGAAGAATGGCACAGCAATCATCGGTGACAAAACGATCAAGCTGAACGGCAAGCAATTTGGACTTTTGGAATACCTCATGGCCAATAAAAATACGATCCTGACCAAGGAACAGATTTTTGACAGGCTGTGGGGCTTTGATTCCGATACGTCCACATCCGTCGTCGAAGTCTACGCCAGCCATTTGCGGAAAAATTTGAAGAAGTACGGCTATGACCGCTATATCAAGACCTTTCGCGGGTTAGGGTACATGCTGAGTGAAGTAGGGGAGGGGGAGGAATGAGTGAGCAAGCCATCATCCGGAAGCAGCAGCTTACCTTCATGCTCTATAATTTCATCGCGTTCTCCATCATCTTCTCCATTTTCGCACTGATCATCTTCAGTCAAACGAAGCTGACCCTGTACTCCAAGACTGACGCCGATCTGCTGGCTTTCAAGAACAGCATTATCGAAAAGGGGTTGTCTCAGCGGATGCTGCAGCCTTCCGGACGTCCTCCAATAGGTGCGCCGTCCGACGAGATGAGGAACAGGCCCAATCCCCGGATGATTGTCCTCACCTGGAATAAAGACAAGCAATTGAACAATCCGGAAAACACGCCGTTTTACGGAGATTTCTTTGTCGATCTGCCGTTTCAGCAAATCGATGACATCACAAACATTACGCTGTACGACCAATATACCTTTCGGACGATCTCGTTCAAAAATCCGCACAATAATGATGATCAGGACTATATCCAGCTGTTGATGAATGTGGATGGAGAGCAAAACATTCTGAATAACTACGGCAGGCTGCTTACCATCTGTACCGTCGTATTTGTCCTACTGTCTATCGCGGCCAGCTTCATTCTATCCAGAAAGACCATGAAGCCCATCATCCGTTCCTGGAACAAACAAGTAGAGTTTGTCGAAAATGCTTCCCATGAGCTGCGCACACCTCTGACGATCATCCAGAACAAGCTCGAACTGCTGTTGACCACACCCTATGAAAGAATCATGGACAAATTTGAATCGATTGCGCTGACCCTATCGGAAACGCGCAGGCTGTCAAAGCTGACCTCCGACCTGTTGACCCTGGCACGTGCGGATTCGATGGAAACCCAGTTGGTCAAGGAACGGTTTGACCTGGATGCCTTCGTACAAGAAGTGTGTGAGCCGTACAAAGAGATGGCCGAGCTGCAGGAGAAGCATCTGCGGGTGACCACGCAATCCGGGCTGATGATCGAAGCGGATAAGAGCAGGCTTCATCAACTGATGGTCATCTTATTGGACAACGCGCTGAAATATACGGGCGAGCATGATAGCATCATCGTGAAAACATCCATGGAAGATCATAAGTGTCTGATTGAGGTCAGTGATACCGGCATCGGGATTAGCGAGGAGGGCTTGCAGCACATCTTTTCCCGCTTTTACCGGGAGGACAAGGCTCGTACGCGTGAAACCGGCGGCTCAGGCTTGGGTCTGTCAATAGCCAAGTGGATTGTTTCCAGCCATGGCGGCACCATTCAAGCGTCCCATAACAAACCCAAAGGAACGATTTTTAAAATCAGACTGCCCAAATAATGAAACTGCCTTTTCGAATAGGGGAGGGATCGGTGGAGAGGGAGAACCGCCGCAGAGCAGGGGAGGGTGCGCGCACTGGGCACCCTCCTGCCATGGACGGGGAAGTAATACAGGATCATCGACAGCGGCCGTTGATCAATCTACATCCTTTCCGAGAGAAGCTTTCAGAATCTCAAACCAATGCTGGCGGGTAATCGTCACATCAAGCGCGTCCACCGCTGTCTTGATCCGCTCCAGCTTGCCGGAGCCGACAATCGGCATGATGCGGGCCGGATGCATCAGCAGCCATGCATACATGATCTGATCGATCGAGGCAGCTCCGGTCTCTGCGGCAATCTCGGTCAGCTTTTGGCGCAGTCTCACTGCCCGCTCATCTTCCGAAGTGAAAATTCTGCCTCCGCCGAGCGGCGACCAGCCCATCGGGGCGATGCGTTTCATCTGGCAGTGGTCGAGCGTGCCGTTTTGCATATTGTCTAGATGAAGTACCGAAATTTCAATCTGATTGGTGACCAGCGGCATATCCAGGTAAGACTGGAGCATATCGTACTGGGACGTGGTGAAATTGGATACCCCGAAGTGTCTGACCTTGCCTTGATCCCGCAATTGTACAAAAGCCTCCGCTACTTCCTCCGGATTCATCAACGGATCCGGGCGATGGATCAGCAGCAGATCGATATAGTCTGTACGCAGATTTTGCAGCGAGCGCTCTACGGAATTGACGATATGTACCTTGCTTGTATCATAGAAGGGCAGCTTCTGCTCCGGTCTGTCCGGCGTCATCAATTTGATCCCGCATTTGGTCACCAGCTGCATTTGCTCACGGAGTGACGGTTTTAATGCCAAAGCATCGCCAAACAGTCCTTCACAGGTATAGCGGCCATAGATGTCCGCATGATCGAAAGTGGTAATCCCGAGATCCAGGCATTCCTCGACCAATCGGAGCAGCTCTGCCGCCGAAAGCTTCCACTCTGCCAGTCTCCACAAGCCATGGATAATCGCGGAAAATTGCAAGTCCTGATGAACAGTGATCGTTTTCATCTTGTTCACTCCTTCACATTGGCAAAACAATCATGCCTATTATTATAGCATTTCGCATGCGAAAAGCCCGCTCCAATCACGGAACGGGCTTTTCTGCTATTTTGTAATCACAAACCATTCCTTATCGACAGAGGGCTTCAGAATCCACCTTACAAAAGCTGTTGCAGAAACGGCTGCTCCAGCTCTTGCATGATTGCTTTTTGCTGCGCCTTGATTTTCGCTGCAAGCGTGTCTCGATTTTGCAGTACTTCCTGCGTACGGGTGAGGATTTCTTGTTGGAGCTGGGCATGATCGGTTGAAACGATGGTTTCCGGAGCACCGAGCGAGCAGGCAAAGTCCAGGCATTTGAAGCGGTATGCCAGGCAGACAAACGGTACGCCCGCCGCAGCGCTGATCACATTGGCATGTAGCTTGAAGTTGATCGTCGCTTGAAATCCGCTGATTCGTTTCATCAGTTCCACGTGATTATGCAGAGTCAGGTCGAGGGTAGTATGGTCAGGGGCAGCTATTTTTTTGTAGAGACGCTTGATGGCTTCCCGATCCGGTCCCCACATCGCAAACAGATAGATGTGATGTCCATCTTTGATGAGTGCTTTAGCGGCTTCGGTCAGCGCTTCTTCCACAACTGCCTCATTTTTCCCATAAATGCGGTTGTACGAGGTGCCCCAGTTGATGCCGATGATGGACTTTCCAGCCAGATCGATCGCTTCTACAGGAGTCTGCGGCAAAAGCAGCATGCCCGGATCCCCGCTGATGATGGGCTTTGCACGCACGCCAAGCTGCTGTAGGTACTGATACGTTAAGGGGCCACGGATGCCAAAAAAGGAAGCATGCTCGCCAATCTCATCCAGCATGTGCCGCATCCGCTCATTCGGCTGGACCGGGGGAAGGGAGAATGCTCCGTTTTCATCAAGTGTAACAGGTTCCAGTGAATCATATCCGCTGCCCCAGATGACGACGTTTTTCTTCAGCTGCACGGCCTTGTGAACGACGTCCACATAGCCGGGGATCAGCAGGGAGCCTCCGCCGAGAACGACTGTGTCGTACGGATTGAGATTCTTGAGATCGATCTTCGGCAGGGACGGGATGACTTCTGCTTGTGCCGGATCGAGGTGTTTTTCCGCCAGATCGCGGAAAACATGCCACATCAATTCGTCTCCCAGATTGTTAAATCCGATCCACCCCACATATAAAATTTTTTTCATGCTTGTGCCTCCCGTGTTAATGTTTTGCGCGCACTTGCTCGTAGACTTCCAGCAGCTGAGCGCTTTTCTTGACGATATCGAATTCGGTACGGACCCACTCTTTTCCCAAGGCACCGATCTTTTGCAGTTCCTGTCGGTTGGCGAATGCTTTGCGCAGTGCATCGGCTATCAGATTGGGGGCGGGCTTTTGTACCGAAAAGTGATCTCCGAAGTAGTACTCCCACGCGAGGTTGTAGGATGGCGGCGTAACCAGTCCGAAAAATCCGTGGTTGCCGATCGCCAGCACCGGTTTTCCGCAGGCCAAAGCTTCCAGCGCCACACGTCCGGTTCCGATGACGAGGTCGCTGAACCCATAGAAGGGCTGTACCTCGGTTTGTTCGCCCACGACATGAATGTATGGCTTCCCTGCCGCCTTGTTCAGATTTTTGGCTAACTCATGCACATGGAACGACGATGCCCCGGTTCCCACGACGACGATATGCAGGCTTGGGATCTCCGGCAGCAGGATCCGAGAGGCGCGCAGCACCATATTGCATACCGTCGCCTTTTGCCAGGCCAAGCGGCTCACATAGGTGACAACCGTGGCATCTGGCGGAATATCGGGCAGCTCGGCTGCTTGCAGGTCTGCTTCTGCGATCGGATGAAAGGCTTCAAAATCTACCCCATTGGAGATGACGGTAGAGGCGATTTGCGCTTTTTGCCAGTACCGCTGCACAGGCTTGCTCACCGTGATGACTGCGTCACAGAGCTGTGCCAATTGCACCGCTTCCCCCTTGGGGTAATACGTGCCGTGCATCGTAAACACGACAGGAATGCCGAGTTCCTTGGCTGCAGCTGCCGCTACCAGACCGGACGGCGTTTGATGGACGTGGACAATGTTGATGTTATTTTCTTGCATGATGCCTCGATAGGACTGCTTCAGCATTTCCTTGCGTGCCGCTAAAGGCTCCAGATTCGATTGGACAATGTGGATCTGAAAGCCCGCCTCGACAAACGTTTGGTGCAAGGGACCGTCGGCACCTGCGTAATGAAGCTGCACTCCCTTTTCCCGAAGCGGTTTGCTCAAGCTGAGCACATGCGTCTCAGTTCCGCCTGTCCCCAGATTATCCAGCACCATTAAGATGCGATAAGGGCTATCAGTCATGGCGTTACACCTCCCTTTTTCGATAGAATTGGCTCGATCTTTGATTCGCGTGAACCCGATAGAAATACAAAGCCTCTGGAAGATTCTCAATCCGCGCTTTGGCATTCAGGGCTTTTGCGATGAATTCATAGTCCTCGGCGCCATGGATCCGGCGGGTCGGTCCGCCGATCTGGTCAAACAGCTGTCCGCGAAACAGGATGGTGCCGTGGCAGACACAGTGACCTCCATTGCCATATACCCTGCGGATGTCTTCCCCATATTGGATCCAATTGGCGAGCTTCTTTTGCTCCGGCTGGTCATGCGGAAATGAATAATAATTGGTGCCGACCAGCTCAATCTCGGGGTGACTTTGCAGAAAATCGACTTGTCTTTGCAAACGAAGTATATGTGAGTAATCATCCGAATCCTGAATGGCGATAAATTCACCCCGGGCCAAATACAAGCCGACATTGATCGCTCCGGCAAAGCCCATATTGCGGGGCAGGGAATGGATGATCACCTGATTTTCCATAGGAAGGGAGTCGCGATGCTGTTCGAGCCACTCTTGGGCGATTCGCACCGATTCATCGGTAGAGGCATCGTCAACGAAGATGATTTCCCACTGCGGATAGCTCTGTCTGCTGATGCTGTCCAGGCACTCCCTGATATAAGGAGCGCGGTTATGATTCGTAATCACCACGCTGACGAGACCGGATATTCTGTCCATAGGCAACTTGTTCACCACCTTGTATCGTGCAAAGCTGATTGGCAAGATATTGAAACGCTTCGATATGATCACCAAGAATCTGTTCGACCGCAGCCGACTTGGTTGTCCCGGCCCCAGCCAGATGCTTCTGAGGCCGAAACCGGTTGGATGAAAAAATATTCACTTCATGAACGAGCTGAGGCTGAAAGCCCGTCCATACACTGGCGATTTGCGCTTTGGGCGGACACAGGAGCAGTTGCCACCCGATGGCGGCAACGACTTCTCGCCGCATGGCAAAAGGGACCGTCACCATGGAGCCGATCGCCAAATCCTTTCGATTCACCGCCACATTCAGCGCCTGCCTGGCCGCAACCACCAGATTGCTCTCATGATGCGGCTCCAGGAAACCAGACAAATCATTGAGGGCAACATCGATACCTTTTTCACAAGCGAGAGGAAACGGGTACATATCGCGGGCAGGAATGACAAAATCTGCATCGATGAAGAGCAGGAGATCTCCCCTGGCCAGCAGCGCACCGATCGCCCGTCCTGTGTCTACACCAAGCGGTTCGGGATATTCGACCGTGGTGACCCCGGATCTTTTGGCGATCGCTGCCGTCTGATCCGTAGAGCCGTTCACGACGACGATAATCTCCGCAGGCTCCAGCATCAACGTTTCCCGGATCACATCGTCGATCGTGGCTTCCTCGTTGCAAGCTGGGATGATCACCGATAGACGCTGTCCCCTATAAAGAGAGGATCGCCGGAGCGGCCAGCTTCCCCGCTGAGTCACGGGAATCCCCGCTAACTGTTGGAAAAGTCCTTCCACGATATCCCTTCGTCTTCCCCCGTCCGTATACCCGGCTCTTACGGGAAGCCGGGAAAAAGCGCGAATCTGCTGTTCCACTACCATGTGCTCATAACGGGAAAGCTCCCACCTCAAGGCCGCATGCAAGGACGGTCGAAACGATTGCCGCTCTTTCATGGGAGCGATCGGTTGCACCGCGATGTTCATCTGGCTGCACACCAGCTGTCGATGAGCCTCCGCCGGATATGCCAGTCGATCCGTGCCGATTTCCCGGAGCGCTTCTGCTGTCAATGCATGGGGGACGTCAAAAAGAGTGGCCTCCTGCAGACTCGCCCGGCCACAGCATTCATTCACCAGCAGCGAGAGGCATCGGACCGAGCCTCTTCTCGTCCGATTTCTGCTGCTGCGCTTGTCTGCCAGTGACAGCACGGCCTGTGCGTTCCCGTACAAGACAGGGAACAAAAACCGCTGCAAGGCAGGCAGTGGAAAGATTCTCCCCTCATCGAGAAAAAGCAGCACATCTCCTTGGGCATGCTTTGCCCCCACAGACCGCCCCGCAAAAAGTCCCGCAGGCTCCTCCAAAGAAATCACGCGGCAACCGGCTTCTTCAGGGAGTTGAAAAGTACCCATCAGCTGCTGCGGACATACCACGATCATCTCCAGAGGAGCGAGATGGCGACAGATGGCGATCATGTCGGCAAGAAAGCCGATTTCCTCCGTGACGGGAATGATAATGGACAATGTTAGCCTGCGTCGATTATCGGTTCCCGCCTTCCTCATTCGCCACGGACGTAGATAATGCGATCCAATTGATAAATCACATCTTGCCCGCTGCCATAACCCGGTGCGCTCGCTGTGCGAATGGTTGCGGTTGTATCGGTCACTCCTACCAATACCCCGGTCGTTACCTGATAAGTGGTCACCACTTGTACCGTATCACCGATCCATGTTGCCAATTTGCTTTGAAAATCCATCCCTGAAAACCTCCCTTATTCACAACGCTTGCACGTAGTTGATTTGATCAAAACGAATCAGTACGCTCGAGCCGCTGGGTTCATTGATCTCTGCGTAATCTTTGCCAAGCTCCTGCAGGACGCCAACAATGCTGCCGGCATCAGTGCCCAGCTCGATCGACTGATGGAGAAAATGCTCTAATACATCGCGAAAGGACTTTTCGCATTTGCCTTTTGTATTTTTTTGGAGAAAAACGGCAAAGTCGGCAGAGAAGAGCTCTTGGCGAAGAGCCTCGCGGATTGATTGCGGATGGCAGCCTTCATCGTCACCGGGCTTGGGATCCCTGGGTCCCCAGACGACTCGCTTCAACCCTTCGAAATACTCTTTCAACTCTTTATCGTTGATGCACACTTTCATCTTTCAACCTCCTATTTCCTATCCAATTGAATTTGTACTACCCTAACAAGGTATACAGAGAGATTTGGATTTGCTGTAGGACATGTGTGCAATTTGGCTAAAAATAGTTCATTTTACCTTCATTCACATATTCCAGCCATGCTCGATGCAAATGCCTGACGGAGCATAAAAAAAGCCGGGCATCTATCCCCGGCCTTTCCGTTATTCGACGGCTGCTTCTATATTTTTGAATTGATTGGAGAAAAGTTGATAGTAGAAGCCTTGTTGCTCCATCAGCTCCGCATGATTCCCCCGCTCCACGATCTCGCCTCGATCCACCACCATGATGGTATCCGCGTCCCGAATCGTGTTCAGCCGGTGAGCGATGACGAAGCTGGTCCGTCCTTTCATGATGGCGAGCAGCGCTTCCTGGATATGAATTTCCGTACGCGTATCGATGCTGCTGGTCGCCTCATCGAGAATGAGCAAGGATGGCTTCGCGAGGATGACCCGCGCGATTGCCAGCAGTTGGCGCTGCCCCTGGCTGAGATTGCCGCCATTTTCCGAAAGCATCGTATCGTACCGCTGGGGCAAACGGCTGATGAACGTATGTGCGTTGGCCATCCTTGCCGCTGCCTGCACCTCATCATCCGTCGCGTCTGGCCTGCCATACTTGATATTCTCCTTGATCGTGCCCGAAAACAGATACGTATCCTGGAGCACGATGCCAAAGCTTTTGCGCAGACTGTCCCGCGTATATTCCCGGATGTCCCTGCCATCGAGATAGATCGTACCACCGGTCACATCATAAAAGCGCGTGAGCAAGTTGATGATGGTCGTCTTCCCTGCCCCTGTAGGTCCAACCAAGGCCGTGCTGCTGCCTTCTTTCGCTTCAAAGCTGACCTGCTTCAGAATCGGCTGTTCCGGATGATACCCGAAGCTGACGTTGTCAAACACGACATGTCCTTTCGGGTTCGTGAGCGCTACTGCCCCCGGCGCATCTGCCGGTTCGTCTTTTTCGTCCAGCACCTCAAATACCCGTTCTGCCCCTGCCACACCGGACTGCAGCGTGTTGAAGATATTCGCCATCTCGTTCATCGGGCGGACAAATTGCCGCGAGTAGCTTATAAAGCTGGCGATTACCCCGACCGTGATCATTCCTTTCACAGCCAGAATCCCGCCGACGACCGCGACCAAAGCGAAGCCCAGGTTATTGATGACATTCATGATCGGCATGAGAAAGCCTGACCAGATTTGCGCTTGCAAGCCGACCTTGCACAGTTTGTCGTTGATCGCATCAAATTCTGCAATGGCTTTTTCCTCATGGTTAAAAGCCTTCACCACCTGGATGCCGGTAATCGACTCTTCAATGAGACCATTCAGTCGCCCCAGCTCCTTTTGCTGCTCTTTGAACAGCAGGCCGGTCTTTTTGGCGATGGTGCGGGTCAGCAAAAAGACAAGCGGCACGGTAATCAATGTGACGAAGGTAAGCAACGGGCTCAGCACCAGCATCATCACGACGGAGCCCACGATGATGATCGCTCCCGACATCAACTGCGTCGTCGATTGGGAGATGGATGTACTCACATTGTCAATGTCATTAGTCAGCCGGCTCATCATTTCACCGTGTGTGCGTGAGTCAAAGAAGGCGACCGGCAGCTTTTGCAGCTTGGCAAAGAGCGTGGCTCGCAGATTGGTCACGATCCGCTGGGAAAGACCCGTCATCATCCATCCCTGCCAAAAGGTCAGGAGCCCATCCGCGATATAGGAGCTGACCAAGGCGAGCAGGGTCGTGGCAAACAACCCCATTGACTCCTGACCGCCCGCAATCGCGTCAATTGACTTTCCGAGCAGGTACGGGGCTAACAGCATCAGCATGGAATCGATCAAAACGATCAAGAACAGCAGCGGGAACCGTCTGCGCTGTGTCCCAAAGGTTTGCCACAGCCTTTTTAACGTTGCTTTGAAATGTTTCGGCTTGACCACCGGACCACGCGTCGGCCCGGCAAAGCCACCCGGTCTCGGCAGAGGAGGAGGCAGCGCATCCTTCTGTTGGCGTTGTTGTTGCGACATGTTACTGCACCTCCCTGCCCATTTGGGAGTGGTAAATCTCCTGATACACCTTGCATGTGGCCAGGAGCTGCTCATGCGTCCCGATGCCGACCAGCTCCCCGTTGTCCAGGACGACGATCTGATCGGCATCCATCACGGAGGTGATTCGCTGGGCGATCAGCAAGCAGGTCAAATCCTGCGCGTATGTGCGAAGCGCTTCTTTGATTTTGGCCTCCGTGGCGGTATCGACTGCGCTCGTGCTGTCGTCCAGGATGAGGATATCCGGCTGGCGCACCAACGCTCTCGCAATCGAGAGGCGCTGCTTTTGCCCGCCGGAAAAATTGATGCCCCCTTGCCCGACTCTGGCCAGATAGCCATCCGGCGTGGCTTGGAGAAAATCATGCGCCTGGGCAATCTTCGCGGCCTGCTCGACTTCCTCCATCGTTGCCGTTTCCTTTCCCCAGCGGATGTTCTCCAGGACCGTACCCGTAAAGAGCATGGTCTTTTGCGGCACGATGGCGATTTTTTCCCGCAGCCGCTTTGGATCGATCTCGCGGATATCCTCTCCATTGATCCGGATGGAGCCGGATGTGACATCGTAAAAACGGGCAAGCAATTGCACCAGCGTGCTCTTCCCCGCACCGGTAGAGCCGATGATCCCGATCGTTTCCCCTGGCCTGCATGTAAAGGAGACGTCTTTTAGCACCGGTTGACCCGCTGTTCCTTCATAAGAAAACGTCACCTGATCGAATTCGATCTCGCCAAGCTGAAGCGGCGATTTTTCCTCCGCCTCCTTCCAGGTCATCATGTTTTCCTCCGCAAACACCTCGCCGATTCGTCCAGCGGAAGCTTTTGCCCGGACAAACATGTTGAACACCATGGAAATCATCATCAAGGAAAACAAGATTTGCGTCATGTAGTTGGTGAACGCGATAATGTGGCCGACCGGTATCGTGCCCTGTTGAGCGCCGATACTGCCCAGCCAGAGTACCGCCACAATGCCAAAATTGACAGAAAGCATGACCGCTGGACTAAAGACAGACATGAGACGTGCCGCTGAAGTCGATGCTTCTCGCAGCTCCTCATTCGCCCTGCCGAACTTTTCCACCTCAAAATCAAAGCGATTGAACGCCTTGACGACCCGCACACCCGATAAATATTCCCGCATGACTCCATTCACCCGATCCAGCGCCTTTTGCACCCGCTGGAAGAAAGGGAGGCCGATCTTCATATTTAAAAAGATGAACAGCCCGACAATCGGCACGACCACCGCAAGTACAATAGACAGCTCGGCATTCAGATGCGTCGCCATGATCAGACCGCCGATACATATCAACGGCGCCTTGACGAAAATGCGCATCAAGCCGTTCACAAATATCTGCACCTGGTTGACATCATACGTTAATCGAGTGACGAGCGAGGCTCTGTCAAACCGATCGAGATTCCCGATCGGCAGCGACTGAATTTTGCGGAACAGATCAGATCGCAGCTCGGCCCCGAAGCTTTGCGACACCCTGCTCGAAATCAGGTTGCGTGTCGACGCAACCGCAGCGCCAACGCCCGTGATCAAAAGCATCAGCCCGCCCATGCGCAATACATAACCAAGATCATTTCCCGCTACGCCGACATCCACGATTTTTGACATGATCGTAGGCTGAAGCAGGTCACAGATCGCTTCAAGCGTCAGAAAAAACAGGGATGCACAGAAAGGCAGCCCGTACTTTTTTACATATGGTTGCAAAAACCGCATGCATTCACCTCTCCTGATGGAACACCATCCATTTCTATAGAAAACATACTCCTAGAAGTCCGAAATGTCACGAGGGGGATGTGGGAAAGCTTCTCAAAAAGTGCTGCTGCCAGCTCGAAAAGAGTGGACGGTGCCGCGCTTTGGCTCGTTCTTTTTTCTGCAGCTCCTGCTTAGAATATATGGGTGACATATTGTTCCCAGTAAGGGCAGAGACATCGGTTTCGTGTCACTACATGCGAATCGGAATTTTGATTTTGGAACAGAAAAATGTTTTCAACTTTACTTCTAGGCGGAAATCTATTAGAATAATTATTAATAGAGAGTAATTTTTTAATAAGAAGTCTTATTCTTTATGCTGTACCTAAACTTGATTATGAGGTGATTTCTGTAATGAGCAACGACAAAAAACTGACGACCAGCTGGGGAGCTCCTGTCGGCGATAATCAAAACTCCATGACCGCAGGGATGCGCGGCCCAACTCTGATTCAAGATGTCCATCTATTGGAAAAATTGGCACACTTCAACCGCGAGCGCGTTCCAGAGCGTGTGGTTCACGCGAAAGGTGCAGGTGCGCACGGATATTTCGAAGTAACCAACGATGTTTCCAAATACACCAAAGCTGCCTTCCTTTCCGAAGTGGGCAAGCGCACGCCGATGTTCATCCGCTTCTCCACCGTTGCCGGTGAGCTCGGTTCTGCTGATACCGTACGCGACCCACGCGGTTTTGCTGTGAAATTCTATACCGAAGAAGGAAACTACGATCTGGTTGGAAACAACACCCCTGTGTTCTTCATCCGCGACGCGATCAAGTTCCCTGACTTCATCCATACGCAAAAACGCCATCCGCAAACGCACCTGAAAAACCCGAATGCGGTATGGGATTTCTGGTCCTTGTCTCCTGAGTCTCTGCATCAGGTCACCATTCTGATGTCTGACCGCGGTATTCCGGCTACATACCGTCATATGCACGGTTTCGGCAGCCATACCTTCAAATGGGTGAATGCGGAAGGCCAAGGCGTCTGGGTGAAATACCACTTCAAAACCAATCAAGGCATCAAAAACCTGGATGTGGAACTGGCTGCGAAGCTGGCTGGTGAAAATCCTGACTACCATACAGAAGATCTGTTCAACGCGATTGAAAAAGGCGACTTCCCATCCTGGACACTGTATGTGCAAATCATGCCTTTGGAAGATGCCAACACATACCGTTTCGATCCATTCGATGTAACCAAAGTATGGTCGCAAAAGGATTACCCATTGATCGAAGTCGGCCGCATGGTATTGAACAAAAACCCGGAGAACTACTTTGCTGAGGTAGAGCAAGCAACATTCTCTCCTGGAAACTTCGTGCCTGGTATCGAAGCATCTCCGGACAAAATGCTGCAAGGCCGTCTGTTCGCTTACTCCGACGCACACCGTTACCGTGTCGGCGCGAACCACAATGCGCTGCCGATCAACCGTCCAAAATCCGAAGTGAACACGTACCAACGCGATGGCTTTATGCGTCCTGACAACAATGGCGGCGGTTCCGTGTACTATGAACCAAACAGCTTCGGCGGACCAAAAGAAGCGCCTGAGCACAAAACGACTCCCTATCCGGTATACGGTCTTGCTGAAAACGTGGCGTATGACCACGATGACCACTATACGCAAGCGGGCGATCTGTACCGCCTGATGACTCCGGATGAGCGCACTCGTCTGGTGCAAAACATCGTGAACGCGATGAAACCGGTTGAATCCGATGAGATCAAGCTCCGTCAAATCGGACACTTCTACAAAGCAGACCCTGAGTACGGAACACGCATCGCAGAAGGCCTTGGCTTGCCAGTGCCGCAAAACGCTTAATCTTCACCAAACAGTTAGAAAAACTTGGCTACGCAAAAGGCGGAGCTTAGTTTTTCTTATGTCGATGGGAATTTTATAAATTCTTATCGACCAAAAAGAGGTATCCGTCTAAGCCGCGGATACCTCTCTTTTTTCGTTTATCGCCCCATCCAGCCGCCGTCCACGACCAGCACGTGGCCGCTGACATAATCGGACGCAGGGGAAGCCAGGAATACTGCCGCTCCGGCCAGATCCTCCGGGCGTCCCCAGCGACCTGCCGGGATTCTTTCCAGAATGGATTTGCTGCGGTTCTCATCATTGCGGATCGCTTCCGTATTATTCGTTTCAATGTAGCCTGGAGCGATCGCATTCACTTGCACGCCTTTTCCAGCCCATTCGTTGGCCAGCGATTTGGTCAAACCGGCTACCGCATGCTTACTTGCCGTATAAGCCGGGACAAAGACTCCTCCCTGGAAGGACAGCAAGGACGCGATGTTGATGATTTTTCCGGAGCCGCGCTCAACCATCCCTTTCCCGATTTCCTGGGACAGGATAAATACGGAGTGCAGGTTCACATCGATGACGCGCATCCACTCCTGCTCATTGTAATCAACAGCCGGCTCGCGGTAGATCACGCCTGCGTTGTTCACCAGGATATCGATCTGATGCTTCTCCAGCACCGGCTGCAGCTTTTCCCGTATTTGCTTGATCTCGCTCAAATCAATCAGCACCGTTTCATAGCTGCCGCCGACTTCTTCGATCTTTGCTTTGGTCTCATCGAGATTATCCCGGTGTCCCAAGAGCAGCACATGCGCCCCCGCTGCAGCCAAGCCGAAAGATATCGCTTGCCCAATCCCTGTACGAGCTCCCGTTACCAATGCCGTTTTTCCTTGCAATGAAAACAAATCCAGATATCCTGCCATCTTTTTTCCTCCCCGAATCGTGTGATCTGCCCAGCCATCCATTACCAACACTTCTGATCAAACATGGCGCTTCTCCTGTGCCAGTCTTGCAATGTGAGCGCTTTCGCAACTGGCGTGTCTCCTCCCATCATCATCCGATCCATGATTGGGAGGATGCTTCGAAGCTTCCATATCGGGCAAATGAAGTTCCGTATTGTAGAACAACGTTCCATTTATTATATTATACCTGTTATCCAATTTTTTTCAATATACCAACAGCGGCTGCCTGTTTTTATGCATTGCCCCTTAGTTTACAAAGGAGAACAGTTGAAATAAGATAAAATGGAACAGCATTTCAAAATTCGAGCGTCAAGCTTTCACCGAAAAATAGATGATGCGACTCAAAGGGGAACGTTATGTCAAATGTCCAATCCTTGGAACGAGCACTTACGCTTTTAAATGTCCTTTCCGAATACCCGGACGGCATTCAGATTACCCGCCTATCCGAACAGGTAGGCTTATCGAAAAGCACGACACACCGGCTGTTGGCCACTCTTCTGGCGATGAACTACGTCGTCAAGGATGAGGAAACCGAGAAATACAAGCTTGGCTTGCAGCTGCTTTATTTGTCCCGGCACATTTTGAACAGCCTCGATGTGATCCGGATCGCCAAGCCTTTTCTCGAAAAATTGGCGCAGGATGTTAACGAGACCGTGCATCTGTGCATCGAGGACAACGGCGAAGTGATGTATATCGATAAAATCGAAAGCAATCAGACCATCCGCATGTATTCGCGGATCGGCAGCCGCGCCCCAATGTATTGTACGGGCGTCGGAAAAATCCTGCTGTCCGGCATGAATCCCGAGACCTATGAAAACGTGGTATCGCAAATCGAGTTCGTCGCGAAAACCCCCAAAACGATTACCAGCAAAGAAGCGCTTGCCGAAGAAGTGGAAGCCGTCAAAAAACAAGGCTACGCGCTGGACAATATCGAAAATGAAGAAGACATCCGCTGCATCGCCGCACCTATTTTCGATTACCAAGGCAAGGTGATCGCCAGCTTCAGCACATCCGGTCCCAGCAACCGGATCACGATGGAACGCGTCCATGATGAACTGATCGGCAAGATGCGGGAAACGTCCCTGTCGATCTCCCGTCAATTGGGGTACCGGGGATAATCTTTGCATTGACAGTTGAAAAGGCCCTCTGCTCTTCTGCAGAAGGCCTTTCGCTTTTACTGTACGCCGGTTTCCTCCAGCCACAAGATACTGGTAACCCCACGCGGATAGTACTTGCTGCCGGAAATCTCCCCGGCAATGATCTGATCGCTCCAGCTCCAAATGGATAAGGTCGGATGGGTCAGCCAGGCAACATGCGCGGCGTCTGCCTTTTGCCCTTGTTCATCCCATTTCCAGCCGAGAATCTGTCGGGCGATAAACTGGCAGAGATAGATCTTACTCAGCCAGGAGTTGTTGCTGGTAGAAGATATTTTCCACCCGCCGTCCGCAAACAAGCAGACACCCTCCGTCAATACTGTCCGCAAATGCGTTTCCAACGCCTGGATGTACGCGCCAAAGCGGCCATTGCGAACAAGCGCATCGCGGCAATTCGTGTAATACGGAAAAATCAGCCCTTCGATCGCCGGAATGATCTTGGAATCGTTGTTTTCGCCGATGACGGCCGGAATATAGCCGTCCGGTGTCATATGACTCGTAATGGTTTGCGCGCATTTTTCCGCTTGCCCCCCTGCCGTCTCGGCCAACTCTGGCTTGCCGTTTTCCGCAAACAGCTTCTCCAGCGCAAGGTAGGCAGCCCAGCACTTTCCGGCCAGATAAATATTGTTTCTCGCTTGCCCGAGGGATACGTCGAGACTGTCATAGGTGGTGATTTCCGCACCACCCATCACGCGGGTGGAGTCGAGACCCATGATGCCATTGCGCTGCGCAGGGTCGGGATGATCCCGGTTCAGCATGCTCTCCAAGCAGCGCTCAAGCACACCGAGGTTCTCCTGCAGCCACTCGCGATCGCCGGTCTGTTCCACGTAAACCGCTGCACACAGCACCCAGTTGACGAGCTGCTCATGCGTCATATGCGAGAAGCATCCGTCCAGCCCATATAGCTCATAGGAGGAATACTGCGGGCGGGAAATCGTATTCGCGACGCCCATGTCATGCGTGAAGCTGATGCCGCCCGGATATTCCTGGTCATCGCCCGGAAAGCGCACGCGGTCCTCATAGCTGAACCGCTGCACAAACATGTCCAGCTCATTTTTGACTGTCCACGGGTTCATTTTTAGTTCGAAAAAGAGCTGATCCACCGTCAGGTCAAACGTGTTCATCATCCGGTATTCACCCTCGTTGACCACCCAAAACGGCGCTCCATCGACATCCAGCAGCTGGGTCGAGCCATAATAGCTGCGAATCGCATGCGCCATCATGAATTTCTGGTCCTCAGACAGCTCGGCATCCCGAATCATGCCGTTTGCCTGTTCCGATCGTGCGAGGAAGGTAGCGGATTGCTCCAGCGCATAGGACGCAACCGCCTCAATATTCGGAAAGTACCGGGTATAGTAATACGATGCGTCCAGTCCAGCCGTCACAATGCCCCCGCGATAAAAACATACGGCAAACCGATAGCTCCGCTTTTCGCCCGCAGGCACATCCATGATCAGCGCCCCCAGCGGCCCCAGACCAAACGTCCAGTTTTCCTCCAGCGGTGTGGTCAATATGTTTTCCAGGCTGAAATGCAGCGCAGACCTGACTTCGGGATCGGATGAAGCAATGGCCGTCAGCCGGCCTTGCCCGACGCCAGCTATCCCGTCGCACGTATCGTCCAATCGGCGCATCGAGCTGTACGGATCGCTGCCTTGGTAGCCGAAAAACGCCCGACGGCTCCTGTTCCCATGCGTATTGTCGATGGTCAGCTCGGCCAGCACAGCCGGAAGCAAGGTCAGCTTCATTTCTTCCTCGCTAGCAACGGCCGGGTCTGGCACGGGATGGACCTGCGTATACAACGTAAACGTCAAATCCCCCGCTCTCCATGTATCGGTGCCCAGTTGAAAATCTCGGGTCACCTCGTCCTGCGAAAAGGGCAGGATGATCTTCGGCTTGTTTGGCTCCGGGTCGGGATTTTCGATGTCGTAACGCTTGCTTTCGTCATCCGCAAAGGCGAAAAAGGGCAGCGCCTGATACATGCCTTCCTGCTCCAGCGACTCCACGCCGATGTACACATTTTGCTTGGGCGAGCGCCCCAGCTCCAGATCTAGCCCGCCCCCGCTGCCGGGAAAGCCGAGCGTAAAGCTGGAAAAGGCCCCAATTGGCGAGTGATGAGCATTGAAAAATTGATTTTTCAACATAGACTCCCCTCCATGATTGGATGAATGTTCACCCTTTTACCGATCCGGACGTGATGCCCTCCACGATGCGATTGCTCAAGAAAAAGAATGCGACTAAAATCGGCAGGATGCTGATCATCAAGGTAGCGCCGATCGCTCCCCAGTCGGTCGTATATTGGCCGATGAAATTTTGGATCCCGACCGTCAGCGTCTTGTATTCGTCCGAGCTGATGAATGTATTCACAAACACAAACTCATTCCAGTTGTAGATCATATTGATGATCGAAGCCGTCACGATCGCGGGGGACGTCATCGGCAAAATGATGCGGAAAAACAGCCGATGCACCGAGCAGCCGTCCATGATCGCCGCTTCCTCTACTTCGCGCGGCAAAGAATAGTAGAATCCGAGAAGAATCATGATGGTCAACGGCAGGTTAAAGGCCGTAAACGATAGAATCACCGCCAGCGGATTGTCCACCAGATGGAGCTTCAGAAAAATGTGAAACAACGGAATCAGCGTCGAGTGGACCGGGATCATCAAGCCGACCATGAACAGGCCGAGGACGAACTTTTTCAACTTCCAATGCATCCGCGTGATCGCAAAGGTAACGAAGCTGGCCAACAGGATGGTCAGCACCACGGAAACCACCGTGATCCAGACGCTGTTGAAAAAGTATTGGCTGATATTGCCCTCTGTCCATACCTTCGCGTAATTCTCCCATTTTGGTTCGGCGGGCAGTGCGAGCGGCGGCAGATTGAACACTTCCTGGTTATTTTTCAGGGAAAAAAACAGCAGCCAGACCAGCGGGAGGACTTGGATGATCGCGACTAGGCCCAGAAAGGCATACAATCCTCCCACCCCAAAACGCTGCATGATCGTGTGTGCGGCTAGCCCCGTCGGCTTTTGCGCCGAAGGTCTTTGCGTGGTGATCGCCGTTTTGATCGGAAGCCCTCCTTTCTACGAATATTGAATCTCTTCCTCCACGGCCGTCAGCTTGCGGATCAGCCAGGTCACCACCAGGCAGATCAATAGCAGGAAGAAGCCGATGGCGCTGCCGTAGCCAAAATCAAAGCCGCGAAACGCCTGATGGTACATATAGGAGGCCATGACCTCGCTGGCTCCGTTTGGCCCGCCATCCGTCATCACGTAGATCAGGTCAAAGTATTTCAAGGAACCGACGATGGCCAGCACGAGCGTCACCTTGATCACACTCGCGATCAGCGGGATCTTGATGCGAAACGCGATCTGCCACGGAGTCGCTCCATCGATCCGCGCTGCCTCGATCAGCGATTCGGGAATGCTCTTGAGCGCAGCGTAATAGATCAAAATATAGAAACCGGCATACTGCCAGACGATCGGGAGAAAGATCGCGCCCAGCACTGTCGACGAATCCGCCAGCCAGGCAGGTGTCTCGGTAAACCCTAGCGCGGTCAAAAACTGATTCAGCACCCCGTTGGACGGATGGTAAATTTTCAGCCATAGTTGTCCGATCGCGACGGAGGACAACAGCATCGGGATGAGATAGATTTTCCGCAGCAGGTTAGCCCCCTTGATTTTTTCCGCAAGAATGAGGGCGATCAAGAGATACCCGAACAAACTGGCCGTGGAGAAGATCGCCAGCAAAAACGAATGGTACGCGCTTTTCCAAAACATCGGGTCCGCAATCAGCCTGCTGTAATTGTCCAATCCGATAAATACCATCTCACCGATGCCATCCCACTGCATCAAGCCATAATACCCGGTCAGTACGATCGGGATATAGATCAGGGCCAGGACCAGCGTCAAAGCGGGAAGCACGTAAAGCGCGATGACCTTTTTATCGGACATGACTTTATCCATGGCGGGTTCACCCCCTTCTTATGTCGACAGGAATTTTCTGGTATATTCTGATCGACCAGGAAAAAAGGACATATCGGGCGAAGGAGATATGTCCTTTTTCTGTGTCACTTATTTCTGTTCCTGGGCGAGTGCCTCTTCGTGCTTCTTGGCAAATTCCTCAGGCGGAACCTCTTTTCCAAACAAGGATTGGATCATGTTCAGATGGGTCTGTGCCACACCTGGGCTCATCTGGACATCGGCAAACAGGGTGATGTTGCTGGCCTTGTTCAGCTCGCTGAGGATATCGATATACATTTGCGGCAGCTGCACTTTGGATGTATCGACTTTCGTGGCGGGGATCACACCCGCTTTGGTGACGGATTGCTCGCCCCATTTCTCCACAAAGAATTTGGCGAACTGTTTCGCTTCCTCCTTCACTTTTGAATTTTCGGCGACGAACAAGCCTACCCCCGGTCCGCCGACCCAGCTGTCGACATTGCCTTTGCCGCCCGCTACCGACGGGAACTTGAAGAACCCGATGCTGTCACGGAATTCCTTGGGTACCGACTCATTGGTCGTGTAATTGGGCAGCTCCCATGTTCCCATCAGGTACATCGCTGCTTTCCCGTTCATGAATTCCGATTTTCCTTCATCATTGGACAATCCGTTGAAACCCTTTACGAAAGCGTTCATATCGACCAGCTTCTGCACTTCGCCCGCCGCTTGGACCAAGCTCGGATCTTCGAAGGTGCCGCTGCGATCGATCGCCTTTTTCAACGCTTCCGCTCCGCCGATCCGGTCAGCCAGATACATGTACCAAAGCGACCCGGTCCAGCGGTCCTTGTTGCCCAGCGCGATCGGAGGCACACCGTTATCCGCCAATGTCTTGACGACGCTCTGGAACTCTTCGTACGTCTGCGGCGGCTGCAGATTGTATTTCGCAAAAATCGCCTTGTTGTAATAGACCGGGACGATGTTCAATTCCACGGGAAGCGCATACGTCTTGTTGTCAACGGCATATGCTTCCGTCGTCCCTGGTACGAATGACTCTTTCAGACCACCAGCCAAAATGTCGTCCACCGGCGCGAACAGCTTGCCTTTCACATACGGCTCCAGGAAGCCTGCTGCCCAGGTCATGCCTACATCCGGAAGCTCATTGGAAGCAGACAGCACCTTCAGCTTGTTTTTGTACTGTTCATTCTCCAGGATCTCGGTCTTGATGGTGACATTCGGATGAGCTGCCTGGAACTCCTGAATAATGTCTTTGACGATCATGTTGTGCTGCTTGGAGCTTCCCTCCGGCCATAAATGCATGAAGCTCAGCGTGACCTTTTCCCCCGCATTGGCTGTCTGAGTGCTGCCCTCACTCTGATTTCCCGTTTGCTGCGTACTCTGACTGGAACACCCTGCAAATGCGAGCACGGAAGCGAGCGAAAGGGACAAGAATGATGTAACCGCTTTCTTAATCAAGCAAAAACCCCCGTTTCCATAGTGGATTCACCTTTTGTGTACGATCAGTGTAGCATCTCGTCTGATGAGCAGTAAGGTAACAGCCATTGGGGAAAATTCCACTTTGTTTAGATCGGGATTTCCGGGGAGTGAGATTCTTTGCGAAATTGATGAGGGGTAATGCCCGTGTATTCTTTGAACAGCTTGATGAAGTACTTTGCGGTTTGATACCCGACTGCTTCCGCGATGTCGGCGATCGGCAGGTTGGTTGTCACCAGCAGACTCTTCGCCTGCTGCAATCGGCTGCGCGTGACATATTCGCCGAACGTCAGGTTTGTCTGCTCCTTGAATAGCACGCTGAAATAACTCGGGTTGAGATGCACGTGCTCAGCCACTTCCCGCAAGCTGATCGGCCTTTTGATGTGTTCGTCGGCGTAGCGCATCGCTTCTCGTATAGGCGACCGGGGTGGCACATGTTCCTTTTTCAGTATGATCAACCGATCGTCCACTACTTTCTCGATAAGTCCGGCTCGCTCCCGATGGGCTTCCACCTGCAGCGCTTGCTCGACCGCTTCAATCAGCTTGGTCTTGTTTAACGGTTTGAGCAGATAATTGACGACCCCCAGGCAGATGGCTTGCTGGGCATACGCAAATTCCGAGTAAGCCGAGATAATGATGACCACGGGCTTGTGACCTTTCCGCTGCAGCGTCTCGATCAAGGTCAATCCGCTGATTTCCGGCATGCGGATGTCTGTGATCAGCAGATGCACGCTGCGACGGTCCAAGACCTCCAGCGCTTCCTCACCATCTGCCGCACTGACGATCACAAAGCGGCCGGCCGACCATGCCCCCAGTGTTTTTTGCAAGCCTTGTCTGGTTCGCGGTTCGTCATCGACGATCAAAATCGTTTTGGCACCCATCATGGAATTCCCCCTTCACAAGGAATTTCAAGGCTTACGCTCGTACCTTGGCCTGCATCGCTGCGGATATGCAGCCCGCTCGGTTGATGTTCCTGATAATACAGCTGCAGTCGCTTCTTCACGTTGGCAATCGCCATTCCCTTGCCTTTCAACGGAGAGACTTTCCCCTCCTCCAGCGATCTCACAATCGATTGCAGCGCATCTGGCTCGATTCCCGGTCCATCATCCTTTATCGTAATGACCAGTTTACGATCATCTGCCAGGCGTTCAGCGGTGATCAGCACCGAGCCAGGGCCCATTTTGTTGCCGACACCATGCAGGATCGCATTCTCCACGAGCGGTTGAATGAGCAGCTTCGGCATCCTTGCCTCTTCGCATTCCGCTGCGGCCGATATCTCCCACGTCAGACGCTCCCCGAAGCGCATCTTCATGATCTGCAGGTAGCGGTCCACATGCTCCAGCTCTTCTTTTACCGATACCCATTCATCCTGCTTGGGATCGCTGATCGTGTAACGGAACAACTCCGACATCGCGATCACCAGCTCCGCCAGCTCCTCCTCCTGCTTCTCCTCCAAGGACCAATAGAGCGCGTCCAGCGTGTTAAAGAGAAAGTGCGGATTGATCTGCGCTTGCAGGGCTTTCAGCTCGCTGCGGCTGCGGAGCAATTCCTTTTCATAGACCACCTGGATCAAGTGATTGGTGTTTTCCGCCAGCTGATTGTAGGTTTCATTCAATTCATTGATTTCCACGGTAGAAAAATGATGGGGACTCGGTTTGAGCTCGCCCTGCCTGGCCCTACGCATGGTCTTGGTGAGCGTGAGGATGGGACGAGTAATGATTGTAGAAAGGAGATAGGAAAATATGAGAAAAATGATGAAGCCAGCCGCAGCGGAAATCGTAATGGCAGTACGCAGCACAGTGATCCCTTCCGTCAGGGTGCTGATCGGCGTAAGGATCGCCAGTGTCCATCCGGTCTTTTCCGATGTTTGCTTCACGACGATGTATTCCTGGCCATGAATGGTGACCACCTGCTGATGCTCCGCGAAAATCGGTCTTGAGTCCCCGCTATAGTTGGAGGCGATCGGACGATTCTGTTCATCCACCAGCACCATGTATTCATGCTCTTTCCCGGCTGATGCCGCTTCGATCAATTGGAAAAAGCCAGCGTTGATCCGGATCACCAAGTAACCGCCATTGGAAAACCAACGGTCCATCAGGCTGACCCTGCGGATCGCCAGAAAATACCCCGGATCTTTGGGATCCTTTCCCGCCCACACCATTTTCCCTTTAGCGAGGTTTGCCTGCTTCACCCAGTTCGGATCCAATCGTTTGGCCAGATGCCCTTCCCCCAGCGGGAGCAAACGGCGGTAGCTTGGCAGGTAGAGCTCAAACGAATGAATCCCGTCGGAGTACGCTTGGTACGAATTGATGATTTGCATGAGCGATTGTCTTTTATAAAAATCAGAGCGATGCCCGTCACTTTCCGCTATCAATAATTGCTGGACGTACGAATTCGTCGCGACTTGCTGGGACAGCATATCGATTTGCTGATACAGCGTCTCCAATCTGCCGCTTGCTTGAACCGCTGTCTGCTGCATCTGCTTTTCCGCATTATTTTTCAACAGGGTAGAAACCAGCTGGAACGTCATGATCCCTACCAACAGCAGCACAATCCCCATGGCGAGCAAAAACACCACGAGAATCTGATTGCGCAACGTGTTCATTTTGCTTAAACGAGCCACCAAGCTGCGTTCATCCTTTCACCCATAGCGTTTCAGCGAAAAAAGGATGGAAACACGGTTTCTTTCCATCCCGATCGTATTTATCTCAGTCGTGCGTTTACCTTCTGAATGCAGCAAGCTCCCCGCTGATTTCCCTCGTCTGCGGATAAAGGGATTTGTAAATACGGTACAGCTCGTCATACGCTTCCGCATGCTCGGAGCGCGGCTGGAAAGCGTCCGTCCTGCGGATAAACTGTCGAGCGCAATCCTCCAGCGTGGGGTACCATCCGCATCCGACCGCGGCCAACATCGCCGCTCCCATCGCCGGACCCTGCTCGCTCTCCAGCCTGATCACTTCCGCCTGAAACACATCCGCTTGGATTTGCAGCCATGTCTCATTTTTGGCTCCGCCTCCGATCGAGACGATAGACGGAATCGCTTTTCCCTCCGTACGCAATATTTCTATGGATTCTCGTAATGAAAACGTAATGCCTTCCACAACGGCTCGCGTAAAATGAGCAAGCTCATGTCCGCCGTCCATGCCGATGAAGCTGCCGCGAATAAGCGCGTCCGCATGCGGTGTACGCTCCCCGTATAGATAAGGGGAAAACAAGAGGCCACCCGCACCAGCCGGCACCCGGTCAAGCTGCTGCAGCAATTCCTCAAAGGACTGATTCGGCGCAAACGTGTTTTTAAACCACGTCAGGCTTTGACCGGCCGAGAGCGTCACTCCCATGGCGTAAAAGGCATCTTTTTTTCCATGGTTGAAAAAGTGCAGCTTGCCTGCATAATCTGCGCTGGGATTTTCTTCACAGGAGAGGATCACGCCAGACGTTCCGATGCTGCACATGGTCTCGCCCTGTGTGAGAATGCCTGCGCCAATCGCCCCACAAGCATTGTCTGCCCCGCCTGCAAACACCTTCACCGCGCTGGTCAGCTCGCATTGGGCCGCGATTTCCGGCAACAACGTGCCCACGAGATCACCTGAATCCACGAGTGGCGGACAAAGGCTCTCCGGCAAATCGAATGCTTGGAGAATCTCAGCGCTCCATTTCTTGCCTGTGATGTCGAGTAAAAGCGTACCCGCAGCGTCCGAGAAATCCATGGCGATCTGTCCGGTCAGACGATAGCGCACATAGTCTTTGGGCAGAAGGAATACAGCAGCTCGCTGAAAACGCTCAGGCTCATGCTCCTTCACCCATAGCAGCTTTGGCAGCGTGAAGCCTTCCAGAGCGGGGTTTCTCGCGATCTGCAGCAGCTTGTCGCCCAAGACCCGCTTGATCTCTCTGCATTGGTCGGTTGTCCGGGTGTCATTCCACAAGATCGCATTGCGCACCACCTGGTCATGCTCATCCAGCAGGACCAGTCCGTGCATTTGCCCGGAAAAGCTGATTCCTTCCACCTCAGCGCCGGAAATGCCGCTCGTATGCAGCAATTCCCTCAGCGCCGAGATGGTCTGTGTCACCCACTGTTCAGGCTCCTGTTCACTGTATCCCGATTTTTCGTGGATCAGCGGATACGACGCGGAGCTTTCCCCGCATACGATCCCCTGCTGATCCACTAGCAGCGCTTTGACACTGCTCGTGCCCACATCGATTCCGATTACATACGTCATCGCAGCATTCCCCCCGCCAAAGCGGTGTGCCTTTTTACAGGTCACCCAGAATATATTGATTCAAGATGGATCGCAGAAGCTCGAGTCGTCCCGATTCGTTTTTGGCGACAGGATTATTCAGCGCATATTGCTCAAGCGTGTGCAAGGTCGCTTTGCCTTCCACGATCTCCTTGCCGATTCCTTCACGGAAGCTGCGGTACCGCTGTTCAATCACTTGCTCAAACACACGGTCCTCGATCAGCTTCGCCGCGACCTTCAAGCCTTTCGCATAGCTGTCCATCCCCGCGATGTGGGCATAGAACAAATCCTCCGGTTCAAAGGAGCCGCGGCGCACCTTGGCGTCGAAGTTCACCCCGCCTTTGCCCAGACCGCCGTTTTTCAGTACCTCATACATCGTCAAGGTCGTCGAGTACAAATCCTGTGGGAATTCATCCGTATCCCAGCCGAGCAGCAGATCGCCCTGGTTGGCATCCAGCGAGCCAAGCACGCCGTTGATCCGTGCGACGCGCAGCTCATGCTCAAACGTATGGCCAGCCAGTGTCGCGTGGTTGGCTTCCAGATTGAGTTTGAAATAATCTTTCAGTCCGTATTTTTGCAAAAACGCGATGCTTGTCGCCGCATCAAAATCATACTGATGCTTGGTCGGCTCCTTGGGCTTCGGCTCGATCAAAAATTGCGCGTCGAAGCCAATCTCCTTGGCATATTCAATCGCCATCTGATACAAGCGCGCGAGGTTATCCAGCTCGAGCTCCATATCGGTATTCAGCAAGGTCTCATATCCTTCACGCCCACCCCAGAACACATAGTTCTGCGCATCGAGCTCTTTGCCGATCTCCAGACTCTTTTTCAACTGGGCTCCTGCATATGCATACACATCGGCATTGCAGGTAGTGCCCGCTCCGTGCGTATACCGCGAATGGCTGAACATGTTCGATGTATTCCACAGGAGCTTGGTTTTGCTTGTTTTCATGTAATCCTTGATCATCGCCACGATCTGGTCGAGATTCTCATTTGTCTCCCGCAACGTGTCTCCTTCTGGCGCGATGTCGCGATCATGGAAGCAGAAGAACGGGATATTCAGCTTTTCATAAAATTCGAAGGATGCCTCGACACGCGCCTTCGCCAGATCAAGACCCGTGTAGCGGTCCCATGGACGCAGCGCCGTTTTTCCCCCGAAAGGATCGGCGCCTTCCCCGGTAAACGTATGCCAGTAGGAAACGGCAAAGCGCAGATGCTCCTCCATGGTTTTTCCTGCTACGACTTCCTGCGGGTTGTAGTATTTAAAGGCGAGTGGGTTGGTGGACTGCTTTCCTTCGTAAGCGATTTCAAGAACATTTTGAAAATAACTCATGCGAACCCCTCCAATTGGATGAATATGGTTTCTACACGATTATCATAACAGCGAAAAGTTAGTTTGTCGATTGGCTAAACAAAGTATTTGCCAATCCGCGCATTCCGTTCTACACTGATAACGAAACGTAGCACAAAACTTATTGAGGTGGATTATGACTGTAACCGGCGACCAGCATCTGGTCAAACAAATCAATAAATCGCTTGTTCTCGAGACCATTCGTTGGCATTCCCCCATCTCTCGCGCACAGGTATCCCAAGTGACCGGCCTCAACAAAGGAACGGTCTCCAGCCTGGTCAACGAGCTGATCCAAAGCGACCTTGTCCGCGAGACCGGCCCCGGCCAATCCAGCGGCGGACGCAAACCGCTGATGCTCTTATTCCACCATCTGGCTGGCTACGCAATCGGCGTGGACTTGCGCGTGGACAGCATCTCTGCTGTACTGACAGACCTGCAGGGGAACATCATCGAGAGGACGGAACAACCGCTGCAGACGAATGATGTCGAGAAAGTTTGCTCGATTTTGAAGGATGCGATCCATAGCCTCATCGCCAAAGCGCCGGAGAGTGCATATGGGGTTGTCGGCATCGGCGTCGGTGTGCCAGGAATCGTGGACGAAAATGGAACGATCCTGTTTGCCCCCAATTTGAAGTGGCAGAACGTGCCTTTGCAGCATGTGCTTGCAGCTGAATTCCAGCTTCCCGTCGTAATCGATAATGAGGCGAGGACAGGGGCTCAGGGGGAAAAACAGTTTGGCGCCGGACAAGAGTCATCGAATCTGGTCTACATCAGTGTCGGTCATGGCATCGGGACGGGCGTCGTCATGAACAAGGAGCTCTATAAAGGCAGCCGCGGCTTTTCCGGGGAAGCCGGGCATTTTTCAATTGAGACCAACGGCGAATTGTGCAGCTGCGGCAATCGTGGTTGCTGGGAGCTGTACGCATCTGAAAAAGCATTGTTCCGGCAGGCTGCCCGGCTCACAGAAGTCCAGCAGCAGCTGCGGCAAACTGGAAAAGACTCTCCTGACATGGAGTTGCTGGTCTCTCTCGCTGCCAACGGAAACGCAGCGGTGATCGGACTGTTTCAGCAGATCGGAATGTATTTGGGCATCGGCATCACCAATCTGATCAATATCTTCAATCCGGAATCAATCATTCTTGGCAACCGGATGACGATCGCTCAGCCATGGATTCAAGAAACGCTTTTCCATACAGTAGCTGAGCGTGCCCTTCCCTATCATCAACAGCAGCTGCAGATTCTTTTCTCTCAATTGGGGATGGACTCCACGGTGGTAGGCGCGGCTTCCTTCGCCATCTCGCAATTTTTCACGCGTACCAAGGTCCTTGTCGATTAAGCTGTAGCCAAGCGCTCTGTGTTTCCACGATCGATTTTCGGGGTAATAGTACTGGTAGTGGAACAGTTTTACTTTGAGAGGGAACATAGATGATGTTGACAAACAGGATATACGACGTGGTTTTGCTAGCCTTGGCCTTAGCGGTTGCATTTGGTTCGGGGCACATCTTGGTGGACACCAAGCCATTCTTGATAGCCTTGCTCAGTTATTGGCTGTTTTCCAGCTTCTATCATAATCAGCGGATCTTTTATAAGAGCCATAATATCAATATTGATTACGGGGTCAGCTTCAGTCCTTCTTTTGTCTTGTTTGCGGGTCCGTTCGGTCTGTTGGTATTTGAAATCCTGTATCGGTTTACCGTGTATTTCAATAAAAAGAGAACCAAAACGGCCGATCCTGAAGAGTTTATGGATACACTCTATAACATCGCTTCTTTTGTGTTGAGCAATTCGGCGGGCTTTTATCTGTTTCAGCTCCTCTCTCCGTTTGTGCAAAGCATCCCGTTAGGCTTTTGGCTGCTGATCTTCGCCTCTGTCTATCTTTCTTCCCTGCTTTCTTCTGTTTTTTTGACAGCCTTTTTGCTATTGACAGGAAATATCCAATCGCGGAAAGATGCGTTCACAGTGATTTTCACCAACCGGACTCTGGTGGATGTTGGAAAGATTGCCTTTACGAATGGCTTGCTGCTTTATTTTCTGCTAGAGGGAAACTGGGAAATGCTGCTCGGCATGTTCATTTTGAATGATCTCGTGAGCCGTTCGTTTTATTCCAAGTCACAGAGCATTCAAAACAAGACAGAGCGGGACCAATTTGAAAAAATGGCGTATACCGATTTTTTGACCGGCACATATAACCGTGCTTTTATGGCCAAAAAAATGGACGAACTCAACCAATCTGATGAGACCATCGGGATCGTCGTAGCCGATATCGATAAGTTCAAGCAATTCAATGATACCTACAACCACGCTGTCGGGGATGTGATCATTCAGCACTTTGCGGCCACGCTGAAAAACCATTTACAAAAAGGCGATTTGCTTTTTCGCACCGGCGGCGAAGAATTTACGATCTTTCTCCGACATCGAAGCTATGCGCAATGCAACGAAACGGCTGAGGATATTCTGGCTGGCTTGCAAAACAGTACGGTTGGCTGCGAGTATAATGCGGAGCCTCTATCTCTATGTTACACGGCATCATTGGGATTATATTACTTCAATGTTGGGGTGGACACGCCTCTGGAAAAAGGCTATGTGTGCGCGGATCAACTGCTGCTTCAGTCAAAACAGCTGGGGAGAAATCGGGTGACCGCGAAGAATGGATTGGATTTGGGCATACAGTGCTAGCTTTTGCAGGCATTCATTTGGGTTTATTCAAGCCTGCATATGGAGAACAGAACAGCAGCCTTCTTCCCGCTTTCATGCGGAATAAGGCTGCTGTTCGTTTGCATGCGAATCTTGTTCATTGGCCAAAGGCAAGCGGATTTCAATCAAGGTTCCTTCGTTTACCTTGCTCTGATACGAAATGCTTCCCTGATGCTGTTTGATAATTTTGTGGCAGATCATCAGCCCCAGTCCGGTTCCTTTTTCCTTCAGGCTGTAAAACGGTTCTCCCAATCGCGGCAGCAGGTCTTCCGGAATCCCGCAGCCATGATCTTTCACCGAAACAATACACTCATTGTCTGTCTCCTTGCGCATGTCAATGTGGATTTCCCCGCCATCTGGCATGGATTCGATTCCATTTTTGATGATGTTGAGAAATACCTGCTTGAGCTGATTTTTTTCACAGACGATGGAAATGTCCGATTGTCCGTAGCTCAACTTGAATTCAATGTTATTCAATAGAGCCTGTGGAGACAGCAGCTCAACCGTACTTTCGATCAACTCGCGCAGATTGGTACGGGAAAGCTGCACTGCCTGCGGTTTTCCCAAGGACAGCAGCTCGTTGGTGATTGTTTCAATCCGTTCCAGTTCACTCAAGAGCAAATCGCCATATTGGATGGACTGATTTTCTTTTTTGTACAGCTGCAGAAATCCTTTCAAGGTCGTAAGGGGGTTGCGGATTTCATGGGCCACTCCAGCTGCCAGCTCCCCGACGATGGAGAGTTTTTCGGATTGCAGGAGAAACTCTTCGGCTTTTTTGCGCTCTGAAATGTCACGGCTGATGATGACGATATGCTCAACGGCCATTTCGCCTTGGACGGGCTTACAACGTGACTCAAATTCAATCCAATCCCCCGATTTGTTGCGGATACGGAATTCCATCGATTGGGATTGTTTGTCCTCAAACATTTGCTTTACTGTACTGCGAAACATGCTGATATCATCCGGATGCAGCAGCTTGCACAATTCAATTCCTTCCAGATCCGCGCTTTGATACCCCAGCACGTGCTCATGGGACGGGGAAAAATAGCTGATCGATTGGTCCTTTTCCATCACCATGATCAGATCGGAAGTGTTTTCGGCGATCAGGCGATATTTTGATTCGCTCGCCTCCAGCGTCTTTTCCATCGTCTTCCTGTCCGTAATGGTGCGGTGCAGTCTCACGTAAGATTCGATCAGCAAGCCGCCGATGACGACTCCCAGCATGATGAATACGAGATACTGAAGGTGAAAGAACGGTTCGTCCGTCAAAATATGAAAGGCGCATACCGTGGATACATACAGGATGATATACGCGCCAAACAACCAGACACTCTTTTTCATAGGAGTAAACCGTGAGAGATAGCGATGCAATACAGAGAAGACCAGCATGATGGATGTCCAACCGATGATGGCCGGAAGCCAATTGCCTGCTGCCAGGAGGCGTGTGAGCAAGGAGAAGATCCCGGTAATGATTCCTGCTGCCGGACCTAGGTAAGCAAAAACCAGAATGACAGGCGCATACCGTATGTCGTACGAATAGCCCGCCTGCTTGATCGACAACATCACCAGTATAATCGATACAACCCCTGCATATAGGCCAACCCACAGCCCAAACAGCTTTATCGGTTTATGGTTAATAAACGAACGAATCACCAAGGGGATACTAACCAACAGGGAAAATATGGACAGATTTACAATATAATCAAAAATAATCAACGAATGTTCACCCGCATCTTGTTAAACTCGTTTGCACCTACCTATCATAAACCAGAGCTGGCAGTATTTCTATATTCAACACGATATTTCATACCCTCATTTTTCCTGTTGACTAGACATCCACCATTCGGTTTGATATAGTTTCTCTTGTCAAATAGTTACCTAGGTAACTTTTAAGGCGAAAGGGGTAAAAACCATGAGTCAAGCACGGCCACGATTATGGTCCAAAGATTTTATCGTTGTTTCCTCCATCAATTTCTTCTTAACACTGGTCTTTTATTTATTATTGGTAACCATTGCTGTCTATGCCGTCGATGTCTTTCAAGCCTCGACCAGTCAAGCCGGCCTGGTAACCGGAATCTTTATTATCGGTACGTTAATCGGCCGTCTGTTTATCGGACGAATGATCGACTTTATCGGCCGTAAAAAAACGTTGTTCATCGGCTTGCTTTGCTTTACCTTGACGACGCTTCTCTATTTTGTCAATTTCGGGATCACCTTTCTGCTGGTGAACCGTTTTTTGCACGGTCTTACTTTGGGGATAGCCAGTACGGCCACAGGAACCATCGTTGCCCAAATCATTCCTGCAGCACGCAAAGGGGAAGGGATCGGCTACTATAGCATGAGTGCGACACTGGCTACTGCCATCGGGCCATTCATCGGTCTTTACATGAGCCAGCATACCAGCTTCCAGGTCATTTTCGGTTTTTGCCTGATCCTGGGGATTATCAGTTTCCTCACGGCTTTCTTTGTGCATGTTCCCGCTGTAGAGGTATCCACCCGGCCTACGGCAAGCAGTGGACTGTCGATCTCCAGTTATATTGAACCAAAAGCCCTTCCGATCGCTTTTGTGACACTGGCGATTGCTTTCTGTTACTCAGGTGTTCTTTCCTTTTTGAACTTTTATGCCAAGGAAGTGGACTTGGTCAATACGGCAAGCTTTTTCTTTATCGTCTATGCAGTGGCTGTATTGGCTTCTCGCCCTTTCACAGGCCGGATGCTGGACCAAAAGGGCGCGAACTATGTGATGTATCCGGCTTTTTTGCTTTTTGCAGCCGGTATGTTTCTGCTCAGTGTGGCAGGCCATAGTTTGACATTGTTGACTGCCGGCATCTTGATTGGTCTCGGCTTTGGGAATATGCAGTCGAGCACACAGGCGATTGCGGTAAAATTGACAGCTCCCCAACGTTTGGGGTTGGCTACCTCTACCTTCTTTATCTTTCTCGATGCAGGGCTTGGATTTGGTCCTTATTTGCTCGGTTTTATCATTCCAGTTACCGGTTACCGGACTTTGTATGTCATCATGGGTGTTCTGATTTTGGCTTCCGCGTTGCTTTACCATGTATTGCATGGGAAAAAAGATCGTGCCTCACGTACTGGTATGGCCGTCGGTGCTTAAATTTGTGCAATCATAGTGGTGGGGGAAGGGAAAAACGGGCGGGGCTGCGTTCTTACCACACCCGCGAGGGGGTGCAGACTGTCCGGTTCCGCTTCCAAAAACGGTACGTCGCGCAAAAAGGTTCGAAGAAGCGTATTCATACGAAGGGTTTGCACGACAAGCATGTACCATTTTTGGAAGCTCCACCTGAGTAGGTGTGACAAAGACTCCGCCCGTCCCGTTTTTCCCTTCCTCACCGTAGCGTTTGTTTATCCACTATCTTATAAACCCCCGTTTTTACGGGGTTTTTCTTGTATGCATCATGCTTTTCCTGATTCCTTTGCACTTTTCTCTTTCAAAACATGCTCGCCCCACTGCTGTACCTTTCCAACAGGCTTTTGGGTAATCAAAAAAGGCATCGAAGCCAAAGCTTCAATGCCCTCCCTATCCCTTTAACTAGTTTTAGTTGAACAAAGCTACTATTTTACCAAGGATAATACCAACGATCCCGAAGTCCGCATCGCCAAATGTGGTGCCCTCAAACCCGAGCGAACCAAGCACCGGCAGCAGCAGCGCTGGCAAAAAACTGATCAGCAAGCCATTGACGAAGGATCCTGCAATAGCCCCGCGGCGTCCGCCTGTCGCATTTCCGAATACACCCGCCGCCGCACCGGTAAAGAAGTGCGGCACCAGGCCTGGCACAATGACCTTCAAGCCGAAGATCGGCAATAGGAACATGGAGACAAGACCTGCCACAAAGCTTGCGAAAAATCCGATGACCACCGCATTGGAGGCAAATGGGAATACCGTAGGGCAATCCAGCGCCGGGATGGCATCTGGCACGACTTTATCAGCAATCCCTTTGAAGGCAGGCACGATTTCGGCGAGCAAAATCCGTACCCCGGCCAACACGATATATACGCCTGCTGCAAACGTAATCGCTTGCAATACCGCATACACTAAATAGTTCTGCCCTGCGCTCAATTTTTCTTCAACAAAGCCTGGTCCTGCCGCAAGCGCAACGATGATGAACAGGATCGTCATGGTCAAAGAGACGGAAACGGATGTATCCCGTAAAAATCCCAATGATTTCGGCACTTTAATATCTTCCGTCGATTTTGCCGGATTCCCTACAGCTTTCCCGATATAGCCTGCAACCAGGTAGCCTACGGATCCGAAGTGTCCCATCGCAATATCATTGCTGCCTGTGATTTTTCGCATAAATGGCTGCAGCATCGCAGGAGATAATACCATCAACGCACCCAGAATGAGGGAGCCCAGAATCACCATCGGCAGGCCTTTGACACCGCCTGTAGACAAAATCACGGCAATCAGACACGCCATAAACATCGTATGGTGACCCGTCAAGAAAATGTACTTAAACCGGGTAAAGCGAGCCAACAAAATGTTGACAATCATCCCAAACAGCATGATCATGGCTGTTTCTGCGCCAAACGTCTGCTGCGCGAGAGCGACAATAGCCTCATTGTTTGGAATGACCCCTTGGATTTGAAACGCCTTGTCGAACATGCTTCCGAAAGCGCCCAATGCGCCGATCAAGATCCCGGCGCCTGCTCCCAGGATCAGAAAGCCCATGATGGTTTTCAAGGTGCCGGAGACGACATCAGCCGTGCTTTTCTTTTGCAGGAGCAAACCCACGAGGGCAAACAAACCTACCAATATGGCGGGCGTCCCCAATATGTCCTTCATGATTACGTCGAGCATCGGTCATCATTCCTTTGCGAAATATTGTTGTAACGCTTCCTTGATTTCCGGCTGGCTTAAAATATTCTGCAAGCCAATCACGTAACGTTTGCCGTCTTCCAGTTGACCGACAATGTCTTTTGAGCCCAGATACACATCTGCCTGCTCCGTTTTGCTTGTCGCCAGATCGGTGTGGGACACCTCCGCCTGAATGCCCAGCTCTCCTAAAATCTTTTTCACGTTCATCTCCACAATAAAGCTGCTGCCCAATCCATTACCGCACACGACCAAAATCTTCTTCATGCTTCATTCCTCCTGTTATTTTGAGTAGGTTTTGATATAGCGAAGGATGGTTTCCCTATCATCGGCAGCGATCAGCCTGTCGATATTGCCTTCTTCGGACAGCATCGCCGACAGCTGGGACAATGCTTGCAGATGGGTCTCGTTGTCCACGGCAGCCAGCACGATAATCAGCTGTGCCTCGCGCAGCTGTTTCTCCGAAAAAGACACGGGCTGTTCCAAGCGAAGCAAGCTCATCCCTACGCGGTTGACCCCTTGTTCCGGTCTTGCATGCGGCAGGGCCACCATGGGAGCAATGACGATATAAGGGCCATTTTCTTCGACGTTGTCGATCATCGCCTGGACATACATCTCCGTGATCGACTGGTTTTTCAGAAGCGGTTCGGACGCGATGCGGATCGCTTCCCTCCAATCGCTCACATAGTCCTTCAGCTGAATACAATCTTCCTGCAACAACTCGTCTAACATTGGTTTTCTCTCCCTCTTCACCTGCTTCTGCTGCTGTAACACTTGTTTGATTTCCTCGACCAGCTGCTCTTCCTTTTCCAAGACCGCATATTTCTTTACAAGATCTACGATCGTTTGCGCCGTAATATGGGAGGGCGAGCTTTGGGAAATCGTCTCTATTTGACTGAGTAGATGAACTTTGTCGCGATCCGTTAAGATCGGATTGACAAAAATGATGCGATGCCGCGGGTTCGCGATTTTGGTAGTAGAAATGACGATGTCGACGTCCTCCTGGAACTGCTCATACTGCCGAAGCGTGATGGGACCGAGCAGCTCCATGTTGGAAATCAGGCCCTCCAACTGCTGGGCCAGGATGCGGGAGGTACCCACCCCGTTCGCACATACCAGCAACACACGCCGCAGCGCGGTTGCCCGAATTCCTTGGCGACGCATCCATCCCCCAAAGTGAACCGTAATAAAGGCGATTTCATCATCGCGTATCGCTTTGCCCACCAATTTTTCCAACGGAGCAATGCTTTTTTTGGTCAGCTCATAAATATCGCGGTATTGAACCTGAATGACTTCCTTTAACGGGTTGGCCACGTCGATGTCATACAGGAACCGATAGTATGCTGGCTGCAGATGGATGTAGAGGTTGCGCTCTAACTGCACCCGCTGGTCAAACACCACACAGGCTCTCATTTCAAAAAGGTCAACCATTTCCGCAATCGCCTGTTTTAGCAGCGGAAGCTCATAGTGCTCCGCAGACAGCTCGAAATCATTCACCTTTGCGCTTAACAACAGTGTGGCCAGATAGCCTTTTTCCTCCCGGGGAAGCTTGGTCTGCACGACCTGCTCCAACGACTGGATGACGCCATAATGCTTGGTTTGCACGATATGCTTGCGCTGCTCGGGCGGATAGGCAGCCGCATGCCCGCTCTTGATCCGCTTGAGATACAACGAAAACAAGTAGCTTAGCGGCTTGAGTGAATCCTCGGCAAACTGAAGCTGCAGCTGCTGTTCACAATCATGCAGCCAATCCAGGATGATTGCGGGAGAGGGTATGTCCGGATCCGCTTCATGCAGATCTCGCAGCAGCTGCTCCTGGCCATCATGCAGCAAAGATTGCACAGTATGGCTCAACAGATTGCGTATCGCCAGCTCATCCCCCGTGATTTCATACCCGCTCGCGTAGGAGTACGCAAGGCTCAGACCATGCTTGCCCAGTTCCTTTTTCATCTGCTTGAGATCCTGCAAGATGGTATTGCGGCTGACCCCTGTTCTCTCCATGCATTCCTGTGTCGTAATGCGTTCATCTGCCAGCAGGACGTACAGAAGCAAATAGACTTGCCTCTCCCCTGAGCGCAGGGCATACAAACTGGACTTTGTTTCCCCGATCAACCGCATCGCTGCCTGTCTGCTTCCCTCGTCCAGATAAAAGCCTTTTGCGTAAATGTACCGGACGAGCGGCAGGCCGGCTTTCTCCAGCCAATCATTGATCTTTTGGATATCGTAGTATAGCGTCCTTCGCGAAATGGAGAAATGCTCCATTAATTCTTTGGCTGCGACATAATGCTGGGTCTGCACAAGAAGCTGCAACATTTGCATTGTTCTTTTGTCTAACATGGCGGCCACCTTTTAGCACAAAATCATGCACAACTTGTTGCACAAGATATGAGTGTGGATCAGTCTTTATGCTTCTACTTTACAATAAATAGGTTTGTACAGTCAGACCGAATTCACCCCACGGAATTGTGCAAAAACTGTGCTCTACATACAAAAACCGCCTGTCTTTGATAGACAGACGGTTTAACATGGAGATTTGCCCTTCTTAGGAAGTCACCATGATTTTGCAGATGTGATTGGAGAATTCCACCGGGTCCTGCAGCGGCAAGCCTTCGATGAGCAGGGCTTGGTTGTAAAGCAAGTGGGTGTACAGCTCCAGCTTTTCTTTATCTTTTTCATAGGCAGCCTGCAGCGATTGGAACACCTCATGGTTGGGGTTGATTTCCAACACCTTTTCTGCCTGGATATTTTGGTTATTCGGCATGGCGCGCAGGATTTTTTCCATTTCGATGGTCACTTCACCATCCGTGGAAAGACATACGGGGTGGGACTTCAACCGTTTGGAGACGCGCACATCCTTTACTTTGCCAGTCAGGAATTGCTTCATCGCGTCGAACAGCTCTTTGTGCTCTTTTTCGGTCGCCTCGGTATCCTTTTCATCCTCTTTGGAGTCGATGCCCAAATCACCGCTGGATACCGATTTGAACTCCTTGTCTTTATAGGACATCAGCATCTTGATGGCAAACTCGTCGATTTCATCGGTGAAATAGAGAATCTCATAGCCTTTTTCCGCGACCAGCTCGGTCTGCGGCAGCTTCTCGATTCTTTCAATCGATTCCCCGGAAGCGTAATAGATGTATTTTTGATCCTCCGGCATGCGGGATACATACTCATCCAGCGTGACCAGCTTCTTGTCCTTGGAGGAATAGAACATCAGCAAATCCTGCAAAGTGTCTTTGTTGCTGCCGAAGTCGCTGTAGACGCCATATTTAAGCTGTCTGCCAAAGGATTGATAGAACGCTTCGTATTTTTCCCGATCGTCCTTTAACATGCTTTGCAATTGGCCGGTAATCTTGCTCTTGATATTTTTGGCGATCAGCTTCAGTTGGCGGTCATGCTGCAAAATTTCCCGGGAGATATTGAGCGATAAATCTTCTGAATCGACCATGCCCTTTACAAAGCTGTAGTAGTCAGGCAGTAAATCCGGGCATTTGCTCATGATCAGGACGCCGTTGGAATACAGCTCCAGACCCTTTTCGTATTCTCTTGTGTAGTAATCGAACGGGATTTTCTCCGGGATAAATAGAATGGCATTATAACGTACCGCCCCGTCTACACTGATATGGATGTGCTTCAGCGGCTTGTCAAAGCCATAATGCTTTTCGTTGTAAAACTTCTCGTAATCCTCCGGAGTCAGCTCGTTTTTATTTTTCCTCCAGATCGGCACCATGCTGTTGATGATCTGCTCTTCCTGGACGGTTTCGAATTCATTGTCGCTGCCCTCTTTGCGCTTTCTTGTCGTGACATCCATTTTGATCGGGTAGCGGATGAAATCGGAATATTTTTTGATGATGGATTGCAGTCGGTATTCGTCCAGATACTCATCGTAATTGTCCTCTTCGGTATTGGCCTTGATGGACAAGGTGATCTCTGTACCCACCGTATCTTTTTCACAGGGCTCGATCGTATAGCCGTCCGCACCGGAGGATTCCCATTTGTACGCTTCCTCGCTGCCCAACGCCTTGCTGACGACCGTTACCTTGTCGGCCACCATAAAGGCAGAGTAAAAGCCGACCCCAAACTGGCCGATGATATCGTGTCCGTCTTTTTGCTCGACTTCACTCTTGAAGGCAAGGGAGCCGCTCTTGGCGATAACGCCCAAATTATTCTCCAACTCTTCCTTTGTCATGCCGATCCCGGTATCGATGATCTTCAGTGTCCGCTCATCCTTGTTTGGCACGATTTTGATATAGTAACTGTCTTGATCAAAACGCAAAGATTCATCCGTTAACGCTTTGTAATAGATTTTGTCGATCGCATCGCTGGCATTGGAGATTAACTCTCGCAAAAAGATTTCACGCTGCGAATAGATCGAGTTGATCATCATTTCCAATAGCCGTTTGGATTCTGCTTGGAATTGCTTCTTTTCCATGTTGAATCTCCTTTCTATTGTTGGCTGCTTCATGCTCGATTCTGGTTCTTTAGCACTCTACTCCATCGAGTGCTAATCACCTTTTTCATATCATATGGGTGCCGATCGAGTCAATATATACAAAACGGTTGGTGCATACATAGTGGTGGGGGAAGGGAAGAGAGGGCGGGCTGCGTTCTTGCCACACCCGTAAGGAAGCGAAAACTGTCCGGTTCCGCTTCCAAAAACGGTACGTCACGCAAAAGGTTTCAAAGAAGCGTATTCAACCGATGGGGTTGCGCGACAAGCGTGTACCGCTTTTGGAAGCTCCACCTAAGTAGATGTGACAAAGACTCCGCCCGTCCCTCTCTTCCCTTCCTCACGTGGCCATTGCATAAAGTCGAACGGACTAAAAGATAAAAGCGAGTCTCTTCAATTTTTCATTTTATGACGTCAGAGAGCATGTTTCGCAATAGAGCGCCTGCTTAAGCCCTCCCCAACGAAGCATCCCCCAAAAAAAGAACCACCCTGAAAAGGATGGTCTCCTGCTGCTGTAACGTTTTTATGAACGGCCGATCCCCGGCTTTACCGATTTGACTTCATACATGTTCACGGTCGTGCTGATGACGAACTCTGGTACTGGCTTTCCTTTGTTTTCTCTGTGGCCTTGGATATGGGCATCGCTTTTCTCCCAGTTCTTCCACGCATCTACCGATTCCCAGCGGATCATGACCATGACTTCTTCTTGGTCTTCCTTGTTTCTTTTATTCACCATGACGGTTTTATCCAAAAGACCCTCCATGGAATCCATCGGGCTCTCTTTGGTAAATCGCTCGACGACTTGATCTGCAAAGCCTTTTTGTACAACGATTGTTCTTGTCTGGATGAGCAAGGTGATCATTTCCCCTTTCGTAACGGTTCTTTTCTTCTCCCTTATCTGCATCCCTAACTATAAATGAGAATCATTATTAGTGCAAATGTTATTTCATCAGCAATAAACAAGGAGGTTAGTCCTAGGTCAAAAGTAATATAAAATATTTATTTATCTTGAGTCATATTCATCTGATTGTTATAGTAAAATAGGTTTATATATAGGTAGACAACCCCTCGATCAAGATTGATATATAGGTGGAGATAGTATGGCTCAAGTACTAATTGCGGATGATTCCTACATCGTCAGAGAATCGCTTAAGAAAATTCTTTCCCAATCGGAACACGAGGTCGTTGCTGAAGCAACCAATGGAGAAGAGGCCTATTTACAATATCGCCTGCACAGACCCGATCTGGTCACCATGGATATCAATATGCCGGTCATGAATGGGATTGATACGGTGAAAAAAATTAAGCATGAATTTCCCGATGCCAGAATTGTCATGATCAGTACGCTCGGGTTTCAGGATCAGGTATTTGAGGCCATTAAGGCCGGGGCCAGACATTATATCATCAAGCCCTTTGACCATGATAAGTTTTTTTCTGTGATTGATTTGGTGCTTTCTACTCCCCGTAAATAAGAAATACTTCAATAGAAGCCTAGTGAAGTATACACGTTCTGATACAGAAAAAAAGAGAATCCGGCGTATGTTGCTATACCGCGGACTCTCTTTTTTGTTGTTATTCTCAAGACTGCCAGGGCAGATAAAAGAGAAAAGCTGTCCCTTCGTGTTTGCTGCTTCTGATCTCAATGCGCCCGCCCAAGCGGTCCACTGCCTCCTTGACGATGGACAACCCCATACCGAGACCGGATAACTCACCGATTTCCTCTTTTGTAGAAAATACATCGGTAAATATCATTGCCATCCACTCTTGATCGCTCCACTTCTCGGCAGACTCTTTAAGGAGTCCGCTTCGGTAGGCCTTCGCCTTGATTGCCTCGATGTCAATGCCCTTGCCATCATCAGAAATGGTAACGACGATCTCTTGTCCGATCTGTGCAATGCTGCAAGTGATTGTCCCATACGTGTTTTTGTTCTGTGAAAGACGGGTGCTGTCATCCTCTAGTCCATGATCGACGGCATTGCGGAAAACGTGCACCAGCGACTCAGCAAACTCGGCAAAGCAGGAAGAGTCGACCAGCATATGGCCGCCATCGACGCTTAGTGGTGCAATCTTTTTACCAAAACGCTCCGCGATTCTGCCCACATAGTCCGGGTATCTCGTCAGCAGCTCCCGAAACGGCCGGTAATGAAGCTGCTTCACATCATGCAATAGCTCATGACGTCCCTGCTCTTGCAAATAGGCTTTGAGCTTCGTTTCAAATGCTTCCCATCTGTTTTCTGCAAATGATACGATCCTCTCCTTTGGCTCCAAAATGCCGCTTCCAAGAATCTGCTGCAGGATGGCGATATCCTGCTGCAAAGCCTTCTGTACAGCCGTCATGTCCGGAACTACCTTCAGCTGCTCACGTTCTTTGATCCTCTCCACAAAAGCTGTTTCGAGCTCCTGCAGGATTTGTGTGGTATGAATCATTTGCAACTGACTAAATTCCCCTTTAAAGGTGTGCAGCCTGCCAAGTACTTTGATCAATGCCTCGTGTGAATCTGCTTGCTCTTGATGATGTTCGCAGAAGGTGGAGAGTTCTTGGACTGCTTCATGGAACATGCCCAGATTGGTCACAACCGTTACCACCATTTTGAGCGTCTGCCATTCCTTCTCCATTTTGCTCTCGAGCGCTCGCTTCTCGCTCAGGTCTGTTAGCACCATCATCAATTTTTCTGTGGAGTCACCTTTGGTGTCAAAGATAGGCTTGCTCTCCACCTTGATCGGCATATGATTGACCACGACTTCTGTCGGCAGCAGGGAGAGATACAATTCCTTCTCACTGCTGCTTTGCGTTTCAAAATACTTGTCCAGTAGCTGCTGCACAAACACTTGATCTTCTGGCCGATCCGGGTATAGCAGCTCCGCAACCGGGAAGCCGGAAATCTCTTTGCCAAAGATTCGCAGACATTCCCGACTGTATTGGGAATGAACCGTTTGATCGCGAGAAAACAGCAAAAATCCTTGTCCAGCATGATCAAGCAGGTTTTTATTATCACGCAAAAGCCGCTGGATCTCATCCGTACGGTCGGCGACGGTCTTTTCCAAGGAGTGGTTCCACGCTTCGAGCTGATGATAGAGCCGTGCATTTTCGATGAAGATCGCGATTTGCGCGAAAATCATCTGCAGCAGCTCGATCCGTTTCTCATCAAAGACGTCTGCCGCCAAATTATTTTCGAGGTAGATGATTCCGATCATTTTTCCTTGCAGCCACAAAGGCGAGCAAAGAATCGATTTGGGCTGGTGCAGTTTGATGTACGGATCTCTGGCGTATTTCTCTTCCGTGAAGGCATCGCGGCGCACAATCATCTCGCCAGCTCGGATGGCATAGTTTACGATCGATACGGAAAGCAGCCCGGATTGTTCATAAGGCATAGACTGCATCATATCTACACCATGCTTCACGGATCCAGCTGCTTCAATGACCCATTGCTTTTCCTTCTTCAAGATAAGCAGGCCTTTTTCAGCTCCCGCATTGCTGATCACCGTGCGCAGCATCGTTTCCAGAAGTTTGTCCAGTTTGATTTCGCTTGCAATGGTTTGCGATGCGCGAATGACCGTCATCATATCGAGGACGCTCGACGATGGTGCCTCCGCTCCTCCTCTACTTTTACGATCGAGCCCTTTGCTTCCATACAGCAGCTGGGGATATCGTTCTTCCAGATCCTTTGCTTTCGCAGCAGCTCCCCAGCGCAAATACGCATGGTACGCATCATTGATATAGTATTTCGCGAGTGTCTCGTGTCCGATGGATAGGGAATACGCCGCTGCCCGCTCACAAGCGATCCCTTCATTTTGGACAAAGCCATCATGTCTTGCTTGTTGGATCGCTTGCTCATACAGGGCTGCCGCCTTCTGTTTTTTCCCGCAAACCAATGCCCACTCTGCTGCAAGCAGCTGGTATCGGTGCTTGTAGTTTTGCGGACTGTGTTTTGCCCACGTTTTCACTTTTTTCAGATTGGACCTGATCTTTTTGGCCGCGGCCGCTTGTTCCGCTGCGTGAATGGAAGGATATAAGGCAGTCAACGCCAACGTCTGGATAAATACATGCTGTGGCTCCAGCAGCTGTCCTCTTACGCTTTCCATCCATTTCTCAGCCTCAGACGCCAGGTCTGCCGCTTCCTGGTATTGACCAAAGAGATAAAGCAAATGAATTTTATAATAATGGTACATATACCGTTTAAAGTGATTCTCTTGATCCCTTACTGTCCCCGCATAGCTCTCCTCATCAAAACCGTGCAGGGCAAACCCCGGCTTATCCGGATGGCTTTTTGCAAGACTATGGATCGTTTGCTCCAGCAATAAAAGGCGGTCGTCGTGATCGACGATTTTGACTTGGGAAATGACGTCTGCATAAAGCTGAATCTGCTGCTGGATGTCCTCCATTGGATCACCGCAGAAAAACATCGCATCGAGCATTCCCAGCATGTTGTAGGCCATATAGATGTTGCTGCCGCTATCCACGCCATGCCGGATCGCTTTTTCCAGCAAGGGGATATTGGTCCGCGCATGATTTTGCCAATGATTAATCAGCAGTGCGTGGGCACCATAGGCTTTCGTCTGCGCTAGCGGATCTGCGAACTGATCCGCAATGCTGCACGCAAGCTCGCCAAACAAGTATCCATTTCGATAATCCCCAAATTTGGAGCAAAGGACGATGCCGTAGCCGGTGTACCCATTGGGAGAAGCCACATCATTTCCACGCTCCAGCGAAAGCGTGAGGGCACGCAAAATCGTGAGCGCAAACCAGTTTGGCTCCACAAAATAGGAAGAGGGTCCAGCAATACTGATGATTCTCATCGCTGCTTTGATGTGTTCGTCTTCCATCAACGGCAATTGAACCAGCTGCCCCGCGCTGCGCCCGATCATTCTCCGTTTGATCTTCCCGATTTCCGTGAGCATATCCAGCATGCCGATCTTTTTCGGAAGAGAAACCCCCAGCAAACGCAAAGCCTGTTTTGCATAAGCCAGCACATCCGCGAACCTGGCCAAGCCGGTATACATCAGGATCTTGATCTCCAAAATGGCAACCTGCTCCAATACGGTTTGCGCGTGGCCAAGAACAAGCGCAAACAATCGCTCCGCTTCTTCAAACCGATTGCTCAGATAAGCGGCTTCTGCTTGCAGAGTATACAACTCGACAGCCAGAGGGTAATTGTCCTCCCACGCTGATGCAGGCAGCATTTCCGCCCCTTGATTCAGATATGTATAAGCGGCATCGTAAGCAGTCGATGCTTTCGCCTTTTTCCCTGCCAGGAGATGCAGCTGCGCGATGCGAGCCTTTTCTTCCTGGTCGTTGATCAACGCTTTTGCCTGATACAGATGATCACACATTTCAAAGAGCTCTTCATCCCGCTGCGTATCGGCAAAATAGCTCCGCATCATCGTTCCAATCTGCAGATGGACCGTCTCGCGCTCCCTGTCGGATAGCAAGGAAACGGCTGCCTGTTGCAAACGATCGTGAACGAAGGAGAATTGCAGATGAAGACGATTCGACTGAAACTCCAGCCCCACATAGGCCAGATACTGCTCTTCTTGCCGGGAAACGACAAGCCCTTCCATGATGGCAGGCCATAGTTTCCGGAGCGCCCCTGCATCCGAGATTCCATATACAGCAGCGATCATCTCTAAGGTGAACGTGCTTCCCAGGCATGCCGCATAGGCAAGCAGTCTTTGCTCTTCCGCAGACAGTGTGCGGAGCTTTTCCACCAGAAACGCAACGATGTTGTCAGCTGTGCCGAATTTCTCGATCTCCATGAAATCCCACTGCCAGCGTTTCTCTGCATAGGAAAACCGGAGTAACTTCCGATCGTGAAGCGTTTTTACGTACTCTTTGGCGAAAAACGGATTTCCCTCTGTTTTTTGTACGATCAATCGGGCCAGGGGGATGGTCTCCCGCACATCGGTATGAACCATCTCTGCGATCATGCGGTTGATCTCCCATTCACGCAAAGGCTCCAGCGTCACTTCCTGCAATGTGCCTTCCCTGCTGCCTAGTTCTCTTTGCATCAGCACAAGGGGGTGCGCCGACCCGACTTCATCGGAACGATAGGCTCCGATGACCAGCAGATGGCGAACATGCATGTCCGTAATCAGCTGCTGGACTAACTGCAATGTCGCGTGATCGGCCCACTGCAAATCATCCAGGAACAAGATCAGCGGATGGTCTGGCCTGGCCAATGCACGTACGAACCGCTGCATGACCATTTGAAACCGGTTCTTGGCCTCGACAGGAGGCAATTCAGGTGCAGGCGGCTGTATGCCAATGATCATTTCCAACTGGGGAATGACATCGACGATCACCTGTCCCAAGCCTTGGACTGCTTCCCGTATCAGGGTGCGCCATACATCCAGCTCCTCTTTGCTTTCTGCAAGAAGCTGCCGGATAAGCCCTTGAAAGGCTTGAATCAGGGACATGTAGGGAATGTTTTGTTTGTACTGATCAAATTTTCCGGATATAAACCGCCCTCTGCTGGGCCATAGTGTTTTCTGAAATTCCTGAACGAGTGCAGACTTCCCGACGCCAGCTTGGCCATGGATCAGAACCAGCCTTGTCTTCCCGTTGCAGACTTGCTGATATGTCTCGGCAAGCACGGCCAACTCGTGATCTCGTCCATACAATTTTTGCGGAATATGCAGGCGATCCGACAGATCATGCTGTGCCAAAAGAAACGGCTGTATCGTGCCCGTCTCTTCCATTTCCAATCTGCACTGCTGCAAATCAGCCAGCAAACCGCTGACACTGTGGTAACGATCCTCCGCGTTTTTGGCTAAGCATTTCATGATGATCGCGGAGAGGGCATATGGCACTTGCGGGTTGCTTTCAATCACAGAGACTGGCTGGACCGCCATAATGGCATGCACCAATTCCAACAGATCGACGGCGCGAAAAGGCGGGTGTCCCGTCAGCATTTCATAAGCGGTGGCCCCAAAGGAGTAAAAATCTGTCCGATAATCCAGAGAGCGATTCATGCGCCCGGTCTGCTCGGGAGACATGTAGCTGGAGCCGCTTTCCAACTCCCTGACCGTTTTCATGCCGTGATGACCAGGTTGAAGACGCGTGGCAAGGCCAAAATCGATCAATCTCACTTCTCGGGTAAGGGGATGGATCAAGATGTTTGCAGGTTGGATATCTTTATGGATGATGCGGTGTTTATGTACTTCCTCAATACATTCAACGATCCGGATACAGATCAAAATCAGGTCGCGAATGGTGAGCCCTTCCATTTTCAAGAAGATATCCAGGGACACACCTCCGCAATCTTCGGTCACCAGCACCGTTTCTCTGCCCCGATTGAGGAAGTCCACCGTTTTGACAACGGCTGCGGAATGAATGGATTGAAGAATGTTGTACTCATTTCTTAATGTTGCGACTGATTCAATCGTGACGTGCTCTTCCTTCAGCATCTTCAATATGACCGGTTGATTGTCTTCCGCTCGAACGCCCCTGTATACGATCGTACTGCGATTCTTTGCAATCATTTCTGATAATCGATAGCCATGTAAATCCAATTCTAGCTTGCTCATTACACCCTCCCCTCATAAACGTAAAAATGTCAAATCTTGTCGAACGTTATGTATATCCATTATATTCTGATTAGCACTTTTCTTAAAGTTACAATGTTAAAGGGGAACTTTCATGTCTGAATTAAGCCGTGTCGTCATCAACCCAAGAACAGGTGAGAAAGTAACCTTTCTCAAAACGATGGAGGAAACCAATGGGGAGTTTCTTCTCTTTCGCACTGATTTGCCCCCCGCCAATGGAATTTTCCCGCACTACCACACGCAGTTTGTCGAGTCGTTTACTGGTCTGGAAGGGAATCTGGAGCTGACCATTGATGGGAAAAAGACCTTTTTGAAAGAAGGAGAGAAGGCACATGTGCCGGAGGGTACGATCCATAGCTTCTGGAATCCTTCTGACAAGGTTGTCAGTTTTACGGTAGAAATTCGGCCGGCTGGAACGTTTGAGCATTTTGTAAGATGCGGCTATGGTCTGGACACAGATGGCCGAAGCTTTTACCTGCCCTTTTTGCAGCAGGACATACCGAAAAATATCTTGTTGCTCGGTACGCTGTTTGAAATGGGCGAGTTTTACGTTCCTCATGTTCCACGTGGTTTGCAAAAAGTGATGTTCGGGTTGTTGGCCAAGCTGTCCAAGTGGACGGGCTCTGCCAAGACGTTGGAAAAGTATTATACATAAAGGACTGAGCAAAAGTGAAAAGAAGCCTTGTTTCCAAGGCTTCTTCTTTGTTTCATTTCTTTTCGGGAATCTGCAGCTGCAAAATCGCATTCGCGCCGGAATCGACTACCCAGATGTTCCCTTGCGCATCGACATCGACGTCAACTGGCGTATCAAAGGATGTGGCGAGCGTGGTTACCGTTCCTCCGTGCAAATAACGAATCGCATGATTCACGCTATCTGCAATTACAAGCCCACCTTCTGCGGTTACGGCAATCCCTTTGGGAAATTGGAACTTTGCCTTTCCCGCTTCTCCGTCTTCCAGAGCTCCTTCCGCATAAAAGCTGGCTGGCGGATAGGCAAGAGTCGGTTCCCCAGCGACAGTCGTCACGGTCTCGTTTTTCAGATCGATATAACGGATCCGCTGATTTCCCGAATCGCTCACATATAAATTGCCTTGCGCATCGATTGCGATGCCGGACGGTTCATTGAATTTGGCTTCACTCAGCTTGCCATCCTGGTAATCTCCCGCGCGCTCCACGTACCCGCTGGACAATGCAACGATCCGCTCTGACACACGGTTCAAGGTCGTCACCTTGCCCTTTGGGGTGATTTTACGGATGGCATGATTTAACGTATCCGCTACATAAATTGTTCCGTCTTCAGCAACCGCCACGTCTGCAGGGGAATGGAAGCGTGCTTTTTCCTCACGGCCGTCCTGATATCCTTGGACACCGTCTCCGGCGATTGTCACCACACCCTGCGGCGTAATTTTACGGATCGAATGGTTTTCAGCATCCGCGACATACAGATTGCCTTCCCGATCGACATCTAAGCCTTGGGGCTGCTGAAACATCGATTGGTGCAGGGGACCGTCCAGAAGCGTCCCTTCCGGAAAGCCTTTGGCATCGCGGGAGATGCTAAGTCCTGCATAAGTATTTACGGTGTTATTTGTGACTTTACGAATGAGCTGGTTGGACGAATCCGCTATAGAGGCGGATCCATCCGAATGCACGGCAATACCCATAGGCTGGCGGAAAGTGGCGGACGGTGCGGGACCGTTCTTATCTCCTACCGTTCCAGCACCAGCGATAGTTTGGGATTGCACTGTGTTTGTCTGAATCGGATTGGCTTCGGGTATTGTGGATCCGAAAGCTGCTGTTGCTGGACTCGCTTCAAAGAGAATTGCCCCCAGGAATAGGGATAACCAGATCGTTCTTTGGCTAGTCTGTTTCCTTGTTTGTCTCAAAGACCTCACCCTCCTTTTGGCTTTTCTCTTCTACTGGGTCTGTCTCATCTGTTGGGTCTAGCGCTTCTTTTCGCTTTTTCGCTTTTTTCAGGTCTTTTCGTTGTTTGGAATCCGTGTACTTTGAGGCTTTTAAAGCCAGCCCAAACGAAAATGATACTTCTCCCTTTGCCAAAATATCATCGTCGTTGCTTAAAGCAGTTATGCTCGCCGTATACAAACCAGGTGCCAGGTCTTGCATCTCATAAACATTGGTTGTCACATAGCCACAATTGTCCTGGCCGGCTTCATCATTAAATTCGTTGTTTACACATACTTCGTAATGCTTTGTGTTCATGACTTGATTCCATTGGATTTGAACCGAAAATGCATCCGGTATAACTTCGATTCCTTCCAGTTCCAATGGTGGCAGCGGCTCTGTATCCCCTTCAACGGTAATCGACCTCGTTCCTTTGGCGATTGCCTGATCCCCTGAGTAAGCTGTAACCATCACCTCATAAGTACCTGCAGCTTCTATGTCAGGATGATACTCCAGCTGCTGTCCTTCTCCACTGGGTTCGCCTGGCGACGAGCACGCAACTTCAAGGATACAAACTTGATAGGAGTCTGCATTCTCGACCGCGTTCCATCTGATATAAGTATGATCTTCTCTGACTTCCTCGATTTCTATCCATTCCAGCTCCGTTGGAGGTATTTCCCCTTCAGCTGTATACGTCTCCGTCCCCTTTGCGATAGCATGATTCTCACCATCGAAGGCAGTAACCTTCACCTTGTACGTTACGCCCTGCTCTGTCAGTAGCTTGTATTCCAACTGGTCTCCATCTTCACCTTGTTCTACAGGTACACACTCGCCATCAATGCATATTTCATACCGAGCAGCGCCTTCGACCGGATCCCACCTGATAAAGAGAGCACTGCCATCAGGGCTTAACTCAAGGCTAATCCGTTTATCTTCTTGTGGAGGCGGTGGTGGCGGCGGCGGTGGAGGCACCTTCCCTAACAGGAATGAATTACTCTCCACGACATCACTGTCATCCGAAAATTTCACAACAAACGTATTTTGCGGCATTTCTGCTGTATCGTTCGCCAGCGTTAACAGCACGGCACGGCTGCCTGTTTGCGAGCCGCTTGCTATCGCCAATTGCTGTGATCCATCTTTGGATTCGACGCCCAAACGATAGGTGCGCCCGTTTTGCAGGGTCACTTCCGATCCAGAACCACTGCGTATCGGTTCGGAAAAGGAAATCTCTACGTGCTGGCTATCGACAACATCAGCCGCTACCGTGCTGTATGTCCAGCTGTTGATTTCACTGTCACGCATGTTATCGGCAGCCGCGTATGCTTCCAATTCGCCTCCATCGGATAACCTCAGCTTATCGCTTCGCTTGTATCGGTCGAATTTCCCACTTTGCCGATAGTAGATGTCGGCCTCCGCTGTACTGGTTTCCAGTGTAATGCTCGTGTTTCCATCTACCAGTCCAGCATCCGGCGTTGCGATAACGGGGGATACTTGAGGTGCATGAAACACGCCGATCGTTCCCAATTCGTCTACACTGGCTATGGCCCTTCCACCACTCACACTGGTAGAGCGGATGTATGCCCATCTTTGCTCCCGTTTCTCGCTAAAAATACCGACATCGCTCGCATCTTCTCCTGAAGCGATGGGATAAGAGAGCGTCACGGACTCCTTCACTTTCATCCCCTCAAAAGCAAACTGGAGTACCAAACCTGCTGCAGTCATGCTGTTGGCGGGCTGCACCTCCGTGATGGTGACAGTCGCATCGCTTGGAATGGTCTGATCGCCCATTACGAGCATAAAGTCTTTTTCAAACAGCATGGTTCCGCTCTGTACCTTCGCCGGCTTGTCAAAAGGTGCGTATATGTGCAGGTTCAAAATGACTTCTTCTTTGTAATCTTTCACTTTTCCGGAAAAACGGTAGCTGCCTGTCAGCGAGGTATCTACTTGGGTCTGACCCCAGCTCACGAATACCTTCGCCTTGTCACCATTCTTCAATACGGCTGTCGCCCGCGACGGCAGTTTAAAGGAGGTGCCAGCCTCGATCCGTTCTGTTATGGCAGGGATGCTGGCGATGTCCAGTTTATCTTCCTTATCATCTCCGCCGCCGGGATCAGAGCCTCCGCCTGATCCGCCAGAGCCACCCGAACCACCGGAACCTCCCGAGCCGCCGGAGCCGCCGATAGACCCGCCCAAATGGGAGTCCATACTTCCTTTTTCCCTAGCGAGCGCTAATTGATCGATCCTGTCCTGCTCCTTCTGCTTGGCAGCGTCGTTTTGCCGGCGCAATTCTTCTATTTGTTGCCGGATTTGCTCTTGCAGGCTGACCGGCACTTGATTGTTGCGGTTCTGTAACTCTTGTTCCACCTGCTCCCTATACTTTCGCTCCGCTTCAAGCAAATGGTCGCGTTCTTCCAGCTGCTTTTCATTCCAATGGACGGCGTCGCCTTCCCCGCCGAGCTGGATTTTGCGGGTCAATTCCGGATTCGCCTGATTGATGGCTCCGGAAATTTGACTCTCGCTCACCACTTTCTCGTCTAATGCCTCTTTTATCAAGGCATTCATCCAATTCCTCAAGTTTTCCTCATACTGTTCAACATCTGCTTGCTGCTCCAAATGCAATTGTGGGTATTCGGCTGCCCCGCCCTGCAATTGTTGAATGAGCTGATCGTGCTCTTGATCCAGCATCTCTTTGTTGCGAATCATCGACTCTATGATTTCCGGCGATACCGATTGCACGATGTCCTCCGGCAGGATCAAGCTCGTCGCGGTCTCAGGCTGCTGCGAGAGCTCATTCCCATAAAACACGCCTTGCATCAACGGAAGCACCGTCACCTGTTCCTGATTTAGCGTATTCTCTGCCTGGACGATTCCGGATGCGACGATCACCTTGCTTTTGCCCGTCACTGGATCAACCATCACTGTAAATTGCGTACCCCGTACCCCCATGATGGCGGTCGGTGTCTTGATCGAGAAGTTATCGCTCTGATTGGTCAAAGATTTAACCTTGATGAATGCAGAGCCTGCCGATACCTTTACGTTGGTCTGTTTGCCAGTAAGGGATGCTTGTAACTGGGCGAGGGTAATGGAAGAATTCTCGCCCACTGTGATTTCATCATGATGATCGACAATCGTGAGCACGACGCTTGACTTGGGTCCGGTTGAAATTTGATCGCCTTTATTCAAGCTCATGCTTTTGAACGCTTTGTATGCCTTTGTTCCCCCCGCCTTTTTCACCATGACGGTTCCACTTACTTGCTCCACTCTCGCGACACGCGCAGTATCCGCTGCATGCGCATCCGACCCCATCCCTGCCAGAAAAAAGCAGAACAGGGTTAGAGCGGCTAACACTTTCGGCAGGATAAATGGCAACTTTCCCAATCTCTCCATCGTCTTTCCGCTCACCTCAATCCATCTCTTTTTTTTGAATGCCCCTTTTATTCCGGCGCTGCAACGAAATCGACCACCTCATACAAGCGGATCGCAGCACTCTTCCCTTTCATCTGCTTTTCTCCTGCTTCGTGATACAGGAAGTACTCCTTCGTGCGCTGATAGGTCTCCTCGGATACCAAGATCTGATTGGCTGAGGAGTTGGACTCGATTCGCGCGGCAGTATTGACCGCATCCCCGATCGCCGTATAATCCACACGCAAATATGACCCGATATTGCCGACTACCACATTCCCGGTGTTGATCCCGATGCCGATGCTGACCTCTACGCCATACTTTTGGCGAATATCTGCTTGCACACTCTTCATTCCATTCTGAATATCGTAGGCAGTCTTCACCGCATAATACTCGTGATGCAATACATCGAGAGGGGCATTGAACAGGATCATGGCAGCATCCCCGATAAATTTATCGATGGTCCCTTTATTGGCTAGGACCTGATTGGTAATCATGTCGAACATCATGTTGAGAAAATCAACGATCTCCTCCGGCTGCAGCTTTTCTGACAACGGAGTGAACCCGCGGATGTCCAGAAACAGGATGGACAACTCCTTGTTTACGCCTCCCAACGGCAGCTCCACATCGCTTTTGGCAATTTGCGTCACCAGCTCCGGGGACAGGTAGCGGCCAAACTGCTTGGTAATGAACTGCCGTTGCTTCATTTCAAAAAACGTCTTCAACGCCAGATTCACGATGTAGACCAGCCATAAAGCCGCAATCGGGTAGCTCACATCGAAAAAATGCAAGAACTGATAAAAGAGCAACCATTGCCCCCCCAGCAGGATGACCGTACTGAGGAAATGCACGACCATGCTTGTCACCGTCTTGGTTTTCCAGGTTACCCATATCGAGCCTGCCATGACGATCAGCATTACAGCCAATATCAGTAGATCGTCCGTCACCGCGATCTTTTCATGGCGTAGCAATTGATCGATGATATTGGCATGGGCATAGACGAGGTACATATGGTTGTCCACCGGTGTCGGATACGCATCTGATCCCGCTGCGGCAAATCCAATCAGGACGATCCGGTCTGTAAATGTTTCAGGAGGAATTTCCCCATTGAGGACCATGTAAAAGGGAATACTCATGAAGTCCTTTGTGGAGCTGTTGTATTTGATAGCCATTTCGGCCTGAGGATGATCATCGAGATAATCATGGACATCAGCGCCAACCATTTCGGCAATTTTATAACCCATCGAAGGAATTGTACCTTCAGGTGTATCTAACATCAGCCAGGTGCGACGGATTACCCCGTCTTCATCAAGCGTTGCATTGATATGAGCGGTTTTGGAGGCGGCAGCTATCTCCGGAATCGGTCTGTACAAGGCTTGTCCCTTGATCAGCTCATGTTGGTTTACCGTAGTCTCCTTACGAAAAAAGCTCTCCATTTCGGCATAAGAAGGAATAATGACGTTGTCGTGGTTCGCGAGCTCCTCTGCAAACGCCTGATCGACAGCAGGATCTTCACTTTTCGTCGTAAATGTGATGTCGAATCCAATGGCTTTTGCACTGGCGATTTGTTGCAACAAAGGTATGTATATATCGCGCGGCCAAGGAAAGGTACCGATTAACTCGAGGGACTCCTGATCGATCTCGATGACGATGAGATCTTCATTCGGGGTGTGTGTCATGGATGTTTGCTGGTTGTAATCATAGAGCGCCCGACTCAAGACCTGCAGCGAACCTGTGAGGAAAACAGCCAGGCAGATCAGCAGAGACAGGACATTCCCAACCAGCAAAAAGCTTCGTATTTTTTTATTCATGATGTGTAGGCTCCGCGCCCCCTTTGTAATTGGATCTTCTGCCGATCTATCAAGCAGACATGCGTATGGCGACAGCCAAGATCACCAGGTGGAATATTTGATCGGCCATGATCATTAGCCACTTGTTGCGATCATCGGTGACGCCCATCACTCGTTTATACCAGAAGCTGATGAATCCGCGGCGATCGAGGATCACATGGGTAACGAAAATGAAGCCGATTGCCCACCAGGAGAGTCCGCCGGGGATAAAGAGAAAAGCGACCACCGCCACGACCAGCGTGTACACGAAGCAATGCGTGAGCAAAGGCTTCCAACGCTCGGCCTTATACTTGGCCATCCATTCGGTTTGCAATAAATAATCCCCTATCAAATGAGCAAGGAGTAATAGATCAAACTGACTAAAAGCATTCACTTCCTTCTTGTCTCCTTTTTTGGTAAAAGTCTTCGCTGCTTTTTGCCAGCAACGGATGTATCCCTGGCCATTGCACGAATGATTCGTGGCTAGTTGCCGCATAAAGAAAATTGTCGATTATTCTGTCACTTTCCCATTATAGAAGAAGTCGGTATCCTTTTCCCCCCTTTTTTCATGCCTCGTTATTCCTAGCTTACAATTTACCGCATGGAAAAAATAGAGTATTGTTGTCAATAGAAAGGACTTTCTTCCTACTCCCACTCGTTGAACAAGTGCAAAAAAAACAGGAGGTGATTTTCGGAGCATGAGTTATTACTTTTCTGTATGCACCACGGAAATGTATCAGCAAAAACATATCCTTTTCTTATTGGAGAATTACAAGGATCTTGGGCTCCCCTATCCTTTTCCCCTTACACTCAGCCTGATCGCGAGTCCCCTCCTGATGGAAAGAGAATCTTTCTTATGCTTCAACGAGGATCATGAAGTAATCGGAGCGTTTTCGTATATTTTCGGAACCGGCGAAATGCAGTATGAAGACAGAGAGGTTGTCCAAATACAAGCCGTCTTTATTCGAGAGGAATATCGGGGCAGCCGCGTTTTCCTGATGGCCCTGCAATTTATGACCGAATATATCACCTTTATGGGGGAAGATGTCAGGGAAGTTCGCTTCTGGGCGTCTGATGATGTCCTTCTCCGCAGATTGTTTTCGAAGATCGCGGATCGTGTGTCGTCAGTGGACAGCGCATTCGGCCCGCTCGATGAATACCATGCGCCTTTCGCTGCTTGGCAGGCCTATGCAAGCAGATTTCGCCATGAACCATTCTTTCCATCCTAGAAGGAGCCGTTGACATGTTGACCGTCCTCAGATCTATGCTTGGCTACATGCGTCCTTACAAAGGGCTTGCCGCTCTCTTTTTTCTCACGTTGGGGCTTGATCTTGCCTTTGTATCCATTGCTCCCCTCAGCTTTCAAGTCATTATCGACAAAGCGGTAGAGCCAAAGGATATGGCCTTCTTTCTCAAAATCATGCTGGTGCTGGGGATTACCGGCGTAATCTGTCTGGGCGCTGGCGTCCTTAGTGATTACACGCTTGCCAAGCTGAACACGCGCGTGCAAGACGACTTGCGAAAACAACTGTTTGCTCATCTGCAGCGACTCCCCCTCGGTTTTTATCAAAAATCCCGCTCTGGTGACCTGGTCGCTTACTTTTCGGTAGACCTGCCTGCCATCGAGGGCGCCATGGCCGTGATCTTGACGACAGGCATCAAGTCGTTGACGGTCGTCGTCATCAGCGCAATCCTGCTCTTCTATTTGCAATGGAGCATGGCCCTACTCATTTTGTTGGGGGCACTGGTGATTTTTATCGGACCTTATCTGCTTTCAAGACGTGCCCAAGTCATCAATACCGCCTATCGTGATGAGCTGGCCGCGATGACGAGCGAATTGCACGAAAATATGAAAGCCCAAAAGGTCATCAAGGGTTTCAACCTGCGGGATGCGATGATGGCCAAATTTACCCGCCGGCTCCAATCGCTTTTCATTAGCAGCTACAAGAAAAATATCTTGGGTGCCCAACTGGAACGGATCCCCATGGTCAGCTTACTCCTCATCAACTTTACCATCATCGGGTTCGGCTCCTATCTCGCCCTTACTGGACGCATCACCGTCGGGGCTCTCGTGGCTTTCTTCACCATGTACACGTCGATGGGCAACGCGATGTTCGGCCTGACCTTCATCCTTCCTGTCTTTGCGGAAGCACAGGTTAGCATGGATCGGATCGGTCAATTGCTGGATGAGCCGCCAGAAGCGTACAGCAGACCTAACTCAATCGTATTGCAGGAAACAAGGTCGCTTGATGTAACGGTGAAAGAAGTCACATTTGGCTATTCAGAAAGCCGAGCGGTGCTCGAAAACATCAGCTTGAAGATTCCAGCTGGCACAACCGCTGCTTTTGTCGGCTCCAGCGGCTCAGGGAAAAGTACCCTGCTGCAATTGCTGCTGGGTTTTTACGAGCCCGCTGCTGGCCAAATCGAAATAAACGGCATTGACATGCGCTCCCTGAATCGGGATTCCTACCGCGATCAGATCGGGGTTGTCTTTCAGGATAATTTCTTGTTCCATGGGACATTGCTGGAAAATATCCGCTTGGGCAAACCGCACGCGGCCAGAGAGGAAGTCGTCACCGCTGCGAGACAGGCAGAAATCCATGATTTTATCATGAGCCTTCCCGATGGCTACGACACGATGGTCCAGGACGAGGGGAACAATTTTTCCGGCGGACAGAGGCAGCGGCTCGCGATCGCCCGTGCGATTTTACGCAATCCGACGCTGCTCTTGCTGGATGAAGCTACATCCGCTTTGGATCCCATTTCCGAAGCAGCCATCAATCGGACTTTTGCAGAGCTCTCTCGCGACCGCACTGTCATTACGGTGACTCACCGACTGTCCGCCGTTGCAGCCATGGATCAAATCTATGTGTTTGACCGAGGAAAATTGGTGGACAGCGGCAGACATGAACAGATGCTGGAAAGAGGCGGTTATTACAAGATGCTGTGGGACAAGCAAAGCGGACTGTCCCTCTCAAACAGCGGCAAAGATGCGGCCATCGATCCGCAAAGACTGGCGCTCCTTCCTTTTTTCCGCGGGATCGACACGGAGGTTCTGCAGGAAATCACGCACCTCTTCAATACCGAGACCTTTGAAGCCGGTCAGGCCGTCATTCATGAAGGAGAACCGGGGGAAAAATTCTATCTGATCGCACGGGGCAGGGTGGAAGTAACCAAAGCGTCTCCTGATGCGGAAGCCGGACATATCCGACTGGCTGTACTGGAGGACGGCGATCATTTTGGAGAAATCGCACTGCTGGAAAATGTGCCACGAACGGCGACAGTGACAGCCCTCACGCCTTGCGTCTGCTTGACACTGCAGCGCAAAGTACTGGTGTATCTCCTGTCCAAGCACCCGGAAATCGACGCGTATGTCAGAGACACCTTGAAAGAACGAAGATCATAAAGGGAGGTGTATCCATCCTTGTCTGCCCATTTTAGACCTTGCCTGACGGATGACGATTATGTGCAATTCACCCGCTTCTTTATTGAAAACCGGCTGGATTTCAGTCAGAGCTTTTCGCTGAATGACACCCTGCTGCATATTTTACAGACCTTGCAGGATTCACGGATCATCTTGGTTGTCAGCAATCAGGATCAGGTCGTGGGCTGGGGCCATTATCAATACCTCGGAGCCGATGAGGAACCCGATTCACAAGGAGAGATCGCCTTCATCAACTCTGTCATCTTAGCCAAGGCATATCGCCGCCACAGCCTCCTTTTCCTGCGAGGCTTGCGCTATCTGACCAAGCAGATCTACAAAGAGAATCCGGCTGTGAAACAAGTGCGTTTTCACGCCCTGTCCGAAAATGCCTACCTGAATCGACTCTATGCTAAATTCACAAGGGTGATCGGCGAGCGCGAGGGGGATCATGGCCATGAGCATATCTACGCTACGAGCCTGGAAGAACTGATGGCCTACTTATCCATCAGCAAAGATGTGCGTTGACGATAGAGAATCGGGAATGCTATGCTGATGGAAACATTGTCAATATGAGGAAAGGAGGAAATCGATATGTTTCCAATCCCGCCTAGCTTCAACAAAAAGACCGGTGGCAAAATTGCGAAAAGCTCCGCAAAGCTGCAAGTTGCGGCTCTTCTGATGAAAACCGAGCAGCTTCGCGTTGCAGCAGCGAAGTAAAAACCAATTTGGGACATGCTTGCTTGTCGCAAAGAGAAAAGTGGTGGGTAAAAGATTGATTCTGCCACACCACTTTTTTCTTACTCATATTGCAGTACATCCTTGATCGAGAGCCGTGATGCTGTCCAAGCCGGCAAGAGACTCGCTAGCACTGACAATACTACGGTGACCGCCAGCCAGAGGAAAACCCCCTCCACCGGAAAGAGGTAATCGAGCGGTGTTTGCGTCAAGGAAACCCCAATCTGATTGCTCAGTTGTTTGCTGATCGGCAGAGACAATCCAACCGCAAACACCCAGGAAATCAGACCTATGACTACCCCTTCCACCATGACGATTCGAAACACGGCCGCATCAGACGCCCCGATGCTGCGGAGGATTCCAAACTCCCTCGTCCTTTCCATGATATTTATGCTCATCGTCCCGATTAACCCGATCACAGCCATGATGGTCAATAAAACCCCTGTGCTGATCAGGTAGGATTGGATCAAATCAAAACGCGAGACGAGATGTTCCCTCAGCTCATTTTGGGAAGTCACCGACCCCACCTCGATCCCTTTTTCCTTGAAATGAGCCAGCAGCCGCTCGCTGGTCTTCGCTTGAAAAGCCGAGTCATGCTGGGCGGTCACGATATGCAGGAGATTGATCGTCGCCTCGTTTCCTTCCATCTGCGGCAGCGCTTTGTCATTGACATACGATTCCGTATCTCCGAGCACTTTCCGAGCAAAACCCACTACCTGAAACGGGCGAATCTCCTCTCCAATTTTAAGCAGCACCGTGTCCCCGATGTCGATGTCGGGTTCCTTCCGCAGCAAAAAGGTATCAACGACCAGGGCGTTCTCATCCTGTGGGGTCAACCATCTCCCTTTGACGATTGTCGGCGTGATGAATCTGGAATCTGCAGGGAGCGTCAAGATCTTCATGTCTTCCCCCTCCGTACGGTCCGCCCGAACCCGATTGACACTCTTTTCCCACCAGCCCTCGGCTTTCACTACACCGGGAACTTCTTTCGCTAGGTGGATCGCCTCTTGTTCATCGAATGGTCGTGCCAGCTCCATACGGATATCGTATTGCGCATAATTCATTGACCGCTCGACCGTGTAGTTGATGGAAGAATAGATACAGTAGGAGGAGATCACGATTGCTCCGCCGACGCTTAGCGTCAGGATGGTGAGGAAAAGTCTGAACTTTTGCCGAAACGTATTGCGGATAGACAGCAGCACCGGCCGTGAAAACCAGTGGACTCGTTCGACGATGCGATCTACCCGGCTTTCCCCAAATTCATTCCCTCTGCGATGGTCGTTGATCGCTTCTCGAATCGTGATGCGGGTACCTTTTGCTATCGGATACATGGCTGCAAGCATGGGGATGAGCAGGCCCGCTGCCAGCTCAATCGCCCGTACGCGCAGGGAAAATACGTCGCCTGGATTGGAAAAGTTGCCAATCGATGCGGAAAAGGACATGACCCAGCTGGAAGCCCACTCAGCCAGCGGAATCCCGATCGCCAATCCGCACAGACAAAATACGAGGATGAAGGCAAGATTCAGCTTCACCAGGTCCTTCGTCTGTGCCCCCAGCACCTGCATGACCCCGCTTTGCCGGATTTGCCCGGTCAGGATCGCGAGGACGCTGTTAAACACGAGCGCCGCTCCCATCAGCAACGCCAGCCACCCCAGATAGATAAAGATGGTGAAGGTGGAATCCATGATATCGTAGCCCCAGTGTTTGCCCGGCTCCGGAATATACGTGGACAATACTCTTATATTCTTTTGCTGCAATCTCGCCTTTACCTGAGTCGTTACCTTTTCGATCTGGCGCAGATCGGCTTGATTGTTTTTCACGGTGAAATGCAGTGCGTTGTAATCTGGCGGGATTTCCAGCATGGTGAGCATCCCCCAGAAAACATAGGCGCTTACCTTACCGGACATTTGCGCTGACATGCGGCCCGGGTCGTCGATGACCCCCGCAATGCGCAGGTTGGCAGTCTTGCCGTTAGCTAATTCCACGAAGACGGGATCGCCCAATGATAAGCCGAGATAATCCAAAGAGGTTTGATCGAGATAGAGCCCATCTCCTGCAGGCGGCCAACTGCCGGCCTTCGGGTAAATTTTATCCATCCGGATCGTGGAATAGTCTTTTAGGGAAAACAGCTGCAAGTCCCTCCCGCTATTCGCTGCAGAATATTGCCCGTTCCTTGTTCCCGCTGATATCCTGCCTGTCGCAACGGCTCTGCCTTCTGCTTCCCGAATCGCTGGCATTCGTTTCAGTTCCGCAAGCAAGCTCTCATCAAAAGGCGTGGTGAGAAGCGTCGCACTCGAAGGGGCCGCAGCCATATAGCTTTCCTGCAGACCAACCACCGATTTGTACTTGGAAAGCTCCAGGTTCCCTACCGCCACTACGCCGATCGCAATTGAGAGGACGACGAGCAGGAACTTGGCCTTATTTTCAAAAATATCACGGATGACTTTTCTCCATCGCACCCCCATCATGAAGGATATTCCGCCTTCTTCTGACCCAGCTCCTCGAGCCTCCTTTGAATCACTCTTTGCATGTCTTCCCGAGTATCCTGCGAATTGCTGACGATGTCCCCAAACATCTCACGCCCGATCCGAACGGCTTCGACAGGTTCTCGTCCGGAAGCCCGCACCGTAGTTGTGCGTTTCCCTCCTCGCAGCAAGGCAATTTCCCCAAAATACTGTCCCTTTTTTAAGGTGCTCACGACGAACTCACTGCCATTTGGCTGGTTCATCAGGATCTCGACCTCGCCTCTGGTGATGATGTAGGCATAGTCAGGCTCATCCCCTTCACGGATGATGACCGTCCCTGGCGCAAACAGTACCTTCTTGTTTGACTCCAACCTTGCTAGCTGCTCGATCTCAAGGAAAGGAAAGGCCTGTACGACATACTGGTTCACGATCTCCCCATCTGCCACGACGATCGTGCGGTCCACCCTTCTCGCCAAATCGTTGTCGTGCGTAACCATGACAACCGTTTTCCCATTGCGCGCCAGCTTTTCAAACAGGGAAAAAACCGTATCCGCCGTCTTGGAATCCAGGCTGCCGGTAGGTTCATCCGCTATGATGATCGGAGGGTCGTTGGCCAAGGCTCTGGCGATCGCAGCCCGCTGCTGTTGACCGCCCGAGACAAGCGAGGGAAACTTATGGGCATGCTCCAGCAAACCTACCTGATCGAGCAGTTCCTCCGCTCGTCTCTTTCGTTCCTTTGGGGTGTACATCGAGCAAAAGTCCATCGGCAGCATGACATTTTCCATCAGCGTAAGCGTCGGAATGAGTTGAAAAAACTGAAAGATGATCCCGATGTTGCGTCCTCTCCACTTCGCCATTTCTCCTGATCGCAACTGGCTAATGTCTGTTTCCATGACTCGAATTCGTCCGGAAGTCGGTGTATCGATCCCTGTCATCATATTGACCAAAGTAGACTTGCCGCTTCCCGACTTGCCTACAATCGCCACGAATTCCCCCATGTTGATTGTTACATTGATAGACTTCAAAGCGGAAAAAATCGTACCGCCGGTCTGAAACGTTTTTCCCACTTCTTGAAGGACGATGCTCATCACCAAACACCTCAATCGGACTTTTGACGCTACTTTTTCTCATCTTATCATTTTTTCACACTCTCCATAGTCAATTTGCCATACAAAATGATAGAGTCAATTGGTAAGATAGTGGTAGAAAGAGGGCTCGAATGAGAGGATCGATTACGTTGCATAAACAAAAGGCGCTGCTCTGGGGAGTTGCGATCGTGGGAGCCGGAATTCTCGGCTACTGGTTCCAATCATCATACAACACCATACAGGTCACGACCGCATACGTCGCACAGGATCGGCTGACAAGCTCCATCCAGACCACCGGAAAGGTAACAACGAAGCTTGATCAGACGGTCTTCGCGTTGAGCAACGGGACTCTGAGCCAGTATTCCCTAGAGGTGGGAAGCGTCGTAGCCAAAGGGCAGGTCGTCGGCAGAATCGATAAATCGGACATCACGTCCAAAGTCAACCAGCTTCAGGCACAGCTTGAAGCCGAGCGAGCCAATCTCGCAAAGCTGCAAAAAGGTACCGATCAGGACCTGATCAAGCAATATGAAGAAGTCCGTCTGCAGCAAGAGCTCCGCGTGCAAACGGCCAAACGCGAATGGGAGCAAGCTCAAAAACTCTTCCACACGGGCGGTTTGTCCAAAGAGGCATTGGCAAAGCAGGAGGAGCAATACCTTTTGGCTCAGTCTGCGTTGAAAGAAGCGACCCATCAGCTGGTGCTCCAAAAGAAAGGAACACCGATAGAGGATATACACGCGAACGCCGCGCGGATCAAACAGATCGAGGTGCAAATCGCCGAAATGGAACGTGATTTGCTCAAAGATAAAATCATTGCACCGATCGACGGAACGATCATTCACACGGCGGTAAAAAACGGCCAGTATCTCCAGCCCGGCAGCGAGCTCTTTACCGTCGGGGATGTCGAACAAGTCAAAATCACCGCAGATGTGAATGAGAGCGTCGCTTGGAAAATACGTACCGGTCAAGAGGCACGGATTTCCGGCAGCGTGATGGGCAGCAAATCTATGAAAGCGCAGGTAACGCAGATAGCCCCTGTGGCGGATACGAAAGTCAGCAGCAACCAGGTCGAAAAAACGACGGTGGAAGTCACGCTGGTCCCGATCGAGCGTGATCACGCCTTGAAACCGGGGTACAACGTCGATATTGAAATTTTCGCCGAGGAAGCTCCTCATGCCCTCCTGATCCCGCTGGAAGCCGTGCGATATGAAAAAGATGGATCGCGCTATGTCTGGAAGGCTGTGGACGGCTACGCCCAAAAGCAAGCCATTGAGACCGCTCTGGAAAGTGAAGAAGTCGTGGAAATACGGAAAGGATTGCAAAAAAACGAGCAAGTCATCATCAATCCGCCTGAGGGGATTGACGAACATGCTCGTCTGGATATAAACGAATAACATTTACATATCTTCATACTTTTCCTTGATGGCCAAGATTTCCTCAATGGAAGCGAAGAAGACATCAACCAAGCGAGGATCGAAGTGCTCTCCCCGTTCCTGTCTGAATAGGGCAAGGATTCGGTCCAGCTCCCATGCCTTTTTGTACACCCGTTCTGTTGCCAGCGCGTCAAAAACATCGGCAATGGCTGTAATTCTGGCATAAATGTGGATGTCTTCCCCCCGCAGTCCTTGTGGGTAGCCTTGGCCATTCCATTTTTCATGGTGCTGATGGGCGACGACCGCTGCCGCCTGCATGATCTTGCGGGTAGAGTTTTTCAACAATTGATAGCCTATTTCCGTATGCTTTTTCATTTGATGAAACTCTTCATCCGTCAACGGACCGTTTTTCCCCAAAATGGAATCAGGGATGGCGATCTTGCCGATATCGTGCATCGGCGAAGCGATTCGCAGCAATTCAGCTTCTTCCTCCGACATGCCGTAGTTGCGTGCAAGCAATTTGGAGTATTCCGCCACGCGTTTGACATGGTTGCCCGTCTCCTTGGACCGGCTTTCCCCGATTTCCCCCATGGTGAAAATGATTTCCTTTTGCGTTTCTTCGATTTCCATATGGAGCAGCGCTGCCTCAAGCGATTTGCCCGCATAGGAGGCGGCTAATGTCAGATATTCCAGATCGCGGTGGGAAAATTTCTGTTCCGCTGTACGTTTGTTAATCGCCTGATAGGCCCCAATGACTTCTCCATCGTTGTTTCTCATCGGAATGACCAAAATCGCCTTGGTGCGATAGCCCGTACTCAAATCGATTTCCTGGTTGAATCGGCTATCTTGATAGGCATCATCCACGATGACAGCGTCCCCCGACCGAATCGAATATCCCACCAGTCCGGTATGGCTTGGAATGCGCAGCTCGCTTACGCCATGGGCTACTCTTGTCCATATTTCCGCTCGCTGTTTATCCAAGATCCATAGCGTACACCGATCCGCATCGATCATTTCTTTGCCCATATCCGCCATCAGCTGCAACAACCGATCCAAGCTTTTTTCATTGGCGATTTTCGCCGTATATTCGAAAATGAGACGAAGCATCTGCTCAGGATTTTGATCGAGTTCCATGTCGTGTGTTTCTCCTTGTGGTCGCTTCTACGGACGTAAGAAATAGCAAAAAGGTGCTCTCTTTTGATCGAGACACCTCATAGTTTACTATAAATGACCAAATTTTCATATTATCTGCCTTTTTTGTCTGCTTTTTTCAACACAGCACGAACCGGGCTCCCATCTGCATCGGCCAAAGGAAGCGGAAGCGCGGCCAATTCATACTCTCCTGGCTGTACATCATCCAGCACGAGCCCCTCCAAAATATGAATGCCGAATCGCGTGAGCATATGATGGGCAGAAAGCTCCTTGCTATCGATCGGATCGACGGACGGCAAATCCAGGCCGAGCAGCCGGATTCCCCGGCTTGCCATATATTCCGCCAGCTCCGGTTCGATCGGAGGGATTGCAGTCGGGAAGATGCTGCGATCTCGCCATGCATCGGTGCGGATCAACAGCCTTGTCACGCCATCCAGCTCCAGCGCAGACACTTCCTTGATTCCAATGCTGCTCGGTTCAGGGATATGGATCACCCGAGCCCTGCCGATATACAGCTCCAGATCGAGCTCGATCACCTTTTTCCCTTCATTGTCAAAATGAAACGGTGCATCAACATGCGTTCCCGTATGCGTACTCATGCAGATCCGCCCCACATTGACCGAGCCGCTTTCTTCCTTGCTCCAATTCACTCGGTAGGTAAACGGCGTATCTCCCGGCCATACTGCGACGCTGCCGTCCAGACGCTGTGATATATCGATCCACGCGTTCATGCTTTCGCCCTCCTTACAGCTTCGTTCGCAGACTCAGCAGTTCCGGGAAAAAGGGCTGCTCGACGATCTTGCTTAAATACGATACTCCGGATGACCCGCCTGTGCCTTTTTTATAGCCAATGATCCGTTCAACGGTAGTCAAATGGTTAAAGCGCCACAGCCGCTGTTGATTGCCGATATCCACCAGCTTTTCGGCCAGCTCGTATAAATCCCAGTATTGCTCCGTATTGCGATAGACCGTCAGCCATGCCTCTTCGACACTTTCATTGGGTTCATAGTTTTTTGCCCAATCCCTCTGCAGCGCCCTCTCCTCCACTGGCAATCCTTGGGCGGCAAGCGCCGAGATCGCTGCGTCATAAATGCTGGGCTCATGAAGGGCTTTTACCATCCTCTCATACAGCTCGGTCTGATGCTGATACACTGCGAGGGATTGGGCATTCTTTTGTCCGAGGGCGAATTCGATCAACCGGTTTTGATAAGATTGGAAGCCGGAGGAATGCCCCAGTTTATCCCGGAATTCCATATATTCCGATGGCGTCAACGTCGTCAGGACGCTCCATGACTGGATTAACTGCTGCTGGATGCGGGATACGCGCGACAGCATTTTAAACGAGGGCTCCAGATCGTTGCGCTGGATGCACTGAATCGCGACATGCAGCTCATGCAAGATCAGCTTCATCCATAGCTCGCTTGTCTGATGGATGATGATAAACAGCATTTCATCATGGTGATGGGAAAGTCTGTGCTGGCTAGACAGGATTTGCTCAAGATGCAGATAATCCCCGTAGGACATTTCCTTTTGAAAATCCAACTGAATGTCCTTCTCCAAATGCTCGCCCTGGCTTTCCGGATGTCGATCGGCTTCGCTCATTTGGCGTCCCCCTCCCCTACGCCACGATTTCGCGTTCATTGGTGAACTTTTCATAGTGCTTCTCGGTCATGATGGCTTTCAAGGTATGCACCACGTGCCAGACTTCTTCATAGCTCGTATAAAGGGCAACCGGGGCAAGACGAATGATATGCGGCGCCCGGAAGTCAGGGATGATCCCCTTTTCCTTCAAGGACTTGCATATACGCGCCGCCTCGCGATGCTCGAGCGCGATATGTCCGCCACGGCGCAGTTCATCCCGCGGGTTGCCAATCTCAAAGCCCATATCCACCAGCTCATGGTCAATCAAATCCATGAAATATTGCGTGAGGGCGAGTGATTTTTCGCGGATCTGCTCAATGCCCGCTTCCGCAAACAGCTCCAACGAACCGAGAATGGGAGCGAGACTGAATATATGCGGCGTGCCTATCTGATAAGCCCCGGCTGTTGTCGCAGGAGTCATGATGGTCTCGAGGTCAAATTGCTTATCCTTGCGGGAGCCGAACCAACCGGCTAACCCAGGTGCCGTCCCGAAATGCTTCCGATTCACATACAATCCGCCGACACTTCCCGGTCCTCCGTTGAGGTATTTATAATTGCACCAATAGGCAAAGTCTACCTCCCATTCATGGAAAGCATGCGGGATGGCCCCGACTGAATGACACCCGTCAAACCCGATCAGGATGCCCCGCTTATGCGCTTCCACCGTCAATCGCTTCATGTCCATGATCTGCCCGCTGCGATAAAGCACCGTGGGCAGGATGATGAGCGCGATGTCCTCGGTCATTGCCGCGATGATATCGTCCTCCTCCAAAAAGCGCCCGTCCCGGCTTTTCACGAGGATGAGATGTTCCTCCGGGTCATGACCATGCATGCGCAGCTGGCTTTGCAGCGCATACAGATCGGATGGGAAGGTGAGTTCATCCGCTAAGATTTTTGTGCGTTCATCCTGTGGTCGATAAAAAGTCGCCACCAGCTGATGAAGATTCACGGTCGTGGAAGCCGTCACAATCACTTCCTCAGCAGAAGCCCCCACCAATGGGGCCATCCTTTCTCCCAATTTCTCAGAAAGAGTGAACCATGGGTGCTTTCCTTTTGTCCAGCCGTCGATCCCATACTGTTTCCAATCATCCAAAGCCTCGAGGAGTGTGCGCTCCGCTCGCTTGGAGAGCAGCCCCAATGAGTTTCCATCCATATAGATGGAATCAGGCTGTACATAGAACTCTTTGCGAAACGACCGAAGTCTGTCTGCCTGATCCAGTTCTCTGGCAAAGTCCAAAGTGGGCAAAAAGCGTTGGGCTCCCATGGTACCCCTCCCCTAGCTCATTAGCAATGTATCCAATGAAAATCCTAGAAATGATTATGTTGCAGCGTAAGCATTTATGTTCAGAATCTCCGTTCCTTTCAAACACGGGTTGGAAATACTGAGCTTCGTCAAGCTTTGGGCGGAGCCTTGGTTGGCACTTTCACCGAAAAAAGCAGGGCCCCCTTTGCTGTGAGGCGCCCTGCTTCTTGTCTCTTACTCCTTATTCCATTCAGCCAAATTGCCACACACTGTGGCTGAGGTTTCCATATCGGTAACTGCGGTGCACCAGCTCTGCTTTTGGTGAACCATCCGCTGCACCCATCGCATAGAAAATCGGTACAAAGTGCTCGTTTCCATACGGAGGTACGGCCAATGAAGCAGTAGGCGCTAATGAAGCGTATTGGAACAGCGATGACAGATCCCACGTTTTCAGATGACGGGCCAGCCACTCGTCAAAAGAAAGTGCCCATTCATCAATTTCCCCGCTGCTGTCTTTTTCCCAATTTAATGCGCGAAGATTATGCACGGTCCCGCCGCTGCCAATGATTAACACGTCCTTCTCTCGTAAGCCTGCCAATGCTTTCCCAATCTTATACTGCTCTTCCGGTGAAAGCTGCGGATTGACCGACATCGCAATCACGGGAATATCAGCATCCGGATACAGCAATCGCAGCACGACCCAGGCACCATGATCCAATCCCCGCGCCGGTTCTACCTCATAAGATACACCTTCATTCCCGAGCAATGCTTGAATCTCTCGCGTGATGTCTGCATTGCCCTTTGCCGGGTATTGAATCTGGTACAAGGCTTCCGGAAAACCGCCAAAATCGTAAATGGTGCGGTACTCCTCGACGTTGCTCACCTGCTGAACAGCCGATTCCCAGTGAGCCGAAAACAACACAATCGCTTTTGGTCTGGGCAATGTTTGGCCCAGGTGATGCAAAAACTGCGTGTATTCATTATTCTCGATGGCGATCAGCGGTGCACCGTGGGCGATAAAAAAGGATGGTAGCATACAATCATCTCCTCGCATGGATATAATGGTTATTTTTTCAACGATTCTTGAATCCATTTCATGAAGTCTTGATAGTTTTGGAGCGACACCGTATGGCCTTCCTGATAGGTGTGGAAGGATACAGCGGCGCCCAGCTTTTTGAAATGCACTTGGTTCTCGACGCCCCACTCGTAAGGCAGCACTGGATCATATACCCCGTGTGAAATAAACAGCGACAAGTGGTTGACCGGTTTCACAGCGTAATCTTCCTTGACGAATGCGGGGATATATCCACTAAGGGCAATGATGCCCTTAATCCGATCCCCTAATGCCAACCCGAGCGTCATCGACAGGATCGCTCCCTGGCTAAAACCGAGCAAGTACAAGCGATTTTGATCGATCGGATACTGCTGGGTCGCGTAATCTATAAAACTCGTCATCTTCCCGACAGCCAGGTCAAATGCGTCCCGATGCGGTTTTCCCAATCCCTGAATCGTAAAGTAAGCATAACCCGGCGGCTGCTCCAAATGACCGCGAATGCTGAAAATGTAGACCTGCTCCTTCAGCTCCTCTACCAGCGACAGCAAATCTTGTTCATTACTGCCCATCCCATGCATGACGAACAAGGCTGGATAGGTTTGATTCGGAACGATCTGTTGTGGGCGGCGGAGCTCATAGATCATGGGTGAATTCATGGTATGTCATCCTTTCTTTCCTTCCTTACACTGCCCTGCTATTCCAAGGGGATATTTATATATACGAATAATTAATTCATATTATAAAACTAACACCGAAAAATAAATGCCCAAGTCTGGGCTTATCATGTTTTTGTATACTGATATTTGTTATTTATAAGATAACAATATTGCACTCCGATTGTCAACGTCTTTTGATGCTGATTAAAAAACATAACTTTACCAAGCCTTTGGCAGCGCCTTAGTGGCACAAAAAAGCAGGCCTCCGTAAATGCTTGCGAAGGCCTCCCCATTTATACCTTTTTCACAAACTCAGACTTCAGTTTCATCGCGCCAAATCCCTCGATTTTGCAATCAATATCATGATCGCCTTCTACCAATCGAATGTTTTTTACCTTCGTTCCCACTTTTAAGACAGAAGAGCTGCCCTTTACTTTCAGGTCTTTGATGATGGTCACGGTATCACCATCCTGCAAGACATTGCCATTGGCATCTTTCACAACCTTCTGCTCTTCACCCGTCTCGGTTTCCCCATTGGATGACCACTCATGCGCACACTCCGGGCAAATATAAAGATCTCCATCTTCATAGGTGTACGCGGATTGGCATTTTGGACAGCTTGGTAAATTCGACATTCCTTGATTTCCTCCATTTATCACGAATGGTTTCACTATAACGGAAATGGAGAAGCAAGGAAAGCCAGCCGCTCTTAATATGGTTCAATCTCTTCGCCCGTTTCGATATCAATCACGTTGGTATGATCCTCTGGTACCTGGATGGTTTTGCTCTCAGGTGCTTGTTCCTTTTCCTCGACCCATTTGACGAGAAGATCAAAGCTTTGGTGAACATACGGGAGCAGTGGCTGCAATTCTTGATCCGCATCGGATTTGCTCCATACCAGTCCATCGACGTGATTGCCTTTTTCGATCATGTAGAGACGGTGCAGGTCTTCCTTTCCGGCTTTTTTCACCAGCTCTTGATAGCCCTTCGCATGCAGATCCGGGAAAATGAGGGCGTCCCATGTACCTGCAACCGAAATCAGCGGGACATTGATCTCTCCCGTATTTTCAATTTTGGCTACGTTTTTCTTCACACTGCCTGGTCTATCAAAATAATCATAGTCCTCGAAATGATCGTCCTTGCTGCGGTCGCGTAGCCCTTTTTCGTCAAACTTCAGATAATCCTGCCAGTCGAGTCGCTTGGGAGCCTTCGGATCGAACTCGTCACGATAAATGTTGAGCGTGACAAACCAGTAGACCTGATCATGATAGGGCCATAATTTTTCCGATCCTTTGGGTACGCCCGCTTCATACAGCGCTTCTGCTGCCTGCTCCTGCTTTTCGCCCGATCCAAACACCGCATCCTCGGCATGGTTCACGACAGTGGTCAACGAAGAAATGAGGTTGGCTTCCTTGGAGCGCCACAAGACCCCTTCCCAGTCGACACCGCCATCGTATAGCGGATGCTCCTTGGACTTTTTCGGGTTGTCGTTTTCGAGCGCATAGCGGACCACATATCCGCCATTGGAGATCCCGACCGCATACGTAGGGATCGGATGATTTTTGGAAACGAGCCTGCTGGCCGGATTATCCCGGTCGTCCTCATCGATCAGCCTGGATTTGTAATTTACCTGCAGATAGGCTTGCGCTGCTTTGGTGAGCTGGCGGAAACGCTGGTTCCATTCCTCCAGTGAGTCTTCCTCCGCTACCAGCGCGTTTTTTACCTTGGCATACGGGTCATCCGGATCGATTTCCCCCTGTGTCCCCTTGTCAATCGCGGCAAAGGCATATCCTTTTTCCAAGACATAATCGCTGAACAGCAGGTCGGTAGAGGTTTCATTGCGCGTGGCTGGGATGCCCGCTACCACCAGCTTTCCATTCCATCTGGAAGGCACGCGAATGACAAACTTGGCGTCATCGAACATGCCATTGACTTGGGTCCCGCGCACTTCCGCTGGCTGATGCATCCGATACCAGCCCGTTTTGTCCTCCGCAGAGCCCCATGCATAAGGAGCAAGCCCAATGTTCCCATTTTGGATCGCCGCCGCATATTGGATGGGATTTTTGGTGGTCAGCCAGTTGCCATTCTCGCCATCAAACTTGGTGACGGTGACGCTATGGGCGCCGGGAATGACCGGTGAGTAAGCGGCTTGTACATTCATCACCGAAAAAGGGGAAGCCGCAAAAGTGGAAAGCAGAAAGGTCGCCATGGCAATCGAGGTCCATCTTTTTTTCATCTTGTCCTCCTTATTTTTGAAAGCGTTTACGGTTGTCTGATAGGAATAGCAAGAATCATACCGAATGTAGAGTTGTAGGAATTTTAGAAAAAATCAGGTGCCTGTTGCAAAAATACGACGTTGTTCTGTTGCGCTGCTGCGACATGCCGCAACTTTGCAACAGTCTGTCAATCGTGATAAAGGAGGTTCGCCGATGGATTTCCACCCCCATGATGTTCACCCTTTTCTTCCCCCGCATCTCCTCCATTTTCTCGACTCCCTGCCGAGTGGCATGATGCTTGTGGATCGGGACGGGATCATTCTCTACGTCAATCCCGCAGGGTGCCAGCTGCTTGGTCTCAAACTGTCGGAAGTGCAGCATCTTCCTGTGACGAGAATCGCCCCAGGCACGGACATCCTGCAAGTGATCCAGGAGGGCAAACCCAGCCTGCGAGTGGAGATCAGCTATGGGGACAAGATGTTCCTCGTCGATCGCGTCCCTTTTCCGCTGGATGGAGCAATCATCGGCGGGATTTCCGTGTTTCAGGATATTACGGTCTATGTCGATGCTTCCAAGCGCATTTCCGAGCAAGAACGCGAGCTCCATCAGTTTCGGGAGTTGGTCGAGCAGCTGTACGACGGGATCGTCATGTGCGATCGTGCCGGCATTGTGACGATGATCAACCATGCCTATTGCGATTTTCTCGGAACGACCATGGAAGAAGCCATAGGCAAGCCCATTACGGAGGTCATCGAAAATACGCGCATGCCACAAGTCATGGAAACCGGCATCGCTGAGCTTGGCCATCTGATGAGAGTGGGCAACCGGGACATTCTGGTGAGCCGCATGCCCATGCGTGAAGGCGACAAGATCGTCGGTGCGTTGGGAAAGGTGATCTTTAATGACCTGCGGGAGCTGCGCAACCTGGTAGAACGCTACAATCTCATGGAGAGCAAGCTGGACTACTATCGCCAGGAATTAAAAAGAGTGGTCGGCGCCAGATACACCTTCCACTCGATTTTTGCCGATCATCCATTGATTAAAGAAGCGATTCAGCTGGCCAAAAAGGTCGCCTCCTCGCGCTCCTCCATCCTGATATTGGGGGAAAGCGGGACGGGAAAAGAGCTGTTTGCCCATGCGATTCACGCCAGCAGCCCGCGAGCGGACGGTCCTTTCATCCGCGTGAACTGCGCCGCCATCCCCAAGGATTTGCTGGAGGCGGAGCTGTTTGGCTATGAGGAAGGGGCTTTTACGGGGGCGAGAAAAGGCGGAAAGCCCGGCAAAGTGGAGCTGGCGCACAATGGCACGCTGTTTTTGGATGAGATCGGCGATATGCCGCTGGAAATGCAAAGCAAGCTGCTGCGGGTGCTGCAGGAAAAAGAAGTGGAACGCATTGGAGCTACTCGTCCCACTCAGGTGGACATCCGTGTGATTGCGGCCACCCATCGCCCGCTTGAAACCTTGATCAAAGAAGGAGCCTTTCGCGAGGATTTGTACTATCGTCTGCAGGTCTTCACGATCCATATACCGCCGCTCCGGGTCCAGGGCAGCTCGATTCTCGCCATGGCCAATCATCTGATCCAAAAGCTGAACAGTGAGCTTTGCACAGCGGTTACCGGAATGAGCCCCCGCGTCGAGGCGATTCTTTTATCCCACGGCTGGCCCGGAAATGTACGGGAGCTGCAGAATGTCCTGGAACGGGCGGTACAGGTGGCAGACCATGGCAAGCTGGAGCCTGTGCATTTGCCACCGTATTTGCAGGAACGCAAGGTCGTCGTGAATGGTGAGAATATCACGCTGGATTTGGAGGCGGAATTGGCCAAAACCGAGAAAAGGGTGCTGCTGGCAGCTTTGCAGAGGGCAGGGGGAAATAAAGTGAAAGCCGCCAGTCTGTTAGGGATGCATCGGGCGAGTCTGTATCGGAAGCTGGAGAAGTATGGACTGTCGGCTTCCCAACCGTAATACGCTTTTAGCGCCATTGAGGTATGGCCAGCTAGGGACGTCCCGGACATTCGGATATGACCATACCCTTGCGTCCGGGACCCTCTTCTCCGCAACGCATAGCCCTCTCAACCAGAGATTTTTGAACATGGAAGGGCGGATTTCACTTACGCAATAAAATCCAGGCCTGCGGAAGGACCAACCAAAAGCCCGACACCGGCATGGCGATAGCCCCAGCCAAGCATACCAGCAGAAGCGTCCATCCAAAACTGGCTGGAGGAGCGACCCCTTGTTTTTTCATGAGCCAATCAGCTGTATGCCCAAGCAATATGAGCAAGAAGCCAGTGATCATAAACCAGAATGCCGCCGTAGCAACGCTCTTGTCGCCAACCGTGTTCCAGTAGCCATTGGCCACCATCAGTTGAAGCTCCTGTGCGTATATGAAGAACCCGATGGCGGTGTGCAGACTCCCGGTGATCATGAGAACGACTCCCATATGGCGCTTGATGCCCTGTACCATACACTCTTCCCCCCACTTCTTTTTTTTGCTTTCCCTACTCGCTCGATATCTTGATTTTCCGCGGAGACGGCGGGTCTTGTTCTTCCTCCAGCGTGTCAATCAGACTGTCGATCACCGAGCGAGACGCAAGCAGCCACTCTTTGATTGCTTTTTTGACATGACGCTCTGGTTCCCGTTGCTCCAGAGCCCGGCTCAATCGCTCCAATCGGGCGAGTCTTTCCAGAATCCTCTCTACCCCTAGTCCGGCATCTCTCACTGTTTCCCCCTCCCTTCTTGTTCGCCGATGTGCCGCTTTCCAAAGCGAATCAGTAAACGATCTTCCGCATACCTCGCCCCTGTAACCTGTCGGCCCATCAAGATCCTTGGCAATATGACCTTTCGCTTGTACGCTCCTGCATCTACCGTCAATTCATCGCCCGATTGCGTCAAATCCAGGGACTCCTTGTTCACAAAGGGAAGCATCAATTCCAACTGCATCTCGCCATCCTTCTCCTGAATCACTTCCGTTCTGCCGCGATAAAGCATGGCCGATGGGTCCTGTGTGCCATAAACAGCTTCCGCCAATTCTTCCAGAATCGGCACACCGATCACTTCTTTTTGCATCATGGGCGCTTTCAGGATGGGCAGCGGTTGGAAGTTGGCGACGATTTCTTCCTCATACTTCTTTTGCATCTCTCGCCAATGGGCAAAGAACCCTGTTCCCGCTTCTTCCGGAAGCACCCGGTTGACGATCACCGCGTCCGTATTGAACCCAAACAGATTCAAATACGTAAAGGACCTCTTCGCTTCGGCCAGCACCATTTTCTCCGGATTCAAAACCAGCCTCACGGACGTGATTTCCGGATTCAGGACGATCCGCTGCATGTCCTCCAAGCCGCGTGCCAGTTGCTCCACACTGTCCAGGACGTCATCGGATGGCAGCTCTATCGTGTTAACCAGCTTTGCCACGGGTCGAACCAGCTTGATAAGCCTGCGCTCTGTCGGGAAAATTTTCTCCAGCCACCAATTCAATACGTTCGGATAACTGAGCAAGCGCAGCGTCTCCCCTGTTGGAGCACAATCCACGACCAGCACATCGTATCGTCCGCTTTGCGCATGCTCCTTGATCTGCAGCAGGCTGAACAGCTCCTCCATGCCGGGGAATACCAGCATTTCCTCCGTGGTGATATCCTTGAGCTGCGCTTTGTCCAGGAGCGTTGTCAGCCAGCCTTGAACCGTCCCCCAATTCCGCTCGGTTTCCCGCAGGCTATTGACCTCTTGCGCCCACAAGTTTTCGCTGATCAAGACTGGATCCGGGCCGATCGGTACTGCCAGCGAATCGGACAGACTATGCGCCGCATCGGTGCTGAGTATCAGCGTCCGCTTCCCTTCACTCGCCAGCTTGACTGCTGTCGCCGCCGCTACGCTCGTTTTTCCTACGCCGCCTTTACCCGTGAAGATGATGATTCTCATCAAGAACCGCTCCTTTTAGTACGATTTCGTAGTAATTGTCAAAAAAAGAACCCGGCTTTGAAACCGGTTATTCCTCGATCTGGATTTTGACTGGACGCGCCTTGGCCTCGCGGGGCTTTCCTGTTCCCCTATCCTGGAACACCTTGGCTGCTTTGATCAACAGCCTGGTGAATTGCTCCATTTCCTCCGGGGTGAATGCCTCCTCCAGTCTTCCCAGCATCGCCAGCATGATCTGCTCGGACTCTTTCGCCAGATTCATGCCTTGCTGAGTCAGTGTGACCAATTTGACCCGCTGGTCTTGCGCAGATGTTGCCCGCGCAATGTATCCTTTCCGCTCAAGCCGCTTCGCGATGCTGGTCATCGAGCTCAGAGGCGCCCCCATTTCCGAGGCAAGCTCGGACATGGTCAGGTCACCGCGCAAGTGCAGTATGAGCAGCGTCGACAGATCGGAACGGGTCACTTTTTCTTCCAGCTGGTGCATGTCGGACATCAAAGCAAATGGACGCAAACCGGTTTTCAGAAAGAGGTCGTATAGTTGCTGCATACCGGCGGACTCCTTTTTAGTACGATATCGTAGTAATTTCCTTATGCGCTCATTTTAATACGAGTTCGTAGTAATGTCAACGAGGTCTATACGCCCTTTTTGCCTTTTCCCATGAACAATGGAATCAGCAAATACAATCCATAGGCGAATGCCATCCAAATAGTAAAGGCGATCAGCTGCTCACTGGACAAATGGGGAAAAATCACGTCCCGGTTCCATAGCACGCAAGCATCGATCAGCAAACCCACTGCGCTGCCGATCAGCCCCAGTCTCACCGCTGCGTAAGGACTCGAATCCAGCATGCGAAAGACGACAAATACCCCATACAGCACCGCACAGGTTGCCGCTTCGAGCAGGACAAATCGGAGAAGGAAGCTCTGCTCAAACGGATTGACCAGCACCATGCTGCCAAAACAAACGAAAAATACGGTTGCCCCGAACCAGATCAAGAGCGAAAAAAGCAAGGTTAGTCCCAGTTTCTCTGAAAACATGCAGATTCCCCTTTCTTTTCTTTTACAGCTGGTTATTCAGGCTGCTTCTTTTTCAATACTTGCTGAAAAAAGAATGCCAGCTCTGCAAATGTCCTTTCCCGGTCAAAATCCGATGAAACAAGGCTCTGCACAGCCAAGCCGTCGATGATGGCATTCATGATGACCGCCCACGTCTCGGGGGAGATCCCCATTACCCGACTGTCCGGTCCATCTCCCACCAGCTCCCGTATCTTTTCGGAGAGCATGCTGTTTTCAAACGCAATCAACTGACCGAGCTCCTGTCTGATCTCCTGATGGGTAAAGCCGCTGACCACCAGAGAGAGAAACAGCCGGTGATAGAACGAGTCCGGGCCGCATCGTTCTTTCGCTGCTTGCAGCGCCACAGAGATGTCAATATCATGCGCGGTTGTCTGGGACAGCTCATTCCAGGAGCCTTGGCACACGTCTTTTACTACGTCCAGCATCAATTGATTTTTGGTGTGAAAATGGTAGTACACCGTCCCCTGTGTCACATTGGCCTTCTCTGCCACTGTCTTCAGCGTCAGCTTTTCCATGCCATGTTCCGCGATGCAGGACTTGGCTGCTTCGATCAGATCTTGCTTGGAAACGACGTTCGGTTTTGCCACTACGCTCACTTCCCCCTGTTTGTGCTTCGTAGTTAGTTATTCGACTAACTAATAAAAATATAACCGATTCACCAAAAAAAGGAAAGTGCAAGGAGGCCTCCATTAGTCAGGCGTTTATCCTTTCTGATACAGGTAAAAAGGAGAAGCGATCAGCTTCCCCGTGTGATTCCCTATTCCACATGCTCGTACAGGGTAATGCTTTCAATGTCATTGATGAATCTCCTCAATTCCTTCGCTTGTTCCCTGCTGATATCTCCTGACTCATACATCCGATGAATCTCGGAACGTTCGACATCCATTACTTTGAGCCGGAGCTCTTCTTTTTGGATGCCACTTTTTTCATGGAGCGTCATCGAACGCCTGTGTAAGCGTTCGATCAGCTTTTTGTAATCAAGGATCACAGACTGGACGATCTCCGCGTTTCCGACGTGCTTCGCGTATTCCCCCAATCTTTGAAGAGCCGCTTGCAAAGCGTTTAGCTGGATATCCCTGCCGAGCTGCAGCGGAATGAATCGGCTTCCCTTGCCATATTTGCCGATCAGATGCTTCCAAGCCCTCGTCGCTTTGCCGAGCAAATACATGCCCCCCGTGCGGGCATTATTGCAGAGGGCTTCCTCTCGATAATCTAGAGACCTTTCAAGCATTTCAAAAACGTCTGGATCCATCCCGCCCCGATCCATTACTTTCTGGATGTATTGCCTCTCCGCTTTCAATGCCATCAACCGTATTTCTCTTGCTTTTTGTTGGTAGTGAATCGTCTTTTCTACTTTTGCATCCTGTTCCGGTTGATAGCTGGCAAACATCAGCTTATATTCGTCGATTAATTGAAAAGCTGCGGCTGCATTTTCCTCTGTCATTTCGGCCTTGATCTTTTTAATGGCAGCGAGCAATAATCGTTGCCTCGCCTCATTCAAATCCATGACATCCGCTGGTACATCTTGATCGGGCTCCCCTTTGCTTAAAAGAGGCAGGAGCACAGTGGCAAGAAGCAATGTGAAAAGGATGACGCCCGCTGCCAGGAAGAGAATGAGCGAGCGCTGGGGAAAGGCCTCACCATACATCACCACGAACGGAATCGAAAGGACCCCAGCCATGGTGACTGCCCCGCGGACACCCGTTACACTGATCAGCAAAGCCGTTTTGACATGCGGCTTGGCGGCGCGGCCGGGTTGCTCCAAGCGATATTCGTAATACGAAAAAATCAACGACCACAAAAAGCGGATCGCCAATATGACGGTGCCGATGGCGATGACGTAACCGACGAGCAGCCAGTTGTTGATATTCGGATTTTCCACCGTTTCCATCATCGAGGAAGGTATGTTTAACCCTAATAACAGAAAGACAATCCCGTTCAACACAAATAAAACAAGAGACCATGTGTTTTCCGTGAGCACTTGCTCCTCGGCGTGCCAGGTTCCTGTTTTTTCGTTGATGAGGGCATGTACAATGCCCGCCACTACTACGGCGATCACTCCCGATGCGTGCAAGAGCTCCTCGGTAATGATAAAGATCATGAACGGACTCAAGAGCTGCAGCAGCGAGTGAAAGGTCACATCATTGATCCCTTGTTTGCGCAGTATGAACCGGATCCAGGTAACAAGCAGTCCCAGAATCAGGCCTAGAAGAGCTCCTGCCAGAAGCATATAGCCAAAATCAATCACGGCACGCTTCAACGAAAAATAACCGGTTACCACCGCTGCGACTGCATAGTTGAAAGCTACAAGACCGGAAGCGTCATTAATCAATGATTCTCCCCGCACCAGATGCAGCACTTTCTCCGGAATATGAATGCGTTTGGCAATCCCGTTGACCGCGACAGGATCCGTCGGCGATAAAATCGCTGCCAGTGCAAATGCGGCCGCCAATGGGATATCCGGTATCAACCCATGAATGAAATACCCGCCGCCGATGGTGGTTAACAGCACGAGCACGATGGCATTCCCGAAAATCGGCGCTCTCATCCTCCATAATTCGCCCCGGGGAAAATGTCTCCCGTCGTTGTATAAAAGAGGAGCCACAAAGAGCAGTAAAAACCACTCGGTCTCCAGCTCAAGAGAAAACCCCTGGAAGACAAGGGCAAGGAAAATGCCAAATGCGATTTGCGTTAATGCGGTAGGAATGGACGGGATATAATGGCTGATGATATTTGAAATCAATAAACAGAGCAGCAATAGCAGTACCGTCATCAATACATCCATGGAAGCTCTCCATTCTGGAAATTGATACCGTTATCATCCCTGTTTCATACCCGATTCATTCGCTAAAGCTCCATCGCAGGATTTGATGCACCAGGGATTCTTTCTGTCCCAGGATATGGTAGAGTATAAACAATATTCAAAAGAGGCTGCATCAGATAAAGGAGATAAAACATGAACGATACACGGACCTCATTCATGCTTACACTAAAGCGAATGGAAGCAGAGCATTACACTTTGCGTGAAGGTGAGCAGATTCAGGATGTTCTGACGCTGATGCTGCGCTATATCGGTGATCCCGACCCTGCTTTGCGGGACGAGCTGATCTACCCAGCCTTTTATGCATGGATTCATGACGAGACCAAGCTATCTGCGGCGGAATTACGAAGCCTCCTATACACTTTGCTTGATGAGCAGCATTTGTTTTATCAGATCGGCAGCGAAGGGGACTCTTCGGTATTTACAAGGGCATTCTCATCTCTGCCCATTGCACTGATTGTAAGGCGCCACAGGCAGAATCCCTTTTTGAACCAAGCTGATTACGAGCAGCTCAAGGATTCTTTGCTTCGCTATTATCGAGAGGAAAAAGATCTGCGCGGCTATCTGTCCGAGGATGGCTGGGCACACAGCGCCGCTCATGGTGCCGATGCCCTGATGGAGCTTGTGCAATGCCCGGAGAGCAATACAGGCGTACAGCTGGAGGTCCTTGCCGCGATCGCGGGAATGCTGCATAACGGCCATCATATTTTTCACGATGAGGAAGATGAGCGGATCGCAAGCATCGTAGATACGATGATCGAAAAAGAGCTGCTGCCTCAGCAGATGATTGCTGACTGGATCAGCAGCTTAGCCCTTTGCGCCAGTTGGCCGAGAAGCCGCAATCAGGTGATCGCCCGGGTTAACAGCAAGAATTTTCTGCGCTGTCTGTATTTCAGAAGGGCACGCGATATCCGTGAAAATGGGCTTACCGCAGACATGCTTGCAGCTGAGACTGCTTTGAACAAGTTTGCGATATAAGGTAACTGAGTCGTCGAGCCTTCCTGACGAAATAAAAAAGTCGAATTCCTTTGCAAACCGCAGAGAAATTCGACTTTTTATTATGCGCTTTATTGAGCGGTCCAGCCGCCATCCACCAAAAGAATGGTACCGTTCACCATATCTCCAGCCGGGGATGCCAGATAAATAACCGCCCCCGCTACGTCTTTGATACTGGCGACTCTTTCCGATGGAATCCGGTTGAGCACTCCTTGCAAATATTCAGGATTATCAAGCCGCTCCGCTGTCCCCGGCGTATATGTGAAGGTCGGTCCAACCGCATTCACATTGACTCCGCGCGCTGACCATTCCAGTGCCAGCACCTTTGTCAGCTGATTGACCCCACCCTTCGTCGCACAATAGACGGCATGGTCACGAATCCCTACCACACTGGCTTGCGAGCTCATGTTGATGATCCGGCCGTAGCCCTGTTCGAGCATGATCGTCCCTGCTGCCTGGCAGCAAAAGAACAAGCCTTTCAGGTTCACGTCCATCATCGTGTCCCAATCTTCTTCCGTCACTTCTGTCGCTGGATGATTGGCGCCAAGCCCCGCATTATTGACGAGAATATCGATGCGTCCGTGGTCCTCCGCGATTCGCTGCATGACCGTTTTGATTTGGGGAACATTTCTCACATCCAGCGCTACGGCAAAAGCCTTGCCCCCTTCTTGGCGAATCTCCTCGCAGAGCTGCTCGAGCAGATCCAGATTGCGTGCCGTCGCGACAACCGTAGCGCCAGCATGTGCCAGCGCTTTTGCCAGTCCGAAGCCGATACCCATGCTGGCGCCAGTAATCACTGCGATTTTCCCGGTTAGATCAAAGCTTGGATACACACATAGCTCCCCTTTTTATGTAGATGGTATCACTGCGTGGCTTCCCATTCGGCGATTTCCTTCCGTACGCGCGGGGCCACCTTTGTGCCTAACAGCTCAATGGCTTTCATGACATCTTCATGCGGCATGGTTCCGACCGGCACATGCAGGAAAAAGCGGGTGATCCCTACATGCTTGCGCAGGTGAATGATTTTCTCCGCAACCGTATCCGGATCGCCTACGTACAGCGCTCCCTCAAAGCTCCTCGCGTGATCAAAGCTTCTGCGGTCATAATGCCCCCAACCACGTTCCCGGCCAAGCACGTTCATCGCTTGCTGGGTGGAAGGGAAAAATTTATCTGCAGCCGTCTGCGTGTCCTCGGCGATGAACCCGTGTGAATGCGACGCCACCGGCAGCTTCGATACGTCATGCCCTGCCTGAGCCGCGGCTCTTTTATAGAGCTGGACAAGCGGCGCAAACTGCAAGGGGCTGCCACCGATAATCGCCAGCACCAGCGGCAATCCGAGGAATCCGGCACGGATGACGGATTGCGAATTGCCACCGCTGCCAATCCAGACAGGCAACGGATTCTGCACGGGTCTCGGGTACACTCCGAGATTGTTGATCGCCGGACGATGCTTGCCGCTCCAAGTCACTTTTTCCGAATCACGTATTTTCAACAGCAGCTCCAGCTTTTCATCAAACAGCTCATCGTAGTCTTCCAGATCGTAACCGAACAGCGGAAAACTTTCGATAAACGAACCGCGGCCGGCCATGATCTCTGCCCGCCCGTTGGAGATCCCGTCAAGCGTAGCAAAGTCCTGAAACACACGGACTGGATCATCGGAAGAAAGCACCGTCACCGCACTGGTCAACCGGATCCGTTTTGTCTGTGATGCTGCGGCCGCCAACAGGACTGCCGGAGAAGAAGCCGCGTAATCTTTGCGATGATGCTCACCTACGCCATACACATCCAACCCGACCTGATCAGCGAGGACGATTTCCTCCACGACTTCACGCAAACGCTGGGCATGACTGATCACTTCTCCGGTTTGCACGTCCGGCGTGGTCTCTACAAATGTGCTAATTCCAATTTCCATGTGAAACTCCTCCCATTTTTTCGGTTCCATTCTCGGCGATGCTATGTAAAAAGCATTCCCTTAAAAAGGACATGTGTTAAAGCTTAACTTTTTTTAGTTACTTACTATTTTCTCAAAGGAAAGAGAAAATGAAAAGCATAAATCTTGCTGCCACGAAAAAAAGGCTAATCACTTTATCATGCGAAAGTAATTAGCCTTTCTATCGTTACTGGTTTCTTAACGTACGTTTCAGGAATTCCCTTGTGCGCTCTTGTGCAGGATGATTGAAAATTTGCTCCGGCGTGCCTTGTTCGGCAATGACACCTTTGTCCATGAACACCACGCGATCGGATACTTCCTTTGCAAACTCCATCTCATGTGTCACGATCAGCATGGTCAGTCCAGACTCCGCAAGCTCCTTCATCACCTTCAGCACCTCGCCCACCATTTCCGGGTCGAGCGCCGATGTCGGTTCATCAAACAGCATGACATCCGGTTCCATGGAAAGTGCCCTGGCGATGGCCACACGCTGCTTTTGGCCACCGGACAGCTGCTTCGGTTTCGCGTTGACGTATTTGTCCATCCCCACGACTTTCAAATATTTCATCGCGACTTTCTCGGCCTCTTCCTTGGAACGTTTCAGCACCTTTACTTGTCCGACTACGCAGTTGCCGAGTACATTATGGTTGTTGAACAGGTTAAACTGCTGGAACACCATGCCGAGATGACGGCGATAGGCGAAAATGTCATGCTTGTCATCCAGGATGTTTTCGCCGCGATAGATGATTTGGCCGCCGCTTGGTTTTTCCAGCAGGTTAATACATCGAAGCAGTGTAGATTTGCCCGAGCCAGAGGAGCCGATGATCGAGACGACTTCCCCTTTGTGTACGGAAAAATCTATGTCTTTCAATACTTCGTGCGTGCCGTACGATTTGCTTAAGTGTTGGATATCGATGATGGTTTCCATGCGCTCTCCTCCTTTTCTCAGGAATGATTACTCATTGTATAGTTGTCCGGTCCGTCCAGTTTCTTTTCGAGGTAACGCAATAGTCTGGAGACGATCAGCGTCAGGATAAAGTAAATCACACAGGCCACAAAGAACGATTCAAAGTAGCGGAAGTTGTTTCCGGAAATCGATTTTGTCGTGAAATACAATTCGGTTACCGAGATCACGTTGAGTACGGACGTATCTTTGATGTTGATGACAAACTGATTCCCGGTAGCCGGCAAAATATTGCGGATGACCTGCGGCAGGACGACATTCCACATGGTTTGGAAATGGTTCATCCCGATTGCTTGCGCCGCTTCAAATTGGCCTTTGTCGATGGAGACAATCCCGCCGCGGACGATTTCCGCCATGTATGCTCCCGTATTGATCGATACGACAAAGAATGCGGCAAACAGGCGGTCCATATCGAAACCAAAGGCTAACGCCGAACCATAATAGATCACCATCGCTTGCACGATCATCGGGGTGCCCCGGAAGAATTCAATATAAATCGAGAAAATGGCATTAATCGTTTTGAGAATCCCTCTTTTTGCTCCCCGTTCTGGCATCGGAATCGTACGGATCACCCCTGCCAAGAGACCGATCGCCGCACCCAAAATCGTACCGATTAAAGAGATCAAAAGCGTCATCCCCGCTCCGCGAAGGAACATGGGCCAGTTTTCGGAAATGATTTTGATAATCCACTCTAGGCTCATCTTTTACCTCCATTCTGCCTGTATCAAATTAGAAAAAACTTGGCTGCGACAAGTCTGATACAGTCATAAAACCGACTGCATGAGGATGCAGCCGGTCTCTCGATGTGATTATTTTGCTGCTGGCTGATTTTTGATCGCAGCGTCCATGATGCTGGTGCGCTCTTCTTCAGAGATGCCTTTCAAAATTTCATTGATTTTTGCTGTGTATTCGCTGCCTTTTTGCAGACCCACCGCGATCGCTGTATCATCTTCAGATGTCGTAAAGCCATCTTTAAACTCTACCATCACAAAGTTTGGGTTAGCTGCAGAAGCACTTACCGCTTCAGGGCGCTCGGACACGTAGCCGTCAATGATGCCGGATTCCAGCGCCACACGCATGGCCGGGAAGTTGTCCATCGCTGGCTCTTGCACAACCCCTTGAATCTGGTTGATCACAGAGTAGTGGAAGGTGTTCAACTGTGCGGTTACTTTTGCGCCTTTGAAATCTTGGATCGACGTAGCGCCTTCATATTTTCCGCCTTTTTTCACAACCATCACGAGATTCGATTTATAGTAATTGTCGGAGAAATCGATCGTTTGCTTACGCTCAGCGGTAGGAGACATCCCCGCGATGATGGCGTCGATTTTGCCGGATGTCAAAGCTGGTACAAGACCATCCCATTCGGTTTTCACGATCACTAATTCTTTGCCCAGGCCTGCTGCGATCTTTTTCGCGATTTCTACATCGTAACCGCCTGCATACTCCGCGTTGCCTTCGATTTTCACCGCGCCATTGGATTCATCCATCTGTGTCCAGTTGAATGGAGCGTAGCCCGCTTCCATCCCCACTTTAAATGTCTTGTCTTCGGATGGTGCTGCAGCATCAGGCGTGCCGCCAGTGCTCGTTCCGCAACCTGCTAGCAATACAACTGCTGATAGAAACAATGCTATAAATGGTGACTGTTTTTTCATTTATCTTCTCTCCTTTTGAATTATTGTAAGGGCTGTGAAAAACGCAAAAAGCGACCTGAGAAAGTCTCAGGTCGCAGTACATACATCGCTGCCCTAAATACCTCTCTTTTCCCCAGATGAGATAGCACAACTCAATAGACCGGGAAAGTCTATTGAGACAGTCCTGCAGCTCTTAACTGCAGACCCAGCAAGTAATACCGAGCATATTACAAGCTTCGGCGATATTTCCTTCTCCATCGCATCATCGTTTTCTCGAACTCCGCCACAGACTGTTAAATACCGCGCCTCTACCCCACTGCTTTAAGTGAGGTCTTATTTAATTCAATTACGTTTTACAGTCTACAATGCTCTGTCGATTCTGTCAACCAAGGTTACTCCTTTTGGAACCAACATACCAATGCTGGTTGACCTTGCTTCACTTGGAACTGCGATACAAATCCCGCGTCTTGTAGCCCGCTCCCAGGATCATTTTCATTTCTTCACGGCGCTTATCTCTAGTCGCTTCCTGTTTCGCACTGTACACATACCGCGCCCAGTCTTTTTGATATCCCGGAGTGAGGGATTGGTAGAATGCGAGCAGGTCTGGTGTGTCCTGCAAGTCATTTTCAATTTCTGGGATCAGCGCGATATAGTCATCTACACGTTGGCTTGCTTTTGCTGAAGCAGGGTTGGTGATTTTCGACTCTTCCTTCAGGCCGATAACCGTAAAGACATCATCCAAGCCGACCATGCGGGCAAATTTGATGGTGCTTGTCCCGATATAGCCAGTCTCGTCTGCGCCCAGCCCACTGAAGAGTTCGTCGCGATGGATGTAGGTGGGGTACGCCTTGTTTCCTTTTTTCGGATAGGCCACATACAGATAGCCGTTTGGGTTCAGGTAGTTTTTTTCGATCACCTGATCTACCAGCTCTTTTAACGCCTCCATATCGAAGACAAATGCGAAAATGAGGTCGTAGGATCGGCCGGAGACGAGCTCTTTTGCATGATTTGAAAGCTCCGCGAAATAATCGATGCCTTCCGGAAGATTCAAAACCGCTGACGATTTGTATTTGTGCAGGTTCAGTTTTTCGACGATCGATTTTGCCATTCCTATCACCTTTCTATAGACAGCATTCATCAGTTTTCCCCTGTCTGACGGGGACTCTTTTCTCAATTTCTAGTTTTATACGTGCTAATGAACTTATTCGCGACTTGTGTGTTTACGGGCTTCCAAGTTACAAATGCTTTTGCTTTAACCATCCAATCATCTTTTCGCACCACTCGATATATCCGCGCTCGAAGATGACCCCTCTCTCAATCACGGCAACTGTTGAGAACCATGGGCTATCATAGGCGATCGGGCCGTAAAGCTCGCGAAACCGGGCGGCTTTCTCTTGATATTCCTGAAGCAATGCCTCGCGTTCGCGTTTTCTCTCCTCCAGAATCGGTATCAACAGATCCGGATCGATTAACCACGCGCTGTACTGTTTCAGAATAAAGCCATCGGATAACGCTTCCGTATCCTTTGGGTCAAGGATCCAAGCCTTTAACTCCGCGAGTCCTTTATCCGTAATTTTATAAACTTTGCGCGGCGGCCGGTACGAGTCCTGCTCAAACGATTGCAGCTCAATCAAGCTTTCCGCCTCCATCTTGGCCAAGGAGGGGTAGAGCTGATTATTGTTTATTTTATAAAAAAAACCGATCCGATTGTTGATCTGCTGCTTCATTTCATAACCGCTAAGGGGCTCCCGGGCTAACAAACTCAGCAAAACGTGTTTAACAGAACTCATGCTCTCACCTTTCTGGGATAAAATTAAGATAGGTTAATATTGACATATGAACAAGTTGATATTAAGTTAATTTTAACCTATCTAGAATGTCTGTTCAACCATAACCGGGAGTGATTATGATGAAACTCATTTTTGAAGATCAAACCTTTTCCTTTGAACTGATTCGTACGCTGAGCTACGCCCCTTACGGAGGTGCTGATCTTGGAGAATGCTTGACCACAGCCAGTCGTATTCAAGAGGGGGATTTTGAAAGCTGGTACCGGGAGTGGAATCGCACCGCTGAACGTATCCATGCATTGGCTGAATCGGCGCTAGCTGCCGGACAGCTGGTAAGCGCTCGCGAAGCTTTCCTCCGAGCCTCCAACTATTACCGTACAGCTGAGTTCTTCTTGCATGGAAATATAGACGATCCACGGATCATGGAAACCTGGGGGAACAGCAGAAGCACGTTTCAGCAAGCCTCCAAATTAATGGACAAACCTGTTGATTTCGTAAAAATACCCTTTGAAAACACGTATCTGCCCGGTTATTTCTATCGGGTGGACGATACTCCCCGACCGACATTGTTGGTTCACGGGGGATTCGATTCAATCGGGGAAGAGTTGTATCTTCAGGTCGCTGCAGCTGCACTGCAACGGGGGTATCACTGTCTTACCTTTGAAGGACCCGGCCAAGGCGCTGTGATTCGGGAGCAAAACCTCCCGTTTCGCAATGAATGGGAGCAAGTCGTGACTCCCGTGGTGGATTACCTGCTTACCCGCACTGAGGTGGATCCCGAACGCATCGCGCTGATGGGCATCAGTCTCGGCGGCTATCTGGCGCCACGTGCCGCAGCTTTCGAGCATCGGCTGGCCGCTTGCATCGCCAATGATGGGTTATTCTCCAATCGTTTCAGTGATATGGGACGAAAGCTTTCCCGCGGGAAAATGGATCTCATCCTGCATGACTCGGAAAAGATGGAAGCATTGATTCAATCTCTGATGGAAAAGAGCACCAATGTCCGGTGGGCGATCGAAAATGGCATGTTCACTTTTAACGCCTCCTCCATCCAAGAACTTGTTGATAAGACGGAACCCTTCACGCTGGAAGGGATCGCGGGCAAAATCAAGTGCCCTACGCTTGTATGTGAAGCGGAAGAGGATCATTTTTTTGCGGGACAACCGGAGCAGTTATACAAGGCCCTTACTTGTCCCAAGACTTATATGAAGTTTGCGGCAGAGGAAGGTGCAGGGGAGCATTGTCACTTTGGGGCATTGCTGCAATTTAATCACCGGGTGTTTGAATGGTTGGACCCTATTTTGAAAGGGAAGCAGGATTAAGCCCGCAAAGAAAACTCCCTCCGCCTTATATCGGCAAATGAGGGAGTTTTTCTTGTACGTATAGACTTATACTTTTCGACGCTGCAAGTAGAGAACGCCTGCAAAGAGGCACAGAATCACTCCGACAAAAGGTGTGATCGGCATCGTTTCGCCCGTATTCGGAAGTGTTTTTCCGCCCAATTGATTCGCTCCGCCTGCCACGCTGCCGGATTGTCCTGCTTGTACTTGCCCTTTTGGCAGATTTCCAGCATTCGATGCATTCGATTGTGCGTCCTGGTTTTGGTTTTGTGTCGGGTTTATTCCGTTGTTAGATTGATTTTGTCCGGTTTGCGTTGGGTTCACGCCTGCCTGGTTAATAGTGCCGCCTTGTCCCGATACTGGGGATTGTGCACCAGCCGCGTTTCCACTTCCGCTGTTCCCAACAGGGTTTGTCCCACCCGGAGTAGTACCACCTGGTGTTGTTCCACCTGGAGTCGTTCCACCCGGTGTCGTTCCGCCCGGTGTTGTTCCGCCGGAGTTGTTGTTGTTGTTGTTGTTGTTGTTGTTGTTGTTGTCGTTGTTGTTGTTGTCGTTGTCGTCGTTGTCGTTGTCGTCGTTGTCGTCGTTGTCGTCGTTGTCGTCGTTGTCGTCGTTGTCGTCGTTGTCGTCGTTGTCGTCATCGTCGTCATCGTCGTCATCGTCGCCACCGCCGCCGCCACCGCCGCCGCCGCCACCGCCGCCGCCTGATGTTCTCTTCTTAACAACACCAGCATCGAGCGATAGATTTTCTTCCCGAACGGCCAGCTGAACAGGATCTGTCCATCCTTCTTCATCTGCATCGGAGTCGGTCAACGTGTCATTTTTGGCGTACTGTTTGGTAAATGTATACTCTTTCGTCAATTCAAACTTGACGATATAGGTCCCTGCTGTCAGGTTATCGAAAAGGTAGTAGCCTGGTTGGCCATCATGATCGGCCGTCTTGGTTGTACCCAGCAGTTTATTGGATTCGCTGTACAGTTTCACAGTGACTCCATTTAGACCTTCTTCCTGTTTGTCCTGGACGCCGTTTTTGTTTGCATCCACCCATATAAAATTACCCAGCTTGGCTTTTGGATCTTCTGTTGGGTCTACAGGATAGACGCCCGCATCGATCGACAGATTTTCTTCATTCTGTCCAAGGGACACCAGCGAGCTCCATCCTTCTTGACTCGCATCAGAATCCACCAGACGATCTCCCCCTGCCCGGGACACCGTAAATTGGTGCTGCGCAGGCAAAGAGAATTTCACTTGATACGTACCCGCTGCCAGATTTTCAAACAGGTAGTAGCCTGGTTGATTCTGGTGATCGGCTGTCTCCTCTGACGCCAGCAGTTCCCCCGCTTGGGAATATAACTGGACCAAGACACCATTGATTCCGGTTTCCCCTGCGTCTTGTATGCCATTTTTGTTGGCATCCAGCCAGACATAGTTTCCAAGCTTGGCTGTGGAAGGTCCTGGCGCGGTCGGTGGTAATAAGTAAACACCTGCGTCAATCGTGTTGTCCTTCACCCCTGGCAGAAGCGTGATCAGGTTCGTAAAGCCATCAGGGTTGGCATCGGAGTCTTTTTCGACATCCCCCCCTGACAAACCGCTCGTTAGCCCGTAGGTCGCAGGAATCACAAATTTCACATAGTAGTACCCCGCGTCTAGCGGATCAAAAGCATAGTATCCGGGAACACCGCCGAGATCCTTTGTCATCGTTACCGCGAGCCGTTCTTTATTTTGATTGAACAGCTCTACCGTAAAGTTGTTCAGCCCTCTCTCGCCTGCATCCTGAACGCCATTTCGGTTCACATCAAGCCAGATAAAGTCTCCCAGTCCTGCAGGAGGAAGCTTGACGATACCCGCATCGATGGTCAAATTCTGCTCTTCCCAGTTAAGCGTAATTTCATTGGTCATACCGGTTGCATCTGCATTTGAATCGGTGGCCGCCGAACCCGCTCCCTTATTCGTGAACTTGTAAGCGATCGATGGAAGAATAAATTTGACGGTATACTTTCCTGCCTTGAGATGGTCAAACAAATAGTAGCCAGGCTTCCCAGCTTCTTCTGCTGTTTTGGTGGAAGCAATCTGCACCTGGTTTTGGTCGTACAGTTCCACGGTTACATCATTAATGCCTGTTTCGTCTGCATCCTGGATTCCGTTTTCATTGGCATCCAGCCATACATAATTTCCGATCATGGCCTTTCCTGGTGTTAACCCGGCATCGATCGAGTAATTTTTATCACCATCCTGGATCTCGATGATGCCAGACTGGCCTGTCTGCGGATTGGCGTCAGAATCTTTTTCCTGATCGCTTCCTGCCCCCGTCCTCGTAAGTCCTTCATATTGAGGGGGGGCCGTAAACTTGACATAATACTTGCCCGCTTCCAGGTTCGGGAAGAGATAGTAGCCGGGTTTGTTGTCGAAATTATCCCCGGTAAGCGTCTCCGCTTTCAAATTCCCATCTTCTGTGTAAAGCTCGATACGCACGCCATTTACGCCTGTTTCATCGGCATCCTGAATGCCATCTTCATTCAGATCCAGCCATACATAGTCGCCCAGCTCGGCCATGGGATTTTCGGCCAGCTTGATCCCTACTTTATTCGGTTCGGCCGGGAGGAGCGGATCTGTCTCGCCCTCTTTCGTCATGACATAGCCAAAGGAGTTCCACGCTACCTCCCCATTGGTGGGCGCACCAACAGGCGCACGCATAGGCCATTGCATAGTAAACTCATCCGTCGGCTTCAAGACAAACTCATCCGCGAAGGCAAATTTGATCGCGGTTACGCTCGTCAGATCGCTTGGCGGATTGTCATCCCAGTCACCTGTGTCCTCGCCCGTTAACGCATTCATCTTGATGTTCGGCGTAGTCGAGTAGAGTACTTTGACTACCCCTGATGGTGCATTTATTTCCACGGGACCGGTCAAAATCGGACCCCACTGGCTGTTTCGGCTCGAACTGGACACAACACCGGTGTCGCCAATTCTCGGCAATTTGTTCACGATGACCAGATTTTTGGTCTTTACATTGCCGACGTTCGTAATTTGCAGCTTGTATTCTACCTTGCCTCCAGGCGTGGTTTCGCCTTCTTCCGGATACTTGTGCCAGTCGCTGTCAAGCTCTCCTTTTACCCACATGATCGATTGCAGGTCGACACTTGACGTGATGGACACACTGCTGCCGCTCTTAATCGAATAGCCATCTTCCGGAGGGGTGCAATCTGCACACTTCTTGTTTTGAAAATCGATGCTATTCAAGTACTCGTTTTTCGAAGTCAGCTCGATGGCATTCTCGATAGCGGTTGATTCCACACCCGATTTCACCATCGCATCCAGCTCGATCGAGAACGTTTGGTTCACCGGCAGCTTCACATTGAGATCATCCCAGAACCATGTAAGCTTTGTTGTTCCATCGCCCAACTCTTCCTTGAGGAATTGCGGAGCCGGTAAGCCAGCTGTATTCTCTTTGAATCTCCACGCCTTGAATTCCAGGTCTGCCGAAAGTACATCCGTTAGCGTAGGAGCGATCAAGTCATCGCTGCTGTTTTCGTGGTTTTTCACCCGCAACGTATAGGTGATGGTGTCTGTCGGTTTTGCCGACGTTCGGTTTGCTTTCTTTTCGAGTTGAATCAATGGGCGTTTCGCTACAATATCAATAGTCGCAGACTTGCTGATTGGCCCTTTGTCTTTTCCCTCGAACTTGTAAGTGAGTGTCGCGGTATTATTGATCTGCTCAACCTGATCGGATCCTTCTGTAAGCGGAAAATCATCAGGTACCAGATAGGTCAAGGAAAAGTTGCCTGTTTGGATAAAGTTAATCGGCAAGTCAGTCGGGAACCGGAACTGAAGCCCGTGAATATTCTTCCCGGAGAAGTCGTCATCCTTTGTCAGGACCATTGCCGAGCCGGCTGAAACATCTGTCAGCTTACTCCAATCAGATTCGCTCGGATTATTCGTCTCCGTGTACCAGACTTCATACGTATCGATACCCGTAAATGTGGCGGTACGCACTTCTTGCAATGCAAAGTCAATCGGATTGCCACTTGCTGTCGTTTGCGGAGTCATATCCGTAATGACAGCATCCGTGAGCACCTTGTTGGTACGGTTCTCAAAGCCACCGATTGAAAAAGTGACCGTTTGTCCCGGGGAAACCTCATTTTTATACTGGTTCACCCGTTTCCAGATATGAGAATCCGTCCCCTGGTCTTCTCCCCCCTCTACAAATGGAAGGGTAATGGAAGCCGTATCCGTGAGCTCCACTCCGCCGATTGGAACGAACGTCACATCGGCTGTATTGGTTGCTTCTGTTCCTTCAAAGGTTTCCGGATACTTGACCTTAATGCGTACTTTCTTGGTAGCTGTGATGTTATCTCCCAGATCCCAAGTAACTTTTCCCGTTCCGGCATCATAAGTGCCTCCGTTCGAAGCGGAAACAAATTCGGCCCCAACTGGCAAGGTATCCACAATGATGACATCGTTAATGCCCAACTGTCCGTTGCCGGCCGGCGTATTTTCCAGCGTAATCTCGTACTCGACTTCGGAGCCTTTCACCGGATCGGGGATCGGGCGTATCTTTTCTTTTTTCAGATTCCATTTGGCCTCGGCCTTGGATATGACCGTAATTTCGTCGGAATCTTGTTTTGCGGGTGGCTCACCTGGTTTCACGACCGCTTCAAACCAGCAATGAACCTTTGCCTCCGTACCGTTTGGTGTGCGGTAGTTCGGGAATTTGGCTTTTACGGTAATTTCCCCAGTTGAACCGGCAGGCAGTACATTATTTTTGAATGTATACGTAATCGTATGAGTGGCTGGATCGTAGCTGCCTGTGGCGATACTGCTGTCCGTATTGCCGACATACTCCACTTCGTCGGGCAGAGGGAGTATGAGCTTCGGATCTGTGAAATCAGAGTCCAGCTTTGATGCGCTGTAGCTGATCTTGTACGTAAATACTTCGCCAGCTTCTGCTTCTGTTTTATCTGTTTTTAATTGTAAAATGATCAGTTCGTCAGTTGGTTCTGTCGGTGCATCTTCGGTGATTAGGGAAACGGTTACTTCATTTGAGCTCTGAGTTGCTTCTTCGGTGGTTTGAGTGATTTCTTGCGAGTGAAGGGTGGTGTTCTGGGAGTCTTCGGTGCTTTGTGGCTGATCTTCGGTGTCCGCAGCGTCTTCTTGGTTAACCGTCGCGCTGCTGTCTGGAGCGTCCGTGCTGCCGTCCGTGCCATCCGTGTTGCCATCTGAGCCGTCCGTGCTGCCGTCTGAGCCGTCGGTACTGCCATCCGTGCTGCCGTCCGTGCCGTCCGTGCCATCGGTACTGCCGTCCGTGCCATCGGTACTGCCGTCCGTGCCATCGGTACTGCCGTCCGTGCCATCGGTACTGCCGTCCGTGCCATCGGTACTGCCGTCCGTGCCATCGGTACTGCCGTCCGTGCCATCGGTACTGCCGTCCGTGCCATCGGTACTGCCGTCCGTGCCATCGGTACTGCCGTCCGTGCCATCGGTACTGCCGTCCGTGCCATCGGTACTGCCGTCCGTGCCATCGGTACTGCCGTCCGTGCCATCGGTACTGCCGTCCGTGCCATCGGTACTGCCGTCCGTGCCATCGGTACTGCCGTCCGTGCCATCGGTACTGCCGTCCGTGCCATCGGTACTGCCGTCCGTGCCATCGGTACTGCCGTCCGTGCCATCGGTACTGCCGTCCGTGCCATCGGTACTGCCGTCCGTGCCATCGGTACTGCCGTCCGTGCCATCGGTACTGCCGTCCGTGCCATCGGTACTGCCGTCCGTGCCATCGGTACTGCCGTCCGTGCCATCGGTACTGCCGTCCGTGCCATCGGTACTGCCGTCCGTGCCATCGGTACTGCCGTCCGTGCCATCGGTACTGCCGTCCGTGCCATCGGTACTGCCATCCGTGCCATCGGTACTGCCGTCCGTGTCATCGGTACCGCCGTCCGTGCCATCGGTACCCCCGTCCGTGCCATCGGTACCGCCGTCCGAGCCATCGGTACCCCCGTCCGTGCCATCGGTACCCCCGTCCGTGCCATCGGTACCCCCGTCCGTGCCATCGGTACCGCCGTCCGTGCCATCGGTACCCCCGTCGTCCGATGTTTCCGTTACGATCGTTCCCTTAAACGTACTACTTGCTGTAGCAGTTGTAGCAGTCGTAGCATCTTCCGGGAATTTCGCTTGGACAATCAGCTGACCGCTGGTGTTTGCCTCCAAGATTCCGTCAGTGAACGTAAACTCTACCGTACGCGTATCACTGTGGAAGGTAACCTCTGTGTGGCTATCCGACCTAGCGTCCACGTACTCTACCAGCTCAGGGAGCTTCAATGTAATTTGGGAATCGGTGAAGCGCTCTTCCCGAACGGATGAATCATAGCTGATCTGGTATTCAAATATTTCGCCTGGCTTTACTTCCTCTTTATTCACTACCATCTGTAGATGGATGAATTCTTCTGCTGCCAGTGCTGCCATACCGGGCGTTACTGTCTGTACGACAAGTAAGAACACTAGCAGCAGCATGGGTACTCTTCTCAAGAACCTCATAAAAATTCCGTATCCCTCCAATCGTTTTATTGATCGACTAATTGTGCCTTCACAATAAGTCGGTGGGTGGGGTTTCTCGCTGGCTCGCAGGTGATTAACGTCAACTCCGCGCGTTGGTCCGTGTTGGCAAGCACGCTGATTTGGTCAGGGGTGACCAAGAAGGAATCCGTCACGCGATACGTGAAGGTACCGGAATCCGTCTGAATGTCGACCTCATCTCCCAACGTTAGCTCTCCCAAACGGCTGAAGTGCTTCCCATACGTCCAGCTGCGATGGCCCGCTAGCGCAACATTTCCAAGCTGTCCCGGGCTTCGCTCCGGTGTCAGACTGCCAATACCCAGACGCAGCTCTTTATCGCCAACGCCATTGATGATCACTTCTTCCAGTCCAATCTTGTGAATGGAGATGGTCCCCATGATGTCAAACCCGTTTATCTTTTTTGGGGTATGTATCGAGTCTGACGCCTTCGCTGATGCGGGGTAAACGACTTGCGCCTGTTCACTTGGTCTGCTGCTGATGCTTTGCCATTTGCTTAACAAAATCGCTTGCTCTCTTTCCTGCACTGCTCTGTCGTAAAACGGATAGCCAATGAGAGAGAGGCCAGACAGCAAAGAAACCCACATCGCTACGCTTACGATCAATCTACGCCTTTTTTGCTGATGGCTGCTTTCATCTATCACACTCCAATCTCCCTTCCAGCGTTTAGGGCAATGCGGAAAATTGTACCAAAGGAATCTATACGAAATCTGGACAAGCCGTTTGCCTTATATCGACGCCATCCTAATGCAAAAAGGCAATCCCTCTGGCAGGGATTGCCTCTTTCACAACAAACGAGCGCTATTTGTATTCTTTGGGCCGAATGTTCCTAGGATCAAGACCATGTCCCAGTAATCCGTACACTTTCTTCTGATGGGGGTCAATCAATTCCGTGTTTCCCGCGTATACGCGAGGAGTCTTGAAGATTGCTAGAAGAGCCTTTCCAAACGGCAATTCATGATAGCTCTCTGGCCACATCCTCTTTATTTGTTCCTTTACCAACGGATAGTATTTCGAGCTCATGCCGGGAAAAATATGATGCTCCGTATGGTAGGAAAAGTTAAAGTGCAGGAAATCTACCCATTTGGGAACGGTAACGGAAAGCGTGTTCACCAACGGGTCGTTTACATCACCTAACGGGTTTAAATTGTGTTGGGTTGATATATAGCACATCAAGATGAAATTGGTGATGAGCAAAGGAATCAAATAGGCAAACAACCATTTTACGGGTCCCATACATAGCAGCAATCCAATCCAAATGGCCCATGGAATGATGAATTGCATATAGACAAACGGTTGCTTTTTCCTTTTAAAAGCCCCTATGAAGTTAAAAAACATTTTCGTAGAAAAGATCGTAAAGAGAATGAGCAACGAGCAAAAATGGACAATAGAACGGACAACCAAGGGGAGCTTGTACATCTGGTGGAAAATCGGTCTATCTAGCAATTGTTCATAGGTCGCCCAATGATCGGGATCCTTTTCCTCTACTTGCGTATGGATGTGGTGTGTCTGATTATGCCATTTCGTCCAGAGATACGGACCTACGCTTAATGGCATAAAAGCAATAGCGCCGAGCCAGTTGCGAATCCATCGCTTTCTCACGACGGTTCCGTGTAATATCTCGTGCCCCAAGCAGCTCATTCCACTGAAGCAAATGCCAATGACCAAGCTGATCAATCCATTTGCCCACACGGGTAAAGCAAGGATGCCTATGACGACAATGCCCAATGTTGCAACAAGCAGATATAGGAGACCACCCCAAAGCCGTGATGGAGCCGGGGAAAACGCTTCTTTCGGTAAATGTGGGGTTATCCTAGTAGCATACCAACCAAACGTGCGCAGTTCATTCATTGTTAATTTGTTTTCCTCGCTTTTTTATAGAGAATATAAGGAACTTATACCCTCTTTTTTACATCTTTAAACATCCCTGCTCCGCATCTCCAAATAATCAACCATCGGATATGGTATCGTGGCTTCAGCTGCTGAGACAAATACAAAACAGGGACATTGTCTATCCATTGTCCCTGTTCAAGAATACTTTTTTCCTCTCCTATTCAAACGATTTTATGTTTTAGACCCTTCTATTCGAATCGGTTGAAGACCCCTTGCCCACTCCAAAAGCATAAAAGCTCATGACTACGATACCTAAGAAAACGATCCCCGCAATGAGAGAGACTCGCGTTTCATCATTGAACCACATTCCGATCAGTACCATGATCAAAAAGGCGATGGTAACGTAGTTTGACACGGGGGCAAGCGGCATTTTAAAAGGATGGTTCACCAATTCGGCCGCTTTAGCTTTTCTGAAGCGGATTTGGCTGATCAGAATCACAAACCAAGGCACCATGCCGGGAAGCACACTTGCACTGTATACGTACACAAACAGATTTTCTGGCGCGATATAACTCAAGATGACGCCCACAGCCAATCCCACAAGCACACCAATCGTTCCGAGCAATGGGACACCATTATGAGAAAGCTTCGTAAACATTTTCGGCGCTTGCCCGTTTACTCCCAAAGTATAAAGCATGCGCCCGGCGCTATAAATCCCGCTGTTGCAGCCAGACATGGCGGCCGTAATGACGACAAAGTTGATCAACCCCGCCGCCACAGTAATACCAATTTTCGCAAAAGTGGCAACGAACGGGCTGCCGATCGCTTGCAGCTGATCCCATGGATATACCGTCACAATGACAAAGATGGCACCGATGTAGAAGATCAATATCCGCCAAATGATGCTTTGAATCGCACTCGTTAAGGTTTTGCGAGGATCTTTTGCCTCTCCGGCGGTAATCCCAATCAGCTCCACGCCTTGATAGGCTCCAATCACCAATGACAGGGCAAAGAAGAACCCGGTCCAGCCACCGGTAAAGAATCCCCCGTGTTCCCACAGGTTCGATAATCCGATCGCTGCTCCCCCATTGCCGAATCCGAAGAAGATCAGCCCGATCCCGGCGATGATCATCAATACGATGGTCACGATCTTGATCATGGCAAACCAAAACTCAAATTCACCAAATGATTTTACCGAAACCAAGTTCGCTGCACCGAGAATCACCATGGCGATCAATCCCGGTATCCACGCCGGCAAATCGGGAAACCAGTACTTCATATAGGTTCCTACCGCAATAATCTCTGCCATCCCGACGACAACCCACTGAAACCAGTTGCTCCAGGCCGTCAGATAACCCGCTAACGGATGGATGTATTTGTGGCCAAAGGTCGCAAAAGAACCTGCGCTTGGCTCAACATACAGCATCTCTCCCATTGCCCGCATGATGAAAAAGATGAAAATTCCTACAATTGCATAGGCAAGCATGACGGATGGGCCTGTCCATTTGATCGTGCTCGCCGAACCCATGAATAACCCGACTCCAATGGTGCCGCCCAGAGCAATCATTTGAATATGACGCGCTTCCAGGCCTCTCTTCAACTCTTTGTTTTCCACTCTGGTTCTCTTCCTTTCTCGTGCTGCTTTTTCAGCCATTTCTCCGTAATATCTTTTCAGAATTACTTGTATTGTAATATGTTTTTCTAGTAAATACAAATGTATGTCTCAGAAAAACATTTGGTAAATCAATACTTTCTGATTGAGCAAAAATTAAAAATAGGTTACAAATAAACATTTTGGTCGTATCTCTCGTTTCACGGCTGATCCCGGCATTAGAGAAAACTGGCTACGCCAAGTCTTTGGCGGAGCTTAGTTGCTCTTATGTCGATAAGAATTCTATAAATTCTCATCGACCAAAAAAAGAGTAACCACTCCAAATGGTTACTCTTACAGAGGATTTCTGCGGGCAAAGTCAACAAAACGGAATTTGTCCGGCCTGTGTCTCGATTCCGTATATTGAAAGAGCGTCGCATCCTCCAAATATACGTAGTTTTTGATATTGACGACATTATGGAATCCTTCAAGGTCCAGCAAGGCCCGGTCTTCTTCCGTCGGCTCTTCGATGACAATCTCCTTTTTGGCGAAGCTGATCGATAGGTTCAGCTCATGTTCGAGATAATAAAAGATGGAGGATTCACAGATTTCCTTGGTGATATGCGGAACGATCTTCGTGTTCAAATAATCTTTATCCAAGATGATCTTTTCTCCGCCAAATTCACGGATTCTGCTAATTTTCCATACGGTATCCTTGTTCGATAGGTTCAGCTGCTGCCTGATATATTCATCGGGCTTCCACAGTTCCAGCTCATGGACAATGGTGATTGGCTTCTCCCCCATTTTGTCCGCCAGCTCTTTAAAGCTGACCAGACCGGATACGGGGAAATTCAGCTTTGCGCCTTTGATCACAATCGAACCTTTTCCACGCACCTTTTGGATATATCCGTTTTGCGAAAGCAGATTCAGCGCCTTTCTGATCGTCTCTCTGGAAGTATTGTAACGATCCTTCAGTTCATTCTCTGAAGGAAGCAAGGAGTTTGGCTTGATCTCCCCTGTTTCGATTTGCTGGACGATGTCATTATGGATCGTTAAATACTTGTTGGTCATAAGCAGACTCCACTTTATTTTGTAAGATAGAATACGACGGATTCGTACGGGCGCAGGGTAAACTGGCGGAAATTCTCATCGCTGTCCGGATAGTTGGAGAGCAGAATCTCACTGGAAAAGCCGTCTACATCTACCTGGTCGGGGAGCGTAAAGACCGTTGTTTTCTTCCGGAAATTATTCACCACGAGCAGCTTTTCCTTTTCCGTGACTCGTATATAACTAAAAATATCATCATGCTCTGGCAGAATCAATTCATATCGGCCATCCGTAATGATGTCGTAGTCTTTTCGCAGCTGGATCAGTTTTTTGTAATGATAGAAAATCGAATCCTTGTCGGCCAAGGCTTTTTCTGCATTGATCGATGGATAGTTATCCGCCGTTTTGATCCACGGTGTGCCTGCGGTAAATCCGGCGTTTGCAGAAGCGTTCCATTGGACAGGCGTTCGCGAGTTGTCTCTTGATTTTTGCTTCAAGATCTCGAGAATCTCCGCTTCCTGCTTGCCCTGCTGCTTCATGATTTCATACATGTTCAACGATTCCACATCGCGGTAATCCTCGATTTTGTCAAAGTGCGGATTCGTCATGCCGAATTCCTCTCCCTGATACACATAAGGCGTTCCTTGCATCATGTGAATGGTCGTGGCCAGCATCTTGGCGGATTCTTTATGGAATTCACCGTCATCGCCAAAACGGGACACGACACGGGGCTGATCATGGTTGCACCAGAACAGGGCATTCCAGCCGCCGCCCTTGTTCATTTCCACCTGCCACGTCGACAGGATTTTTTTCAATTGCAGAAAATCGAAATCGGCCTTGGCCCACTTTTCTCCATTCGGATAATCGACCTTCAAATGGTGGAAGCTGAACGTCATATCCAATTCTTTTCGGCTTGGCTCTGTATACTTGATGCAATTGTCAATCGTAGTAGATGACATTTCGCCCACTGTCATCATCTCATACCGGGAAAATACCTCTTGGTTCATTTCCTGCAAAAATTCATGGATTCGCGGGCCGTCTGTGTAATATTTGCGTCCGTCTCCCGGAGCGATTGAACCGTCATCACTCAGGAAGCGCTGATCCTTCGAAATCAGGTTGATGACATCCAGCCGGAAACCGTCTACACCTTTATCCAGCCAGTACTTCATCATGTCGTATACTGCTCTTCGCACTTGCTCGTTTTCCCAGTTCAAGTCTGCTTGGGTGAGATCAAACAGGTGCAAGTAATACTGTCCGGTTTTTTCATCAAACGCCCATGCCGATCCCCCGAATTTCGACTGCCAATTTGTCGGTTCCTCGCCATCCTGCCCGTCTTTCCAAATATAGAAATCACGGTACGGATTGTCCTTGGAGGACTGGGACTGCTTGAACCACTCGTGTTCGGTTGACGTGTGATTCACGACGATGTCCATGATGATTTTCAAATCCCGATCATGCGCTTCCTCGAGAAGGCGCTCAAAGTCCTCCATGGTTCCGTATTCTTCATAGATCTTGTAATAGTCGCTGATATCATAGCCATTATCTTTTTGCGGGGATTCATAGATGGGTGTCAGCCACAGCACATCTACCCCCAATTCCTTGAGATAATCCAACTTCTCGATGATCCCCTGGAGATCGCCGACCCCATTGCCGGTCGTATCATAGAAGCTCTTCGGATATATTTGATAAACAGTCGATTTCTTCCACCATGGTTGTGCCATGTCCCCACCATCTTTCTTGTGATTGTTCTCCACAGAACGTTGCGTGTTTCTTTTAACAGGAAAAGGAGACATAGCCTATGTCCCCCTTGCCTTTTATCCCGCTTTTCGTTCCCATGCCCTATTTTCTTTTCAGTGAGAGATTCCCCACGTTTGCTTTTGCAAAGGCGAAGGTCAAAATCATCGGCACGACGATCGCAACCAGCATCGAGATCGCGAACATGCCCATATGCTGCGGTTGGATGGATAAGATGCCAGGCAATCCGCCTACCCCGATCGAGTTGGCCATCACATCGCTGCCTACGGAAACGATGGCTGCTGCCATGGAGCCAATCATCGCTGCCAGGAACGGATAGCCGTATTTCAAATTGATCCCGAACATCGCGGGCTCGGTTACACCCAGGTAGCAAGAGATGGTAGCCGGAATGGAAATCTGCTTTTCCTCTTCATTTTTGCGGTTGATGTAGATCATCGCAAGTACGGCAGACCCTTGTGCGATATTGGACAAGGCGATCATCGGCCACAGGTTGGTGCCGCCGAGCTCGCTCATCAGCTGCAGGTCGATCGCGTTAGTCATATGGTGCAAGCCTGTGATGACCAGCGGTGCGTAGGCAAAGCCAAATACCGCTGCAAACAGCCAGCCAAACGAGGATGTCAAACCGGAATGCACGACATGAGAGATGAAGGAACCGATTTGCCAGCCGAGTGGGCCGAGAATGGTGTGCGCGATCAATACGGTTGGAACCAATGCCAGGAATGGCACGACGATCATGGAAATGGCATTCGGAACGATTTTACGCAATCTCAGCTCCAGGAAGGACAGCAAGAGACCTGCCAGGATCGCTGGAATCACCTGTGCCTGGTAACCGATCATCTGCACCTGTGCGAAGCCAAAATCCCAGAATGGAATCTCTTTCGCATTAGCTACGGCATAAGCGTTCAACAGCTGCGGAGACACCAGGGTGATCCCGAGCACGATCCCGAGGATTTGAGTTGCCCCCATCTTTCTCGCAACCGCCCATGTAATCCCGACCGGCAGGAAGTGGAAGATCGCTTCCCCGATCAACCAGAGGAAGGAATGCACGCCTTTCCAAAATTGAGAGACTTCAATGATGGTCTTCGTACCGTCCTCTAGCAGTTTAATATCGCCAATGATATTTCGGAAGCCGAGAATCAAACCCCCGACCACGATCGCTGGAATCAGCGGTGTGAAAATGTCCGCCAGGTGGGCCATGATTCGCTGCAGGACGTTCATGTTCTGCTTCGCAGCCTCTTTTGCCTCTTCCTTCGAGGTGTCACTCACACCTGCGATTTTCACAAATTCATTGTAGAACGTAGAGACTTCATTACCGATGATGACCTGGAACTGACCCGCTTGTGTAAAGGTTCCCTTTACCAATTTCAGCGCTTTAATTTTTTCTACGTCCGCTTTTCCGGGATCTTTCAATACAAAACGCATTCTCGTTGCGCAATGGGTAACGACGGTGATGTTTTCACTGCTGCCAATGTACTTGAGTAAGTCTTGGGCAGTTTCTGTGTACTTGCTCATGTTTCTCCCCCTCTATGACGAGATATCTATTTTGCTAGATGAAAGATGATTACGCTTTCAAACAACTTGTATATACATGTTTGTTTGCGTTTTCATCTTAACTTGTATATACATGTATGTCAATATGGGATTTTAAACCGTTTACAAACTTTCATATGTAGTTAAAAAGATAGGGCACCCTTCTTAACAAGAGTGCCCTACGATTCTTTCTTCCAATCAGCTATTTATTTTCCCGGAAACGGACGTCCGTTCGGTGGCCCTCCGTGACCGCTTCTCGCCGTGGTAACACCGGACTCATTCACCCACGTGACATTGCTCGAAGTCGTAAATTCTACTACCTTTGTGCCTCCCTCATAGGTACCGCCGTCATAGAGGCCATCTACCGGGCTGCCGTTTGCCGCACCGCCGGAATAAAGTGTGTAAGTCGCATCCTTTTTCAGTTCAGGTAAGCTGATTACGACTGTTTCATAATCCTTCGCAGGTGCAAAAGTAGCGATCGTTTTGCCCGTGCTGTCTTGCAAGTGAACCAAGGTTCCCGCCTTTTGTGTTTCCGGATACGTCATGACAATCGCGTTTTGTGCGGATTCCTCGGACGGTCCTTGCGCCATGCCGGCACTGCCTGCAGCAATCAGAGTGCCTCCGCTCATTTGGAAGGTGCTGTCGTAGTCCAACGCGCCGTTGCCGTTTGAAGTCGGCCCACTGACGATGACGGTACCACCGGACATCGCAATCGAGCCGTTCGCATCCAAACCGTCACCCTCAGAATCAACCGTTATATGTCCGCCCGTGATCGTCAGCTTGCGGTTGCCGCTGTCAGCGGTAGAAAACTGATTTTGCCCCGGTCGTCCATTGATGGAGGAGCCGTCATTGCCTCCCCCTACATTGATGCCGTCGTCGCTGGCCGTTACGTGAATCTCCCCATTCGCCAGCGTGATATTTGCACTTTCAATGCCTTCATAGCTCTTTGAGATATCGATGGTGCCGCCTGCAACCGTAATGGCCGTATCCGCGTGAATGCCATCGTCTCCGGAAATGATCGCAAACTGTCCGCCATTGATCGTAATGCCATGGTTACTGTGGACGGAATCATCCGCGGAATCGATCTGGAAGGTTCCGTTGTTGACGATCAGATTCCCTGCTGCTTTTATGCCTTTCGCGCTTTTCGTATCCGTTTCGCTGGACTCCGCAGTGGATGGTGCCGCTGCCATTTCCCCTGGTCTGCCCCGGTCGTCCGTTCGTTTGACCTCGCCGTTTTGACTGCCGCCACCGGATACAATCGTATAGGTCCCCCCGTCAATCAGCACTGATTGCGAGGCTTGGATGCCATCGCTGCCTGATGTGATGGTATAGGTCCCCGCTTCAAGCGCTACATATCCTTTTTCGGTATCCGTATCGTATGTTGTTTTGATACCGTCTCCTCCGGCCTCCACCGTAATCGTACCGTCTTTTACCGCAACCAGATCCCGTCCCATGATCGCATCATCGATGGCATGCACTTCGTATGTTCCGCCCATGATTTTCAAATCATCTTTACTCGTAATCCCGTTGTTGTAATTCCCGCGTACGATGAGCTTTCCGGTTCCGTTAAAGGTCAGATCATTGTCACTGTAGATGGCCGCGTTTGGTACATCGGTCGAGGCATCAGACTTCGCATACGTTTTTCCATCCGAGATGATGTTCTCCGTTCCTTCCGGCAAGGAAATGATCGTTTTTCCTGCCTGCTTTACGTAAATCGGCGAGCTGTCGCTGTTTTGGATGTTCACTCCGTTTAACACTAGGCGGACCACGCCCTTATCCGGCACATCCACCACAATCTGTCCGTCCGCAAGCGACCCGCTCACGACATAGGTCCCTGCTTTTTGAATCGTAACGGAGCCCTCCTTCGCTTCCGCCCCTGAGCCTTGGACGCTCGCTGTATTGCCGTTCAATTGAATCTGGTTAGCCGAATCCGTGTTAAAGTCCGTATAGCTGTCGTTATCCTCAACTTTCACGATTTGACTGATTTTCGTAATCGTATCATCTACAGGCGTCGAGCTGGACTCGGTCGTGGCTGCTGCCGTAGTCGACGAGGTGTTTGCCTGTAAGGCCGTCGCGCTGCTGCATGCCGTCAAGACGGACATGCTCAAGAGGAATACCACCAATTTATTTGCATGCTTATTCATGTTCATCTCTCCTTTTCTTTCTTAGATATAGTCTGTTGCAGTCGGACTCATCGTCAACGAGATATCCAGGTTGCCATTTCGGCATCGGATCGCATCGAGGAATTCTTTTTGGTTGATAGAGCGGTCCATCGTGACGGTATAGACGACTTCATAAAGACTTCCCAGCTCGGTAGTTTTCACTTTTTTCAGCTCGTGACCTATCTGGAATCGGGCAAACACTTCTTCAAAAGCTTCCTCGTAGCCGAGATCCTCGGGAACCGTCACTTTCAGGATTTTTTGCGTTGCTTTTTTGGCGCCAAAATTGGTTGCCTTCAGGATAAACATCAGCAAGCAAAGCGCTGCGGTGAACAACACCCCGTACCCGAATGCCCCGACCCCGCAGGCTAGTCCGGCTGCCATGGTGAACAGGACGAACGCGATATCTTTTGGATCCCCGGCGGCGCTTCTGAAGCGGATGATCGAAAATGCACCGGCAAGGCTGAAAGCTCGGGCGATGTTGTTGCCGATCAGCAGCACGATGATGGCTACGATGGCAGGCAGCAAGATCGTGGTGAGCATGAAGTTTTGCGTGTATCCATGCGCATTGCTCGTTTTCATATAAGTGAAACTGATGATGGCTCCTAATCCGACGGAGACAGCGATGGTCAAAAGCGCCTGGGCCATCGTCAGATCGGTATTGGTAACGGTGGTTAGCAATGATTCAAGCATATTTGATACTCTCCCTTACTGTTTGTTGGTTGTGGTTGTGGCTTCTCATCATTTTTTTGTATTCATTGCCATACTTGGAGAAGCTGGTGCGAAACATGTGATGCTCGGACAGCAGTCGGACAAGCCACATGGGGATGGTGTTTTCGGCTTTGACCTCCATCAGCCATCGTCCCTGCTCCAGCAGCGGTTCGCCGTGGTCGCCGAGCTCGAGCCTGAGATCATAGCGCCGGGAGCGGATGTTGGTGTCAAAAGTGATGCGCAAATCCCGGTTCCCTTTGCAAAAGAGCGCTTTTCTCTCATACGCCAGGTATACCTTCGGCTCCAGGTCATAGCGCTGCAGGAAGTAGTCGATTTCCTGCTTGACCTGTTTGTTCATGAAGTCCTGCGTGGCTGGTTGTATGCCTTTGCTGACATAGTCGTAAGCTTCCTGCAGGTGAATCGCTGTTCTTCTTTTGTTAACCAGGCCGAATACCTTTTTCTTGAGCTCCAGGTATACCTTTGCATCATGCTTGGGGACGCCATAGGCCCTTAGCCGGAGCTTTTCCTTGTACTTCGGCTTTGCAATGCTTGTTCTGATCAAGGTATCGTGCGGCGTGTCGAAATAGATGTTGCTGATGGAGTAGAATCCGTGCTGTTTGTTGTATTCATCAGGTTCCATATATGCAAGCAGTCGGTTGTAGAACGCGTAAAATGCCTGATCATCCAGCAAGTATTTGTTTTCATAACGGTTGAACACTTCAATCGCCATTTGGTGCAGCTCCTTTCCCGTATTGTCATGTTTCCGTCGTTCCATGCTCCTATCTTAGGGGAGAAACCTTAAATGAAGCTTAAAGGTTTTGACATTGTCTTCATGTTTGAAGAGAGTGAGTTTAATGTAAACACAAATGAAAAAAGAAGCGCCATTGGACATTGTGTTGTCCGTTGACGCTTCTTTCAGCATGGAACGATCTAATCGTTGAACTCATTTTTACGCCTTATTACCGCCTGAAAGACGATTCTCTTTCAACATGTGATACATCTTTTCAACTGGGAGAGGCGGGCTGAAGTAATAGCCCTGAACTTCATTGCATCCTTTGCTCCGTAAAAAATCCAGCTGCTCCTTAGTTTCCACCCCTTCCGCAATCACACTCATGTTCAACTGATTGGCAAGAGTGATGATGGCTGTCACGATTGCGGAATCCTCCTCATTTTGGGGAAGCAATTGAATAAAGGAACGGTCAATTTTAATGGTATTTGCTCTGAATTGCTTCAGGTACGTTAAGGAAGCATATCCCGTCCCAAAATCGTCAATGGATACTTTTACTCCGATCCGTTGCAGTTCGCCAACGGTTTCTTGGATGAGAAACTCATGTCTGCTGAGTACGCTTTCTGTGATTTCCAATTCCAGACAGCCGGGATCGAGTTTCAATTCATCCAGCGTAGCTTTCACATAAGCGGCTATGTCCTGTTTGATAAATTGTTTGACAGATACGTTGACAGCCACTCTCATCTCAATGTTTGATTCGTCTTTCCATTCCTTTACCTGCTGGCATGCCCTGCGAAGTACCCAAGCGCCCAGCTCGATAATAAAGCCGCTTTCTTCTGCAAGTGGAATAAAGGTAGCCGGGCTGATCACCCCTTTTTCCGGATGGATCCAGCGAACCAACGCTTCCAAACCGGTGATTGCCCCCGTCCTGATGTCATATTTAGGCTGGTAATAAAGCTGAAACTGCTCCTGTTCCAACGCTTTTCGAAACTCTCCTTGCAGCATATACAGTTCGTATGCCTTCTCATTCATCGCGGGGTCGTAAATCCTGCTACCGTTTCCTCCCGCATCTTTTACCGAATACATCGCCACATCCGCATTTTTCATCAAAGCTTCAATTGTGCTTCCATGCTCTCCATACATGCTGATTCCGATGCTTGCGGTCACATGGAAGTCACGGTCCATAATGAATATTGGCTTTTCGATCGACGTGAGTATGTGTTCTGCCACTTCGCGTACCATTTGCCGGTCTGTTACGTTTCTGATCAAAATTACAAACTCATCTCCACCCATCCGTGCAACTACGTTCGCTTCCCCGATTGTTTTTTGGATTCTGCCGGCTATTTCCTGAATCAGTATATCCCCAAAATCGTGACCGAACGTATCGTTGAGCGTCTTAAAGTGATCCAAGTCCAAAAACATGACGGCCAGCTCATTTGTTTCCTGGATCCACTGTTCAAAGAGCTCTTTCAAATAGCGCAGATTGGGCAGGTTTGTCAGTACATCGTGATTCGCGAGATACTGAATTTCCTGTATGTGTTGAGTTCGATCCATCGCAAGACCCGTTACGTAAGCAAACACTCTCAGCATGCTAATTTCAATGTCGTCGGGTTCGCGGGAATCGTGATAATAGACGGCAAAAGTGCCAAGCAGAGACCCACTCGCGGAAAGAACAGGCACCGACCAACAAGATCGCATTCCATGCCTGAGGGCGATCTCGCTCCACTCTGCCCAAGCGGGGTTCGTTTCGATATCCGATACGATCGTCAATTCTTTGACATATGCCGCATGCCCACAAGAAGCGAGATCCGGCCCCACTGGGAATTTATCAATCTTTTCGACAAATTCGGGATTCAATCCGGGTCCATAGCCAAAACGCAGCCAATTTTGCTCTTTCTCATAGAACATGATGGAGCAAACCCCTTGCGACAGCTTCTCCACAATCTCGATAATGTGATTGATTACCTCCTCCAAAGTGTCCCCAGACGCGATTTTTGCAAGAATAAACGTTTCCTTTTCCCGCAGTACCTCTAGTCTTTTCGTTTCCGTTACATCTTGGGCAACACCATGAATTCCGATCACTTTGCCATTCAGAGTTGCTGGAATCGTGGTAAGTTGTATATCCCGTACTTGTCCATCTTTACGAACAAGTTGGGTTATCTGTGCTTTCCGCTGTCCTTTTAGCACTTGCTCAAAGCGCTCGAGAACGGCGGGAAGCTTGTCGGGAGCAATCAGCTTTTGGAAATCGGTTTGCAACAATTCTTCCCTGCTGTAGCCGCTGATCCTCTGTGCCTCTTTGTTGATGTCCAAAAAATTCCCTTCTTTATCAAGGGAGTAAACGCCTTCCGGATGATCCGAAAAGATAGATTTGTAGATTTGTTCGCTTTTTCTTATTTCCGTAATATCCCGTCCGATCACAACAAGGGCATCTGGCTCCCCATTCGAATCATAGATTGGAACCTTGACTACATTGAAAACATGTTCTTCCCCATCAATGATTACATACTCTTCGGCTTGAATCTGATCGCCCGTTACCCATGCCAGGCGATCAGACTCTATAAAGTAGGGTACATATATTTCAAAATGCGGGTATATTTCCCCTAATTGCAATTCTGTCTTTCCCCGATACACCTCTTCGTCAATCTGAAAGATTTCAAGCGTTCTTTTATTTGCCTCCACCCAACGGCCTTGAGCATCCTTGAGGACGATAATATCAGGGCTCGCATTGAGAATCGTTTGGAAGTGTACATTTTGTCTTTCCACCGGCTTCAACCCGTTTCTTTGCATTTCACAACCGCCTATCGCTCAAGCATAAATACCCATAGCTTTCCATTTTCAATCATTTTTTGTATAAGTCCAATCTACCACCCTGTATTCTTATCCTTCTACAAGGAATTCCTTCCTATTAGCAAACAGAGTCAGTAGATTTCGACCATGTGTGTATAAAGAACCGTTGAGAATCGGCAACGAAAGGATGGAGAAGGAACCTGCATGTCCTAAAAGGTATGCAGGGTTCCATGATTTACCGCAACCTGTATCGAATCAGCTTGCATGCAGACGGGGAACTGCCAGCTGCACCTCAAAATCCTACTTTTCTGGAAGAGTGTATGGCTGCTCCGGACAGCGAACCGAATGAAAAAGGCCATCCGGAGGGGATGACCTTCTCTCTATCTTCTATATCAAACTACTCGTGAAAATCGAGTCCCGAACGAACTTCTTTCACATACCCCGCGCGAATGACGAAATCACCGAAATGTTCGCCTTCCTGACGTTCCTTGGCATACCGGTTCAAGATCGGCCGCAGCTCCTCCAGGATTTCTGCCTCGCCGATGTTTTCACGGTACAGCTTGTTCAAGCGATTTCCCGCGAAGCCGCCGCCCAAATACATGTTGTATTTGCCGACCGCTTTCCCGATAAACGCAATCTCCGCCAATGCTGGTCGGGCGCAGCCATTTGGACATCCTGTCATCCGGATGACGATCTCCTCTTCGCGCAGACCCGCCTCATCCAAGATCAACTCGATCTTATCCAGCAGCGTAGGCAGGTAACGTTCCGACTCCGCCATCGCCAGTCCGCAAGTCGGCAAAGCCACACAGGCCATCGAGTTTCTCCGCAGCGCGGAATAGGCGGTTCCATCGTTTAGCCCGTATGCTTGAATGAGTTGTTCGATTTCCTGCTTCTTCTCACTGGTTACATTCCCGATGATGAGGTTCTGATTCGGCGTCAGGCGGAAATCCCCCGTATGCACTTTGGCAATTTCCCGTAAGCCTGTCATCAGGGGGTAATTATCCTCGTCCTTCACTCGGCCATTTTGGATAAACACCGTATAATGCCACTGATCGTTGCTTCCTTTCACCCAGCCGTAGCGATCGCCATTATGATCGAAATGGTAAGGACGCGTTTCCTGCAGCTTCCAGCCCAGACGCTGCTCGAGCTCATCGATGAACCATTCGATGCCGCGGTCATCAATCGTATATTTGAATCGGGCATGCTTCCTCACTGCGCGATCTCCGTAGTCTCTCTGGATCGTGACCGTCTTCTCGGCGACATCCACGATTTGCTCCGGCGTGATGAAGCCAATCACCCGTCCCACCTGAGGATAGGTCTTCGGATCGCCGTGGCTCATTCCCATTCCGCCGCCAACGGCTACATTGAAGCCCAATAGCCGTCCGCCCTCATGGATGGCAATGAACCCCAAGTCCTGGGAGAAGACGTCTACTTCATTGGCAGGCGGTACCGCGATGCCGATCTTGAACTTGCGCGGCAGATAGACAGGCCCGTAGATCGGTTCTTCCTCGATCCCGTCCCGGCTGTCGACAACCTTCTCTTCGTCCAGCCAGATTTCATGATAGGCACGGGTCCGGGGATCAAGATGATTGCTTACTTTTTTAGCCCATTCATAAACCTCTTCATGGACTTCCGACTGATACGGATTCGGGTTGCACATGACGTTGCGGTTCACGTCCCCGCAAGCAGCCAGTGTGGATAGCAAGGCTTCGTTTACTTCCTGGATCACACTCTTCATATTCCACTTGATCACGCCGTGCAGCTGGAACGATTGACGGGTCGTCAGGCGGATCGTCCCATTGGCCAATTGCTGGGCGATGCGGTCGATCGTGAGCCATTGCTCCGGCGTGACGATCCCCCCGGCTGCCCGCACACGCACCATGAATTGATAGGCCGGCTCCAGCTTCTGTTTATTCCGTTCATTGCGGAGATCCCGGTCATCCTGCATGTAGCTTCCATGGAATTTCATCAATCGGTTATCGTCCTCGGGGATGGACCCCGTAATCCGGTCTTCCAGTGTCTCCGCCAAGCTTCCCCGCAGGTAATTGCTTCGTTTTTTAATCTCCTCTACATCGCTGTGAGGAGCACTGTTTGGCGAAAGCAAATGATTTTCGGACATGCTTCTATCTCCTCTCGCTTTTCTTTATCTGAACTCAGTAGACATCTCGTTGGTAACGTTTTTCCTGCTGCATCCGTTTCAAATACTCAACCGCTTCCTCCGCGCCAAGTCCGCCCTCTTGCTGGAGGATGGTGACCAGTGCAGCGTGAACGTCGTGCGCCATTCTCTTCTCGTCTCCGCATACGTATACGTGTGCCCCGTCCTGCAGCCATAGGTAGAGCTCCTTGCTCTTCTCCAGCATCCGGTGCTGGACGTACACTTTTTGCGCCGTATCACGAGAGAAGGCGACATCCATGCGTGTCAGGACACCCTCTTTGAGCCAACGCTGCCATTCGGTCTGGTAGAGGAAGTCCGTGGAGAAATGCTGATCGCCGTAGAATAGCCACGTCTTGCCGCTCGCCCCAGTCTCCTGACGTTCTCCCAGGAAGGAGCGGAACGGAGCGACACCGGTACCCGGCCCGATCATGATCAGCGGTGTGTCCGGGTTCTGTGGAAGCTTAAAGTTCGGGTTGTGCTGGACAAATACCGGCAGCGTATCCCCCGCTTCCAGACGATCGGCGACATAGCTCGAACAGACGCCGTACCGCTCACGTCCATGCGCCTCATATTGCACCTTGCGAATGGTCAGATGCACCTCGTCCGGGTAGGCTTTCAAGCTGCTGGAAATCGAATAGAGACGAGGCGGCAGCTTTCTGAGGATGGAAACGAATTCTTTTGCAGATACACCTTTTAGACCGTAGTCTTGCACCAGATCCAGCAAATCCCGATTACGGATATACTCCCGAAGCTCCTGCTCCCGTCCTTCTGCAAGCAACGGCTGTAGCCCGTTTCCGGTAGCAAGCTTCACCGCTTGTTCCAGGAGGGGCTTTGTCAGAACCGTGATCTCATAATGGCTAGCAAGCGCCTCTTCTAAAGGCCGCTCTTCTCCGTTCTTATTGACCGGTACGAGCTCTTCCGGTTTCCAGCCCATCGCTTCGATCAGTTCTTGGACGAGGCGGGGATGATTCTGGGGATAGACTCCCAGACAGTCACCTGGTTCATAGTAGAGATTGGATCCCTCCAAGGAGAGTTCCAAGTGACGAGTTTCCCGATCCGACCCGCGTCCGTTCAGATTCAAGTTTTCGAGCACTGTAGCTTGAAACGGATTGGCGCGTGAATATTCAGTCTCCGTACCACTTGCGATCGCCGAGCCTCCGACGCTTGCAGGAACCTGTGAGGCCGACGCTTCACTGAGGCTAGCCAGGACTTGATTCATCCACTCTGTAGCTGACTCTTCGAAATCTACATCACAATCGACACGCGGAGTTAGACGCTTGCCGCCAAGATCTTCCAGCCGCTTGTCGAAGTCCTTTCCGGTCTGACAGAAAAATTCATACGAGGTATCTCCCAGAGCCAGTACGGAGAAACGCAGCCCCTCCAATTGCGGCGCTCTTTTGCTGTGCAGGAATTCATGGAATGAGAGAGCGTTGTCCGGCGGCTCGCCTTCCCCGTGTGTACTGACCACGAGAGCCAAGTTTTGCACCTTTTTCAACGTATTCGTTTTAAAGTCGCTCATGGAGGAGAGCGCTACCTGGAAGCCCTGCTCCTGGAGCTTTCCGGACAGCTTCTTGGCCAGCTTTTGGCTGTTTCCGGATTGGGAACCGAAAAGCACCGTCACCTCTTTGGAAATGACTGGCGCAGCTTGTGGCGCAGCGGCCACCGGTGTTTCCGTTTTGGCAAGAGCCGCCAGATATCCGCTCAGCCAAACCTTTTGCACCTCTGTCAGCGTGGGCAAGAGCCGATTCAGGAGCTCCACTTGTTCCTGACTGAAAGGACTGTCTGTCACCTTAAGTACCAACGATATGCACCTCGCACAGGACAAATTATTCCGAGTAATTTGATCAACTTAGTTTTTTATAACTATCTCACAAATAGGCGAATACGAGCAATTAGCATCAGTTATGCCAATCATAAGGAATGCTTATAGATGATGGCATTTAGAAAACTTGGCTTCGCCAAGCCTTTGGCGGAGCATTAGTTGCACTTATATAGACAAGAATTTTTATAAATTCTTGTCTACCAAAAAACCCGGTCCCCCAAAATGGAACCGGGCTGGTGTACACGGAAAAGACATTGAATCTATCCACCTGATGGGTTTAGCTCGATTGCTTGGATTTTTACGGTACTCTCATATTTTCGGGCGCAAAATAAAGACAATTACGCTCCGATCCCGTTGAAAATCCCAATCGACAAACACATCATCAATATTCGTGTTTAATATTGTTTGGAAACGATTGTTATTCCGCAAATACCGTTTTTCGAGATTGTTTACGGCTTGTCTTACCTTTTCTTCCCCTCCAAGTCGAATCAATTCCGTACTTAAGTCGATAAGGATGCCGCTTCTTACAACCAGAAGTGTTCTTTTATTGATTATGTAGGAATATAGGTGGTCCGGTCTTTTTTGGACCTGTTGGCTGATATTTTCGATCTCATGATGAAGTTCCTCTTTTCCTTCATACCTCTCCTGTAGTCCGAATACCAATCTGGACTCATCTGATTGCCGCCCTACGAAAATACCCGAGTGATTATGTAATTCCCAATCATAATAAAACTCCGAAATGTCCATTCCTGTTAATCGCAGCAAATACGCCTTCATTTCAGGAATTAACGACTTCATCACCAAGTCTCTTGTTGTTTGTATATGGCTGATCTGCCCCTGCTTCAGGAGTATTTTTTCCATGGGCGTCACAAAGTTTCGCAAATAAATGACAATAAAAGGGTGATGGATACTTACATAGATGGATTGTGGACCTTTCCCAAAAGCGTCTCTGAGCAATTTTCCGATATGGCTTGCAATTTCATTCTGGAAATGGGGTTCATAAATTGTCAATAAAATTCATCCTCAGTCTAGGTAAACACACGCGGTTTTACCTTAATTGATAGGATTACACCATTGTACATCCTCCGAAACGATTCCATTCGCATTCATCTTAGCTTGTATGCGAAGGAAGCCTACCAACTACCATGACCTCCTAGATTGATAATTGATGCCTTGTCGAACAACAAGGAAACGTCCATTTACTCGAACAAATAAAAAAAGCCTAAATAAAAGTTTGCCAAAGCAACTTTTATTTAGGCTTATGTCCAGCGCTATCTCTGGTTCATTACTGCCAACTGTAAATAATGAAATACATTTGTGGTTTTCCCACACGTTATTACGTAAGGCAAAAGCAATCATATCCCATGCCCAAACCTATTTTATCATTTTATTCAAATTAAGCAAGATGAAAACGGTAGGTTAATACGTTCCACAACGTATGGCTTACCGCAGTGCTATAAGGGAATACAGGCTATTTGACATATTCCGCAAATGCTTGCTGTAATGTCCCTCTCGTCTCTACCTTTTCATGTAACGAAATGCCTAATTCCAGTATGGCTTTCGTGATTTCAGGGCGGATTCCGGTGATAACCGCTTTGCATCCCTGGAGAGCAACTCCGTTCACAAAAGTAAACAGATGGGGCACAATCGCCGTATCGATGTTGGTAACGCTTGATAAGTCCATAATGATGGTTTGTATTTTCAACTGATAAATCCGGAGTAAAACATGTTCCTGTATTTTCTTAGCCCGGAGCGTGTCCAAGGTTCCGACAATCGGGAGTAAGGCTACATGATCGGAAAGGGGAATAACAGGTACAGATAGATCCGCAATCACTTCACGTTGGGATTGGAGAACCTCATTTTTATACATGGAATAGCTGGATGCAAAATGTTTCAAGTAAGTGTCAAGATTGAAGTTCACTTGATGCTCCAGTTGAAAAAACTCAAATCGGCTTAGTTCGATATTTTTATAGTAATGAAAGAGAAACTCCCAATATGTGATACGCAACATTTGAATCCATTCGAGCTTGATCAGCAAGTCCAGATTATTCCTTGCCCATCTCTCCCCGTGTTCCTTCGCATGCATAATCAAGCCGTGTTCATTTCTTTCGTTAAGCAAAAGCACCACTTTGCGCGTCGGTGTAAGGATGAATTCAAGGTCGATCTTCTCTGGGCCCTCCATTTTTTGGATAAACTTTCTCCCTTGCAAGGTAAGCAATTCGTAGAATGCATCTTGATTCGCAGTATAGAATTGGAGAAAATCCTGATTTTCTGTGTACTCCAGCTTCAAATCAACCACTCCTGTTTGACATGATCCTAAAAAATAAATAAAGCCTAAATAAAAGTTGCCATTCACAACTTTTACTTAGGCTTATGTCCAGCTTCCTCTCTGGCTCATTGCTGCCAACTATTGACTCGGGTTTAACACAAAAACGAAAACGCTTTTATCCAGCTGAAAGTCCCAGTCCGCAAAAACATCAATAATTTTCGTATGTAAAATACGTTCAAAATGATAATTGTTATGCAGATGCCTTTTTTCCAAATTCCGTTTGGCCAGTTTCAAAGTTTCCTCATTTCCCAGCCGAATCAATTCTTTTTCGATCCGGATCAAGATACCATTTCGGATCACTAAAAGTGTCCGGTCATTGATCATGCAAGAGTATAAGTCTTCCGGAACTTTTTCTACCTGATGACTGATATTGCTGATTTCCTGGTGAAGTTCTTCTTTTCCGAAGTACCCTTCTTGTCGGATGGTTTCCAAGTTGCCTTCATCGGATTCGATCCCTACGAAGACTCCGGAGTGATTATGCAATCCCCAGTCGTAGTAAAATTCCCGAAGATTCATTCCCGCAACCAGTGACGTATATGCTTTCATTTCTGGGATGAGCGACTTCATCAGCAAGTCTCTTGTCTGCATAATCGAAAAAACTTGATCTTGCTCAAGAAGGATCTTTTCTGTCGGCGACAATAAACCCCGCATGTAAAACACGACAAATGGCCGTCGGATGCTTACATGAATATACTGAGGCCCTTTCCCAAACGCTTCTCGAAGCAACCTTCCCGCATGGCTGGCCATTTCCAATTGGATCGCTTTTTCATCCAACAACGATCATCCTTACATGTTAGGCAAAAGCGTCCTGTCTCTCGCCCATTTTATTGTACTATACTCTCCGCTCCAATCAACCTGTCTGTCCACGTTCTCCTTTTCCATTTTGCCTTGTGTTGCTATGACTTATGCATGATCTGAGGAGAGAGGCAGGATTCAGGACTGGTAAGCCTCGCTAGTAAAGACAACCCTTTAGACTAAGCAATTGGACACTTACACATACTTTTAGTAATCAATCAAAAAACAGGGGAAATCATCCTACATGGTACTAGTTGTATTCTCATCCTTAACTTGGTTGGTCATGATGTTGTCCATCATGCTTCCGTCAGTACTCAAGAAAGAGGAGAAGGCATTCTTATTTTGCGTCATTGTCCTGTTCATTTGTAATGGCTCCTGGATTTTCATTGAAGAGTTAAAATTCATTGAGCTTGCTTCTCCACTGGCCAATTACTTTTCTTTTCTGCTTTTTCGTACCGTCATCATTCCATTTTCCATCATGATGGGTCTGAGTGTGTGGCTTTCCCCGATCTCTTTCTTCAAGAAAAAAAGAGTGACTATCATCCTTTATTGCTTTCTATTCCTGGTTGAATGGGCAAGTATCAAACTCCATGTTTACTATTATCAAAAATGGAACTACCTCTACTCCATGTTCTTTTACTTTTTTGTACAAATCATATCCTACTTCCTATTACGTTGGTTTCGACAATTTACTTGTAAAGAGGAGTAACTTCATGGTCTTTTTCAGCGACAATTATCTCGCAAAAGAATCCATTTTTATTTACTGCTTACTTCTTTTGGGATTCTCAACGTTACTGCTTCCAAAGAAATTCCCAAGGAAGATTACCTTTCTGTTATTCCTTTTGGGTTACACCGTAGACACCATTTACGACTATTCCATCGGTGGCCATAAGCTGAATTTTTATGATACGTTCCATATCCCCAGGTATACGTTGATGGATTTGCTAATGTATCTGTCCTTCGCCCCGTTTCCCTATCTGTTTATTTATTTGTATGAGCATTTTCAATTCCGCAGGTACCGGACCGTTCTTTATACGATTGGATGGTCTTTTTTTGCGGTTTGCCTGGAAGGAGTCGCTACCTATGTGGGGGCCCTTACTTATAAAAACGGCTATCAGCTGTATTACTCGTTTCCGATTTATTTGTTTACCCAGAGCTTTACCCTCTTCTATTATCACTGGTTGAGGAGATAGTCGGGCATCGTTTTCTAAGATACGGCTCCCCGCCTGTCTGTAACCGCAAGTTTAAAGGCCATCCTTGTTAGGATGGCCCTTTCTTTGTTCAAACCATAACTTTCCCGAACTCCGCATAACTATTTTTACACCTTCTAGCCACAGCCTCACAAAATAATCACACCAACTTTTCTGTTTCTTGCCCCATCTCGTTCGGCTCTTTCCGCAGATAGGAGCCGTATTCCTGCGTCCACGTCCACATGGCGGCAAAAATGGGCTGCAGACCTTGCCCAGACTCTGTCAGCTCATATTCGACATGCAACGGTACACCAGGATAAATCGTACGAGTGACGATTCCCTTCTCCTCTAACAGCCGCAAGCGGTCTGTCAGCGTTTTCGGACTAATCGGTTGCAGCTTGCGGCGTAATTCCCCGAAACGTCGGGTCCCGTTAAAGAGTTCAAACAAGAGAAGAAGCGTCCATTTTCCATCCAAGATCTCGAGGATCGGTTCAACGGTGCCAGGACAGGATCGATCCATCATCATGATCACCCCATAGTTCATTTTTTGAAACTATTGCACAAAAATGTAACTACTTTTCAAATGTACCACAGCTCCATTACGATGTGAATCAAGAGGAGGAAAAAGATGACAAAGGGTAGCAGAAAGGAGGAACTTTCTTTGAAAAGACCGTTTGCAATAGATCCGACGGAGTACCCGTTCACCGATCGTTGGCTGCCTTACCGGGACGGTTACATCCATTACCTCGATGAAGGGCAGGGACAGCCGGTTCTTCTTTTACACGGCAACCCTACATGGTCATATCTTTACCGAAATGTGATCAAAGAGCTTCGCGGGGAATTCCGTCTGATCGCTCAGATTACCCCGGATTCGGTATGTCGAAAGCACCTGACGGCTACCGCTTTACGCCGCAAGAGCAATCAGAAGCCGTTCATGATCTGATTCGCCGTTTGGATCTAAAGGATTTTATTTTGGTCGTTCAGGATTGGGGAGGTCCGATCGGCCTGAACTACGCGGTACGGCACCGGGATAACTTGCGAGGCATCGTCGTGATGAATACGTGGGCTTGGCCAGCGGAAATTTTGCCGATGAAATTGTTCTCGATCGCCATGGGGGGCTGGCCCGTCGGGTATTGGCTTCAGACACGGCGCAATTTTTTCGCCAAAGTCATTGTTCCCCACGGGATATACCATGCCGAAAAAGTCACGGAAGGCTTGCGCAACGCTTATACCGCCCCGTTCCCGACCCCGAAATCCAGGATCCCGACATGGATATTTCCCAGGCAGATCCGCAAGGCACGAACATGGCTCGCGAATATGGAATCGCAGTTGTCGAATTTATCTGATTTGCCTGCGCATATTTTGTGGGGGACGAAAGACAGTGCCGGCTTCCCGCTCGAACAGATGGCCAAATGGCAAAAATACTTGCCGTTGAACGAAACCGAGATCCTGGAAGATGCCTCACACTATGTGCAAGAGGATCGTCCGGATCGGATAGCAGCATCCATCCGAAGAATACAGAGTAGAACATGAGGAGGAGTATTACGATGAAAACGATTTTATGGGCAACATTAACCGCTAACGGCAACTATGCCCAATCCAGCCCGGAAAACCCGCCGAAAAAAGAAGCGTTGGACGACTTCGCCACACACGCGAAAGCTGCTGGAAATTTCATTGTCGGACGCAGAACGTTTGAGGAAATGCTAGACCCCAGCAGAGTCTCCCAGGAGGAACAGGTAAACGCAGACGGCCCTTTCACGGGGATAGACATTGTTGTGATGTCCACGAGTATCCAGGACATCCCCGGCGTAACGGTTGTGAGATCGCCTCAGGAAGCCTTGAACTACTTACAGCAAAAAGGCCATCAAACCGCTCTCATTAGCGGCGGCGCGGATATTCACAATTCGTTTTTAAGCCAAGGACTTGTAGACGAAGTGATTTTCAATGTTGCCCCTGTGTTGGAAGGTAAAGGATTAAATCTTTTAATTGACAAAGATAATTACCGACATAAACATGTGCAATTGCTAGACTGCAAGCCCCTCGGCGGTGACGTCGTTCAACTGCGCTATGCGATTGACCGGTAGAAGAGTTTGAATTTCATGAATGCTACTTTTTCCCATGAAGTACTTGTCCCAGCACCAAGACCCTTAGGAGACGTGCAGATGAGCTCCTCCCCTCGAAAATTATCTTCACTTAGATACGGTTTACCTTAAAGGCTATCACAATCAAAAAATGAGAAAGGAGTTTACCGCGGAAGCTCCTTTCTTTTTTCATTAGAATTGCGCCCTACTATTGATCGCGTATAACCCAAATATTTTTCATTTCATGATCATCATTAGGAGATCGTTTGTAAAATTTGTGCGATTTCACTTTCAATCATATGATCATCTATGTCATCTAGGTATTCCGGTTTAATCAATTGAAATTTTTTCAATGTGTAAAAATCAATGAGTGCTTGTTTTAAAGTGAGATCATACTGTATGGAAAACAAAGGGTCCATAATGCGTCTCAGTACAGCATCATCTTGAATCATAAATAGCGCAGCGTTCATTCGATGAAAAACCCCCTGCACCATGCCGGACTCAAAAAATGCCTGTAAATTCTTATTCCGATGGTACTGCGCAACTGTAAGTTTATCAAATAAGTGCGGATATGATTCTTTGAGATCTTGTAAAAACAGATCGGATACATAAATGACGCATTTCAACGACTGTTCATAAATCTTCTGAAACCGCTCGAAAAAGGAGTAAGAATCGTCGTTTACGAAAGTATCGGCCTCTTGCAAGTATTCAATATAATGCTCCACAACTGCATGGATGATCTCATCTTTAGATGAAAAATGCTTGTATAACGTCACTTTACTGATATCCATATACTTTGCGATATCATCGATTTTGAGTTGGCTGAATTTCACTCTCCTTAAGACAGGTTTAATTTTCTCGATATATTGATCTGCGCTGACAGCTTTTCTCATAGACAAGTGCCCCCTTTGCTATCTACTCGTAATAGTATACACAATCGTAATCAGAGTAAACGTTTCATACAAAATGAATTAACTTAACTATTTTTATTAATTTAGTTTACTTTGTAATTTTATTGGGATATAATCCTCCTGTAACCATTTAAAGCAAGGGAGGTAACAAGATGAAAACCATTTTAATAACGGGCGCGTCCTCCGGGATAGGAAGAGCAGCTGCAATGTACTTTTCGGAGCAAGGATGGAATGTTATTGCTTCCATGCGCTCTCCAGAGAAGGAAACAGATTTGAACCATAAGGAACGTGTACTGGTCACGAAATTGGATGTCGTGGAAAAAGAAACGATAGTGGAAGCCATCTCAAAAGGCATCGAGCATTTCGGCAAAATTGACGTTTTACTTAACAATGCCGGATATGCGGCGATTGGCGCTCTCGAAGCTGCGAACGATCTTCAGATAAAAAAACAATTTGATGTTAATGTATTCGGAGTTATCCATACAACCAAAGCCATTCTTCCTCACTTCAGAGCAAACAAGGAAGGAATGATCATCAACATCTCTTCGGTGGGGGGAAGAGTCGCCTTCCCGCTCCTTTCCCTTTATCATGCGAGCAAATTTGCCATTGAAGGGTTTTCTGAATCGCTATTCTATGAACTGGCCACGCATAATATCAGGGTAAAAGTTGTAGAACCCGGGAACGTAGCCACGGACTTTACAGGAAGATCGTTGGAAATTCTAACGGACGATACGCTGGAAGCTTATAGCGCCTATACCGAAACGGTTGTGAAAAAGCAATTGGAAAGCTTTCAGACGAATGTCTCCTCGCCCGACCAAATCGCTATGACTATTTATAAAGCGGCGACGGATCAAACCGATCGTTTCCGATATCTTACTGGAGAAGACGCCGAATTTTTAATGCGGGCAAGAGAGGAAAATTCGGATGAGCGTTTTATGAGCATGATTTCAGGTATCTTTCGTTAAAGTTTAATAATCTCCATGCACCTCGGTACAATGAAAAAAGGCCTGCATTAGCGGAAATTCACGCTAAGCGGGCCTGGTCATTTTCGTCCCCAACTCATAACATCTCACTTATAAATCGGAGAATATGGTGGAATTTTGCTAAAGACTTGATATGTAGCAACATCTTAGTACAATGGTTTTATGACTACTCAAAAATCATTTAATCATGAGCACAGGGTCAAAATGTTTCAAGCATTAGCTGATGAAACAAGATTGGAAATCATACGAGTTCTATACGCCAATAAGAAGGAGATGAATTGCGGAGAAATTGGGGACATTTGCAATACTTCGAAGTCGAATACTTCGTATCATTTACGTACTTTAAAGGAGGCGAAATTGATAAAGGTACGAAAAGAAGCCCAAACGAAGTATACGAGTATCGACATGGAGACCTTTGAATCTTACTTGCCGGGATTTCTTGATACGTTGTAGAAAGAAATTCTTTTTTTTCTCCATTAGTTCAAAAGTTGTTTTACAACGAAACTAAGATCGATAGGAGAAGATGAATCACATGATTAAGTTAACAGCCTTATTTTTTCTCATCATGTTTGTTATCGGTACAGATACATTTTTGATTTCTCCGCTCATCCCCACTCTTCAGAAATTGTTTCATATCCCGACCGAGTATGCCGGTTGGATGGTCGGGGCATATGCGTTGGGATATGCCATATTTGCTCTGATAGCCGGACCGCTTTCCGATGGATGGGATCGCAAAAAAGTAATGTTTTCCGGCATGGTTTGCTTCTCGGTTTCAACCATTTTATGCGGCTTTGCGACAGGATTTTGGACGATGTTTTTATTCCGTTTTTTAGCAGGAGTCAGCGCAGCATTCACAGCGCCGCAAGTCTGGGCCTCTATACCTGCTCTGTTCCCTGTGGCAAAGACCGCCAAAGTGTCAGGAATCGTAATGGCAGGCTTGGCTGCTTCCCAAGCGTTCGGCATACCGATTGGAGGCTTGCTTGCTGCAACCCATTGGTCTTATCCTTTTTTTACAATCGGTGCATGCTCGTTGTTGGTGGCTATATTCATCTTCTATGCTTTGCCCGAAATGAAACCGAAACAAGACCTAAGAACCAAGCTCCCGATATTTAAAAGATACGCCCCGCTATTGACAAGCCGAATCGCGAGAAGATCTTTCCTGGCTCATTTCTTATTTCAATGTGGATTTTTTGCTGCCTTTTCTTTCATTGGAAAATGGATGACGGACCGCTTTCATCTTTCGGTTGATCAAGTGGGGTACGTAATGTTTTTTCTTGGCCTAGGGAATATCGTGGGAAGCTTCAGCGGTGTTTATGTGATCAAAAAGTTGAATCGTTTCAATACGATGGTTGTGGGCATTCTCGTCTCTATTGCATGTTTTATTGCTTTGCCTCACCTGCCATCGGTTGCGTCTTACGAAGGGGTATACTTTTTCATATTTGCAAACATGGGCATCGTCTTTCCGCTCATCATGGGAATGCTGAATTCATTAAATCCGACAATTCGTGGCACGATCTCTAGCTTGGCCAGTTCGATCATGTACGCTGCGACAACGCTCGGTTCTTGGTTCGCTGGCTTAATTTATGCGACATTTAACGGTTTTTCCGCCGTTGGCATATTTGCGGCTATATGCTTTGCCGGTTCGTTGTTCTCTTTTATAGCAAGTGGTATTTTGACTAATGACTCTAAAACAAAAAAAGATTATGCATCATAAATGCATAGAAGAAATTCAAATGGATTTTTTAAATCTCCCAAAATTCAACATCCTAAGTATTAGTGAGAATGAATTTGATTTTCTTATACAAGTGGTGACGAACTCTCCACCTTCAGCTTGCCCTCATTGTGGATGCAAAGCGAACCTCTACAAGCACGGTAACAGGGAACATGTTTGTATGGATTTACCTATTCACGGTAAGCGTGTAGGGCTTCTCATAAAGCGTCAGAGGTATCGTTGTCGTGAATGCTCTCAGACCTTTTGGGAACGCTTGGACCACATCATTGACGAAAAGCGGAACTGTACAAAGCGATTGTTGTCCTATATAGAGAAGCAAAGCCTTACACGTACATTCGTCAGTATTTCAGAAGACGTGGGGCTAAACGAAAAGACGATCCGCAATATCTTTCACGATTACATGAACCACCTTGAAGAAATATTTCGGTTTGAGACACCGAATTGGCTTGGCATCGATGAAATTCATATCATCAAGCCTCGTTGCGTATTAACCAACATTGAAGAACGAACTTTACTGGACATTCTACCTAATCCCAATAAGGAAACCGTTGTCGGATATCTTTCACGCCTTCCGAACAAAGGGCGAATACAGTATTTCACGATGGGTATGAGGAAACCGTATAAAGAGGCTGTGAAGGCTATATTGCCAAAGGCTACGATCATCGTCGATAAATTTCACGTTGTCCGTATGGCGAACCAAGCGTTAGAAACCATCCGCAAACAGCTAAGAGAGGATTTATCACCAACGGAACGGCGTGGGCTCATGCACGACCGATTTATCCTTCAGAAACGCCATAAAGAGCTTACAGAGATGGAGAAAATAACGCTTGATCTATGGACGAAGAATCACCCCACTCTCGGTATTGCGTATAGCTTGAAGGAATCATTCTTCGATATTTGGGATTGCGATTCAAGACAAAAGGCATTCATCAAATATAACGATTGGAAAGCCAACATACCGAATGAACTCCAATCTGCTTTTGAGCCTCTTATAAAGGCCATAATGAATTGGGACGAGGAGATATTCGCTTACTTCGATCACCGCATTACTAACGATTTTACGGAGTCTCTGAACAGCCTTATCCGTGTCATTAGCCGTTTGGGTAGGGGCTATTCATTCGAGGCCCTGCGAGCCAAAATTCTCTTTACAGAGGGGCTTGAAAAGGATCGTAAGCCTCAAAATCAAAAGCGTATGGATGACTACGAACTCCGAGATAACAACTTCCTGATGTTCGATAATACGCCTCCTGTCCGTGGGGTTCATGAGTGTGGCGAACAGCTTCGTGGTATTGACATTTCCACCTTGATTGAAAAATTGGAGAAGGGCGAATTATAAGCCCTTTTCCACTATAATTTCCGAATACCCTTCTTTTTTATGTGAAATCATTTGACTCATGCACATGTTTCAATTTATCAGGGTTTGAAACAAAGTAGAAATGAATGATGCGGCTATCCCGAAACTTGAATGAAATGACAGCCCACGTTTTTTCATCCCTGTATACAACGATTCCAGGCAGGCCATTAACCATGGCGAAACGGTAAGTAAAGCTTCCAGGCCATTTCCCCAAAAAATTGCTTACACTGTGGGAAATTCGTACGTTCCCGTGAAGAGGCTGCGTCAGTGCCTTTACTTTGCCGCCCCCATCTGTGAAAAGTACCGCGTCAGTCGATAGGAATTTCAAGACTTGGGACGCGTCAGCTGAAGCAAGAGCATGCATGAATTGCTCCACCAAGTTGGTGGTTTTCTCCTGATCCAATCGGTCCAAGTTATCCGGTATAAATTTTCCACCGAGGCTGCGTTTCGCTCGATGAAAGATTTGCCGGCAGTTAGTACTGCTCTTGCCAACGATGTCGGCAATTTCTTCATAATCGTACTGCATCGCCTCGCGCAGCAAGAATACGGCTCGCTCCATATACGATAATTGCTGCAACAACAGCAAGTAAGCGGTCGATACCGATTCTTTCTGTAGGTATGATTGCATCGGATCCGTTTCATCACTTGCTGTTGTCACGAGTGGTTCCGGCAGCCATGTCCCGACGTAGACTTCCCGCTGTTTTCTCGTAGAACGAAGCAGTTCGAGACAGCGGTTCGTAACGATTTTGCACATGTATGCTTTCATATTTTGAATGTGGTCAGAATTGGATTTATATAAGGTTAAAAAGGCTTCCTGGACAATATCCTCCGCATCCATGACACTGCCCAGCATACGGTAAGCAAGGGAGAACAATAGCGGTTTGTATAAGGAATAGAGTTGCTCCGTTTTCATGTTTTCCAAGATGACAGACCCCACTTTCCTCCTGTCACTCACACCAAGATGGTTTCCCGCCCAGACCTACGGACTTCTTCCATATCCTTTAATACACGCCGTGCCGCTCGTCTTCCGCTTGCCGCCGCAGCATCCGCCAAATTTTCTCCATGGGTGGCCCACTCTCCCGCCACGTAAAGCCCCGCAATTTCGGGTACGGCTGGGCCCGGATATCGATCTTCCCTGCCTACGTTCATAAAGTCGTAGGCTACCGCAATATTGGGGAGGTATTGCCTAGCGACGACTTCCTTCCGCCATCCCGGTTGGATCAAGTCCAAAGTTCGTTCGAGGAATTGTTCGTCAGCTTCTGCATCTGTTCCGCCAGTGCCATTGTTTTTGGTAATGTTCACTACCGAAGTGCCATCTTCACTTAGTCGCGTAAATTTCGATTGATTAATGAAGTACACGGGTTGATCAAGACCCAAAACCGCAAAATGATCTGGTGCTGAAAGCTTCTTCAAAGAAAAAGTCAGTCTTGCCGCCTCAATGACACGAGCCTGTTCTTTCCAGCGTAATACCGATTTACTACCCGCATCTCCCAAAAGCCGAGAGGTTACTGCAGGTGGGGTGGCGGCAATCACATGCGTGACGTCCACCTCCTGGCCGTCAGCAAACTTTATTTGTCGAACTGCCCCATCATGTTTGATTTCCGTTACGTTTTTTCCTGTAATCATGGAGACACCTGCTCGAACAGCTTTTTCGTAAAGCTGGTCAACCAATGTTTGCCAGCCATCTTGGATATAGATAATGCTATTCTTTTTGGTCGTGCGCGCTATGGAACGTAGGGCAGGGCCAGCCAATTGGTGATCGATGGCTTGTGCGTACGAATTTGTCCGAAACATTGCATAAATGATATGACGAGTCATCGGATCGCTAAATTGTTGTTCAACCCAGCTCCTCAGACTGATCGCCGGCACTGAATCGGCATCCAATTTTGTCAACGTTTTAAAAACTTCATAAACTCCATCTTACCTGACCATCTCAGTTTTCGAGAGAGCAAAAAATGATACATATGGGTTACCTTATTGTTCCATAGGAAGGATACGTTCGTCCCGGGAGAGCCTCCTTCCATTCTTATACCTAAATCTTGAAAGATGTCATGCAATGCCCCTCCCTTGATTATTGCATGCGAGCCAAGATCGAAGACAGCCCCGTTTTTCTTGACAGATATGGCCCGACCGCCAAGCTGGCTGGACTTCTCGAAAAGGACAACCGACTTACCTGCCTGGGCCAGCTCAATCGATGCCACTAACCCCGCGATGCCTCCACCAATGATTGCCACTTCGAACCGTTTCATCCAACATACCTTCCTTCGTTGTTTATTCATTCATAAACTAAGATGGTGAAGGTTGTGGATCTGTGACATGATTGGTTCATCATTTTTTGGGGAGCCTTCGAAGTTCGGAGATTCATCATGTTAGAAAAGAGAATTTAGAAGAATCCTGCCCAATAGTCAACTATGTAGTAATGCTAAACCGAAGATGATGAAAGTAAGTACAATCCGTCTATACTGCTACTAAGTTGGTGCTTCGAGCTTATCCGTTAGTCTGGCCCGGAAAAGTATGCGGAAGCCCCCTTTTTCTACGACTTTTCTCTCAAGTGTGGCCTACCACACCCCCATGCCAGTCTACGGCTCTTTTGCAGGCTCCATCGCTTAGTAAACAGCTAACCAGCCTTCATGACTTGAGTGATATAATTTGTGGGGATGGTGAAAGAATTGTACATCCCTTTTGGCAGCGACAGGAAGTAGACAAAGAGCCGCTTGGGCAGGAATTGAAGCATCTGGACAAGTAATTAGCAGATATTAAACAAAAATGGGCAAGTTTATGGCGCTGTACGAAAACGATATGCTTAAAGTTGAAATATTGAAAACCAGATTGCAAGAGCTAAGGGAACTGGAACAACGGTTGCAGGTACGGAAAGCAGAAATCGAGAGGAAATTGCATACTGGTGATGCCGCTCCGATACCGTTTGGGGTATTGAAGGGTATTCTGAGAGAGTTTCGGAATGTGTTTAAATGGGCTGATCATGGGAAGCAAAAGCAGCTGGTGCATACGATGGTTAAGAAAATTATAGTGTCGAAGGATCGGAAAATTAAAGAGGTTCAATGGGGTGTACCAATTACTACAAAGTTTAACCCTCTAATTGCTAAAAGTGTGGGCCCGTTCCCACACTTTAAAATTTTTTTAATTTCCAGTCCAAATATTTATTAAACAAAATAGTTACCATATTCATAATAAAGGCAAAAAATATTGTAGGTATCAACAAAGATTTATAAATCGGAAAAATAAAAGTAATACTTGATATGCAAAAAAGCAAAAGTAATGAGATAATAGAAGTGACCCTCAATTTTTCAGCCAGAACCCTTTTTGTACGAAATGCTTTAAACAAGCTTACTATATTCCAAATTACACCCCCCCCTGTAATTATGCCAACGAATGAGAATAAGGACTTGTATTTATCCCCATTAAAAAGAATATTCCATTTTGTTACTACAACATCCAACAAGCTGTTTAATACTAATGGAATAACATACTGCAAACTTTTTACTATAATCATAAAAGTTATCACAACAGCAATCGACTTTAAAATAAATACTAATCTATTACGTTCCCAATCCGGTCTTAAATATTTCCAGTAATAATATAGATTAACCAGTTTATGTCGAAGAATTGTTGGAAGATGAGTATGAAAAAGTACATCCTCAAAAAAATTATAAGAGGTATCTTCTTGTTTATCATATTTAAAAACTTTTATAATACTTCGACTGTTTGTTAAGTCTACAGCCAACTTATCTGCAAACACTTCATCTACAAGCATTCTATAGAAATTGGAAATTATCAATAAATATAATAAAAAAATATATGTTGTAAACACCCAAATCGTAGTAAGCTGGTTTATTGTTAGCAATCGAGCAATTCTACTATGGTTAGCTTTTTCATTGATAACTTCAAAAATCTTGGAATAATAACAAAGAATTAGTTTTTGAATTTCAAAATTAATAAAGTGAATGCTCCAATTTTTTACGTGATACAGTTCATGACAAACAACTGCCATAATAACATCTTTTTTTGCTGAAGATAATAAAGAATCATTTATGATTACAATACCGTACTTTAAATTCCCTAATGCATGTGCATTAGGAATAGCACTTTCACGAATAAAAAAATCCACCCTCTTTTTAATTCCAAGTACGCCTAAATATGATTTAATAGGTTGTTCGTATTCAGGATACTTAATAAAAAGTGGTGTAACCTCCTCTTCAGGGGTAAGTGGTTTGTTTGATTTTTTCATAAAAATAAAAATAAGTGGTAAAAGTACAATTGCTATGCAGAGATAGTTAACAATTTCTAGAACTGTTGTATTCGTTGTAAAGATAATTAATACAGGTAAGATTATTATTTTGGGTAGGAGACTGACAAACCAATTAATAATAAGAAAATACAAAATTGTAATTACTTGATACACTTTATTGATGTGAAAGCCCCCCTCCCAAAAGGTTCCTTACTAGTTTGATTGACCTAATTGTTCTTTTAAACTGCGATGAAATGCTTCAGCATAACTTTTTGGAGCAATTCTATCGAATAGGCCTCTCTCAAACGTTTGTTCATCTAATAATACACTTCTATTTTTCAATAACAGGCTAATATACTGATCTAGATCAGCTCTGGATTTTAATACCGGCCATTTCCACAAGTATTCCGGTATATCTCTTCGTATCAAGAATGATACAAAGCTAGTTATCGGATAATCTTTTTCAGTAGCTAAACCTATTTCAAAAGGAACCCACCATGAAAGTTGTGTTTTATCAGAAAGTACTGCAAGTAAGTGGGAGCACTCACTTAACTTACTTCTTAAATGACTAGTTAGCTGATCTCCACTCAGTTTTAATTGGTTATCCAACACATCTAGGTAATAATCTATACCAAATCTATGGAGATAATTAGCAATTATTACTGCTTGTTCTGAGTCTTCTTGTTTATGAGAAATAAATACTTTCGTCATTTAGGATTCTCCCTAGCAACAGAGTGTGAAAATAGATGAAAAAGAAGTCTTTCTACATCTTTAAAGACCCCCTCCAATTTTTACCAACTATAATTTCCCTTCTTCAGCTAATCTCCAGTATTGATATCCTAAAGCTGTCAACCGACATGTCTTGGAATTTATTGCAGCAAAATACATGTGTTCTTCACCAACGGGTACTACCAGCCCAACAGATACAAATTTTTGGAGGTTCTTAAAAATTTCCACTTTTTCTTCATCTGCAGATGGTTCTGTAAATTCATAAGAAGGATCTAATTGATACTCTTCTTCTGGACTTACAAAATATTCATGTATTTTTCTTAATGTAACTAACGGTATCCGTGGTTCTACTCTTCTCAGAGGAGTAAACCGAGATACATTTGTTTTAAAAATTGGACGTTGTTCCCATGCCCCCAATGCTTCATCTATGTACGAGTAAACACTACTCGAAGTAATATTGCCTCGGAGATCGGCGGCCCCACCTTGTAAAGCATCAATAAGTAGGGAGGTAAAAATACCAGATCCATTTACCTCAATAGCTGACTCAGAGCTTTTGCTTGCTGTTAAAACTGTTAACCCATCACATAGTTGGGCCAATTTTCCCTCACTTAATGCGGGTGAGCCAAAAGCACCTGAATGACAACAATCAAGAATGATTACTTTATCTCTTGCCTTTGATCGATTGGCGAGATTTAAAATCTCATCCATTGAAATTCCTTCATCATATCGTGAATAATCCGTAGTTACGATATAACCTCCTGTCGATTTTATTAACCCATGTCCGGAAAAATAAAACAGTGTTATATCATTATCTCCATCAAAAAGTTTTTCTATAGATTCTCGTAATGTTGCCTTATTTACCGAGTTTGTTATCGTTTTTACACTAAAATTAGGTGAACCATCTCCATTTTTACCCAAAACCGTAGCAATAGATAAAGCATCATTAACACATCCATACAACGGTGCCGTTGGATAGTCATTCAGTCCCACAATCAACGCTTTCCTCATGGTTCTCGACTCCTAACAAAGTGCTTTGATAGCATTGATAATTGAGTTAGATTGCCATTTTACTATTTGGTTGGCATTATCTTTTACTATTTTTGACGTTTTTTCCGATCCCCAAGGTTCAACTGCAATAATTGGTTTTACTTGTGCAAAACCATTTTTTGCAATATCAATTTCTTTGTTAATCCAATTACTATACGTTGAGTAAACTCCAGCAAGGATTATCACTACACTACTTGGACTAATTTGTTTTTTTATGGCATCATATAGCTCTTTATCGTTCTTTGCATTATGAATTGGGTCATCCTTTGGAACAGAATAGTTTTTATAGAGAAATGTAGAATCCTTATTCAAAAGATTGATTAAACCTTCATATGCTTCCGGATATGTCCAGGAATGGCTAATAAATAGGTTATATGTCTTACTCAATTCAAACCCCTCTTCCTCTATTTAGAATTAAAGTAATACTTAGTTCGATAAGAATCGACCATTTTCCTCCATAAAAAACAAAAAAAGGGACGTTTGGCACCACCTTTTCCCTTTTTTATGATATGGATGTCTTAGCTTTTGACAATCAAGCAAAATGGTGTACCTCTTAGCTTTCAAAAGCTTTATTTCAGCTATAGATCAGTTTCTATTACCTCAATATAGTTAAAGTAACACTCCACTTCCTTTTGTAAATTCAAGACTAGTTTGTTCAAAATCCCGTTGCCCTTACTTATGATACGGCTCACCGTGCTGTCTGCAACGGCAAGTTTTTTGTAAAACGCCACTACCATACCTTGCTAATACATTTGCTTTCCGCAGGCAAAAGTCCCCCTCTAGGTACCGCATTGTCATCTAGCATAGACGACTAAGCATACAGCTTGATTTCCAATCAAATCCAAGATACAATGATCAAAGATAGTCAAAGTCAAAGGGGGATTTTACTTGGAGAACTACCATCAGGCAAGTCTTTACTTAGAAACAGTTGCACGGAGAGCACTCGGAGGAGTGGAGAGATTCGTATTAGGTGGGACAATTAACTCGGATTACATTGACGCAGGTGGAGCATTCACGGTGATAGTAGCTGCACTATCCCCATACTACCAAACACACCGCTCCCAAGTTGACCAGTTCATTGAGAAGCATCTTCACCTTGAAGGAAAACACGCCCGCGAAGCTGGAAGTGAGATTCAAGCAGCGGCAAAAGAGCTCTCCTCTCTCCTAGAAACCTTTGGAGTTTAAGCTACAAAGTGACCGGCAGAAAACTATTTTCCTGATTGGAAGTAATATATAACTAGGAAAATCATATTAGGAGGTAAGAACATGGCTAGATGCACAGCTCCAGTAAATGGACATCGCTCAGCGAGTGCCAGAGCTAACTGCCCAGCGTGCGGTAGTAATGGCCGCTATAGTAGCTACAGGTCGTACTCTCCCTCGTCTTACTCGGCCTCGTCTTACTCTTTGTCCCCGAGAAGTGGGGGCAGCCAAAGCAGCGGCGGAAGTTCCGGTCGCAGTATCAAGCCGCGTTGGTCGAGAACAGGTTCGTCCGTGTTGTACACGCCTCAAGAAGTTCGAGCACTTACCCCAGTTCGTACTAGCGTCGAAAACTTGGCAACGCGGTCTGACCTTCGGGACGTCTTCCTCTGCCATGCGTGGGACGACCGGCAGGGGGCTGCCAAGGAGTTGCACGATCTGCTTGAATCACGTGGTGTCTCCGTCTGGTTCAGCGAGAAGGACGTTGGCCTCGGCGTGCCGTTGCTACGCGCCATCGACAAGGGCTTGGCGAACTCCCGAGTTGGAATTGTGCTAGTGACCCCTGCACTGCTGCGCCGCCTTCCAAAAGAGGGCATTGCCGACAAAGAACTTTCAGCACTCCTAGCTCGTGAGCGACTCGTTCCGATTGTGCACGAGACAACGTATGAAGCTCTCCGTGAAGTCAGTCCCTTGCTCGGATCACGAAGCGGCTTGGACACTGCAGAAGAGCCAATGGCTGACGTCGCGGCCAAGCTCGCAGAGCTAGTCGCTCTCTAAGCTCTGTTTACCTACCTGAGCCGCGGCGATAGGGTCTTCTGTCGAGGCAAAAGTGACAAAGCACGTCCACATAAAGGACAGGCATAAAGTCGCTGAAATCAAGCTCAAGTTTGACCCGACAGTCCAAAAGCATTTTTGCCCCTTCCGCCAAACCAGCGGAGGGGGCTTTTGCTTTCCACGAGCAAAAACCCCCTTCAAGGTACCTCATCGTTCTGTGACCCCAAAAAGCACGTTGAAGCCCGTTTGCGCCGACTTTTTCGCCGAGCGTAGCCCGTCCCCAACCCATGCCCGGCAAAGTGTCTTTGCAAGCCCGCTGCGGGATTTTCCAAAAAAACTTGCCCTTATTTATGATACGGTTCCCCCCGACTAATCCGAAACGCCCGATAAACCTGCTCCAACAACACCAACCGCACCAGCTGATGCGGAAACGTCATCTTGGAAAACGAAAGCAGCACATCGGCCCGCTTCAACACCGCATCCGCCAGCCCCAAGGACCCGCCAATCACAAACGCGACCTGGCTCTTCCCATGCAAAGCAAGCTTATCCAGCTCGCTGGAAAGCTTCTCCGATGTCCACATCTGCCCCTCAATCGCCAGGGCAATCACAAAATGATCCTGCTTGATCTGCGCCAGGATTCGCTCGCCTTCCTTGCGCTTGACCTGCTCCATCTCTGCGCCGCTCATTTCCTCCGGGGCCTTCTCATCGCTGACCTCGACCAGCTGCAGCTTGCAATACGCCGACAGCCGCTTGCTGTACTCCTCGATCCCTTCCTTCAAATACTTCTCTTTCAACTTCCCTACGCTAATCACCGTAATCTGCATCTTATCCCTGGTTTCCTTTCACATGCAAAAGCACGATCTTGCCTTCCGCTCCGCATACCATGCATGTATCCGTCAGCGCGGCATCCTCCACATCCGCGCGGGCAAACGTATCCGGCGCCACCTCATACTTGTCCACGTACTCGTCCAGCTCCTGCTCGACATGCTCCATGCACACCACGCGGATCCCATGTTCCGGGTAAATATCGTAGTCTTTTCCTTGTATACGCAGCTGTGTTTGATTCATCTTGTACATCGCTCCTATTGTTAACGTATCGAATTCCGTTCGGGTTCAACCAACTCTCCCTTATTTTACCCATGATTTCGAAAAAAAAGAAAGAGGCGCCCGAAAGCACCTCCTTCTCCTCTATTCCTTAGTTCTGCTCTGGCTGGCTTCCCAGCTTCACAGTCGTCTTCTTCATGAATCCATCACGATAGTAGGTCACGTCCACACTGTCGCCGGCTTTCTTGTTCAAGGTGAGGAACTTGCGCAGCTGCGCACCGTTGCTCACATCTTGGCCATCCAGCTTGGTGATGACGTCGTACTGACGCAGACCTGCTTTGCCCGCTGGAGAGAACGGTGCTACCTGGCTCATGACGACGATACCGGATTGCACGTCATTTGGCAGGTTCAGTGTTTCTTTCCAATGGTAGCGCGGCACGTTCACCAAGTCATATGGCTCGATGCCGAGATAAGCGCGTTTCAATGTACCATCTGTTTTCAAGTCATTCACGATCTTTTTCACGTCATTGATCGGCAGAGCGAAGCCCAAGCCCTCTACCCCTTCACGCGCGATCTTCAGCGTATTGATCCCGATGACCTGACCTTGGATATTGACCAAGGCGCCGCCGCTGTTCCCCGGGTTGATCGCCGCATCGGTTTGCAGGACGTCCAGCTCCCAGTCGTTTTGACCGTCTTCATTCACATCGACAGGCATGGAGCGTTCCAGCGAGCTGATGATCCCTTGGGTGACCGTGCGGGAGAATTTCAGTCCAAGCGGGTTCCCGATCGCGATCGCCGGTTCTCCCACTTTCAATTTTGAAGAGTCGCCCAACTCTGCGACGGTGGTGACCTTGGAGCCGTCAATTTCCAATACGGCCAAGTCGGTCAGGCTGTCTGCTCCCAGCACCTTGGCATCTACCTTTTCGCCGGTCGGCAGCACGACTTCGACCTGACTTGCGCCGTCGATCACGTGATTGTTGGTGATGATGTGGGCCTTTCCATTCACTTTTTCAAAAATGACACCGGAGCCTTCGCCGCTTTCCACGGATTGCTGACGCTGGCTGAACCAGTCACCGTTAACACGGCGGATGTTAATCACCCCGACGACCGCTTTTTCCACCTTCTCTACCGCACGCACGGTTGCCGTGTCCACATTCAACGAGATGGGCTGAGCCACGACTGTCGATCCCGCTGCGCTATCGGTCATCGCATTTACGGTGCTTGGCTCCAGCGTATTTACATAGCCGGTCTTGGAGATCGCGGGCATCATCAAAAGAACGACCAATCCCCCGATCACCGCCGAGGTCACCGATGTCAGGATGGTTTTCCCCATGCCTGACTCACGACGTTTTTTTCGCTCCATTTCATACATGTCATCATAAAAACCCATGATTGCTCTCTCCTTTCTTTCATTCCTATGTTTACAGCTTTTGTGGCTGAATATACTTGGCCTTGTGTAAGCCTTACACGTATTAGTATACGAATCGCTTTCGGCAAAGTAGCGTGAGAAATATGGAAAGATTGTGGAATGACCCGCATTTCTCAAGCATAAGGATAGGAAAAAAAGGGAAATCTAACATATACGACTCTCTTAACCATGAAAGGGCTGATAGAGATGACCAACAGGCGCTCCGTGATGGATGAAGTGAATCTGATCGCCAAGATGGCCGACCTGCAGGAAACGGATTACCAAAACACCGTGCTTCTCCACGCCATGATCGAGCTCTTTATCCAAAAAGGATTGTTCACGAAGGACGAGCTGTTGCAGCAGGCGCAGACCATCGATAAGCAGCTTGGCCGCCAGATCCAGCCCTTCGACCTCTATACCATCACCCAAAAGGATTTGCCGCGCAAAGATGGACATGCCGCTTCAGGCGGACATTCTCAGGATGCGGCGGTCGAACCGACTATAGCTCCTCCAATCTCGTAGGACGATGCGGAAATGTCTCCCGCAAATGAACATCTTGTCCGACAGAAAGGCCTCTTTCCTCCAGAATATTCTTTACGGTCAGCTTGGCTAACTCCATCATGTTGTTCTCTTTGCTCAAGTGGGCCAGAAAGACCCGCTCGCCTTGTCCCCGCAGAAAATCGCCCAGGGCCTCACCTGCCGCTTCATTGGACAAGTGTCCGACATCGCTCAGAATCCGGCGCTTGATGCTCCACGGATATTGGGACATCCGCAGCATTTCCACGTCATGATTGGATTCAAACACATACGCATCCGCACCCTGGATGGTCTCGACGATCTTGCTGCTGACATAGCCCAGATCGGTAGCCACGCTCAGTTTTTTCTTGCCGTGATAAAAGCAAAAGCCCATCGGCTCCGCTGCGTCATGGGAAATCCCGAACGACTCGACGCCAAGGTCTTCGAATTCCCGGCGTTCGCCCACTTCAAACGTCTGCCGCTGCTCTTCCTTGATCGTGCCGATCTGCCCATCCAGCTCGTTCCATGTCTTGAGATTGGCATAGATCGGAATGTTATAACGACGAGCCATGACGCCGATTCCTTTGATATGGTCCACATGCTCGTGGGTCACCAGGATGCCTTTCAGCTCAGACGGCTTCACGCCGATTTCCTCGAGAGCAGCCTCTGCCTGTTTGCCGGTGATCCCCACATCGATCAAGAGCGACGTATGATCCGTGCCTACGTAGATCGCATTGCCGGTACTGCCGCTCGCCAATACGCTAAATCTCATGCTGCATCCCCTTTTTCTCAAAAGCTGTAATCTATTGCACTACCTTTCTCGCATCGAGAGGCAGTTCGAGCGCACCTGTAAAGCCGTTGATATAATCGATTTTTCCGTCATGGATCACACGCCAGACGGGTGCGAGCACCTGTATGTCCGCATCATAATGATAACCGAAATAACCAAGCGTGACGCTCTCAATTTTTTCTCCTGGCTTGATCACTTCTTTTTCTACCAGAGAACGAAGTCCGGTATACGCTGATATGACCTGACGTCCCGAGCCTTGGCTGCGGATATGGAAATAAGTCTGGCTGTACCCCGTTACCAGATTGTCCCGCAGGAAAATATCCAGTGGCGCATTGAAGATCGGGTATTTTCCGTGCAGCTGCCAGTAACGGATGCTCTGCTGGCTAGCCAGATATGGATCGGCGCGATACTGGTCCACATACAGCAACTGATCGCCAAGCAGGCGGAGCAGATCTTCACGCTCGATTTTTTTATCGATCGGTACCGGCCGGTTGAGCTTTGCCGTGATCGCCGAACGATCATTTTCCACGGTGATATGCAGCCCCTGCAGCTCTTGCAAGGCCAGGATATGAAAGCCATAGTTCTCTACATTCACGTATTTCATTTCCGGGGTCTCCTGCGGCACGTCTGCCATCAGGCTGATCCGCTGCTGGCGCAAATACAGCTCAATGTCCCACTTGCTGCCCTGCACCGCCTCGGCATCCAGCCACTGCTCCGATCGGGAGGCATACACCTGATAGCCCAAAAACAGGTCAAGGAACAGAAACGCCCAGATTAGAATTGTTTTTGTTTTGCTCCAATCCACTCCATTCCCCTCCCTTTTGCAAGGATGGCATCGTGATCACATGGCTTTTTTGATCCAGCGTTTCCACGACCCATGCAGGCGTCAGCTCTACATAGCCTTGATGAACCTGGACGGCATAAGCCAGATACGCATTTTGCACCTGATTGGTGTCCACGATGCGGTTGTTGCGCAGATGCTCAAACAGCTCCGGTCCGGACATGACCGTCCATTCCCGGTTATCGATATATTTGTCCAGATCAATCAAGGAGCGGTTGATCGACACGACCTGTCCCTGCTCCGCTACGATCCTGATCGTATCCAGCTTTTGCGCGGTCTGGCTGATCAATGGATACGGCCCGACAAATTGACGGAAGGTAATCACATCCGTACCCGATTCATTTTCCACGATGCTTTCGAAATGAAAAATGTCGGTCCAGCCAAGATGCTTGTTGACGAAGCTGATGGCTTCCCGCACCTTTTCCTCGCTGGTCAGCTCTTTTGTCCCTTGCTGAAAGGCAGGATCGGTATAGGTAATGTACTGCGTATCCGGCTGCAGCTGAATCGAGCGGCTCCCGTCCGTAAAGATCACCGTCTTGTCCCGCTCCACGATGCGTCGGACCAGATTGCGATCCAAAAAGTAAGCATCCATCAGCTGATCCTCGGTGACGGGGAGATAGTTATACAGATATTTTTGCATCTTCCACGGATTTTTCGGCAAATAATAGATCTGCCAATACGGGAGGCGCAAGTAGCTGACATTCACATCCGTCGTCGTCTTGACGATCTTCATGATCTGCTCCGGCATCGGGTTGCCCAAGGGAAGATACGTCTCCAGCAGCTCTTTTGGGCTGACCACCGTACGAGCCCGGTAGATCAGTTTGTCCTGCTTGGACATAAACAGCGCATAGACAATGTTCTCATCCTCTTGATAGTAGAGCCAGACTCGATCGATCGCTTTCAGCTGCTCATTGACTTCGCCGTTGATCATGAACAGCTGATTGATGACGCTGAGGGGAACCTCATCGCGAAATTGTATTTCCAGCCCTTTGTAATCGCGGGTCAAAGCCGTCCACTTTTCTTCGGTAAGCGGATAGTACGTCAGGTTGTTAAAATACCATTTCTCCATATCTTCCTGGATGTTGCGAAATTGCCCATACCCGCTGTTGGCATAAATCCGCGTATGGCGATCCTCTCCATAATGAAAGATGATCGACTCCGGCGTTACCAGCTCCTCCAGCTGCCGGGTCTGCACCGGCTTGGACTCCACGTACTCGACCTGTTCAATGAACTGGAATTGCGGCTGATAGCTCCACAGGATCGAGGTCAGGAAGAAGCTGAGCAAAATGAGCAAGGAAAGAAGCAAGGTCTTTGATGTCTCTAACCAATTGCTCATGCGACTTCTCCTCCTTTCGCATACGGAAGCCAAAAGGTAACCGTCGTTCCTTCGTTCCATTCGCTGACGATATCGATATCAGCCCCATGCGACTTGACCAGCTCGCGGGCGATGGCCAGACCGAGTCCCGTCCCGCCCTTTTCACGTGAACGTGCTTTATCCACCCGATAGAAACGCTCGAAAATCCGTTTTTGATCACGGCTGGGAATCCCGATCCCGGTATCGCTGACGCTGATGTAGACGCGCCCTTTCCGCTCGTTTTTCCGGGCGCTCAACGTGACAGAGCCGCCGCTTGGCGTGTATTTGATCGCATTGGACAACAGATTGTCCAATACCTGTGTGATTGCATCCTGATCGGCGAGCACTTGCGGAATGGACGGTTCCATATCCAGCGTGAAGAGAATGCCATTTTGCTCGCCCATGAGGGAAAAGCGGTCCGCAGCGTAATGCAGCACTGCGCCCACATCCATGCTTTTGCGATGAAGCTGCACACCCTGGGAATCAAAGCGTGACAGCTGCAAAAGATCGTTGACCAGCCGTATCATGCGCTCGGTCTCGCTCATCGTCACGTGCAAAAAGCGCTGCGACAGTTCCTTGTCCTCGACCGCACCATCGATGAGCGCCTCCACGTAGCTTTTGATCGTCGTCAGCGGCGTACGCAGCTCATGGGAGACATTCGCGACAAATTCACGGCGCTGCTGCTCCAGCCTGACGTGCTCCGTCACATCCTGCAATACAGCAATGATCCCGCCCTTTTTCCCGCTGTCCTGCTTCAGCTCCGTAAAGGTGACCCGCAGCATGACGAGTTCCCGATTGGCCAGCATCATCTCGATCATGAGCGGCTTGGCCTCTCCCTCTTCAAACAGCGGCATTTCCTCTTCGGGCGGCAGCTTCAGCAGATCGTAAAGGGTTTTGCCCTGGGCGACTACATCCACCATCTTGATTTGCAGCATTTCTTCTGCCGAGCGATTCAGCAGGATGATGTGACCGTCACGGCTGGTCGCGATCACCCCGTCGCTCATATTGCTCAAGATCCCGGCCAGCTTTTCCCGCTCTTCCTCTTGCAGCAGGATGGCTTCCCGCAAGCGCTCGGTCATATGGTTGAACGCCATGCCGAGCTGGCCGATCTCATCATCGTCGTTGATTTTCACACTGCGGTTGAAATCGCCGTCCGCTACCGCCTGTGCCTGTCTCGTCATCGCTTTCACCGGGATGGTAATCGTTCGGGCCAGCACGACCCCCAGCCCTGCTGTAAACAACAGGGCGATCCCCGTACCTGTCGCGAGAATGTTGGTAATCTTGCGGATCGTCGTATACACTTCCTCCATCGGCGCCATCATGTAGACAGCCCCGTACACGATGTTATCCCCTTTGACCGGCACGGCCAGCACCTTTACCCGATTGCCCGTCTTGGGGTCGATGCGCAGCGATTCGTTTCGCGTCCCCAGCAAGGCAATCGTCACTTCGGGCTGAGCCGTCCGTTGCCCGATGACGGACTTTTCGTTTTCCGTGGTGCTGATGACATATCCATTTTGATCGACGACCTGGATTTTCGCTCCGTTGGGCACGACCAAGTTGCTGATCAAATACGAGATACCCTCGCGCATCTCGTCGTCCGAAGCTTCTTTTCCGTCCCGCTGCAGGGCTAGATTGCGCTCCAGGTGGATGGACAGCAGGGTCGCCTGCGAATTCAAGCTTTCCGTAAACGTGTTGGTATAGTAGCTCTCCACTTCCCGCGAAAAGTAGGCCGCAATAAACTGCATCGCGATCAGGATCAGCAGCATGTACATGACGACCAGTTTCCACTGGACGGTCTTGAAAAAACGTGCCCGAAACATCAGACACTTCCTCCTTGCCCCGGATTGCGCAAGGCATACCCGAGTCCACGGCGCGTAATGATGTATTTCGGATCGCTGGGATCATCCTCGATCTTTTCCCGCAACCTGCGGACCGTCACATCAACCGTGCGAGCATCGCCAAAATAGTCAAATCCCCACACCGCCTGCAGCAAATGCTCGCGCGTCAATACCTGTCCCTGGTGCCGCGTCAAATAGACGAGCAGCTCAAACTCCCGGTGCGTCAGATCGAGACCTTCTCCCTGCTTCAACACCGTATAGGATTGCAAATCGATCTCCAATTCATGGACCCGCAGCAGATGCTCGTTCTGTGCTTCGTTTCTCGGCTTCTGCCTGCGCAGCTGAGCGCGCACACGGGCAATCAGCTCACGTGCACTGTATGGCTTCGTCACATAATCGTCGGCTCCCAGCTCGAGCCCAAGCACCTTATCCACCTCGGAATCCTTCGCGGTCAGCATGATAATGGGCACGTCAATGGTCTGCCTGACAATCCGGCATACCTCCATGCCGTCCTTTCCAGGGAGCATCACGTCGAGCAAAATCAGATCGGGCTTTTCCTGCTTGACCAGCTCGATCGCCTCTTCCCCATCGTAAGCGCATATGACTTGGTGCCCTTCTTTTTCAAAGGTAAATTTCAATATATCTGCGATTGGTCTTTCGTCATCCACGACCAACAGTTTCGCCATCACGCTCACCTTCCTTCCTGATACATTTCCACTCTACCAACCGATTTCCTGCCGCCTAATTTACCCAGCGCCACCTACGGCACAATAAAGAACAGGCCCTCCCTAATAGATAAGGAAAGGCCTGTGATTGTATGATTCATTTTCTTATCGGGAAAGGTAGCGCATTGGGTTTTGCGGCGATCCGTTGCGGAGCACCTCGAAATGGAGGTGGACGCCGGTGGAATCACCTGTGGAACCCATGACCCCGATGGCTTTGCCCTGTGCGACCACATCGCCAACGTTTACCTTGATGGATCTCATATGGCCGTACAACGTCTGCATGCCGTTGCCATGGTCGATGATGACGCAATTCCCGTAATCGCCATTCCAGCCTGCGGAAACGACTCGACCGTTATCCGCAGCTTTGACCGAACCGGATCCGGCGATGTCGATCCCTTTATGCATTCTGCCCCAACGCTGGCCAAAACCGCTGCTGATATAGCCGCTTGCCGGCCAAGAGAAACGGCCTGTCCCGCGAGAAGGGATGACTTTAGTGCCGCGTTCCACGATTTGCGCGACTGGCTGTTCCAATACTTCTTGCTTCAATACTTTTCGTTCGGATACTTGTCCATTTTCTTTCACGACTTCATATTGGACAAGCTTCTTGCCTTCCTGCCCATTTTGGACGACTTTCGTTTCGCCCTTTGGCAGCTTGTCGTTATTGCGAGTCTGTACGACATAAGGAATTTCTTCCTCACGCTCTACCTGTTCCACGACCTGCACCGTTACCAGCGGACGTATCGCGGTCACATTCAACTGCTGATCGAGCTGCAGAACTGTATCTTCCGTAACGCCAGGGTTGTTGGCATAAATATCTTTTTGACGAATTCCGTATTTTTGGGCAATGCCAGAGATCGTATCTCCCTCCACTACGGTATGCGTCACCTGTTTGAATGTGCCTTTGCTGAGCAGCTCCTCAAGCTTGTCCTCTGACAGCACTTGTGCTGCCGGAACCGTATCGCTCTCCAATTTCACGTCCTCTTTGAATCGGACTTGCTTTAACTCATCGGATTTCGATACGGGAACCGATGCTGCTGCTACTGCTTGTTTCTTTCCTGCATCGAGAGGGATTCCTGCATATTTTGCTTTGAGCTTGGCCATGACGGCATCTGCAGTCTGCTTATCAGGTGCGTAGCCGACGACCTCGCCATTCACGACGATTTTGGTCGCTTCGACTTTGAGATTGGCTACATCGGAAAGGGCTGCGATGGCTGCTTCGTTATCGTAAGCACCTTTATACACGCGTTCTTCCTGAAACGTGATGTAGTCAGTGATTTTCAACGTCATGCCGGATTTCGCCTTTTCAGCTTCCAGCTTGGTGCTTGCCCAATTATGTATGACTTCCGGACTATTTACGACACCAATCTCTTTTCCGTTCACCACCACGTGATAAATCGGAATGATGTTGCTCTCATAGTAGTATTCGGCGTATGCCGTGACCGATGTCAACATCACTGCCGCACCGGCAACAATCGCTGTCTGTTTTTTATGTTCACGGACAAAATTGTATGTACGATTTGAAATCGTCTTGATCGTATTGCTGCTGCGCTGGACCAGCGGCTTGATGCGTTGCTGGAGCCAGTCTTTCCAATCGGCGAATTGCATTGTCCTGTCCCTCCTGAAAAAGTTACGAAAACCACCCTTTTTTCAGTACCTGCAGAATGTTTCGAATTTTGGTACTTTCTACCTCTAACTCTATCAACATTTTTCCCAGCAATCTGCCAAATTGCCTAGTAAAACCAACTATGTCGACTTTACCATAGAAAAGGCAATAGCATCAAGTGTAAATTGCCGTCGAATAAGATAAATCGGCAAGTGTCATAATATGGTCATGGAATTGGCAGATTTTATATGTCGAGGAGGGGCTCTTTTGAAGGAACGCAATATCCTTGCTGGATTTCGCTCGATGGATGATGCAAATAAAGCAGCGCAGCAACTGAAACAGGCAGGTTTTCAAACGGTTCAGGTCGACAATGTCGGACAGTATCCGGGAGAAGGTGTGCCCGCTTACATGAACCCGATTACGGGAAGAATTCCTTCCTTGGGAGATCTGACGCAAGGGGCCGATTTCCCAACCGGGCGCGATGCGAGCGTCATGGCGGCCGCTGATCCTGCGGCGAGCGGCATGGCTGACAAGGGTGATGATCCCGTTCGCCCTACTATCCTGCTAACCGCTGTTGTGCCGGAAAACCGCGGCGATGAGGCCGTGAATATCATTCGTTCTTGCAACGGAGATGTCTAATCGTTTTAAAATAGGCCACCTTTCCTTTTTGCTTGGGGAAAGGTGGCTTTTTTCGTTCACTCATCAGCGGGCTACCTCAATCATGGACGTGATGTCTTTCAAGGCAAGACGGCGGATAGTTGTTTTTTCTTCCTGATTGGGGGTCTTTAAATTGGTCACAAAGCATATATATCCTTTGTTGCAGTGTGACATGGTGCCCGAAATAATCAAGCCGTTGTACATTTTCACTTCTACCTTTTTGCCGAGCAACTTCAACGCTTTTTGATCAAAACCCATCATGATGTCGCCACCTCATTTTCATTGGTATGGGATACCATATGCCCAGAAGGTGCCGATTGGTGACTGTCCTCCTGCAAGATTTTTTTAGAGCCTGTTTCTTTGGCTGGCTGATTCAGAAAAACCAATGTGTCCCATCAATAACTCCGATTGGATCATCGGCCCTCCCCCGTGTTATGTTTTTGGAAAAAGCGGGAGGGTCTTTACATGCTTGAAGCTGCTTCGCGTTTAACCGTACTGCTGCAGACGATACCCCACCAATTTTCCGGATTTACCGAGGAGGAGCTCGCTTTTCGAAGCGCTTCCCATAAATGGTCGAAAAAAGAAATACTCGGGCATTTATGTGATTCTGCGATCAATAATCTGAGCCGTTTTGTCCGCGCGCAAACAGATATTCAGCCCTTTCCCGTAACCAGTTATGCGCAAAACGAATGGGTGGCGATCCAAGCGTATCACGATGCTCCCAGCGAAGACATTCTCGAGCTGTGGGTCTCTCTCAACAAGTCGATTGTACGAGTGATCTCTGCCCTTTCCGAGGAAAAAGGCCAACGACCTTGTATTCTCAGCAACGGGGATCAAGTCATGCTTCACTGGCTCATCAACGACTATGTCGACCATATGGAGCATCATCTAAAGCAAATCTTTCCTGACCGCATCTAGCATGTAAAAAAAAGGCTCTCCGCTAGTCAATCTGCTGACTTTCGGAGAGCCTTTCCATTTTCCTTTGCTTTAGGAATGAGACACCGTTTCATCCACTTTCGATTCACCTTGATACCAGAACAGCGCATACTCCGTCATGATCGAGGCATGACCCATTTGCCGCAGCATGGCTGAGACATTGCCCCGATGGTATGTACCGTGGTTCACGACCTGCAAGACGATTTCTGACAGACGGGTATCCCTTTTCCCTGCATACGGATTGTCCAGCATGATGGCCTGCTCCAAGTCTTCCTGTTGTCCCAGGAAAGCTTGAAACCGTTCCGCCAATCGGCTGTACATCGCTTCCAGCTCTTCAAGGCTCTTCGCCCCCAGCTCTTTCTCCTTCGGCAGCATATACCCCAATGCCTCACTCATGCTTTTGCCTGTTAAGATATCCATCCACACGGAGTCCGTCATGTAAATATGCGCCATCGCGGCTGAGATGGTGGGAAAGATGCTTTGAACCTCCTGGGTGTAGATTTCTCGCGGCAGCTCTTTTAACCGGTCAAACATCCGTTGGTTCGCCCATACGTGAAACTGATACATGGTAACTGGATGGTTCATCATTCATCGTCCCCTTTGCTTATCAACTGTTAGACTCATTATAAGAAAAGGAATATGACAACTGTCTGTCAGTGTTTCCACAGCATTTCTAATTTTTGTGCGCATAAGAAAAAAGCTTACCCCACCTATGGATGAAGGTGAGATAAGCTTGATGGTTGCTGTTATGCGTAAATGCCGCGAACGACATTGGTTTGTTCACGATCCGGACCTACGGAGAAGATCGACAGCGGAATGCCGGTAAGCTGTGTGATTCTCTCGATGTAGTGGCGTGCATTTTCCGGCAGATCATTGATGTTGCGCACGCCTGTGATATCCTCGGACCAGCCCGGAAGCTCTTCGTATACAGGCTCGCACTTCGCCAGGATATTCAGGTTCGCAGGGAATTCTTCGATGATCTCCCCGTTGTATTTGTAAGCGGTGCAGATGCGCAGTTTTTCCAGACCGGACAATGTATCCAGCTTGGTGATTGCCAAACCGGTCAGACCGCTCACGCGACGAGCATGACGGACAACCACACTGTCAAACCAGCCGATGCGGCGTGGGCGACCTGTCGTGGTTCCATATTCAGCGCCAACTTCACGGATATGATTGCCGATTTCATCGTGCAATTCAGTTGGGAATGGACCGTCACCGACACGAGTGGTGTACGCTTTTGCTACCCCGATGACTTGATGGATCTTGGTTGGACCTACACCGGAACCGATTGTCACACCGCCCGCAATCGGGTTGGAGGAGGTGACATATGGATAGGTACCTTGGTCAATGTCCAGCAGCACGCCTTGCGCGCCTTCGAACAATACGCGGCTGCCGCGGTCAATCGCATCATTCAATACGACAGACGTATCTGCCACATACGGACGGATGATTTCAGCCAAAGCGAGGTATTCATCAAGAATTTCCTTCAATTCAAACCCGGTTGTATCGTACATTTTTTCAAACAAACGGTTTTTCTCCGCCAGGTTGCGAGCCAGTTTTTTCTCGAATTCCTCTGGGTCGAGCAAGTCGGCAATGCGAATACCGATGCGGGCAGCTTTATCCATGTAAGCAGGCCCGATGCCCTTGCCTGTCGTACCAATCTTATTGGCACCTTTGCTTTCTTCTTCTACCACGTCCAGCTTGATGTGGTACGGCATGATTACGTGTGCGCGATTGCTCACCTTCAAATTTTTCGTGGAGACGCCGAAACCATGCAGATACTCAAGCTCTTTGACGAATGCTTTCGGGTCTACAACCATTCCGTTTCCGACCACGCATACTTTGTCCTTATAAAAAATCCCTGATGGAATCAAATGCAGCTTGTATTTGTTGCCATCAAATATGATCGTATGTCCTGCGTTATTACCGCCTTGATAACGAGCTACCACTTCGGCACTTTCTGCCAGATAATCCGTAATTTTACCTTTACCTTCATCGCCCCATTGGGTTCCGACGACAACTACAGTTGACATCGAAAAACACCTCCTGATTCTAGTCATTTCCATTCCGGGCACGAAACAATCTCATTTTACTAAACACCGCTTGACCTGTCAAACAAAAAGCGAACGTTCGTAAATGTAAGTAAATTATTTGTTCGGAAAATGTCAGGACTTTCTCACAATAAGGAAAACTCCAATAGAAGGCCTCTCGAAGAAGTTGTCTTAGTCCTTCTTCAGAGGGAGTTTTCATGCTGTACCAGTTGGATAAATCAAGGAGTTAAAATTTTCCGACCCAAAGAAAAAAACCTGAAATTCCGATTTTTCGTCATTTCAGGATCCATCCTTGTTATCTCTTTACTTTGCATGAAACTTTTCAATAAACATCCGGGCTCGTTCAGTCAAGGCAGAAAAGTTTCTTGCCGCAATCGCCTCTTTAAGGACCAGCTCTCCCCCCACCCCTACGGCAAATGCGCCCGCTTGTGCGAATTCCTGGATATTGTCCAGATTGATGCCTCCCACCGGAATGATGTCCAGATGGTTGAGCGGTCCGAAAACTTCTCTCAGATAACGGCTGCCCAATGCGCCTGCCGGGAACAGCTTCACCAAATCCACCCCCAGGCGATGGGCCTGAAGCATCTCTGATGGTGTGGCAACTCCGGGTATCATGAGTTTTTTCTTCTCATGCACGAGCTGTACCACATCCGGGTTAAGATCAGGAGCCAAGGCAAAGATTGCGCCCGCATCGATGACCAGCTGTGCCATCACGGGGTTGATCACGGTTCCCGCGCCAATGCACATCCTGTCCCCCATCGCGGTGGCCAATGTCTCGATGCTTGTCAGGTATCCAGGTGTATTGCAGGTGACTTCGATTACCCGGATACCGCCTTCATAAAGAGCTTCCGCGATCTTGATGGCCTCTTGCGGCTTTGTGCCTCTCACGATCGCGATGACACCGGTCTCCTTGATCGCGTGAATGACCTTCCATTTGTCCAAGGTAAGCCCTCCCCTGTTTTTGCTGATGATCCTGTCCTTTTCCGTCACGCTTTCTTTACCAGATGCCCCGCTCCCTGGCGATCGCAAGTACCCCATAACCGGAGAGGGCTTGATGCTCATCATCCATGTCCGTCAACGGACCCGTGAAGTATTCATCGTGTTTTATCAGTGCTGCCAACCCGCGCCTCAGCATTTTCTTCCCGCATACGACCATGGGCGTATCACGGTTTACCTGCAGCGCATGGCTGTTTTTAACGGCCAGTATGTCGGTTGCAAGCACAGCCCCCAGCAGAAAGTTAGCCTTTTGATTGATTGTCGCATCCGTAAACATATCCAGCATTCGCAGGGTAAAGCAAGTGCGTCCCAGGCCGACTGTTTCCGCGTAATGGGCACCCTTTACCAGAAACGGTTCGTCTACCTCCTCGGCAAAGTCATGCTGTAGCGAGCTTGCCAAAATGGTCTGCTTTGTAATGACATCCAGTAATTCTCCCGAAATGGTGGTCACGCAACCCGTAATCCGACTGTGCGGGTCAATGCGGATGAACTTGGAGTGCGAGCCTGGCAGGATGATGATGGCCGGTCCTTTCAGCTGGAGCTTTTCCATTACCCCGACCGTTTCTGCCTCTTCACCCCGCATCACATCCATTTCCTCGGCGTAATCCAGCGTGATTTCCGGGACATTGTTTTTCACACCCGGCACAAACCAGATCGGTCGATCGATCACCTCGGGAACCTCCATCCTGACCATGCCTCGAGCAAGCTCCCTTTTGCCGGCAGGTGCGACGAGATGCGGAATTTCACAAAGGCCGACATTGGATGTGATCATGCCAGATGCGAAAAAGGTCACCTGACTCCGATCCTCGATCCCAGCTGCTTGCAGTGCCACTTCTATCGCGGCTTTCACTCCCTGCGTCAGCTTTTCTTTGTTCCCGCTGATTGCGGTATCTCTTACCCCTACTGGCTGAAACGCTTCCCCGATGACTTGTTCGTCTTTCCACACATACACACGCGTATTTGTCGTTCCTGTATCGATTGTAACCGCATACATTTTTGCTGCCCCCTTTCCTGCCCGCTCGATCCAACAATCGTCAAATTACCATTATTCTATTTTTTAATTCGGGCTTTCACCCACATCCCCTTTCCTATGCATCCATAAAAAAAGAAGTGATGATCGATAACCTCATCACTTCTTGTAAACAGCTCATCCTCACCCTGCCTGATCACGGAATCGCGGGTCAAGGCTGACGAATTTATTGAATTCTTTGAGGAACGCCAGCTCTACCGTACCGGTCGGGCCGTTACGCTGCTTGGCGATAATGACCTCAATCACGTTTTTGTTCTCGGTCTGCTTGTCATAGTAATCGTCACGGTACAAGAACGCCACGATATCGGCGTCCTGCTCGATCGAACCGGACTCACGGATGTCAGACATCATCGGGCGTTTATCTTGACGCTGCTCTACCGAACGACTTAACTGTGACAAAGCGATAACCGGCACATTCAGCTCACGGGCAATCCCTTTGAGCGTCCGGGAAATTTCCGATACTTCCTGCTGACGGTTGTCTCCCTTGCCTCGACCATGAATCAGCTGCAGGTAGTCGATCAGGATCATGCCCAAGCCGCGCTCCGCCTGCAAGCGTCTGCACTTCGCCCGAATATCCTGAACGGTTACACCCGGGGAATCGTCGATATAGATTGGCGCTTTGGCCAGCGTCCCGATAGCCATCGTGAGCTTTTGCCAATCGTCTTCCTCCAGCCAACCTGACCTCATCTTGGAGGCATCCAGATTGCCTTCCGCGCAAATCATACGCTGTACGAGCTGGGACGCCGACATCTCCAAGGAGAAAATCGCAACAGTCTCACCTGCGCGGGCAGCCACATTTTGCGCCACATTCAAGGCGAAGGCCGTTTTCCCTACAGAGGGACGGGCGGCCAAGATGATCAGGTCGCTTCGTTGAAAGCCTGCTGTCATTTTATCGAGATCCACATAGCCAGATGGAATCCCGGTTACATCCCCGCGTCGTTGGCTGAGGAATTCAATCCGTTCATACGTTTCCAAGAGCGCATCGCGGATCGGCGTAAAACCACCGCTGTTGCGGTTTTGCGCGATCTCCATGATGTACTTCTCGGCATCGGCGATGATTTCACCGACTTCATCCTCGCGGGAGTAGCCATCATTGGCGATCTTGGTCGCGGTCAAAATCAACCGCCGCAAAAGCGATTTTTCCTCCACGATACGTGCATAGTACTCTACGTTCGCAGCAGTCGGCACCGACCCTGCCAATGCGGTCAGATAAGGTACCCCGCCGACTTCATCCAGCAGCTTGTGGTCTTGCAGCTCGGCAGTGACGGTGACGAGATCCACCGGTTCCCCTTTTTCATACAAGTCCAGCATGGTCTGGAAAATGCGTTGGTGCGCCGTCTTATAGAAGTCCTCCGGCCGCAGGATTTCCATGGCCGTGATGAGAGCTTCCTTCGACAGGAACACCGCACCGATCACTGATTGCTCCGCCTCGTTGTTTTGCGGTGGCACTCGGTCCAAAAACAGGTCGCTCACGTCACATCCCTCTTATCCTATCCTGGTTTAATCGCAAAATTATTCTTCTACGACGTGTACCTTCAAGGTAGCTGTTACATCTGGGTGTAGCTTGACTTTCACTTGTGTAACGCCAAGCGCGCGAATCGCTTCCATATCGAGCTTCCGCTTGTCCAGCTTCACTTTATGCTGCTCCTCCAAGGCTTGGATCACTTGCTTGCTGGAGATGGCGCCAAACAGTCGACCGCCTTCTCCTGCTTTTCCTTTTATCTTAACGGTCATTTCATTCATTTTGACAGCCAATTGTTGGGCTTCAATTTTTTCCTGTTCCTTGCGTTTTTCTTCGCTGCGCTGTTTCGCTTCCAGATCGCGAACATTTCCTTCGGTTGCTTCACGCACGAGACCTTTTGGAATCAGGAAATTGCGCACATAGCCTTCAGACAGGTCTTTGATTTCACCTTTTTTTCCCTGACCTTTTACATCCTTCAAAAAGATGACTCTCATCACAAACTCCTCCTTCAAACTGGCTCTCGTCTTGCAAACCGGCAATCCTTTGTTTACAGGGTTGCATCAATCGCTTCTTTGAGACGACGAACCGCTTCTTTCAGCGACACATGCTCCATCTGGGTGGCGGCCCCTGTCAGGTGTCCGCCACCGCCCAGCTGCTCCATGATCGCCTGTACGTTGATATCACCGAGGGAACGGGCGCTGATGAGCACGGCATCATCGTGGCGTCTGGCAACCACGAAAGAGGCTTGAATGCCGGACAAAGTCAACAGCACATCGGCTGCCTGGGCCGCTTGAACCTGCGTGTAGTCCTCTCGCAGATCGCCCGTCGCAATGGCCATTTTGTCCAGGTATACCTCGGTATTCATAATCAAGCGGGCGCGCTTGACGTATTGACTCAAATCTTCCTTTAAGAAGCGCTGCACCGTAGACGTATCGGCACCATTTCTGCGCAAGAACGATGCCGCTTCAAAGGTGCGCGAGCCTGTACGGAAAGCGAAGCTCTTGGTATCGACCACGATCCCCGCTAGCAGTGCTGTCGCAATCAAGCTGTCCAAATGAATCCGATCGCTCTGATACTGCAGAAGCTCGGTCACCAGCTCAGCTGTCGAAGACGCGTACGGCTCCAAGTATATCAGTACAGGATCCTCGATGAATTCCTCAGAACGGCGATGATGATCGATCACTACGATCCGGCTGGTTTCTTCCAAGAGTCTTGGCTCAATGACCAGAGACGGTCGATGCGTATCCACAATGACTAACAGCGTGCGTCCGGAAATCAGTCGGCTCGCTTGCTCCGGGGTAATAAAGGACTCGGCTAATTCCGGCTGTGCGTAAACTTCTTTCATCAAACGCTCAATCGACGGATTCACTTCATCAAGCACAATATAGCCCGTCTTGTTATGCACCTGCACCGCTTTCAATACCCCAAGCGAGGCACCGATCGAATCCATGTCGGCCTGCTTGTGTCCCATGACGATCACATGCTCGGCTTCGTGAATCAAATCGCGCAGCGCATGCGCGATGACACGAGCCCGGACACGGGTGCGTTTTTCCACCGCATTGGATTTGCCGCCAAAGAAGGTCAGCTTGTTGCCGACTTTCACGGCGGCCTGGTCGCCACCGCGGCCCAAGGCAATATCCAGGCTGGATTGCGCATATTGACCCAGCTCGATGTAAGAAGGGACACCTGCCCCGACACCTATGCTGAGCGTAACGGGGATCTTGTTGTCCGCAGTCATTTCCCTCACGACGTCGAGAATGTCAAAGCGGGTCTCTTCCAATTTCTCCAACGTTAAACGGTCCATCAAGGCAAGAAACTTGTCTGAACTCACTCTGCGCAGGTAAATTCCATGCTTGTTGGCCCAATCGTTGATCACCCCAGCGACGCTTGTCGAGAGGAGCGTCCGGCTCTGCTCATCCATCACTTGGCCCACTTCATCCATGTTATCCAGATGGATGACAGCGAGCACAGGTTTTTCCTGCTGATAGCGTACAGAGAGCTCTTTAAAAATAGTGATATCTGTAAAGTAAAGCAAGCGCTCTTCTGGACGGACGAGCACTTCGTAAACGCGTTCATTATAAGTAAACTCAAGCTTCTTCTGCTCTGGTTTGATCACGAGTCCAGGCAAGACATCGGAAAGGTTTTTGCCGATCAGCATTTCCTCTCCCGTCATGGATTGCATGAACGGATTGGTCCACTCAATCGCCTTTTCCTCATTAAACAGCAAGATTCCGATCGGCATTTCTTGAATGACGCCTTCTCCTGCCTTTTTGACGCGATGACTGACTGTCGATAAATACAGGCGAAGATCACGTTGAAACCCTTTTTCGGCTTGCAATACGTACAGAACCAGGCCGACCAAGCATACGATCCCAATCGCTCCATACATCCAGTGATACAATGTCAAAATTGCCAGCAGCAACAGGCTAAAGCTGAGAGCCAGGACCGTGTGCAGTCCGTACCATCGCTTCAACAGAAACTTGGGCATTTCCTCAGCCCCTCTTCACTCTTGTTTCCAATCTCTTACGCAACCCTAATCCTAGATCAAAAATGCCTAGTAAGCTAAGTATATAAGTTAAGCCAGGAAAAATAAATAGAGATACAATAAGCACCGGAGCAGGTATTTTCCATTTCTTTAAATGGATCCCAAACATACAGAAGGATAAGCCTTGGACTAAAAAAATAACCTCGAGCATCACCTTCAAATTCTCCAATGCATTTCCCCAAAAGGTATGCTTCATATCCTCTCCTGATAACAGCAAGATGATCAAGGACAAGAAATAATACACCAACAAGGACCGGGGAAAATTCCATTCACGCAGCGGAGGCAAGGCTGGTATAGGCCGCCGAAAAATTTTACCGCCCAAGCGCGTGGCTGCATGGATCAGCCCACCGATGATCATGCTCATAAGTATCAGAAAGGTTGGGAGAATGGTCCGAATCATGTCAAACTGCATCTCCACCTGTTTTTTCCAATCGTCGGGACTCATCACGCCAGGAAGCAGCATGTCCTTCGTTCCATTAATGATCTCTTCTTTGGTCCGATCCAATTCTGCCATCAAATTGAAGTTCATGACGAAGTGAAGGACGAAGAGGAAAAAAACAAAGGTCAAAAAGTTGACTCCGGCTCCGCCCGCAACAGCGGCCACTGCATGCTTTTTACGGCCATAAAGAGTTGCCATGACTAGCCCGGTCAGTGCACTCTGCAGCGCAAGCACAGCTCCCATGGGACCATCCAACAAAAATCCGATGAGCGCAAAAAGGATCGTTACTACCGATTTTTCACGAAATGCTAGTTGGGTTCCCAATAACGCAAACGGCACGGCTATCAAGAAAAACCCGATCACACCAAAGATCGTATGTGTGCCCAGATAGTACAGGAGGGAAGCTGTTCCCAGCATCCATGCACTGTCGGTCCATTGTTTTTTCCGAGTAGACATGAATGGCTGCTCCTCTCAAGATCTCATAGTAAGTATATGTAGGCTTGTCTATGGATAGTGAAAAAGAGGGTCACATATAAGTGCCCCTCTTTATCTGTTTTGTTTCTTATTCAGCCGTGTAAGGCAGCAGTGCGACTTGACGAGAGCGTTTGATCGCGATCGTCAAAGCACGTTGATACTTCGCGGAAGTACCAGTTACACGACGTGGTAAAATTTTGCCGCGCTCACTAATAAACTTTTTCAGAAGATCGACATCTTTATAGTCAATTTTTTTGATTTTGTTTACTGTGAAGAAGCATACTTTACGACGCTTATTTGGACGTCCTTTGCGTGACATTGAGAGTCCCTCCTTCTTCTAAAAGTTTCACATACTTGAAAACTTCCTCATTAGAACGGCAAGTCATCATCGGAAATGTTGATTGGCTTGCCTGCGTCGGCAAAAGGATCACCAAACGGATCATTGTCATTTCCGCGACTAGGCTTGGATCCGCCACCGAAACCAGGATCAAATCCGGTTCCGCCTTCGCCTGCCCGTGCACCCAGGAATTGGACGTTTTCAGCCACAACTTCTGTTACATAAACCTTTTTACCTTCTTTATTGTCGTAGGATCGCGTCTGCAAGCGTCCTTCTACGGCAGCTTGTCTGCCCTTACGCAGATAAGTCGCGCACAAGTCAGCCAGCTTTTGCCAAGCCACGACGTTAATGAAGTCAGCTTCCCGCTCGCCCGCCTGATTGGTACGTGGACGATTGATCGCCAGTGTAAAAGTAGTAACAGCAGTGCCACTCGGCGTGTAACGAAGCTCTGGATCTTTTGTCAGGTTGCCGATGAGAATGACACGATTCATCTTTGGTCCCCCTCTGCCCGCGACGACAATTACTTATCTTCTCTTACGAACAAGAAGCGAATTACGTCGTCATTAATTTTCATGAGTCGCTCAGCTTCTGCTACTGCATCAGCGTTTGCTTTAAAGTTCATCAGTACGTAGAAACCTTCACGGAACTTGTTGATCTCATACGCAAGACGACGTTTACCCATCTCTTGAAGTTTGGTGATTTCTCCACCAAAGCTAGTCACAACATCGCTGTAACGAGCAACGTTTGCTTTCACTTTCTCTTCTTCAAGGTCTGGACGCATCACGTACATAACTTCGTATTGACGCATACCTATTTCACCTCCTTATGGACTAAACGGCCCTTATTGGGCAAGGAGCGAGTGCTAATTGAAAGGCTTGATAGATGCACCCTACAAAATACTCGCATTTTTGTATTATAACAAATTAGGCATCTGGTAGCAAGGAAGACTTCTAGACATTGAACCGGAAATGCATGACATCTCCGTCATTTACTACATAGTCTTTTCCTTCCAGGCGGTACTTCCCTTTTTCACGCGCCGCATTGACAGATCCCGCTTCCACCAGATCATCGTAGGCGACCACTTCCGCGCGGATAAAGCCGCGTTCGAAGTCGGTATGGATCACACCTGCTGCTTGTGGTGCTTTCAATCCTTTGCGAATCGTCCAAGCACGCACTTCCTGCACCCCAGCTGTAAAGTAGGTAATCAAGCCAAGCAGGCTGTATGCCGCACGGATCAGACGGTCGAGACCGGATTCCTGGAGGCCCAGCTCTTCGAGGAACATCGCCTTGTCTTCGCCTTCCAGCTCCGCGATCTCCGCTTCTACCTTCGCGCTGATGACAACCACTTGGGCTCCTTCTTCCGCTGCGTGCTTGCGGACAGCTTGCACATGCGGATTCTCATCTGCATCGTGAATGCCATCTTCCGCTACGTTGCACACATACAGCATCGGCTTGATGGTCAACAGATGCAAATCGCGAATCACTTTCCGCTCCTCATCGTCCAGTTCAACGCTGCGAGCAGATTGCCCCTCTTCGAATGCAGCTTTCAAACGCTCCAGTACATCCAGCTCTTGCTTGGCTTCCTTATCGCCCGCTTTTACCTTGCGGCCGATCCGCTCGATACGGCGCTCGACGGAGTCCAGATCGGCAAAGATCAGCTCCAGATTGATCGTCTCAATATCGCTCAACGGATCCACTTTTCCCGCTACGTGAGTGATGTTTTCATCCTCGAAGCAGCGAACCACGTGGGCAATCGCGTCTACCTCACGGATGTGGCCAAGGAACTGGTTGCCCAATCCTTCTCCACGGGAAGCTCCTTTTACCAGACCGGCGATGTCTACAAATTCGAATGCGGTCGGTACCACTTTATTCGGTACCACAATCTCGGTCAGCTTGACCAGTCGCTCGTCCGGAACTTCCACGATGCCCACATTGGGATCGATCGTGCAAAACGGGTAGTTGGCAGATTCCGCTCCTGCCTGTGTAATGGCGTTAAAAAGGGTTGACTTTCCTACGTTAGGCAAACCGACGATGCCACAGGATGCTCCCATCTATATACACTCCTTGCATGATTAATCTTGTATGCCGAAATCACAACATCTTTACTAGTATATAGATTTGCCGTAGATAATACAACGCTTCCTTCCGGCTGTCAGTTACCCTTGTCTTTATCATGAAAAAAGACAGAGCCTCTGTCAAAGAAAAAGTTGGCCCCCTTTTTCAGGAGGCCATTTCGGCAGTCATATCTTTATTTTTCGTTTACCAGCTTTTCCATTTCGGTCAAGGTCTCTTCAAAAATCTTCATCGCATCTTCAATCGGCTTTGCCGTAGACATATCGACACCGGCTGCCTTCAATACTTCGATTGGCGGCTGGGAGCTGCCCGCTTCCAGGAAGTTTTTCTTGATCTGATCAACAGCCGGCTGGCCTTCATCCAAGATCTTCTTCGCCAAGGCCTGGGATGCAGCAAAGCTGGTCGAGTATTGGTACACATAGTAGCGATAGTTCATGAAGTGCGGGATGCGCGCCCACTCCATGGCGATTTCCTCATCCGAAATCATGGTATCGCCATAATACTTCTTATTGATGTCCAGATAGATCTTTTTCAGCGCTTCTGCGTTCAGCGACTCACCCGCTTGCTCTTTCTCATGGATCACACGCTCAAATTCGGCAAACTGGGTTTGGCGGAACAACGTCGAGCGGAAGTTTTCCAGATAGTGATTCAGCAAGAAGAGCTTTTCCTCTTTGGTTTTTGCTTTTGCATACATGCTTTTGAACAACAGCGTTTCATTCATCGTCGACGCTACCTCTGCCGTAAAGGTTGGATAGTTGGACGAAATGTATGGCTGCTTTTTATTCGTATAGTAGGATTGCATCGCATGCCCCATTTCATGGGCGATGGTAAATACATCATCCAGCGTGCCTTGATGGTTCAGCAGCACATACGGATGTGTATCATAGGAACCCCATTGATAAGCGCCGGTACGTTTGTCATCTGTGGAGTACACATCTACCCAGCCGCCCTTGAAGCCTTCATCCAGCACCTTTACATAGTCGTCGCCCATGATTTTCAAGCCTTCCAGCACCATCTTCTGGCCTTCTTCAATGGAATAGTACTTATCATCGGATTTGACGATCGGCACGTAGATATCGTACATATGCAATTCATCCACGCCCAGCATTTTCTTTTTCAATTCCATGTAGCGGTGCATGAGCGGGAGATTTTTATTCACCGTCGCGATCAATTCGTCGTATACCTTTGTCGGAATGTTGTTCGGGATCAGGCTCGCTTCCAATGCAGAATCGTATTTGCGCGCTTTTGCATAGAAATTGTCCGCCTTCATCTTTGCCGCAAAAACCTGGGCGAATGAATCCTGGAAGCCTGCCATGGTCCGGTAGTAAGCTTCAAATGCATCCTTGCGCACACGGCGATCTTTGCTTTCCAGATAGGAAACGAAATTGGAACGGGTCAGCTGGACTTCCTTTCCTGTCTCATCCTTGATTTTCGGGAATTTTACGTCCTTGGCGAGCATGCTGTAGATATTCTCTGGTGAGGAGGCCAGTGGGGATGATTGCGCTAACAATTCTTCCTGTTCTTTTGGCAGGGAGTACGGCTTTGTGCGAATGATGTCATTCAGGAAGAGCTTGTATTCTGCGAGCTCCTTGGAACCCAGATAGCTCTTCATTTTTCCATCAGGAATGGCCACCACTTCGGGAGCCAGCCACGCCGTCTTTTCGGAAACCAGCGTGTTCAGCTTGTCAGCGCCATCGGCAAGCTCTTGCAGGGCAGAGTTGGATGAATTCACGTCCAGTGACATATTGGCATATACGTACACTTTGTCATTGAGGCGCATCAATGCCACATAATCGTCCAGCACTCGCTTCAATGCTGCGGCAGAACCGGCAATTTTCCCCTGATGCTTGGCGAAATCATTGGCCATTTTCTCAACCTTTTTCACATCCGCATCCCACGCTGCCTTGTCTGCGTAAATATGTTCCAATTTCCATTTATATTGATCGGGAATCTCTGCCCTTGTTTTATAGACTGGAGCCTGCTCCGCGGCTGCCACAACCGGTGTGCTGTAAGGAATAAATGGTGTGGAGAGTACGGATAATGCAACTGTCGCCGCTGTCATTGTAGACATGACTTTCTTTTTCATGAAACATGCGCCCCCATTCATTTTTCTTTATTTTGGTAATTAGACTTTCCGTAAAATAAAGTATTATACCCTTATCGATTAAATCCTCCTGACTAGTAAAAAAATTTAAAATATTGGGTCTACAATCACCGGACTTTTTTCCTGTTGTGAATAATTCTGTGGATAAGGAATGAGTTATCCACGTTTCAGGAAGAGTTCTCCCGATATTCCTTTGCTCATCCAGAAAAGTTATGCACATTTTCTGTGGATTAACTGTGAATAATTATTTTTTCCTGTGAACAGGGCATCCGCCCAAACACCCTGAGCATTCCGCTCATAGCATAGGTATTGAAACTACGCTAGGAGGTGTTCTCAAGTGGGTCTGTTCAATGGAGATTTCGACGATTTCGCGTTGATTCTGGTACTGTTCATTCTCCTCGTAATCGTTGGTGCATCTGAAGACTAATCTTCAGATCGCCAATCACTCCCCTCACCATCCCGTCGCCGAATCTGATGCGGCCCTCGTCTAGCCTTCTGGCAAGATGAAACCGTCATTGCCTCATCTGTGGGTAAATGTACGCCAGTCACTTATCCACGACAAAAGGATGCAGTGTCAAAACTGCATCCTTTTTCATGTGGTTTGCGTTATGATCTGCCTGTGGAAAACACAGCCTGCTGCATGATGTTGGCATTTCCCGACCTGTCCTTTAGCTGGTTGGCTGGCAGGACGATGGTGTATACCGTGTTCGGCTGCAGCTTTCCTTTTGCCTGAATCGTTACCGTCTTCTTGCTCTTGTTCCATGTTGCCCGATACGCGATAGCCGTCCCCTTGGCGTCGTAGAGTCCCACCAGCTGTCCGACTGTTTTGCTAGACAGCGGCGTTCCATCCATATGTGTGATTTCTTCGCCAAAGAGCAACGTGATTTTCGCATCTGTCGCTACATTGGCAGCGCCGTGACCCGGATGGATCGAAGCGGTCGGTGCAATGGTGTCGGCTTGCTTCCTTGTGGTGAATTGGTGAGTGATTTCTTCGTTTTTTACACCTTGCCGATCCATGACCTTTTTCTCCAACAGCGTAAACGTATAGGTGACTCCAGCCGCCAGATTGCCTTCCGGATCGATTGTGGCCGTGAGCAGCTTTTCATCCCATGTACCGCGGAAAGAAATCTTTTTTCCCTTTTCATCCGTCAGCTTGACGATTTTATCCACCGCCCCGTTGGACAGCTCCTGGTGATTGGCTCGTGTGACTGGCTTGTTGAATGTCAGCTTGATTGACGCATCTACGGCAACATTTTGTGCGAGATGCTCTGGTGTAATGGCTGCCTGCAGCGGCGGTCCGATCTCCTCCGTCCTGAATTGCGCCACCATCTGCTCATTGGGATTGTTGGAACGATCTTTTACCCGATTCGCGGGAAAGAGAAGCCGATACGTTGTTCCGTTCAAAAGCGGCTGCTTGGGGGTAATCGTGATACGCTTTTTCTCACTGCTCCAACTGACCGTTGCAGCAATCGTCTCTCCATTGACCGCTTGCGTAAAAATGAAAAGACCGGGCGCATTTTTGGAAGTAATCGCCGACCCATCTGCCAGCTTGACCTGTTCGCTATAGGTGACCGTGATCGCCGACTTGACGGGCACCTCACTCGCGCCATTTTTGGGCGTCACCTGCATGCTTGGCGGCTTTCGATCCGCTCCTAACGCTGACGCACTCATCTGTACCACGAGCAGCAGCGCCAGTACGCCTACCCATACCCTGCTTTTTTTCCACATCAAAAAGAACACCATCCTTTCCCCCTTCTGATCCGCACCCGACTGCGTCGCCGAGTACTCTAAGCGGATTATAGAAAAAGAAAAAAACGGTGTTCAAATATATTTAACGGACTATTCCTGCGTTCCTGGTTCAGCAGCCACCAATACCTTTTTCATCTTTCTTTCAAACTCCAAGCGCGGAATCATCACACTGTGCTCACAGCCTGTACATTTGATCCGGATGTCCGCTCCCATGCGAATCACTTTCCACGCGTTGGTCCCACAGGGATGCTGTTTTTTCATCTGCACAACATCGCCCAGTCCAAATGTCTTTCTCTCCATTTTTCTACTCCCCTTGCGCTTGTGCTTGTACTTTTCCAGCGTTCACAGACACCACTTTTGGATACGGGATTTCGATGCCTTTCGCGTCGAATTCCGCCTTGATGACGGCCCGCATTTTCCGTGTCACGGCATGATGGGTATTCGGCTTGCATTCGGCAATTACACGAATGGTGACATCGGTCGGCCCCATTGCCTGTACGCCCAATACCTGTGGTTCGCCTACCATATCAGCCGTTCCCTCTTTCACTTTCTGCGCCGCCTCTGCAATTACCTGCTCGACCTGCTCGAGATCTTCTTCATGCGCTACCAATATATCGACGACTGCCATGGTATTTTGAATCGAGAAATTGGTGACTTGCGTGATTTGGCCATTCGGGAAAATGTGCACTTCCCCTGTCCAGCTGCGGATCCGGGTCACGCGAAGTCCAATCTCCTGCACAGTCCCGTTGAAATTATTATTGATGGTGACGGTATCTCCCACGGCGAATTGATCCTCAAAAATAATGAAGAAACCGGTAATGACATCCCGCACCAGGCTCTGCGCCCCAAAACCAACGGCCAATCCGAGAACTCCCGCACTGACCAGCACAGGCTGCAGATCGATCCCCAGCTGCTTGAGCACCATCAAGATCGCCAAAAAGTAGATCGTGTAATTGGTCACATTATTGATCAGCACGCGTAGCGTATCCACACGTCGCTGCTCGAATTGAATCTTGCCAACCTCTCTCTTTTGAAAGACCCGATTGACGAAGACATGTGCCATCGTCACGATAATCCTCGCTCCGATGATGATGACCAATATCTTGAGCGCCGCCATCCCGATCGCTACCCACAGCGCCGGGTCGGCCAGATACGTGTAGATTTTTGCATAAAGGGTTTCCATCCAATTCGCTTGCTCACTCAAGAGCTACCTCTCCTTCCTCTCTCCCGTTTCATCTATTTCTTCGTAGATTGCAGTAAATTTTCGAAAATACCCACGGATGACCACCTCTTGCGTCTCGATCACTTCCCGAGCCAGCGGATAATCATCGATCGGAAATTCAATCGATAATGCGCAGCCTGCCGTCACCTCTTTGGGAGTAGGTCTCGTGTCAATATCGATGTCTGCATACTCCAGCAGCATTTCTGCCCGCAATGCCTGCTGCGTGGAATCGAACGCGATTAATACGGTACTGCCACTCACGTTTCCCCCTCCTTTGCATCCATTTTACCTTGCTCACGCTCATGATGCCAGTTGCTCTGACTTTTCAAAACGGTCCTAACGTTCCAGCAGGCAGGTATACTTTTCCTTTTTTCGGCATACACTGTGAATACTTTCCCCCCTGTGGAGGTAACGATGAAAACATGGAACCGTTTATTGGACGACTCCCCCTCACCGTTCAAGGTCGATTACAAAAGTGAACAGGCCATCGAGCAGCTGGGACAGCATCTGGCGGCGCGTTTTCGCTCCACTCCGGCTGACCAAGATGTGGTCATCCTCTGTATCGGGACAGACCGTTCTACCGGTGACTCTCTCGGTCCGCTTGTCGGCACCAAGCTGCACGCCCGTTATTCTCGACAATATCATGTTTACGGAACGCTGGAACATCCTGTCCACGCGATGAATCTGGCGGAAAAATTGGATGAGATTCAGCACACCCATCACAATCCATTGATGATTGCCATCGATGCCTGTCTGGGTCAATTCAGCAGCGTCGGTTCCATTAATGTGATTGACGGTCCTTTGAAGCCAGGGGCAGGTGTGAAAAAAGAGCTTCCGGCAGTAGGAACGTTTCATATCACCGGAATTGTGAACGTCGGTGGTTTTATGGAATACTTTGTCCTGCAAAACACTCGTCTGTACATCGTCATGCAAATGGCTGAAATCATTGCTGCGGGGATTCATCACGGAGCTCACGCTTTGGCGCATCACAGCTCTCTCGCCATGGATCGATAGCTTAAAATGAAGGAAAGAGACTTCACATTCACATGTCGGAAGTCTCTTTATGATGTTTTGGGGATTCTCCCCTATCGATTTGCGATGATTCGCAGCCTATTGGCTAGCAGCGCTACTGTTACCGGTGTTTTGGCAATCGCCTCTCCATCCGCATGAACATCCAGTGAATCCTCACTCTCTACACGGATGCTGCGCCCGTGGTAAAAGCGGACTGCCGGATGGCTCGTATGCTCTCCCGTGAATATTTTCGGAAAGGCGCGAAGCAATTGCCAACGACTTATATTGCTAATGACACAGACTTCCGCTCTCCCGTCATCCGACACTGCATGTGGGCAAATCTGCATGCCGCCGCCATAATTCGCTATATTGGACACTACGATCATCCATGCTTGCTTGCATTCATGAAGCTCATCTTCTATCGTCAATGTGAGATCGCATGGTCGATAGGAAAACAATACACGGAGCATCGAGATGATATAAGCCAGTTTGCCAAGACCGACCTGATTGCACATTTTTTTATAACTGGCTTCATTCGCTGTTTTGGCTATTTTCCCATCAAACCCAGCCCCGATTGCATTGACCGCTACCCGATCATTCATCATCAGCAAATCAATGGTCTTTTCTCCCTCTCCCGCTTCAATGCATTTCCATGCAGCGACTGGCTCCATAGGAAGATGGTAGGCACGGGCAAAATCATTGCCTGAACCGGCCGGTATGTGGCCAAGCAGACAATCCGCCCCTGAATCGACCAACCCATTCACGACCTCATTCAGTGTGCCATCTCCCCCTATCGCGACGATTTTTTCGAGATGACCTTGTCTTAGCAACTCCTGTGTTAGTTGGCGTGCCTCCCCACTTTTCTCGGTGATTCTTGCCTGGTATTCGACTTTTTCTTTGATGAGCTCACGCCTTACCTTTTCCCATGCCCGCTTTCCCCGACCGTTCCCTGCTGCCGGATTAACCACAAATCCGATCATGCTCGTCTCCCCTTGGTTTGTTGCGTTTTTTTCCTATTATATGGCCCCCCATACTGTTCACGACAAGCAAAAGAAAATCCTCTTCGCCCGCCTACCGATTGTGTCTCGGTTTATGGGAATAAGAGGATATTGGATACGATAACAAAATTTCTTCGATTCTTCAATTTTCATCTTGTATTCGGTATGTTCATCCATGCTCTCCATCTGAACAGTCAGGACGGTCTCCGGTGCAGCATCTTCGCTTCCTTCAAAAGGCCATTTTCATCAATGGTTGCGTGATCGACGGCAGTCATGCCAGTTTCTCGGGCATTCGGTTTATATGTAAGGAAGGCTCTTCAGGATCGATGATCGCATTTCCTTTTGCTCCTTGGCTGACCAATGAATAGGTAAGCCTGTCACCTTCTGGGCTAATCCCATCAAATATCATAACGGTACGTATCGTCAATTTCATCGTTACCATCCATTCTACCTAATTTCCCCAGCCCTGAGATAACATCTTTTTCTTCTAAGCAAATAAAAAAACGCCTCCGTCTTCACGAAAGCGTATCATCCATATGCACATTCTTTTTCAAAAAAACTTCCCTAACCAATCTACCAAAGGAACCCCTAATGCAGCAACCACCAAAGCAGGCAGCATATTGGCTACGTTCACTTTTTTCAACTCGAGAATATTGATCCCGATCGCGATAATCATCACTCCACCGACAGCGGTTACCTCTGCGAGGATCGCATCCAGCATCGTTTGACTGACCAAACCGTAGATTTGCGTGGACATGAGCGCAATCGCCCCTTGGTACAGCAGCACCGGTATCGCGGAAAAGGCAACCCCAATGCCTAGGGTAGAAGTAAAAATGATAGCGGAAAATCCGTCGAGCATCGCTTTTGTATACAAAATATCATGGTTGTTACGCAAACCGCTGTCCATGGCTCCCAGAACCGCCATCGCTCCAATGCAATACACCAAAGTAGCCGTTACAAAACCGGTTGCGATGCTTCCATCCTTGCTGCTGCCGCCAACCTTTTTCTCCAGCCACTTTCCTGTTTGGTTCAGGCGATCTTCAATGCGCAACAGCTCTCCCACGATAGAGCCAATCACCAGGCTGATAATCAGCAGCAAAAAGTTTTTTGAATCCAGACTCATGGTGATTCCCAATACGATGACAGCCAGTGCGAGTCCCTGCATGACTGTCTGTCTGATGCCCGCTGGTATCCCCGACAATAGCTTGCCGATGACAGCACCGAGGAGAATGGCGCCAGCATTGACGATGGTTCCTAGTAAGATCAACGGTTACACTCCCTTGGCTATACGTTTATGATGGATGAAAAGCGGATGCAATCTCGGTGACCGCCGTAATGAGCAGTTCAACATCCTCGTCGGTATTGAAATAACCAAAGCTGGCCCGTACGGCTCCCCGCTCTTCTGTGCCCGCTGTCCGGTGACCAAGCGGTGTGCAGTGGTACCCAGCCCTTGTGGCAATCCCGTACTGTTGATCAAGTATATAGGATACTTCCGACGCATCGGCCCCATGAATATTGAACGCAACGACACCAACCCGCTCGATCTCGGTGCCAGGCCCGTACACGTCGACTCCTTTTATCTGCTGCAAGGCCTGAATGGTTTTCTTCGCCAAGCTCCACTCATGTGCGTGAATTTTTTCTACGCCGGTTTCCAGAATAAAAGTAACCCCTGCGAGCAATCCGGCAAGTCCAACCGTATTGGCAGTCCCACTCTCGAATCGGTCAGGTCTTGTGGTCGGTTGCTCGATCGCCTCGGATTGGCTGCCCGTCCCGCCATGAATCAACGGCTCAAGATCCAGATCACTCCGCACATAAAGCGCCCCAGTACCCTGTGGCCCGTACAAGCCCTTATGGCCAGGAAACGCAAGCATGTCGATGTTCATTTTCTCCACATCGATGGGCAAGATACCAGCCGTCTGCGAGGCGTCTACCAAAAAGGCCACTTCTCCCTCTTTTGCTATCCGCCCAATCTCGACAATGGGCAGGATCAAGCCAGTCAGGTTCGACGCATGGCTAACGGCAATAAGACGGGTTTCCGGCCGTATAGCGGCCTGAAAGTCTTCCGCATAGAACAATCCATCCGCTCGTGGCTCCACATAGGTGACGTCAACCTGCTTGGTTCGGCGCAAATACTCCAATGGACGTCGCACAGAGTTATGTTCAATCGAGGAGCTAATGACATGATCTCCCTCACGGAGAAACCCTTTTATCGCCTGATTCAACGCTTGCGTCGCATTTAGATAAAAAAAGAGGTCATTCGGGTTTTTAATCCCAAACAACCGCGATACCTGCATGCGCGTACGAAAGATCGTTTTGCTTGCTTTCATCGCCAAGGCATGTCCGCCACGTCCCGGGTTAGCCCCGTAATCATCAATCGCTTCTGCCATTGCTTCTTTTACACCAGGCGGTTTGGGCCAAGACGAGGCTGCATTATCCAGGTACGTTATCCGCATGTTATCCTCCCAAATCAAATTGAGGTATGGTTCTACTCCATTCGCAGCATATCCAAGATTCTTTGCAGATCATCGCTGGAGTAAAATTCAATTTCTATCTTTCCTTTTTTCGCACCTTTATTGATTCGTACGGATGTTCCAAAATACGTCCGCAAACGTTCTTCCATTTGTGTAAACGCCTTTTCCTTTTTCACAGGCTTTTTGCTTTTTGTTTCACGTGAAACATTCAAGGCTTTTACGAGTTCCTCTAACTGTCTGACGCTGAGCCCTTTTTTCACGACATCAAAAGCGACTTGCCATTGCTGGTCTTCGTCTTCGATTGGAAGCAATGCGCGGGCATGCCCCATTGTTAAAGACCCTACAGCCACCAATTCGCGAATTTTCAAAGGCAATTGGAGCAAGCGCAAGATATTAGCTACGTGCGGTCTGCTTTTTCCGATTCTTTTCGCCAGCTCATCCTGCGTATACGAATAATGTCCGATCAGTTTCTCGTATGCTTCAGCCTCTTCGATCGGATTCAGGTTTTCACGCTGCAGATTTTCGATCAGGGCAATCTCCATCAGCTGCTGATCCGTGTACTGCTTGACCACGACGGGAACCCTTTGCAATCCTGCTTCCTTGGCAGCGCGCAGTCTTCGCTCCCCCGCTACCAGCTCGTAGCCTTTAATGCTTTTGCGTACGATTAGCGGTTGGATAACTCCGTGCTCCTTGATCGATTCGGCCAGCTCCTGTATCGCTTCCGCCGCAAACTCTTTCCGGGGTTGATATGGATTGGGACGGATATCACCCAGCAACGCTTCTGTTACCTGATCGCTCTCCTCCACCAAATTGGAGTTGATTAATGCGCTAAGCCCTTTTCCCAATCCTCTGCTCATATCCCGATCACTTCCTTCGCTAAATCAGTATATACCTCAGCACCTCTGGAACGTGGGTCATACGTAATAATAGCTTGTCCATGGGAAGGAGCTTCACTCAAACGCACATTCCGAGGAATGATAGTCTGATACACTTTGTCCTGAAAGTATTTCTTTACTTCTTCAATGACCTGGATCCCCAGATTGGTTCTCGCATCCAGCATCGTCAGCACTACACCCTCAATCGTCAGAGCGGAATTCAGATGCTTCTGCACGAGACGAATCGTATTGAGCAATTGGCTTAACCCTTCCAATGCGTAATATTCACATTGAATGGGAATCAAAACGGAGTCTGACGCTGTCAAGGAGTTTACCGTTAAAATGCCCAAAGAAGGCGGACAGTCGATAATGATATAGTCGTATTTGTCCTTCACTACTTCCAGCGCCCTTTTCAGCCGAACCTCGCGAGAAATAGTCGGAACAAGTTCAATCTCCGCCCCCGCAAGCTGAATGGTAGCAGGAATAATGAATAGTCCATCAATTTCCGTCGGAAGCGTTGTATCAACCGGACTCACATCATTGATCAGCACATCATAAATACAGTACCGTACGTCTGCTTTATTCACGCCGATTCCGCTAGTCGCATTCCCCTGCGGATCAATATCTACGAGCAATACTTTCTTCCCCAACGCGGCCAAGCACGCACTCAAATTGACAGATGTCGTTGTTTTACCTACGCCACCCTTTTGATTGGCGACCGCAATAATTTTCCCCAACTTTTCCACCTCATTTTAAAAAACTTGGCTACGTTTAGAAAACTTGGCTACGCCAAGCCTTCACCGGAGCCTTAGTTGCACTTATGTGGATAAGAAATTTTACATTCTTATCCGCCAAGTCTATGGCGGAGCCTTTGCTGTACCTCTCGTAAATCGGAATATGGATAATTCCAGATTTATAGAGAAAACTCACTTCCGCCAGGCCTTTGGCGGTTCCTTCGTCTCCGTTGGATCAATAGGATTCTTTGATTTACTCCTATGACCTGAGAAAAACTTGGCTTCGCCAGATGTTCGGCAAAGCCTTTGCTGTGAAGCGCAAGATGCGCAAATGCAGGCACAGCAACGATGATTGCCTTGCAGCCCGCGATTATTATAGAAGAAATTCACCGCTTACAGAGAACTCTAAGTCCGCATCTAGCATGTATTCCTATTGTAGCGCATGCGGTTGTAAAAAAGTAGAAGGAAACCGGAAAAAAACGAGCCAGGTCGGCTGTAAGTTTTTCCACTTCCCTTATGCTTGGGACACAAGATATACAGTATGCCTATTTCTACAGACAAAACAAGGCTGCACCAATCGACTGGCGAAGCCTTTTACATGATGTTGTTGTCGAATCCTTCAAGTTGAATGAAGAAACACTTCAATTGAGCCTCTCGAAGAAGTTACCGAGTCCTTCTGTAGAGGAAGTTCTTCATGCTGCATCAGGTGATTAGTCATGGAATTTATCCTTTTTGATACAGTTAGAAAAGTTTGGGCACGAAAAGACTTTTGCAGAGCTTAGTTGCCCTTATGTCGATGGGAAATATACAATTTCTTATCGACCCACAAAAAAGACGGCTAGTTACGCCGCTTTTTTGTATCGATGTTATTTATTTCTTCGATTTCGGGATGCGAATGGTAAACTGATAAAACTCTTCCGTATCCTCTTCATTGGTCTCAACCGGCAAGCCTGTCTGGATGACCATATCAATGGACTGCCTGACCGTGTTAATCGCAATTCGTGCATCTCGAGAAAATGCTTTCCATTTTGGCCTGGATTCTTTGTCCTCTGGCTGTTTTTCCGTTGCTTCAAGTAGCTGCTTTACACGGGTTTCCGTCTGTTTCACATTCCATTCCCGCTCAATAACTTCCTGAAGGATCCGTTCCTGAAGGCTTGCATCCTTTAACGGAATAAGAGCCCTTGCATGCCGCTCTGTGATGGTTCTCGTTAATAATGCATCCTGCACCAATTGCGGCAAATGAAGCAAGCGCAACTTGTTTGCGATCGTCGATTGTCCTTTACCCAAGCGTTGTGCCAAGCTTTCCTGCGTCAGATTATGCAGGTCTATTAGTTTCTGATAAGCGACCGCTTCTTCGATAGCTGTCAGGCCCTCGCGCTGTAAGTTTTCGATCAGTGCAATCGAAGCAGTCTGCGTGTCATTGAATTCCTTTATAATCGCAGGGATTTTCTCCATCCCTAGCTTTTTCGTGGCACGCAAACGTCTTTCTCCGGCGATCAGTTCATACTGATTATTGCGGACACGCACCACAATCGGCTGTATCAGACCGTGAGTCCGTATCGTTTGGCAGAGTTCTTCAATCTTTTCATCATCGAACACCGTACGCGGCTGATAGGGGTTAGGCACAATTTGATCAATAGGTATTTGTCGTATCTCTTCGCTATCCGTCTTGTCGGTAAATCCCAACATCCGCGAAAATTGATCTTTTACTGACATACCGTATCCCCCACTTCCAAACATTACACTTGAAGTTATTCTCCATCCTTCGTCGGAATTCCTTCTCCCTAAATTGTTGATTTTCATTTATACTGCATGCAATGTTTCACGTGAAACATGATCTATTCATCCTCAGAATGTCCCCCGTTCTTTTGAGCGTGTTTGTAATCATCGTCCTTGTCTTCCTCTTCGCCAGAGCGTCTGGCGTAATGAAGCAAGCGGGGAAACAAGCGGTGGAAATCGAGCACGACATAAGTAAATACAGCAGCGACGATCGCAGGAATATAAAGTCCTGCGCTAAACATCAGACCGATCGCTGAAGCTACCCACATACCAGCCGCAGTTGTCAGTCCTTTTACTTCACCATTGAATTTGATGATGGCTCCCGCTCCCAAAAAGCCCATTCCCGTTACAACCTGTGCAGCCACACGCCCCGGATCATTATTGACCCCTTCCGATGAAAAGCCATAGATGGAAGCCAGACCAAACAAGCAAGAACCGAAGCAAACCAGGCTGTATGTGCGAAAACCCGCTCCCTTAGGCTGCATGATATCCTTAAAATAGCGTTCCCGCTCCAGACCCATGATGGCACCTGCTACAAACGCCAAAAACAAGCGGAGTATAATCGTCGGCAATTCTGGTGGAAAAAAAGTCATGAAGGCATTCATCGTGTTTCATCCTCTCCAAGTCCAAACCGTCAAATTATCTGCCCATTTCCTATTCCTTATATTACCCCTTCACTGCTCCGGATTTGTTGTTCACTTACCGCTTACCTACAATATATTAGGTTGAAGGTTAAAATGCCAAGCGATGCTTTCGTTTAGAAAAAACTTGGCTATGCCAAGTCTTTGGCGGAGCTTAGTTGCTCTTATGTCGATGAGAATTTTATAATTTCTTATCGACCCAAAAAGAGGGTGTCCCAAAAGTCATCATAAATGACTGAGGGACTGC
>NZ_SDKD01000039.1 GCF_004521915.1 Brevibacillus migulae | reverse complement strand
ACTCTCACCCTAGAGATGACGCCCATGCTGGGCGTACATAAAAAACAGGATGCCATAAATACGGCATCCTGTTTTTGCAGGTCGGACTTATTCCTCTTCCAGATTCCATTGATCGTGCAATTTTTGATACGATTTCGCTTCTTCATATCGCCCGGATTGCTGCAGCAGCGCAATCAATCGGCGAATCTGCTCCAAATCATATCCGGAAAGATCCACATACTGCTGCAGGGCTTCAATCGCCTTTTCTGTCTTTCCTAAGGACAAGTAAATATCGCTTAGCAGCGGATACCCGGCCAAATATTCATCATCAAGCACCAGCATGTTTTCAATATAGGTTTTCGCTTCTTCCAAGGCTCCCAGATGGAACGCCATGAGACCGCAGCCGTAGAGGATCTCTGCAGATTGTTCTTTGGTAGCCGCCTCCAAAAACGCAGCATATGCCTGCTCAATCTCTCCATTTTGGGCCAGCATCCGCCCTTTGAATAGGAGTGCATCCACACTGGGCTCCGAGACCTCTTCCAGGAGCTCCAGCGCTTCGCTTTGCTTGCCTGTGCGTATGTACATCTCTGCCAAAGCGGCAGCCAACTGCTCGTTCTCTGGTGCCTTTTCATAGGCCATCTGCAAATACTTGACCGCTACCTCGTCCAGATCCTGCAGCGCATACAGATCCGCCAAGAGCAAATACAGCTCCATCTCCTCGTATCCTTCTTCTTTTAGTTGGTACAAGAGGGTTTGCGCTAGCTCCAAATCGTTTTCGGTGATGGCGATTTCAGCGAGCAGCAGCTGACATTCTTGGACAAGGGAATGCTTTATCTTTTCAGGGGCCGCCAATAGATCGTGCAAAAGCTCGGAAGCATCCTGGAGATGCCCCAGGCGAAACCATACATCTGCCAAATACAGCATCACTTCCGGCAAATCCTTTCCATGCTCCTGCACTTTCTTCAAAGCCTGCAAGCCAAGTTCGATTTCATCGTTCTCTATTTTTTCAACCGCTTGGTCAATTACGAACAGCCATTGCTTGGTCATTGTCATTTTCTTCGCCACCTCATAACATTGCTTCACTTATGTATCTGTTTGCTGATTAGAAAAAACTTGCTACGCCAAGTCTTTGGCGTAGCTTAGTTGCTCTTATGTTGATGAGAATTTTATAAATTCTCATCGAGTAAAAAAAACCGTCCTCAGACGGTCTTTATGAACGATCTTTCACTCTTGACATCCAGCTCAAGGAAATTACGGTAACCAGTATACCGAAAAAACCAAGAATTAAACCAAAGTTAGGCTTGCCATCCCCAAGTGTCTGATCGTCGGTAGTATAATCCATCCCGCTGTTCAGAGGTGGGGAGGCGATTTCGTCTACGCCCATGGGCTCCACTGTTTCTACCCCAGCGGTTTTCACGGCATCATCTTTTACTTCTACATCGCTATCCGGTGGAACCATGGCAACGACACCGCTCTCCGGAAGCATTGCCTGATCGGAAATGCTGGCCTCCGAATAAAGGGAGAAGGCACACAGCATCAGCAGGATCACAGCGGCACTCGCACCGATCCGTCTCATTCGAGCAGTCAAGGTGAATACCTTTCTGCCAAACGGAATGGCCCACTTCTCTTCGGACAGGATGCGAGCCATGACTGCATCCACAATGGAACGCGCTGTCGACACCGAAGCATACTGCTCCCGCTCCACTTTCATCCAACTGTCGCTCTCTGCCCAAAATTGATAGTCGGAGGTACAGGACGCGCACCCGGCCAGGTGCTGATCCACCCTGCGCTTGGTCATCTCGGGCAGACGATCTTCCGCATATTCACTTATGAGTTCTTGTACATCTTCGCACTTCATCGCTTATTCATCCCTTCAGCTTCTTCCAAACGAGGATCGCCCATATACCCTTCCAACTCTGTTCGAATGCTTTGACGTGCTCGGAACAATAGGGATTTCACAGAACTCACTGAAAGATCGAGAATGGATGCTATCTCATTGTAATCCATTTGTTCATATTCACGTAAAATCAATGCGGAACGCTGCTTTTCCGGCAAGCTGTTAATCGCCTGACGCACCAGGACTTCGCGCTCAGTCTGTAGCAGCTGCTGTTCGGGCAAGCGTTCATGTGAAACAGTAGGTACAGAAGTCGTATCCTCTAAATAAACATCGGAATTGCGGCTTTTACGCAGCTCACTCAATACGGTATTGCGCGCAATCGTATAGAGCCAGGTGGAAAATGTCGCTTCTACGTCACGGAAGGAATGAAGATTTTTATATGCCTTATAAAACGTTTCTTGACTAATATCCTCGGCCAAGTGTTCCAAATGAGCCTGACGCAACATATGACTCACAAAGGCAATTATCTTTTTTTCGTATCGCCGTATCAGCTCCGCGTAACACTCCACATTTCCTTCTTTAATTTCACGGATAAGCTGGGAATCGGTCATTGCCAGGACTACCCCCTTGCGATTCCGGTCCCCGTTAGCCTTTGTTCAATTAGACTAATGGGATTTGGAAAAGTTGCGCAGTCTATTTCTACTTTTTTCATCTTTTGTATCGTCCATAAATGAAATCATTGCCTGCGGTACCGGAAGGAGCAGAACGAATAAAGCTGGGTATGTTCCGATACTGTGAAAAAACCCCGAAAAACGGGGTCATATGACGTAGCTGTATGGTGTTAGATCGTGTAAGTAATTTCCTGTTCCAACTAACGGAGAATGGACACCGTCCCGGTAAATCCATCTCCCTTTTGACATCACATAGGTAGGAAGACATATTTCGCTACATTTTAGAATAGTAGAAAGATCGAAATTTGTCAACCAAGCGGACTTCTCGATGAATAGTAAATCCGCGTCAGCCCCAGCTTGCAGGCACCCTTTTCGGGGATATGTGCCCAACGCTTTTGCAAAATTCGTCGAGGACAATCGAACCAACAGACTTAAAAATTCAATCGGAAGTTTCCGCCATTCTTTTTGGCGTATGACGATTTGCTCCAAGGCAGCAAACGCAGGGAAAGAACCATACCAATTGTGCGATAGGTACTGAAACCACTTCTCACATTGATCTTCTGTCAGCATGGCCAAATGATAAAACGTTTTGTTTTGCGTTAACACAAAGGGATGCGGGTGTTCTACTCGGGTTCGAATTTTTCCGTACTGACAATCCTGCAGCCACGCCTCAATGATCCTGCGTTTTTTAACGGATGAAATCTCTATATCCGTAGGCACATGCAGCTCTATGGATAATTGATAATGATGAATGATGGGATATAGTATGTCCCATTGGAATGCATCCATTTCACTGCCATCACGAACAACGACCTGTATCAAGCGTATCCCCTGGCGCCCCAGCATACGCAAAACGCGCGGGGTGAAATGTCTCGCTTCCACACTGATCTGGATGGCATAATCAATCAGATTGTTATAATGCGGCGTCATCTGATAAAGGATGTGCTCGGCCTTCATCCAATCTTCCAGCCGGATGGTATCCAACATGGAGGTATAGCCTCTCTCGATGACGCTTCTCACTTCACGCAAGAAATGGGATACAGGCGTCAATCGGCTGAAGTTGGTATGGCCCGCCCAAATAAATCCTGGTAGCACCAAATAACCCGACGCATCAAAGATACGGTCAAGGTCATAAGAAGCACGGTGTTTGCTCGGGTCAATGATTCGCTTTGCGATATGCGCAATTTTCCCTTCCTCAATCCAAATATCCGCTTCTCTCATCCCATAAGCAGTGACCAATGTTCCACCTTTGACCAGCATATGCGTTTCTTTCATAGCTTGTCCCTCCCCGAACCGAACAGCTTTCAGTAGTACGAGCATATGAATGAACCTCGCAAAGGATGACACTTTCCGGTAAAGTCCACCTACCCGCTCAGGGAAGAGATGGTCGAAATGCTTGGCCATTTTTGCATAAAAAAAAGCCGTCGTTATACGCATGTAAGCGCATTCATACGACGGTAGCACAGAGTGCAGAGAATATATTGGATAGGAGTGGAGAGAAACCATACTGTACTTTTTATTATACTGAAATGTAAGCGCTTGTCAAATCATTTTTTTTATTCCGTATAAACCTAATTTCGCACCTTTGTCTTTCGTGTTCTACCTTATCCATATGGCGATTTGTCTCGTTTCTCCCAACACAAAGAAGGCACCCCTGTACACAAGCCAGCGGCGCCTCCCTCCTTACATTTTATTCAGTCACGGTCAGCTTTTTCATCAACTGCTCAAATCCAGGGAACGAAACATTGATCGCTTCTGCATTCGCAATCGTGGTTTCCCCCTCGGCAGCTAACCCTGCAATCGCCATCGCCATGCCGATTCGATGATCCCCCAAGCTATCGATCGCTGCACCCGTGAGCTTAGCCGGACCTTCAATGACCATCCCGTCAGCGGTCGGCGTTACTTTTGCTCCAAACTTGCTCAACTCGCTTACGACGGTTGCGATCCGGTCCGTTTCCTTCACCCGAAGCTCTTCCGCATCGCGAATGACGGTGCGCCCCTGCGCTTGCGTGGCCATCACGGCAATGACCGGAATCTCATCGATCAGCCGCGGGATCAGGTCTCCTTCAATCACAGTGCCGGTCAATTCGGAATGCTGTACGAAAAGATCCGCTACAGGTTCTTCATTCACCACCCGCTCATTCTGCAGCTCGATATGACCGCCCATCGCGCGAACAACATCGATTATTCCCGTCCTTGTCGGATTAATCCCCACATTGCGGATCAAAAGCGAACTGTTCGGCACAACCATGACAGCAGCGATCAGAAAGGCCGCGGAAGAAATATCACCCGGGACTTGGATCTCTCGGCCTTTTAATACTTGTCCCCCTTGAACCGACACCGTCAGGCCGTCTCGAATCACTTCCACACCAAAGGCTTGCAGCATCCGCTCGGTATGGTCGCGGGAAAGATGCGGTTCCGATACGCTTGTGATGCCCTGTGCTTGCAAACCGGCCAACAGGATGGACGATTTGATCTGCGCACTGGCAACCGGCGACTGGTAGGCGATACCTTTCAGCTCGCCGCCTCGGATCGACAGCGGGGTAAATTCCCCATTTTTGCGGCCGTCGATTTTCGCCCCCATTTCCCTCAGGGGTGTTACCACACGGCGCATTGGTCGACGGGCGATCGACTCGTCCCCTTCCACGACACAATGAAATGGCTGAGTTGCCAAAATGCCGGACATCAACCGGATCGTCGTCCCCGAATTACCTACATCCAGTCCGCGCTCAGGCTCTTGCAAGCCAAACCAGCCTTTCCCCTGTACGGTCACCTGATCCCCTTCTTGCTGGATCTCGATGCCCATGCGGCGAAAGCAGCTGATCGTGCTCAAACAATCCGCCCCCTGCAAAAAACCGGAAATGCTCGTCGTCCCTTCTGCCAGCGCACCGAACATTACCGCACGATGGGAAATGGACTTGTCACCAGGCACCACTGCTTCTCCCGTAATCCTTTTCGCTTGACTCATTTTCAGCATGGAATTCCCCACTCCTCTTCTTAATCTCTGCTATATACGGTATAACCAAAGTAACGCAGCATTTCCGCGCCCTTTTCCAGCTCCGCCTGATTGCGGAACGTGATGCGGAGCACGCCTAGCATATCTTCTCTGGTCTCCCGTATTTGGATATTGATAATATTGATTTCTTTGGCTCCCAGCAGGGTGGTAATCTTTCCGATCTCACCCGGGTGGTCCGGAATATCAATATACAAATCATACAAAGGCGGCAAAGCCCCTTTTTGACGCTCTGGCAGTCCATCCCGGAAGTCTCTCGCTTCTCTGAAGAACTGTTCGATTTCGTCTTTCTCCCCCAGCGCTACCACGTCCATGATCTTGTCGAGGGCCTCGCGCCAATCTGCGGCTATCTGGAGCAAATGCTCGCGGTTATTCAGCAAAATATCCCGCCACATGCGGGGATTGCTGGAGGCGATACGGGTGATATCGCGGAATCCTCCCGCAGCCAGGCGACGATGCCAATCATTTGCCTGATCATACTGAGCGACCTGATTGACCAGAACAGCTGCGATGATATGCGGAAAATGACTGACTGCCCCTACGACCCGATCGTGCTCGGCTGGATCCATTACAACCACTTTTGCCCGTGTCAGCTGGAGCAGTTCTTGCAGCCGGTGGAGCTGGTCTTCGGTTGTTCCTGCCCCTGGTGTCAGGACGTAATAAGCATTTTCGAATAGCAGCGGATTGGCAGCTTCCACCCCGGATTTGTGCGAGCCGGCCATGGGATGACCGCCGATAAACGTGACGTCACGAGGGACACGCGACTGTGCATACGTAACCACGCCTTGTTTCGTGCTGCCGACATCGGTCAGGATCGCACCTGGCTTTAAAGAAAGTGTAGCGAACTGATCGAGCAAAGTATAGATCTGCTCAACGGGTGTGGACAAAAAAATGACATCGGCTTCACGCACAGCCGTCTGCAAATCAGTGGTTCCCGCATGAATGACCCCATTGGTGAGGGCCTTATCCAAAAAATCTTCCCGTACATCGAATCCGATAATCCGCAGTTCTGAATCTTGCCGCAAAGCCAGAGCGATCGAGCCGCCAATCAACCCTACGCCAAGAACAGCTATCGTCGTTTTCATCTCCAAGCTCCTCTTTTTCTTTTCTTTCTTTTTCGCTTAAAAGCGCTAAATTGTCAAGATGCAAAGATGCCGGCTCTTCACCGGCACCGTCGTTTGCTATTGCCCTACCTTTTCCAATATGGTTCCAAGCGCAGCTATAACGCGCTCGTTTTGCTCTTTGCTGCCTACCGTGATCCGCATCCATCCGGGAAAACCTAAAGCCTTGCCGGATCGAACGATGATTCCCTGCCTGAGCAGCTGCCCGAACACCTCGTCCGAATCACGCTGCAGGTTCACGAGGATAAAATTCGTCTCAGAAGGATAATACACAAGGCCCCACTCATCGAACTGATCCGTAAGCTGCTGTAAGCCCAACCGATTTCGTTCCCGACACTCCTGTACAAATCCCTGGTCACAGATTGCTGCTCGTGCAGCTGCCTGGGCAAGTGCATTCGTATTAAATGGTTCGCGAACATGGCTCAGGTGCGAGATCACCTTTTGGGAAGCAATGCCGTACCCGATACGAAGTGCTGCGAGGCCATATATTTTCGAAAACGTCCGCAAGATGATGACATTCGGAAATTCGGTCAGCAGCGATACGGTCTGTGGATAGACAGGAGAAACCACATATTCGTAATAAGCTTCGTCCAATACAACCAATACGTGTCCCGGCACCTGCTTGAGAAAACCGATCAGCTCTTCTTCCGTACAGATCGTCCCCGACGGATTATTCGGATTGCATACCCACGCCACTCTTGTCTTTTCATCAATGGCAGCTGCCATCGCAGCCAAATCATGAACGCCATGTTTCAGTGGGACTTCCCGCAGCTCCGCTCCCTCAATGATCGCATTGGCACGGTACTGCGAGAAAGTAGGTGTTGCCATCACGGTATTTACGCCTTCGTGCAAATAAGCACGTGCGATCATTTGCAAGATTTCGTCCGAACCGTTGCCAAATATCAGTTGGTCTTGATCGACTTGGAGAAAATGTGCGAGATCCTGCCGAAGCTGAACTGCGCCTCCATCCGGGTAAATGGCGAGCTTTCCCAGTTGATCCTGAATCGCCTCGATTGCCTTCGGTGAACAGCCAAACGGATTTTCATTCGAGGCGAGCTTGACCACATCGGTTAGACCGAGCTCGCGTTTTACATCGTCGATGGGCTTTCCGGGCTGATAGACCGGGGCGTTCAGTATGCGCTGCTTCGGTTCCATGGATCAATCACTCCCAAACGTTTTCCTGTTATTGTAGCGCACCGGTTAACTGTTGTACAAATCTTTTTACGGCTCCAATGCCTTCTGCTTTTTTGTCAGGATCGGTGAGCAAAGCGAGGTTTTTCTCTACCTCCCGGACGATCGCGCTGCCTACGACCACTCCATCCGCATGTTTGGCGGTGAACCGCACCTGCTCCGGCGTGGATATGCCGAATCCGACCGCGATCGGTTTGTCCGTACTTGCTTTGACACGGTCGAGAAATTGCCCGAGGTCTGCTGGCAATTCGTCCCGAACACCCGTCACGCCAAGACTGGACACGCAATACACAAAGCCGGAAGCCTTTTGCGCAATCGCCGAGATGCGTGCATTTGAAGTCGGAGCAACCAAAGAGATGAGGTGGACACCGTTGGTTTTTGCCGCAGCCGACGCCTCTTCATTTTCTTCCGTTGGCAGATCGGGGATGATGATTCCATCCGCTCCGCATGCCGCCAGGTCGTGGAAAAATGCGTCCAGGCCATATTGCAGCACCGGGTTGTAGTAGGAAAAGAAAACAAGCGGAATGGTTACACCTTTTTGCCGAACGCGGGATACGAGATGCATCACATCCACCATCGTGACTCCTGCCGCAAGCGCGCGCTGGGATGCCCGCTGGATAGTCGGTCCGTCCGCGATCGGATCGGAATAGGCAACCCCCAGCTCAATCAGATCAGCACCTGCTTCGGCCAGCGCGATGACCAACTCTTCCGACACAGCGAGCGATGGGTCCCCTATGGTGATGAAGGGGATAAATCTTTTTTTCGATCGATCGGCAAACAACTGGTCAATGCGATTTTCTACCGTGATCACAAGGCTTCTCCCCTTTCCTGTTTTGCATCCAGTGCCGCTTGGATGGTCGCGACGTCTTTGTCCCCGCGGCCCGACAGACAAATCACCAAGATTTCCTCTGACGAACGTGTCGGCGCCAGCTTGATCGCCTCTGCAACGGCGTGTGCGCTTTCCAAAGCCGGAATGATCCCTTCCGTCTCGCACAGGAATTTGACCGCATCCAGCGCTTCCTGGTCCGTCACCGACGTATATGTGACCCGCTTGGTATCCTTCAGATAGGAATGCTCGGGTCCTACCCCCGGGTAATCCAGTCCTGCTGAGATGGAGTGCGCCTCCTGTACCTGACCAAACTCATCCTGCAAGAGATAGGTTAACGACCCATGCAGGATTCCTGGTTTGCCCATGGTCAGCGTAGCCGCATGTTTATCCGTATCGGTGCCATGTCCCGCTGCTTCTACACCGCGGAGCTTGACGTTGTCCTGGAGGAACGGATAAAACATCCCGATCGCATTGCTTCCGCCACCAACGCACGCGATCACTTCATCCGGCAATCTGCCGACCTGCTTCAATATCTGTTCCCTCGTCTCTTCGCCGATGATTCTTTGGAATTCCCTGACCATATACGGATAAGGATGGGGACCCGCAGCCGATCCCAGCACATAGTGGCTATTCTGCACATCCGAAACCCAGAAGCGCATCGCTTCGCTTGTCGCATCCTTGAGTGTGCGAGACCCCGAGGTCACCGAGACAACCTCTGCGCCTAGCAGCTTCATCCGAAATACGTTCAGCGCCTGTCTTTTGATATCTTCCTCACCCATAAACACTTTGCAGGAAAGACCGAGCTTCGCCGCAACCGTCGCACTGGCCACGCCATGCTGTCCGGCACCCGTCTCGGCGATGATCGCTTTTTTGCCCATGCGCTTGGCCAGCAATCCTTGGCCCAGTGCGTTGTTCAGCTTATGTGCGCCTGTATGGTTCAAATCTTCCCGTTTCAAATAAATTTGCGCACCGCCTAAAACCTCTGTCATTCTTGCCGCATGGTATAGAGGAGTGGGTCGGCCGGCGTATTCCTGCAAAAGGTGAGATAGTTCAGCGCGGAACGCAGGATCTTTTTGCGCATCAGCAAACGCTTCTTCCAATTGGATCAGCGCATTCATCAATGTTTCCGGCACGAATTTTCCGCCATACGAACCGAAACGTCCCTTTTCATTCGGCAGCGTTGTTTGTGATTGTGTGAGACTGCTCATGTTTCCTCACCCTTTGCATCAATTTTTTTATTTTCTCGGGGTCTTTTGCTCCGTCCGTTTCAACCCCGCTGGATAGATCAATGAAGGTAGGCGCGTATTGACTGACAAGCTCCCCCACGTTGTCCACCGTGATACCTCCGGCGATCACGACTGTGGCCTCTCCCGCCAGATCAGCTAACAAGGGGATCTGTGCCCAGGAAAAACGTCTTCCGGTCCCACCGGCAACCGACGTGTCATGTGTGTCAAACAGAAAAGCTTCGATATGCGGGCGAAATGCAGTCAGATCCACAGCGAGCGGCCCCTCTTCGCCAACGGGCACCGCCTTCCATACCGGCAAAGCAAAACGCTTTTTCACTTCCTCGCAATATTCCGCTGATTCCTGTCCATGCAGCTGAATAACATCAAGCGGCGCTTGTGCAAGCGTCTGTTCCAATTCGGACAGCGTGGGGTTGACAAACACACCTACCGCAGCCGGACGGTTCGGAACCGAGGCCATCATGGCACCAGCTTGCTCCGCTGTCACTTGCCGTTTGCTGGGAGTGAATACAAAGCCCGCATAATCGACCTGAAGCTCTGTGAGGAGGGCCAGCGTTTCTTTATTTCGCAGCCCGCAAATTTTCACTTTTGTATTCATCGATTCGTCACTCGCTCTCCCACCAGGTCACGTACCGCAGCGGCGATATCGCCCTGCCGCATGAAATGCTCCCCGACCAAAACAGCTCTGGCTCCCGCCTGTGCGACGCAGGCAATATCATCTGGGGCAGCGATTCCGCTCTCACTGACGACTGTCACCTCTTTGGGCAGTTGCTTGATCACTTCCTGTGTCGTAGCCAGATCCACCTGAAATGTGCGCAGATTGCGATTATTGATCCCCAGCAGGCGCGGCGAGGTATGACGGAATACTTTTTCTGCTTCTTCTGCGTCATGCACCTCGATCAGCACATCCATGCCCAGCTGATGTGCAGTCTGGGAAAAATGATGGATTTGCGGTCCGTCCAAGATCGCGGCGATGAGCAAAATACAATCCGCTCCATAGGCTCTCGCTTCCACTACCTGCCATTCATCGATGAGAAAATCTTTTCGTAAGAGGGGCAACGAGACCGCTGCGCGAATCTGCGGCAAATAGTCAAGATTCCCCTGAAAGTATTGTTTATCGGTCAGAACGGAGATCGCTTCCACCTCCGCCTGTTGATAAGCCTGTGCGATTTTTTCTGGATGAAAATCTTCCCGTATCAACCCTTTGGATGGCGAGGCTTTCTTCACTTCCGCAATGACACTGACTTGACGAGCGCTTTGTTCCAGACTGATCTGAAATCCGCGCGGCGCGTCCATCGCTGCCGCTTGCTCCAATAATGCAGCCACGGTAGTCGATTGGTGCAGCTCGCTTACTTCTTCACGCTTGGTTTCCACGATCTTATGAAGCATTGGAAACGCCCCCTGCCACCGTACGGATTTGTTCCAGCTTTTCCAGCACCCTGCCGGAGTCGATCAGCTCGGCAGCCTTCATCACTCCCGCTTCGATCGAATGGACCTGATCGGCCATATAGAGGATCGCTCCAGCATTCAACAAGACGATATCCCGATGTGGTCCTCGTTTGCCGGCAAACATTTCTCGTATGATCGTGGCGTTCTCATTCGCATCACCGCCGCGCAATTGCTCGAGCGGATGTATTTGCAGCCCGAATTGCTCAGGTACAACCGTATAGCTGTTCACTTTGCCATCCCGCAGCTCGGAGATATAACTGACTCCTGTCACGGTCAACTCATCCATGCCGTCTTCCCCAGCAACCACCAGCGCCCGTTCCACTCCCAATTCGCCGAGCACTTCCGCCACGACAGGAAGCAGCGAGGCATCATAGACACCCATCAGCTGTCTTTTTGCCCGTGCAGGGTTCGTCAGCGGACCAAGCAGATTAAACACGGTACGGATGGAGAGTTCTTTTCGCGGCCCCGCGGCATGCTTCATCGCCTGATGATAGAGAGGCGCAAACAGGAAGCAGAGGTTTGTTTGGCGCAGGCAATCGGCTGCCCGTTCCGGAGTCAGCGTAATCGGGATTTGCAAGGCTTCCAAAACATCCGCGCTGCCGCTTTTGCTTGAAACGGCGCGGTTGCCATGCTTGGCGATTTTGACCCCGCCCGTGGCTGCTACAATAGCAGCCGCTGTTGAAATGTTGATCGTATTGCTTCCTTCTCCGCCTGTCCCGCAGGTGTCAACCAAACCGTCCAGCTGCAACGGAAACGCGACGGATCGCGCGCGCATCGCTTGTGCGAAACCGATGATCTCTTCCGGCTGCTCTCCCTTTAGACGCAGAGCTGCGAGAAATGCCCCGATCTGCGCATGGGTTGCGCTCCCGTCCATGATTTCTCCCATCGCTTCCCGAGCGGTCTCACGGTCCAGATGCTCTCCCTTGATGATCTTTTCGATTGCTACAGACAGCATGAGCGTTCACCCTCCCGCAGAAATAGTTGTTCGGCTTTGACAATCGCTTGAATTGTCGCGGCGGCCTTATTCACTGATTCCTGATACTCGAGGGCGGGTTCCGAGTCCGCCACAATGCCGCCTCCTGCCTGAATATAGGCCTTTCCATCCTTAAATAAAATCGTCCGGATCGTGATGCACGTATCCAGATTACCCGTAAAGCTCAGATAGCCGATGGAACCCGCGTACGTCCCTCGCGCATCCGGCTCCAGCTCGGCGATAATCTCCATGGCCCGCAGTTTTGGCGCACCCGAGACAGTCCCCGCTGGAAATGCCGAGAGAAACGCATCAAACGGATCGAGATCCTCACGCAGAATCCCGCTTACATGGGAAACCATGTGCATGACGTGGGAGTAATATTCGATCACATTTTTCTCCTCTACGTTTACGCTGCCATATTCAGAAACCTTCCCGACATCATTTCTGCCTAAATCAAGAAGCATCATGTGTTCGGCCAGTTCCTTGGGATCCGCCAATAAATCCGCTGCCAGCTCTTCGTCTTCCCTGCGATCACTGCCTCTTTTTCTCGTCCCTGCTATCGGGCGTACTTCCACCTTTCTGTCCTCCACACGGACCAAGAGCTCCGGTGACGCCCCTACGACGGTTTCCTGTTCAAACTGAAAGTAATACATATATGGAGAAGGATTGAGCGTGCGCAGTACACGGTAGACGGAAAACGGATCGATCTCTGTCTCCAGCTCAAAACGCTGCGAAAGAACCACTTGAAAAATATCACCGGCAGCGATATATTCTTTCGCCCGGTTGATCATGTTTTCGTAAACACTGCGCTCCATATTCACCTTTACATTGGGTGTCCGCGCTTCCGCAGAGCCTACGCTGATCTGTCTCGCGCTTGATTGATCCGCGATTTCCATCACGGCTTGGTCAGCGATCTGCTCGATGCGCCCGCATACGCGGGCATAGCTGCTCGCGATTTGTTCCGCTGTGGCACCCTCCTCTACCTGGAGGTTCACGATGATTTGGATTTCTTGCTTCAAATGATCAAATGCGATCAGCTCATCCACGAGCAGAAAACGCATGTCTGCGATGTTCAAAGAATCATGTGTGTGCTCAGGCAGGCTTTCAAAGTAATGCAGGGTGTTGTACCCAAAATATCCAACCGCCCCGCCTGCTAGACGCGGCATCTCTTTGAGATTTGGACTGCGATACTGCTTCATCAGACCTCGCAGCACTTCAATCGGATTGCCGTGCAAACTTTCAGGGTCCTTGTCGCGATGGGAGATGAGAATCTCATTTCCTTTTGCCTCCACCGACAAAAAGGGGCGCAGGCCGATAAAGGAATATCGCGCCCACCGAGAGCCGCCTTCTACACTCTCCAGCAAAAAGGAATGATTGCTGCGGAACTTTTGGTACAAACGGATGGGTGTTTCCTTGTCAGCCAACAGCGTCAGCTTTACCGGGATCATGGAAAATTGCGCCGCGAGGTTTTGGACCTCGGGTAATGTGGGGAAAAACATCTTTGCATTCACCTCTTCTTTTCTTGAAGAGGAGGAAAGAAACGGAGAAAATAAAAAATCCAGGAAGAGTCCTGGATTATGCGTATCCACATAAATCCTAGCTTACGCTCTTCTCTCCTCATCTAACCTCTACTCCACTCATCTCAACTGCCTCATGCTCATAAGCTAGCTGCTCAATCAAACTGTCTAACTACACTGTCTCACTTACGCTCTACTCTCATCTAAAACCTTGGGCTTCACTAATTGCTATTTATCTTAGTAAAGTTCCATCATTCTGTCAATTGCTAATTCATTTCAGCAAATCCGGGCGCAGCTTTACGGCATCCCGTAAAAAGACATGGTGTATTTCATTTGCGCGCTTGTCTGTATTCACCAGCATCATCACCCGCACGCAAAGCGGCAGGCTGCCTGGCACAGGGATTTCCCGCGCGCACATCAGCGGCACATATTCCCAGCCAGGCAGCGTACGTGCTGCTGCCGCCGGAAAAACGGCATCCAGATCTTCCGTGGTGGTAATCAACACGCTCGCAATATCATCCGGATGTACCTGATTTCGTTCCACCATCTCGGAGAGCATCAGACGAGTGCCCTCGAGAATCGCTTCCTTGCTATTTGTTTCTACGGTAATGGCTCCCCGAATCCCTCGGCTACTCATGATTCTACCCTTCTCCCCTCTGTAAATCACTCATGACTTCAAGCACTAAGCTTTCCGCTACTTCTCTGACTACTTCCACCTTACCGATTTCACGGGGAAGCACCAAGACAAGCTTCCCGGCAAGTCCCTTCTTGTCCCGCTTCATGACTTCCAATACGTCTGCCGGAGACAATGCATGCGGCCATTCCACTGGCAAATCGAACGCCTGCAGCAAATTCCTTGTGCGCACCGGCACTTCTTCAGAGGTTAGACCAAGGCGCACGGAAACATCCGCTGCCAAGCCCATTCCAATGGAAATGGCTTCGCCGTGGTTAATCGCTGAATACGAGGACAGGGCTTCAAAGGCATGGCCAAATGTATGCCCGAGGTTCAAAATGGCACGCAACCCCTGCTCCGTCTCGTCTTCTGCAACCACATTGGCCTTAACCGCGCAGCCACGCATGATCGCTTCCGCCGTCACTTCCGTTTCCAGCTTTTTCAGCGACCCTACATTCCGCTCCAGCCAAGCAACAAATGCCTCATCTGAAATAAGTCCATGCTTGACCACTTCCGCATACCCTGCGGCTATCTCACGCTTTGGCAGCGTCCGCAGTGTCCCGATATCGTAGAGTACCAGGAGTGGCTGGTGAAAGGCGCCGATCAAATTTTTGCCGAGCGGATGGTTGATCGCCACCTTGCCCCCGACCGAGCTGTCATGCGCCAGTAAGGTTGTGGGCATCTGGATAAATGGAATTCCGCGCATATACGTAGCTGCGACAAAGCCGGCAAGATCCCCGACAACTCCGCCGCCCAGCGCGATGATCACCGATTTGCGATCAAGCCCCGCTTCGATTGCCTCGGTCATCACCTGCTCGTACACACTCATGCTTTTTGCCCGCTCCCCTGCTGGCACGATTGCGGCATCGACTTGATACCCTTCGTTGCTGAGCGCATCACGGACGAGCTGCAAATACAGCGGAGCGACCTGTTCATCCGTAATGACAAACAGTCGCTGGGACGACTTGATGCCAATTTCTTTCAAGTAAGAACCTGCTGTTGCCAAAAGCCCTTCTCCCGCGACTATGGAGTAGCTGCGTTCACCCAATTCTACCCGCAATCGTTTGCTCATCTTAGAACGTCTCCGTATACGCGCGATATTGACTGATGTTCTCCAGCATCTGCTCCATTGTGTCGGAAGCAAACTTCTCACACATGGCCCGTGCGATTTCCCAAGCTACGACCGATTCTGCCACAACACTTGCCGCCGGAACCGCACAGCTGTCGGATCGCTCAATGCTTGCCGTAAACGCTTCCTTCGTGTCGATATCCACACTCATCAGCGGCTTGTACAAGGTAGGAATCGGCTTCATGACACCACGGACGATGATCGGCATGCCATTGGTCATACCGCCTTCCAGACCGCCAGCGCGGTTGGTTTTGCGGCTGAAGCCTTTGCCTTCTTCCCACACGATCTCATCATGGACCTGCGAGCCAGGAAGTCCTGCCGCTTCAAACCCGATCCCGATCTCAACGCCTTTGAAGGCCTGAATACTCATTACCGCTTGCGCCAAACGGCCATCCAGCTTGCGATCCCACTGCACATGGCTGCCGAGACCGATTGGAACGCCGTCGACACGCACTTCGACCAAACCGCCGAGGGAATCTCCGTCTTCTTTCGCTTTGTCGATGGCTGCCATCATTTTCGCTTCCGCCTCTTGATCCAAGCAGCGGACTGGAGACTCCTCCGTACGTCGAATCTGCTCTTCAATCGGTACCTCGATGCGCTGTGCTTCCACATCTCCAATGCGCAGCACCTGTCCCGCCACGAGGATTCCGCACGCTTCCAGCAGCTGTCTGGCAACTGCGCCAACCGCTACACGCATGGTTGTTTCCCGCGCACTCGATCTTTCCAAAATATTGCGCATATCGCGCTGATTGTATTTGATGGCACCATTTAAGTCAGCGTGACCGGGACGCGGACGTGCAACACGGCGCTTTCCTTCCGCATCGTCAGTCGGTTCCGCACCCATAATGGTTTGCCAATGTGTCCAGTCCTTATTTTCTACCACTAGCGTGATCGGTGCTCCTGTGGTATAACCATGACGTACACCGGAAAGAACCCGTACCTGATCCTTTTCAATTTGCATCCGTCTGCCGCGGCCATGACCTTTTTGTCTGCGCGCCAGCTGCTCGTTGATTTTTTCGATGGAAAACGCTAAATTGCTTGGCACTCCCTCAATGATGGCAGTCAATTGCGGTCCATGGGACTCTCCAGCCGTCAGGTATCTCATCTCTCTCTCCTCCTATTGGTACTCACTTCGTTGTGCGAACCTTGTCATTCCTTTAACACTTTTAAGCGTTATAATATCACACCTATTCAGGGAATGAAAACCAAAAAAATACCTCCCTTCGAAAAGAGAGGCATTCTTCTTGCTGGTGTGGATGAATCACAATTGATCGGCAACCGCATAATTTGCGGCCTTGATTGGTCGGCGGAAATGATCCACGGACACGAGATCGTCTAATTGCGTCTTGTCTGCACCCAATATTTGCCCGCATTCCTGCAGCGTTATCAAACCACGACGGTACGCTTCAATTACCTTGACTTTGTCCATGCGCATCCTCCCATTTATTATGCTTATCCATATAATTGGGAATTTGCAGTCCAGATATACGTACCGTTTGAAAATTTACCCTTTTTTGCGATAGAAAAAGGTATCCTCCGCCTCAAATTGATATTGCTGCGGCTGAAAGATTTGCTCGGTGCTGCCCACAAACAGCACCCCGCCTGGACGAAGGGCCCGGCTGAATTTCATGTACAGCTCGTTTTTCGCTTCTTCCGTAAAATAAATCATGACATTACGGCAAATGATCAGGTCGAATCCTGTATCAAACTGGTCTGCAAGCAAATTATGCTTTTTAAACGTCACATGATTTTTCACTTCCGGGGAGATCCGGTAGCTCATGGCGTCTTTCACAAAATATTTGCTGACCAGATCCTTCGGTGCATCCTGCAAGGACCGATCCGTATAGACACCCTGCTTTGCTTTTGCAATCGCCCCTTCATCGATATCGGTAGCCAACACACTGCTGTCCTTCATATAGTTTTTTTTCATGAGAATCATCGACAGCGTATACGGCTCTTCCCCAGTGGAGCAAGCGGCGCTCCAGCATTTCAGTTTGCGCGATTCCTGCATCAAGCGCGGCAGGATTTTATTATCCAACACTTCCCAACGGCCTGGATTGCGGAAAAATTCAGAGACGTTGATCGTCATGCGGTCCAGAAATTCATAAAACAGCTCTTTATCTTTGGCCAACGCCTCAAAATAAGTGGCGAATGTCTGATGTCCTCGTTTTAACCGCAGCGATGTCAGGCGCCGTTTCATTTGTGCTTCTTTGTACAACGCCAGATCAATGCCCGTCATTTTTTTAATATTCGCGATGAATAGGTTGAAATCTTTATCTTCCATACGTAAAAAGTCCTCCTTCGATGTCCTGCCTTTGCCATTCTCCTTTTGCCGGACAAATCCTGCCTCCTGAAAAAGAAAAAGACCCCTAAAGAGGTCTTTCCCGTTTTTTCAGGAATTAAATCCAGCGTTGGATTGTTTTTTCGAAGGAAACCACTTCGTTCGCGCCAAACCACAGGTTAATTTCACGCTCAGCGCTTTCTGGAGAATCGGAACCGTGGATGATGTTCATTCCTACAGATGTTGCATAATCGCCACGGATTGTGCCAGGAGCTGCATCAGCTGGGTTGGTTTTGCCCATCATGTTGCGAGCGGTAGCAATCACATTGTTACCTTCCCATACCATTGCGAATACAGGGCTGGAAGTGATGAAATCAACAAGTTCGCCGAAGAAAGGGCGCTCTTTGTGTTCTGCATAGTGTTGTTCAGCCAATTCACGGCTTACTGTCATCAATTTTGCACCAACAAGCGTAAAGCCTTTTTTCTCAAAACGGGAAACGATTTCACCGATCAGGTTGCGTTGAACGCCGTCAGGCTTCACCATAATAAACGTTTTTTCCATTGTTATGTTGCCTCCATCACACTATGTATTTTTCGAATTGAATCAAGCAGACTTGGTTGTGACAAGCCTTTCTTGCCCTTAGAAATTTTATCAGAAGAAAAACGGGCAAGCAACCTTGTCCCGTTAAAAAAACATTAAAATTTGCGATTTCCGATGAAATGGGCGATTTCCAGCAACGACTTTTTGGTGGAAGTGTCCGGTAAATCCGCCAAGGTTGCGCATGCACGATCCAGATAACGATCCGCCAACGACTGGGCAAACCGGATTCCTTCACTGCCCCTGATCAGCTGGATCGCCTCATCCACATTTTCGTGCAGGGTCCCTTTTGTAATCCACGTCTGGAATCGCTCTTTTTCAGGGCCAACCATCGCGCTATATAATGCTGGCAAGGTGATATTCCCTTGACGCAGATCGCTTCCGGCAGGCTTGCCCAGCTGCTTTTCGGTACCCGTAAAATCAAGAATGTCATCGGTGATCTGGAAGGCCATCCCTACATCGTAGCCGTATCGATACATCCGACGCACCACTTCAGATGAAGCATCGCTTGCCAAAGCCCCAAGCTGGCAGCTGATCGCAATCAGCAAAGCCGTCTTCCTTTTGATCCGGCGCAAATAAGTCCGCAGCCCTTGATTCCAGTTATCGAGATCGCGCACTTGTTCGATTTCGCCCTTACACATCTCCACGATCGCTTTCGACAGGATCTGGTGGATTTGCGGATTCGGCAATTCGGTCGCTACCGACAAGGCTCGGCCTAAAATATAGTCTCCCGTGTACATGGCGACGCGATTGTCCCATTTCGCGCGCACGGTTTCACTGCCACGCCGCATATCGGAGTTATCCACTACATCGTCATGCACCAGCGTCGCCATATGTATGAGCTCGAGGGGAACCGCTACCGACTTGAGCTTTTTCAGATCATAATTGCCCAGCTTGCCGCCTAACAGCACAAAGACAGGTCGTATCCGCTTGCCGCCCGCCTTCAGCAGCAGCGTGGACGATTGATACAGCTCACTCGATTTCGTATCGATGGCACTGGCCAATTCCTGTTCAATATAATCAACGTCATTTTTTAACTGGAAGTAAATATCAACTAGCTTCATCCGCTCCACCTAACTCATCAACGTAGGGTATTGTGCTGAACTGTGTCCTCCCAAATGCGAATGGGTACCGGGCCAGGCAATAAGCCTAGTTCCGTCGCGCAGGCAAAGTAATAGGCCAATCCCTCTTGTTCTTTCTTACTAAAATCGTAACAGAGCCCTCGGAAATATTCAAACCAAAAAGCAGGCTCTCCTCCAATTTTCCCAACCACATCCGATACAAGCGGGTCTAAATTAGCCAAAGAACGCTGTTTGCTCTCTAAAAACGCGGCATGTACCTCACGCATCAAAGAACCATTTTGCTCAATGGCCTCTTTGCGTACGGCCCATACAGCAAATGTCATGGAAAGACCTGTAAAACGGTACCAGAGCTCTGCCAGATCGTAGCTGTAATACGTTTTATTGTTCCGATACGCGACAATCGCATCATCACCGATCAGTACCGCCCCATCCGCCTCCTGCATCATTTCTTCCAGATTGGGAGCATGTGATTCATAGCTTACCTGGAACTCCAGGAACTTGCGAAAAATGATTTTCACCAGGTTTACCGTAGTCGCTGACGTATTGGTCATTCTGATCTTGGCCCCGTTCAGCTCTTCCAACGGACGTTTGCTGAATAAATAGAGTGACCTTACCTTTTTCTGCGCGCTCACCGACAGATCCGGCAAAATGCAGTAGTTTTCAAAGTGCTCCGCATAGCCAAAAGAAGAGATCGCCCCTACATCAATCGTGCCATTGGCCAAAGCTGCGTTAAGCTTGGCCGGCACTTGATTGATGAAGTCGATCTTCCCGGAGAATCGCGAACGGTCCACATGATAAAAGACCGGCAGCACGTTCGTATACGAATTTTGTCCGATGCGTAAGGGTCTGTCTTGCATACATTATTCCCCCCAGCGTCTGAACAAGGCATGTGAAATATCCAGGGAATCGAGTGCTTTGCCTACGACGAAATTGATCAGATCATCCATCGTTTCTGGCTTTTGATAGTAACCGGGCATCGCCGGCAATATTTTCACACCTAGCTTGCTCAACTTCAGCATATTTTCCAGATGGATGGCATTTAACGGGGTCTCCCGTGGCACCAATACCAGCTTCCGCCCCTCTTTGATCATCACATCTGCACAGCGCTCCAAGAGATTGCCGGACGCTCCATGCGCAATCCCTGATAATGTGCCCATGGAACAAGGGATGACAATCATGCCATCCCCTCGATGAGATCCACTTGCCACCGGGCACGAAAAATCACGAAGGGTCCAATAATGCAGCGTACCCGGATATGTTTGCTGAAACTTCTCTTGCAGCACTTTCTCACGATCTTCTGTATCCCAATCCAGTTCATCACGAAACACTTGCCAGCCCGCTTTGGTGATCATCAAATGAACGATGTGTCCGCCTTTGAGCAGCTCCTGCACAAGACGAACCCCGTAAATGGCCCCGCTGGCACCTGTTATCCCTACTGCTAGTTGCTTCCGGTTCATACCATCACCAAATCGATCATTGTAAATACAAACATGACGCAGCTTAAGATCCCATTCATATTGAAGAAAGCCACGTTTAATTTGGACAGATCCGTTGGCTTTACCAAGCTGTGCTCATAGATCAAAATCAATGCGGAAATGATCACGCCCACCAAAAACCAGATCGAGAGGGATGCTTGCAAATACAGCAGGAACAGCCCCGCGATCGTAATCACATGGCAGGAGCGAGCGACCAGCAAAGCATTGGCAATGCCGAATCGAGACGGCAAGGAAAATAAGCCTTCTTCCCGGTCAAAGTCTGCATCTTGACATGCGTACACTATATCAAAGCCAGCCGTCCAAAACACGACAGACACGAATAGCAGCAGCGCAGTAGCGTCGATTTGGCCCGTAGTGGCCACCCAGCCTCCCAGAGGTCCAAATCCGATCGCAATCCCCAGCACAAAGTGACAAGCCCAGGTAAAACGCTTCGTATACGAATAGAGAATAAGGACGAATACGGCAAGCGGCAGCAGTTTAACCGCCAGACTGTTCAGCTGGAAGGCAGCAAAAAACATCAAAGCGAAGGAAATCACGATAAAGACGATCACTTCAGTAATATTGATGAGACCGGCGGGAATGGCCCGCGTTGCTGTCCGCGGATTTTTCGCATCGATATAGCGGTCGATTAACCGATTCAACGACATCGCTGCGCTTCTCGCCCCTACCATCGCCAAGGTCACGTAAAAAATTTCGGACCAAGTCGGCCAGCTATGCTCTACTATTATATTTCCCAAGACCGCGCCAATAAAAGCAAAGGGGAGCGCGAAAATCGAGTGCTCAAATTTGATCATTTCTAATATAATTTTTAATTTGGAAATCATCCTATGCACTTCCTATCTTACCGTACGTTATCATGCTGTTTTTACTTTTTGATGCCGATATGCAGCGCAGCTACTCCACCCATGAACAATTTTACCTGGACCGGCTCCAGACCGGCCGTGTGAAACATTTTCGCCAGTTCTTTGCTGTCTGGAAAGTTGGTCAGCGATTTGGGCAGCCATGCATACTCTTCATATTTGTTCACAAACATTTTCGCTATCCATGGAAGCACATGGTAAAAATACAAATAAAACATGCGGCGATAAGGCAGAAAGGGCGGCTTGGACACTTCCAGCGAGACCACTTTCCCTCCCGGCTTTACGACGCGCGTCATTTCATTCAGAACGGTTTGCACGTCCGGTACGTTGCGCAGCGCGAATCCGATGGTAGCGTGATCAAAGGTGTTATCCGCAAAGGGCAGCTTCATCGCGTCCCCATTCACCAATTCCACCCGATCTTGGACCCCGGATTGTTCTACCTTATACGCTCCTACATTGAGCATGTTTTGACTGAAATCAAGGCCTACCACACGGCCGTTTTCCCCAACGGAACGGGCCAGGCTGATCGTCCAGTCGCAGGTGCCGCATGCGACGTCGATGGCAGCTTGTCCGGGCTGAATGTTCATCTGCTTCATCGTAAAATTTCGCCATGCGACGTGACTGCCGAAGCTGATCACATTGTTCATGCGATCGTATTCGTCCGCGATATTTTCAAATACGTTATGGACATACCTAGCTTTCTCTCTCATCTGTTGCTGATCCACGTTTTACATCTCCTCAATCACACGTTTCAGACGGTTCCACCGGTGTCCATAGAAAAGGGCAATCCAGTCCTGCAGCTTTTGCTTTTCTGCGGAATGAAAGCCACGCACCAATTGTTCACACACAGCCATCAGTTCCATGGCTTTGGTCTCTACGAAGGAAAGCACATGGCCGATTGTTGTTCCCGGAATTTTTAATAGCAGCCGGGTAAATCCAAAGGGTGCGTTTTCTTCCCATTGCAGTTGCTCCCAAGCGCCAATCATGCATTCGACTGCAGCTGTTTCGTGAAACAAGGATGTCCAAAAACGGCGGCTCTCGGAGCTTCCTGCAAAATGGGCTACAATGGCCGTATACAGCGCCGTATCAATATGTTTCCGCAAATCGATATAGCCATCCGAGGACAAGCGATCCTCTTTCTCAGATAGATACAGCTTCATTTTGGCTTCATTGATGGATTGAATCGCTTCGGCCAAGACACGAATCGCCTCTACCTCGCCCGCTTCCGCCAGCAAATGATAGTAGTGTGCACTGTAATAATCTCCGGCAAGTACGCTTAGCTGCCGGTTGCGTTCGTCGACCAACGTATCCTCGTAGCGAATACGGACACTTTCATGGGTATCCAGACCCAGCTGGACCAAGCCGGTTGTCACGCACAAGGTCTTTGCCCGTTCCCGATCCATTCCTTCTTCACATAAGAAAAAAAAGAGCAAAGCCAACCGGTTCTCCGCGATAGGTGGAGAATCCACATATTTCTGGACAAAAGGAACCGAAGCCAGCTTCTCCATTCTTGCAAATATTTCTTTTACATCGTCTATCCCGCGCGATTTCTCTTTCGTCATGCGTCATCCTCCAGGCAGCAAAAAGCTTTCAAAATCCAACCTTTCCATTAAGCTGTTCTTCTTTTCACAAAGCGCACAAAACAATCTCCTCCAGTATAACATACTTCCTTCTTATGGACTAACTCTCTCCCGAAAATATGGCTCGATGCGCACAGGAAAGGTTTTTTCAATGTAACGGGAATAATTATCAACCTGCTCAGGCGCTGGCCATTGTTTCAGGTCTGACGGCCGCTTTGCTTCGATGGCAACCAGTAACGTGGAGTTGCCGCGTGTTTCTTTCGCCTCTTCCACCACGCGGAAAAACAGCGAATGGACATTTTGGGTATAACGGAACGCATCATAAGCAACCGTGTAAAAATCACGGTACAGCACCGATAAATCCGCCTCTTCCGTCGGCCTGACCACAATGTCAACGAAAAGGGTACGGTTCTCCCATTTCACACGCTTAATATTATAATGAGTCTGCATGAATGTAAATAAATCCACCAGATTATGTTCACCGAGCACAATCGGCTTTGCTGCTTGGAATGCGGGTACATCTTCTTTTTGCGACAGTGAGCCAACCGTGGGGATGAGGCTCAAAAGAAATGCAAGCACTGTGGAAAAAGCGATCGCCGCCAAAAGTCTGCGGGGCATGAAACATCCCTCCTCCCCACCATTGTACAAACAGGTTGGCGAATACATGTCTGAAAAATAAAAAGCAGGCATCACGATGCCTGCTTCAGACTGACGAGAAACCCCATATTTTACTGGGGTTT
>NZ_SDKD01000038.1 GCF_004521915.1 Brevibacillus migulae | reverse complement strand
GCAGTCCCTCAGTCATTTATGATGACTTTTGGGACACCCTCCTTGCTAGTGAGTGATCTATCCCGTTCACTCTATCGATTATCGTACCAAAATTCTGTCATTCATACAGACTTTTAGACGACACACTCTCTCTGCTTATTTATAGTAGGAGGTGGTCAATGGAACGAATAGGCTCCCGCCGTCCTTCAGTTGTGCACCAACATATAGAGATTCAAGGCCATTGATGTCTATTTCAAATGTTTTCAAACCGTCTTCCACTGTAATGCTGTCCATTTTCAGCTTCACATCTGTATCCGAATCCTGAACGAAGAAAGTTTCGATATCTTTTCCCACTGCAGCCACTTGTATGTAAAGTTTTTGGTACTTTCCTTTCGGGTAGAGCATAAACCCAGAACCACGGTTGCCTGAGGCGTTATTAAAAAAAACATCTTTATAATCTTTTCCATTATAGGTGGTTAACTGCGGATCCTTCGTCCGAAGATGACCACTAAAGCTATCCGCAATCGGGACACCCGCGATTTTCTCACCGAGAAAAATGGTATGGGACTGTTGTTGATACTCAACCGCTACACCTACCGCTTTGGATATTGCGCTCACTGGCAAATACGTGTTTCCGTTATACGAGATTGGTGCCAAAACAGCCCCCTGAGCAGATTGCGGCTGGAATGGCTTGCCATTTACCACAATTTTCATAGAGGAATCAAGATACGCTTTGATCGGCTGCAGGTTAGCCCCTGCAAGTACGCCTAGGCTTGAACTCAAAAGGAAAATAGCAACCGCTCCACTTACCATCCATTTTTTCTTCAACATCCCCATCCCTTTCTGCATTGTACTGTTAAATCTGGAAAATAGATGCTTTCATCTTATCTGATTAGCCGTTACAAGAATATAGTCTAAAAGACTGTAAAAGCGGTGGTTGTGGGTAACGTTCTATTTTGTCAGCTGAAACGGTGATTCTACCTCGTTGTTGGAGGGAAATAAAAAAGTGGTCTCCTAAGACCTGTCATCCAAGACTTAGACTGACCACTATAGGTGTTACGAATTTACACCCTTTGCTTTGCTCGCCTGTTTTTCATGTAATTTTTTCATGGCGAATCTTGCTATCGGATGAGCAATCAACAACTCAGGTTCCTATAATAGAAAAACCTTGCTCCGCATTTCGTAACTTCAACCGACCGCACTCACTTCCTTTGACAATCGCCGACGGACAAGGGCTATGAAAATGATTGCAGATACAAATACAGACCCTCCACATACTAGAAACAAGATCTGGTATCCGGTATGTTGGGAAACCCACCCCAGAATAATCGAGCCTAGCCCGATGCCAAGATCAAACGCAGTCATAAAGGAAGCGCTGGCGACTCCCCTTTTGTCAGAAGGTGCTAGCCTTAAATTGGCTGCCTGAAGAGCGGGTTGGGCGGAACCGAATCCCAGCCCATAGAGGATCGCGGAGATGATCACCCCGACTACACTTTCAGAAAAACTCAATACTACGAGTGACAATACGGTAACTGCAAGTCCTGGCACGATGACATAAGCCTCACCGATCCGATCGGAGAGCTTGCCTGCAATCGGCCTTGCCAATGTTAACGCTAAAGCATAGACAAAGAAAAACACCCCAGAATTTACCTGTATGGAAACCCCGAACAACGGCAAAAAAGTTGTGATTCCGCCATAAGCGACCGCCAAGAAAAAGAGCGACACGGTCAGCGGCAATACAGATTTTTCGATGAATACGAGCTTCCCCGAGGATGACGTTGCGTGTTCAGGGATTCGGGTTGCCAAGACAAGTAAAAATGCGACAAATGACAGCCCTGTAGCGAGCCAAAACAAACTGGGAAACTCTCCTTCGTCCAACACCCATAATCCGAGCGTCGGCCCTATTGCCATCGCTACCGTCATCGCCATGCCGAACCATCCCATCCCCTCGCCACGACGTGACATCGGAATGATATCCGTGATTGATGTACTGACGGCCGTCGTCGAAAGAGCCCAGCTAGCACCGTGCAATACGCGAAGAACCAGTAAAAAAGCAATTGTAGTCACCCAATTGTACAGATACATCGAGAGGATAAAGAGCAGAAGTCCCCATATGATAAACAGCCTTCTCCCATATCGATCGAGCAATCCTCCCACTATCGGACGCAAGACTACTGCGGTCAAGGTAAACACCCCCGCAACCAGCCCGACTTGTGACTCCGTACCGCCAATGTTTTTAATAAACAGCGGCAATGTAGGCAAGAGCAAATAGAATCCCGTAAATAAGACCAGCATCCCCAGTGTCATTAGAACAAAGGACTTCGTCCATAATCGCTCCATATGATCCTCCCATGGTTTCGTTTTAACGTTTCCCTGCCTAGTCTTGCTGCGCTTGGACTCGCTCGATTTCTTCCTTGATCCAGTGAAGCTCAACTTCTCCTAGCCTCTTGCGAAAATCGAATACGCGCAGCAGCTGGACACGTTGTTTCTCCGGCTCTGGCTTTTCCGTATTGAGAAAGGACTCGAATTGCGAAACATGCTCCAAATTTTGCTCAAGGATATGTAAATATTGCTTCAGGCAAGCGAGACGCACTTCTTTTTTTACATATTGAAAATACACCATCTTAAATCGCAATGTACCTTGGGCTTCGGCATCGATAACCATATCAAATGGCTCCGCCATCAATTGTTGAAATCGATCTTGCCCAGAATGGGTAATCTCGTAAATTTTTTTTGTTCGCCCTCCTTTTGTCTCTTCTACCTCCCGCAATCTAATCCATCCTTTTTCCATCATGCGCATGAGTAGCGGATACAACGTCCCAGAACTGATCTTCCTTCCCAGCCCAACGGCGTTTTTTAGAACTTCCTGCAGCATGTAGCCGTGCTTTTCACCTGTCATCAATTCGCCCAAAACAAACAATTCGTACAATCTCCGCACCTCAAATTCAACCATGTTTTTATGTCGATTCGATATATATTATATGTCGATCCGACATAAATGTTCAATTCTTTTTCCATAAAAAAATAAACCGCTTCCTCAATAGCGGTTTATTGTCATTCAGAGAACTGAAGCCTCCAAACTTACTTTTCATTTGTTGAATCAATCGCCCACTAATCCTGCGATTGCCTAAGAAATACAAGGAGCGTCAGCCGCAGCATTCCGCTCCCTGATTATGCCCTGGTTGATCGCCCATGACATCATGTTCGATTCGGTTGGTTATATTAATTATTTATTGTCAACCTTCCTCAAAAAGCCCCTGACTACCTTAATAAATTCATCGGTTTCTTCCAAGTAGCTTACATGGGAGCTATTTTCAAAGACATGAAATTCAGAATCCGCCACGAGAGAGTGATAATATCGGGTCGACTCTGGTGACGCTTCATCATGTCTGCCACATACGAAGAGAGACGGTATATTGATTTTATGAAGCTGTGGCGTGCAATCGTATGTTTTGAGATTTCCCGTCGGACAAAATTCGGAAGGTCCCCACATGGTCATATAGACATTCTTATTTCCTTTGGGACGGCTTTCTGTCATGACAGATGGCAATGGATCCAGTCTGCAAACATGCCTTTTATAGTACTCTTTCATCGCCTCTTGATACTCTTTTGAATCCGTGGTTCCTTGTGCCTCATTATGCGCTATGGCCTGCTGAACATCTTCCGGTAGTTTCGCCAAAAAGTGATCCGCGTCTTCTTTCCAACGCAAAGCACTCAAGCATGGGCTTGAAAAAATGACACTTTGAACACCCGCCGGATCGCGATCGATTAAATAGGACGCTGCCAGCATCGTCCCCCACGAATGTCCCAAGATATGAACCTCTTTCAAATCAAGTGCGTCTCGCACACACGCCAACTCTTCCACAAATCGTTCCGTTCTCCACAAAGACGGATCGGTCGGTCTATCCGAATTTCCCGATCCCAGCTGATCATAAAAAATGACGGGCCTCTCGTCTCCCAAGACGTGAAGAACCGACTGGAGCGAATCATGGGTATTGCCGGGGCCACCGTGAAGCACCAGAAGCGGTGTTTTCTCCCCATCCCCTATACGATTGTACCAAACTCTGCCTCCCGGGACGTCAATGTAGCCTTCATTCCGCAACATGCAGTCTGCCTCCCCTTCTATTCTCGTATGGAAATAGGATCAATTCTGTTCTCCCTATCATACCTTACTTCCCTTTCCGCATGTTGGATTTCTAACCGGGAGCAGGCACATAAATAGGGAGGTTGCCGCAGCAGCAGCGAGCGACGATGAGCATGACTTGAGAAACAGGAGAGCCATTCCGTTCTAGGACTCTAGCAACAATCCTGAAAGATTTGCAACCTTTGCCGGGTCATTTCCGTTTAAAGCGTACAACCATAAGGAGGTAACATCATGAAAAAATTTCTACCTATGTCCCTGGCTGTAGCCCTCGCATTTTCCGTCATTCCGGCAGCTTACGCTCAGACACTAAGCGTTGATGCTGGCGTAAAAGCCTCGAACAGCGATGAAAATGCAGGCACGAAAAAGAACAAAAAAGAAACGAAAACACAGTCTGATGTGTCTCCAACTGAGGCCACAACCGAAGCTTCCACAAAGGCAAGCGTAAAGGAAGCAGTTAAGTCAAAGAAGCAATTGATCGAGCTTCGCCAGCAATTGAAGCAATCGTCAGAAATTACCGCTGATATAAAAGCTACCTATGAGGAGCTCATCAGCTCTCTCGAGGAAACCAACGAGTTAGCCCAAGCCATCGAGGTGCAAAAAGAGCTGCTTGAAAAAACGTATAAAGCAGGAGACTTGGAACCGTTCAAAAAATTAGGCAAACTGTACAGCAAGGCAAATGCGGCTGGCATCAATACCTTCGTCAACGGGAAAGAACCTGAATTTGACGTAGAACCGTTCATTCATGGCGGTCGGACACTCGTTCCCGTACGGGCGATCAGCTCATCACTGAAAGCGGATGTGAAATGGGATGCACCAACCCGCTCCGTAGTGATCACCAAAGGAGATATCTCCATCACACTCTATCTCGACAAGCAGGAAGCGCTGGTCAATGGACAGACTGTCACACTAGATATCGTTCCCGTGATTAAAAACGGACGTGTCTTTCTGCCATTGCGATTTGTCAGCGAACAGCTGAAAGCCGATGTAGATTGGCAACAGGAAGGAAAAATCGTCATCATCACGGATGAAACCGATGAGATCGATACAAAAGAAGAAACCGGCATTGAGACTGGCGATGAGAATACGGATGAAACTGTCGATGAGAATACCGATGAATCTGTCGATGAGACAAGCGAAAATGCGAACGATGAAACCAGCGTGAATGAGGAGACCACTTCTTCCACGGACAGTGATCAAACCGACTCCTCTTCGACAGAAAATAAATAATTTCATAAATGCCACAAACGTGTGCTTGAACCCGTTATGTGAAGCAAAGGCTGCCTCGTTTTTTCACAGGCAGCCTTTGCTCTCATTTGCGCTCATGTCGAATGTTGAATGGAGTCAGCGAAGGAGCAGGAGAAGGCAGCTAGGTTCCTTCTGCTCCTTTTCTTATTCTGGCAAGCTCCCGATAGATCTCCACAATCTCGTCGATCTTCATGCGGACAAGCCCGCTGGAAGAAGGCGCGACAAACTCGATCACGCCCGGAACCACCGGCGTTTCTTGCACACCCCACGGTACCCCTTTTACACCGCTGTACTCTTCGTAGACGCCTTTCCCCACAAAACAGACAATCTTCGGTCGGTACTTTTCGATTTTCGCCTTTAATCGCTCCCGCCCAGCTCGATACTCCTCCTTGGTAATCTCCGCCGCATTTCGCGTGGGCCGCTCCACGATGTTGGTAAAGCCGAGTCCTAGGGCAAGCAGATCCTGATCCTCGGTCGTATGATAAAGCCGCGGTGTGATCCCCGCCTGGTCGAGGATTTTCCAAAAACGGTTATGCGGATTGGCGTAGTGATGCCCCAACTCGCCCGACTTGAGGCTGGGATTGAACCCGACAAACAGAATATCGAGGTCGTATGCAAGATGATCAGGGATTGGTTTCATGTTTCAAGCACCTGCGCGATCCGTCATAGTTTCTTTTGGTACAAGGAGACCTGAAACGCTGGACTCATCCCAACGTTTTCATAGAGTCGATTCGCCTTTGTCAAGCTGTTCGCATCAACCGAAAGAGCGACGTCCGGAGTCCCGCGCTGATGACATTCGCGAAACGTCTGTTCCAGTAAAGCCTTGGCCACTCCTTTTTTCCGCGCAGAACGCTTCACTCCAAGGAGGTCAATCCAGACATAAGGATCGGGCTGCTTGCAGAGGATGAATCCTGCCAGATCAGTCCCATCCATGGCCACATACCACAAGCTCCTGTCAAAGGACGGTGCCGTCTTCTCCTGCATCCATTCCTCAAATGGCTTCTGGAAAAAGCCGCGGGAATCTTGAAAAGCTTCGTTGTAAGCTTCATAGAGTGCCCGATCGTCGCTCCCCGCTTCATAGTTGCGAATCCGGAAGCCTTCAGGCATTTCCGTGGCTGCCGGAGGATCGGTCACCCTGATTTTCATCACACTGTACAGCCGCTTAAAGGTATAATCCCGCTGCTGCAGCAATTGATTGGCCGCAAGGTTTTCGCGTGGGACCAACTGATTGAACTCGTATTCAATCCCTCGCTTCTTGTAATCCCCCGCATACTCCCTCCCTCGTCCTTCCGCCCGCGCTACAAGGAGTTGACCTAAGCCGTGCCCCTTGTAGGAAGGATGCACAAAACCGTATGTATCCAGCCTGCCCGCCGAGATTTCCTCGACAAACGCAAACGCAGCGATCTGATTCGCCTCCGTCAGGACTACCCATGTGTTCGCATCCATAGGGAGCTTTGGCAAAATCTCTTCGATTTCAAGGGCGAATTCGCTGGTCCCAAAATCGTCCATATCACAGGCGGCAATCAGTTGCTTCAGATCTGTACAGTCGGCTATCGCAGCCGGCCTCAGCCAAAACGTGTCCAACACTCGTTCCATGTTCCCCTCACCCCATCCTCATTTCCCATTGTTTGACAATTAGCTCCATCCTATCACCGCTTGCTGCCGCTATCAATAGCGGATGGAAAGAGGCCCGAGTACCTTTTTTTCTTCCCTTATGGTAAGGTTTGGGAGTCAGTACCCCAGACACAAGGAAAGGAAATGGACGCATGCGAGCGGCACCTGTTACTGCTACCGAACGAATCGTTACCCTGGACATCCTACGCGGCTTTGCGCTTTTCGGCATTTTTTTGGTCAATATGCCTACCTATCTTGCACCTGAATTTGCCCGACAAATGTACGGGCTGCCCGAGCGCCTTGCCCCGCTAGACGAGATCGTACGGCTATTTTTCGATATGTTTGTACAGACCAAATTTTATACGATGTTTTCGTTTTTATTCGGGCTCGGCTTTTATATCTTCATGACTCGCGCCGAGCAGAGAGGCATGAATGTCAGCAGGCTCTTTTCCCGTCGTCTCATCGGCCTGCTCCTCTTCGGACTGCTCCATCTGATCTTCCTGTGGTACGGCGATATTTTGCATGCATACGCGATCATGGGCTTTCTCCTGCTCTTGTTTTACAAGCGAAGCAACGCAGCGGTGCTCGGCTGGGCCATTGGTCTGACCGTCTGCTACGCCTTTTTGCTCGGCACGCAGCTGCTGGTACCCGCTCCGCTTTTGCTTGAGGAGCAGGCTATTGGACAGCAAAAGCTGGCGGAAGCTCTATGGGTGTACCAGCATGCACCCTATGGGCAGTGGCTCTCCTATCGATGGCAGGAGGAGGTCCCTTACATCGTGGGAAATGTGCCCGCCATGATCGTGGTCTTGCTTCCACTGTTTCTCGTGGGGTTATACACGGCAAGACGCGGCATTCTCCATGAACCTGCAAAGCATCGAAAGCTGCTGACACGGGTCATGTGGATGACGCTGTTGGCCAGTGTGCCACTGCTCACATTCATCGGGCTGCTGCAGATGGAGGTGCTGTCCTATGGTCCCTATCAGGATACCATCCGGCAGCTGTTTGTTACGGCCAGCGGTCTGACCCTCTGCTTCTTTTACATTGCGTCCTTGACGCTGCTCGCGCAAAAACCTGCCTGGCAGAAGCGGCTGCGCCCTCTTGGCTCTGTCGGGCAGATGGCATTGACCAATTACTTAATGCAGACGATTCTGTCTCTGCTGATCATTGAAGCTTTCGATCTGTACAATCGGATTGGGCTTGCGGCTGGCTTCCTGCTTTGCCTGTTCATTTTTGCCCTGCAAGTGCTCCTTAGTTCTTGGTGGTTGAAAAGGTTTCGATTTGGGCCGTTTGAATGGTTGTGGCGAACGATGACGTACGGATATGTGCAGCCGCTCAAGCGGGAATAGAGGAGGAAACAAAAAAGCGCTAAGCCTCTCTTTTCGCAGGCTTAGCGTTTTTGCTTCATTGCGGCTCTTGCAGCTCTGCAGCCTCGACTTGTTGCGATAGCTGGAGGGCTTTCTCCTCATTCGCAGCGACGATGCCTTTGCTAATCAGGACAACCATGCGAATGTACATCATATTCAGAAAGATATCCACTCCGAAGGCTACGATTTCCAAAATCGCCAGCCGTTCATCGCTTCTGAAGATGATCCGATTGAGGATATTCTGCACAAAAATCGGAAAGTAGTAATAAGGAATCATCGACTTTAGCTTCCAGCCTTGGCTCCGCAATTCCTTGCTTTCCCGCGCGATGAGGAAATGAGCCATGTCGCGATAGATGGTCCACAGCCCAACCAGATTGTAAATCGGAATCAAAATGCGGGCCAGCGCGCCCCAGGGCGTGACCGGATAGCTGTCCGATATTTGTTTGAAATCGCGATGCACGCGGAAAATCCAGATAAAGAACAGCGCAAACGTTACGATCAACAAGAAAATACTGAGAATGCTGATCCCGATTTCCACGGTTTCCACGTAATCCAGAAACCATTCCGGATCGATCGCATAGGCAAGACTGCATAAGGCGAGTAAGAATGAAAGCACAATGCCAACGCATAAAAAAATAAATAAAAATTTACCGATTCCAATCGATTTTGCAGTCATTGACTTCTCCTTTATTTGGATGTTTTGCTACGGCAGCGTCTCCAGAAAGGCCAACGCTTCGTCCAGCGAGGCGACAGGCACGAGCTTGACTCGCAGCTGATGCTCCTTCACATATTGCTCCGCTTCTTCCTGATTGCTCATCCCTTCACCTGGATAATCTTCTTTGTCCTCCGGTATAAAAAAATAATCGATATCGCTTCTTTCGGCCGTCTCCACCTTATCACGCACGGCCGCGATCGAGCCGACTGATCCGTCCTGTTCGATGGTCCCCGTTCCGGCGATGCGATATTGCCCTGCTTGCGAGAAGTCGATATTTCGCTCCTCCTCCACCAATCCGATGGCAACCATCAGGCCAAAGGAGCTTCCCTGATACTTGGCTGCCTTCTCCTCAATTTCCTCAAACTTGGCTTCGAAGGCATCCGCCTCTTCCGCAGCATAGCCAGATACCTCCAAGGCATTTGCGATTCCCCATTGCTGGATGGCACTCCCGACTTCCTCCTCGATTTCTTCTTCTCTGATGGCTTCCTCCTGACTGACTGGCTGGAAATGCACATCGACCTCAGCCAATCTGCCCCAGACCAGCAATTTTTCCAGGTAATTTTTGGTTGTCCCGCCATATACGTAGGTTACATGAACATGACCTTGAATCCCCAGCTCCGTTACCTCCACGATCTCGCCCGGTGCTGAAAACTCCTCGTAATGCGGAAACATGAGAAAGGCTGTCAGGAATAACGGGATCCCCAGCAAAAAAAGGACAATGCGTTTTTCTTTCTTGGTTAAATCCATAGCCCCACTTGGCATTCACTCGCCCTTCACACATTTCTTTCTCAGGAAGAAAAATTCAATAACCATTATATACCACAATCGTCATATTTTTATATTTTTTCCAACCATTCAAAAATTTCCGGGCCACGTTTCCCAAAAACCTTCCCGCTTTGTTTCCCAGCTTTTTCATAAGAGGCTCCTCATGACGGTGGGATCGGTGGCTTGGTACAGTAAATCTGACGAAACCAACCACATTGAAAAAAGAGGTGTATCTGTGTGAGCATCGCAACCTTGGAGACATTACGCGAATACATTGAAAAACAGCGCGGGGATATGCTGGAACGCAATTCATTTTACGATCGTTTGCCTGCCATGAAGACACCGCAGGATTTTGGGTGGTGCAACAGCCTGTATCATCTATCCAAAGAATTTGCCAATCTCCTCAAGCTGCGCTATGAGCATTTTCAGGATGTTCCCCATGAGGTGTTCATCTCCCACTACGAGGAAGAGAAGGATCATGCGGAAATGCTCCGCAAGTGGATGCTCGACAACGGCTTGGATGATCCGGAAAATCATATGCCTACTCCCGAAACTGATGCCTTTATTTCCTTGCAATATCGGGCAAGTGTTGGCTTTGACCAAAACTTCTCCCTGATCTCCATCAACAGCGTCGGAGAAGGGACGGCCTTTGATTTTTATTACCAGGTCCATCGCCATTTGCAAAAGCAAACAGGCTTCGCTGCCACCGAATATTGGGCGGTGCATTGCGAAGCGGATGAAGAGCACAGCAATGTATTCCATTTGCTTTCCGAGATGACACCGGAAGATATCGAGAAGGCCAGATACTATGCGGAGTACACTTTTACGGTCGTCAATGAGATGATCGAGAGCTGGCGGTAGGAAAAGCTTCCACTGAAGCCTTTTCGAAGTGGAGTCGAGTCCTTCTTTAGCGGAAGCTTTCCATGCTGGATCAGGAAGCTTGGTCGGGTATGTGTATACGTTCTGATCCAGTAGTAAAAAAGAAGCTGAAGACACCCGAGGTGTGCTCAGCTTCTTTTCCATTTCAAGAGACAGGCATTCTGCAAGCTGCCTTACTCCCTTACTCCAGATAAGGCTGCAAAAAGCGTAACGACTGCTCAATCGCCCGATCCGGTTCCACCACATACTGCATGGACGTAAATTCAAGCGTCAACGCACCCTTGTAGCCATGCCGCTCCAATGTATGCATATACCGCTCCACTGGCAAAGCCCCGTCTCCCCAAGCCAGATGCCCGCCCGGATTGCCATCGATAAAATGGATGTGAATCAAATCTTCCTTGAGCTGTTCAAAGTAGGCATCCATCTCTTCCCCGAGCATGGCCAGCGGTATGGTATCGAACATCCCTTTGAGGGCAGGGGAACGGACCTCCGCAAGCATGTTCCGTAGGGTGGGAAGATCGGTCACGAGATTCGACTCGACTGTCGACAGCGGTTCCAAGGCAAGGAGAATTCCCTGTTTCTCTGCCTCCATGGCCAATTGCTGCAGAGATTCACTGGCCCGCTTCCATGCTTCCTCGCGATTTTCATTGCGATACCCCCATCCCGCCGTCACCAGCAGCATCGGCGCTCCCAGCTCGGCGCTCGCATCCAGCGATTTGCGGAAATAGTGGAGGCTTCGCTTGCGGATCTCCTCTTCTTTGGCAGCCAGATTGATCGGATACATGCATTGCTCCGGTGTAAAGCAGACGATATGCAAATCCCGATGTTCGATTTCGCGTTTGATCCGTTTGACATCCGACAGTGACAAATCCTCTACGTAAAAATGCGGGGCAGCTCCCCATAATTCGATCTTTTCGAATTGAAAACGGACCATCGCATCCAAAAAGGTTTCCAACGGATAATGCAAATAATGAAAATTCATTCCTGTGATTTGGGATCGGGAAATTTTCCGCACCTTTCATGCCCCCTCGAGGAATGTTGGCTTTTACCTTCCTGCAGAAAAAAACAAGGGGAACCTTGCTTCCCAGCTCCCCTTGCTGCTTGTTTCTTTTCTTGCGGTTGCTCGCTTAATACGCCACTTTTCCCATGTATCTTCTCGTTTCCAGCGGATGGTTGCGGGCTTTTGCCAGGGCCGTCGAATAGACACCGAGCACTTTATTCAAGACGAGCGGAGCAATATAGCCTTTTACATCATCCTCAATGCCCGTCATGTCAAACTCCTTGGCATCGATGACGATCAGATTCTTGCCATATTGCTTGGAGAAATTCAACGCTCGCTCCTCCAGCGGCCGCGTCTCATCCAGCCCAAGGAGGATGACGAACGGCACCTCTTCATCCAAAATTTCAAACGGACCATGGAAATATTCCCCCGCATGTACCGGATGCGAGTGAATCCACTGCATCTCCATCAGGATGCAGATGCCAAACATATAGGCCGCGCAGTAGTTGGAGCCGCTCGCCATCGTGTAAATGATTTTCGCATCCTTATACTGCTCGCCAAACTGTTGGGCACGGTCCGTAAAGATCTCTTTGGCTCGCGCGTACACCGTATCCAGATTGTCCAGGCTTTTTTGCATGGATTCGAAGCGGTTGTTTCCCTCTTTCAGATAGAGCAGGCCGGTAGCCAGTTGATACATGATATAGAAATCGGTGTTCTTGCCTACCGTCTCATCAAAATAGCTCGCTTTCTCATAGCGGATCACATATTCAGATGCTTTTGCAAGCGGTGAATCTTCCCCTTGGGTGAGCGAGATCGTCAAGGCTCCTTTTTTGCGTGCAAAAGCTGCGGCTTCCACTGTCTCTGGTGTTTTTCCCGAATGGGAGCATAAAATGACGAGCGACGTATCCCCCAGCGTAGCAGGATTGCGGTGTATAAATTCGTTGGCGTTATATACATCGGACGTGATCGTTTTTGCTTCCCGGTCTAACAGATATTTGCTGGGATACATCAGTGCGGATGATCCTCCGCACGCTACAAAAAACACCCGGTCGATCGTACGGTTTTCCATCGCATCCAACGCTTTTTGCACCTGTGCGTTTTCCAAGCCTTTTACCAACATATTTTATCCCCTCTCCTTTTATCTGATTGGAATACAACCGAGCCACTCTCTTTGAACGGTCCGGCTCTAATCCATGGTCCTTGCATTTGTTCCACCCCCCTTTTGGTATATACCAATTTTGACGAGGCTTTTGTGGTCGAAGCCTATTTTCTGGTTCCGCTTCATTCTCCGTCCGCAAGGATGCTGTACTGTCCGCTCCGCATCGATCCCGTGGGAAGGGCAAAAAGTAGAGGTGCTTCGTTGTGATTTCAAGTTTGCCCTTCAGATCCACGTGATCAATGCTCCGCTGGGTTGGACTTCGCAGGCGCTCCACCAGAAAACAGGCTTCTGCTCGTTACTACCCGCTGTGCTTGCTTATCTCGTCACTATCCTTTTACACTCCCCGCTGTCAACCCCCGCACAAACTGCCGCTGGAATAGGACAAATGCAATGATCATCGGGAGAGCCGCTATAGTGAGACCCGCCAACTGCACACCAAAATTCGTATTCAACTGACTCCGCAGATTCATCAACCCGACCGGAATCGTCCGCAGACTGGTATCCTCGACGAACACCATGGCAAACATGAATTCATTCCAGATCGACATCCCGGTGAGCAGAGCAGCGGAAGCCAAGATCGGCCTGCCCATGGGGAGGATGATGTGCAGGTAAATTCCCCAGGTGTTGCAGCCGTCCATGCAGGCGGATTCCTCCAGCTCGCGGGGAATGGAGAGAAAGTAAGATCTCATCAGGAAGATCGCAAAGGGGAGTTGAAAGGCGACATACGGTACGATAAGCGCCCAGTAGGTGTTGTAGAGGCCGATGGTTTGCAGAATTTTATAGAGAGAAATGAGGCTTACCTGCGGGGCCAGCATCAGACCGCTCAATATGATGAGCAGCAGCGCATCGACCCCCTTAAAACGGAAACGGCTCAGGCCATAGGCGGCCATTGATCCCAGCAGCAAAATGAGCACCACCGAAACCAGCGTGACCAGGATGCTGTTGAAAAAATACTGACCAATCCCTGCATCCCACGCAGCCAGATAGTTTTGCCACAACCATTGCTTGGGGAGCGACCATGTATCCAGGAAAAACTCGCTGTTCGACTTGAGCCCGTTCATGACCAACCACAGCAGCGGATACAGGATCCAGAGCGAATACAGGAGGAACCATACCCAGATCACCGTACGGTACACTTTGTTTTGCAGCGTCATCGGATCGATTCACCCCTCTTGGCCCGATCTGGACCATTTCATCTGGAGCAAAGACAGCGCAAACGTGATGGCGAAGATCACCGTCGCGATCGTAGAGGCGTAGCCCATTTCGTCATTGCGGAAAGCAGCCCGGTACAGCATCGTGCCAAGCACCTCCGTTGAACGCCCTGGCCCTCCGAATGTCATCACATACACCTCGTCAAATACCTTGAAAGCGCCGATCACCGTAATCATGGTGCCCACCAGAATCATTTCCTTGATTTGCGGGATGGTGATCTTAAAAAAGGTTTGGATTCGATTCGCCCCGTCGATCATGGACGATTCATACAGATCCTCCGGTATTTTGTGCATGGCGATCAGAAACAGCATCACCATATAGCCGGTGAACTGCCATTGTGATACGGCGATGACCGCAAAGATGGCGGTTTTGCTGTCCCCCAGCCATGCATGGACCCACTCATTTTGCCCGAGCATCTGCAAAGCGCCATTCACCAGACCGATATCCGGGTTGTACAGCAGCTGCCACAGCAACCCCACCACCGCGATGGAAATGACAGACGGGATAAAAAAGATCGTCCGAAACAACGACTGCCACCTGCGAATCAAGCGGTCCTCCAAGATCGCCGCGATCACCAGTCCGCCCCCCACCTGCACCACGATGGAAATCACCGCGTACAGCGAATTGTTTTTCACGGCGGTATAAAAGACCGGATCACGGAAAAGCCTGACATAATACTCCCAACCGACAAAGTCCCTTTCCACAGAAAATGCATTCCACCTGAACAAGCTGTAATATACGTTGAGGATCATGGGCAGGAATACAAACGACAGGATGAGCAGGAGCGCTGGAAGAATGTATGGCAGAGCCGATCTGGCATTTTGAAACGTTTTTTGCATCTTCTTCCCCCCTACCGGGCAGGCCCGGTGACCCGCAGCTTGCCCCGCATGCTCTTTACTGCTCGACTTCCTGCTTCACTTCCTCCGCGACCGCCTGCACTTCCTTCATGATTTCTTCAGGTGACTTGGTTCCGTCCAACAGAAGCTGGATATTGCTCAGATACACGTCGGCGACCTTGGCATGCACGTCCGTATCCAGCCATTGTGCCATACCCTCTGCCGACTTCATCACTTCGACCCCTTCCGCCACCTGCTTCAGCGCTGTATTCGGATTGGTCGCTCCATCGATCGGACTAGGCCAGCCAAGCTGCTTCACCATTTTTTCCGCATTGGCCTTGTTCGTCAAAAATTTCAGGAAAGCGATCGCTTCCTTCGGGTGCTGTGACTTCGCGGAAACGATAAAGCCATCCGGCGCCCCGGTAATGTAGTTGGGATTGCCTTTCCCATCAGGGATATCCGGCAATTCGAAGAAGTCCCATTTGCCAGGGAGGCTTTTTTCCACCGTCGGGAATTCCTCCAGCTCCAGGTAAATCATGGCCCCTTTGCCCGCGTAAAACAGCTGTGTCGCCATATCATGGGAGTTCGAGTTGACATTTTCGTTGAAATACTTGCCATCCTGCAGCGCCTTTAAATACTCCATCGCCTTGATGTAGCCCGGGTCCGTGAATTGTCCCGACTTGGGGTCATAGTCCTTGGCAAGCACCTCTGCGCTCACCATTTTCTGATTCAGCCCGGTCAAATAGTGGATGGCCGCCCAGGGGCTCTGGTTGCCGAGAATGATCGGCGTTTCTCCAGCTGCCTTCAACTTATCTAACAATTCCAAAAATTCATCCCATGTCTTCGGCTTCTCCAGCTGATGCTTCGCAAAGATGTCCTTGTTGTACACGAAGAACTTGCCGTTGAACCGCAGCGGAATCCCATACTGCTTTCCGTCGGAGGCAAATGGCTGGAGCGAAGCCGGGATGAAACTCGCCTTCCATGTCGGATCTTCCTCCAGGTAAGGCGTGAGGTCCATGGCTGCACCGGAGCGGACAAACTTCCGCGCGAATTCACCTGACCAGGAAAACGTTATATCGGGTACCGAGCCGCCCCCCATCACCACACGGAGCTTATCCTTCATCGGCTCATCCGCCACCGCTTCCATCTTGATCTTGATGGTCGGATTTTGGCTTTCAAAGTCTTTGACCACCTCTTCAAAATAAGGATAATATTCCGGCTGGGGCCATTTGTGGAGAAATTTCAGTTCGACTTGACCGTCCTTGCCGGATTCAGAGGCCGTTTCCCCGGGTGCAGAAGTGGAGCTTGCACAGCCTCCTGCGACTAATGAAAAGAGCAACGTGGCTATCAGCGCAATTTTTTTGTTCCCTTTCATCATCTACTGACCCCTCCTTTTATGATCATAAGCGAATCGGACCAACCCCTTCGTGCAACCTGCCCTTTCCCCACCCCCTCTTTCTTGTTAGCTTCAGGCGCTGTATGCAACGCCAAATCCAAACGCTCCTTCGACCAGACACGTCTGTGCGGCAAAACGAGTGCCTGCTTCCAGTGCAGATAACGGATTCTGCCCGTTCTGCAGATAATGCAGGATGAATGCGGTGAAAAACGAATCGCCGGCTCCCAGTGTATCGACAGCTTTGACCAGCTGGGGCGCCTTTTGATAATACGACTGACCGTCGTAAACCATGGCGCCTCGTGCCCCCATGGTGGCCAGCACAAGCTTGCTGCCGTAAGAAAAGCATTGCTTCAACAAGTCCTTCACGCCCTCGTCCGGCAGGTGCCCGCAGGACAGCAGGCTATAGTCGACAAGTGGACAGAGCTTTTGCAGAATCTCCTCGTTCCAGTCGCTGGAAAAATCGAAGGATACCTGGACTCCTGCTTCCCGCAGCTTGTGAATTTCCTCCTCCATGCCGCTGTAAATACTGCTGTGCGCAAGCTCGAATGTCCCGATATAGGCCAGATCCTGCGGCGCCAATACGATGGGATGCTGTTGTTGCACACCACCGTGGTTTCCGCCGACAAACACCCGGTCCCCATCCACCAGATCGACCAGCGCGTAGCCATTTTCCCCTTCATGCTGTCTGCAGCGGGACAGATCGATGTCCAGTGTCTTCAAGGTTTGCTGAATATGATCCGCTGCCTGATCGTTGCCGAATACCCCCAGATAAGCTGCTTCCACTCCCAGCTGTTTGGCATACACACTAAAATTGAGTGCGTTTCCGCCCGGATACATCATTTGTTTGTGTACGTATTTGTCTACTACGTTATCGCCAACGCCGATGACCCTCATTTCGCACATCCTTTCTCGATGAATTCAAAATGGTATATACCATTATTTTTAAAAAAAATGGAGAAGCAAAGCGTCATCCATTTTTTATCGTTTCAATCGCGGCTCCGAATAGAACTTCACAAGATCGCTTCTAGTAATCGATTTGGAAAACTCGATCTCCCGCTCGTCTTTATCCAGTGCCACCGCCTCCAGCAAAAAGCACGGGCTCTCTGTTTTGATTCGCAGCAATTTGCTTTCGGTCTCATCGGAAAAAGTAATCTGCATATACTCTCTCGCTTTGACAAGAGTAATGCCGTACTGCTCCTCCAGGATCTGGTACAAGGAGACATCATTCATCATGAAAGACTCGATCCCGCTGCAGTAGCGATAGGGGATGCAAGATTCCTCGATCGCCACCGGGATCTGGTTGGCCAAACGCAGCCGTTTGATCACGATCACGTCTTCGCCAACGGGTATTTTCAGCAAATTGGCCAGCCTCGTCCTCGCCTGATCTTTATAGACGGAAAGCAGTTGGGTGCTGGGATTCAGTCCTCTGCCTAGCATGCTTTTCGTAAAGCTGTTGAAGGTGATGAAGTTCATCTCAATCCGTTGATTGGCGATGAAGGTGCCGGCACCCACCCGCCGCTCGACGACGCCTTCTCTTTCCAAGATGGACAAGGTATGTCTGGCTGTCATTCGACTGATGCCATATTGATCGGCCAGTTCTCTTTCGGATGGCAGCTTATCCCCTGGCTTCACCTTGCCACTCTCGATGTCATCCATGATTTTGTCCTTCAGCTGCTTGTAAAACGGAACGGGATCTTTTCCCCGATTGTTTCCAGTCATGTGCGTCTTCCTCTAATTGGTATATACCGATTGATTCTCATTTTAAAATCGTCTGACTTTTTCGTCAATACAACCTCACTCAGTTTCGTTCGACAAGAAATGATATCCTACGTGCTTTTCAACTTGTATAGGCGCTGCAGATTCGCTGGGAAGTCCCCTGTAAAATACCAGCCGCGGTAGGCTTCCGGCACCTGTATGTCCTCAATCGACCGGCCTGTCTGCAAAGCTTGCTCCACCAGGGCAGTCACATCATGGAGGTAATGGCGCACCTGATGCAGTGCCTCCAGCGTGCAGACCTCCCCGTGTCCCGGCACGATGGTGTCTACTCCGAGCGCCTCGACGCGATCCAGGATTTGCAGCCACTCCTGCGGGTTGGCATACCTCATCACCGGATGATGCCCTTCCAACACCAGATCTCCCATCACCGCAATCCGTTCTTCCGGTAGGTACGCAAAAGCGTCACTCTGTGTATGTCCTCCGCCATAGCTGATTAACTCGACCTTGCGCTTGCTCCCGTGAATGGTCAGCTGCTGCTCAAACGTAACGGCAGGCAACGTCAATTCCAGTTCAGGGAGTGTCTTCATGTACGCCAGGTCGCTGCCGATTTCCCACTCCCTCTCTTTTTTCAGCTTATCATCCGTCTCCAGCTCCATTTTCTCTCTTACCTCATCAATGGCTTGGTAGATCGCTGCTGGTTCTGATAAATGCTGTTTGACTCTCTCCTTGACGACAGTAGCCATGATCTCGCGTGTCTGGGAAGTCGAAATGATCTGTGCGGTTGGGGCAAATACTTGATTGCCGAACGTATGGTCACTATGCCAATGCGTATTGAACACATAAGAAACCGGGCGTCCTGTCAGCTGTACCGCTGCCGCCTGCAAGTCCCGGCCTGCCTCAATGCTCAGAAACGTATCGACGACGAGGGTCTCATCCCCCAGATCAATAATCGCTGCATTGCTCAAAGACCCCGTGCCTCCGATCGAGATCGCTGCATATACCCCTTCCGTTACCTGTTTCAGCTTGAAATGCTTGGATTCCTTGCATGTTTCGAGTCTGCTGCCCATCTTTCTTCTCCCCCTATGTTCATGCTTTCCTCATTCCTCCATTCTAGGTGAAGAAAGATGATCGAAAAATAGTAAAACCTGATTATGGGATTTCATCTTTTTTCTTCAAACAAACAAGGCGGAAAACAAAAAATCCCCGTCGGCACAGCAAGTCTTAACCGAGCAGGGATGATCCTCTTTTCTATACTTCTTCTTCCAAATCCTTGCTGTCGCTATCTTTGAATTTATCCAGCATGGAAATGGTATCGATCAGATGGTTGTTGAAAATTTGCCGCGCTATGCTGAGCAAGTCGATAATCATCGGGTCGCGCAGCGAATACAGCACCCGATTGCCCTCTTTTGTTCCATAGACGATATTTTTCGAGCGCAGGACGCTGAGCTGTTGGGACACGGCCGAGCCTTCTGCCCCAATAATCGTTTGCAGCTCATTCACGTTTTTATCGCCTTCCGCCAGCAGCTCGAGGATCCTGATCCGCAACGGATGGGCAAGCGCCTTGAAAAAGTCCGCTTTGAACTGTTGCAATTCCAGATTCATTGATTTTCTCCTTTGCCGAATTATTGGACCAGGCTCGAATACACTCCTTGTCTGTCGGTTTCTTCTCCCTCTCTTGGCTGGCACAGCCGTGCGCATTCCTGAAAAGCAAAATGCTTGCAGCCTACGCATTCGTTTGCTTCCAACCGGGTTAATGCATAAGAAAGGGCATCGCCTGTATGCGCGAAGAAATGCTTCTCGCCAATCTCATCCGCCAAGCGTGATTTTTTCAACACTTCCATCGGCTGCGGCTGGATTCCGGAAATTAGCAGGATCCCTCCGCGCTGCTGTAAATGCCGGACAATGCTCGTGAGGTTTGACTCTCCTGTACCGTCCATGTAGGGCACTTTGCCCATGCGCAAGATCAACACCTTGGGATGCTCGTGAATGGTATCGATAATCGAGTTTGCAAACATTTGGGCAACCCCGAAGAAAAGCGGCCCCTCTACCGTATACATGCTGATTTGCGGGCAATCATGCCCTTCCCTTACCATATGCGGCCTTACCTTTTTGCTCTTGTCTGACGGATCGGGGAGCACTTTGGTCACGCGCAGGACGTCACTCATCCGCTTCACAAACAGAGCCGCTGCCAACACGAGACCTACTTCTACCGCCAGAGTCAGATCGGTAAACACCGTGAGTAAAAAGGTAATCACTAGGATGACCGAATCGCTGGTTTTCGTCTTGAGCAGATGCCAAAATTCTTTTCGTTCACTCATGTTCCACGCGACAATCATCAACACAGGCGCCATGCTGGCCAGCGGAATGAGGGAGGCATAAGGGGCAAAGAGCAGCAGCACGAGCAGCACGACAAGTCCGTGAATCACTCCGGACAGCGGGGAAGCTGCTCCGTTTTTAATATTGGTAGCAGTCCGAGCAATCGCCCCGGTCGCAGGAATTCCTCCGAACAAAGGCGTCACCATATTGGCGATCCCTTGCCCCATCAGCTCCCGATTGCTGTTGTGCCTGCTGCCGGTCATCCCGTCCGCGACTACAGCTGAGAGCAGGGATTCGATTCCCCCGAGCATCGCGATGACAAAGGCAGGCTGCAGCATCTGCACGACCCGTTCCCATGTGACAACCGGAATATGGAATGAAGGCAAGCCACTTGGGATATCGCCGAATGTAGACCCAATCGTCGCCACTTTTCCGGAAAAGAAAAGCGCGGCCACAACGCTTGATACCATCAGCCCGATCAAAGAACCTGGAATTTTCGGAAAAAATCGGGGTGTCGCGATAATCAGAACAAGTGAAATGATGGCCGTAATCACGCTGTATATGTTCAGCGCGGACATATGCAAGGCGATTTCCCCCATGTTGGAGAGAAAGTCTTCATGCTTCTCAATCCCGGTCAAACCGAAAAAATTAGCGATTTGCCCGGTGAAGATAATGACCGCGATCCCGGACGTAAATCCAATCGTGACGGGCCGCGGAATGAACTTGATGAGCGAGCCTAGCTGCAATACCCCCATTAGAAATAACATAATACCCGCCAAAAATCCAGCAAGTAACAGATTTTCGTACCCGTACACCATGACGATGCCAAGCAAGATGGGGACAAATGCCCCGGTCGGCCCTCCAATTTGGTACTTCGATCCGCCCAGCAGGGAAATGAGCATACCCGCGATAATCGTCGTATAGATGCCGTACTCAGGCTTTACCCCCGACGCAATGGCAAAAGCCATGCCCAGCGGTATCGCAATAATGCCGACAATCACACCCGACAGAAGGTCTTTTCTAAGATGCTGCATGGAATACCCCTGGAACCTTCCCCATGATAACTGACTCACTTGAATCCCTTCTTCTTTTGTTTTTGTATATTTGAATTTTTGAATATACAACTAATATACATCCGTTTTTTCATCTGTCAAAGGCTATTTGGTTCGTCTTCTGCCGGAAAAGCGAACAGGATTTTACACTCTTTTTAGAATTCCTTTAGCTTTTGTTTGGAGATGGTAAGTAAAATTTGCAAAGAAGGGGGTTTGCCAATGCGAAATGAAATCGAAAAGGCGACTATTCATTCTCCGATCTTCACGGCTTCACAAAGGTGTCAACTTGCTTGTGCCAACCGAAATGAGGTGTGAATGCAGATGCAGAAAATCTCGAAAAGCTGGTGGGTTCTCACCCTTTTGTCTCTGGGAGTCATCATTCCTTTTATGGCTCCATATTTCATGTTCGATCCTGCCCAAAGCCGCGTTCCAATCACTTCGACCACCGTGCAGTACCCGCTGTTAGTCTCGCATATCATGACGGCCTTTCTTGCTTTGATCACCGGTTTCCTTCAATTCATTGATCGGATTCGGATCAAGCATCCCCGCTTGCACCGGCTGCTCGGGAGGGTATATGTATACAGCGTGTTTATCAGCGGAACGCTCTCTCTTGCAATCGTCTACTACGCGGAAAATTATACAAAAGCAATCGCCTTTTTGGTTTTGGCTTTGTTCTGGCTGTACACCTGCTGGAAAGGATACCGCACCGCCGTCAAAAAGGAGTACGAGGAGCATCGCAAATGGATGATCCGCAGCTTTGGCTTCACATTGGTGGCGGTAAGCGGTCGACTCGTCGTGCCGGTATTGCTGCTCCTCTATTATCTGTTAAATGGCTTTTCTCTTCCTCATGGACGGGAAGCCATGATTGAGGAAGTTTTGAATGTAAACATATGGGTCGCGCTTATGCTGAATGTTGCGATCGTCGAATGGGGCATTTTGAAATCGGGGAAAAGAAGAAGCGCCCGCATTACAGATTGAGTAGGCCCCGTGCACTTCCACGATTTGCTTCACGATCGCCAGACCTAGCCCGGATGATAGAAGGAGCCCCCACATTCATGAGGGCTCCTTCTATCGTCCCAATATTCGTAGCGTTACACGGTCAATTATCACGATTTCTTGCGCAAGCGAGATAGATAATGCGCATATTCGATCGGTCTCTGATAGATAACCTGTCTATCTCGCAAATTGACCATATCATCATAGATGCTTTTTCGAGGGCTGCCATTCAGTTCGATGATCCATAGCTTCCCCGCTTCATCCAGCACAAAGTCTATGCTGACCTCCCCCAACATGCCGACTTTGGCTTCGACCAAACGAGCTGCACTGATGCTTACCCGCTGGAGTATGAGCAGTATATTTGCATGTCCCTGAGCCAGATGGGAAAGGATCGCTGCAAACTCAACCACCTCTTTACAGATACTCGTGGTAAAGCTGTTCGCATAAGCCACTCTGCTTGTGATCGCAGAGATGGCCCATTCCCCGTCGCTTCCTTTTTGCACAAGCACCCGAATGTCAAATACCCGCTGATCGATTTGACTCACTCGCAGCCCTTTCTGGACGAGGAAGGTATCGTGACCGGTCCATTTTTCGCTCAATCGCTGAAACTCTTCCTTTGTTTTGCAAATATAGGTTTTCGCCGTGCTTTGCAGTGTAATATGAATCTCTCCATTTTTCATCCATTCTACCCGGTAGACTTTTTCCCCACGGTTTCCGTAGCTAGGTTTTATATAGAGGAGCTGGTATTTCTGCAATTCCTTCACGATATCGACCTGGCCGAGCAAAAAGGTATCGGGTACATAATGTTGCAGAAATGACTCGCTTAGCATCTGATACATATGCCATTTATTAAAATTGTTAATAACATTAAAACATCGGTCTTTCCCCATATGTCTGTCCAACCGTTGCGTCAGCTTTGCCACTTTGTTGTAAGTCTGATTGTACACGGCTCGGGGAAAAGGGAATGTTCCTTTTAGCCATTGCCCGCCTTTCAAGTACAGGCCCGTAATGCGTTTTCTCTTCCAACGAATGTCCAACGGAGAAAAGGCAAACAATCTTACGCGTGCGTCATAGCTTTTTTGATAACGCTCCAAGACACTTTTTCTACTGGCCCTTTTTCCTACCAAAATGCCTATGAATGGACTTCGTTGCAAATGGATCAACTCCCCCCAGCCTGTATACGCTCTCGTATTATCGTATGCGAATGGACAAAATTGGCATGGGGATATACCGTCATCATGTGAAAATGAGCATATATCGTACTAGCAACGCATCGGTCAATAGGCTTGTCCATCTCGTAAAAGCTACTTGGGAGCGATCAATCACGGCTTGGTCTATGAAAACGGGCAGGATTTACCAAGAGCGCCCGTGCCCGCGATTGCCCACTATCCGCCATGATTCCCCCCATACACCTGCAGCACGACAAGAACTGTCCCACAGATTGGCAGTATTCGTAAAATCAACTCGTTATTTGACTGATTTTTCTGACTTATATATTCTTTTTGTTTATATGATAATGGACATGTATTGAAAATTTTCCCTTTGAAGGAGGCATTTATGGCGCTTAAAAAACACGCGATTCCACTATGCTTGGTCGCAGCGTTGGCATTGGGAACCACCACCTCCGCGTTTGCGGCAAAACAGGAAGATCCTACTCCGATTGACCAAATCCTGACCAAAGCAATCAAGGTGGACAATATTTACAATGACATCAAGTACCTCTCCAAGAAACCGCGCGTATCGGGTACAAAAGAGGAAGATAAAGCGGTCAAATACATCGAGAAGAAATTTGAAAGCTTCGGCTTGAAAACAGAAGTGCAGCCCTTTGAATTTGAGAAGTATTTCGGCGCTTCGGAAGTTTCCTTTACCGTCGGCGAGGAAGAGATTCCTTCCAACGCTTTGGACTACACGGCAAACGGCAATGTAACGGCAGAGCTGGTGTATGTCGGCCTGGGAAAAGCTGAAGATCTGGAAGGTGTCGACCTGACCGGCAAGATCGCGCTCATCCAGCGCGGCGATATTACCTTTGCCGAAAAACTGGCCAATGCCGTTGAAAAGGGCGCAGAAGCTGCCGTAATCTTCAATCGCCAAGGCGCTGGTGACGATGATGCTCCGTTTGGCGGAACACTTGGTGGCGCAGAGAATGGCGTCGCGCCCATCATCGGAATCTCTTACAATGCCGGCATGGATCTGGTCGAGCAGCTGGAAGCCGGAGAATCCGTCACGGCCACGGTCCATGTGGATGGCTCGGAAGTAAGAACGGTCACCTCTCATAACGTGATCGCGACAAAGCCCGCAAAATCTGATGCTCCGGAAACTGACCAAATCGTGATCATCGGCGCCCACCATGACTCTGTCGAAGGAGCGCCTGGTGCGAATGATGATGCTTCCGGTACGGCTACCACCCTTGAACTGGCCCGCGTAATGGCGAAAATGCCAACTGACACTGAGATTCGCTTCATCACATTCGGTGCTGAGGAAGACGGACTTGTCGGTTCCTATGAATATGTCGATTCTCTTTCCGAAGACGAACAAAAGAGCATCGTGGCGATGTTCCAGCTGGACATGGTTGGTTCGCGTGATGCCGGCGATTTAATCATGTACACCGTCGATGGCAATCCGAACAACGTGACGAAGTATGGCGGTGATGCTGCCGAGCGTCTCGATTACGACGTGCCTTATGGCCAGGAAAGCCGCAGCGACCACGTCCCGTTCTATGAGGCCGGCATTCCTGCAGCCCTCTTCATCCACAGTCCGTCGGAGCCTTGGTACCATTCTCCGGAGGATACCATCGACAAGATCTCCAAGGAGAAGCTGAAGCAAGTCGCCAGCATCGTGGGCGCTGCCGCTTACAACATCGCTGAGCCAAACACTCCCGCCCTGCCGATGAAGGCGAAGGTGAAGGCAAAATCCAAAAAGAACGTGGAAATTCATCGCTTGCATGTAGACAAACCTACGAAATAAATGCTGGTAATCGAGTAGGAGGGGGCGGCTAGCCCCCGACCTCTCACA
>NZ_SDKD01000037.1 GCF_004521915.1 Brevibacillus migulae | reverse complement strand
ACAAAGTGAAGCATAAGCTTCGTCGCTTAATCCAAGTACTTTGCGGGGACCCCAAACAACTCAAAGGTGACCCGTAGGGGATTCGAACCCCTGTATGACAGCGTGAAAGGCTGCTGTGTTAAACCGCTTCACCAACGGGCCATATGAATTCGCTTCAATGCGGTGTCATTCGCATTTTCGCTTCCGTGTCTCTCACGGAATTTAATCATAGCATATCTTGTTTAGTGAAATCAACTATAATTTTTGGTAAAAATAATTTTTCTCAGTTCAAAAAGACTCACCTGGACAATAATACAACCTCTCACAGCCTTTTTGCAAGTCCATTTCTTTCCGGAGTCAGTTTATCCGGCGAACGTCGATCGATAACCGTATGTAGAGCGTGAGTAAAGCGCGATCCCGCTTCATTAAGGGTAAGAAAAAGCTGCAATGGACTCAGGTATCCTTGCAGCCCTTTCTTCTCACTCCAGCGATGGGAGCCGATATTGATTTTGCACCCAATCCATTCCTATATAGCCGAAGCAATAGAGTTCTTCCTCTTCACAAACCGCTCCATTCGCTCCAGCGCCTCCATCAGCTTACTTGGCGAGGTAGCATAGGAGCAGCGAATAAACCCTTCACCACCACTGCCAAAGACATTCCCTGGCACTGTAGCCACCCTAGCCTCTGTCAGCAATCTTTGGGCAAATTCAGTGGAGCTTAGCCCTGTCACTGAAATATCGGGGAACGCATAAAATGCACCCTTTGGTTCGTGGCAAGGAAGTCCGATTTCCCTTAGCCCCTGGATAAACATTTGCCGTCTTTTGTTGTAGGAATCCATCATCTCATTCTTGTCATCCATTCCGATGCGCAGAGAGGCCAGTGCAGCGATTTGTCCCATTGTCGATGCACACATTACCGTATATTGATGAATTTTCAGCATAGCTGCGATTAAATCCCTGTTTCCACAAGCATATCCTACTCGCCATCCCGTCATGGCAAACGCTTTGGAAAACCCACTGATCAAGATCGTACGGTCTTTCATCCCAGGGAGTGACGCAAAACTGACGTGCTGCTGATCATAAGTCAGCTCCGCGTAGATCTCATCAGAAATCACGATCAGATTGTGCTCTTCCACCAGCTTTGCTATAGGCAGCCAGTCTTGATAAGACATCACCGCACCGGTAGGATTATTCGGATAGCATAAAATCAACACTTTTGAGCGAGACGTGATTTTGCTGCGCAACGCTTCAGCGGTTAGCTTAAATTGATCTTTTGCACCAGTCTCCACTTCGACTGCTTTTCCTCCCGATAAAAACGCAATCGGAGAGTAAGCGATATAGCTGGGCGCGGGAATCAGGACTTCATCGTTGGCTGTGAGCAGCGCACGCAGCGCCAAGTCGATGGCTTCACTCCCACCCACCGTTACCATGACCTCATTCGACGGTTCGTAGGCTGTATGAAAATTCGTATATAAATACTCCGCGATCGCTTCTCTCAACTCAACCATACCGGCATTGGACGTATAGGCGGTTTTTCCCTCGCGCAATGCATCGATGCAAGCTTCCCTTATTTTTTCCGGGGTCACAAAATCCGGTTCCCCTACTCCCAATGAGATTACGTCAGCCCGGTCACCAAAATCGAAAAACTTGCGAATTCCCGAAGGAGGCATTTCCCTTACGATCGGTGAAAGGAATTCATTCATGCTAAGCTGATCCATGGTTTCTTCCTCCTTTATCTATGCGAGAAAACAAAAAAACCCGCCCCTGTCAAGGGACGAGTTATTACCCGTGTTACCACCCTAGTTCCGCGAAAAAACAATCACGGCACTCCATCAACGTATCCATCAATACGTGTTCCTTTTAACGCTGGACCTGCGGCAGGACCTACTGTTACTTTCAGCCTGCTTCTCAGAGATGGCTTTCAGTTAAGTCCCGAACGTTGGATTTCAGCAACCCCAACTCTCTGTCAGATCAGGCGAATAACCTACTTTTCTCTTCATAGATTTTGCTCAATGTTTGATTTGAAACTCATTATAAAGAGCGCAGGGGCCATTTGCAACACCCCAATTATTTTCAGCTAGTAAAATTTTTTTGATTACGCCACTTGCTGCTCCATGATTTTCTGATGCGATGGCAAAAAGCTGATGACAAGCAAATTAATCAGCGCGATGCCGAAAATAAACAGAAACACCGAGTGGATCCCTTGAGCAAACAGCGCGTTGGTTTGCTCCGTGACGACACGGTTGAACACCATCCCAAATGCCGCAACTCCGATTGTTTGACCGAGCGAGCTCATCAGCGAGTTCGTCGAGTTCGCTACGCCGCGCATTTGCCAGCCTACCGCCGATTGGATGATCACCATCGCAGGCGTCGTCATACAGCCCATGCCAAATCCGATCACAATCATGATCAGACTGAGATACCAATACGGGGAATCAACCTGCAGCATGGTCAGCCACAGACTTCCCGCGCATACGATCACAGCCCCCGCTACAATGAACGCTTTTGAGCCCAGGCGATACATGAATCTCCCCGACAAAATCGCAGCGATCGGCCAGGCGATGGACATCGGCATCAACGTCATGCCAGAGCCAGTCGCACTTTGGCCCAGCAAGGTCTGAATCCACATCGGCATGTAGACTCCCACTCCCGCTGTAATGCAGAAGCCGAGAAATGCAAAGGTATACGCGATCGCCAAGCTGCGCTGCTTGAATAGGGAGAGCGGCATCATCGGATCCTTCGCCCTTCTTTCCACCCGCAGGAACAACAGCAAAAACCCAACCGAGACAGCAAGCAGCAAGACGATCACCGGAGAGCTCCAGGCATAGGTACTGCCGCCGTTCAGAAGCGCGTACATGAAGGCCGAGATGCCAAGCGTAAAGGTAATCGCTCCGAGATAATCAATCCGCTCCGATTTTTTCTCGAATTGTTCGTGCAGAAATCCGATGACCAGCAGGAAACCGATGATACCGATGGGAACATTGATGTAGAAAATCCAACGCCACGAAATTTGGTCGACAAAATAGCCGCCAACAAGCGGTCCCAGCAGCCCTGCTACCGACCAGACGGACGCAAACAGACCTTGCATCTTGGCCCGCTGCTCACCCGGGTACAAATCACCAATAATAGTGAAGATGACCGGGGTCAACGCTCCCGCCCCGATGCCTTGCAGCGCCCTAAAGCCAATCAAGGCGGGCATCGATTGCGCTGCGCCGCAGAGTACAGAGCTGATGATGAATAAAACAAGGCCAATGCCAAACACGATTTTCCTGCCGAACAAGTCAGAAAGCTTGCCGAAAATCGGGGTTGTCACACATGCTGCCAACGTATAGATGGAAAATACCCAACTGATCAGGCTTAACCCTTGCAAATCATTGATAATGCTCGGCATCGCGGTGCCGACCACCGTCGCGTCCAGCGCCCCGATAAACATGGCTACGAGAAGCCCAGCCGTCACGAAACGGCGATTTGTCTTTTTTTCCATACAGGTCCCTCCCCTATGTACACTTTTTCAGCATTATCTTCATGCTCATCTGTTTCTTTTTCATTATAGGGGAACATCACTGACAAATACGGTCAGTGAAAAGACTTGGGCTTATTGCTCGGTTAATATGATCGGGCCATCCTCCGTTATCGCTACCGTATGCTCATACTGGGCTGACCATTTGCCGTCTGCGGTGCGCGCCGTCCACCCATCCGGATCGACGACCATCCGGTAGGTCCCTTCATTGATCATCGGTTCGATCGTCAGCACCATGCCCGCCTTGAGGCGCAGGCCTTTTCCCGGTTTTCCGACGTGCGCATAGTTGGGCTCTTCATGCAGGTCGCGGCCGATCCCGTGCGCCAGCAAATCGCGGACTACCGAAAAGCCATGCGCCTCGGCGTGGCTCTGAATCGCATGCGTGACATCCCCCAGCCGGTTGCCTACCACCGCCTGCTTGATCCCCAGGTAGAGACACTCCTTGGTGACATCCATCAGCTTTTGAGCCTGTTCAGAAATCTCTCCTACCGCGTAGCTCCAAGCCGAGTCGCCCATCCAGCCGTTGTACCGCGCCACCATATCGATCGTGACAATATCGCCCCTCTGCAATGGTTTATGGTTGGGGAAACCGTGGGCAATGACATCATTCACCGACGCGCAGGTAGCATACTGGTAGCCGTTAAAACCGATCGTGTACGGCTCCGCGCCCCTTTTACGGATGAATGCTTCTACGTAATCATTGATCTGCATTGTGGTGACGCCAGGCTTAATCATCTTTGCGATTTCCCGATGGCACTCCGCCACGATTTTCCCTGCCTTTTTCATTTGTTCAATCTCGTCTTTCGTCTTGAGGATAATCACCGTTTGGCCTCCTTTTCCCCAACAAGTCCCGTCAGCAGGAGTCGGGTGAGAAAAGACGGATCGTTCGGGGCTTTATCGTGATACAGGTAGATGCCGTAACTGCCGATGAGTGAGCCTAACAGCCCGTTTGCGAGCTTTTCAGCATCTGGCGCTGCGTTGATTTCTTCCGCTTCGATCGCTCGCCCAAGACAGTCTATGAGCGGCTGGTACAACAGCTGCTGAAAACGGACGCTGAACTGCTCCTTGATCGATGATTCCATTCCGGCGAAGTTTTCCGAGGCGATTTTGTAGATGAGGAATACGGAAGGGTGGTGCCGCCATGTATGCAGCAGGGTGTTGCAATAGGCCTCAAGCGACTTGAGGGGACCTTCAGCTGCAGTGGACAAGTGCAGGGTCAGATCTGCTGCCATCTCCAACCCCCGCGCAAATAAATCCTGCAGCAAAATTTGTTTATTACTGTAGTAATGATAGACGGTGCCATAGCCCAATGCCGCTTTTTTGGCGACATCGCGAATGTCAAACTGATTTCCTTGGGCGATATATACTTGTTCGGCCGCGTCCAGGATTTGCTTGATCCGCTTGATCCGTATCTCTTCAAACTGCTCTTTGGTTCGTGGAGTCAAATGATTCACCTCTTTTTTGACCTGCAAATATGTCAATATAATATATCCAAATCCCCCCAATTGCAAGGTGGGTTTCCATCGTCTTGCATGAAAAAAAGAGAGGGAGTTCCCCTCTCTGAACAGTCTCTTGCTCGAATAACGGCCCTTGGTTCTCAGCCGTCTCAGGCGAAACCGGATCTTTGCCATATCTCCTGTATTCGGGATTCTCTCAGTCGGCGGCAGCTGTTCTTTGCAAGAGAAAGCGCAACTCACCTGCCGTTTTCTCCGGTATGTATGCCTTCGCCTCTTCCAGCAATCCTGTTAACTCCTCGCGTCTCTCTGCCCGGATCTGTACATAAAACCGTTTGCTGTACCCAGCCACCCACGCCTCTATATAGCGCTGTGCCATGGAGTTGATCTCCTCATCCGGGACCGTACAAGCGCGGAGCAAATACATGATGCTGTCCGCTCTCCCCAGCTTGGAAAAGAGAAACAGAATATTTTTCTGCACATGAGGCCGCCGCTCGTGGGTGTACCACTCCAAGAGCATCGGCGCGATACGCAGGTCGACCAGCTCGGCAAGGGCCAGTCTCGCTTCCTTGGAGACGCTCTTCTTGTCTGACAAAAGCACCTGAAGAAGGGCATCCAGCGATGATTCCGGATCCAGCTTGGCCAACGCTTTCACAGCAGCACGGTTGATACGCGGGCTTTCATGGGACAAAAACGGCAGGATCAAAGGAGCATCGGCCTTTTCCCCGGTTTCTCCCAGCCCTGCGATGGCTCCCGGCAAAACGGCAGGATCCGCCACCGCCAATTTCCCCCGATAAAACGTCGGGTAATGGATCCCTTCCGCCTTTAGATAGAACCTTGCCAGCTCACGAATATTTTTGTGCCTATCGAGCAAAGCGTATTTCAGCGGTAGCTGTGCTTGGTCGGGGAAACGGTCTACAAACGTTTGCAATGCCAGCTGTCTGATCGGCGGAAACACGTCCTGTTTTATCCGATTTAGCCAAACTAACAGGGCTGGGTCTGAAACACTGCTGCAGATGTGCTTGCAGGCGGTCAAACGAAGCCACGCATCCGGCTGCTGCATCACTTCACTCCACACCGCTTCATGATCCACACCGGAGAGCGTCATCATGAAATCAAAACAAAAACGTCGGACGATCGGGTCCCTTGCACGCAGACCATCCATCAACACACTTCGGTTATGCGGAAGCTTGAACAGCGAATAGATTTCCTGAACAAAATCGGCAAACTTTTCGCGTGTATAATGTGTAGACAGATGTTTGACCAGATTGATCGCTTCCAAAAAGTGTTTCGCGTAATGAGGAAGCAGCCGCTGCTTAAGAGCCCGATACGCGATGTACCGGATTTTCGGCAGCCAGTCATTTAAACGAATGAGCAAAAAGGCGATTTCCAGACCGGACTGCTCCTGCGCAAGCTTTTCCACAGCCTTTTCCCGGACATAACCGTTCCGATGAAAACTGCAAACGCCCAGATAACTGACATCGGATCGATCCCGGACATCGATCGCGGCAACTTCCTCCGGTGTCAGCTGGTGCCAGTTGCCCAATCTGTCCGTCGCGTCATAGGGAATGAGCCTGCGCATATACTGATCCAGTCCAATTAACCCTTTGCTCCCTTGTCGTTCGATGATTTCACGGATCGCTTGTCTCGCCGCTTGCATCAATGGTATCGATCTGTCTTGGGCAAACGGAAGCAAAAAGGTCAACGTGATCAAGCTCCCGCTGCTGCCCAGCGAGCGAAAAATTTCGACCATCCGTTTCTCTGTTTTCTGCAGCAGATCCAGATAAGATCCGGTAGCGTACAGTTCATGGATGAGCTCCTGTTCAGCTTTGGACATCCCCCGCATGTTTTTCCCTCCCTTGTCCGAGCGACACTTACCTTTCTACTTCGATATGCGGGCTTCGCTTTTTTAATTCCGCTAAAAAAGATTCCGCCTCAACAGGTGAAATATGGACGAAGCCAAATCTGCCATATAAGAGTTCGATTCTGTCGCTGGATGTCGCCGTGCTTGCGATCCATGAACGGACCCTTTTGGCTTTGGTGATGCTGTCATAAGGTATTTTTATCTTCTTTGGTCCGTTATGAATCATGAGAAAGGAATCATGAAGCACATAGTACGTACCGATCCATAGCCAGGAAATCAAACCAGCGAAAAGAAAACACGCGATAAAAATCACCGAGCCGCCACCTACTCCTGCCCCCGGTACAAACAGCGGAGATGCCCCTGCCCAAAAAAGAATGATGACACTTGCCCATATCGTCACCGTCAGCCATGCGTCTCTCTTTGTCCGAAATTTCATAGCTTCTCCCCCATGAGACAAATGTAGATGCAAGAAAGTCCCGATAACGTGTAATCTGTCATCGGGACTATGTATGCGAAAATTCGATTGATTTGATTATACCATAGCGTTGTTCGTTTGGAACACGACCATCGTTTAGGAAAACGTATTAAAGCTTACAAATTCGCTCGTAGGCTTGCGATAGCCTCTTGGCCTTTCACTCGACAGATCTGCTTTCCCCATGGTGATCAGCATGACCGGAACATAGCGTTCGGGAATATGGAGGATCTGCGCCATTTTTTCCGGATCATAGCCAATCATCGGGCAAGTGTCCCAGCCTTTTTCCTTGGCGATGAGCATCAATTGCATGGCTGACAGACTGGCATTCCGAATTGCTTCTTCTTTCTGAAATGCTTCTCCGCGGCTTTCATAAAAGCGGACGGTATCTTCTACCATCTTATCGTATTCCTGTTTGCTGAGGATCCCGAGGTTTTTCATGCCTTCATAGATGGCAGCAGTCTGTTCATACGCTTTTGTATCGCCCAACACCAGGATGGCTGCCGATGCTGTCTTCACTTTGTACTGCTTGTATGCCGCCTCGTAGACCTCTTCCTTTTTTGCCGGATCAGTCACCACGACATAATGCGTATGCTGCAGGTTAAAGGCGGACGGAGCAAATTTGGCCAGCGAAAAGATTTCCTCCAGATCACTGGCCGGGATCTCCGTCCCTTCGATAAATTTATTGGCGGATCGTCTGTTTTTCACAATCGTTACAAAATCGCTCATCGCGTCCTCCTAGAGTGAAGGGGGAGGAATTGCTTCGCCTGACACTCCATACAATTCCTCTACCCGGATTTATTTCACATCATGAAACCATTTCGCCGCTGCTTCTGCCTCGGTTCGCGTCAATTGATGCCCATAAGGCTCCCAATGTACTTGAACCTTTGCCCCTGCCGCTGTAAGGAGCGTTTGTAATTCTTCCGTCTCTGTCGGTGAGCAGATCGGATCGTTCGTTCCCGCTCCGATGAAAACATCCACCTTCGACATATCCGGCAAAGTCAGATTCCGCAGGGGAACCATCGGGTGATGCAGGATCGCTGCACGAAACATGTCTTCATAGTGGAACAGCAAGCTGCCGATGATATTGGCCCCATTGGAATAGCCCACTGCCACAAGATTAGCAGGGTCGAACCCGTATTTCTCTACCGCTTCCTCTAAAAACTGTTTGAGCTCCTTTGTGCGGAAAACAAGATCTTCTTCATCAAAGACACCTTCCGCAAGCCGCTTGAAGAAACGCGGCATCCCGTTTTCCAACACGTTTCCCCGTACGCTCAAAACTGCTGAATCGGGAGAAATCATCTGCGCCAAGGGCAGCAGGTCCCTTTCCGTTCCCCCCGTCCCGTGAAAGAGGACAAGGGTGGGGGCGGCAGCGTTCGTTCCTTCTTGAAAGAGATGGATCATGGTTTCTTCACCTCAGGTTCGCGAACGGTAAATGGCGTCAGGTTGCTCTCGATCTCCGCACGGTATTTCTCATACCATTCGGGCAGCATCAATTTTTCCCCGAGGGCGCTCACTTCTTCATCGACAGTGAAGCCCGGCGGATCGGTAGCGATCTCAAACAGAATGCCGCCCGCTTCCCGGAAGTATACGGCAGTGAAGTATTGACGGTCCTGCACCGGTGTCGGATCAAAGCCGTCGGCCGCTACTTGTTTCTGCCATTCCAGCTGCTCTTGCTGATCCTTCGCTCTCCAGGCAATATGATGGACAGTGCCGGACCCGCCGACGCCGTATCGCACGGATTCCTTTTTCAGATCGATCACATTTCCCAAATCCGCCGATGTCCGGAAGCGAATGAAGCCGTCTTCTTCCGCCTCCCGCTTCATGCCCATTGTATGCTCCAGTGCACGGGCGGTTTGCTCCGAATGGGTACTGTACAGCACCGCTCCGCCAAATCCTTTGATCGCTTTTTCTACCGGAACACCGGCAAACGACCATGTGCTTTGCGGCCCTTGCTCGCGCTCTACGAGTTGAATCTGCAAACCGTCGTAATCGGCGAAGGAAAGATACGTCTCTGCAAATCGCTGCTCCTTGGTATACGGAATCGCATACGAGGTCAAGCGCTCTTCCCAAAACGCCATCGCCCCCGTCGGCACCACATAGGTCGTAATGCCGACTTGCCCTCCGCCAATGCGGCCTGGCCGTCCATTTGGCCAAGGGAAAAAGGTAATGATCGTGCCAGGGGTCCCTGTTTCATCGCCAAAGTACAAGTGATACACTTCCGGCGCATCGAAATTGATGGTTTTTTTCACCAATCGCAATCCCAGGATCCCTGCGTAAAAATCAACATTGCGCTGCGCATCACCAACAAATGCGGTGATATGATGAATGCCTGCTGTTTGTAATCTCATTGAAAACACTCTCCTTTTTTGTACTTTCCCCGAAAGGACTTGATCTCACTAATATGCATAAATCTTGATTGTAAGTATCTTTAATTTAAGATATCTGGCAAATGAGCAAGGGGTACGCTATTCCATAACCCCTTTTCCCAGCTTCTTGATCAGTTCAATAGCGACTTCCTTCTCCGGTGTTGTTAATCCCCCCATGAGCGAGTGAATCATCGCCATGTGCTGGGGAAAAATACGGTCAAACAGCTTTCGGCCCTCTTCCGTCATTTCTGCATAGGTCACACGTCTGTCGTTTTCGCACGGAACCCGTTTCAGCAGTCCCTTCTTTTCCAGCTTATCAATGTTGTAGGTGACGCTGCCGCTGGTTACCAGAATCTTTTCCCCGATTAACTGCAAAGGCATTTTTCCTTTATGATAAAGGACTTCCAATGCGGTAAACTCGGCGGGAGAAAGCTTGTAGCTTTTCATGTCCTTTACGGCTTGATCCATGATATGTTTGTAAGCTTTTGAAAGGACAACAAACAGTTTTAACGAAATCGCCTGTTCTTGCTCGTCGATATGGTTAGCCATTGTGCTCCCTTCATTTATCTTGAATTTGAATATCTTTAATTTAAGATAAATATACAGCATGATTTTCTAGTTGTCAATGCTGCCGCTAAAAAATCTTGAACACTACGGTTAATGTGCACCCGGATCGGTGAGGAAGCAAAAAGCTGTGCCCCCTAGACGCGGCACAGCTTTGCTTAATTTATTCTATTTCTTTACTTTCACCAGGCGAAAATGCTCGATCACAATGATCATCTCATCGTTTAGCTCCAGACCTTCCTTTTTCAAGTCTTCCGCCCAGCTGGTTATGTGATCTTGCCGAAATTCCTCATAGGAGCTGCAGTTTTCCCCTTTTACAGTTGCTTCATCGATTTGCCCAAACGGCAGCTCATACTTTTGGGTGATCTCGATGGTGCACATATATTCGCCCAGCTTGCTGTAGACCTCGATCTGTTCCCCGACCTCCGTCATTTCGTCAGGCGCCTGTTCATACCAATGCTTTGGTGTACAAGTGGCTGTTTTGATTCCCGCTATGATTTGTTCAACCAATCTCTCATCATGTTCATCCCTGCCCCAAAATGTAGTCCGTTTCATTTTCTCCCGCTTCCCTTCCCAAAATGGTTGGACGCTGGAATTTTCTCCAGCACCGGCACTTCCTCCTGCTTTTATTCCTCCGGTCTTGTTTCGATGGAAAGTCCTTCGACATGCTTTCTGCTCATCAGTTTTCGCTTTTTCCGGTTCTCTTTTGTTTCCAGCACGATATCGAGATCGTAATCATCCGGATACAAATTTTTGCCTTCGATATGCAGCACCAGCCGCTTTTTGTTGATTTGAAATTTCTGCTTTTGAATCATGACGCCTACGATGCCCCGCGCATCCTCTGCAGCATATACAATCCCCGTCCGGTCTAAATAGCTCACGTATACACTATCTCCCACTGCGAATGTTTTCGCCTGTTGATCCGTGGCTTTGTGCGAGTGGGATTCCTTTTCCTCCTGCGGATTGGTTTTCACCGTTTCCGGTAGAGACTGTGTGTCGATACATTCTCCTGCTGCCGGAGGCTCCTTTGTCGCTTCGGCTTGCACTCGGTCATGAGTGGGACTCTGTGCGGATATTTGGTAAGAACGATCAATAATCTCCTTCGGCAGCCCGATTTTCAAAGCAATGGCGAATGCGTAGCTTTGCCCGGCTTCCCCGATGCGCAGGCGGTACAATGGCTGAAGGGTGTCCGCGTCGAATTCCATCCGTGCGTTTTCGAAGCCTGGCGTAACCGCCGCAAAGTTTTTGATTTCATTGAAATGAGTGGTGGCCACAATGGTTGCCTTTCTGCGATGCAGTTCTTCCAGGATCGCGATCGACAGCGCTACCCCTTCACCCGGATCTGTTCCTGATGCCATTTCATCAATCAGCACCAATGTCGAGCTGTCCGTGACCCGCAGAATCTCGATCACATTATGAATATGTGCCGAAAACGTGCTGAGGGCATGCTCGATGCTCTGACCGTCCCCGATATCTACCGCGATCGTGCGGAAAATCGAGAACTTGCTTCCTTGCTGTACGGGCACCAGCAAGCCAGACTGTACCATCACCGTTAAAAGTCCGATCGTTTTCAGCGTCAGTGTTTTGCCACCGGTATTTGGCCCCGTGATGATGAGCGACCTGTATTGGTAGCCCGTTTGAAAATTGACCGGCACCATCTGCTTGCCCAGCAACGGATGTCTGGCATCGCGCAGATCAATGAAGCCTTGCTCATTCAGTTCCACATTGGAGGCGTCCAGAGCTAGCGCATATTTCCCCTTGGCAAACAGAAAATCATAGGTGCCGACCGTCTCTACATTCAACTGGAGCTCATGCGCGTACTCCTCCATCAGCGTGGACAATTGAATCAGCACTTTCAGGACCTCGCGCTCTTCCTCTGCCCGCAGCGCTGACAGCTCCGCTTGCAGCGAACCGATCTCGGCTGGTTCCATGTATACCGTTTGACCGCTTGCCGATTCATCCAACACCGATCCCGCTACTTGCTTCCGATATTCTTTCTTCACCGGGATCACGTAGCGGCCATTGCGCGTACTGATCACATTTTCTTGTAGGATGGCTCGATGCTTGCTCATCAACGTGTCCAATTTGCTTTTCAATCGTTCTTCGAATACCGCGATGCGCTTCCGTACCTTTGCCAGCTCCTTGCTGGCTGTATCGATGACCTGCCCATGGCGGATGCACTGCTCGATTTCGGCCTTCAATGTCTTCATCAGCGACATGGACGCTGCGTAGCTGCTGATTCCGGGAGCCAGTTCCGCTTTGGAGGCCATATACTTCATCAATTGTCCGCAGCTGGTCAGAAACTGGAGAATATGCGAGAAGTCTTTTTCCGTGAACACATAGCCCGTACCCAATAGCGTCAGGATGTTTTCGATTCCTTCCAAGGAAGGGATTGGGACACTGGCTCCTTGCTGCAGCAGCGTCTTCGCTTCCGCCGTTTCGTCCAGCTTTTTGCGAATGATCTTTTCGGATGTTAGAGGCTGCATCTGCTCTACGTGCTTTTTCCCGACATACGTGATGGCGTACTCCATGAGCGTGCCTTTGATTTTGTCGTATTCCAGACGCTGTAATGCTTTTTCATTCATGTGTGATCGCTCCTTCAAATAGATAAATAAAAAAAGGGCGAAGAATGAACGAGTGTCATTCTCCGCCCTTTTGGGACACATACCTATAAAAGTGCCTATAGCAAAAAAGCCGCGCTGAACTCAGCACGGACACAATAGGCCTAGTGATAGGTATAGGTATACACCTAAGGCATTGTATGATATCCGCTGTTCTTAACTAATTCCAAGGCCATCCGCAACCCATCACAAAGAAGCATTGCCCGCGAGCAAAGTTTTTCATGGGTATCAGAAGCCTTCGTATGGAATTGCTTAGTTAAGAACGATCACCGACATCAAAATCTCTCCTTAGACGAGGATAATCACAATATACCCCACCTGAATATGATCGTCAAGCTGGACACTTAGCACAGTTCCCCTACCATCTCGATGAATTTCCGATGCGCTTTCGACAGCCATTTGTTTTTGTGATAGGAAATTTGCCCGTAGAACACCAGATCCTCACCCGAAGCCTCCAGCACCTTCATTTTTTCCTCACGAAGCCATGCTTCCACACTGATGTATGGCATCAAGCTGATCCCCAACCCGCTGACGACGCATTGTTTCATCGCTTCCATGCTGGTAAATTGCAAATGATTGCCCGTATGAAAGCCCTTCTCCACTAAATAGCCTTCGAAAAATCTTCGCAGCGAACAGTTTTGTTCGCTAAAAATGATACAATCCCCATTGGCTTCCTCGATGGTATTTGCCGGATGATTGCTTCCCCCTACAAAGACTAGCCGTTCCTCAGAAATCACTTCCGTCGTCAGCTGAGGGTCCTGGACCTTGGGCTCCAGCGTGATCGCGATGTCGAGCTCTCCCGTCAGGAGCCGCTCACGCAGAGGAATGCAATTATCATTGATCAGGGAAATCATGACGTCCGGATACTGTTTTTTGTAGGTGGCCAGCACGGCTCCCAGCCTGTAGACGGTCATTGTCTCGGACGCACCGATCCGAAGCTCGCCTTTCAGCACCTGATCGTCAGAGGATATATGCTTGATTTTGCTGTATGCCATAAGCAGCTCCGCAGCATGCGGATACAGCTCATGTCCCAGTGCCGTCAGCTGAATTTTTTTGCCCAACCGATCAAACAAAGGAGCCCCCAGCTCATCCTCCAGCTGTTGAATATGCGAGGTGATGGTGGCCTGTGAATACTGAAGCGCTTGTGCGGCCTTGGTAAAGCTGTTCAAATCAGCAACGGTTTTAAACGTTTGAAATTGCCGGATTTCGATCGTGATTCCCTCCTCGGCTCTCATTGATATCAGAAATGCTGAACATGTTGTTTAGTTGTTTCAATTTTACTAATGGATAATTGTAGCATATGATCCAGGGGAGAGGAGATGATTTCCATGAAAAAAATCTGTTTGCTGCTGCCCAATGGGTTTGAAGCCGTGGAGGCCAGTGTGTTTACCGATGTGCTCGGCTGGAATAAAGAAGAGGGTGATGGAACCACTGAGGTGGTGACAGTCGGCACTCGCAACGAACTGAAGTGCACCTGGAACTTTACCGTGATCCCGGAAAAGGTGCTGTCCGAGGTAACCGTCGATGAGTTTGACGCATTGGCGATACCAGGCGGCTTTGAAACGGCCGGGTTTTACGAAGATGCGTTTCGCCCCGACGTGCTGGAGTTTATCCGCGAATTCAATCGGCAGGGAAAACTGATCGCTTCGATCTGCGTCGCTGCACTGGTCATCGGGAAAAGCGGTGTATTGGAAGGAAGGAACGCGACGACCTACAACTTGAACGGCCGCAAGCGTCAAATCCAGCTGGCAGAAATGGGAGTCAACGTGCTGGCAGATCAACCGATCGTCATCGACAACAATATCATCACGTCCTACAACCCATCCACCGCTTTTGATGTAGCCTTTACCCTGCTTGAGCAATTGACTTCAACAGAAAATACGAACAACGTCAAAACACTGATGGGATTTCGGGTCTAATTCCCATACCCATATCGGAGGAAACGATGAAGATCTCTGCGAATACCGCATTGCTGTTAATTGATGTTCAAAACTATTTTGACAACCCTGAACTGGGACGCAGAAATAACCCACAAGCTGAAGAAAACATGGCTGCCCTGCTGCATGCATGGAGAGAAACCGATCGTCCGGTCATTCATATCCGCCATGTCAGTAACCCTGCTGTAGCCGATCATCCCGGGCGCGCCATCAAAGACATCGTGGCCCCGCTTCCGCATGAGCCAGTGATCACGAAACATGTGAACAGCGCTTTTATCGGGACCAATCTGGAACAGCACCTGAGAGAAGCAAGCATTGATGCGCTGGTCATCGTGGGACTGACAACCGACCATTGTGTGTCCACCACCACAAGAATGGCGAAAAATCTGGGCTTTTCCCCTTTTATCGTATCAGATGCTACCGCTACGTTTGAACGGATCAGCTTTGATGGCAAGCTGTATGCCGCGGAAGAGATTCATCAGCTGGCGCTGGTGAGTTTGCATGAGGAGTTTGCCATCGTGAAGGATACGAAAGGAATTTTGGCGTTGCTTGCATGAAACATAGGAAAGCCGCATTCTTCCTTCAGCTAGGAAAAATGCGGCTTTTTCAAGCTTTTCGATTCTTATTGAACAGGAAGCTCGAGCTTCATTTCCAGGCCCTCGATAAATTGATCATCACGGACTTTCTTGAAATGGTGCCTCGTATGGGTTCGTTTCGCTTATTTTTTCAGCTTCATCGCTTTTAGCATCGCCTCAAACACATAGGTGTTCTCATATTCCCCTTTAAACAGCTCGGCATTTTTCCCCATGGCCGTCAATGGCACGTCCACAGCCGTATGCCCCGAGGTGGTCCAATCCACGACGAATTTTTCCTTGGAATCGGCAATGCTGAATGGGCCATCCTCTGCTGACATGCCTTCGCCGGATTCATCGGAGTCGCTGACTGTCTCCAGGGACAGACCGCCTGTTTCATGGTCGGCGGTTACCAGCACGAGGGTGTCGGAGCGTTTATCCGCAAATTTTTTGGCGACCGCCACTGCCTTATCCAGCTCTTTCCCAGCTTTGATCGTCAGCTCTGCATTGTTATGGTGGGCCATTTCATCCGTAGCTTCTTCTTCGACTACGAGGAAAAAGCCTTTTTTGTTTTGCGACAAGGTTTCAATCGCTTTTTCGGTCATGTCCGGCAGCGAGACAACCGGATCGTAGATGGCGCCTTTGTCTTCTTCTTCAGCTGTGAACATCTCTTCATTGGCGAACAATCCCAACAGCTTGGTCCCTTCCGCCTTTTGCATTTCCTTTTTGCTCGTTACATAGGTATACCCAAGCTCTTTCGCTTTTTCTACGAGATTCCCTTGGGTTCCCTTACTTTCTTCTTCTTCATCTTCCGGCGGGTTATCCGCAAAAGCACCTTCCTCTCCCTGCGGATACCAGTAATCTTCTCCCCCGCCTAAAATCACATCAACCTTGCTGTCTTCCAGGTACTGCTTGGCAATATCGCTTTGCGACGAACGGCTTGCGACATGCGCGCCGAATGCCGCTCCCGTCGCGTCCGTTACCTGGCTGGTCGTGACAATCCCGATTGATTTTCCGGCTTTTTTGGCAATCTCCATGATCGTCTTTACCGCGTCTTTGTCCATATCGACACCGACTGCCCCGTTATAGGTTTTGACACCGGTGGCCAATGCGGTAGCTGCGGCGGCAGAATCCGTTACAAATGAACTGCCAGAGCTGGTATGTACAATCCCGGTCACAGGCATGTCATCCATTGCCAGCTCGCCTTCAACGCCTTTGGAGGATAGGCGCATCGCGTTGCGGGCCGCCGCTCCCATCCCGTCCCCGACAAACAGGATGACGTTTTTAGTCGTTCCGCTTGTGCTTTCCGCTTCTTTCGCAAACACAGAAGTCGACGGAACAGCGCATGCAGACAATACCGCTAAAGTGAGAACCCATTTCCCGACAAAGTGCTGTTTCATATCCGATTTCACTCCCTAGTGCCTATCATGATTTCTAGTGTCCATTTTCCCATTGGATTTTTAAGGGAGTATTAGGGATTGATTAATCGTTGTAAAATTATTCTAGATCCTCGATGGATTGTCTGCTACTCGCTCTTTCTCCTGATTGCTCCCGGAATAGGAAAGCACCAAAGTAGCTGCGATCGCAACGGCAACCCCCACAGCTCCGATCCACGTAACGGAAGCGAGTGAAACCTGGTCTACCACGATTCCGCCGAATCCAGCGCCTGCTGCCATGGCCAATTGCATCATGGACTGATTGAGCCCAAGCAAAATACCGGATGATTCAGGCTCCAACGTTGCCAAATGATATTGCTGCGTCGGTCCGGACGACCAAGCGGCGAAGGACCATAGGATCAAAATGACCAATACGCTAACGAATGAATTCGTAACCAAGGACAGCAATATCAGCATGAGAATATGCAGCGTCATTCCACCGATTAAGGTATTGCCTACCCCCCAGCGATCCGTACTGTACCCTCCAAACTTTGAGCCGATCAAGCTAGCGATGCCGAATATCAACAAAGCGGTACTGAGCAGATGGTCACCGACTCCTGAAATCGTGAGCAGATAGGGAGAGAGATACGTGTAGGCTATAGAATACCCGCCCAGCCAGAAAAAGGTGATGGACAATCCCATGACGACTTTTGGCTTTTTCAGAAGAGCGAGCTGTTGAAGCAGAGGGATCGGTTTATCTCCTTTTGTATGGGGAAGCGCGAGGGAAAGCACAACCATGGCGATGATTCCGAGCAAAGCAATGCCACCAAAGACGGCTTTCCACCCCAAGGCTTCAGCGGTCATTCGTCCAAGGGGAACACCGATAATCAGCGAAGCGGTGAAACCCATGATCACCGTGGCGATGGAGCTGGCCTGTTTTCCCGGAGGGGAGATTTTCGCCGCAAGATTCAACGCAGTCACGACAACCACTCCGGCGCCAAGCGCCATCAAGATCCGAGCCGCTACGAACCAGCCATATCCGGGGAGTACAAACGACAGGAGGTTTGCCAGTACAAAAAGACCGAGCGCATAGACCATTAAGCGGCGTCGATCCCAACTGGAGGTCAGTGCCATCAGGATGGGGGTACATACCGCATATACGAGGGAGAAAATGGTGATCAATTGACCGGCAGCAGCCAACGTAATTCCCAAAGAGTCGGCAATCTTATCCAAAATACCGGAGATGATGTATTCGGAGGTTCCCACTAAAAAGCTGACAATGGACAGCAGGTAAATTTTCCACGCATTGCGCAAGATCTTTCCACTCCTTTTTCAAGGTTTCTATTTATATAAAGATACATCGCGAAATGTCGATATATTGAAGTAAAGAAACACTCGTACATATCGCGAAATATCGAATTGTTATCGAAAAAAGAAACTGAATCCCTCGCTTGAGAGCTCAGTTATCCATTCTTCATAGATCCTTCATCAAATATTCCGCAATGCTGCGGATCGCCTCTTCATCCCTTTGATAATATGTAAATTTCCCGATACGCTTTGTCTTGATCAGACCTGCTCTTTGCAGGATGGAGAGATATTGAGAAGCCGTCGATTGCGTCATGTTCAGTTTGTTTGTGATTTGACTTACGCATACCCCAATTTCCCTCATATCAATCCCTTCATGGGGCGTAAAGTGGCGTTCTGGTTCCTTCAGCCATTCGAGAATTTGCATCCTTGATTCATTGGAAAGCGCCTTAAATACTTCGATTGGTTTCATACCCATCATTATATCGATATTTTCCGATACGTCAATGGGTGTTCAACCTCGGATGCAGAGTCTCATCCGATCGTCTTTTCCATCAATACCGTATTCACAGGGAACCCGTTTGGATTGGTGACCCATTCTTCTTTGAAGACGTGGTAGCCCATCGATTGGTACAGCAGGATATTTTGGGGCACGGACATTCTTACCCGACACCGCAGCTTTGTCTTGCCGTCATCCTTTGCGTACTGCTCCAGATGCAGCAGCATGGATTTGGCCAAACCTCTTCCGCGCGCTTCGGGAGAAACAGAAAGGCGGAAGAAATAAAGGGAATTTTCATCTATTTTGAAGCGTACCGATCCCAGCGGCCGTTTATCATCCAAATAGATCAGGGCTTTTTCCGCTCCCTCGCGTAAAGCCTTCTCGATGGAGGCAACGGTCTCATCGAGTGCGCTTGAGGGGATGTCGGCATTTCGATATTCTTCAAAAGCAGCTAACATGCATGCATGGACCAGATGGGCGTCTTCGGCTTCTGCCAAACGAATCATAAAGGAACCTCCCACTTTTTGTTCCGGCTCGTGTGCGTTCTTTTCTTCTTCTTGTTCTACATTCTCATGGAAACCCCACTTTCCTTCTCGGTAGGGAAAAACCATTCTATTTGGGTTTTGTTTACCTGCATTTGCATAGATCGAACAGAAAAAGGGGATTTTAACCAAATACCGCTTAAAAAAGGGGGTATTTTGGTGAGCGTCATGAAGGATACGTTGTCCATATTCGCCCTAGGTGGCGTCTATGAGATCGGAAAAAACATGTATGGAATTCAATATGGGGATGATCTTGTTTTAATTGACGGCGGTGCCAAGTTTCCCGATGAGAGCTTTCTCGGCATCGACCTCATTATTCCTGATATCTCGTATTTATTGGAAAACAGCGATAAAGTAAGAGGCATGATTATCACTCATGGACATGAAGACCATATCGGGGGAATTCCTTACATACTCCGCCAATTCAACATGCCCATTTACGCAACACGCTTGACGCTGGGATTGGTCGAAGAGAAATTGAAGGAGCATGGCCTGATTCAACAAACAAAGCGCCACCTGATTGACTCTCGTTCCACATTGACACTCGGCAGCTTGAACATCAGCTTTTTTCAAACCAATCACAGCATCCCGGATTGTCTAGGGGTCGTGATCGAAACACCTGAAGGTACGGTCGTTCATACGGGGGATTTCAAATTTGATTTGACTCCGGTGAATAACCAGTCTCCGGACATCCATCGAATGGCGGAGATTGGCCAGCGAGGGGTCCTGGCTTTGTTATCGGAAAGCACAAATGCTGAACGCCCCGGTTTTACGCCATCGGAAAAGATCGTCGGCGATCATCTCATCGAAGCATTCAGCAAAGCGGATAAAAAAATCTTCGTATCCACTTTTGCCTCCAATGTCTACCGCGTCCAGCAGGTCATCGACGCTTGTATGGTCACCGATCGCAAGCTCACCTTGCTGGGACGAAGTATGGTAAATGTCGTAAGAATTGCGGAAGAACAAGGGTATCTAACTATTCCCGAAGGCATGCTCGTGGAGCCAGAGGAAGCCCAGCAGCTCGACCCGCATCGTGTCGTCGTCCTGTGTACAGGCAGTCAAGGCGAGCCCATGGCGGCTTTGTCCCGATTATCGACAGGAGGGGTTCGGCATATCCAGGTGGATCCGGGAGATACCGTGATTTTATCTGCATCCCCGATTCCTGGCAACGAGCGAAATGTCAGCCGCATCATAGATAATCTCATGCTCAGAGGGGCAAAAGTGATCTATGGGTCCGGCTCGGTAACCGGCATGCATGTCTCCGGCCATGGCAACCAGGAAGAGTTGAAACTCATGCTCACACTGATGAAGCCCAAATATTTTATCCCTATTCACGGGGAGTATCGAATGCTGCAGACGCATCGCATGCTAGCCGAATCGGTGGGGGTCGACCCGGACAATATCTTTATTGTAAATATCGGCGATGTGGTAGATATTCGGCAAGGTGAGGCAACCCAGGAGCGGAAAGTGCCTGCTGGCAATACCCTCGTGGACGGATTCGGCATCGGCGATGTGGGTACGATCGTCCTGCGTGACCGCAAGCACCTCTCCGAGGACGGCATCATGGTAGTGGTCGTCACGCTGAGCAAAATGGATGGCAAAATTCTTTCCGGACCCGATCTGATTTCCCGAGGTTTTGTTTTCATATCTTCACCCGAAGCGGAGGAGCTGATGGAAGAGGCCAACCGGGTGGCGCTCGATGCCTTGACTCGACTCCAAGAAGATAACATCACCCAGTGGAATCGCTTGAAGCAAGGTTTGCGGGAAGCGATTGGGAAGTTTCTGTATGCGAAAACAAAACGAAGACCCATGATTTTGCCTATCATTATCGAGGTGTGAGGAGCAAACACGCAAAAGAGTGGTAGCAAATATACTACTACTCTTTTTTTCTTGCGTTATTCCATGATCGTTTTTCTCATCATTCGCTTCCCCACATCATACGTAGGGATAATGGGAACTGCCAATATTAGGAAAATCGTCAGACTTCGAAAATTAAGTATTAGACTGACTATAAAAATGAAACAGCGGCTGACCAAGACTTGAAAATAAAGTCTTAGACTACCGCTGTCTTTTTTCAACTTACATTCCCCGTTAGTTCAGCCCCGTTGACTGATTGGGTAATGCATACTGATTTACAACGCAAGGTCATCTAACCGTCTGATAATAGAGACCAATGGCTCCGGAATCGAACGTTTTATTTTCGATAAGTTTAAGCTTGGTCTTCTCTTGGAGTCCTTGAAACAACGGCAGCCCGCTGCCGATCAGGACAGGAGAAACCGTGATTTTGTACTCATCGATAAGATCAAGACCCATCACGTGGTGCGCAAACCTGGGACTGCCGAGGATGACAATATCCTTTCCTGGCTGTTCCTTCAAATTCTGGATTTCTTCCTTGACATTCTCTTTCACCAGTCTGGAATTGTTCCATTCCACTTTATCAAGCGTCTTGGAAAAAACAATTTTGGATGTTTGCTCAATCCACTCGGCATGCTCCAGCTCATGCTCCGAACTTGAGGGGTTCGATGGCACCGTGGGCCAATAGTTGAACATCATTTGATAAGTGCCCCTACCCCAGAGGACGGTGTCGGCCGTACTCAAAATTTGCGCAGCGTGCTTCGCTAAATCATTATCGTAGGAAACCCAGCCTATGTCCATTGCACCATCAGGCCCCTCTACAAAACCGTCAAGCGATGCATGCAAAAATAAAACAAGCTTTCTCATTTAAGTTTCTCCCTTTTTTATGTGATGTAATGGATTGGCTATAAGTTACCATATAAAGGTTTGGGATGTTTCTTATGAATTGCGAATCTAACCTACCTGTTAGCTTAACGCCGCCGCCAGTCTATTACTTTATTTTTCAGTCTAGCACTTTATTTTCTAGTCTAAAACTTTATTTTCTCAGGACAGTAACTTTCGTCTTGAACCTGTTCATTTCAATTTAAATCGTACAATCAACGAAAAGCCCCGGGTAAATTTATCCCCGAGGCTCTTAGTAAACCAGTCTAGTTTCACACTTTTTATCACCAGACAACAATTGTATATCTTCCTAATCGAATTACTCCACAGTCACACTCTTCGCCAAATTCCGTGGTTTATCCACATCATTGCCGCGAGCCAGCGACGCGTAGTAAGAAAGCATTTGCAATGGAATGACGGTTAATACAGGTGCCAAGATTGGCAATGTTTCTGGAATCGTAATCACTTGATCCACGCTCTTTGCAAGCTCCGTGTTGCCTTCCAGGGCGATTCCGAGCACATGGGCACCGCGCGCTTTGACTTCGACGATGTTGCTGACCATTTTTTCGAAAATGTCAGGCTGTGTCGCCAATGCGATCACTGGTACATTGTCTTCAATCAGCGCAAGCGTACCATGCTTCAATTCACCCGCTGCATACGCTTCGGAATGGATGTAGGAGATCTCTTTCAGCTTCAGCGAGCCTTCCAGCGTCACCGCATAATCAAGGCCACGGCCGATGAAGAAGAGGCTTTGCACATCCTTGATACCCTCGGCAAACACACGAATTTCTTCGGTGTGCTTCAGGATGTCCGCGATTTTGCCTGGGAGCTGCAGCATATGCTCGGTGATTTCAGCGATCTGCGCATCGGTCTGCGTGCCTTTCACCTGCGCATAGTAGAGCGCAAACAGGTACAATGCGACTACCTGGCAAGTATACGCCTTGGTGGAAGCGACCGCGATCTCCGGTCCTGCCCACGTAAAGACCACTTCATCCGCTTCACGAGCCACAGAGCTTCCCACCACGTTGGTGACAGCCAATACCTTCACACCGCTCTTCTTCGCTTCACGCAAAGCCGCCAACGTATCTGCGGTCTCACCGGATTGGCTGATCACGATCACCAATGTATTTGGTGTGTAGATCGGATCACGATAACGGAATTCAGAAGCGATCGCGACCTCTACAGGCACGCGCACGAGCTTTTCAATCACGTCTTTTGCCACGAGACCTGCGTGCATGGACGTACCGCATGCGACGATATAGATATGGTCAATCGCTTTCAGCTCGGCTTCGCTCATTTTCAGCTCAGGCATCACGACTTTTTTGGTCTCCGGATGGATCCGCGCGCCCATGGTTTCGCGCACCGCTTGCGGCTGATCGTGAATCTCTTTCAGCATGAAGGAGTCAAATCCACCTTTTTCCGCTTGCACCAGATCCCAGTCTACGTGGAAAATCTCACGCTCGATCTTCTCGCCAGATTGCGCATCAAACAGCTCGACGCCTTCCCGAGTCAGTACAGCCATTTCGCCTTCATTCAGGATATAGACATCGCGTGTGTGCTCCAGCATCGCCGGAATGTCGGAACCGATGAAGCTTTCACCGTTTCCTACACCTACGATCAATGGGCTTGCCAGACGAACGGCTACCAGCTTATCCGGCTCGTGCTCTGTCATGATCCCCAGCGCGTATGCCCCTCTCATCCGTCCAACAACCTTTTGGGCAGTCGCGACAATGTCTCCGTTATACGTGTCTGCCAACAGGTGTGCAATGACCTCTGTGTCTGTCTCGGAGACAAACGTATATCCTTTGGCGATCAGCTCTTCCTTGATCTCCAGAAAGTTTTCGATAATGCCGTTGTGCACCACGGCAAATTTGGTTTTTGCATCGGTATGAGGATGCGCGTTTTCGTCAGATGGTTTGCCATGCGTTGCCCAGCGAGTGTGACCAATTCCAGCGTTTCCGATCAGGGCATTTCCTTCCAGACGTTCTTCCAAGACAGCAAGGCGTCCCTTTGCTTTTTCATAGGAAAGTCCGTCTTTCGTCAGGACTGCTACCCCCGCTGAGTCATAACCGCGGTATTCCAGCTTGCGCAAACCACCTACGATGATCTCCTGCGCATTTTTCTCTCCAATATATCCAACGATTCCACACATGATTAAATAGTCCCCTTTCAGATCGACGGGGACACGACCCAGCTGTCAATTGTGAACGGGGAGGTGTCCCCGTCACTCCATTACGTTTATGTTTTGGTGGAAACGGCGATGGCCGTTTCTCTCGTCATATACAGGTTTTGTGCAACGGGTCACCCCATTGTTTTGTTCCTGTATTTTCGGTAGTGACGTCTTGCTACCGGGAGGCATCCGCCGAAACTTTCGATAAACCTCCACCTCGTCCACTGCGCTCCATGTCGGGCAGCCGCAGTGCTGGCGCTTTAGTTACTCTTTGCTAAAAGGTTGATGCCAGGCGCTTCTCTTCTTCTGCACATGCCCCCTTTCAACCTCCCAAGATTGTGTAATACATTCAATACTTTACCACAGCTTTGGTTTCTGTCAACAGGTAACAGCTCCCTTTTTACCCTATGCAAAAAGGAGCAGCACGGTGCCGCCCCTTTTTCCAATCTATGTCTTTTAGACCAATTCCCGTTTCACTACGTCCACGATGCGATCTACCAGCACTTTGAGCTGTTCGTCATCCGGACCTTCTGCCATGACGCGCACGATCGGCTCGGTGCCGGACGGACGAACCAGTACACGGCCATTGCCCGCCAGTTCTTCTTCCACTTCTTTGATCGATTGCTCGATCGCAGCGTTGCCGTTCAGCTTTGTTTTATCTTCTACCCGTACGTTGACCAGCAGCTGCGGGTATTTTTTCATCATTTGTTTCAGCTCAGAAAGCGGTTTGCCGGACTCTTTGATCACGTTCAACAGCTGCAGGCCTGTCAACAGACCGTCACCTGTCGTATTGTGATCCAGGAAAATGATATGGCCGGATTGCTCGCCGCCGAGATTGTAGCCGCCGCGGATCATTTCTTCCACCACATAGCGATCGCCTACAGCCGTCTTGGTCGTATTGATGCCTGCTTCCTCCATCGCTTTGAAGAAGCCGAGATTCGCCATCACGGTAGTCACGATGGTATTGTTGTTCAGCTTGCCTTTTGCTTTCAAGGCACGCGCACAAATCGCCATGATGTAGTCGCCATCGATGATTTCACCAGTCTCGTCCACCGCGATGCAGCGATCCGCATCCCCGTCAAAGGACAGGCCCAGAATCGCTTGATGCTTGACGACCTCTTCACGCAGCTTTTCCGGATGTGTGGAGCCGCATTGTTCGTTGATGTTTACACCATTTGGGCTTGCCCCGATCGTGATGACTTCTGCCTCCACATCGGCAAACAGGCGAGCTGCCAAGGAAGAAACGGCTCCGTTCGCGCAATCCAGGACCACTTTCATTCCGTCAAATCGTTCGGACACGGAGTTTTTCAGATGAGAAAGGTACTTTTGGCTGCCTTCCAGGAAGTCGAGCACAGTGCCGATTTGTTCCCCTGTTGGACGTGGCAGCGTATCCTCTGGCGTATCCAGCAGCTGTTCAATCTCTGCTTCTACATCATCGGACAGCTTAAAACCGTTATTGCCAAAGAATTTGATCCCATTGTCCGGGAATGGATTGTGCGATGCAGAGATCATCACGCCTGCATCGGCACCCAGCGCACGAGTCAGGTAGGCGACACCGGACGTGGAAATGACGCCAAGGCGGACGACTTCCGCTCCAACCGACAAGAGTCCTGCGATCAGGGCGCTTTCCAGCATTTGTCCAGAAATGCGGGTATCCCGACCGATGACTACCTTAGGTTTGCCCTCCTGCTTATGTCTGGTCAGTACATAACCGCCCATGCGTCCTACCCGAAAGGCAAGCTCTGGTGTTAACTGCTCATTCGCGATCCCACGTACACCATCTGTTCCGAAATACTTCCCCATTCTTGTCCCTCATTTCTAAGCATCTACCAGCATCAGCATATGTTTACTGCTGGGTATTCGTGATTTCTACCGTTACCTGCTTGATGGCCGACGCTCCTGTTTTCAGAAAGTGCGGCATGTTGTAGTTATAGTTCAGGGTTATCTCATGGACACCGACAGGCAGATTGGTAACATCCGCTACCACCTGTACATCATCCGCTGTCAGGTCTTTCAGGATGGCCGGCGCCCCAATGACGTCAAAATCGATCGTCGACAATTCCTCGCCATTGGCTCCCAGCACTTTCGCTTGCTTATCTGGTGTTAACCCCGTCACCCGAATCGGCACATCTGCAAGATTCTTGGTTTGCGAAGGAACCACCTTAAGCGAAACCTGCAAATATTCCGGCTCTATCTTCACAATATTGTCTTGCATCGGGATTTTCAACTGGAACACGCGATCTGCGGTTACATTGCTCAAATCGATTTCCGGTCCGGCATAAGTCGTGGTCTTCAATGTGTCCACCATTTCTTTCGGCCCGTATACGGTTACTTCTTCGGCATTCATTTCCACACCAGCCAAACTATAGCCATCCGGCAACTCGTTCGTCAAGTTTAATTTTAACGGTACGATCGCGAATGGGCTTGTGACTGGAATATTGACCTCTACGGTGAGCGGGTTTACTTCAATGCCCTGGATTTGGTTTCCGGACTTGTCCACGACCCTGAGCGGCACCGTCGTCTTGATCGGCTCTGTGGCCCCATCCAGATTGACGGATGCCTTCACCATCGCGATGTTATCCGCCTGGCTTTCCGGCACCCTTACCAATACGCGGAACGGCTTGACGATGGGCTCCCCAGCCGTATAGCCAGGAGCAACCTGCCCCAGCACTTCCACTCTCACATCTTTTTCAACGGTTTTCTTTTCTTCCAACGTCACTTCCACTTGGTTCGGGATGATGCCGACCCGCGCTTCTTCAGGGAACCCGCGGTATTGCACCGGCACCTTGTGCGTGCCTTTTCCCATCCCTGTCAAATCCACATAGACTTCATACGAATCCGCCGGAAGAAAGTTATGCCGGTAAAACGGATTGTTGCTTTCCAGTGCGACCTTCACCGTCTTCGGCATCTTCACTACCTGAAAACGGTCCGTGTCGTATTTGACGTGCAAGGTCACCCCGTCAATCAGGACGGGCTGCGTGGTGTCCGTCATGGCTCCTTGATCAGGCTCAAAATTGACGACCATCCACAGCATCCCCGCCATGACCAATGCAATCGCGCGTGCGAACCAATGGCTGTTTAACCATTTATCCATGCTTTCGCCTCCATTGCCAACGACTTGCCATGGATTTTCCCTTCGATGGGGGAGATAAATGCTCAAGCAAAAGCTCGGTTAATTGTTCTTCCGTCAAATTTCTCCTGACTTCCCCATTCAGGGCAAATGAAACCTGGCCCGTTTCCTCGGAGACGACTACCGATACACCGTCGGATACCTCACTCATCCCGATTGCTGCCCGATGTCGTGTCCCCAGCTCTTTGGAGATCGAAGTGTTCTCGGAAAGAGGCAAATAACAGCCTGCGGCCAATACGGTATCCTTACGCAGGATAACCGCGCCATCGTGCAGCGGTGTATTGGGAATGAAAATATTAATTAAAAGCTCCGAGCTGACGCGACCGTTTATGGCAATGCCTGTCTCCACATAGTCGTTCAGCCCCGTTTCCCGTTCAATGACGATCAGGGCGCCAATCCGCCGCTTTGCCATATACGTAATTGACTTCCCTACTTCCTGTACCATGCGCCGAAGGGTATCGTCATCTTGACTGGTATGCGTGCGCGAAAACAGCTTGCCCCTCCCCAACTGCTCCAAAGCTCGACGCAATTCAGGCTGAAAAATGATGACCAGCGCCAGCACCCCAAAGGTAAAGGCCTGCGACATCATCCAGTGGAGCGTCGTCAGTTCGAAATACTTGCTCAAGAGCCAGGTGACGACGATCACCATGATCCCTTTCAGCAGCTGAACGGCACGCGTCCCTCTTATTAACATGATTAATTTATAAATCACGTACGAAACCAATAAAATATCGATTCCGTACCGGATCAAATCCCCATAATCGATCGAACCCATTACGAAGCCCCCATCTTCTCGCTCCATGTCAGTCATACATTTCTCTTTCGCTTGTGGAAAAAAGCACGGCTACTTTGCCGTGCTAACCTTTATCTATTTTCGCTTATGGAGTCACGGGAAGCAAGTCATTTCCGATATTTTTCATTTCGTACCAGATCCAATCGAAAATCGCTTCAATCGACTCCGCTTCCCCGGCAATTTGCGCGGTGGATGCCTTGAATACCTTCCCTTCGATCGCCACGACATTTCCTTGCACCTGGCCTTGCACTTCCACGCTGCCGTTGCGCACGACCAGATCCCCTTCTATAGTGACATCTGATGGTACGATCACTACATTGCGCTCTTTGTCGATTTTTAGTTTATCCAGGTTTGAAGAGGAGACTTGCAAGGTGTCATCGGTTTCAAACCAAGATGCGGTCAGGCTTCCGGTCATCAGTACCAGGAATACAGCCGCAGCCGCCAAAAACGGGTGATGCCGCAGCCATTTGGAGAACTGGCTGGCTTTTGTAGGAGTCGGCAGCTGTGCTAACACACGGGCGGTAAAATCAGCAGACACATGGACATGGGAAGTGCTCTGCACATAGACGACAGCCAACTGGAACTCGTGCAGCTTGCGTCGGCATGCCTCGCATCCCTGAAGATGGATTTGTAAGTGTTGATTGGACAGTTCGTCGAGATCCCCATCGAGATACTCATGGATCAGGACGTTTGCTTGTCTGCATTCCATTCGTGATGTTCTCCTTTCCTTTATCTGAATTGCAGTCTGCCACGCAACGCTTCACGCCCGCGGTGAATTCTCGTCTTGATGGTGGAAACTGGTAATTTCAGCACATCGCTGATTTCCTGCAAGGATAAGTCCTCAATATAGCGCAGGATCATGATCGAACGATATTTGGGTGCCAACTGGTCCAATGCCTGCTGTACGGTCTCCTGGAGCTCTTGCGTCACTACTTTTTCCTCTGGCGTTTTATCTGATGAAGAAAGGCGGGAGTACCAGTCGAGCCCTTCCGTACCTTCTACCTGCTCATCCAATGAAAAGTCCGGACGTTTCTTTCTCCCCCGGTCGATACAAAGGTTTGTGGCGATCCGGTAGATCCACGTGGAAAACTTATAGCTTTCATCGTACGTCTGCAAGTTGGCATACACACGCAAAAAGGTCTCTTGCGCAATATCTTCGGCTTCCTGCCGATTCCCTACCATCCGATAGGCCAATTGGAAAATTTTATCTTTATATATTTCAATCAACTCAGCGAATGCATCGCGATCTCCTCGCTTCGCTCGCTCCATTAATCGTTTCTCTACAAATTCCATTTGATCCTCCCCGGCATTGCCGTTCTCCTACTATACGAAGAATACCTTATCTGGTTTCGTTTTTGGGTGAAAATTTTATGGAAAACTTGAGGAATCGCAAAATAGGAATATTCGGCTAGTTTGATCATACACTGGTGGTGGGTACAAAAATAGGAAAAAGGAGCGTGGTTCGAGATGGACAAGGAGAGTATACTTCAGGAAATTGAGAAACTACGCGGAGAATTAAACGAGCTGTACAAGGAACATTCCGCAATCACGCCGGAAGTACTCGCATTGAGCGTTCGTTTAGACCAGTTACTCAATAAATGGCATCGCTCCCACACGAGCGTGGGGTAAAAAAGGGAAAAGAGGGACTTTTATCCCTCTTTTTTTCTTGCCTATAATAATTTGTCTCCAAATGCTGAACTCATGAGTGCAACTGCTACTCTTGCTGTCATGTTTTGCTGATCGAGTATTGGATTGACCTCGACAAATTCTGCGGATACCAACACATCTGCATCCGCCAGCATTTCCATAGCCAAATGCCCTTCCCGATAGGAAATGCCTCCGATTACCGGTGTACCTACCCCTGGTGCATCGTGCGGATCAAGACCATCGAGATCGAGGCTCAAATGGACGCCATCCGTGTTCATGCTCACGTGGGCAATCGCTTCTTCCATCACGCGGGCCATCCCCAATTTATCGATTTCATGCATCGTGTATACTTTCATTCCAATGCGTTTGATTAATTCCCGTTCTCCCGCATCCAGATCACGCGCCCCGATGATCACCACATTTTCAGGTTTGAGCTTCGGCGTTCTGCCACCTATTTGGACAAGGCGTTGATGCCCATACCCCAAGCTTGCGGCCAACGGCATCCCGTGAATATTGCCGGAAGGAGAGGTTTCACCTGTATTCAAGTCGCCATGCGCATCGAACCAGATGACACCAAGGTTAGGCACGTGTGAGGTGACTCCTGCAACCGTTCCCAAGGCAATGGCGTGATCTCCTCCAAGCACCAAAGGGAAACGTCCATCCGCCATCTCTCTGCTGACGGCTTCGGCTAGCAGGTTATTCGCATCGACTACTTCATCCAGGTATTTATGATTTTCTGTTTCTGTAAACGCATGAGGACGATTCACTTGAATATCCCCAGCGTCTTTGATCTCAAAGCCCATACCTGTTAACCGCTCTACAACACCTGCGTATCGGATCGCTGCTGGTCCCATATCGACCCCACGGCGATCTGCACCCAAATCTAACGGTACCCCTATGATGGTAATCTTTTTGTTCATCATTTGGACTCCTTCCTTGACTCGATCATCTTTATTGTAGCCTTGAAAGGAGAAATGACTCAACTTGACACAATTTTGTATAGTTATAAGCTTGACAGTCGATAAATGAAAAAAACGAGCATGCCGCAAGCAGCACACCCGTTTTTAGCGAGGTTATGTATGGAGCGGGTGATGGGAATCGAACCCACGCGACCAGCTTGGAAGGCTGGAGTTCTACCATTGAACTACACCCGCAAAACAGTGGTCGGGAAGACAGGATTCGAACCTGCGACCCCTTGGTCCCAAGCCAAGTACTCTACCAAGCTGAGCTACTTCCCGACGGATATGGACGTATCGACGTTGCCACAGGATGTGGCGCTTTTAGTCGATCTTCATTATGGCGTGCCCTGAGAGATTCGAACTCCCGACCTTTTGATTCGTAGTCAAACGCTCTATCCAGCTGAGCTAAGGGCACAAAACGTTTTATGATGAAAAACGTCATGACGTTTTTCATGGAGCGGACGACGGGTCTCGAACCCGCGA
>NZ_SDKD01000036.1 GCF_004521915.1 Brevibacillus migulae | reverse complement strand
TATCCACAACAATATTGCGGATCGTCTGCTAAAGACGCGACGTCCTGTCGCAACGCAGACGTAAGCACGTCCTTGTGCAAAAAAATTGCTGCGTATCCAGTTTTGAAGGTGCAAAACACCTTTAACTGCATAACTGAAAAATATGGAGCTGTGGTGAAGTTGGAGTTCACGCCGGTCTGTCACACCGGAGGTCGCGGGTTCGAGTCCCGTCAGCTCCGCCATTTTTTTCTGGCTCGGTAGCTCAGTCGGTAGAGCAGAGGACTGAAAATCCTCGTGTCGGCGGTTCGATTCCGTCCCGAGCCACCATTTGCAGGGAGCCATTAGCTCAGTTGGTAGAGCATCTGACTTTTAATCAGAGGGTCGAAGGTTCGAGTCCTTCATGGCTCACCATTTTACGTATCCGGCAATTTATTGTGCGGACGTAGCTCAATTGGTAGAGCGTCGCCTTGCCAAGGCGAAGGTCGCGGGTTCGAGACCCGTCGTCCGCTCCATTTCACAATACAATAACACATAGTCGACACCACTTGGCCGACCGGCAGGTGGTGTTTCCTGCTTTATGCAGAAGATAGCACTTTTGACAAGGTATACGACTTGTGACGACTAGGTGGATTTGATACGATACATGAAGGACTCCTAAGAGTATTGGAGGTTGTATGAAGAGCAGTGAAAGAAACAAAAAAGCAACTGTGGTAGACCTCATGTGTGATGCGCATTTTTTTATTGAGCGTGGGCAGCGTCTCTTATACCGCTACGATTATGAGAAAGCACTTCGTTATTTTCAACGTGCTGTAGATATGGAACCGAATAACGCGCATTTTAACTGTCATCTCGCCAGCGCGTTGGCGGAAATGGGACGGTTCGAAGCTTCCAATGACATTCTCCACCATGTGCTCGATCATATCGATCCGCAAATGGTAGATGTCTATTTCTATTTGGCCAATAACTATGCCAATCTCGAGGATTACCAGATGGCAGAAGAAATGGCGACGACCTATCTGCAAAAAAGCCAATATGGCATGTACGCAGAGGAAGCGGAAGAATTGCTGGATTATATTTATTTTGAATTGGATATGCCGCCACGCCTTTTTATCGAAAAAGACGGGGATCAACTATATCAGCGTCATGATGAAGCGAGAAATTGCCTGGAAGAAGGTCGTTTTTTAGAAGCTGTCGAGATTCTGAAAGACATCGTGCAGCAGCATGAAACCTTCATGCCGGCATGGAACAATCTTTCCCTGGCTTACTACTATGTCGGGGATTTTGAGAAAGCCATGGAGACGATCGAGTTGACCTTGGAGCGTGAACCTGGAAACCTGCATGCGCTCTGCAATTTGGCTGTCTTGCTATCACATATGAATCAGACAGCTGCGCTGCTTGAACTGCTGAGCCATCTGAAAAAGGTGGCCCCGATTAATCTGGAACATATGTATAAATTAGCAACGACGATGGGGGTACTGGGTCAGCATGAAGAGGCGTACTCCCTGTACCAGCGCATGTTGAAAAGGGGAGCGGCCCAGGATGTCTGCACGTACCACTATGCGGCCATTTCGGCATATATGACGGATCGCCGCCAGCAAGCGGTCCGCTGGTGGCAAAAAGTGAAGCAGCTTGATCAGGAATCAGGCATTGCCGATTACTATCTGCAGCGGATGAAAGAAGAGAAGGATCAGGTCCGTTTGATGACGATCCCTTATCATTATTTTCACCCGGAACAGGAAAGCTTACCCGATAAAATGAATTGGTCATGCCCGGATGACTTTAAAGACAATCCGATGATTCGCGCTTCCTTATTATGGGCGCTGCAGCATGGCAAGGACGATGTAAAACAGGTCGTGCTCCGGACGTTGAGCCTGATCGGCGACAGCGAGGCGGAAGCGGCAGTGCGCCAATTTTGCAAGGAAGCCAAGGACCCTCATTTTCAAAAGCTGGCCTTGCTGGCTCTGGCGCAAATGGGAGCAGCCTTGCCGTATGAGGTAGGCGATTCCATTCCGGCTGAAGAGGACGAAGATGAGGTAAGCTGGGCGATCAAGCTGCATTTTAGCGGAGAAGAGCAAGCGGGTCTGTGCGAGTGGTCTCTGCAATTATGGAAAGCATACCGCTCTACAAAAGAACCTCTTCGCGTTCGGAAGCATAGCGCATGGCTGGCGGCGATGGAATATCTCTACGGGAAAATGGCAAAGGCTAAGTTGAACCAAATCAATGTAGCCGAAAAATATGACGTTTCCCTGTCAACCTTGGCAAAGTGTATTCGAGCACTCTCTGTATTGATTTAAATCGATTACAATTTTATAATAAGTATAAAGTAAAAAAGTTGGTTTTATTGGAGGGCGTGGAGCATGAGTGATCAACAAAAGATCTATGATGTCATTATCGCAGGAGCAGGACCAGCAGGGATGACTGCAGCCGTATATACGTCTCGTGCCAATATGTCCACCTTGATGCTGGAAAGAGGAATTCCGGGCGGGCAAATGGCCAATACGGAAGAGATCGAAAACTACCCGGGGTTTGGCCATATCCTGGGGCCAGATCTCTCTACCAAAATGTTTGAGCATGCGCAGAAATTCGGAGCGGAGTACGCCTATGGCGAGATCAAGGAAATCGTGGATGGCGACCCTTACAAAATCGTGCGTGCCGGCGATAAGGAATATCTCGCAAAATCCGTCATCGTGGCAACCGGTGCGGAACACCGCCTGCTTGGCGTGCCGGGTGAAAAAGAACTGTCCGGCCGCGGTGTTTCATATTGTGCGGTCTGTGACGGGGCATTCTTCCGCAACAAAGAATTGGTCGTAGTCGGCGGCGGAGACTCAGCTGTAGAAGAAGCGGTGTTCCTGACTCGCTTTGCGAGCAAAGTCACCATCATTCACCGTCGCAACGAATTCCGTGCGCAAAAAATTCTGCAAAAACGAGCCTTCGAAAATGTGAAAATCGAAGTGATCTGGGATACAGTCGTCAAAGAAATCCGCGGTGAAAATGTTGTGCAAAGCCTGCTGTTGGAAAATGTGAAAACAGGCGAGCAAAGCGAATTTGCAGCGAACGGGATCTTCATTTACGTGGGGATGGACCCATTGACCGAGAGCGTACGCGGATTGGGCATTACCAATGAAGCTGGCTATGTATTGACGGATGAGAACATGCGCACAAAAGTAAAAGGAATTTTCGCGGCAGGAGATGTCCGTGAAAAAATGCTGCGCCAGGTTGTGACGGCTACGGGCGACGGTTCTATCGCAGCTCAAGCGGCTCAACACTACGTGGAAGCATTGGATGAGCGTTTGAAAGAAGAAAATGTCACAATGTCTTAACCGTTTTGTAACACTGGTGAAATATAAAAGGGATAAGATGGTACTACGATGAATTGACCCCCTTATCTATATAAACAATTTGCGTGGCTGGAACGTCGGCCACGCCATTTTTTTGTCAAAATAAGATTGCCAAGATTTTGTTGGATGACAAAACTTGTTCGATTGCGCAAGGCATTGTGGTATTCTTAAAGAAGGGTCAGAGGAGGCGGATAGAGAATGGAAGAAAACAAGAAAGCGATTAATTTGCTGATCATCACAGGGATGTCCGGGGCTGGGAAAACGGTGGCCGTACAGAGCCTTGAAGATCTTGGCTTTTTTTGCGTGGACAATTTGCCACCCATTCTGATCCCCAAATTTGCGGATTTGATCAAGCAATCAGGCGGCGGGATTGAGCGAGTAGCCTTGGTCGTCGATTTGCGCAGCCGCGAGTTTTTTGACAGCTTGCAAGAAGCGATTGACAGCATAAACGAGACAGAGGGCATCGCATTTCACATCCTGTATCTGGATGCGAATGACCAGACGCTTGTTTCCCGATATAAAGAGACCCGCAGACGCCATCCGCTATCGCCAAATGGTTCGCCGCTGGAAGGAATCCATGCGGAGCGCAGGCTGCTGCAGGAAATGAAAGGGCGCGCTCACCAGATCGTGGATACGAGTCAGATGAAGCCGGCCCAGCTGCGTGAAAAAATTGTCACGCAATACACACAACAAACGTCATCCTTGACTATTAATGTACTATCCTTCGGGTTCAAATACGGAACGCCAATCGATGTAGACCTCCTGTTCGATGTCCGGTTTTTGCCGAATCCGCATTATGTGGATGAGCTACGGCCCAAAACAGGCTGTGATGCAGAAGTGTTTGATTATGTGATGAACCAACCAGATACAGAAGAATTCCTCACAAAGCTGATCGATTTACTGTCCTTCCTGATTCCTCATTATCAAAAGGAAGGCAAGAATCAGCTGGTGATCGGGATTGGCTGCACCGGCGGAAAGCACCGCTCTGTCGCGATCACAGAGCATCTTGGCAAAACGTTCGCAAAGGATTACGCGGTGCGTGTCAGCCACCGAGACATGGAAAAAAGCAAATAGGCATAGAATGGGTTAAATGATTCACTGCCAGCATGTAAGAGATACAAGCATTCTCATGAGGAGAAAACGAGGTGACATATGTCAACAGGGAGAATGGGGAAGCAATCGGATGAATTGCTTCGCGTTGTCGTGGTTGGCGGTGGTACGGGTCTGTCCGTTTTGTTGCGGGGGTTAAAACAGGAGGAAGTACATATTACCGCGATCGTCACTGTGGCTGATGATGGAGGAAGCTCAGGGCGATTGCGGGAAGAGATGGATATGCTTCCTCCCGGCGATATTCGCAATGTACTGACGGCACTAGCAGATACAGAACCGCTGATGGAAAAACTGATGCAGCATCGTTTCAAAAATGGAAACGGATTGGCTGGCCATAATTTGGGAAATCTATTGCTTGCGGCGATGAATGAGATCACCGGCGATTTTGTCTCAGCAGTAAAAATGCTGAGCGGTGTTCTTGCGGTACGCGGGGATGTGTTGCCTGCATCTACCCAATCCATCCTGCTGAAAGCGGAGATGGCAGACGGGTCGATCGTAGAGGGAGAATCACAAATTCCGCTTGCCGGAAAACGAATCAGACGAGTATTTTTGGATCCGGTCGATGCGGTCCCATTGGACGAAGCATTGGTTGCGATCGCACAGGCGGATCTCATCCTGATCGGCCCAGGCAGTCTCTATACAAGCATTTTGCCGAATCTGCTGGTAAAAGGCCTATACGAGGAAATCAAGCGCTCTTCTGCGCAAAAGGTATATATTTGCAATGTGATGACCCAACCTGGAGAAACAGACGGGTATTCTGCGGCTGATCATGTAGATGCCCTCTATGATCACGTAGGAGAGCCGTTTCTCGATACAATTATTGTGAATTCCGCGGAGATTCCGCCGCGCGTGTTAGAAAAGTATGCAGAAAAAGGGGCTACCCCTGTCTTCTTTGATTTTGATCGATTACAAGCGCTGAATCTCAACATTGTAGCCAAATCGCTCGTTACTTTTGAGGGTGGCTATCTACGTCATAACGCTCGTGTTGTCAGCAAGGAAGTCGTCGCACTGCTGCCGAAACAGAAGAAGCGTATGGCGGGGAATGAATGAGGTTGCACCACGGCGCCACGGGGCATGACAGCGTTCAGCCATAGCAGACCCCGAGGAAGGAGTGAGACACTTGTCGTTCGCTGCGCATACCAAAAAAGAATTAACGATGCTGGAAGGCGAAGAATGCTGCAGTCGTGCTGAGCTTGCTGCATTGATCCGGATGAATGGGAGCATTCATTTTGGAGCAGGACGATTCGTCTTGGATGTCTCTACGGAAAATGCAGCGATTGCCAGACGCATCTATTCCCTCATCAAGAAAGTGTTTCAGGTGCATACGGAGCTGCTTGTCCGCAAGAAAATGCGTCTGAAGAAAAACAACGTATATATTGTGCGGATTCCCCACCAAGCGCGGGAAATCCTGGATGATTTGAAGATTATGGACCAAAATCTATCCTTTTACCCGGGAATCTCCACTGAGCTGATCAAGTCTTCCTGCTGCAGGGCCGCGTATTTGCGGGGGGCTTTTCTCGCAGGGGGATCGGTTAACCATCCGGAGGCATCGAGCTACCATTTGGAGATTTTTACGGCTTACCAGGATTTTTGCCAAGCTTTGACCAAGCTGGCCAATCGCTATAAAATGAACGCCAAATGCATTGAGCGCAAAAAAGGCTACGTGATGTACATCAAGGAAGGCGAAAAAATCACGGAGTTTTTAAGTCTGATCGGTGCGCATCAAGCGTTGTTTTATTTTGAGGATATCCGGATCGTCAAGGATATGCGCAACTCTGTGAACCGGCTGCATAATTGCGAAATCGCGAACATCAACAAGACGGTGAATGCGGCCGCCCGACAAATGGAGAACATCCAGCTCATCCAACGCGAAATGGGATTGGCCAATCTGCCGGATCGACTGCGCGAAGTAGCCGAATTGCGCTTGCTGCATCCCGATATCAATCTGAAAGAGCTGGGGGAAATGATCCCAAGCGGTATTGTCAGCAAATCGGGGATCAATCACCGGCTGAGAAAAATTAATGAAATTGCCGAGAAATTGCGAGAAAAATAAAATGTTTATTTCCAGTATAATGGTATAATAAAAGGACTGAGTCTGGGAAAGAGGAGGTACAGCCATGGTACAACAACAGGTGTTGGTCAAGTTGAAAACAGGCTTGCAAGCTCGTCCGGCAGCGTTTTTTGTGCAGGAAGCGAACCGCTTTGCCTCTGAAGTATTTGTAGAAAAGGACAGCAAAAAGGTAAACGCCAAAAGCATCATGGGGATTATGAGCTTAGCGATTAGCACAGGGACAGAAATCACGATTTCTGCTGAAGGGCCCGATGCTACGCAAGCGGTTGCAAGCTTGGTGAACCTGGTAACGAAAGAAGAATAACAAAGGAAACAAGAGAGACACTTCCGTCCGCAAAAGAGGGAGTGTTTTTTCTTCTCTATAGAGCAGTTCGGATAACAGGCATGAATGATAAGCCGCGATTGGGGCATTCCTATACCATAAAAGTGGGAAGGAGGGTTTCGATGCCTAAGGACGACGTTTACTCCCATGACTCCTTGTATCAGGGCCGCGATGAGGAATTCATGGATATCGATCGAATGATCAATGAGGGCTTGGGTGGTGGACAAGTTACCCTGCAAAACGGGTTAATCGAGGAAACCACAACCGACACGATGAATAACGAAACAGACGGTACATAAAGCCATAAGCGTACATCCATCTGAACAGGAGGATCAACATGAACGTCACGCGCGCAAAAGAAATCATTCAGTCTACGGATAAGGTTACGGTGACTTACCAAGGGTCTCCGGTGTGGATTGACGGTGTGGATGAAAATTCCGCCATGGCCAGGGTGCATGAGGAAGACAATCCGGTGCAACGAAAAGTGGTAGCCGTCGCTGATTTGCAAGAGCAATAGCAGGAACGGAAGAAAAGCCCCAGGGATGATTGACTATCCCCGGGGCTTTCGTTTCGTTTCCGATTGAGCAGTTATTTTGCGGTTGGTGTGGACGAGATAACCGCATCGATGAGACCGTATTCCTTTGCATCTTGTGCAGAGAGGAAATTATCTCGATCGGTATCCTTGGCAATCCGCTCGAGCGGTTGTCCAGTACGCTCGGACAGGATTTTGTTCAAGTGGTCGCGCATTTTGAGAATGCGTTTTGCCGCGATTTCGATATCGCTGGCTTGACCTTGCGCACCTCCCAATGGCTGGTGAATCATCACTTCACTGTTTGGCAGCGCATAGCGTTTTCCTTTTGCTCCAGCCGCGAGCAAGAATGCGCCCATAGAAGCAGCCATTCCTACGCACAAAGTGGATACATCGGGTTTAATGAATTCCATGGTGTCAAAAATGGCCATACCAGCCGTGATCGAACCGCCAGGACTATTGATGTACAGTTGAATATCTTTGTCCGGATCTTCCGCTTGCAAGAAGAGCAACTGGGCAACGACACTGTTGGCCACTACATCATTGATAGGGGTACCGAGGAAAATGATGCGATCCTTTAACAGGCGGGAGTAGATGTCGTACGCTCTCTCGCCGCGATTGGTTTGTTCAATAACAGTAGGGATAAGATTCATATGCATATCGTTCCTCCTCTCTTTACAAGAATATCATACACAATTGGTCAATAAAGGTCAAACGAAAGGGCAAAATCCTCTTCTCAGTAATCCCAAAAATGAGCAACTTTAAACATTGTATACGCCAGACTGCCGTTTCATTCCGCAGGCGGGGGAGGAGCATCCGCCTCGTTCTCCTCTTCGGTTAGGTCTATGGCTACCCGCAAATGGGCTTTCATTTTACGCCCCTTGATCAAAGTGTATTCATGCAGCTGCTTGCTCTCCAGGTGATTGATGGCCTCAGCCAGAGCCTGTTCGTCATCATAAGGCTGAACGGTAAGGAGGCACTCTTCTTCACTCGCTTCCTGATAGATCAAAAAATAGCGGTCTTCAGCCAAAACACTCAGTCCCTTCAAGCATGAAATGACTTATCAACAGTATTATCCACAGGTTGTGCACAAAAACATTTGTTCGCGGGAAAAAGTTAATTTCCAATGAAAATGTTGTAAAAAAAGTTTAAAATTGAGGAAGGATATATTTTCCTGTTGTGGAATAGAACATAGTTGAACCTATCTTTTACTTATAATTAAGGGAGTGTTACAAACATGTTACGCAAATTACCAGTGCTTCTTTTGACAGCAGCTTTGCTTACCGGGGGAGTGGCTGGCCAAGCTTTGGCACAGCAACCTGCAAGCGCTGCTGCAAACCAACCAATTAAGGTGCTTTTGAACGGCAAACCGATCAATCTGCCGCAAGCGCCTGTCAGCTACAATGGAGTCACCTATGTAAACGCGAGTGCATTGGCGCTTGCTCTGGGCGGCACAGCTGCTTGGGATAACGTGAGCAAATCCGTATTGATCGCAAAAGGAAATGATTTGGCGATCCGCATTTTCCAAGACAACCCGGTTGCCTATAAAAACGGCAAAGTGGTAAAAGTTCCTGGCGTTGCACGTCCTACACAAGGGGCGGTATTGGTTCCGCTCGGCTTCGTGGTACAAGAGCTGGGTGCTACTATTACCCTGGACACCAAGACAAAAACGTATAACATCTCGATGAAAATCGAGAAGTAATCACTGGCAGCAATCTGCCGAACGGTGCTTTACCATTGTCTGCGGAATCGCATTCCTTTATAATGAGAACTGCGTTTTTGAATGCGGACAAATATGGAGGACACTGCGTCATGAGTTCGGTGATTTACGGCGTTATCATCTTGTTTGTAGTAATCATCGGTTTGACCATTTGGGTGACCAATAAAGCTTATTCTCGCAAAGATGAATAGCGTTTCGCAACGGGCCGTTCCTTTGTTGGAGCGGTTTTTTGTTTGCTCGCATACAAGTTTGAAAAGATTTCATATTTTTATCTGTTGCAAATTTTCTAATTTATTTTAAAATGATACAAGTAGGCAGACAGATTTTAATTTTCAGATAAACAATGAGGGGGAAACATCATGCATAAGAAAAAAATCGCATTTCTATCGACTGTATTGGCAGTAGGTACAGCTTTGGCTGGCTGCGGCGGCGGCGGCAATGCCGGACAACAACCAAGCGGCGACGCTGGCAATGCTTCCGGCGGCGGTGAAGCAGGCGGTAAAATCGTCATTGCTTCTGTAGGACCACTGTCCGGTTCTGCTTCTGATTATGGTGAAACAGCAAAATCCGGTGCAGAATACGCGGTAAACCTGAAAAAAGAAGAATTCAAAAAGCTGGGCTTCGATCTGCAATTGCTGGCACAAGATGACCAAGCCGATCCGAAGCAAGCCGTTTCCGTAGCGGAAATGGTTATCACCAACCCTGACGTACTCGCTGTAGTGGGCCACCCTACCACAGGGGCATCGATCACTGCATCTGTAAAATATGAGCAAGAAAGCTTGGCGATGGTTTCTCCATCCGCGACAGGTTCCAACCTGACTGAGGAAGGCAAAAAAATCGTACACCGCATTTGTGCGCGTGACGACCAACAAGGTTCCAAAGCTGCGATTTTTGCGAAAAACCAACTGGGTGTAAAAACCGCTTACGTACTTCACGACAAACAAGCCTATGGCCAAGGTCTGGCTGACGAAGTGAAAAAGCAATTTGAAGCGGATGGCGTGCAAGTGGTTGGCTTTGAAGGGGTAACTGCAGGGGAGAAGGATTACAGCGCAGTTGTAAACCAAATCGTGGCGGCAAACCCTGATATGATCTATTTCGGCGGTTACTATGCAGAAGCGGGTATCATTGTGAAGCAAGCTCGTGAGAAAGGCTTCAAAGGCACCTTCATGGGTGGGGACGGTCTGGACTCTGCTGACATGCTGAAAATCGCGGGCGATGCAGCTAACAACGTCGTGTTCACTTCGACAGTTGGTGACATCGGCGCTACTGAAGAAGGCAAGAAATGGATTACTGATTACGAAGCGGCTACCGGCAAAAAAGTGGGGATCTTCACTTCCTTCGGTTATGACGCGGCAAACGTAACGTTGAACGGCATCTTGGAAGCAATCAAAGCAAACGGCGGCAAAAAGCCTTCCCGTGAGCAAGTGTTGGAAGCAATCCACAAAACAAAAGACTTCCAAGGACAGTTTGTAAAAGTTTCCTTTAACGACAAAGGCGACAACGAATTCGCGCAAGTATTTGCTTACAAATACGAAAACGGCCAAAAAGTATTCATTGGTGAAGCGAAGTAATCGCCAAGCCTTCCAAAAAGCATAAAAGGGAAAGGTCCGGAAACTTTTGGGTTTCCGGGCTTTCTCATTTTTTTGCTTGCTTCGCGGGATAAGGAGACGTTCTTTTCACTTCGCATTTGCCGAACGAACAAGCCCCTCGGAAAACAGAAAACAGGACATACTATCCGTGTAGCTTTCCAATTTCCATAAAGGATGTGTTCTCTGGTATGTCCAACAATCGTTCTACGCAGTTCTCCAATCAAAAGGGAAACAGCAGCAAATCGCAGACCTCCAATCAGCAAAAAAGCGAACGAGATCGCAATTTGAACAAGCAAGATCAGCAGTAATTTAGAAAAAACTTGGCTGCGCCAAGTCTTTGGCGGAGCTTAGTTTATCGACCAAGCAAAGGCCCCACTCCCTTTTTCAGGTAGTGGGGCCTTCTCTGTTGCTGAGTCAAAACGTATACGAAGTACAGGCTTCCAGCGAAGCGGATTTACCCATCGATTCCTTGCTTGGAAGGCAGACGTTTTTCGGGATGATTGAAGCCTTGATGCTCCTTGTTGTGCTGGTCTTTTTTCTGGTCTTCTTTCACCTTCTGGACAAATTGCTCGGTGCTCATGTTGTTCAAGTCCATGCTAACCCCTCCTTTTCGCGTATGGGGTTATTGTTACCCAGGTTCGTCCGACGCTTCCGTGGAAACGTCTTTCTCAGGCAACAAAAAAAGACTGGTTCACAAACCAGCCTCTTCATATCAATGATGGTACGCCCGAAGGGAATCGAACCCCCGCACATGGTTCCGGAGACCATTGCTCTATCCACTGAGCTACGGGCGTATGAGTTATTGTCGCTCATTTATTATATAAAGGCTGAGCAAAAAAAGCAAGAAACAAAGGAAACCAGTTTGGCAGGAAAATTGCATAGCCATATTGAATAGATATGAATAAGATAAAAGTACGCACACCATTCAGTTCAACAGAAGGGGGAATGAACTGAAATGTCGTTGGGTCTGAATTTATATCAGGAACAGACGCTTAAGCTGGTCATGACGCCAGAACTGCGCCAAGCGATCACGATTTTGCAATTTTCCTCAGCTGATCTGATCTCGTATCTCCATGAACAAGCAAATGAAAATCCTGTCATTGAGCTGCAGGATGTCAGTGCGGCGCTTGAGAATATCGTTCCACGCACAGAAGGTCCCAAGCCCGAAATAGACTGGAAAGAATGGGTCGGCAACCGTGCCACTGGCGAATACACAGTAAATAAAAATGAAAGCACTTACAATGCGCTGGACTTTGCTCACAAGTCGTCAACAACGCTGTTCGAGCATTTGGAGGCACAGCTCGGCATGGTCAAAGGCTTGACGGAAGGGCAGCGGAGGATCGCGCTGTATCTGATCGGCAATCTGGATGAGCGCGGATACTTGGAAATTCCGATTGAGGAGATTGCGATTCGTCTGGGCGTTGCTGTACTCGAAGTGGAGGATATCCTCAGCGTGATCCAGCATTTTGATCCGGTTGGGGTAGGCGCTCGCAATCTGGAGGAATGCATTCTGCTGCAGCTCCAGCACACCGGGATGGATGACGAGGCGATTGTACAGGTGGTCACACACCATCTGCAGGATCTGGCCAATAACCGTTTGCAGAGAATCGCGGATTCGATTGGCTGTACGCTTTCAGATGTACAGCGCATATCAGACCGTTTGCGCATGCTCAATCCGCGTCCGGGAGCAGCTTTTTCCGGCAATGACACGCGCTATGTGATTGCGGATGTAACGGTAGAAAAAGTCGGCAGGGACTATGTCGTGCTGGTCAATGATATCAGTGCCCCGAGACTGACGATTAACAGCTTTTATGAAAAAATGCTGAAGGAAAAGTCGAGCGTGGAGGAAGCCAAGCAGTTTATTCATGACAAGCTGAATGCGGCGCTCTGGCTGGCAAAAAGCCTGGAGCAGCGCAGGCTGACGCTGATGCGTGTAACTCAGGCGATCGTCGATTTGCAGCGGGATTTCTTTGAACACGGCGTGCATTTCCTGAAGCCGATGACGCAAAAGGAAATCGCGGAACGGGTAGGTCTGCATGAATCCACCATCAGCCGAGCGACCAGCAACAAATATGTCCAGACACCGCGCGGCCTTTTTGAACTAAAATACTTTTTCACCTCGGCCCTGGCGACGGCGAATGGGGATGCGGCCTCCTCGGAAAGTGTGAAAAAACGGATCAAGGCCATCATAGAAGGGGAAGATCGCAAAAAGCCCCTGTCTGATCAAGTGATTACCGAGATGCTGGTCAAAGAAGGAGTGGAAATCTCACGCAGAACGGTCGCGAAATACCGGGAAGAGATGATGATCCCTTCCTCAGCGAAAAGAAAGAGGTTCTAGAACGGGATGGATAAAAAGACATTTGAAATTACGCTCTACGGCCGACCGGGCTGTCACCTGTGCGAGCAGGTGGAAGAACGGATCAAGCGGGTGGGCAATGACTTTTCCCTTCGCTTGAAAATCGTGAACATCGAAAGCGATCCTGCCCTGCACGAAAAATACATGTTTACCATTCCGGTGGTGGAGATTGACGGAGAGGAAACTTTCCCTTCTGTTACCTCCGTGATGAGCGAAGAAGAGCTTCGCCAGGAATTGAAAAAGCGATCCGATTAATGAGATGAGCCCTTGTTTTGCATGTCAAGACAGGGGCTCTTGTATGTTTATGGAGGATATGCTACAGTAAGAGCGAAGGATCCTTTTTTTTACGCCACATCGGGACATAAAATGTACGTGCGGGACATAATGCGTCCCTAACTAACAGAAAAAGGGAATGATCCATGCGCGACTTGATTGAGATTCAGCAGAAATTGTTACCCGACTTGGTGGAAGTCCTGCGCAAGCGCTATATGCTGCTGCAATCCATCTACCATCTGCAGCCGATCGGACGACGGGCATTGTCGCAAGTAACCATGACCACAGAGCGCATCTTGCGCGGAGAAGTGGAGCTGCTCAAAGAGATGGGGCTGCTGCTTTTTACAACAGCAGGCATGAGTGTAAGCGAAGAAGGGCAGCGTGTCCTGGAACGAATGGAACCGATGGTGGCAGAATTGTTTGGGTTAACGGATTTGGCAGCACAGCTGCAGACACATTTGCGTATCCCAGAAGTCATTGTGGTCCAGGGAGATGCGGATCGCAATGAATGGGTGAAGCAGGAGCTCGGGCGAGTAGGAGCAAGGGTTTTAAAGCAGCGAATTCAGGAAGGCGATGTTGTAGCTGTTACCGGTGGTTCTTCGATCGCCAGCCTTGCAGATCATTTGACACCTTCACCAGCCTTCCGTACGGTTCAATTTGTACCGGCGCGTGGCGGACTGGGGGAAAAGGTGGAGCTGCAAGCGAATACGCTGGCTTCCGTCATGGCGGCAAAAACGGGCGGTTCGTACCATTTGCTGCACGTGCCAGACCGGCTTTCAACCGATGCGTTGCAAGCATTGCTGGAGGAACCCGGAGTGCGGGAAGTCATCGATCTGCTGCGCACATCACGAATCGTGGTGCACGGGATTGGCGATGCGCTTGTCATGGCTCAGCGCCGTAAATACTCTCCCCAAGAGCTCGATGAGTTACGAGCGGTAGGAGCGGTTTCCGAAGCATTCGGCTATTACTTTAATGATTCAGGAGAAATTGTCCACCGGATGCCGACGATCGGACTTCAGCTGGAAGACGTGCAAAATGCGGAGGTAGTCCTGTCGATCGCCGGTGGAGCGAGCAAGGCAAAAGCCATTCACTCCTTTGCGAAACAACAAGCTTACCATAACGTGCTGATCACGGATGAAGGGGCTGCCAGAGCGCTTCTGGCTCAAATTGACCCCAAGGGTGCAAGTGTATAAGCCGATTTGCGGCATACTAAGTAAGGTGCAAAAAAGTTGATGAGCTTTCTCCCGCTTTGCATTGCGCGGTAGCGGTAGAGATAGAGAATATTGGATGGAAAATTGAGGAGGGAATTACCCATGGTAAAAGTAGGGATTAACGGTTTTGGTCGTATCGGACGCAACGTATTTCGTGCAGCGCTGAGCAATCCAAACGTAGAAATCGTAGCGGTAAATGACCTGACAGATGCAGCGACACTGGCGCACCTGTTGAAATACGACTCTGTACATGGCACGCTTGACCTGCCAGTAGAAGCAAGAGAAAACTCCCTGATCGTGGGCGGTAAAGAAATCAAGGTTCTCGCTGAGCGCGATCCGGGCGCACTGAAATGGGCAGATTATGGCGTTGAAATCGTGGTAGAATCCACTGGCCGCTTCACAAAACGTGAAGATGCTGCGAAACACCTGGAAGGCGGCGCGAAAAAAGTAATCATTTCCGCTCCTGCAACCAATGAAGATATCACCATCGTAATGGGTGTAAACGAAGATAAATACGATCCTGCCCAACATACCGTCATCTCCAACGCTTCTTGCACAACCAACTGCTTGGCTCCTTTTGCAAAAGTGTTGAACGACAAATTTGGCATCGTGCGCGGTCTCATGAACACCATTCACTCTTACACCAACGACCAGCAAATCCTTGACCTGCCGCACAAAGACCTGCGTCGTGCGCGTGCAGCAGCACAAAACATCATTCCTACCTCTACAGGTGCAGCAAAAGCAATCGGATTGGTACTGCCTGAGTTGAAAGGAAAGCTGAACGGTAACTCCATGCGCGTACCTACTCCAAACGTATCTGTTGTTGACCTGGTAGCTGAATTGAAAACAAGCGTGACTGCAGAAGAACTCAACGCAGCACTGAAAGAAGCAGCGGAAGGACCACTCAAAGGAATCCTGGCTTATTCCGAAGAGCCGCTCGTATCCTCCGACTACAACGGCAACCCGGCATCTTCTACAATCGATGCTCTGTCTACCATGGTTCTGGAAGGCAACATGGTGAAAGTCGTTTCCTGGTACGACAACGAGTGGGGCTATTCCAACCGTGTCGTTGATCTTTGCCAATTTGTTGCAGAAAAAGGTCTGTAAAAAGTAAAATAAAAAGGATTGCGAAAAGGGAGAGTGTCCTCTCCCTTTTCCCGTGCATGATTCAATTGGAAAGAAAAGACAATATCCTTTAAGGAGGATTCTTTATGAACAAGCAGTCCATCCGTGATGTGGAGCTGTCCGGAAAACGCGTCTTTTGCCGTGTAGACTTCAACGTGCCGATGCAAGACGGGGTCATTACCGACGATACGCGTATCCGCGCGGCGGTACCGACGATCAAGCAGCTGAGCGAAGCAGGCGCCAAGGTCATTCTGGCAAGCCATTTTGGGCGTCCAAAAGGTGCCGTGGTAGAAGAAATGCGCTTGACCGCTGTAGGCAAACATTTGGAGTCCGTACTGGGCAAACCGGTGAAAAAACTGGATGAGTCCGTAGGGTCAGCAGTCGAAGCAGCCGTGAATGCGATGCAAAACGGCGATGTGATCCTTTTGGAAAACGTACGCTTTCATGCGGGCGAAGAAAAAAACGATCCAACGCTGGCAAAGCAGTTTGCTGACCTTGCTGATTTGTTCGTGAATGATGCTTTTGGAGCGGCCCACCGCGCGCATGCGTCAACAGCAGGGATCGCGGCACATATTCCGGCGGTTGCAGGGCTGCTTATGGAAAAAGAAATCCAGTTCCTTGGCGGGGCGTTGTCCAATCCGCAGCGTCCGTTTACCGCGATCGTTGGCGGAGCAAAGGTGAAAGATAAAATCGCTGTGATCGAGAATTTGCTGACCAAGGTGGACAGCTTGATCATTGGCGGAGGGATGGCGAATACCTTCCTCAAGGCACAAGGCTATGCGATCGGCGCTTCTTTGTGCGAGGATGACAAGCTGGATCTGGCGCGTTCCTTGATGGAGCAGGCGACCAAGCGCGGCGTGAAATTGCTGATGCCTGTCGATGTGGTTGTAGCGGACCGTTTTGCCGCAGACGCTGAAAAGAAAACCGTACCGGTAAGCGAAATTCCGGATGGCTGGATGGCGCTGGATGTCGGGCCAGAATCGGTAACACTGTTCCGCGATGCGATCGTAGCCTCGGAAACAGTGGTCTGGAACGGACCGATGGGCGTGTTCGAGATGGACGCATTTGCAAGCGGTACGATTGGTGTCGCGAAAGCTATGGCGGATTGCAAAGGCATCACCATCATCGGCGGCGGGGATTCCGTAGCAGCTGTGGAGAAGGCGGGCGTAGCCGAGCAAATGACCCATATTTCCACGGGCGGCGGCGCATCTTTGGAATTCATGGAAGGCAAAGAGCTGCCAGGTGTAGCCGTTCTTTTGGATAAGTAAAACGTGGCTACGCCAAGTTATTGGCGGAGCCTTCGTTGCAATTAATGGAGAGGGAGTGGACTGTACGTGAGAACCCCAATCGTAGCTGGGAACTGGAAAATGTTCAAAACGATCGCAGAAGCAAGCGATTTTTCCGCAAATGTAAGCAAAGCGGCTCCAATCGCGGGAGTGGAGCAAGTGATTTGCGCGCCATTCACCACGCTGCCTGCATTGTCTGAGCTGTTCAAAGGCACTTCCATCGCACTGGGTGCGCAAAACATGCATTATGCGGAAAACGGCGCATTTACCGGCGAGATCAGCCCGCTGATGCTAAAAGAGCTGGGCGTCAAATATGTGATCATCGGTCACTCTGAACGTCGCCAGTATTTTAACGAAACAGATGAAACCGTGAATCTGAAATCGAAAGCGGCGCTGCAGCATGGATTGCTTCCGATCATTTGTGTAGGAGAAACCTTGGCGGAGCGCGAAGCTGGCAAAACAGAAGAGGTTGTACGTGTACAGACGGAAGCTGCGTTTGCAGGGATTTCCGCTGATCAAGCAAAAACGGTTGTCGTGGCGTATGAACCTGTGTGGGCGATCGGTACGGGCAAGTCCTCCTCGTCTGCGGAAGCAAACGAAACGATCCGTTATATCCGTCAAGTGATCGCATCCCTGTATGGCCAAGAAACGGCTGATCAAGTGCGCATCCAGTACGGTGGAAGCGTAAAACCGGACAATATCGCAAGCTACTTGCAAGAATCCGATATTGACGGTGCGCTCGTTGGGGGAGCCAGTCTGACTGCAGATGGTTTTCTCCAGCTTGTCGCAGGTGCGTCCGGCAAATAACGATCGCCGAAACAGTACCGCATTGTAAGACTGAAGGAGGTAGCTGCAATGTCGAATCGACCAAAACTGGTTGCCCTGATTATTCTCGACGGCTTTGCCCTGCGTGACGAAGAATACGGCAACGCAGTGAAGCAAGCGAAAAAACCGAATTTTGACCGCTACTGGAGCACCTTTCCTCATGCGACACTGGAAGCGAGCGGCTTGGCTGTGGGTCTTCCAGAAGGGCAGATGGGGAACTCCGAGGTTGGCCACTTGAATATCGGTGCTGGACGCGTCGTGTATCAGGACTTGACCCGGATTACGAAATCGATCAAAGAAGGCGATTTCTTCGAGAACGAAACCTTGCTCGGAGCCATTCGTCATGCGAAGGAAAAAGGCAAGAAGCTCCATCTGTTCGGCTTGCTTTCTGATGGCGGCGTACATAGCCACATTTCTCACCTGTTTGCGATTTTGGAGCTGTGCAAAAAGGAAAACTTCACCGATGTAAACATCCACGGCTTTTTGGATGGACGCGATGTTGCACCGGATAGTGCTGTTGGCTATATCGAAGAGCTGCAGGCCAAAATCAATGAGCTTGCCACTGGACGTATCGCGACGATTCAGGGTAGATACTATGCGATGGATCGGGACAAGCGCTGGGAGCGCATCGAAAAAGCATACCGCGCCATGGTATACGGAGATGCCCCGCACTATACGGATCCAATCAAGGCAGTGAAGGAATCCTACGAGAAATCGGTGATGGATGAATTCGTCATGCCGACCGTCATCGTGGACGACAACGATCAACCGGTCGGAAAGATCGAGTCGGAAGATGCCATTATCTTCTACAACTTCCGTCCTGACCGTGCGATCCAGATCTCGCAAGCGTTCACGAATGAAGATTTTCGCGGATTTGACCGTGGAGAAGGGCATCCGCGCGATCTGTACTATGTCTGCCTGACGCATTTCTCGGAATCGGTAAATGGCTATGTCGCCTACAAGCCAGCCAACCTGGACAATACGTTGGGTGAAGTGCTCGCGCAGAACAATTTGAAGCAGTTGCGCATTGCCGAGACGGAAAAATATCCGCACGTGACCTTCTTTTTCAGCGGCGGTCGCGAGCAGGAATTTCCGGGTGAAAAACGTATCCTGATCCCATCGCCAAAGGTGGCTACCTATGATCTGCAGCCAGAAATGAGTGCAGAAGGAATTACCGAAGCAGTCGTGAAGGAAATTCAAGAAGAGACCGTGGATACGATCATCCTGAATTTCGCGAACTGTGATATGGTGGGACATTCTGGTAAAATGGAACCGACGATCAAAGCGGTGGAAACCGTAGACACATGCTTGGGTCAAGTGGTGGATGCGATTCTGGCAAAAGGCGGCGTGGCGATCATTACAGCTGACCACGGCAATGCCGATTGGATGTTGGAGCCAAATGGCCGTCCGATCACCTCTCACAGCACATTCCCGGTACCCGTGATTGTGACCAAGGAAGGCGTGAGCTTGCGGGAGGATGGCGTTCTGGCGGATCTGTCTCCAACGATCCTGGATTTGTTGGGTGTTCAGCAGCCTGTCGAAATGACCGGAAAAACCCTGATTCAGAAGTAATGTGTAGAAACAACCTCTATTTATAAAAAAGGAGTGTTTTGAACGATGTCTATGATTACTGATGTTTACGCACGTGAGATTTTGGATTCCCGCGGCAACCCGACTGTTGAAGTAGAAGTATATCTGGAAGACGGTTCTTTTGGCCGCGCATGCGTTCCTTCCGGCGCTTCCACAGGTGCTTATGAAGCGGTTGAGCTGCGTGACGACGATAAATCCCGTTACCTCGGAAAAGGCGTACTGAAAGCAGTAGAAAACGTAAATGAAATCATCGCGCCAGAAATCATCGGCATGGATGCATTGGATCAAGTCGGCATCGATATGCTCATGATCGAGCTGGATGGCACGCCAAACAAAGCAAAGCTCGGCGCTAACGCAATTCTGGGTGTTTCCATGGCAGTTGCGCATGCAGCAGCAAACTCCCTCGGTGTTCCATTGTACAACTACCTCGGCGGTTTCAACGCGAAACAGCTGCCAGTACCAATGATGAACATCTTGAACGGCGGAAAGCACGCTGACAACACCGTAGACATTCAAGAATTCATGGTGATGCCGGTAGGTGCAGAGTCTTTCTCCCAAGCACTGCGCATGGGTGCAGAGATTTTCCACTCCCTGAAAAAAGTATTGAATGCAAAAGGCTTGAACACAGCTGTAGGTGACGAAGGCGGCTTTGCGCCAAACCTGAAATCCAACGAAGAAGCGATCACAACCATCCTGGAAGCGATCAAAGCAGCTGGCTATGAAGCAGGAAAAGACGTATTCATCGCGCTTGACGTGGCTGCGACTGAAATGTACAAAGACGGCAAATACCATTTCGAAGGCGAGGGTGTAGTGAAATCGACCGACGAAATGATCGAATTCTATGCAGAGCTGGCAAGCAAATACCCAATCATCTCGATCGAAGACGGATTGTCTGAGGACGACTGGGATGGCTGGAAAAAACTGACCGAGCGTCTGGGCAAGCAAGTACAGCTCGTAGGTGACGACCTGTTCGTAACCAACACGGAGCGCCTCGCACGCGGTATCGAGTCTTCCACAGGTAACTCCATTCTGATCAAAGTGAACCAAATCGGTACGCTGACAGAAACCTTCGACGCGATCGAGATGGCGAAACGTGCAGGCTACACCGCTGTTATTTCCCACCGTTCCGGTGAAACCGAAGATGCGACTATCGCTGACATTGCAGTAGCAACCAATGCGGGTCAAATCAAGACCGGTGCTCCTTCCCGTACAGACCGTGTGGCGAAGTACAACCAATTGCTCCGCATCGAGGACGAGCTGGGTGAAACTGCTCGTTACGGCGGCCGCGCTTCTTTCTACAACCTGAAATAGTCAATCGAATCACCTGAGCGAACCCATAACAAGCAGCCTGCTTCGTACAGATATACGAAGTAGGCTGCTTTTCTCAATTAATCCATCAAAGCTTTTCCAGAATGCGCTTGATCTCCTCCATCTGTTGGTGCTCCAGAGGGCCATAGTCCGATGCTTTCGCAATTTCTTCGGCCTGCGCGACGGTCTTGATACCCGGTATCGGGATGGTGGTCTCGCTTCGGCCCCATATCCAGCCTAAAGCGCCTTGGACGAGTGTTCGCCCGTTTGACGTCAGGATTTCTTTGATGGCCTCCAGCTTTTGCAAAAAGTCCTCCCGTGGCTTTCCGTCTTGAAAATAGGTGACCCAGGAATGGCTGCTTCCTCTGACATCGTCTGCTGGCAAGCGGGAAGCAGCGGTGAATTTTCCGCTGAGTAGCCCCATTGCCAGCGGAGAGTTGCTCACGGCTGAGAGCTGGTGCCGTTCGCAAAGATCAATCAATTCATTCCGGTCTTTGAGCACATTCAAGGAAAATTGGAGGGTATCCGCATGAGAGTGCTTTGCGAATTTTTCGGCTCCCTTCACATCGCTCGTGCTCCATCCATAGGCGCGGATATAGCCCTCCTGTTTGAGACGGTCAAGCGATTCGATCGCGGAATCGACCTCATTGTCCTGCAGGCTACCTACGTGAATCTGGTATAAATCGATATAATCGGTCTGCAAACGGCGCATCGACGCCTCGCATGCTTGACGGATGTAGGCAGGGGAGACGTTGTAGTCGGTCAGTACCTCCCGCCTGTCTTCGTTGTAGGTGTAGCCAAATTTGGTCGCGATGACTGTCTGCTCCCGCATGCCTTTCAGCGCTTCTCCCAGAATGCGTTCACTGTGCCCGGTGCCGTACACATCAGCCGTATCAAAAAAGGTGATGCCCAACTCGAAGGCACGCTGAATCGCTCGAATCGACTCTTGGTCATCGACTTGCCCCCATCCGTCTGCCAGACCATCAAGCGTAAATTGCCCGCCAATTGCCCAGCAGCCCATCCCGAGATTGCTCACTTCCATCGCGGAATTCCCTAATCGTTTCATGTTCAGACCATCTCCTGTTCATTCATTCTTTCAAATCCACTATAATCAAGGAAATTGGTCGGTTTAAGTTCCAATTCTGGCAAAAATTATAGAGCCAATCGAAAGCGAAAGGGGAGCGGAGGATATGCTGGGGATTCGATTCGAAAGCAGTCAGGGACTTTCTTTGACACGTCAGCTATGTGCTCAGCTGCGGCGTCAGATCGAGAGTGGTCAGCTGCCAGAAGGGTTTCGCTTGCCGCCGACGAGAAAAATGGCTGCGGAGCTATCGATATCCAGGAATGTAGTCATGGAGTCGTACGAGCAGTTGATGGCGGAAGGGTATCTCATCAGCCGAGTGGGAGCGGGAACCTTTGTGGCTGGCGGCATCAAGGAAAATACCGATCGCAGAGCAGCCGAAAATGAAAAACCGGTGTCTGGACAGGACGATGCGAGCGAAGATGTGATTGATTTTATCGCCGGGGCGCCTGATCTGGCTCTTTTTCCGCGGAAGCAATGGGGGAAATACTTGCAGCAGGCTGTCCGCGATGCAGAATATACGCTTTTGGATTACGGGGATGTTCGCGGGGATACCGAGCTTCGCAAGGCGATCGCCGACTACCTGTTTCGCATGAAGGGGATTCAATGCCGCAGTGAACAAATCATCATTGTCTCCGGCTCTGCGGAAGGATTTTTGCTCCTTTCCAAGGCGCTTTCGGCAGCGTTTCACTCGCTCTGTATCGAGGAGCCGACCGTCGATTTCATCAGAGACATCTTCAAGCACATGAACTATCGGCTGGTTCCCGTTCCTGTGGATCGGCACGGCATGAATGTAGAAAGCCTGGATCAGTGGGAGGCAGGCCATCTGGTGCTCGTCACCCCATCTCATCAATTTCCTACGGGAAGTGTCCTGTCGATTCAGCGCAGACAGCGAATCATCGAGATGGCGGAGCGTACCGGCAACTATATCATGGAGGATGACTATGACAGCGAATTCCGGTTCAAGGGCATACCTGTACCGCCTTTGCAGACATTGGCTCCTTCACGGGTTATACACGTCGGGACATTCAGCAAGACCTTGTCACCGGGCTTGAGAATCGGCTATCTAGTCATCCCGAAACAGCTCGTGGAGACGGTTAGCGAGATGAAGGAACAGCTGCATTTGCATACCCCGCCGATTCTGCAGAGAGCATTAGCTCGATTCATCCAGGATGGCCATCTCGATCGGCATATTCACCGGATGAAAGCCATCTATAAACAGAAGCGGGCCTATCTGGTCGGCCAACTGCACGAATGCTTCGGGAAGGATATGTCTGTGCACGGAGATGAGGCAGGGATGCATGTGCAGGTTGAGTTTGCGGGGAGCGACTCTGTGCAAGTACCTTGGGAAGAAGCGATTCGCTATGGCGTAAAGGTTCATAGCGTTGACTCATACAGCTTGCTGCCGGGTGCGTATCCCGGCAAGCTCGTATTCGGATATGGCCATCTTCGCTTGGATGAAATTCGGGTGGGGATTCAGCGATTGAAGCAATTTATAGCCGGGCAATTTCCGGTGATTCATGAAAAAAAGCACTCGGGGTCATGAAACTCCGAGTGCTTGCGGTTTTACCGAAAACAATTGCGAAAATCACCAGGTTCTGTGCTTCCCTTTCCGCTTCCTTTTCCGAACCCATTTGTTCACTGCCACGCTGCCACGTCCACCGCCCACCGCATGCTGCTGCCGGATCCCCATGCTTTTGATTTTCAGTTCATATTGGGTTCACATTGCAGCCTTATAGTAGGGGAAGAGACAGGAGCGATGGCCATCCTCCCTGAAAAATGGTTTGCAAGGAGCGCAAAGGTATGGATAAATGGATCGTAGCAACATTGCTGTATCTGACTGTATTGATTGGCGGCTTTACCTTCTACGAAGAGTTTGTGTCGGATGACAAACAGGCTGCATCAGCAGAAGCCGTGCACGGTGGCGGAGGAGATAATCACGCAGTGGCCGCCGGAGAAAGTCATGGACATCAAGGCGAAGCAAAGCATGGGACCCATAGCGAAGTGAATGTATTTGTGCAATCCGACGAGAAAGAATTGAAAATATTCCTGAAAGACAAAGCGGGAAATCCCGTTGAGCAACTCGAAGTAAATCACGAGAAGCGCTTGCATTTTATCGTGGTGGATGAACGTTTGCAGCAGTACCATCACTTGCACCCGGAACAGACCGGAAAAGGAGAGTTTCGGATAGCCAATCCGCTTCCCGCTGGATTTTATAAAGCGTTCGTGGATATCAAGCCGACCAACATGGCCTATCAGGTTGCTCCTGTTCCTTTTGTCGTAGGGCAACCAGGCCACTCCGCGGAATACCATGCAGGACTGGTGCCGGACGAAGCGTTTACCAGGACTGTCGAGGGTGAAAGTGTCAGCCTGCAATTAAGTGCCTTCCAGCCCAATGTGCCCGTGACACTGAAGTTTGAACTGGATCAAACAAACCTGACTCCGTATCTGGGAGCCATGGGGCATGTCGTGATTTTGGATGAACACGCACAAACCTTCCTCCATGTGCACCCAGCAAATGATCAGGAGCCTGTTTTCGAGACGCAGTTCACGCAGCCTGGTGTGTACAAAATATGGGCGGAGTTCAAACAAGGCGGAAAAGTGAGAGCATTTCCGTATGTAGTCGAGATCAAAGGGGAGTAATAGGGTGCTAAAGATATTGGTGGTGGATGATGAAGCTCACATTCGTGAGCTGATTCGTCTTTATCTGGAAGACGAGGGCTTTGCAATCATTGAAAAGGCAAATGGAGCTGAGGCGCTGGAGTATGCGGAGAATCATAAAGTGGATCTCGCCATTATCGATATCATGATGCCCAAGATGGATGGGTGGGAGCTCTGCGAAAGCCTGCGTCAATTCGGAGAGATGCCGATTTTGATGATCACGGCGAAGGGGGAGGCCGCGGACCGGATCAAAGGCTTCAAGCTGGGAACGGATGATTATCTGGTCAAGCCGTTTGATCCAGTGGAGATGGTGCTGCGGGTAAAGGCACTGCTGAAGCGGTATCGGATCGATGCCTCCCATACGCTCGCGCTGGGGAGCATTACCCTGGATCGCAAAAAGTATCACGTGGTCTACAGAGACGGTCAGACAGTCACGCTGCCGATGAAAGAATTCGAATTATTGTACAAGCTGGGGAGCCATGCCGGACAGCTGTTTACCCGCGACAATCTGATCGAGGATATATGGGGTCTGGATTATGAGGGTGATGAACGTACGGTGGACGTGCATATCAAGCGGCTCCGTGAAAAGTTTGCCGCATGCGAGGGAGATTTCCGGATCGTTACCATTCGAGGGCTTGGCTATCGGTTGGAGGTGCGTCACGATTAAATCGCTCTATACCCGCATTGTCCTGATTTTTGTCGGGATCGTCATGCTCAGTCTGTTCGTCGCCTTTTTCTCTACCTCTTTCCTGTACAAAAGCCGCATTCAGGGGATGGTCGAGGGCAGCCTCATCGCCAATGCGCAGAAAATGATTCACAACTATCAAGCGACTCCTTCTGCGGAGCTCGTTCCGTTTATGCAAAATTTCTCAGGGCTCTCCGGCAATCTGCTGCAGCTTTACAACAAGCAGGGGGAACCGCTTCTAAATGAACCGACGGGAATCCTCAAAGTCAGTCCGAAGCTGCTGGAGCGGGCACTTGCCGGGGAGAGCGTTAGCAATATCGCAGAAGAGGACGGAATCGTGCCCTATTTGCCGGTGGTCGGTGTGCCCTTTGAGACAGATGGCCAGCCGTACGCATTGTTTTTATCGGTGGAGCCGAATCAGGTGGAGATGGAAATCATGGACTCCATCCACTTGATGTATGTCATTATTCTGTTTTTCGGCAGTCTGCTGATAGTGGTCGCTGCACGTCATATCGTCAACCCGATCGTCAGACTGACCGATGCGACCAAACGCATGGCAAAAGGCCAATTTGATTTGGAGCTGCCGACAAGTCGCAAAGATGAAATCGGGGTCTTGACCGCCAGCTTTAACAAGATGGCAAAAGAGCTTTCCAAGCTGGATCGGATGCGCAAGGAGTTTGTGTCGAGCGTATCCCACGAGATTCAAACGCCGTTAACGTCCATTTCCGGGTTTAGCAAGGCGCTCAGACAGAAGAAAATGAGTGAGGAAAGCCGCAACCGTTATTTGACGATCATCGAGGAGGAAAGTGAACGGTTATCCCGGTTAAGCCAAAATTTGCTCCGGCTGACGTACTTGCAGCAGCACGACAAGCCCGTACAGGTAAGTCAGTTCCGCCTCGATGAGCAGCTGCGCAAGGTAGCGATCGCGCTGGAGCCGCAATGGTCGGCAAAAGGGATCGAGCTCACGATGGATCTGGAGACCGTGGTGATAGAAGCGGATGAAGATCAGTTGAAGCAGGTATGGACCAATTTGCTTGGTAACAGCATCAAGTTTACGCCTGAACACGGGACGATCATCATGGAAATAAGGAAACATGACCGCTATGCTGCCATCTCCATCACGGATACGGGCATTGGCATCCCGGAGGAAGAACGCGCCAATATTTTTAAACCGTTTCACAAGGTTGACAAGGCTCGGGATGGTGCCGTTAAAGGCAATGGACTAGGTTTGTCGATCGTCAAACAAATTGTGGATATGCATCATGGGGAGATCAGCGTAACGGGAGAGCCGAGTGGCGGTTCTACGTTTACCGTCCGCCTGCCCGTTTCATGACAAAGCCGCCGTATCCAAGGCGGCTTTTGTTTCTTTTTTTTCATAGACTGCCAATTCATATTGAGTTCACAGAGCCGCTTTATAGTATCCCTAAGAGCAAGTTGAGCTTGAAATCGACAAGGGAGAGAATGAAAGATGAAAAAGGCAATATTGAGGGTACTCGTGTATGTATTGATGCTGGTTATCTTTGTGGGGGGAAGCGGAGTGGCTGGCTATGCCAGTGAACAGCGAAATTACTGGGTGGCACCGAGCGAGCAGCCGCTGCCTTCCCTGCATAGCGTGAAGGTGCCTGAGCATGATCCAAATAAACCGACTGTCGCCGTACTGCTGGGAGATCCGACCACCGAGGTATTTGATTTTATGGTGCCCTACCAAATGTTCGCCATGACGGAAGCGTACAATGTGTACGCGGTTGCCCCGGAGAAAAAAGTGGTGTCGCTGACAGGGGGGCTGGATCTGGCTCCGCACTATTCGTTTGCTGAACTCGATCAATTGTTGCAGGGAAAAGGCCCGGACCTCATCGTGATTCCATACATTCCGATGATCGATGAGGAAAAATACCGACCGATTCGCAATTGGCTGCAAAAGCATGAGCACTCCAACCTGTTGAGTATTTGCGGCGGGGCAGGAAATCTGGCTGACGCGGGCCTCTTGAAAGGCAGATCGGCAACCATCCACTGGCAGTTTTTCGATATGTTCCAAGATCGCTTTGTAGATACAAACTGGATTCGGGATCAACGGTACGTCGACGATGGCAATATCATCGGATCAGCTGGCCTCACATCGGGTATCGACGCTGTGCTCTACGTCATCTCAAAGCAACAGGGGGAACCGATGGCAGAAAAAATCGCGAAGGAAATGAACTATCCTTCCTATCACTTTGTAAAGAATCCAAAGGTAGACCCGTATTACGTGGATCGCAGTGAAATCGTCTATATGCTGAATCAAGCTTTCCAGTGGAACAAGAAAAAAGCGGGGGTACTGCTGTATGACGGCATGGAAGATTCTGCACTGATCACCATCTTTGATACCTACGCCGCATCCGGAACGACCAAGGTCTACACCGTTTCTGCAACAGATCAGCCGATCGTCACCAAATATCAGATGACCTTGTTCCCGAGATATCAGGTAGCGAATGCTCCGCAGCTCGACAAGATGTTCGTTACAGGTACCGAAGCGAAAACGCTGGCTGCCGATGCCGTCAAGCAATGGGAGGAAAATGGTCAGCCAATTGAGCCGATCTATATTCACAGTGACAAGCCAAACAGCTTCGTATTCGATGCGCCGCTGGAGGATCTGGCCGGGCAGGAGGATGTTCTGACAGCGAAGTATGGAGCAAAACGCTTGGAATACCGGGCCAATCATCTCAACCTGCAGGGCAAGCCGTTTTCCTTGGAAGCATTCGGGATTCTGATATTGTTAATCGTGGTCGCATTGCTGCTGGCTTACTATGTGGACAGACGATTCATTTTGAAGAAGTCGGCATGCTGTTTTTTGAAGAAACGCGAAATTAGAACGAATGGATAGAAAAAGCGCCCGGAGAGCATGGGTTCTCCGGGCGCTTCTATTTACACTGACACCATCTGTTTTTTCATTCCCACCACTTTGCGTCCTTTGCCAAAAGGAATGCACATCGGCGTCCCGAAAAGGGGATCTGTGGTGATTTGGCAATCCATCTGAAATACCGTACGAACCAAGTCCTCGGTAATGATCTCTTCCGGCTTGCCCTGTGCATAAATGCCTTGGTCATGCACGGCAACGATGTGGTGAGCGTAGCGGCATGCCAGATTGAGATCGTGCAGGACCATGACGATGGTGCGGCCTTCCTGTTCGTTCAGTTCAAACAGCAGATCCAAGATCTCGATCTGATGGGTCATATCCAGATACGTGGTCGGCTCATCCAGCAGAATCGTATTGGTGCCTTGCGCCAGTGTCATCGCGATCCAGGCACGCTGGCGCTGGCCGCCGGACAGGGAGTCGACCGGACGATCGGCAAGCTCGGTCAGGCGCGTGGAGGCCAAGGCGCCCATCACCATTTTTTCATCTTCCTCCGACCACTGCTGTAACCAGTTTTGGTACGGATAGCGTCCTTGCTTCACCAGCTGCAGTACCGTCAGTCCTTCTGGCGCGATCGGGGACTGCGGAAGGATCGCCATTCGTTTGGCTACCTCTTTGGTCGGCCATTTGCTGATCGCTTGCCCATCCAGCAGGACAGCTCCTGTTTTCGGTTTCAGCAGGCGGGCAAGTGAACGGAGAAGTGTCGATTTGCCGCAGCCGTTGCTGCCGATGAATACCGTGATTTTTCCCGCTGGAACTACCATATCCAAATTTTCGATGATGTTCCGGTCTCCGTAGGACAACGTCAATGCATTGGTTTGCAAGGCTTGCATGTCAATCTCTCCTTCTTTATTGGTTACGCTTTTTATACAGCAGATAGATGAAGAATGGGGCACCGATCGCCGATGTGAACACACCGACCGGGATATCCAGAGGCGCAAATGCCACGCGGGCGACGAGGTCCGCGAGCAAGATGATCAAGGCGCCGACAAAGATGGAAACAGATAATACAGACCCAAAGGATGGTCCAACCAACTGCTTGCTTATGTGTGGTGCCAGCAAGGCGACAAAGCTGATTTCGCCGCCGACAGCGACGGCCGTACCGGTAAGGGCGGTACACATGAGCAGAAGGAGGAAATTATCGCGATTCACGGTATTCCCCACGCTGGTGGCAATCTCGCTTCCCAGCTGCTGCACATTCACTCGCCCGGTCATGATGACCGACAAGATGAGGAGAATCACGATCCATGGCGAGATCATGGTGACGTCATCCCAAGAGACTCCGTAGATGCTCCCAGTCAGCCAGAGAATGGCGCGGTTTTGCAAGAGAAACGGACTGAAAGTGATCAGGAGCGTGACAGCAGCGCTTGTGACGATCTTCAATCCAACCCCGATCATGACGAGACGAAGCGGGGTAACGCCTTTTTTCCAGGCGAGCGCATATAGGAGCAAGGCGATCAGGGTGGCACCGATAAAGGAAGCACCCGGCAGCCATTTGATGCTTAGTGTTTCAAAAAAGAGCAAGAAGGCTACGGCGGTTACCGAAGCACCGCCCGTAATCCCGAGAATATCAGGTGCAGCGAGCGGATTGCGTACCAATCCTTGTAAAATCGAACCTGCCACAGCCAGAGCGGCTCCAACCAAGATCCCCACGACGATGCGGGGGAGGCGGAATTCCTGGACAATCAAGGTTTCCTGTTCGCCACCGATCCCAAGCAATACCTTGACGACTTCAATGGGGGAGATGTTCATCTCACCCATGCCTGTGCTGATGATCGCGACGACCAAGGTAGCTAGCGCGAGCAGCAAGGTGACCCACAAAGTTCGCTTATGAATATGGAGCGATACCGGGAAACGACGATGACGTAGAGAGAAGTATGTTTTCATTTGCGCTCCAATCCCTTTCTGGCCACATAGATGAAGAAAGGCACCCCAATAAATGCGGTCATCACGCCGATCGGCAATTCGTTCGGCATGGCGATGAAGCGGCCGCCGATGTCAGCGGCGAGCAGCAGGATGGAACCGAGCAAGCCGCTGAAAAGCATGATCCAGCGGGCGCTCACCCCGACCAGGTAGCGGGCGAGGTGCGGAGTGACGAGGCCGACAAAGCCGATTGGCCCGGCAACCGCAACAGCGCTGCCGGATAACAAGACGATGGTGACTCCGGCCGCAATTTTGATGAACAACGTGCGCTGCCCTAGTCCTTTTGCGACATCTTCTCCCATCATCAAGGTGTAGAGGGGACGTGCCAGCAGAAAGGCAGCAAGCCAGGCGACGATCATGTAAGGGAAGACAGCCAGCAAATATTCCAGCTTGCGCCCGCCGACCGAGCCGGACAGCCAAAACAGCACTTCATCTAAAGCTTTATCGTTTAACACCAATAATCCATGGCGGGCCGAACTCGATAATGCCGTGATCGCAGCCCCGGCCAAGGTTAATTTCACCGGAGTAAGCCCATCGCGTCCGAATGATCCAAGAATATAGACGATGAGTCCGGCTACAGCCGCGCCTGCAAAGGCAATCCAGGAAAACTGGGTAAGGGAGCTGATCGAAAAGAAAGTGACTGCCACCACAATAAAAAAAGCGGCACCAGCATTCAGACCAAAAAGCTCAACGTCTGCCACCGGATTGCGGGTGAGAGATTGCAGCAGCGCACCGGCGATTCCAAGGCTTGCGCCAACTGCAATCGCATTGAGAACCCGAGGGACACGCACTTCTTTGATCACGATATGCTCGTTCGTTTGTTGGAAATTAGTGTAAGCATCGATCACGGTCTGCCAGCTCGTATCGACTACGCCGTAAACCAGGCTGACGAAAGCCAAATACCCGAGCAGCACCAAGCTGATGCATAAGGCAAGCAGTTTGAGAAACGTATTCGGTAGTAGAGCATTCATGTGTCAAAGAGCCTTCTTCCTTCAAAATAAATGAAAAAACAGTAGAAATAACAAGTATCCGTCTCCAGTGTAGAGGGCGTACCGTTCTTTGTCAATGATTTTGAGAGTCATTATCACTTTGCTGTTGACGAGCAGACAAAACCCATGTAGGATATGTAGGTGTAATTGATTCTTATTCTCATCTTATGTTGAAAGGGGATTATCCCAACATGAAGGCAAGCACTACATATCGCTTTCTGCGAAGCACATCTGCGCGTATGGTCATGCTGATGCTCGCAGTATTGATGGTCGTTACCGGATGCGGTCAGGGCGGACAACAAGCCCAAACACCAGAGAAAACGGCTGAGCAACCAGCTGCACAGCAACCGGCCTCCGATGCTGGTCAATCTTATAAAGTAAAACATGCAATGGGGGAGACCGAAATCAAAGGCACCCCGCAAAAAGTGGTTGTATTGACGAACGAAGGAACAGAGGCAGTATTGGCTCTCGGCATCAAGCCGGTCGGTGCCGTACAATCCTTTACAGGAAACCCATGGTATGAGCATATAAAAGCAGATATGGAAGGCGTAACAGTATTAGGCATGGAGAGCCAGCCGAATCTGGAGGCAATCGCTGCCTTGAAGCCGGATATCATTTTGGCTAACAAGATGCGTCATGAAAAAATCTATGCACAGCTCTCCAAAATTGCTCCAACCGTAGAATCTGAGACGTTGCGCGGCAATTGGAAAAACAACTTCAAGCTGTACGCCGAAGCGCTGAACCGCAAAGCGGAAGGTGACAAGATTCTGGCTGATTGGGACAAACGCATTGCCGAATTTAAGGAAAAAGCGGGCGACAAGCTCAGCACCAAAGTATCGATCGTGCGTTTCATGCCAGGTCGCGTGCGTATTTATTACAAGGATACCTTCTCGGGCATCATTTTGCAGGAATTGGGTGTAGCCCGTCCTGAGGCGCAAAACAAGGATGATTTTGCAGCTGAAGTAACAAAAGAACGCATTCCTGAAATGGAAGGCGACATCATGTTCTACTTCTCTTATGAAACCGGAGATGGCGAGGCAACCAAGCTGGAAAAAGAGTGGACGAACGATTCGCTTTGGAAAAACCTGAATGTCGTGAAAAACAACAAAGCCTACAAAGTGGACGATGTGATCTGGAACACTTCTGGCGGTGTTAAATCTGCCAACCTGTTGCTGGATGAACTCACGAAGTACATCATTGAAGGAAAATAAGAAACAGTAGAAAAAGACGGGAAGTCTGATTCCCGTCTTTTTTCTATTTGGCGTGCCCAGCAAGCCGTTAATTGTTAGTTGGTGAAAGT
>NZ_SDKD01000035.1 GCF_004521915.1 Brevibacillus migulae | reverse complement strand
TAGAGAAATAAAAAGGCTGTCGACTTTCTCGACAGCCTGAAACACAGCCTATACAAACGGCTGTGTTTTTTGTTTTCCTGCCTATTTTTCTTCGATCGTAATGGTTTTGATGGTTACTGCCGTTTGCGGATCGCTTTGTTCCCCTGTAGCTGGATTCGCTTTGACTGGCACAGCAGCAATTTTTTGCACGACATCCATTCCTTTGGTGACTTTTCCAAAAATGGTGTAGTTCGGGGAATGGTCAAGCCCTGCTACATCAGGACCGGAACCGATAAAGAACTGACTACCATTGGTATTGGGTCCGGCATTGGCCATCGCAACAACCCCTGGTTCGTATTTATGGCCGTTGTTGAGTTCGTCCTCGAATGTATAACCAGGCCCGCCAGTCCCATTGCCAAGCGGATCTCCCGTCTGGATCATAAACGTTTTGATGATGCGATGGAACTTCACACCATCATAAAACTTGTCCTTCGCCAGAAACACAAAGTTATTGACCGCTTTTGGCGCATCCTTGGCAAACAGTTGAACGGTGATATCGCCCATAGACGTTTGCAGAGTTGCTGTGTACTGCTTGTTCGGATCGATCTGCATCGCTGGAGCTTTGTCATATTTCTTTTCACCAGTCGGAGCTGGAGGCTGTGCCGGTTTTGTTGTCTCTTTTGCCGGTTTTTCAGCTGTTGGCGGGGGAGTTTGGTTCCCTGCTTGGTTGTCAGTGCCGCATCCGGCTACGAGCAGCACAGCGAAAAGGCTGGCTACCATCGCGCTAATGATTCGTTTCATACATACCTTCCTTTCCCTGTCTGGGGTGGTTGCACGTCAGGATTATAGCACAAATCGGACTAGCATTTCCAACTGGACCCATGACCTAGTTTTTTCGGTCTATAAGTCCTAATTCGTCATACTCCCACATTTTGACCAAGTATTTACGCTCATTATGGTATAATAAAGAAAAGCAAACAGGAGTGGAGAGTAATGGCCGAACGCTTCGAAACAAAAACCGTACACATCAGTCATGCACCGATTGCAGATGTAAGCAAGGCAACTCCGATTTATCAGACATCGGTGTTTGCATTTCCGGGTCTGGAAGAAGTCGAACAGTACTATGCAGGTGAACGCAATTATCTATATACACGCAACGGAAACCCGAATCAAGTGGAGCTGGCCGATGCCGTGGCCGCGTTGGAAGATGCAGAGTTAGGCGTCAGCGCTGCTTCAGGCATGGGTGCGATCATGGCGGGACTTTTAGCTGTACTGAAGCCAGGTGACCACATTTTGGCGTCACACGAAATTTACGGTGGTACGTATGCCCTGTTAAGCAAAGAGTTGTCCCGGTTTCAGATCGAGATGACACTCATTGACTTGACAAATGAAAAGAATTTGGCCGATTCTCTGCGTCCAACAACGAAAATGCTTTTCCTCGAGACCATCACCAATCCGTTGTTAACCGTTGTGGATATGCCGTACTGGTTCCAGGAAGCCAAGCGCCATGGGCTAATCGTGATGGTGGATAACACTTTTGCGACACCATATCTCGTCCGTCCCATTGCTTATGGAGCTGATTTGGTTGTGCACAGCGCCACCAAGTATATTGGCGGACATAGCGATGTTACTGCTGGTGTGTTGGTGGGACGCAAAGATTTGGTGGAGCGCGCGAAGGAAATTGTCGTCAATTTCGGGGCATCTTTAAGCCCATTCGAAGCGTGGCTGACATCACGCGGATTGAAAACGATGGCAGTCCGAATGGAACGCCAATGTGACAATGCCAAGCAAGTCGCGGCCTTTTTGCGCAACCATCCCGCTGTTGCGAAGACGTATTACCCTAGCGAAGAAGAAACAAGCTTTTTCCACAGAGCAAAGCAAGGGGCAATGGTCTCCTTCGCATTGGCTGACGAATCCCTCATTTACAAGTTCTATCGTTCCCTGAAATGGATTAGCTTTGCTCCGTCGCTGGCAGGTGTGGAAACAACGGTTTCTCATCCCGTCACGACCTCTCATCGGGCTTTGAGCGAAGAGCAGCGACAGGCCACAGGGATTACCAAAGGGTTGGTCCGTCTATCCGTTGGCATTGAGGCACACGATGACATCATTGCCGAGCTGAAGCAGGCGCTTGATCAAGCATAAACACCTTCGTATGTTGACTGGCCCACCTGGTGCAAACAAAACGGCGCCGAGTGGGTCCTTCTTTTTTTTTACCAAATAGTGACCCAACATGCCTGAGAATCGTCACATGTAAAGAGAGAAACCGCAGTGGGCTTGGGAGGAAGAGTGATGGGGATGGCAATCAAACGGGGGATGCACGAGGAAGTGGATACTCTGCCTGAAAAGAAGGAGTATTATGAATCGCGCTCCTTTACCGAGCTATATGATGAATATTTTGATCGAGTGAATCGGTATTTGCGCTATCGTGTACATAATTCATGGGATGCAGATGATTTGACGACAACGGTATTTTTGAAGGCATTGGAAAAGTTTGACCAATACAGCAGGACCAATCCGTTTGCGTCCTGGATCTTTCGGATTGCCCATAATGCGTTTGTCGATTTCGTCCGAAAAAATCGGGAAATCCCCGTGGAGCATGATGATTATTTGGCAGACGAAACGGATGAAACCTGGCAGCCGGAGCAACAAGTGTTAACGAATGAAGAAATCGCTTTATTGCGGGATCGGTTGGAGCTGCTCACACAAGATCAGCGTGATGTCTTGACTCTACGCTACTTTGGGGATTTGAAAATTCATCAAGTGGCAGAGGTGTTGGGCAAAACCGAGTCAAGTGTCAAAATGATCTCCTACCGCGCCTTGCAGCAGTTGAAAAAGTTGTATGAAGGAGGGGATCGCATTGAAAGACGATAAACATCTGCGTGAAGAGATGCATGATTCAACCATTTCCGATCTTCTTCAGCATCTGACTCAATTGCGGCAAAAGGTCCCGGTCAACTATCAACTGAAGGCGGATTTGAAAGCACAACTGTTGGAACGGATGCGGGAAATGGAGCGTATGCAAGCGGGCAGGCAGGTGGTAAAAGTCGTACCGTGGTGGCGCAAGAAGCGCTGGATGGCAGGGGGAGCAATCCTATTGGGCCTCTCGTTCTCCCTGTTTTTCTGGTGCAGGCATTTCGTCATCTCTCAGGAAGAGGCGCTCAATTGGCTGCCCCCGATTCAAGCAGTTGAGCAAATTGCTTTGGCACCAAACGGAGAGCAAATCGCATACGTAGCGGATGGAGCGAGGCTGTTCTTGCGGTCCTTGCAGGATGAAAAGGAGATCTTGCGCTTTCAACTGCCGGCAACCAAAGGGGACTACCAGGCTGTTTCATGGGCCAATCGAATGGATCGCCTGGCTGTGGTGGAGGAGAGCGGGGATATCACGAGGATCTGGCTGATCAATGCTTCCGAAGAGGGCGGTCACCAAGCGAGCAGCCGTCTGCTGATCGAGGAGCCCGGCACCAAGTTCAGCACACCGGACTGGTCCCCAGATAACCGTTTGATTGCGTATACGCGAAGAAAAGGGACCCATGAAGAGGTCTGGGTGAACAGCACCGTGTCACTTGAAAAAAGAAAAGTGGCGGACGGCAGCCAGCCTGCTTGGTCACCGAGCGGAGCTGGTCTCGCGTATGTGCATGATGGGATGGTTTCCGTGATCGATCTGGCCTCCGGACAAGTGCAGGAAGTGGGAGCGGGGAAGTGGCCGGATTGGCTTTCCGATGATCGTCTCGTCTTTACTACATCCAATGGCAATCTGGCTGAAGCCCGCCTGCATGAAAAGCCTGTCCAGATCGTCAGCTTGCCGATTCCCTCGGGGGTTCAGGACAAAATTGTGCGCACCAATTGGTCCAGTAACCAAGAAGATGTGTTGATCGCTTACCAATCCGTACATTCCCTTGCCTTTTCAGTGGCAAAACGGCGTTGACCATAAAGGAGAACAGGACAGATATGAATCGATTGAAAAATGGGGCGGCTGTGCTGCTGGCATTGATAATGCTTGTGTCCCTTCTCCCCGCGAAGGCGGAGGAAGCATATGATCTCACGGTTGATTTGCCATTGGGCGGCATTTTTACGTTTAATCAATGGACACGCTTGAACGTTACGGTACATAACAACAGCACGGAAGCTTTGCAGGGAACGGTTATCTTTACTCAGACCCAAGAGGCTGGAGGAAAACAACCGATGTATCGGAAGGCTGTGACGATCCACGCAGGGGAATCGCAAGCCGTCCCGATCGATGTGCCTGCTGAGTACCTGCTAAACGGTCCGGCCGAGGTGCGGCTCATGAAGGGAGATCTGCTGGTAGCTAGAGAAAAATTGAGCTCCTTCAACCCGAAAGGAGAACGAACTGTGGGAGTGATTGGCGATAATAACAATGCCTTTCACTTTTTGGCGATCGGCAGTGATCAGCGTGACCATCAATGGGTGCCGTTCTCCGTGCAACATATGGAACCTGAGATGCTGCCAAGTGAATCATGGCTTTTAAAAAACCTGGACGTCTTGGCTTTTGCAGACACGGGGCATGTACAAATTTCTTCCGAGCAGGTCCTTGCAATCAAGGAATGGCTGAACCGCGGAGGAGTGCTGATCCTCTCTGGCGATAGCCGGGCAGGCTCTCTATTTGCTCAGTTTCAAGATATCTTCCCTGTGGCAGCAGGGAAAAGTGGTTTGCGTACGGATATGACGGAACTGCGCCAATTGACCGGTGGGGAAATCCCTCCGTTGGAAGCGATTCCTGTGTACAACCAGAATTATCCATATTTTACTACAAAACAAGTCGGAGCAGGAGTGCTAATTTTTGTAAATTTCGATGTGACGGCAGAACCGTTGGCATCTTGGCAGCATAATCGTCAGCTTTGGCAAAAGGTATTCACGCAAAGCAACGCTTTGGATAGCATTGAAAAAAAGAATGAACTGAATCCGGTTGACCGTTCCCTGCTTTCTTTAAGCAAGTATATACCAGAGGTGCAGATGCCCAAGGTTACGTGGATCATTGGAATATTCATGATATACCTGCTGTTTATCTCGCCCATCCTGTATTGGCTATTGAAACGAAAGGACCGTCATATTTGGGCATGGGGGATTATCCCTGTGTCGGCAGTAGTCCTCTCGCTTTCTGTTTACTTAATCGGTCGGACACTGATTGTGCAAACGAATGCCAGCTACCATGTATCCAAGCTATTGCTCTTGGACAAGAAAATGGCGGAGGTGCAAACGGCATCTTCCATTCTCTCCGTATCTGGCGGGGACTATGATCTGCGCTTGGACAAAGAGATGTTGACTGTACCCGTCAATTCCTCAGGAGGAAATTGGGGAGAAGAGGGAGCCATGGTTGTGACAGACGAAAATGGCGCAACCACGCTTGCTTTTCGCAATGTTCCTTACTTATCGGAAAAACAAATCATTTCATCCGGGATTCGTACGGATATTGGTGCATTTGAGTCAGATTTGTCCGTGATGAACGGGAAAATTACCGGGACAATTGTGAACCGTACGGTGTTTGCGCTGGAGAATCTCTATTTAGACCTTGGCATGCAACGGATTTCACTGGGGGCAATGAAACCCGGCGAAACGAAGCAGGTGGAAGCGGCTGTGGAGGAATTTTACATCGCCGAGCAGATGGAAGGCTTGCTGCCGAGCGATAAGGCCCAGACAAGAGAGGAGCACATCGAACAGCTCAAAAAATCGACCAGCTTTGTCGGGTCAAACGAAGTGCGACTGGTTGGGGTTTCCGCACAACCACTCCATACAGTAGACGTGCTGCTTGAAGGGAAACGGCATTATTGGAATGTCCTCATGCAGCGGATTCGGTTGCAGGCAAATCAGACGGGGACGTTCATTTACCCGTATGGCACGAATAATGTGTTTCTCATCGATCAGAAAGGAAATGTTGAATCCAATACGCCAAACATGTTTGACATCATCAGAGGCGAGGCTACGTTTGCACTGTCACTCAATCAGGCTAATCTTCGCGTCACACGGGTGGAAATCCCGCTGGACCAAAGTCCGTACCGCCCGTTTAAAAAGGAAATCTACCACAGCAAGAGCGGCACGTGGCAGCCATTGGGACGGGAAGAACGAGTGCAGCTGACGGAAAAGCTCACTGAATATGTCAATGAAGAGGGACGAATCCTGATCCGTTTCAGCAATCCAACCGATCAGCGTCTTTCCTTGCCGCAGCCTTACTTCCAGGTGGAAGGAGTGGAACAATCCTCATGATCTTGACCCAGCAACTAACCAAGCATTATGGCAAAGTGGAAGCATTGCATGAACTCAATTTGAATATTGAGAAAGGCAAGGTCTTTGGATTTATCGGCCCGAATGGTGCGGGAAAGTCAACCACCATGCTGATCCTGTCCACTCTGCTTGAACCAACCAGCGGGCGCGCCTATGTGGCTGGCTACGATGTCTGCAAGGAACCGAAAGCAGTCCGGCAAGCGTTAGGGTACATGCCTGATTTTTTTGGCGTATACGATAACTTGAAAACGACAGAGTATCTCGAATTCTATGCGGCAGCGTATCATATCCCGCCGGAAAAACGCAGGTCTTTGATTGCGGATTTGCTGGAGCTGGTCAATCTTTCCAACAAGGCGGATTCGTATGTGGATGCCTTGTCCCGCGGGATGAAGCAGCGCCTGGGTCTGGCCCGCTGTCTCGTGCATAGTCCAGAGGTGTTGATCCTCGATGAGCCCGCGTCGGGGTTGGATCCGCGGGCGAGAATTGAGATGCGCGAGATTTTGAAAGAGCTGCGAAAAATGGGGAAAACCATCCTGATTAGCTCGCATATTCTTCCCGAGCTTGCGGAGCTGTGTGATGAAATCGGGGTCATTGAAAAAGGCAGGTTAATCGCATGCGGGGCAGTCGATGATGTCAGCGTCGGAACCAGAGGCATCTCTGTCATGGAAGTGAAGGTCTTGGAAAAACACGATCATGCCCTGCAGCTTTTGGAGGCATTTCCTTACGTGCGCAGATTGGATGACAAGGCCAGCCATTTCCGCTTTCAATTTACGGGCACGGAATCAGATAAAGCGGCGCTGCTGCAGAAATTAATCGATGCAGGCATTCCGGTTGTGCAATTTGGTGAATCGAAAGAAAATCTGGAGGATGTCTTTTTGGCAATTACGGAAGGGGTGGGGAATTAAATGAAAGATTTCTTTTCCAATCCCCTAATCGTAAAGGAAATGCGCGAACGTTTTCGTTCCAAGCGGAGCTTTTGGATACTCGGCACTTACCTGTTTGTCATGGGGGCTATTTTGCTTGGTTTTCTGTACATTACGGAGATGAATACGTATATGACGCCGGGGGAGAACCGGGATATGTTTCTGATGATGGCTGCGATTCAGTACGCGATGATCTGCTTTATCGCGCCGGCTTTGTCAGCTGGGGCCATCAGCGGTGAAAGAGAACGGCAGACGCTCCACGTGTTGTTGACTACTCATCTGTCTCCCGGACGCATCATTATCAGCAAGCTGATTACTTCACTGGCATTCATCTTTTTAATGGTCGTAGCGACTTTGCCTTTATACAGTTTTGTCTTTCTGTATGGAGGAATCTCCCCGCAACAGCTCTCGTTGTTCGTTCTTTTTCTGGCGATGAACATCATCTTTTTTGGGGCTTTGGGTATCTTTTGCTCCACTTGGATCAAACGGACGAGTGTAAGTACGATCACTGCCTATGGACTGGCGTTTTTCTTTGTGGTCGGTACTGGGCTGTTGTGCCTGTTTATCGGGATGTTGTTAACCGAGCTTTATCCCGATAAATATCTGGGTGACGAAGTGTTTAATCAGCTTGGATTGCAATGGTTAGCCTCTTCCAATCCGGTATATGTCATGTTAAGCATCTTGGGCGAATCGATCGGCCCAGCGATTGAGCCTGATGTCACCCCGTGGTTGTTTTTTAGCGTAGTCTATCTGATTCTCACCATTGTCCTCATCATGTGGAGCACATACTTGCTCCATCCTGTGCGGAAGAGGTATTGGGGTTGGAAGAAGTAGGCTGATTCGTGTAGAATGGTGGAGATTGGCAACGACAGGGGGTTAGTGTGATGGCAGACCAAGACAAGCAAGAAGTTCAAGTATTGGACTTCGAAGAATTGTTGGTATTCATTGAAAAACGGTTGGAATCGGCAGGCATGAAGGCGAGCCGAGACGTAATCGTGACCATTTTGCAAGCGGAAGAGGCTTTTTTGATGGAAAAAGGCGTGCTAGTTGAAATCGACGAATAAACGGGAAAAAGAAGCGATTCTGTTCAAGGAGTTGCTTCTTTTTTCGTATTTTCACCGTTTCCCCTTCATTTGGTTACATGCCTACACCCAAAGTGTTGCATGCTAACAAGTGGAGGGATGCAGAGATGGACAACCAGCAACGGTTTGAAGAAGTATACGCCCAATACAAAGCGGCTGCGTCCGAACAGGCTTATCAGGAAGCGGCGCAAGGAAACGCATCTGACGGAAAAGAGCAAATCGTGGCTGTGCGGAAAAATGACGACGGGGACCTGATCGCATTTCAGACCAATACGGGCAGGCAGCTTGACTATGTGACGGCATTGCAAGAGGCCAAGGCCGGGAAGCTCGCTCATGTTGACGTATTCCATAAATACGGCCGAGATATTTTGCGCAGTGAGCCGGACGGAATCAAGGAAAACAATCTCGATCAGCTGCCTAGCTTTTAATGAATTCTTTTTTTGCTTCTTTCGGAAAAAAAAAGTAAGATGGTAATGAAAGCAAGAAAACATTTAGAGAGTGAAGGACGTGTCGACGAATGACAAATGAAGCGGAAAACAAAGATCTGGCCATTGGCGATCTGATTACGCTTGATGACGAAAATGGCGAGGAGCTTGGCGATTTTGAAGTCATCGCACTGTTTGATGTAAACCAAAAGCAATATGTGGCCCTCACAGCTGCTCTTGATGAAGGAGAAGCTGATGATGATACAGAAGAAGAAATCGACATCTTCGTGTTTAGCTTGGATGGCGGAGAACTGGTGCCTCTGGAAGAATCTGAGGAAGAAGCCGCTTATGCGAAGCTGGATGAGATTCTTGAAGATATCGAATTGGTTGAGCCTGAGCACAAATAAACTGCTGCTGTACACCTTAAGCTGTTGATAATGATGTCAGCAGCTTTTTTCTTTTACGATGACATCCTATTTGGAAATAATCCTCTGCCTATGACATTGGCTGACACAGGTGTAAGTCCCATTTCCCTTGCCCATACGGACAGCTGGCCCACATGATGGATCTCATGTGCAATGACATGACGTAATATTTCACCTTGAGTATAGCAGCCATCGTTCCAAGAAACGGTGACGGGTTCGTTATCCCAATCATGTGACCATGTATTCAAAAATAACTTTGTTTCATTGATCCAAGAATCCGATAGCGCCTTTACTTGTGTGAGCGTCCAATCGTTCTCAAATGGTACCAGGATGTCCGGCTTCCCCTGAATACCCCGAATCCAGCTGTATTCCACGTCTGCAATATGGAAAAGAGTTAAAAGGATGGAACCTGCCCCTCCTGTGCGACTACGCAACAATTCCTCGATAGGGATATGCTTGCACCATTCAAACCATTCCTCTCTTACCAACCAGTTATAACGAAACAACTGCAGCAAATGAATCGCTCCTTCTCCCCAACAGTTACACAATGAAGAGCAACAAAGCTGTTTAATCGATTATAGAACAAACGTTCGTAATTGTCTATAAAAGAGGCCTATCTAAAAAAGAAACACCCTATCCGTAAAGCAGGATAGAGTGTGAATACAGCCAAAAACGGTTAATCGTTCATCTTGATGATATTATCCTTCAGATCGCGAACAACCAGCAGGCAGGTATAATCGGTTTCCTGAAGCTCACGAAACAGAGCAGAGCTTTCATCCTTGGTCAGACCCAGATGCTCTAATTTTGTACGCAGCTCTTCCCCGCCGTTATCAAAGAAATGAGCTTTGCTGTCGATATGGCCGACCGCGCTCTCGAAATGGGTGCTGTATTTGTAATAGTTGTCTCGCTGATTGGAGTGGTTTTTATCTGGATTCCACTTGAGCACCCAAATATCGTCTTTGTGGTAACCCGAGGAGTTGAGCGCCTGAATGTCGGATACGAGCTCCTGGTCATAACGGTGAAATTTCACAAATGGTTTGGTTGCACTGATCAAGGTAGATCCCCCTTTGCCCATCATGAGTGAGGTTTCCTCTTTAGCTTGCCCCATTGAGGCGCATTTAGCCTGTTCACTTTGACTATTCTTCGGCACGAGTGCTAAACTTATGAACGAACATTTTCGGGCAGGATGTTTATTTCTTCCCGTCAAATGGTATACAATAGCGATTAAGTGTTCGCCTATAAGCAATCGCAACGGAAACATAGAGGGGAGAACGGAATGAAAGAACAGGAGACGCTCACCTATACGGAAGAAGATATTCAGGTTCTCGAGGGCTTAATTGCCGTTCGGAAGCGACCTGGGATGTATATTGGTTCGACGGGCAGTCGGGGGTTGCACCATCTGCTGTGGGAAATCGTCGATAATGCGAAAGATGAAGCGTTGGGCGGCTATAATGACCGGATCATCGTCACGTTAGAAAAAGATGGAAGCGTTCGCGTAGAGGACTACGGCCGCGGTATTCCAACAGGGATGCATAAAAGCGGACGTCCTGTACCTGAAGTGATTTTTACGACGCTGCATGCCGGCGGAAAATTTGGCGGCGGCGGATATAAAAAGAGCGGAGGACTACACGGGGTTGGATCCAGTGTGGTTGTCGCGCTTTCCAAATGGCTTGAAGTGGAAATCCATCGCAATGGTGAAATACATAAGCAGCGTTTTGAGTATGTCGTAGATGAACAGGGGAATGAGTACGTAGGGAAGCCCGTGACGGACTTGGTCGTGGTGGGAACGACCAAGCGGACAGGAACTACGGTTACCTTCCTGCCTGATGACGAAATCTTTACGACCACCCGTTTTGATTATGAGCTCATCCGCGACCGTTTCCGGGAGACGGCGTTTCTGTTGAAAAAGCTTCGCATGGTGCTGATTGACAAGCGCGGCCCGGAAACGAGGCGCGAGGAATTTTTCTTCGAAGATGGCTTGAAGTCGTACGTGGAATACTTAAATGAGGGAAAACAGACGCTCCATCCGGTCGTTTATTTTGACGGTGAAAAAGACGATGTCTATGTGGAGCTTGCCTTCCAATATAACGATGGTTACACGGAAACATTGGTCTCCTACGTCAACTCGATTCCGACCACAGACGGCGGGACGCATGTAACCGGGTTTCGCAATGCGACGACACGCGTTTTTAACGAATTTGCCCGCCGCAAAGGGTTCCTTAAGGACAAAGATCCGAACCTGACGGGAAATGATCTGCGTGAAGGCTTTTTGGGCGTGCTGTCCTTGCAAATGGCGGATGTGCAATTTGAATCGCAGACAAAGGACAAGCTGGGCAATGAAGAAGCTCGTGCCATCGTGGAGCAGGTCATCGCGGAAAAGCTGGGCTATTTCCTCGAGGAAAACCCCGAGAGCGCCAAGGTGTTAATTGAAAAAGCGGTGCGCTCGGCGGAAATACGGGAAGAACTGCGCAAACAGCGGGAAGCGCTTCGCGGCGATAAAAAAGGAAAAAACGCCAAGAAAAAGCGCTCCATCTCGGAGAAATTCACGCCACCCCAGTACAAAGACAAGACGCGCAATGAGCTCTTTCTGGTGGAGGGTGACTCTGCAGGTGGGTCTGCCAAGCAAGCACGCAACTCGGAGTTTCAGGCGATCTTTGGATTGCGCGGGAAGCCGTTGAACACGGAAAAAGCCAAGCTATCCGATGTATTGGCCAACGAAGAGTTTCGCACGATCCTGGAAGTGCTGGAGACCGACATCGGGGAAGACTTCATGATCGAAAATTGCTCCTTTGACAAAATCATCATCATGTCCGATGCGGATGTGGATGGTTCGCACATTCAGACCTTGCTGTTGACGTTTTTCTTCCGTTACATGCAGCCTTTGATTGCTGCCGGAAAGCTGTATATCGCGCAACCGCCTTTGTATCAGGTCAAAAAAGAAGGAAAAAGCAAACAACAAGATCCCATCTATTGCTGGAATGACTATGAACTGGAGCAAGCCCTGAAAAAACTGGGCCGAGGAGCAGAAGTGCAGCGCTATAAAGGGTTAGGAGAGATGAATCCGGATCAGCTGTGGGATACCACGATGAATCCGGAAACCCGTAAATTGATTAAAGTCTCGCTCGAAGATCTCGCCCAATCCGAAAAGCTCGTCACGGTCCTGATGGGAGACAAGGTGCCTCCTCGACGTGAATGGATTGAGAGCCATGTTACCTTCGAAGTGGGAGAGGATGAATAACCATGTTGTCCAATCAGATTATTGAACAAAGCTTCTCGGAGATCATGGGGAAGCGCTTTGGGGACTATGCGAACCTCGTCATTCTGTCCCGGGCGATCCCCGATGCCAGAGATGGCTTAAAGCCTGTGCAGCGCCGTATTTTGTACGCGATGTACCAAGAAGGAAATACGAACGACAAGCCATACCGGAAATCAGCCAAAACGGTCGGATACGTGATGGGTACCTATCATCCGCATGGCGATACGGCGATTTATGAAACCATGGTGCGCATGGCGCAATGGTGGAAAATGCGCCAGGTATTGATTCAGGGGCACGGAAACTTCGGTAGCCTGGATGCCGATCCGCCAGCAGCGATGCGTTATACGGAATCCCGTTTATCCGCACTCGCCAACGAGATGCTGCGCGATATCGAAAAAGATACCGTTATCTTTATCCCGAACTATGACAACTCAGAGCAGCAGCCAGCAGTACTGCCTTCCCGTTTTCCCAATCTTTTGGTGAATGGCGCTTCCGGGATTGCGGTAGGCTTTGCGACGGACATTCCAACCCATAACCTGGGTGAGGTCATTGATGCGACCATCGCACAGATGAAAAATCCGGACATTTCGCTGGATGAGCTGATGACCCATGTGCAAGGGCCGGATTTTCCAACAGGCGGCATCGTGCAGGGGTTATCGGGAATTCGCAAAGCTTTTGAAACCGGACGCGGACAGTTTATTATCCGTGCGAGGACTCATGTGGAAGAGCCCAAGGGCAGCAAGGTCAAAAAAATCGTCATCTCGGAAATTCCGTATGACGTCGTGAAATCCAAGCTAGTCGCATCCATTGACGAGCTGGTCATGGAACGCAAGATTGAAGGTGCCCTGGCGGTTCGAGATGAGACCGGACGAAAGGAAGCCGAACAGAAAAAAGTGCGCATCGTCATCGATGTGCGCAAAGACGCGGATACCGACGCCATCGTCAAATATCTGTACAAAAACACCGATTTGCAAGTGTATTACAACTACAATATGAACGTCATCCATGATGGCACGATCCGCCAGATGGGCTTGAAAGCGCTGCTGGATGCGTATATTTCCCATCAGAAGGAAATCGTCACCAGACGTTCGCAATACGACCTGGAGCGCAAGCAGAACCGACAGCACATTGTAGAAGGTCTGATTCGGGCCAAATCGATTCTGCGCCAAATTGTCGATACGATCATGGAATCCAACGACCGGGCCCATGCGAAGGAAAACATCATGCGGGAATACGGGTTTACCGACCTGCAGGCGGATGCGATTTTAAGCATCCAATTAGCTTCCTTGACCCGGATCGATATCGTCAAGCTGGAAAAGGAGCTTAATCAGCTCGCCAAAGAGATCAAGGAGCTGGAATCGATTTTGGCCAGCGAGAAGAAGCTGATTCAAGTATTGGTCAGCGAATTGACGGAGATCAAAAACAAATACAGCGAGCCGCGGCTCACCGAAATTCAAGGTGAAATTGAAGAAATCAAAATCGACATCACGATGCAGATCAACGTGGAAGACTGCATCGTGACCCTGACGAACCAAGGGTATATCAAGCGGACCAGTCCGCGCTCGTTTAAATCCATGGGCGGAACGATTGAGACATGCGGTGTGAAGGAAGGTGACCGGGTTCGCACGTTTGTGGAGACGAACACCTCGCATACGGCGCTGTTCTTTACCCAGGACGGGAAATACTTTGCGATCTTAGTGAACGATATTCCGGATGAAAAGTGGAAGGATATCGGTTCGGCGCTGGTGAACATTATCCCGCTCGAGAAGCACCAACATGTCATTGCCATGCATATCGTGCCTGACTTCAAGCAGCCGTTGTATGTGGTTCACGCCACCCGCTCCGGTTTGATCAAGAAGACGGCTCTTTCCGAGTACGAAACGAACCGTTCAGGTGCTTTGGTGGCTGCGAAGCTGAAGCATGAAGATGACGAATTCATTTCTGTCCTGCTTACAGGAGAAGAAGGTACATTCCTGACAGCCACAAGGGATGGGATGGGGATCCGTTTCCTGCAAAGCGAAGTATCGCCGACAGGCCGAGCTTCGAGCGGTGTCAAATCGATTAATCTCGCAGATGGTGACGAAGTGATTGGATTGATATCCGTATCGGAAGAGGATTCCCGGGTATTCCGCATTCTCACCCGAGAAGGAATCGTGAAGCGCACATCGCTTACCGACATGCCTGTCCAGGGGAGAGCTGGAAAAGGGCTTGTCCTGATCCGGAAACGGAAAATGAATCCACATCAGCTTCTGTTCCTGCAACTGGAAGAATTGGGACAGCTTTATGCGCTATCTGCTGCTGGAGGCTGGGTTATCATCGATGCTGCCCATGTGCCTGTCAATGAGCAAGGCGGTATCGGTCGACTGGTGGTGGAAGGCGGGATCACGGAGATCGCCATCGAAGCAGCCATTGTATCTGAAGAGCACAAGGAGCAAGAAGGACATCCACAGGGTTCAGCGAAAGAAGCTCCTCATTCGCCTCTTGATGAAGCGCCAGTTGAACAGATTGGTTTATTCGACGATGCAAGTAAGAAAAAGGATGAGTGAGTGAATATGGCAGAGATGTTTGATTCATTTTGGTCGGAGCTAAGCAAAAGACAGATCTCTTTGCTGCTGGATACTGTGCTGTATTTCGAGGATGCCTCCAAGCTCCTGTCTCTTCCGAGTACGGAAGATGAACACATAGCGGTTCCGTTATTGCCGGAAACGCTGCGTCAAATGCTGGAGGCGCTCTCTAATGCGGAGGAATCCGAAAAGCGTCGCTTTCAATTCACATGGAATCCGGATGGTCAGCAAACCGGGGAACTGGTCGTGCTGCTTCCAGACGGTAGACAGCTGCTGCAAAAAACAGATCTTTCCGCGTTCTCCCCGGTGTAACGTATTCGATATTTCCAGGGGAAGCGCAATATTCGCCGCAACTCGCACGGTCGTGTCAGTTGCGGTTGTTTTTTGTCTAACGGGGGAAAACTACCCAAAGGAGGTGAAGCGCATGGAACGTAATATGAATGTGAACGGGCGTGAGATCAATTTCGCGACGACCTACGACGGCGATTCACAGTACAATGTGCAAGTGCGAAGCGGTGAAAAAGTGATTACGATGTATAAAATAGCGGCTGAAACGGAAAATGAGGTGTTTCCCGCTGCGCTAGCCCATTTGAAGGCAGATGTCGAGATGGGCAACGTGAACCTGTAGTGCTTTCCGCAAAAAAGCTGATCCCTGATTGATATCAATGGGTTCAGCTTTTTTGCAACCATGCAACACCCTTTCCTTTCCCCGCAAAACGTGATACAACTGGTGTGGAAGAAAGGGTGGAGGAGTGTATATGCAACAGCCATTGCCAGATTGGCTGCCATCGATTCAGAAATGGCGAGAACAACCGCCTGAATTGTCAACGCTGTCGGAAGCGGAACTGATCAGGTGGTTATCGATGATAGACGAGCGAACAGAGCTGGAGGAAAAAGGCAGGCAGGAGGCGGAAGCTACGCTGCTAACCTTTTTGGCAGCGAAAAGGCTGCAGAGGCCAAATGGACAGGCTCAGGCGGATGAATGGGTAAGCAGAGCGCGCAAGCTTGATCCGCAGTATCCGTATGCAGCACGACTGATGGTCGAGCTCTACATGGAACGGTTGCGTCGTGAGGCGGAGCCGAGTGAATACCCGAAGATCCGGGAAACCGATAACGCTGTCTCGAAACGAAAACAGTTGGAACAGCTGCAGCAACGTGTGATCACGGAGATGGAACAGGTCGAGACTCGGTTGGATATACTTCCATCGGTCCTGGAAGCAGCAAGACTGGCAGCTGCGTATGAAGAGGAGCAGAAGCTGGTTGCAGGGCTGGCACTGTTTCAAGAGCGGCTGCAATTGCTGATGGAATTGCGAAAAAGTACGGAGGATTATGCTGAATCGTTGCAAGGGATGTTTTATTCGACTGCCTTGCTGACGCAACTGCAAGCCGTGATCCGCCGGTTGCAGGAGCAGGAAGCAGAAATTGCTTCCCTTTGGCAGGTGGCTGAAAAGGTGGATGACTTGCAACCGTCGGCTATGCGGGAAATCGAAGGGTTGATTGGCCTCGAGGAAATCAAAAGGCGGGTCAAACAACTGGCGGATTTTCATCATTACCAGCAGATCCGCAGGGAAGAAGGCTGGGTGTTGCAGGATCAGCCGGAGCTTCACCTGGTCTTGATGGGAAATCCGGGGACAGGCAAGACCACGCTCGCGCGGCTGATTGCCAAGCTATACCGGGAGCTCGGATTACTGGATGTGGGACATATGGTAGAGGTCGATCGTTCCCAGTTGGTGGGCGCCTATGTCGGACAGACCGAGCAGCGGACGATGGAGGCAATTCAAAGAGCGTTGGGTGGCGTTCTTTTCATTGACGAGGCTTATAGCCTCAAGAGAGAAGACGCCAGTGGCAGCGACTATGGACAGGTCGTCATTGATACGATGGTAGCGGCGATGACGAGCGGTGAATACGCCGGAAAATTCGTGGTGATCCTCGCGGGCTACCCGGAAGAAATGCGCTCTTTTTTACATGCAAATCCGGGCTTGCGCAGCCGTTTTCCGGAGAGCGGCTACTTTACTCTTCCCAATTATAGCGAGGACGAGTTGATCGCAATCGCCGAACAGGTTGCCCAGCGCAATGATTTTTCCTTGCTGCCGGAAACCAAAATCGCCTTGCGCCTGCAGATTGAACGGGCAAAGGTAGACGAAACCTTTGGCAACGCGCGCACGATCAAGAACATGATCTTGGACGCGATTTTTGCCAAGGGGCAACGAGTCAGCGAAAAAGAGAAGCTGTCCATTGACGATTTTACCATCCTGTACCCCGATGACGTCCTACGGCACGATCAGGATGAGGCGGATCGCGACGAAGAGACCGAACGGTTAGAAGAAATGGTCGGATTGACCGAGCTGAAAGCAGAAATCAAAAAAGTAGGGGCGTTCCTTTCCATTCAACGAAGACGGATGGACATGGGACTGCCAGCCGTGCCGATCGAGCTGCATGCTGTATTTTGCGGGAATGCAGGTACGGGAAAGTCAACGGTAGCGCGATATTATGCGTCCATCCTGCGAGAGACAGGCTATTTGAAAAGAGGGCATTTGGTGACGGTTAGCCGGGCTGATTTGGTGGCGGGGTTTGTAGGACAGACCGCAATCCAGACCAAGCGCGTCATTCGCGACGCACTGGGCGGTGTCTTGTTCATCGATGAGGCGTACTCGCTGCTGTCGTCCCGCGAAAATGATTTCGGGCAAGAAGCGATTAACACCCTGGTTGATGAAATGACCCGACACCAAGAGAATCTGGTGGTGATTCTGGCCGGATACACAGCGGAAATGCAGCGGTTGATCGCGAGCAATCCGGGCCTTTCCTCTCGGTTTAAAAAGCTGTTTTTGTTTCCGGATTACAGCACCGAGGAACTTCTGGCGATCCTGGAGCTTTCCTTGCGTCATGCGCAGTATCAATTGGCTCAAGGAGTTCGCGAAAAAGTCGAACAACGCCTTCGTGTTCAGCAAGAAAACGGACAATTGTCTGGAAATGCCCGAGCAATCAAAAATTTGGTGCAGGAAGCGATTCAAAATCAAGCGCTGCGTTTGGCGAACATTGCACCTGAACAGCTCACCGTGGAAATGCTGCGGGAATTACAATGGGAAGACTTCGCAAAGGTATGGCAGGACTAATCGGTTCTGCCATTCTTTTTTTGCTGGGCAAGTGAATCATAGGCACGTAGCGCAATCTCCAGACAAAGCCGATGGTGTGGACGGGCAAAATCCGGTCCGAGCAGGTCTTTTATTTTTTCAAGACGGTGATACAACGTCTGGCGATGGATATAGAGCCGATCCGCTGTTTCTTGCTTGGCCATCTTTTGCTCGAGATAGCAGCGCAGCGTCTCGAGCAATGAACTCCCGTTTTCTTGATCATAACGGAGGAGTGGTCCGAGGTAATCCGCGATAAATGGCATCAGCACCTGTTCTTGCGGGATATGTGCCAACAGCCGAAATATCCCGAGATCCGAGAAGAAGTGGCTGCTATCTGCTTCCTGGTATTGCACTACCTGCTCCGCTTCCTGAAAGTGGCGGCTTGCCTGGGCGAATTGACTTGCTTGCAGACTGACGCCGACGCTAAGCCTCCCAGATGGGGGCAGCAGTCTTTCACATAGCTGTTTCATCTCTGCGATCGCCTTTTCCAGATGGTGGCGAGCAAGAGTCGCAGACTGCTGGGAAATGACCACCATGTAGAGACGGGTGCCTCTATCCAGCAAAAGCATCCGAAAATGATGCCGGGACAAAATGGAGCGAAACAGACTGAATAATTCCGGAAAGCTCACGTCATCATCCGCTTCCTTTGCACCCTTCTGTTCAGCCTCCAGCTGCATGACGATGGCATAATACGAGCACGATTGGTGCAGACGAATGCCGAGAGCGGAGCGGAGCAGCTCTTCACTGAGGGATGTCCCCGAAAGCATTTCTTCCACCAGCTTTTGCTCATTTTCCAATGCTCTTTCCGCCGCAAACAACTTGCGCATCAGAATTTGGGCCAGCGCATTTGCGGTATAGTCCATCTTGAGCAGGAGATAATCATCGTTTCCTGGTACATCGTCTTCTTCACAAATGACACCCACATAAGCGAGCACGTGGCCCATCATCTGAATCGACTGATACAGGACACGCCTGTGAGACATGAGAACGAAGTCGTTGCTTATGCCTGTTGATCCGGAACCGTCACCTGACGGAGAGAGCAAACACGTTTGCAGCATGCTGTTCGCCTCCGGAAGCTGGGAAGCGGGAATGGCAGGGACATAGATTACGTTAGACGGCTGGTCACATGGCAAATAGAAGGTTTGCCGCTCCACGCTGCTGGAAAAATACTGCATCAGCTTGCCGATGGTCTGCGTCTGCAAGCTCAGCTTCTGCAAGCCGCGGTTATAGGCTTCGAGATCGCGCAGAGCGGCCATTTGACCATTCACGATCCGTTCATGCAGGTCGAGCGTGATATCCACAAAACGGACGGGCTCATGAAATACGATGACCGGAAAATCATGCTCATTGGCAAGCTCACGAAGCTCAAGGGAGATTTCGTCTACATACACACCAATTTCAATGCATACGCCGACTGCCCTGCGTTGGATAAGCTCAGCCAGGTACAACCGCCTTTTTTTCGCGTCCTGTCCAAAGCCAAGACCCGTGGCTAAAATCAATTCGCCCCCGTTTAAAAAATGCCCGTTTTCGGCTTCCTCCAATATATGTACCCAGCGAATCGGGCGATGCAGTCCCTTGTGGCCCGCAATCACCTCTGCATGCCGGAACAAAGGTCTTTCCAACACATCGGCAACGGTGAGTCTCCATTCGGTTTTCATGACCATCATTCATCCTTTTTTCATACAAGTTGTAAGATGAAAGCTGTGGAAGTTGTGACAAGGTGTCTGGTGATTGATGTGCAAATCTTCAGATAAAATAGGAGTGTGATATCCATTATACTTCGAGCAAGGGGATGGCGTCATGGAAAAGACTCTCCATCATACGATGAAAAATTATATTCGCGGGCAGTGGGTGGATGCGCGGACGGAAAGCTTTGAAGAAGTTCCGAATCCAGCTACGGGGGAAGTGATGTCCCGTGTCCCGCTTTCCAGCAAGCAAGATGTGGATGAGGCAGTGAAGGCGGCATTGGAAGCCTTTCCGGCCTGGAGCGAGAAGCCTGTCGTGGAGCGAGCGCGTGTCATGTTTCGGCTGCAGCATTTATTGGTGAAGCATCAGGACGAATTGGCCCAGATGATTACGAAGGAAAACGGCAAGAATCTGGCGGAGGCGCAGGCGGAAATGCTGCGGGCCATCGAGATGGTGGAATTTGCTGCTGGTATGCCGACCCTGATCATGGGTGAATCCTTGCCGAATATCGCTTCGTCGATCGACAGCTATACGCTTCGTTTTCCGCTGGGTGTCGTTGCCGGCATCACTCCTTTCAATTTTCCCGTCATGGTGCCTATGTGGATGTACCCGATCGCGATCACCGCAGGAAACACGTTTGTGCTGAAGCCTTCGGAGCGTACCCCGCTTTCCTGCATTCGCGTGGCTGAGCTGCTGCAGGAAGCTGGCTTGCCCGACGGCGTGTTCAATGTGGTCAATGGAGCCCATGATGTAGTCAATGGTCTGCTGGAGCATCCCGATGTGAAGGCGATTTCCTTTGTCGGCTCGCAGCCGGTCGCTGAGTATATTTATAAAACGGCGGCTGCCCATGGCAAGCGTGTACAGGCATTGGCTGGGGCTAAAAACCATCATCTGGTGATGCCGGATACCGATTTGCGCCGTGCTGCGAAGACCATCGTGAGCTCCGCTTTCGGATGTGCGGGTGAGCGATGCATGGCAGCCAGCGCGGTGGTGGCACATGCCGACATCGCGGATGTGCTGGTACAGCATTTGATCGAAGAATCGGATGCGTTGAAGATGGGCAATGGCTTGGAAGCAGGCACCGATTTGGGGCCAGTCATTCGCGCTTCTCATCTGAGCAAGGTGCACAGCTATATTGAGCAAGGAGAGAGCGCAGGTGCTCAGCTCGTACGTGACGGGCGCAAAGACGTGAAGGAAGACGAGACTGGTTACTTCCTCGGCCCAACCATCTTTGATCATGCGAATGCCGAGATGGTGATCGTCCGAGATGAAATTTTTGCCTCTGTGTTGAGTGTCATGCGTGTGAACAGCTTTGAAGAAGGCTTGGAGGTCATCAGCAAGTCTCGCTACGGCAATGGCGCTACCATCTATACGAATAGCGGGCGCTTGGGACGTGAATTTGTCCAGCGCGTCGAAGCGGGCATGGTAGGCGTCAATGTGGGCGTGCCAGCCCCGATGGGATTCTTTGCGTTCAGCGGATGGAAGCAGTCCTTCTATGGAGACCTGCATGCCAACGGAAAAGACGGTGTGGAATTTTACACGAAAAAGAAAACCGTTACCTCTCGCTGGTTTGATGATGGGGAGTACAATATCGGATCGCAAAAGGTATTTGTCAAATAGTCTGACTCTAGTGAAAAGGAGGTATGGTTGTGAGCAAAGAACATGAATCAATCGCGAATTTGAACCATGAAAAGGAAGCTTTACTGGAAAAAGACCGTGCGCACATGTGGCATCACATGTCACCGTTTAACCCAAATCCCATGATCGTCACAGAGGCAAGCGGCTCATGGATCACGGATATAGACGGCAACCGTTACTTTGACGGGATGTCTGGCTTGTGGTGTGTGAATGTCGGCTACGGTAGGCAAGAGCTTGCAGAGGCGGCTTATGAACAGTTAAAGCAGTTAGCCTACTTTCCGTTGACGCAAAGCCATGTACCCGCGATCAAGCTTGCGGAAAAAGTGAGTGAATGGCTGGGTGAGGAGTATCGCGTGTTTTTCTCCAACAGCGGCTCGGAAGCCAATGAGGTAGCCTTCAAATTGGCACGGCAATACCATCATCAAAATGGGGAACCGGGACGCTACAAATTCATTTCCCGCTACCGGGCCTATCACGGCAATACGATGGGAGCGCTGGCAGCCACTGGTCAGTCGATCCGCAAAGAAAAATACGAGCCGTTGTCTCCCGGCTTTTTGCATGTCAGACCGCCGTATTGCTACCGTTGTCCGTTTCATAAGCAAAAGGACAGCTGCAATCTGGAGTGTGCGACGACGTTTGATGAGGTCATCAATTGGGAAGGCGCCCATACCATTGCCGCTGTGATCATGGAGCCTACCATTACGGGTGGGGGCGTCATCGTTCCACCCGATGAGTATATGTCCAAAGTGAAAGAGATTTGCGAAAAGCACGGCGTATTGCTGATCGTCGATGAAGTCATCTGCGGATTTGGCCGCTCCGGTCGGAAATTCGGGCATCAAAATTTCGGCATAAAGCCAGACATCGTCACGATGGCGAAAGGGATCACGAGCGCGTACCTACCTTTATCGGCAACGGCTGTGCGTGCAGAGATCGCAGACAAATTTAACGAGCCGGGTGCCAACCAGCACTTCCGCCATGTGAATACATTTGGCGGCAATCCCGCTGCATGCGCGCTGGCCCTGCGGAATCTGCAAATCATGGAGGAGGAAGAGCTGATCGAAAAGGCGGAAGAGCTGGGGAAAGTGCTCCGTCAGGAATTGACGGCGCTGGAATCCCATCCCTACGTCGGGGATATTCGCAGCTTCGGTTTCCTCGCGGGTATCGAAATGGTAGAAGACCGTGCAACCAAGGAGCCGGCTGCTCCCGAGAAGGTAACGAAAGTGATCGCGGAGTGCAAAAAGCGTGGATTGATCATTGGCAGAAACGGGGACACCGTGCCGGGGTTCAACAACGTGCTGACGATCTCTCCACCGTTCTCAACCAGTCGGGAAGAAGTGCAAATGCTGGTGGCTGTATTGCGGGAAGCTTTTGACACGTTATAGGAGAGTGACGGGGAACCCTGCTTCCGACTGGAGAAGCAGGGTTTAAACGTATGTTTAATGTTGTCGAAATATGACGAAATTCCCGTGTTGTTGCGTGTTAACAGGAAGGATATGCTTTTCTTATGAAAAAAGAGAGGGAGCGAAAGGCGCATGTTAACAGATCCAACCCAGATATGGACCAGACCGGATGGCTATGTGATCACAACGGATAAAGCTCATTTGGAAATCGAAACAGTCTATCAATTTTTGCACCATGATTCGTATTGGGTAAAAGGAATTTCCCGCGTATTGGTAGAAAAGTCCGTTGAAAATTCGTCTCTCTGCTATGGCATCTATCAAGGAAACCCTACCGAGGAAGGGGAATACAAACAGGTTGGGTTTGCCCGGGTTGTCACAGATTTTGTCCGATATGCGTGGCTGGGCGATGTGTTTGTTCTTCCTGACCATCGTGGAAAAGGGCTAAGCAAATGGTTGATGGGGATCATTGTGGAACATCCTTATTTGAAAGGAGTTTCCTTTCATCTGGGAACACAGGATGCCCATACTTTGTACCAGCAGTTCGGGTTTCAACCATTGGCCAATCCGGAAAACAGGCTAGCTCGCCCGCTGGATCTGTCAGTGGTTTCCAAAGCTTATGAAAACAAGAAATGAATGATCTTGCACAATACGCTGAAAAGAAACAGGCGCTCCGCAACTTACTTGCGGAACGCCTTGTTTTTATTTTCAATCAAATAGACGTTTTCACACTCTTAATCGAAATCAGACAGCTGCAGAGTGATCGGGCAATGATCACTGCCCATGACATGAGCATCGATTTGTGCGTCAACCAATGAAGGAGCCAGGCGTGAAGAGGCGAGAAAGTAATCTATACGCCAACCGATGTTCCGCTCTCTCACTTTCGCCATATAAGACCACCAGGTGTACGCATCCGTCTTGTCCGGGTAAAAATGTCGGAAGGTATCAATGAATCCAGAAGCCAGCAAGTTGGTCATCTTTTCGCGCTCTTCTGGAGTAAAGCCGGAATTATTGCGGTTGGATTTTGCGTTTTTCAAGTCAATCTCTTGATGAGCCACATTCAGATCTCCGCACACAATCACCGGTTTTTTCGCGTCCAACTGCATGAGGTAAGCTCGGAATCGATCCTCCCACTCCAAGCGGTAGTCCAATCTGGACAGATCGCGTCTCGCATTCGGTGTATATACATTGACAAGGATAAAGTGATCGAATTCTAACGTAAGGATTCGTCCTTCAGGTTCGTAGTCTTCTTCCAATCCATATCGAACGGAAAGCGGCTGGAGCTTTGTAAACACGGCAGTACCGGAGTATCCTTTCTTTTCGGCGTAATTCCAAAATTGGTAATACTCTGAGCCCATCTCGATGTCTATTTGCCCTTCTTGCAATTTCGTTTCCTGAATGCAGAAAATATCTGCGCTGACTTCGTTAAAATAGTCTTGAAAACCTTTATTCATACACGCACGCAATCCATTAACATTCCACGATACCAGTTTCATTTTTAGAAATCTCCTTGCAGGGAATAAGCTAGTTACTTTCAGATATCATATCATACTTGAATGGCGACAAAAATGGACTACCAATCGAAATGCTTGAAACCCCTTCGTAAAATGGGGGGGAGTGATTGGACGTTTTTGTGTGGAGTGTAAAAGTGTTGTTGACACGACACCAAATGGTGGCCTATAATCAAAGTGTCACCAAATGGTGTCCGATTAGTGGTTAGTCATTTGGAAAGGAGTTTCACTTGAAAAACCATTTATGTGGAGGGGTGAAATTAACGGCTGTCCCTTAGTACAACAATAGATTTCTACTACATAAAATTATTTTTTGGAGCGGGTGGCTGTGAACGAGAACAACCAGTTTCGGGATGTGTTTGACGCGATTGCAGATCCAACTAGGCGCCGATTGATTCGTCTGTTATCAGAGGCGGAGGAGTTACCGCTTCATGAGTTAACGGCACAGTTTCAAATGGGCCGCACAGCGGTATCCAAACATTTGACAATCCTGAAAGAGGCCGGTCTGGTACTTGACCGAAAAGTCGGCAGAGAAACGCGCTTTCGACTAAACGCCTCACCACTCAGAGAAGTTCAAGATTGGGTGGCTTTCTATAGCAAGTTCTGGAGTGAGAATATGTTGCGCTTACAACAACTTTTAGAGGAGGAAGAAGAATGAGTTTGACATTATCGATGGATTTTCAGTTCACGACATCGATCGAGAAGCTTTGGTCCGCCTTAACCGATTCAAGCAAGCTTGCCAAGTGGGTGGCCAACATCCACACCGGTCAGGCGATGGAGAATGATTTTAAGCCCGTCGTAGGTCACCGTTTTCAGTTTCGCACGCAGCCGACCGAATATTGGAATGGGATTATTGAAGGCGAAGTGCTGATCGTGGAGGAACCAACCCGGTTGTCCTATACTTGGGCCAGCGGAGAGAAGCACACGGTCACCTGGACGCTGCAGGATCTAGGGAATGGTAAGGTTAACCTACATCTCGAACAAACCGGCATCTCTAATGAACAAGCACTCCATGGAGCGAAGTATGGCTGGAGTAAATGGTGCGGCGAGCTTGAAAAGGTCTTGGGACAATAACTGCGTTGGGGACAAATAATGTCCTTGCCCAATACTACATGATTATGTACCATCGTTGAACCCTTCTTGACCCGAATCTAATCTATAGAAACCGGCTGCATTTCGTCTGCAGCCGGTTTATGACTGCTTCGGATAATCTTACAAGTCGCATCACCTCCCTGGCATGAACAATAGCTGGTGCAAATTGGGGCTGCCGGACACGATATACCGTACTAGGTGGATATAAATAGAATGAACACTATGGGAAGGGTGGTAAGCATGAGCGAGTCGAATCAGGAGTATATCGTCATCTCGGGTGCGAGGGAAAATAATCTCAAAAACGTATCCTTGCGCATTCCCAAGCGGAAGATCACGATTTTCACCGGGGTATCCGGATCCGGCAAGTCATCGATCGTTTTTGATACGATCGCTGCCGAATCCCAGCGTCTGCTGAACGAAAACTTCAGTATGTTCGTACGCACCTTTCTCCCGCGTATTCCCCAACCGGATGCGGACGCGATCGAGAACCTGAGCATGGCTGTAATAGTCGATCAGAAGCGGCTCGGCGGCGGTTCCCATTCCACCATGGGCACGATTACCGATATCTCTCCCCTTCTCCGCCTCCTCTTCTCCCGAGTGGGTCAGCCCTATGTCGGACAAGCGAACATGTTCTCGTTTAACGACCCGCAAGGCATGTGTCCAGAGTGCAACGGCATCGGACGCAAGCTGGGCGTCGACATGAGCAAGGCGCTGGACATGTCAAAGTCGTTGAAGGAAGGGGCAATCCTGCTGCCGGACTATAAGGTGGACAGCTGGGAGTGGAATATGATCGTGCAGTCGGGGGCCTTCGATCTCGACAAGAAGCTGAGCGATTATTCGGATGAAGAGCTGGAGCAACTGCTGTACGCAAAGGCAAGGAAAGTGGAGATGGATTTCGCTGGGAAGGCAATGAATATTACCGTGGAAGGCGTCATCGAGAAGTTCACCAACAAGTACATCAAGCAGGATGTGAAGACGAAGTCCGAGCGCACACAAAAAGCTGTTGCGCCTTATATCTCCGAGGGACCCTGCTCCAGCTGCCGCGGCGCGAGACTCAGTCAGGCCGCGCTCAACTGCAGGATCAATGGACGGGGCATTGCGGAGATGTCCGCCATGGAGGTCGGACAACTCATCGGTGTTATTCGAGAGATTGACGATCGGGTAGCTGCGCCGATCGTCAAGTCGCTGACGGAGCGGCTGCAGCATCTGGTGGATATCGGACTTGATTACTTGACGCTGGACCGTGAGACGGATACATTGTCTGGCGGTGAATCCCAGCGCGTCAAGATGGTGAAGCACCTGAGCGGCAGTCTGGTGGATGTCACTTACATTTTCGATGAGCCCAGCGTTGGCTTGCACCCCCGTGATGTACACCGGTTAAATGAATTGCTGCAGAAGCTGCGCAACAAGGGCAATACCGTGATTGTTGTCGAGCATGATCCCGATGTGATCAAAGTGGCGGATCATATCGTCGACGTCGGGCCTCACGCTGGCAGCCGCGGCGGTACCATCATGTATGAAGGAAGCTTCCAAGGCCTGCTGGAGTCCGGTACGCTGACAGGCACACATATGAAGCGGCCGCTCCAGCTGAAGCAAGCTTGCCGGCAGCCGTCCGGCAAACTGTCTATCAAGGATGCCACGCTGCACAACCTGAGGAATGTGAGTGTAGATATTCCAACCGGCGTGCTGACAGTCGTTACAGGTGTCGCCGGATCGGGGAAGAGCACGCTGATTAACGAGGTATTCCTCACCCAGCATCCGGATGCGATCGTCATCGACCAATCGGCGGTAGGAGTGTCAACACGCTCGAATCCCGCGACATACACGGGCATTATGGATGATGTGCGCAAAGCGTTTGCTTCCGCGAACAAGGTCAGCCAAAGCTTGTTCAGCTTTAACTCCAAGGGCGCTTGCGAGAACTGCCAAGGGCTGGGAGTTGTATATACAGACCTTGCATTCCTCGACAGTGTGAAGCTGCCGTGCGAAGTATGCGGTGGGAGAAGGTTCAAGGAAGAGGTGCTGGCGTACAAGCTAAACGGCAAGTCAATTGCAGACGTGCTGGAGATGACAGTGGAGCAGGCATTGGAGTTTTTTCAGGTAAAAGAGGTAGTGCGCAAGCTTCAGGCGATGAGTGATGTGGGGCTAAACTATCTTACACTCGGCCAGCCGCTCAGCACGCTCTCGGGAGGGGAATGCCAGCGTATCAAGCTGGCGAGCGAACTGCATAAGAAGGGCAGCATCTACGTGATGGACGAGCCGACGACCGGACTGCATATGTCAGATATCGGCCACCTTCTGGGAATCATGAACCGCCTCGTGGATGCTGGCAATACGGTGATTGTCATCGAGCACAACCTCGATGTGATCAGCCAAGCGGATTGGATCATCGATATGGGACCGGACGGAGGGAGCAAGGGCGGCCAGGTAGTGTTCGAGGGCACACCGGCGCAGATCATCCACGCGGAGCGGTCGATCACGGGAAGATACTTGATGTAATGCATGCCTCTATGGTATTCGCAATTCTTTGGCAGGATTAGGAGAACATTTCAAAGGGTAGTAAACGTATGCTCAACCAGGGCTGCCAGCAGAATCGGCAGCCTTTCGCATGTCTCCTAGCACTTGTCAAATGTGGATAGGGTATTACCAGAATTGCGTAAAATCAATAGGTAACATAATAATTATTAAGTAAACAAACGTGCTTCATACAGAGTTTCATTTGAAGGAGGCACTCGTTGTTTCCATGGGGTTGTATCCTTTTTCCTATGACAAAATGAATCTCCCTTCTCTTGTTGCATGCTGGTTACACCTTTATGATTGGTAAATATTTCATTTTTTAGATAAAGGTGAATGCGCTCAGATGAGAGAAGCATGCTTCCGATTTACTGAAAAAATCCAGAGTGGTTTTGGAGGATGGGTGCAAAACCATCCGCGAATAGTCGCTTTGGGAAAGAGAATCTATGCCTTTTTGTCATGGAGTCTGCTTCTGTTGGCGATTCTGTCGTGGATGTTTGTCCCGGAGACTCGAAAAGGTCTGTTTCAGCTGCTGCTATGCCTGTATGCGCTGTGGCAGTTTTGGATCCTATCCAGAAGCAAGACGCTCTCCTGGGCGGAGTTTATACGTGTCTTTACTGTGGGAGCATGGGTCATTGGACCTTTGACGGCTGGAGTCGTATGGGGGACGCATGCACTGCTAGACGAACGCCCGGACGGAACGATTCGTGACGAATGGAGCACTGTTTATTTCGGTCCTTTTGTGGAAGAAGTGTGTAAACTGATTCCGTTGGGTTTCCTTTGCCTGTTTTCACGCAGGAGCAGGTCTTATGGGATTTGTGACTATATGCTCATTGGAGCTGCGAGCGGAACAGGCTTTGAGTTTATCGAAGAAATGGTTCGACGCTGGACAGCTGATGTCCATCTAAGTATCGATACCCTCATCAACAGAGCATTTGGAGACGAATACGAATGGAGATGGGATCTCCTATTCCCGGGAGCATACGAATATGGAAATCAGTTTGCGCCGGGGCACCATGTCTGGACTGGGTTTATTGCACTTGGCATCGGATTCGCGGTATCGCTGCAAGCAAAATGGGGGAGAAAGGCGTATGTGATCCCCCTCTTCCTATTTTGCTGGGCATTGTTTGACCATAGTTCCTTTAACGATAATGACTTGCACTGGACAGTAGGGATTATCTATGATCTGCTGGGCAACGGACATTTTTATCGGTACTTTTTTATCGTATGCATCGTAGTAGCGGTTTGCCGGGATTATTGGCTTCTTAACAAGCAGAGGCAGAATCTACCGCTGTTGCACCGAGAAGTGGTGATTGACCCCGTTTCCGAATTGTTGCTGTTATTGCAATCCCTTTGGAAAGGCGCAGGTGCATTTTTCCACACGTTAGCCTTTTTACGCGAAAGACGGCAATTGGGATATGCTTTGTGTAGAGTTGTTGATGAAAAGCATGTGAACGATCTGACAAAATGGATCGTTCCTCGGTTCTCTTTTCTCGCCAGCGTTTTTGTTTGCATCGCGATTTTTCTGATAGGGGTAGAGCAGGTTTCCCTGTTCATGGGCATAGGGGATCAAGCATATTTTGCCGGCTTGCTTAAGGATCTTTCCGCCTGGTGGAATGACTTGTCTACGCTTGAAAAAGGTGCCATGATTGTAACGACGGTCGTACTTGGCGGATTGTTAACCGTTCTAACTGGGGGCGGTTTTCTTGCAGGCAGCATCGGTGCTTTGGGAGCTGCGCTGACGATCAAAGACATTCTCGATAATCCGGATCCCATTGTTCACTTTATCGAAAATCCAAAGGCTTCGTTTGAAGAATGGAAGAAGCAGTTTTTTACTCTAACCCCAAGCGAGGCAACTGGTTTAGCTGCGGCAATCACGATTAGCTTCTTGCTGGATCGGCTGCCTGCTAAAAGAATCATGGATTTGGTTCTGGATAATTTGCGTGAGGGCGTCCAGCACCTTACAAGAAAGCTTTTTCCCCCCATGCTCCAGATTGAGATGGGGGGAGGGAAATGGAATATTCCGAGGAATTGGATGCCGGATAACTATTGGCAGTCTTCAACACATGGGGGTTCTGGAGGGAAGGGGCATGAGGGGACGCCTAAAGTTAATCCTCTCAAAGTTAGTAATGAAGCATTGGACCATGCGAACTTAGGGGACTTTACTAGAAATCCAAAGACTGGTGAAATATCAAAAATGAGTGGGGGAGGCCACGGACAAGATAATATCGCTTTCCTTGAGAAAAATGGGATTGAGTACAATATTGAGCTGACGTATCCTAACGGAGTTAGGGTAGGCAATGTTCCAGGGCACAAATCAAAAGGAAAAAGAACTGGAACTGGTCAGGCTTGGTTTCCCGAAACATGGACAAAAGAGGATATTAGTAAGGCTGGTGAATATGTTGCCAATATGCCTAACCATGTGAATGTGGCGGATGGGGTAACTATATTTGGTGAATATAAAGGTGTCAGAGTTGGAGTAATTAAAACTAATGGGGAAATTGGGACGATTTTCCCCGACAATATGATGCAACCATAATTTTGTTGGAGGGTTACGAGTACTATGTTTAATGAAAAAGTACGAGCGGTTTTGGGAGCAAGAGCCTTACTTGACGAAAATGATCCTAGAATTAAACAAAAATGGACTGAATTAATTAATTTACTTAGTGAGAATGAAGATTTAACATTAGGTTTTCTGAAAGAATGTTCTAAGACTGAACTTGCATTCCTTAGTGAAGTGTTTGAAGATGTTGCTTATAATCTACAAAGTAAAAAGTATATAGAGTTACTATATCAACTAGATAAAAGATACCCAGATTTAGAGCTTAAGAGTCATATACAAATCGCTGAAGATTACATGGGTTAGTTTGTGTAGCAATTCTTGTATTGGGAAGTAGCAACTACGAAACCTTTCCCTTGAGATATCGCTTATATGGCTACTCCGATTCCATCCCCTGCCGTTGTGCGGGGTTTCTTTTTGCTGTTTCGTTGGGATATAAAAAATGGGGGCGGGGAGGGGGGAGCTAGAGGTTAGCTACCCCGCCCCGCATCATCTGAAAGGTGTGAGTTTGGAGGATTTGTGGAAGATGCTGCTGAAATCGAGCCATAACACCTGTTCGACTAAGAAAGCGGAGGAAATCATGGCATGGGTGGCGGCAGATGGTGAGATGAAGCGAGATTACCAAGAATCCAGAGATTTTCTGATTCAAAGTCATGTTCAAGACATCCTCTTTAAAAAGGAAGAAGTTCAAAAGGTAGAAGACCAGCTTAGCCGCATGATGAAGCAACTGGGCTTTCAGCTAGAGGCCATTCCATGCATCGACCTTGTTACGGCATCGGCTCTAGTGGCTGAGATCGGAGACATTCACCGTTTTTCCTGTCCTGACAAGCTGGCTCGTTTTGCAGGCATTGCTCCTGTAAAGTTCAGTTCGGGCGGGAAGGGCAAGAAACAGAAGAGCAAGCAAGGCAACCGCACCTTGCATGGCATCTTCTATAACCTTGCTGTCCAGCAAGTTCAAGTCTCCAAAGGAAGCAAGCTCCCCCGCAACCCTGCTTTCCTAGCTTACTATGAATGAAAGCAAGAAGAAGGCAAAACGAAAGGTCAGGCGTTAGTCTGCATCATGCGGCGGCTAGTCAACATCATATACGGCATGATGAAGAGCAAGACACCGTACAACGCCCCGCCCCTCTCTGAACAAGTCGCCTAATGATAGAACGGTGGTAGTTGGAAAATTGGACTGCCACCATTCTTTTAGCGGGATTTAGCTTTACCACATAGGGGACGGGTGAAATTCCCATTCATATGAAGTTACGAATCCTGCCAAAGAAGTTCCTGCTGATGTTTTAAGACAGTTGCTTAAAGATGGTAAGATTACGAAGGTGGAATACAATAAACTGTTAAAAAACAACCGAGGTGCTTAATTCTGAGGACGTTTGGAGATAAGAACACATTTGCTATTCAATATGAGTTTGAAGTTAATCCTTTTAATGAAACCAATTTGACTGGTGAAACATGGGGGAAGTTTGAATTATCTGTTCGTGGGATAGACGTCTGTCGATATACAAGAGTGGATAGCGAAACTGCCTATCAATGGAATTTGATATACATTGTCGAATGGTTTAGCGAGAATCTAAAGTATATTTTGAGTGAAGAACCATTTCCCCTCCCCGTTAAGGGACAACACTCTCTTGAACTTTTGGATAATTGTCTGTTGTTTGAATCAGACAACGATGATGAGTTTGATGCATGGTTCGATACAAAGCAAGAATGGGAGTTTAAACACTCCTGGTTTTCAAATAAAGCAGGTTCGTTTTTGCCTGATGTATTTTTCAGAAGGGTTAACGATAATATAGAAATTGCTTGGAATAATGAATCAACTTACTCTTCGGAAGGTATTTCATTTATTAATCCAACTGGAATTGAGTACGTACCACTTGGCATATTTGAATCAACTATCAAAAATTTCATCGAAGATTTCTTGGAAAATCTTCTTCAAAATTCTAAAAACAAGTGTGATGCAGAAGAAGTTTATCAAAAATTGATGGCATTAATCAGATAGTGGATCCATGTGATGAGGCTACCCAGTGGTGTGTGAAGCACTTTAGTTCACCATTTCCAATATTACCTTTGTTCTGGCTTTATGATATTTTCATGAATTAAGATGTCGGTTTCAGAATGTCTGGAGATGTCAACGCCGGAATTAATTTGACCCACGAGCGCCGGT
>NZ_SDKD01000034.1 GCF_004521915.1 Brevibacillus migulae | reverse complement strand
ACCGGCGCTCGTGGGTCAAATTAATTCCGGCGTTGACATCTACTAATGGACCATATCAGTAATACATGTAAAATAGCTACTCCAACCATTGAGACTAATCCAATTATCTGAGTTACTTTGCTTTTAAAGACGGAGCCTAATAGCCAGAATATAAACCCGATTATCATTGGGAACACCAAAGTCTCCATAATTTTTCTCCTAAAAAAAATTAGCCCCTAAAACGCGGGAGCTTGCGATCTCTTTCATTGTTTACGCATGGAACGAATAACCAAATAATATTGGATTAATGCAATTTTGACTAAGACAACTGGGTCAACGATTATCATGACAGTAGTAATCTGTCACTAAGTCATAGATGAATGAAAAGTCGATCGCATTTTCGAACGTGATGATCTTTTGGAACCAGTACCAGTTCATCTAATGAAAAGGCGGCTATTTGATAGCGTCCTTCGGCTTGCTTTTTGTAAAGCAAATGGACCTCAAAAGTAATTATTGGAAATAAGTACTATATACAACATAAAAGCCTGTAGACTTTGTCTCTGACGGAACTTTGTCTACAGGCTGAGACCTTCCGTCTTAGAAGGTCTTCTTTTATACTCATTTTAAACTTTTATTGTTCCGTCGTTCCACCATTCAATGAATTTCTTTAAAGAGGGAGCAACCCATGTGCGACTATCGTCTTCGTGATTCCATACATAAATATCATCTCGTTGAATGGAACCATTGATAATTGCATATCCAAACAAATCACCGTTACCCGCATCTGCTACGAATAAGAGGCAATCTAAAGGCATGTACAAATCCCTAAATTCTTCTTTTCTTAGTTCTTTATTTTCCCCGATAATTCTACCTGCTGACCAAACGAGGTCACATCCAAATTCATCTCTCACACCATCTGTTTCTTCCAACAGACTCAGCAGTTCATTCGGTAGCTCAATGTTGAATACTGTCTGTATTTCTTCAATTTTGGTTGATTGAGCAGGTTCATTAAACTCACAGTTTTCCAAGATATTTTCCAAATGTTTTTTCCACATATCCCTTATCAGTCCTTACCATTAGACTAACTTGTGAGGATTGGTCAAAATTGGGTATAATCCCCAATCAAAGATTATCATATTTATCTTTTACTGAGAATCACGAAGTTTACACAATAGCTCACATCTACAAAAAAATAAAGTATTGGAAGTATGATATGAATCTGACGGTAGGGCATTACGTTAACGGGCAGCATAGTTGAAAGGCATTTGGAGTTTTTTAGGAAAATTAAAGGAGGTGATAAATAATGCGAATCGGAAATGAAGTAATCACTTGGGGTAACTTTCATTGGGTTGGATTATTCATGTGGATACTTGTTTTCATTTCGTTCCTTTGTTTAGCTCTTGGCATTTATAGAAAATCTGGATGGCTAATGTTCTTCAGTACTTTAACTGTGTTTCCGATGGCATTTTATTTGTTTGGGGCGGAAAACTGGATTAAATTAGCGATATTGGTTCCTATTGTTGAGGTGGTTATAGCTTTTGTTTTTTGGCTTAGACCAAACCCAAATAAAGGGATTGAATCGTGATTGTCAATGTATTTCACTAACGGAGAACTTTAGTAGGATTACCAAAGGAGCAGATTGCTGTGGCAGCTGCCCTTTTTCGTGTACGCCCAGCATGGACGTCATCTCTAGGGTAAGAGTCCAAAAACGGGGCAGGCGAACACCTACCGTATTATCCAAGAGCAAGGGTGCTTTTTTCGTTGTTAATAATACATGGAACTGCATTACAGGACCCTACAGCCTGTTTAATCCCCAATTCCTCGAGTTGTTTGGGAAGGTAACTTGCTTCATCCAAGATGACAAGGTAGCAAACTGATTTAATCATGTAATTACGCTCTTTTTCACACTCGTATCACAAAAAGGATTGGGACAAAAAAAGATTTTCCTTACTCGGGTTTACTCCCATTTTCTTGCAAACGTTTTATACCGTCAACAGACTCCAATTTCTGATAGATCCGGTATAAGATTTCAATGATTTCTGCAAAACCAAACATGGTAAGGGAAGCAATAACTGAGTAGAAGATGGTGGATAAAAACGGAAGAAACCGATCTTCAAAATCATCACTCCAAATAAATAAGCCGGCAGTAACACCTACAAAAATAATTACTGATGCAAGTGCTCGAATCCATCGGGCGTAAATATTTGTATATCTTTTATACAATACTCCCACCTCCATGACATGGAACTTTGGAACAAGGCATCCCTTCTACAAGTTTTCACTCAAAATTAAATTCAAAGTCGAAGTCAAAATTCATTTTAGATACGCGATTCAGTTTTTTGTTTTTTTCGTCATATTCCAGTACAAGAATTTTTGTGTATGAGGAGTCATCCTGATTAACAATTGCGAATCGATTCTTATCTAGCTGGATGAGTGCTCTTTTATTAAGTTCTGTCACATCAATTTCACTAGGATGTTCCGGTATGTGTATATTAGGAATTTCTAAAGAAGGGGCTGGTTTTATCGCAATCACGAATAAACAAATCAATATGCCAAGTAGTATATTTTTTATAGTTAACTTCGATTTAATCAACATATTGCGAAAATCTCCTTTTATTTGCATTTTTAATCAACATCACGTCAATAAACCATAGGGTTGGTTCTTTACAAGTAGTTCAGGGAAAGGAGAGGCATTACTAACGTTGGAAAATTTTCGTGATGTCGAAATCAAAAATAGACGTAACTATTTCCATGGAAAAGAAAAAAGCTCTTTGACCGATCTTTATCATCGGTAGTAAAAATAAGGAATCACTTACCCACTTCTTTTTTTAAAAAATGGGTTTAATTCCGAAATGCCAAATAAGAAAAACCATAATACCAATGACAATTAAGGGAAGTATTTTGGCAAAACTCATCACGAAAAACTCCTTAAAGAGATTGATGCAAACCTTATCATTTCTTGAACAAACCAATTGCTAAAAGTGCGACCAACGCAACGATTACGATTATGCCTCCAATCAAAAGTAGTCCTGGAATACCGAAGCTGGACATTGTAAACATCTCCGATCAATTAATTTCATTTTGTTGTTAATTGGTAAAATGCTCATCCCCCTTTGGTAAAATGATAAAATTACAAATCACCCTTACTAAAAAATTTGAAGGCGTAAAAACTGCCAACACTTAAAAAGATCCCACCAGCCAAACGATAAGCATCAATATAAGATTGTTTGATGATGTTAAAGCTTTCTGAATCCATTTGGCCATACATTTCTTCGCGAAGATATTCGGAGGCTGCATCTGATCCAAGTGCGGGGCTATTCATTAGAAGATAGAACCCAATCGCACAGAAAAAAATTGAGACTACCTTAAGACAGCTTAATTTACTCAATATACTCATTCTTTGTCGTAAGTTATCAAAAATATTATCTATTTTCTTGCGTAATTTCAGACCAAGATATGCAATACCAAAAAAGATATCAAACTATTTTTCTTTCTCAGCATCTTCTGGAGTCATAAACGATTGTAGAGGATCGTCCTTAACACGCCCGGATGTCATATCGTCGTAAGGGGTAAAATTTGTCCTTCTCGGTAACCGATTATTATTGATTGATGCAAAGATCCACCATAGTAAGCAAGCTAAGAAAACGAAGGTAATTACAGTGACAATTACACTCAGTTTAATCACCGCTTTCTGCACCTAAGGCTACATGAGTGAAATGAAGTTACTTTCGCTCGAAAAGCTTGGAAAGATCTTCTTTTCAGTTAATTGTGGCTTGCAAATTCTGAAATGGCTTAATGTTCAGTAGAGCTAGTGTAAGAAAGCGAAGTTTATGGATGTTAGAAGAATACCAACAAACAATAAGAGCCAACCAATTACATAGGTTAGGTAGGTTAAGCTTTTCCACACTCCGTATACAGAAGCTTTTTTTAAACTAACACGGCTCCACAGAATCATCCAGAACCCAACCAACGACTCATCGAAATGAAAGACAGGTAAAGCGATGTAAATTAAGATACCTGTTAAAAAACCTATCAGCACTAACTTTAAGGAGACAGTCATCACTACTTACCTTTCTGGGTAAAAAAATGTGATTCCGTATATCAATTTTCACGAACGGCATGGATAATGCGTTAAAAAATGGAAAAATTTACAATATGTAATGTAGCACAAGGCAACCGTTTCACACAACAATTTTCATTGAGTAAGGTCCTTAGGGAACGACGAGCGCCAGATAAGATACGCAATGGAAAAGGGGAAAGAAAGGGCCATGCCTTCAGTGTGATTACGTGCCGCAAAAGTCATTCACCACAACTACAGCCAGCGAACTTTTTGGGGGGGCTTAGGGAAGCACTTTTCTTCCGGAGATGATTTCAAAGGTCTTAAGAAAGAACCCTAGGAAACCAGCGTAAAAACCAACGAAAGGGTATTTGAATGATGCCGGTTTGTTTCTTTCAAAAATGAAATGACCGACCCATGCCAATGTGTAGTGGAGGATTGCCAGGCAAATGGTCATTTTCCTATCAAAGAACAAAGATATCCAGGCAAGAAAGGCGAAGAGGAAGGCGAAATAATGCAAAATCTGATTCCACTTGTTTTGATGTGCATTTTGATAGTCATTCAGATCCTTTTTTATCCTGTTAAACATGCTCATCACCTGGATGGAATTTTTGGATTCAATAAACAACTTAATACAACACAATCTATGCAAAACGGGTGCTAATCTATAGTTGGAAAGAATTTTAAATCAATCGGAAAACACTCCTTTCCTGTTACTGACGCACTGGGAGTGGAGTTGGTTACATGGGAAAAAGGCAATAAATATTGTAAAAATCAAACCACAAATGTAAAATATGGAAATGATCTGATAGTTAGGGGAGGAGTACCATGTTATCAATCATGGAAAAGCATCCATCGGGGTTTCGCGCCCTGCTAGCATCCTTGGTCTTTTTTACGCTGTTCACAATGTTGGTTCCAAGTTTAGCTTTTGCTGAAGAGGTAAGTGTTCCAGTCGAATTGAAAGTAACCCCTGTGAAAAAGCAGTATTATCCCAGCGAAGAAATCCAAATAGAAGCGGTGACGAAAAAACAAGGGAAAACCTTTGAGGCGTCGTTAGCGATTGTATTTGAAGGGGAAGATGGAGAAGAAAAACATCCGATTACACTTGAAACCGCAAAAAAAGGAATGAATTATGTATCAAAAGCTGTTTTTATACCAGAAGACTTCGACATCAGCATTCATCATGTATCTATCCAATACAACATTGTAATGAAAGATAACGACAAGGTGTGGGCAGGGAATGCAGAAAAGCGCATTCGCGTAGATAACTTGCCTCCCGTGACGCCGACTGTAGAATCGGAATTCTCAATCTATCCGGAGAAATCCTTAAAGGTTGACCAAAAAATGAAGTTTACTGTGCATACACCTTATATGGGGACAGTGGAAAAGGCAGCGGAATTCAAGTTCCTTTCCCTGAATTCAGTCGATGTAACACAAAAAGTACAAAAGATTAAAACAACCTATGACCGAAAGAAAAATATGTATATGACAACGGGCTACTTTACACCAAAAATTGAAGGTGAATACACTCCCTATTTCGTTATGCTTATGCGAGATAAGGAGACGGGGGAAATCATCGAAGCTACTGGATATATTACATTCTCGGTTGCAGCGGATCCGCAGATTCAAGCATCGATCAGTCCGCAAAAAGCAACTGTCCGGCTAGGAGATACGATCTATTTACTCTTAACCTACAAAGGAACAGGCATAAAATCTGATCAGTTTACGAGAAGCTACAACCAGGAAGTGACGGAAATCAGCAATGAGTACAACGAAAAGGAAGGAACCCACAGCGTATTGATCAAGTTCAAACCGGACAAGAAGAAAACGTATCCGTTCGAGGCAAAAGTCAAAAATCCCGAGACAGGTGCGGAAGCCATTGCGAAAACGTCCATTACGGTAAGGTGAATTTAGGGGAAATCAAGACGAATCACTACGGTCTCCACAAAAAGTGGGGATCTTTTTTTGTTTGCATGTTCCCATATTGTTCGCATATAATAAGAACAAACGTTCGATATCGTGGAGGGAAAAACATGATCAAACAGCTTCATAAATACATGGCTGCCGCTCAACCAGTGGAATTGATCTATCTGGATCGATACGGACAGACAAGTCAACGAATGGTCAGGCTATTGGAGATGAAAAATGATCATGTAAAAGCATACTGCATGACGAGACGCGCACCCCGATACTTCGTCATAGAAAATATTCTGGCGATCAATCCGGTTACACATACTTCGAAGGGAGCCTAAAAATGGACCCTCGGCTAGAAATACAAAAGGCAGTTCTCCAAGCGATCATGGATTACACCGCCAAACATAAAAACTCGCCGACAATAAGCGAACTATGCGAAATGGTTGGGATCAAATCGGCGATTGACATGCAAGAGCATCTCCACCGCTTGAACATTCATGGACTGATTGCTTGGGGACCTGCGCTTCCCCGCACCATCAGAGTAGCGGAAAACGGTGAGGACTATGGGGAGTAGAGGGAGTTGTCTGTGTCTGCAAAGAGAGACAGTGCTGACAGTAACCAGGAGAACACTTCAGGTGAATGTAAGCCACATTCATTAAAAAATCCATATCGTAGCGGATGTTTTAGTTCTGAAATAAATTAGGTGATTTCAGTGTGGTTTCACAAAAATACTTCGGGGTGGAGCGCGGAGGACTAGAAAGAATGGTTATACGAGCTGCAGAGGAAAGGAAGGAATCACTGTCATGACGGAAATGGAAGATAACAACATCTCTGCAAACCGATATGTTTTGACCGAACAACAGGAGCTGTATCTTCAACCAAAGAAAGCCCCGATGCTCGTAAAGGAACCAATCGTGGCGGAATATGATCGTGCCTCGTTCCACTATCTGATTAAAGATTCTGCCAGAAATGACTATGCCGTCACGATTTCCTGGTGGCAATCCGTCAACGGCAATCTTGGTTCGACGTACAGCATGTGGGGGATGATCCAGTGGATCGATAAAGACGAAGGCAGACTTAAGCTGGTAAATGACGAAAATGTTCAATGGATTGAACTGAAGCAAATCATTGATATGAAAGCATAACGGTTTCGATCGAATCAAAAGGGTCGTTTTTTGAAGCCTAACAAAATCAACAGAGACGTTAACCAATCGAGAGTCCGATGTGTTTGTGCACACTCGCTGCAATAGATCTGATAATCATACCGTGTGATCAGATGCTCCGGTGGCTGGACCATGGTGCCGCATTGGGCGCAAGGGTATGGAGTTTGAGAGATATTCGATGATTTGCTCATATGAGATACAGCTCCTTGGATGGAGAAAGTTAGGGGAAGCAAAATGGCACAAATCAGTTGAAGGATCACGCTCGTTGCTTTCAGTATCCATAATCAATAGGGACTAAAAAGGGAGTTTTGACCTGATACAAAAAAGGGTTATGGGTTGATGCAAAAGAGAGTGATCTGATCAAACCAAGCCGATGAACCAATGGAAAAAGCCATTCCCCACAAAACTCTTCGTACTTGTTTCATTTGTTTCCTCCTTTCGATCTGTATTTCATGCCTACATTTTTCAAACAAACGTTACCAGTGAAACCAGCAGAGCAAGTAAGGTTATGAAAGCGACTCACTACTTTTTCATCCCTACAGGAAGCTGCTGAATCCATTCCTCCACCATGGGCTGCCACAGCACATGAATCTCCCGTTCAAGATCAACCGCATGCAGCGCCTTCACCACAATATGCGGATGCGCCGCAATACTGTCTGCCACCATTTTCGGCACGATCGAGACACCAAGCCCGCTCTCGACAAAGGTAAGAATCGATTCATTAAACTCCAGATCAATAAAGGAAGATACCTTCACATTCATCTCATGACACACCCGCAAAAAAGAGGACCGGATATCGCATGGGCTTTTATACAAGACCATCGGATGCTGGACCAGCTCCGCAAGTGTCACTCTTTCCTGAGAAGCAAGGGGATGGTTCGCAGGCACGATCGCTTGATAAGTCTCCCGAAACAGCATGGATGATGCGAGACCCTCCTCCTGCACGTAATCCTGCACGAGTATCAAGTCCGCCTCATCTTCCTTCAGCAGCCTCACCAATTCATGGGTCGTATCCTTGACAATCAGTTGGATTTTCTTTGCACGCAGCTCGCTATGACTGCGCAGCACCATCGGCATATAGTGCGTGGCGAGGCTGGGGAGGGCGCCGATGCGGATTGCGCGTTGGCTGGCGATCTCTTGGGTTTCTATAAAAATATCGTCCAGTGTCTTCAGGACGAGGGTCAATTGATCGTACAAGAATTGTCCGGCTTCCGTGATTTTGATTCCGTTCGTATGGCGGATAAAGAGACTGACGGCCAGCTCCTTCTCCAATAACGATAATTGCTTTGTCAAAGCAGGCTGGGTGATAAACAGTTCCTTCGCCGCCTTGTTCAGACTCCCGTTTTCTGCCGTTTTCATGAAATACTTCAATTGCTGTAGGCTGGGCACGGTACACAATCTCCTTACACCTGTCGTTATCCTCCCATCATAATCGATAATCGCAAAAATTCCCTTTTGATTGATAATTTTGAATACCGCACCGGTTAAACGCTTCTTACTTTTGGCTATACCGCTATTCATTTCAGAGATTACCTTATCCGCTCCTCCTTTTGCTATCGTTTACCTACACCTATTCGAGTGAATTCGACATGAGTGGAAGAAAGAGAAACGAAGGAGGAACAACATCGTGTTCAAAAAAAGTATGTTTGCAACCATCAGCTCAATCGTCTTGGCCGGAGTGGCGCTGGCGGGTTGCGGAAATCCGTCGGACAAGCCAGCAGCTTCCACAGATTCAGCAACTGCTACCGCAGGTCAAGAGCAAGTCTTCCGTCTCAATATGCACAGCGAGCCCCCGACGGCGGACCCGACGATTGCGGAGGATACGGTATCGGGTGCAATAGCGCGGGCCACTTTTGACGGGCTGACCCGGACAAACGAAGAGGGAAAACCAGAGCCTTCTGTCGCGGAAAAGATCGATGTCTCGCCAGATCAGCTCACCTATACCTTCCATTTGCGGGAGTCGAAGTGGAGCAATGGCGACCCAGTCACTGCCCAAGATTTTGAGTATGCCTGGAAGCGACTGCTGGATCCGAAGACGGCAGCTCCCTATGCGTACCAAGCTTTCTACATCAAAAATGCGGAGGCGTACAACAAAGGGACGGCCAAAGCGGAAGACGTGGGTGTAAAAGCGATCGATGCGAAGACGCTAGAAGTCAAGCTTGAGAATCCAACGCCGTTTTTCCTCGAATTGACTTCTTTTTATACCTTTTATCCGATCAACCAAAAGGTACTCGAGGCCAATCCAACATGGGCGAAGGAAGCCGCAACCCACGTAGGAAATGGTCCCTTTAAAATGACCGCCTGGGAGCACAAAAGCAAAGTGGTTCTGGAGAAAAACGATCTGTACTGGGACAAGGACAAGGTGAAGCTGGATCGCATCGAGTTTTCCATGGTGGAGGACAACAATACATCCCTGTCGATGTATGAAAACGGTGAATTGGATTGGGCAGGGGCACCGCTGGATACATTGCCGACAGATGCGATTCCCAGTCTGAAAGACGCAGGCACCTTGGTCACCCAACCGATCGCGGGCACCTACTTCTATATTTTCAATACGGAGCAATTTCCGTTTACCAACGCAAAAATCCGCAAAGCCTTTACCTACGCGCTGAACCGCCAAACCATTGTGGATAATATTGTCCAGACTGGTCAAATTCCTGCGCTGGGTTTCATCCCGCCTTCCATGTCTGTCAGCTCGAAATCGCACTTTGCCGACAACGATCTGGAAAAAGCGAAGCAATTGCTGAAGGAAGGGATGCAAGAGCTGAATATCACGGAGCTGCCGTCGATCACGCTGACCTATAATACCTCGGAGGCCCACAAAAAAGTGGCAGAAGCGGCTCAGGACCAATGGAAACAAGCATTTGGCATCGACGTGAAATTGGTGAACAAAGAGTGGAAGGTATACCTGGAGGACAAATCCCAAGGGAATTACATGATCGGACGGATGGGCTGGCTAGGCGACTTTAACGATCCGATCAACTTCCTAGAGATCTTCAAAGAAAAAAGCGGCGGAAACAACGATCCGAGATGGGAGAATCCGCAGTATAAAGAGCTGCTCAATCAATCGGCGATCGAAGCGGATCCGGAAAAACGAAAACAAATCCTCGCCCAGGCGGAAGAGATTTTGATGGATGAAATGCCGATCGCACCGATCTATTACTATACCAATGCCTATGTAAAAGACGAGCGTGTCAAAGGTGTCGTTTTGGATGGTCTCGGGTTTGTGGATTGGAAATGGGCATCGATGGAGTAAGGAAGGCCGCGAGGAGCAGAGTAGATCTGTTCCTCGCTTTACATGATGGCGCGAAAGACAGAGCTTGGTCGCATTTGTTCTTAGCGTCGACCGAAATCATGGGGAAGAGGACCGAAGCTATGCGTCAAATGCTGATCGATTTCCTAAACAAGCAGCACAGGATCTTGATTGATACAAGAGACATGGAGACTTACATCAAAATGAAAGCAGGCAGTGAATATGGCGGGTGGGCTATTTTCGCGCAGGAAATCAAAAAGCTTGAATCGGAGGGGATGCTTCGTCCCGTCATCTCACGAAAACTTTTATGCAACGAAACGAGAATATATCGTTGTTACCGGATGATCCGGAGTCATCCGGAATTGATGAATGCTTCTTCTACCATGATGGAGTATGCCCAATTGCCGGATTCGTGGCATCCCAAAATGGCGAAGGAGTACTACCAAAATCATCTGGAAGAAGTAAGGCGCGATTGGAAACTGATCGAGCCAATCGACCGCTTTTTCAAAGAGCTGCAAGAGAAGAAAGAGGGCATGAAGGCAAGGATCCCTCATCGATCCTATCAATTGTTCCGAGATCAGGAATTGCTTGGGAAACCAAGGATGCAGCTGATTTTACGAAAGCTGAACCTTACCTATGAGGATCTGGGTTGTACCGTTGCTTCTGACCCGTTTGTGTACCATGTGATCAAGGTGCAAGAAAAGAACAGCGTGCTGATCGTAGATGACAAGCACACGTTTCTGTATGTACGTTCTGCTTTTGAAAGGAATGATCTACATGGTTTGCCCGAGATTAACCTTTTGATCCTTTTCGAAGAGCATAATCGTACAACCAGTCTATCATATTTTCAAGATCTGGCCGCTTTTCACGGGAAGGAGGCGGAGTTTTGGTACTTCAGCGACATTGAACCACGGAAGATCGTGGAATGGAAAAAGCTGCATGACCATTATCAGGATTATCAGATTCGACCCTATCTCCCGTTCTATGAAAGGCTTCTCAATCAATACTTATTTACTGCCCCCCCATTGAAGCGAAAAAGCATCGAAAGTGCGGAAATGCGGGAAGCACTGGCTCTTTTTCCACGGACGTTTCAAGAGAAAATCCGTCTCCTTTTTCAGGCAAAAAGATACATTCCTCAGGCAGCGTTTACCTTGGAGTAATTCTCCGGTCGTTACTTAGCCCCGCTTTCATCATTCGGTGAATCATCAAGAAAAGGAGGGAATGACGTTGTTGGCATTTACAATCGATGTCAATGCGAGAGTCCTTTCAAGCAGTGAACTGATTACCTACTTGGGGTGGTCCCGCCGTACGCTGTATCGGCAAATACAAGCCGGACTGCCCTTTCTTGATTCAGGGTACAGGTATGTTTTTGAGATCGGCCAGGTAAACGAGTGGCTGAAAGCTCGCAATCAAAAATGGAGAAGAAGAAAGCCTTTAATCGTTTTGCGGTTCAATCAAGCCCTGGAAAACGAGTGACGGCAGCGTGCAGGCATAGTGGATACGACGACGCGGTTTCTCTTATGGAGAAAGCGCGCTTTTCGTATGGGCATGACCATGGAAGAAAAGGGAGAATCTTGCTATGATGATGGGATAACAAGGAGTGGAGTGAACATTGAAATGATAGCGAAGATCTAGGAATAACCTGGAAAACAAGGGGACCTTTGAGGTGAGTTTCCGTTCCATTCCTTCCTGGCAATTGGCATGGCGCGGATTGGAAGACCATCAAGGGTCGCAAAATCATGAATCGCCTAAGTGGAGGAACAAGTATGAAAAATGTCCATCTGCTCAATATCGAATTTGACTATAACGGCCAAAAGCAGATCATCACGCCCGTCGTCCTGCAAGACGAGCACGATACCATTCTCGTCGACTGCGGCTACCCGGATTTTATCGGACTTCTACGGGAAGCGATGAAGCAGCATCACATCGATCTCGCTTCGCTCACAAAATGTATCGTCACCCATCATGATATGGACCATATGGGTTCGCTCGCCGCATTGAAACGGATGTATTCCCACATCGAAGTGGTCGCCCACGAAATAGAAGCCCCCTACATCTCCGGCGAGAAAAAGTCTTTACGGCTGGAACAAGCAGAGGCCTCACTCGATATGCTGCCAGCTGAAGCAAAGCCACATGCCGAACAATTCATCCGTTTCCTGCAATCAATCGAGCCAGCGCAGGTCGACCGGACAGTGACCCATCAGGAGCATCTCCCATGGTGCGGCGGCATCGAGATTGTGCATACACCCGGTCATATGCCCGGACATATTTCCTTGTATCTGCCAGCCAGCAAAACGCTCATCGCCGCTGATGCCGTCGTGATCGAGCAAGGAAAGCTGGAGATCGCCAATCCCCAGTACGCTTTGGACCTGGAGGAAGCGATCCGCTCTGTTGAACGATTGCTGGACTATGATATCGAGCATCTGATTTGTTACCATGGTGGCTTGTTCGCTGGTGATAGTAAAAAAGGCCTTCGACAACTTATTCAAGCATATACTTCGTAAAAATGGTATATTCACAGATAATTTAGAGAATAGTGAACTGAAAACCATTTCCCGCGAAGAGGTGAACCCTGGATGCCTGACCAATCTGTTGAACAAATCGATTCGCTCATCACCAGGCTCGAACGAAAAGGCGCTACCATCGGAGTGCTGGTCAAATCGCTTGACCGTGCTGCGGATCAGTCCATTCTATACGCGCATGATGCAGACAGATTGTTTACACCTGCTTCCAATACGAAAATCGTGACGTCGATCAGCGCACTGCTTCAGCTTGGCCCGGATTTCCGCTTTCACACCGAGCTTTCCTATCAGGGGGTGCTGCAATCGGATGGCGTGCTGCAAGGCGATTTGTACCTAAAAGGATACGGAGACCCATCGATTCATTCCGGGCCTCCGCTGCAGGTCCATGAGGGTGTATCGATAGGGGAGATCGTAGAGTCGCTCCTGCAGAAAAACATCAGGCATATTCAGGGAAATCTTGTTGTGGACGAGACCTGCTTTGACGACCAACGGCTGGGAGAAGGATGGGCCTCGGAATATGAATCGGAGTATTACAGCGCACAGACCGCTGCATTGTCCCTGAATCGCGGCGTGGTGCAGGTGGAGTGTCGGGCGGGTACTGCTGTGGGCGACGAGATCGAAGTGACCGTGACGCCTTCCACTTCCTATGTGAAGCTGGTGCTGCAGGCCAAGACAGTAGCGGCAGGGGAGCCCAATACGCTGCAAATCAAACGAGAGCGTGCCAAAAATGTCATTCGCATCACAGGAAACCTGCCAATGTCAGAAGCGGCAGCCGAATGCATCACTGTCGAGGAGCCGGCAATCTATGCGGGCCATGTCCTGAAAGAAAGGCTGGAGGAAGCGGGCATTTCTTTTTTGCCGGAAAGTCGAGTACGCACAGGCAGAGCGTCTGCGGAAAATACGCACCTGGCTTCGTTCTCTTCTGCCCCTTTGCATACACTGGTAACCCATCTCAATAAAGTCAGCGACAATCACTATGCGGAAATGCTCTTGAAGACAATCGGAGCGGTCAAAAAAGGAGAAGGCAGTGCGGCAGCAGGATTGCAGGTGGTCCGGGAGACGGTGACGGAGTTGGGTATGGCCGGGCCGTTTGAACAGCGGGATGGGTCGGGCTTGAGCGTATACAATCTGTTTTCTCCCCGGCAAATGGTCACTGTGCTCGAAGGGATGAGGAGCAAAAAGGAGTTCGAACCGTTTCTGCACTCGCTTCCGGTCGCTGGAGTAGATGGCACCCTAGCCTCCCGCATGAAGGAAGAAAGCCCGGCATTTCAGCGGGTGCAAGCCAAAACCGGCACGCTGAATGCAGTCAGCGGCTTATCCGGATACTTGGCTACCTTGGCGGGAGAAACGCTGATTTTTTCCATCATGTGCAACGGCTATGCGGGAGACACGGATGATCTGAAAGCTGTGGAGGATCAGATCTGCAGTGCGCTGGTTGAATACAGCATTTGAAGCAATAGAAAAAGCAGAAACGACAGGGGCCTTCCGCATGATGGGGCGGGCTCCTTTTCATTTTCCCAAGCAAAAGACTTCGGCCAAATGCCGACGTGGAAAAATCTGGATGGCAAGCGCTGGGCACCTTCCGCATGGGGACGGAACCCGATACGACTAATCCTCCTCAACCGGATCGGGATGACGAGCAGTGGGCTCACGAAAAAACAGCCCGGAGTGAAAAAGATACTCCGGGCAATCGAATGCTAGATGGAAGTTTTAGAAAAGCTACACACGCACAGTTTCAAGCATCGTTCCATGCTGCAAATAATTCGTATGGAACGAAAACGCTTTTTGCAGGTCGTGCGGAGTTTGTCCGCCATTTTTACAGGCCGCTTCATAATAATCCAGCAGCTGCTGACGGTAGGACGGATGCGCACAGCGTTCAATGATCAACGGCGCACGCTCTTTGGGAGCCAGTCCGCGCAAGTCCACGTAGCCTTGTTCGGTCACGATGACATCGACGTCATGCTCGGTATGGTCAACGTGCGAGACAAAAGGCACGATGCTGGAAATATGGCCGTTTTTGGCAATCGATTTCGTCACGAAGATCGCGATGCGTGAATTGCGGGCGAAATCGCCGGAGCCGCCGATCCCGTTCATCATGTGGGTGCCGGTCACATGGGTGGAGTTGATATTGCCGTAAATATCGACCTCGAGAGCCGTATTGATGGAAATCAGACCCATGCGGCGAATCAGCTCGGGATGATTGGAAATCTCTTGCGGACGCAGCACGATACGATCGCGGTACTTTTCAAACTGTGAAAAGACCGCTTCCATTTTGTCGGCTGACAGCGTAATCGAACAGCCGGAAGCAAAGCGCACCTTGCCGGCATCCAGCAGATCAAAGACGGCATCCTGCAGCACTTCGGAATAGACCTCCAGATCGTGAAACTCAGAGTCCAACAATCCGTGCAGCACCGCATTGGCGACGGAGCCAATCCCGGATTGCAGGGGAGCCAAGCTGTGCGTGAGTCTGCCGGCGCTGATTTCATTACGCAAAAACGAGATCAGGTGATTTGCCATGATCGCTGTTTCTTCATCGGGCTGGACGATGGTCGAAGGGGAATCGGTCGAGTCGGTGATCACGATCCCTTTGATTTTGTCAGGGTGGACGCGAATCCCGAGGTCACCGATGCGGTCATCCACGCTGGTAAGCGGGATCGGGCCGCGGCTTCCCTGCGGGCCTGCTTCATAGATGTCATGGGTGCCTTCCAGCGCCAGCGGCTGGGACAGATTCAATTCCACGATGACGGCGTTCGCCTTTTCCACAAAGATGGCCGAATTACCCACGGAGGTCGTCGGAATGATCATCCCGTCTTCGGTGACTGAAACCGCTTCCACGATCGCGTAATCAATAGGTCCAAGAATATCAGCGCGAATCGCTTCAGCCGTATGGGACAGGTGCTGGTCGACAAACAGCATCTCGCCCTGATTGATCTTTTTGCGCATGGTGGCATCCGCTTGAAAAGGAAGACGCTTATGAATCATTCCGACTTCCGCCATGACTTTATCAATATCGGAGCCGAGTGACGCTCCCGTATATACATTCACTTTGAAGGGCTTATCCTCGGCGCGGGCAGCCAATGCCATCGGTACCGCTTTGGCATCTCCGGCGCGTGTAAATCCGCTTAAGCCCAATGTCATGCCATCTGTAATCCAAGCGGCTGCTTCTTCCGCAGACACGATTTTATGTTGTAAGCGATGATCGCGAAGGCGTTCTGATAGATGCTGAGACATGAACATCCCCTCTTCATTCCTTTTTTCATTATTCTAGCAATGATGAAGAGAGGGCTCATTTGGTTTTGCATGAAAAGCCTTAAAAAAGGAATGTTCCAGCGAAAACTCGACATGAAGCAGCGAATTCAAAAAAGCAGTGCCCGGCGAAACAGGCTGGCATAGCTTTGGCTCACCGGAATTTTGGTCTGATCCTTCATGATCAAGAGAAAGGTGGAATGGGAGTCAGGCTGAATTTCCCGGATATAGTTCACATTGACGATATAAGACCGGTGAACACGGATAAATTGCTCAGGCGGCAGTAGAAATTCCAGCTCGCTCAGATTGCACTTGTGCAAGCCCGTGGCCTTTTCCGATTTGACGAAGGTTTTTCGCTGCTGGGATTCCAGATACACAATATGCTCAAAGCGTACGGGAGCCCAGCGATCCTCCGTTTTCACGGTCAAAAAGGAAAGCTGTGCAGGCTTCGAAGGCAGGATCACGGTGATGCAGCCCGTAGCTTGTCCTTGTTCAAACACAGGCACGGACATGCCGTAGTAAGGAACCCCGAAAACATGGGGGCCAATCGCATCGGCAATTTTCTTCTGGGCTGTCAACGCCTGGTAGGTCAGACTGCCTTCGATAATCTGATCCCCTGGCTGAATCGGCAATTGGACAAACTTGCTGGGTTGGTAATACGTATATTGGTTCACATCTGAAACGGCTATCGAAGCTTGCACCGGATAAAGCTCCTGAAAGAGCTGCAGCAGAGAAGGAATCGGCAAGGAATTCAAGGGAGTGCACCTCGCTGTGAAGTAGGATGTTTCCTCATCATTCATTATAGCAACCTCGTGCAGACATATCGCAAGGAATTTGCGGGAAGCATCTGCCGGCAGGAGATCAGGGGTGGCCTATCGCGGCCGTCCTTTTTCTTTTCCCCCTGTTTCAAAACTGAAAGGGTTCTTTCAAAATTGCAACGGCGTGCATGCTCGTTTTCTTGCTAGATAAACAAAAAAGACAAGAAAGGCATGGCACAAGAATTGCTTCTTACAAGCATAACAATTAGTAAACGTTGCGCAAAGGTTCGCCGCATCGTCACCTCAACACAAAGGAGAGAGTCACGTGCAAATTGAGTACGCCCATGTATTCGACATCCCGCTGGAGGCCGTCTGGAAGCTGATCCAGGATGAGGAGGTGCTGAAGAAGTCGATTCCCGGCTGCAAATCGTTTGTTCGCACGCAGGAGGATGTATACCACGTCGAGATGGGATTGAGCGTCGGGCCGATAAAAGGATTATTTACCGGTCAGGTGCAGATGGACAGTCAGGAAGAGCCGTCCTACTACCGCCTGTTGATGAAAGGCAAGGGAATGCCGGGTGAAATCGACGCTACCGCCCATATGCATCTGAAAGAGGAGGAGCGAGGGGTAGTGGTCAGCTGCCGTACGGAGGTGGTCGTAACAGGAGTGATGGCTTCCGTCGGGCAGCGCGTCATGGGCGGGGTCGCCAAATTGGTTCTCGGGCAGTTTTTCAAGTCAGCAGAAGCAGAAATGAAGCAAATCGCAGACGAAAGCTAAACGTTCGATTCGTGGAGGTGTGAGGATGGCGAAAAAGGTGGAAGTTTCGGTAACCGTAAACGGCAAAGCTTACAGCGCAGAAGTGGAGCCGCGCATGCTGCTTGTTCACTTTTTGCGTGAAACGCTCAATCTGACCGGGACCCATATCGGCTGTGACACCAGTCAGTGCGGGGCCTGTACAGTCATGGTGAATGGGGAGGCCGTCAAATCATGCACGATGCTGGCGGTGCAGGCAGCGGGCTGTCAGGTGACCACGGTCGAGGGACTCGGCGAGGTCGGCAATCTGCACCCGATCCAGCAAAGCTTTTGGGAAAAGCATGGATTGCAATGCGGCTTTTGCACGCCTGGCGTCATGATCGCCTCGATCGGATTGCTGCAGCAAAATCCGAATCCAAGCGAGGAAGAAATCCGCGATGCGCTGGAAGGAGTGATTTGCCGCTGTACGGGTTACCAATTCATCGTCGAGGCGGTGAAGCATGCGGCCCAGCTCATGGCTGTGGATGAGACGGAAACAGGCAATGCGCTGCAAATCGGGGAGGGACGGTAACGATGGCAGGGATGATTGGCAGTCCTGTAAAGCGCAAGGAAGATCCGCGGCTCATCACCGGCAACGGCTATTTTACCGATGACATCAAGCTGCCGGGGATGCTGTACGGCACGTTTTTACGCAGCCCGCATGCCCATGCCGTGATCAAGCGGATCGATGCGAGCAAAGCCAGAGCTTTTCCCGGAGTCGCGGCTGTTTTCACGGCAGCCGAGCTGGCGGATAAGATGAAAGCCGTTCCCGCCATGTGGTTTTTGCCCGGTTGTGAGTTGAAGCCAAAGGATCGCCCGGCATTGGCGGCAGACAAAGTGCGTTATGTCGGTGAGACGATCGCGTTTGTCGTGGCAAAGGACCGGTATGTCGCCAAGGATGCGCTTGACTTGATCGAGGTGGACTATGAGGTTCTTTCCGCAGCCGTCCAGCAGGAGCAGGCCATGCAAGAGGGCGCTCCGCAGCTGTTTGACGATGTCCCGGGCAACCTCGCGCTCCTGTGGAAGGCGGGAGAGATCCCGGATGAAGTCTTTGAGCAGGCAGAGGTCGTGATCAAAGAACGTTTCTATAACCAGCGGGTCGTGCCGAATCCGATGGAAACGCGCGCCGCAGTAGCGCAGTACAATCCGGGCGGCGGAGAAATGACCATCTGGTGCACCTCGCAAAATCCGCATATTCATCGGATGATCTATGCCGATGTGCTAGGTATCCCCGAATCGAAGCTGCGCATCATCGCACCCGATGTGGGCGGAGGCTTCGGCTCCAAGATCGCGACGTATTCCGAGGAAGCGGTGGTCGCCTGCGCTGCCCGCGAATTGAAATGTCCGGTGAAATGGGTGGAGGAGCGCAAGGAGCATTTTCAGGCGACGACTCATGGACGCGATGAAGTGATCGAGGTTGAGTTGGCAGGAAAAACTGACGGGACGCTGACTGCGCTCCGCGTGAAAAATACCGCCAATTTGGGGGCCTATCTGTCCACTTTCGGCGCCGGCTGTCCGACGATCGATTTTGGCTTGATGGTCACGGGTGCTTACAAGATTCCGCAGGCGGCCGTTGTCACTTATGGCGTGTATACGAATACGACACCGACGGATGCCTATCGCGGGGCGGGCAAGCCGGAAGCGACCTATCAGATCGAGCGGGCCATCGACCTGTTCGCAGACAAGATCGGGATGGATCCGGTAGAGGTGCGGCGGATCAACTTTGTGCCAAAAGAAGCTTTCCCCTACGGAAACGCGATGGGGGTCACCTACGACAGCGGCGATTACCATCTGACGCTAGACAAGGCTTTGGAAATGTTGGATTACCAAGCGCTGCGGGAAGAGCAGGAAGAATTGCGTGCCCAGGGCAGGCTGGTGGGTATCGGCTTTTCGACGTATGTGGAGCTGTGCGGCTTTGGCCCGTCAGCGGTAGCGGGCGCGATCGGTTTCCAGGGGGGAGTCTGGGAAAACAGTACCGTGCGAGTCCATCCGAGCGGAAAAGTAACGGTCTTTACAGGCACTTCTCCGCACGGCCAAGGGACGGCAACCTCTTTTTCACAGGTCGTCGCTGAAAAGCTGGGCATTCCGATCGAAGACATCGAGCTGGTACACAGCGATACCCAAAGCGTGTCGATGGGCTGGGGAACCTATGGCTCACGTGCTACTGCCGTGGGCGGAGCAGCCGTCTCCATCGCTGCGGATCGCGTGGTGGAAAAGGCGAAGAAAATCGCTGCGCATGAGCTGGAGACCACGGTGGAAGAGATCGACTTTACAGCAGGCATCTTTCGGGTCAAAGGAGACCCGGACAGACAGCGGACGTTCCAGGAAATCGCCAAGTCAGCCAACTTTGCCTGGAATCTGCCGCCGGGTGTGGAGCCGTCGCTGGAAGGGCAATCGTTCTTTGACCCAGCGAACTTTGTGTATCCGTTTGGCACCCATATTTGCGTAGTGGAAGTAGATGCCCAGACCGGAGAAGTCTTCCTGATGCGGTATATCGCGGTCGATGATGTGGGACGGGTGATCAATCCGCTCTTGGCGGAAGGGCAGGTGCATGGCGGCATCGCCCAAGGCGTCGGTCAAGCGCTGTGGGAGGGAGCGGTCTATGACGAAAACGGCCAGCTGCTCTCGGGGACTTTCATGGACTATACCATGCCAAAAGCCCGATTCTTCCCCATGATCGAATCGGCCTTTACCGAAACGCTGTCGCCTGTAAACCCATTGGGGGCAAAGGGCGTAGGGGAAACCGGAACTACCGCAGCGCCTCCAGCCGTCGTCAATGCGGTCATGGACGCGTTGAAGCCGTTTGGTGTGAAAAATCTGGATATGCCGCTCACTCCGCAAAAGGTGTGGCGCGCCATTCAAAACGGGAGGGAGAAGCAATGATCCCGAATCAGTTTTCGTATGTACGGGCAGAGTCGATTGACGAGGCGATCCGTCTGCTGCACGAGAGCAACGGAGAAGGGAAGCTGCTTGCAGGAGGACACAGCTTGATCCCGTTGATGAAGTTTCGGTTGACTACCCCCAGCACGTTGATCGATATCGGCCATCTTTCCGAGCTGCGCGGTGTGCGCAAGGCAGAAAACCGCCTGGTCATCGGGGCGTTGACCACCCATCGTGAGGTACACAGCCATCCGCTGGTGCAGGAGCATCTCCCTGTGCTGGCCAAGGCGGCGGGGCAAATCGGGGACTTGCAGGTCCGCAATCGCGGAACGATCGGAGGCAATCTGGCCCACGCGGATCCGGCCGCTGATCTGCCTGCTGTGGCGCTTGCCTTGGATGCGATGCTCGAGATACAGGGAGAGGACGGTGCGGAAATAGCGTCGGTAGATGGTTTCTTTTTGGGGCCATTGGTGACCGCTTTGCCGGATACAAGCATCCTGACCTCTGTTTCGTTTTTGATTCCACCTGCTCATGCGAAGAGCACCTATCTGAAATATGCGCACCCCGCTTCCGGCTATGCAGTGGTCGGGGTATGTGCGATCGCTGCGAAAGATCCGGACGGCGCGGTTGAATTCATCCGCATCGCCATCAATGGCGTCGCCGATGTTGCTTATCACTGTGTGGCGGTCGAGCAAAAGCTGCAGGGACAACTGCCGACGGAGGAAACCATCAGGGAAGCGGCACTCCTCGCAGCGGAAGACGGAGAGATTGGCAGCGATCATTTTGCCTCTGAGGAGTATCGCCGTCATTTGTGCAGTGTCTATACGGAGCGTGCCCTGCGAGACCTGCTGCTTTGACGATGCAAACGTCATTTTCAGCTGTATCAGAAAGGATAAACTTCATGACGAACCAACCTGATACAGCATGAAAAACTTCCTCTACAGAAGGACTCCACCTTCTTCGAAGGGGCTTCTCTTGAAGTTTTTTAAAAGGCCCATTCTGTGGAAGGGAGGATGGGCCTGTTCCTTCCTTTATATTCATCACAGTCGAGGCGGTGAAACGATGCAGGAGCTGCGTGAAATAGTGGAAGCAATCCAAGCAAGCCAAGCAGTCGGGAAAAGGTCCGCACTGGCGACCGTCGTCAGCGTGGTGGGCTCAGCTTATCGGCGCGAAGGAGCCAAGATGTGGATCGACGAGACGGGCTGTACGATCGGGACGATCTCCGGGGGATGTCTGGAAGCCGATGTCGCGGAAACAGCCTTGCAGGTGATGGAGACGGGAAAGCCCATGATCAAACCGTATGTGATGGATGAGGACCTGGTCTGGGGGCTTGGGCTGGGCTGTCCCGGAACGGTCGAAATCGCGATTGAGCCGATCCCGCTGCAACAAGAGGAAGATCCCGCTCTGTTTCAATGGCTCACGGCAATTGGCGAAGGACGTCCGGCGGTTCTCGCCACCTTGCTTGATGATCACATGAATAAGGAAATGTCCCCGCAGCGCAGGATGTTCATCCCGGAAAACGGTCTTCCTATCGGTAATGTCGGTGATCGAGCGTGGAATCGTTTCGCACTGGAACGGGGGCGTGAAATGTTTGCCCGGCAGCGAGCAAAAGCAGGCAACTATGCAGTGGAGCGACCTGACGGAAGCGCGGCTCGGCTGTTTCTGGATGTGTATATGCCGCCGATCGAACTGATGATCTTCGGTGCTGGGCACGATGCGCTGCCTTTGGCCAGAATGGGCAGCCAGCTCGGAATGTCCGTCACCGTCGTAGACCCTCGTCCCGCCTATAACACGGAGGAGCGCTTTCCAGGGGCAAACAGACTCCTGCTCGACCCTTGCCTCGCCGCTGATGAGATCCCGATCCATGCCCGGACCTATATCGTCATCATGAATCATCATCTGGAGCGCGATCGGGCTGCTCTCGCCCATGCGCTGTCATCATCCAGCAGCTACATCGGCATGCTGGGTCCGCGCAGACGGTGTGAACGGCTTTTGCGCTCCCTCGAGACAACGGGCCATGTCTGGGAAGCGGAACGGCTGGCCCATCTGCACAATCCGGTCGGGCTGGATATCGGGGCGGAGACGGCAGAGGAGATCGCTTTCAGCATCATTACAGAGGTGCTGGCCATCCGAAACGGCCACAAAGGCGGGCTTTTACGGGATACAGTCGCGATTCATCAGGCGGCGGCAGCGGCAACGCCTTTTCAGCTGCGCAGCCATGGACGATGAAACGGGGATGTGCTTTTGAACAGTGGAAACAGCGTTTTGCGATTTGACGGAGGTGAAGGTAGTGGGGCACTTGGAGACACGGTACGAATACGGCGGAGATGAGTTTATTTTTGTGCAGCTCTCGGAAGCCATGAGCCTTGAGGCCAATTTCAAAGGGATGGCGATCACACGTCAATTAAAGGGGAGAGAGCTGGAGGGGATTCTCGATATATGTCCTTCCAACGCTTCTTACATGGTGCGCTTTGACCCGGATGTTCTCTCTCCTGACTTGCTCATGAAAGAACTGCAGCAGATCGAGCATGCGGTGGAGGAGCTCGATGACATCGTGATTACCTCGCGTCTGGTGGATGTCCCGGTGTATTTTGAGGACCCGTGGACGCACGAAGCCTTGATGCGTTTTCGTGACCGGCATCAGGCGCCAGACTCCACGGATCTGGAGTATTCCGCCAAGATCAACGGCTATTCCAGCAAGGAAGCGTTTATCGAAGCGATGACGAGCGCTCCCTTTCTCGTTTCCATGATCGGCTTTGTGCCAGGCCTGCCCTGGTGCTTTCAGATGGTGCGACGCGAAAAGCAGATCGAAGTGCCGAAGTATGTCCGTCCACGCACCTATACACCGGAGCGGGCCTTTGGCTTTGGCGGCGCCTTCTCCGTCATTTATCCCGTGCAAGGGGCTGGCGGCTATCAGCTTTTCGGCATTGCGCCGGCGCCAATCTACCAAAAAGAGCAGACGCTTGCCGATTTCCAGGACTCCATCGTGTTTCCGAAGCAGGGCGACATCTTCCGCTATCGCAGCATCACACGGGATGAGTATGATCAAGTCCGGGCACAGGTAGAGGATGGCAGCTTTGTTTATCACAAGAAGGAAATCAGCTTTACGCCGAGCGAAGTGCTGGCGGATCCGGAAGCGTTTGCGGAAATGGCGCTGGGGAGGTTGTACCATGATTAGCGTGATCAAACCGGGATTGCAAACAACCGTGCAGGACAAAGGACGCATTGGTTTCTATGAAATCGGCATGCCGCCGTCAGGAGCGATGGACAAATATGCGTTTACCGTGGCCAATCTGCTCGTCGGCAACCATCCCAATGCGGCCGTGCTGGAAATCACATATCTCGGCCCTGTGCTGCAATTCGGCAAACGGATGCGGATCAGCCTGGCAGGAGGCCAGATCCCGCCGCGCATCAATGGCCAGCCCGTGCCGATGTGGACGACGCTGGAGGTACGGGAAGGCGATGAGCTGTCATTTGACTTTGTCCAGCTTGGCGCGCGGGTCTATCTGGCGGTGGAAGGCGGCATCGATGTACCGCTGGTGATGAATTCTCGCTCTACGTATACGCTGATCGGGATTGGCGGGTATGAGGGGAGGGCATTGGCAGCGGGTGACCGACTGCAACTGGCGGATATGCATGAGAAAGAGGTCGCGGTCGGCACACAAATCGATCCCCGGCTGATTCCCGCCTATTCCCGCTCGCACGAAATCCGCGTCGTCATGGGACTGTGCAGCTACCGCTTGACCGATGAGAGCAAACAGACCTTCCTGAATACGGAATGGACTGTCACCCCAGAGGCGAATCGGACGGGGTATCGGCACCGAGGGGAGCGCCTGCAGTTTGTGGAGCGCGAACAGCCTTTTGGAGCCGGAAGCAATCCTTCCAACGTGACCGACTTGGGCTATCCCATCGGCTCCATCCAGGTGCCAGACGGCGTGGAGCCAATCGTCCTGCTGCATGATGCGGTCACTGGCGGCGGCTATGCGACCATCGCGACGGTGATCAGCGCGGACCTCGACCGGATGGCGCAAATCAAAACCAATGAAAAGGTGCGTTTCGTCCCGGTGACGTTAGCGGATGCTCTGGAAGCGAGACGTGAAGTGCAAGCTCGGTTGAGCCAGGTTGCCAGTGCGATATAAAACGAGGGGAGGCCATCTATATGGGGGAGAAAAAAGCAATTTTGGCACCGCTGCCGGGGATCTTTTACCGCAGGCCGGGTCAGGATTTGCCGGAATATGTGCAAGAAGGGGATGTGGTCAAAGCGGGGGATACCATCGGACTGATCGAAGTCATGAAAAACTTTTATGAAGTCAAAGCAGAGGAAGACGGCATCGTTGCCGAGTTCGTCGTGGATAATGAAGGCATGGTGGATGCCGGACAAGAAATCGCGACCTTGAAATAACGGGGAGGGAGCCATGAAGGTAGACATCAATTGCGACATGGGGGAAAGCTTTGGTCTCTATCAACTTGGAAACGATGAGGAAATGATGCAGCTGATCTCCTCGGCCAACATCGCCTGCGGTTTTCATGCCGGGGACCCTCACGTGATGCGGCGTACGGTTGCGCTGGCGCGTGAATATGGCGTAGCGATTGGCGCCCATCCCGGATTTCCCGATATGCTTGGCTTTGGACGCAGGTATATGACCTGCACACCCGATGAGATCAAAGACTATATTCTCTATCAGACGGGGGCGCTTCGTGAGTTTGCTTCCCTCTATCAGATCAAGCTGCAGCACTGCAAACCGCATGGTGCCTTGTACATGATGGCCATGTCCGATGAGAAAATCGCACGGGCGATCTTGGAGGGATTAGCAGCCGTCTCGGAAAAAATGGTAGTCTTTGCGCTGAATGGTTCAGCCGTAGAGGCAATCGGCGAGCAGATGGGCATCCCGGTGGCAAGAGAGGTTTATGCCGACCGCGAGCATACTGCGGATGGTTCCATTGTGCTCACCCGTACCGGGCCGACGATCACGAATGTGCAAGCAATGGCGGAACGCGCCGTACGGATGGTCAAAGAGGGGCTGGTACGCACACCCGAAGGCGACGATGCGGCCGTTCAGGCAGACACCATCTGCATCCATGGCGATACTGCGGGAGCGGTCGAGCTGGCGAAAGCGATTCATGCAGCCTTTCAAACCGCGGGGATAACGGTCCAATCGCTCGCAAAAACGTGGAATGTTGGGTAAGCGAATAAGCATATAAGTATAAAAGAATGAAGAAGAACAAGCTGGCCAGGAGAAAGGGTCAGCTTTTCGCTTTGCCTGCACCAAAAAATCATCCTCGCAGGTGGACGGACAAATGGTAAACTATGAGTAATCTGAAAATTCAATCAAAACGATCGGTTGGGGGAATGCCTATGCTCTTGTGGAAAGACGTAATGCATACAATGCCCACCTATCTGCCAAAGGAAAGTTCGCTGCTTGCAGCTCTCCGGTCATTTACTGAACAGGAGAGCAGGCTGCTCTTTATCCAAGACTGTTCAAGCAAAATAGTCGGGTACCTCGATCAAGAAGCGCTGCTAAAGCAGATCCTGGCGGTACAAGACCTTCATCAGCCGATCAAGTGGAAGGAAGCTTTTTGCGTGGTGTCGGCCTTTGCCCCTCTATCGTATCCTCAGCCGTATGATGTCTTCCTCGCTCGGGCGGACGACGGCGGCATCGTTGGTTATGCCACTTCACAGGATATCCGCATCCGTCTGGAACAACAGCAACACAGCCGCTGCCCAACCATACAAGAAGATTTGCAGGAGATGCAGACGCTGCCTGATGAGCATGAGGGGCTATCATCGGATGGAACAGAGCTTCCGCATCAGCTGGTGTATCGTTCCGCCGTCATGCAGCAGCTGGTGGATGAGCTGAAGCATATTGCCAAGGTTGGTTCCACCGTACTGTTGATGGGAGAATCGGGCGTAGGCAAAGAAGTGTTCGCCAAAGCGCTGCATCATTTCAGTGACCGGCGAGAAGAACCGTTCATTCGGGTAAACTGCGGCGCGATCCCGGCCAATCTGTTGGAAAGCGAATTGTTCGGGTACGAAAAGGGCGCGTTCACAGGTGCCGATCAAAAGGGCAAACCGGGGCTTTTTGAGCTCGCCAATCGGGGAACCATTTTTCTGGATGAGATAGCCGATCTGCCATACAGTATGCAGGTCAAGCTGCTGCGTGTCTTACAAGAAAGAGAAATCATGCGCATTGGAGGAATCCGCACGATCCCGGTTGATATCCGTGTGGTCGCAGCGACAAATCAAGATATCCGCACGCTGGTACGAGCCCGGAAGTTTCGCGAGGATCTTTACTATCGCTTGCATGTGGTTCCGATCGAGATTCCGCCGCTGCGAAAACGGAAAGCGGACATCGTGCCATTGGCCATGCACTTTCTGCACCAATACAACCGTGCCTATCGGCTGGGGAAAAAGCTAAGCAGCGAAGCTTTTGACGTGCTCCAGCAATATGAATGGCCGGGAAATGTAAGAGAATTGCAGAATGTCATGGAGCGGAGCATCGTAACAGCCAGAGGAGAGCACATCACCGCCGATCAGCTGTGGGCCAATCTGTACGGCCACGCCTACCAGCATCAGGAAGCCGAGAAAAAAGCGATGGTCCAAGAGATTATTCCCCTGAAGGAAGCGGTAGAGCAAGTCGAGTCCCAGCTGATCTCGCTTGCGATGAAGAAATACGGAACGGCCGCGAAGGTGGCAAAAATCCTCGGCGTGAGCCCGGCTACGGTCAGCAGGCGGATGCAGAAGCATTTGCAATGAGCGGATCCCCACCGACGCTTGGAAGCCTGCCATCCTTTCCTTGCTGTTTTTTTGTTTTACTCACACGCATGAATGGCTGCCATCCATTTGGAATCATTAGAAATTTCCAGATTTTATAGTATAATGGAAATATCAAACTAGGGGGAAATTGGATGGTGACTACCCAAAAATCACGCGTGTTGCCCAGGGTTTTTATCGGATCCTCTGTAGAAGGAAGAGCCTACGCGAGGGCGCTGCAGCAGGAGCTCAAATACGATGCAGAAGTCACCATATGGAATCAAGGCGTATTCAAGATCAATCAGACGGCGCTGCAAAGCCTGTTGGCTCAATTGGATCACACGGATTTTGCCGTGTTTATTTTTACGCCGGATGATCAGCTGGCTTATCGCGGCCGCGACTTGCTGGCTGCACGGGATAATGTGATATTTGAGCTGGGCTTGTCTTTGGGCAAATTGGGGCCGAATCGCGCGTTTTTCCTGAAGCCGATGGATTTTCATGAATTACATATTCCAACGGATCTGCTGGGGATCACTCCCGGTGAATTCCAGAAAAGGACCGATGGAAACCTGCAAGCGGCGGTTGGTACCTTTGCGACAGAATTGATGGAAATCATGAGACGTGAGGGTCGCTTTGCGAAACATAGCAATGATATAATGATGAAAAACAATCGATTGACTTCTCAATCCAATTTTTTGTACGCTCTCATTAAAAATGCCAAGCATTTGGATGTGAAATTTAACCGGATCGTCGAATCGTTCTTGATGTCATGCCAGCTGCCGCCAGGATTCATCCCTTCTGCGGCAACCTGTTTCACCTCGATTGATGGGGAAGAACTCGTGCAGATCGGCTATGCTAGAGACGTGGATGAAGAAAATCGATTTAAGCTGGATCATAACGAACGATTTCCGGATCACAAAAGCTATGTGGTGGAATCGTTTCTCACGATGAAGAGCGTCATGGGATTGAAGGAGCAGGCATTTCTGGATGGAAAGTATGAGTATGTATTTTGCTTTCCCATTGCGCAAACCTATGTCTTTACGATTCATCTGCTTACCGAAAATGAAGTGCCTGCCGAAGCATACAGCAGCTTGCTCGTGGAAATTACCGAGATGAACAAGGCGATCATCAATACCTTCAACGTTTTCCTAGAAAGGAGTGTTGAAACCTATGAATCGAAACAGCAGCCCACTCATCAGTTCTAAAAAGAAAAGAAGGGTGCGTCTCGCCAGCGCTTTGCGTGGGAGTCGTGCAGTCTTGGAAGCCGCAGACCGAATGGAAAGAAGCTCGAAGCGGAAAGATGCGATCCGCAGAGCCAATCTGGCGAGAGAAAAATATGCCGGTTCGCAAAAACTGATCGTGAATGAATATTATCCTGCCGGCCCCAGCATTGGGAAAGAGAGCAGGGGAGTAAGAATTGTGGCAACCAATGATATTCACTTTGAAGAACCCAAATTTGGCTAAGATAGGAGGGCGCTCCCGATCACAGGGGTGCCCTTGTTTTATGCACAAGATTGCTAGAAGAAATGCAATCTCTCTTCGATTCCTTTTATGATAGAATAGGAAAAAAGTAGAACATTGTCGAAGGAGAAAACCGAAGATGGGATTCCGTGGCTTGATTGGACCAGCACTTGCCATCATCATTCCATATTTGCTGTTCGAATATGTGAGATCGAATGCAACACTCGATATTTTGTACGAAGGACCTACAGGACATTTTTACATCGTGACAACAGTCGCTTTTTTTGCCACGTTGATTGCGGGAGCTGTCGGCATGGCGGGCAGTCGATCACGCAATATCCAAGTCAGTTTCCTCGCATTGGCGTTCCTCTCTTTAGCCGAGATTTTCGTCGTTCATGGATTGGCTACGCCGAATCTTATCCTTCATCAAAACCACCTCTCGGGGATGGCTTCCCAGCTAAGCATCTTCATGGCTACTCTCTGGTTATGGTTTTCTTCATTGCCTTCTGATCATAGACTTGTATCCTACTTCTCCAGGTGGCAACGATATATAGTGCCAGTCTGGGCGATTGGTCTTGGCGTGTTTGGAATCATCGGCATGATAAACCCGCATCTGGCTGATTTCGTTCCATTGAACCGTGGCCCGATGAAGGGAGCGATAACGGTCCTGATCATCTTCCTGAATGGCATTACGATATACCGTTTCTATCAATCCTATCGCTACTCTCGTTTTCCGTTGCAGAACGCGATTTTATACAGTGCAGCCTTTTTCATCGTAGCCCAATTGATTATCTATCAAGGAGAGGTATGGCGGATTAGCTGGTGGATGTACCACTTCATGCTGCTCTTGTCGATGCTGGCCATGCTGCGAGGTCTCATCCAACAGTATGTGGCAAGCAAATCGCTTACCTTTGCCTTGAAAGCGTTGTTTACAACGGACCCGATCGAGCGCATCAAAAGCAGTGTTTCCCCGAGTGTGAAAGCATTGATCCTGGCGACGGAGACCAAGGACCGGTACACGGCGGGCCATAATTTCCGAGTCACCATGTACGCTTTAAAATTGGCTGAAGAAATGGAGCTGCCTCCGGAACAGCTGCGGGCATTGGCGCAGGGAGCGATCGTTCATGATGTGGGCAAAATCTATATCAGCGACAACATATTGAATAAACCCGGACGGCTCTCGGAGGAAGAACGGCTGACGATTCAGATGCATCCGGTAAAAGGGTACGACATGTGCAGAAACATTGGATTTATGAAAGATGAACTGGATATTATCCGATCCCACCATGAAAAATGGGACGGTACGGGCTATCCGGATCAGCTGAAGGGGGAAGACATTCCGCTTTTGGCACGAATTGTGGCGGTGGCGGATGTGTATGATGCCGTTACTTCCAACCGATCGTACCGGGAAGCATGGACCCATGAGCGCGCCATGCAAATGCTGAACGAGCAAAAAGGCAGCCACTTTGACCCGAAATGCGTAGAGGCATGGGAGCGGATTTGTGAACGGGATCCTCAGGTATACCAGTATCCGGCAACCATGATCACCGAAGAAAAATCGTTCCCAGGACTCTATCCGGGCACTACCAAAATCTCCTGACAATATGGGGCAAAAGACCACGGGCAAAAAGCTTGTGGTCTTTTATTTTTTTGTTCAATCAAAAAAGTCAAGGGTTTTCCAAAATTAAAATCGACAACTTTCCAAAAATATTTTGACCAAAATATGAACAACAAGTGAATTTTGTGTTACAATAAGTTCACGATAGAAAGTTAAAAGACAGGGGTCATGCGTAATGAATAACGAGCAAAAAGCAGCTGACACATTGAAATGGTTCGCTTGGGCGGCCACCCTCATCGGTGTACTTTTGTTCGCAATTAACTTGAATGATTTCCGAGCAGAAAATTTCGGCTTGATGGCATCCATTGGATTTTTAATAGCAGGAATGAATATCTTCTTACTTAGCACCGTATTTCGACTGCTGCATATCAAAAAGCAGGAAGCGTAAATCGAATAAGTGTAACGAATGCCTTCTGGAGACAACCCATGTCTCATAGAAGGCTTTTTTGTTTTTCCTTACCAATCCTATTGGCTTATTGGCAAGCTTGGAACTCCGTAACAAAATTATGATCAACTAATGAACACCTCGTGAACACTTTGTAACAGAAAAACAACAGAATCTTGAACGTTGTGAAAAAAGGCACACAAAGTGGCTTGTTCTCTGCTATGTTAGTGACATAAATCACAAAGTGTTTGCGATTGGCGAACGTGACGGTTGGAAACGCATGTTGCTGACCGAAGGAGGGTATTAATCCATGAGAGCAAGAAAGCTACCAAACAAGGTCTTCTTCTGGATTCTGGGAATCGTCGCCAGCATTCTTTTATCAGGGTGCGGCAATGAATATCTTGTCTTGAACCCAAAAGGGCCCGTAGCAGAAACACAGTACAATCTCATCATTATCTCTGCGATCCTGTGCGGTATCGTGATTATCCCGGTCTTGGTGATCACTGCATTTATCGTCTATCGTTATCGGGATACCGCGGACAACAAGGCTCCCTACAAGCCGGAGTGGGCACACAATACGCTAATGGAGGTAGTGTGGTGGGGGATTCCGGTAATTATCATTGCGCTTCTTGGCTACTTTACCGTGCGGGATGTTTACGCACTGAAAGAGTCGCCTAATAAAGAAGTGAAGCCGATTACGATTCAGGTTACAGCGCTTGACTGGAAATGGATGTTCACGTATCCAGAGCAAGGCGTGGCAACCGTTAACCATTTGGAAATTCCGGTCGGTGTGCCGATTCATTTCAAAGTGTCTGCCGATGCGCCGATGAACTCTTTCTGGGTGCCGCAGCTTGCCGGACAGGTGTATGCGATGGCAGGGATGACCACCGATCTATGGATACAGGCAGATGAGCCGGGTGCTTATCATGGTAAAGGTGCTAACTTCTCGGGAGAAGGCTTCTCCCATATGCAGTTTACGGTGAATGCGAAGCCTCAGGCTGAATTTGAGGAGTGGGTGCAGCAGACGAAACAGTCGGCTGACGCCATGACCAAAGAAGATTATGAAAAACTTCGTGAACCAGGATTGACGGAAGAAATCACGTATTCGTCCTTCCCGAAAGGTTTGTTTGAGGAAATCGTGGCGAAATACAGCCATGGACATCCGATGGAAGGAATGGACCATTCTGGCCATGAATCTACGGATGCTGTACAGTCTGAGCACTCGTCACACCATCAAATGCCAAGCACGAGTCCGTCAAATTAACAGGAAGGGAGGAAAAAACAAATGTGGGAGAACATTAAGTCTTTTGCCTCAACATTCTTTGTCACCGGCGATCCGCTGATCTACGGTGCGGACGTATCCATCGTCCTTACCATGTTCGCCATTGTTTTTGTCCTTACGAAATATCAAAAATGGGGTTGGCTCTGGCGCGAATGGCTGACGACCGTTGACCATAAGAAAATCGGGATCATGTACTTGATCGCTTCGCTGTTGATGCTGTTCCGCGGTGGGGTAGACGCCCTGCTGATGCGTTTGCAGCTCGCGTTTCCGAATATCGAGTTTCTTCACTCGGATCACTATAATGCGATATTTACGACGCATGGAACGATTATGATTTTGTTTATGGCGATGCCAATGATGTTTGCCTTATTCAACATCGTGGTACCGCTGCAGCTCGGTGCGCGCGACGTCGCGTATCCATTCTTGAACGCCTTGAGCTTTTGGCTTTTCATGGCTGGTGCGATGCTGTTCAACATTTCATTCGTAATCGGGGGTTCGCCGGATACCGGTTGGCTTGCGTATCCACCATTATCGGGAATCGAGTTTAGCCCTGGACCCGGTCAGAACTTTTATATATGGGGGATCCAGATTTCGGGTATCGGTAGTTTGGCAACGGGGATTAACTTCCTCGTGACGATCCTGAAGATGCGTGCCCCTGGCATGAAGTTGATGAAAATGCCATTGTTTAGCTGGTCTGTTCTGTCCAGCTGTGTCATGATCATCTTTGCTTTCCCGATCTTGACTGTAACACTGGCGCTTCTGTTCATTGACCGTTTCCTTGGCGCCCACTTCTTCACGATGGCTGGCGGCGGGAATCCCATGATGTACCTCAACCTCATCTGGATGTGGGGACACCCGGAAGTATATATCGTCGTCGTGCCTGCTTTTGGTATCTTTTCAGAGATCGTGGCTACGTTCTCGAAGAAAGTCATTTTCGGTTACAAGTCCATGGTCATTGCCTTGATGACGATTGCCGTCGCTTCCTTCTTTACGTGGGCTCACCACTTCTTCACAATGGGGACAGACGCGAGCGTTATCGCCTTTTTCGCGATCTCCACGATGGTGATTGCGATTCCGACAGGGGTAAAAGTGTTCAACTGGCTGTTTACCATGTTCCGTGGACGCATCTCGTTCCAACAGCCGATGCTGTGGACGATCGCATTCATTCCTTGCTTCCTCGTAGGGGGAGCGACAGGGGTCATGCTGGCCGTGGCTCCTGCGGACTATCAATATCACAACAGCTACTTCCTGATTGCTCACTTCCATCAGGTGCTGATCGGTGGGGTCGTGTTCGGTTACCTCGCAGGGATCTACTACTGGTGGCCAAAAATGTTCGGCTTCAAGCTGGATGAGCGTCTGGGCAAATGGGGCTTTTGGCTGTGGAACATCGGCTTCTATGTATGCTTCATGCCGCAATATGCGCTTGGTTTCATGGGGATGACCCGTCGTTATTACACGTATGGTTGGGACATGGGTTGGGCTCCGTTGAACCTCGTCTCGACAGTCGGTGCTTTCCTGATGGGGGCGGGCTTTATCTTCCAAGTATGGCAAATCGCTTACAGCATCAAACATGGGGAGCGCGACAAGACTGGCGACCCATGGAACGGACGTACACTCGAGTGGTCGATTCCATCTCCTGCACCGATGTATAACTTTGCGATCGAGCCGCGGGTGAAAGAGGCGGACGATTGGTGGCGCATCAAGCAAGAAAAAGCAAATGGCACGTACCAGGAAGAAAAGATCGAGCTGGAACCGATTCACATGCCAAAGAACTCGGGTATTCCGATTATCATGTCCGGCTTCTGGTTCATCGCGGGCTTCGGTTTTACCTTTGAATGGGTATGGATGGCGGTCATCGGGTTGATCGGCGTCGCAGCTTGCATGTGGGCACGTTCCTTTGATTACGATACGGATTATTACATCCCCGTGGACGAAATAAAACGCACGGAGGCTTCATTAGGGAGGGGTGTCTAATGGCACAAGCGATGACACACCATGAACACGGTCACGCGCATGATCACGACCACGGGCATGAACATCATGAGCAGCTGAAAGTCCTTGGTTTCTGGATCTTTGTCGTAACAGACTGCGTGCTGTTCGGTACGTTGTTTGCCACTTACGCCGTGCTGATGCACAACTACGCAGGCGGCCCTACTGCAAAAGAATTGTTTGAACTGCCGGGCATTATCGCCTCCACCTTTATCCTGCTGACCAGCAGCTTCACGAGCGGTCTGGCGGTACTGGCGATGCACAAACGAAACGTAAAACAAATGATCGGCTGGCTGATCGTCACAGCGCTTCTCGGTCTAGCCTTCGTAGTGCTCGAAGTGAATGAATTTGCACACTTGGTGGGAGAGGGAGCGACGATTTCGACCTCCGCCTTCCTTTCTGCCTTCTATGTATTGGTTGGTACACACGGGTTGCACGTTACGCTTGGTTTGTTCTGGATGGTTGCACTCATGATCCAGTTGAAACGCCGCGGCATCACGCCTGTGACCAAGCGAAAAGTAACCAATCTCAGCCTGTACTGGCACTTCCTTGACGTCGTGTGGATCTTCCTGTTCACCGTCGTGTATTTGATGGGGGTGATGTAAGATGAGTCATCATGACAATCATGTACATTCTGAGAACCATGGTTCGTTGAAATCCTATGTGATCGGTTTTGTCCTGTCGATTGTATTGACCATTATTCCGCTGGTGCTCGTGATGAACAACGTCATGAGCGGCGGGCCGCTGGTGATCACCATCATGGTGATGGCGGTCCTGCAGCTGTTCGTCCAATTGTTCTTCTTCATGCACATTCGTGAAGGAGAAAAGCCACGGTATAACGTGCAGGCATTGATACTCGGAGCGGTGATCGTTTTCACGATCGTTGCTGGCTCCATGTGGATTATGACGTTCAATATCTAAGTACCATTAGTTGCTTCTGGAGCGACAATAGCGCGATTTCTCATTTTGAGAGATCGCGCTTTTTTATGTTATGGACATGAGGCTGCGGTGGGGGGAGAGCATGTTTCAAAACTCCGCTTCATTCTACGTCCTACTGGGAAGCGGAGACTGTCCGCTCCGCAGCGAATCGCGGGGGAGAAGCAAAAGTAGCATCCGCTGCGAAGAGTGGGCACGTTGCGCTCCTTTTTCCCGCGATTCGCTGCTCCGCTAAGATGGGCTTCGCAGGCGCTCCGTTTTGAAACATGCCTTCCGGCGCGGCAGTAGAGTAAAACGATAAAAACATGAAAGTAATAAAGAGAATTTGTTCATGCACGGATGATGAGAGTACAGGTACTTTTGGCTTTCGTCTTTTCAGATTTTGAACAATCGCCACGTGAGGAAGGGAAGGACGGGACGGGCGGAGTCTTTGTCACACCTGCCGAGGTGGAGCTTCCAAAAACGGTACACGTTTGTCGCGCAACCTCTACGTATGAGTACGCTTCCTCGAAACTTTTGCGTGACGTACCGTTTTTGGAAGCGGAACCGGACAGTATGTACTCCCTCGCGGGTGTGGCAAGAACGTAGCCCCGCCCGTTCTTCCCTTCCCCCACCACTATGGTTGGCACAAAATTATTGATCTGCTTGTGAAGGCGGTGATCCAAGGGATTGATCGCTTGCATCAAAAGGGTCAGATTCCTGATCAACAAAAGGAGTATCCTCGACCGCATGAAGCACTTGTTCGATCGACGCTTCGGATTCGGTTTTATGTTCAGGCACGTACAGCGGAACCTCCTCTCAGGGGCAAATTACTGGGACTGAATGCTGGCCGTCAACTATCGGGCGTGCGATCGACAAACACACGAGTAACCGGTGTATAATCGCCCTTCGCAACTTCCTGCTCGCTCGCTTTTTCCTCCAATTGATCATGCGTATTCATGCCGGGAGCCACACTGGGTTCATTCTGGTTGCTTTGCTTGCGATTTGCCATGATGGAGCACCCCTTTTTTCTTTTAGAGTGACTAGTTGCTGGCAGGTATATACATGAGGGGCGAGACCGCTGGGAAACAGAATGTTCGTTTTTTGCCAGAAATGGGCATACTGTGGAGGGAGGTGTAGTCATGGAGCAGATCTTCTCCGACTTCTACGTAGAACGTGACGAATACTTGGGGAAAGAGCTACAAAAGATTATGGATTATTATCGGGAAAGCTATCCGAAAAAGGATCTTTTCGTACAACAGGTGGTTAAAGTCGACGATACGTTATTCACCGCCATTATAAATGTGATGTGACGAAAGCTGCCGGTTATGAACTGCACCCCAATTGTTAGACACACCTAACAAGAGGA
>NZ_SDKD01000033.1 GCF_004521915.1 Brevibacillus migulae | reverse complement strand
TTCAATTGATGATTTTGAGGAATTTTAGATTGATGTTGACATTAATTTGTATTGTCAATTTCCTCTTGCTTCTACTTTCCTCACTTCTCTATCATCTCTTCAACTCGATTCGATTTAATATCATTTAGGTCTATCATTTTTGATATATTAGAAGCCTGACAAATATGACTGAAATATTCGGCAGATGTAAGGGCTGGGCGACTATTGAACAGCGAGATATGCTCAGGATGTTAATCAATTACTATTTGTATTCGTCTTATACTTCTCTTCAATGATCTTTTCTAACTCTTCTATTCGCTTTTCCCCTGACTCAGAAAATAAACGATCCAGTTCATCCTGAACACTTTCAATTAATTCTTCCCTTTCATCTAAGCGTTTCCGAAAGGTAAATGTGTCATCATGTGAGATTTTTGATATTTTCGATAAGTAGTTGATCGCACTATTCAAGTTTTGATATTCAGTAAACTTGCTATTGGTCATCTCTCTATTAAAATCCATTCCCGCTTGTGTAATATTCTTCGATAATTCCATCTTCTTTTGGATCGCTTTTGTATACCAAGCACTCCATTTCTGGGCAAGGTCTTTGCTGCGATCAAATTCTTTCATTAATTGCTCCTGATTTTTTACAGTTACATAGGTACCACCTGCGGATTCAGCAATTTTTTTCAGCTGATTCTCTCCTTGGCTATCAACATCAAATCCGATAATGTTAATAATTGGTGAGATATTAGAATCAGCGAGCTCCTTGGCAACTTTCACAGGATCTCCGCCACATGTTTCAACACCATCGCTTACCAGATAAACAATATTCGTGTTATCTTCCTTGGTAAATGGAGCCAGATCCTCTTTAACCCCTTCCAACGAAAGTGCTATCGGTGTCCACCCGGTCGGTTTAAATTTATTTAATCCTTGATTCAGTTCTTGAGCGTTGTAAGGACGCAGGGAATAAATCAGCTCGCTACTGCCACACGAGATAGCCTTGTCTTCATCAGAACCAGATCCTTTATGTCCATATACACGAAGGGCGATATTTGCATTTTGAGGCAGAGCTGCTGCAAACTCACGAATTGCTTTTTTCGCTTGCTCCATCATAGTGGCTCCACCAATCTTCTTTGCCATACTGCCACTTGCATCTAACACAATTTCTACATTAAGATGCTCTTTCAAGGTAATCTTTGAATCAATTTGCGGCCCTTCCAAATCAGAATTTATCCAAGTATCCAATACCGATGAAGGATGTGAGTACTTTTCAGCAAATAAAAAAACAAGCTGGTTCCAGTATTCTTCCTCATTACTTTCCGAGAGTAACGGAAACTGGTCGAGAGTTTCTTCAATTTCTCTCTGATTTTCCTCGTATCTCTTCCCTGCAAATATCCCCTTAGGATATGCGAACAACTCCTCCCCAGTTGAAGGCGGTTTAGGGACTTCTTTCTTAAATCCAGTTTGTTTAGTAGTATCTCCTGCATTTGATTGCTTTTCAGGAGCCTCTTCTGTAGTACTTGTCTGAGTAGTAGTCGGTTGTGGTTGAGGAGTTGAAGTTGGCTCGGATGTCGTACAGCCAATAAGACTGGTGGCCAAAAGCACATATAGAATTATATGTGAAAGTGTTTTCATTCTTGTTTTCGTCATACAAGTTCCCCCATGCATAGAAAATGTTGCAAATGAATAGCACGATTCAGCTTCCAGCCTTATTTAAAGTAATCCTTTTTTCCAAGTTTTTATGCATAGCAAAATACTACCGGAGCGAGATCAAAATTTCAAAATGTTTCCTTTAAAGCTAGCTACTAAGCTCATCTGAACAGCCGAAACAAGCAAAAAGCAATCAAATTAAATAACGTGAAAAAAATAATCCGTGGTGTTCGCTCAATGCCTCGAGCGCTTAACATTATGACCTCAGCCAATGCGAGAGTATGGAAGGCGAATATCCAGCAGTATACTTTATCAGTCATGGGAAGTTCACTTAAATATCGGCCTTCGTAGTCTTTTACAACGTATATAAAATACACGAAACTAATGGCCCATGTAATTAGCGTGACAATTCTAATCTTATTAAAGGTCAGATCTTTCATCGATCTTTCCCCTTTCATCGCTAAATTTTACTTTTTATTTCCGATCCCCTAACAATCTAGTTCTTAAAATGGATCAACAGGTACTTGTATAGCTGTGCAGATCTCTAAGAGATCTACTCGCATGTCAATTGCATCTTACCTTTCTCCGTCTACCATCATCGAAATGACTGAATTGCCAACTAATAACGTAAACACAAACGCTTTTCATTCAGAGGGATTGGTGTCTCTCCTAGCTAATTGACAAAAGAAAAAACGGCTATCGTTAATATAAAGCCGTTTTCCAAATTTAAGATGAACGTAAGGTGCTCCTTGACCGATCCACAGATAAGAAATCAATGTGTGTTTTCTTAATAATCATATTGATCCTTACCGTTATAACGTGCGATCTTCCCATCTACCATTAATTTTTTCCACCCTTGTTCCGTTATCTCCAATATACCTAAGTTCTTTTGCTCACCTTTTTCATTTATCTCCAGATTGATCTGACCGATCACAATATTCCCCCTGGAGCTTCCCTTTTAACTGTGGAATGATTTGAACATTGCTGTTCCAATTGCCTCCTGTGAAGTACACATCATGCAGCGCCACGATAATATCCTGTTCACCATCGCCATTTACATCTTCCAGAGCAAGCAACATATCCAATTCCTTCTTTTGACCATCTGTTTCAGCGATCTTCGCCATTTCTTCTGCAAAATAGCTTTTTAACGCCTCCCTCTCTTTAGGAAATCCAATAGATGAGAAGGCTATCCATTTTACCTTCTCCTCTTCCGCTTTAGGCTCTTGTGACTTTTTTTCAGGAGCTATAGAGACAATCAGTTTGACGCTCGCCGTATCCGTCACTCCCGATTGGGCAAATTTCATTGTAACATCTGAGATGCGCAGTGTAGCTTTCCCATTTGTCCCCGGTTCACTAAAGCTACTTTTCTCTTCTTCCGTCTGGAATTGTAAGGTGATTCCTTCGAAACGTTCCTTGTTTATGGCTTCAGATATTTTCATTTTGGGGAAGGTCGCAGTCGCATCTACATAAAATAGATTTGATTCCCCATCGTCTCGTGTTCGCTTGGCATATATTCATACGTCCCTGCTACTTCTACTTCTCCTGTAAATTCAACTGTCGCCGCATCAAAATAGAGTTCCTCATTCATACTTGTGACTGGAGTAAATTTCACTTTTTTTATCTCAAGACCGGCAATCTTTTCTCCCTTCTTTACTTATCTTGGATCAAATTCCAGAGAGACCGGGGGTGGTTGGGGTTCCTTGCTAACTGCATTTGACTCGCTTAACGAGCTACACCCGGTAACGATTAGCATAATCATAATCATAATAACGATAACGGCTCGGAGACACGGTTCTCAAGTAAGACACTCCTCGTGATAAAACAATTTCATTATTTAAACCTACCACGTTTTATATGTAAAAAATTGATAGTAACTTCTCCGACTTCTCTAATTAGGTCTATTTACCTCTGTTTTCTCAATTTATAATGTGTTTTAAGTCGCGAGTTTTTTCAGCAGAGGAAGCGGCTACTACAGAGGCCGCTCCCCTTCTTATTGTGTCTCTTTAATTGTCAGTTTTTCAGGAATCGATTTATCAGTGTTCGTTCCATCTCCCAATTGTCCATATTCATTGCTTCCCCATGTCCATACAGTTCCTTCCTTATCTAATGCGACTGAATGAGTTTCTCCACCTGATATAGAAATAACATTAGTAATCCCTTTTACATTTTGCAATGAAACATAATCGCTCACGTTCACCCCGGTTCCCAATTGCCCTTTGTCATTAAAGCCCCAAGAAGACAATTGTCCGCTATTTTGAATGGAAAAGTAATGATTGGTTCCTCGTCCGATAGAGATTGCAGTCCCAGCCTCACTAATTTTCTCCGGCTGTACACCGTTCCCCCACTCCCATATTGAGCCATCCTTTTTCAAAGCAATTATAGAGCCATTTGCCCCCGCAATATCATTGATATCCGTAATGATTGTTACCTTTTTGGGAGAATGAACAATCTCCTCATTAGATCCAACACCAAGATTGGTATCTCGATTCCATCCCCATGCCCATACAGTTCCTGTTTCTTTTTGCAACGCCAAACAAAAGCTAAGACCGCAAGATACTTTATCAATATTTTCCAAACCTGCTACTTGAAGAGGGGTATCAGGATGATCACCTTCAACTCCTAATTGGCCATTGACATTACTTCCCCATACCCAGACCGTGCCGTCCTTTTTTAGTGCAATAGAGTTGTTTGCGTTCGCATCAATTGCTACTATCTGGTCAATTCCTTTTACTTGAACTGGTACAAAGCTATCATTATGGGTACCATTTCCAAGCTCTCCGAATTGATTGGCTCCCCAGCTCCAAACAGTTCCATCCTCCCTGAGGGCTAGAGAATGAGTAGCTCCTCCTGCTACGGCTACGACTTTGGAAAAGTTCTCGATTTTAGTTGGAACATTACTATCAGCTGTTCCACCGTTTCCCAATTGCCCATATTCATTGGATCCCCATGCCCAAATATTCCCCTTTTCATCGACAGCAAGTGTATGATTGTACCCAGCGGAAACAGCTTTGAACTTGGAAACATGTTCCTGGACCTTATCTGGATCCTGATTTATGCTAGGTCTTTCTATTTCCGCATTTGAACTACCTATGCACCCTGAAAGAATTAGAATTAATAGTAAGCTAACATACGAGAATAATTGAAAAATTTTAGTCATGCGCATCATTCTCCATTATTTTTTTATCGTTGGCTTGGATGGGGTGGAATGAGACTTAGGAGACATGTTTTCGTACACAGGAATCCGAAACGTAAAAGGGGCATCTGCGTGACTTAATGCTTCTGCAAATCGATCAGCTTTATTAACAGCATCTTTAATATGCGTTGCGTATTGTCCTCCAACTTTTCCTGAAGTCTTATAATTATTAACATTCCACTTCATACTATATAATGTATCTTGTCCCTTTACGATATAGCTATTATAAATTACTTCGGCACCACCGATTATCGCTTTCTCCGGTGTGTTCCAACCTAATTCTTTCGCTTTTTTAGCCCCATTTACATTTGCATTTCCATCGTAAGCGCCAAACCCATACATATTATACCAACCTGCATATCCCCTCACTTTACCAGTTGCTAAATCCGAATTGCCACCTGAAGTTTCTATTGATGATTTTGCTGCCAAAAATACTGCACTTACCTTTGTATTACCTGCTTCAAGGAACGTCTCTGCCTTTTTCGATAAACGATTTCTCGAAAGAACTTTTTTAACCGAATCTATATTTTGAGTAGTGGGGTTATATTTTGCAGAAAAAAATTGAAAGACTTGTCGTTCCGTCAAAAAATTACGCGGATCCATAAAATAGGCGACAGCTTCAGGTGATGCCGCGTAATAACCATTGTCATATTTGTACTTAGGATCGCGCCAAGGAGGATTATATCCATACTTCTGCTCCGGCGTACACACGTGGCCATTAAGCATTTCTGCTTGTAAAAACTTGTTAAAATCTACACCCGTATTATCTGCAACAAACTGCCATTGAGGATGCTTCTTATGTAGCTCAATAAGTGCTGGCCTATATGACTCAGGGAACTTCTGTAGTTCTTTTTCAAAGTTGTAATCGCTGGTGGAAGTTGCCGACTGAGAAGTTTTTATAGGGTACGGTGGCCCGTATTGTGGTGCAGGAACTGGCGTAGTTTTATTTTGCTCGTTTTTGGGAGGGGGAGTTGGTTTAAAAGTATTCCCGGTTGATTTAGAAGGTTGCGTACTTGTTGATTTTGGTGCATTTGTACCGACCCTGATGTCTTTGATTTTATCTCTCTGAATTTCTCGAGTATTGTTACTCCCCGTTTTGACTTCACCGTTTTGTGGTCCGTTCGATTGGCTTGTTCCAACTCCGCTTTGGATTTTCCCATCTTGGATACTTCCGGTCTGAACTGATCCTGAATTGATAACGCCACTCTGTATATTGCCTGTTTGGATCCCTCCTGTTTGGATTGTTCCTGTCTTGATATTCCCTGTCTGGATGTTCCCTGTCTGGATGTTCCCTGTCTTGATATTCCCTGTCTTGATATTCCCTGTCTTGATATTCCCTGTTCTGATGTTATCAGCAGCTGCCACATAATCAATATTACAACCGAAAGCGAATAGCGAGGTAAGCAGGGCTACTTGTGGAAATGTCCTCGCATTTCGAATACGATGTGAATCTTTATCTTTGTTCATAAAACGGCTCCCCTTAGCAATCCCTATATAAGTCAAAAAAGTAATTATTTTACTTTCACGGCGTAATAAATTCCATCGGGCAGATTCCTCTGCCCGATACCTTAATTTACACTCGTATTCTGTTTAAACTTGTCATTGATTGCCTTCTTTAATTCCTCTTCCTTTTTACTCCTCATATCCCTAAAGGTTTTGGCAAGGTCACTTCGAATATTTTCAATAAAAAGTGTTCGATTATTATTTAATTCTTTTAATGTAAAAGAATCATCGTGTGGAATTTTGCCTGCCTCTTCCAAATAATCGATGGCCTCATCAATGTTAGCCTTTTCCCTGTTTTTTAAATCCATCATGTCAGATATATATTTTGAAAATGCGTCTAAATAATTTGAGGAAGACTTGTTCGTATAGTCGATTGCTTCTTCCTTCCACTTTTCCCACTTCTCTATCATTTCTTCATTTCGATTTAATTCTTTCATGAGTTGATCTTGGTTGTGAACAGTCACATAGGTACCCTTTGCAGATTCAGCGATTTTTTTGAGTTGGTTTTCCCCATCGCTGTCCACATCAAACCCGATAATGTTCACAATCGGAGATATATTGGATTCAACCAGCTCCGCAGCTACCTTAGCTGGGTCACCACCGCAAGTTTCGACCCCGTCGCTGACCAAGTAAACGATATTGGTATTCTTTTCATTGTGGTACGGCGCTAAATCTTGTTTGACACCTTCCAGTGACCTTGCAATCGGTGTCCAGCCAGCAGGTTTGAATTTACCTAAGGACTCAGAAAGTTCCTTTTCGTTGTAAGGCCGGAAGGAATACACTAATTCGCTGCTTCCACACGACAAAGTCTTATCTTTTTCCGATCCCGTTCCTTTATGTCCATATACCCGTAGCGCAACGTTTGCATCTTTGGGTAAGGATGCTGCAAATTGACGTATTGCAAGCTTTGCTTGCTCCATCATTGTTGTCCCGCCTATTTTATTGGCCATACTGCCACTCGCATCAAGGACTATCTCGACATTGAGATTTTCCTTCAGTGTGAATTGGCCATCAATATCAGGGTCCCCTACCTTTGTATCCGGCCATACGACTGTCGATGGATGAGGATGATGCTCGGCAAATAAATAGACCAGTTGGTTCCAATATTCTTCATTGTTGCTTGCTGATAGAGGCGGGAACTGATCAAGTTCCTTTTCAATGGCTTCCTGATTTTCCTCGTAAGGCTTCCCAGATAATTTCCCCGCCGGATAAGCGAATAGTTCCTCCGGTGTTTCGGGTACCTTTAATGCTTCCTCCTTAAATCCAGCTAGAGAAGGCTGTTCTTGTTTGGTTCTTGGTTGTTGTGATGGCGTTGGTTCGGGCTTCGGTTTTGTCGTAGTTGGTTGGTTCACGGGTTGAGTCGGCTGTTCGGTAGTGTTGCATCCAGTGAGAAGCATCACAAACAATAGTGAGTATACGATGTACCGCGACGATTTCCTGTTTTTTTCCATTTTGTTCCTCCACTTAAAGATCAATGTATGCATCATCTGGTTATCCGAAATACAGAATAAGCGATCAATACAAAAATGGTGAAGAAAATGGTCCTAGGTGTCCTTTCAATTCCCTTGATATTCAATATCATAACTTCCGCTAAGGTAAAAGTTTGAATAACAAAAATCCAACAGAATACTTTATCTGCAATGGGAAGTTCACTAAGGAAACGTCCCTCGTAATCTTTCACCACATAAACAAAGTATACAAGGCTAGCGAGCCACGTAATAATTACAATATTTCGGATTTTTGAAAAGGTAAAGCGGCTCCCCACATCCGTTCCCTCCTTTCCCTAATTATTTGATCACCGCACAAATTGATCCACCAAACGCTGATAATAATACTTGAACTCAATCATAAGATTGTTTCCTGCATCACGAACAGCATTTATACCTTTCTTTATATAATTGTCCTTATCCTTCGTAGTGTCATTCCAATTCGAAATATTCCCCACACCTGTCTTAATGATTTCCTCCAGATGTTTTCCTAATATTACATTAATATATTCCCTGGCGGACGGAGCAAAAATGAATAAACCTGATCCATGAACGACGGTACCTGTAATATATGCAACGAAGAAATCATTAAAAGAAGTACTTCCTGATTTCAAATATTCACCAATTACATTTTCCAACCCGCTTGCGGCTGATATTGGAACAGTCCAAAGGAGCAACTGCCCCCATTTCTTACTACTCCATAGCTGCCCGACCACACCCATGAATTTACCAAAAACAGCTCCTGGTATCAGACTGAGCCCCACACTGATAGCTACATTTTTAAAACTCCATTCTTGCATTCCTAAAAGGGATTTCGAAATTTCAACCATTAAGGTTCCTAATCCACTATAAAACGCCCCCATAGTAATTGGTCCATTCAATGCGAGAGATGGCCGAAGTGCTGTCCAAATGGTGGAGAATCCTGATTGGAATGCTGTTTTCATAGAAATCAACCCACGCCAAACAGCGGTTCCAGCACTCGATAATCCACCCCATAACGATTGTGCTGCTCCAGATAGCCCTCCCCATGCAATGCGTAAAGAGTTCCCGATACCGGTTGCCAAAAAGCGTCCTGCATTAGCAAACCCACTACCAATCGCACGAAAAGCACTTCCAATTGCGGACCATGTCCCGGACCGAATCAATTGCCATGAATTACCAAAACCAGTGCTAACCATGCGTGCCGCCCCAGTAATCGCTCCCCAAAACGTTCGTCCTGCAAGTCCCAGTTCACTTGCCAATATACGACCAGCCCCTGCGAGCCCACTCCATAGATAACTTCCGACAAAACGGAGTTCTGCCCATAGTGCCGAAAAAGGAGTGGCGAACAATTGTCGAAATAGAGCTCCCATCGCCCCGAGAGCTCCGCTGGTATATAAAAAACCTCCAAGCAGCGCACCGACCGTAGCCGAAAAAAGACCTTCCCAGAATTTAAATTGATCCCCGCCTGTAAAGAATCCGTAAAGTGCCCCCGCAATTAATGCTCCTACACCCGCAACGATACCAACAGCAATGCCAATAACTCCGGTAAATACAAGCACTGCAATGCCCGCGATGACGATCAGGGCTACGCCAATTCCTTTTAAAAGACCCGATAACCAATCCGGAAGATCTCGATCCCAATTGTTAGCCCAATCTGTGATTCCATCCCAAACGTCTCGGAAAAAGCCAAAAACCCAATCCCATACACCTGGGCTAGCGCCTATGACTTCTCCACCGACCGGCTCTGCGCTTTTATAGTCAACCTCTTTAATATCAGTCGGAGTCAATCGCATTCGTTCGTCATCGTCATATTTGAAGGAGACCCCATTATCCGCATGGACGATAGTTACCACAGAGGAAAACGGCAAAAATAATTGAAGGAGTAAAATTGCCAACCAACTAATTAGAATGCTCTTTTTCAGTTGTTCTTTCAAGCAATACTCCTCCTTTAAATTTTGAAATTATATTTAATTTAGAAAGAGCCACATCTGCTTGGATAATACGGGATTCCCTTTGGTAATTTAATTGACGCCGCTGCGTTTGCATAAATATCTCTCTCGCCCGGTTTGAATCTATCATCAGCAACACTCTGGAACGAGGTTGTTTTTTTTACACTCACAAATACCTCAAATCTCTCTTTGTACGGAAAAATCAGTTTTACTTCCGGGGATGCACCGTTTTTCTCAGCATAATATCGCGCTTCACTTTTTACGCTGGGTGCAGAACGGATCGCACTGCACATCATTTCCGTAATACGTCCCATGTCATTTTTATAAAAAGGTCCGTAAAAATAGGTAAGTGCTTCCGTTGCATCCACATCATAATTTAAGTTCTTTAATTTTTTTTCCACACCGGATGGAATATGCCTTTCATTGATAATCTGTCTCCATGCTACTTCGAAGGGAATTCTTTCAGCAGCTGCTCTGGCGCTAGCTTCCGCATACACCCTTGCACTCAAAATAGCCGATTCGGTGTTGATATCCATTCTTAGTCTGCTTTGATACACCTTCATGGCTTCCTCTGATGCCCCTAACGCTGCCGCATCTGCGCTTGTCTGACTGACACGCTTGTTGATAAATACTGTAAAGAAGTCAAAGAAAATAAGACTTATAAAAAGAGCAGCCCACACCAGCCCTAAAACGATGATGTGGGTATTTCCATCCTCTTTGGAGAAGAAAGCACGCATAGGTACTACCCCTTTGTTTCTCTTGGCATTGTTGCATCGCGAGTAATTGTAAAATGCAAATCAGAAATAAGCGGAATTTTTACAACCGGAACCTTCGTAGAAACAGTAACGGTCACTTCATCAGAGGAACCATTTTTATCTATATCCTCCAGTTGCAACCCGGAAATGGCATTTTTCACAGCTGTCTCATATGCTCCTCCGACAGCAGCTACACGGGCACCATCCCGTGCAGCTGCTTCGGTGACAACCAAAGTGAAGCCAACCAATGCAATTTGCCAAAAGAGCATGAATGCAAAAATAATGAAAGGAAACATGGCGATAAATTCGATGGTTAATGACCCTCGCTGTTCCTTTATTACTTTTCGAATTTTTTTAGTCATCGCTCTGTTTACTCGTTACCAATACCTTGAATGAAGGACTTAATCTTGTTATTTGCTTCTTTACCAATGTCATTCCCAGAAGTGTCTTTGATGTAGGTGATAATACCACCTACGATTACGAGAACGAGCATACCCACAGCAATGTACTCAATTGAGATTGCCCCGCGTTCACTCTTCACGAAGCGTTTCAAGTATTGACGGATTGTTTCCATGTAAAATCTCTCCTAACATTTTGATATTTATTGCAACCCCAGTAATTGCGGGTTGTAAACGTAATTAAGAGCAAGCAGCCCAACAATTAACAGTAGTACAGAAGGGGTAATGATGAATGTAGCGATCAACGTAACCTTTGGACTTGCCTTAGCTGCCTTTTCTTTGGCCGTGTATCCACGAGTAGCCCGCAAATCTTCTGATTGCACCCGGAATACATTGGAAATTGGAACACCAAGCTCAATTCCTTGTAGCAAGGAATGTACCAAGATCTCCAATTCCTTGGCATTGTTACGGGTTAGCAGGTTTTGAAAAGCTGTTCTTCTTGGTACCCCTAAACTTATTTGCTGCAAAAATTGCTGAAACTCCTCACTTAATGGCCCTTTCATAATTGCTGTTACTTGCCTCAAGGCAATTTCCAGCGATACCCCAGCCTGCAATGTAATGCTGACTGTATCAAGAAAATCCGGCATAGATGAACTGATCTCTTCCTGTCGTTTTTTAGCCTGAGAATGAATCCAAATGATAGGTAAAAAAAACATAAACACGGGAACAGTTACTAGGAAAAACAACCCAAATGGCATACCGAGTAGAAAACAGAACCACAGGATAAAAAAGCTGGTAAAGCTTAAAAAGTAACGCATTCCATATACATGACTTAAGGTAATCCCCATCGGATGCCCTGCTCGTGTAAGAATCATTTCGTCTTTTTCCGGCTTCGCGAAGAGCGGATACTTCATTGCAGTCGGTCCAACAAACGCTGCCACACGAATTAGTGGTGACCATAATTTTTCTCGAAGCGATGTTGTTTTTATCGTGACTGCTTCATCTGTCCCTACGTGTTCAATCAGGACTTGCTTTTTTGCAATGTATAACCATGTGTAGAGAAAACCGATTAAAATGAGCAGTAGAATAAACCCGATAAGGACTGCTACCGGACCAATCAAATTCAACTCCACGTTTGCTACACCCTTATCCTTGTGATTTGTCTAATTAGCAAGAAAGCAAATAATTGCATCACCACGACGATTGCAAGGAGGATCAGACCCCACGGCGTAAACAGTGGATTTAAAAAGCCTGGCATCATGACATTCATCATAAGTCCCATTCCAATGGGCATTATTGGCAAAATGGTTGCTACGGATTTCGCCTCAGCAGTGGCTGTTTTGATATCTTTTCCTACACGAAAGCGCTCTTCCAAAGTTTCTGCCATGATCCCTAAAATCTCTGCAAGGTTTCCCCCCACTTTTCGCTGAATCATCACCGTACTAATGAAAATTTGCAGTTCCTTGCTTTCGACTCTCTCCTGAAATCGCTGCATCACCTCCTCAAAATCATCACCCAAGCGTAACTGCTGAGATACAAATTGAAACTCAGGGCCTGCAGGGCGGCTCAATTCCTTTGCAACCAATTCAAAACCCTGATGCAACGTCAGACCAGCCTTTATTGTACTGCTCATCATCCGACAGACTTCCGGTAATTGTTTGTCAAAATGATCGATAAACCGATTCTTTCTTGAGTTTAGAAAATAGGTAGAACCAACCCACACAATAATTTGAGCAACTACTGCATCGAGTGGGAAAAGCAACTCCAAAAAGTAATGCGTAAGAGCCCATAGCAGTCCGAATAGTAGCAGACAAATGGCAGTATATTCGGATGCTTTAATCCGGAGATCCGCCTTTGCCAATCTATTTCGCAGCTTTTCCGACAACATCGATTGATCGTACCGATCCCCAAAAACAAATATCCGACTTCGCCGTTCCTTCTTCCTCTCCAGCTCAAACCACTGCTCTACCCTTTTCTGTGTTTTCCGACTCTCCGAATTAACCCAGAGATAGTAGAAGCAGATCGAGAGTGAAAAGAAGGTGGCAATCAATCCGTATAAGATGGGATTCATACTCTCTCCTCCTGTTTAAAGATGGAGTCGGAGATTTGAATGCCATAAGCCCGCATTCGATGATAGGCTTTTGGAACATACCCGGTAGAAGTGAAGTGCCCAATTACGCTGCCATCTTCTGCGACGCCTTCCCGTACGAAGCGAAATATCTCGCGTATCTTCGTCTCCCCATCTTCTTCCGCAATTTCTGCGATGCTTACGAGTTTTCGTTTACCGTCTGTCAAACGTTCGCTTTGCACAATAAGGTCCAGTGCCCCTACAAAATAACCACGGATAACATCCACCGTCAAAGCGAGACCAGACATGATCACCATTGCCTCTAAACGGCCCAAAGCATCTTTCGGTGAGTTAGCGTGGATGGTCGTAAGGGACCCTTCATGACCTGTATTCATCGCTTGCAGCATATCGATCGCTTCATTACCGCGCACCTCACCGATAATAATTCGATCAGGACGCATCCGCAGCGCATTTCGAACCAATTGGCGGATTGTTACTTCACCGGTCCCTTCCATGTTCATGGGGCGGGCTTCCATACGAACAATATTGTCATAGTCAAAGCGTAACTCTGCCATATCCTCAATAGTCACAATACGTTCCCCTCTTGGTATGGAGGAAGACAGCACGTTGAGCAGGGTGGTTTTTCCGCTTCCTGTACCACCTGACACCAAGATATTGCATTTCGCTTTTACAGCCGCTTGAAGAAATACCCCCATTTCCGGTGAAAAGGAACCAAATGAAAGCAAATCGTCAAGTGTTAGCGGAACCTTGTTGAATTTCCGGATGGAAAGGATAGGGCCATTTAAACTAATAGGTGGAATGACCGCATTAACGCGGCTTCCGTCGTGTAGACGCGCATCCACCATCGGAGAGCTCTCATCGATTCGGCGGCCCAATGGAGCAATAATCCTGTCGATGATATGGCGAATATGCTGCTCATCTTTGAATCGAACATCAGACAGTTCCAATTTCCCTTTGCGTTCGATGTAGACTTCTCTAGGGCCGTTAACCATGATCTCGGTAATGTCATTCTGACGCAACAGAGTCTCAAGAGGCCCATAACCTACTGATTCATTGATCAGTTGCTCGATGATTTGTTCCATATCCCGCCGAGGAATAATGACTTTTTCCTCTTCGATCATCTGGTAAACTAGGCGTTCAATTGTTTGCTTCCTTTCTTGCGGTGGCAGTGTAGTGATGGTTTTCAGATCAGCTTCTTTGATCAGGCGCGCTTTATAATGCCTAACCCAATGATCGACATGGGAATCATTCACATTCCACTCATCTGCTGCAAGAACCATATTATGCTGGTGTACGATCTTATTCATCCATGTCATTCTTCCATCACCTACTTCATCACTTTCTCTACAATCTTTCGCACATCAAGAGATACCTTGGTTCTAACTTTTTCCTTTTTCTTTCTATAAAAAGGGCGCCCCATATTGATCGTGGGCTGGATCGCAAAATAATCAGACTGGATCGTTCCAGCTATCGGAATATCCACCAATCGGGCAATGTCTTTTTCGGTTAGTTCGCTTTTTCGATGTTTACGATTGACGATGATCGACAGCTTTTCCTTATTTCCAAGGTGGAAACGGCGGAATAAGGTAGTCGCCTGCTTCAAACTGCGAATTGCCATACTCTCCGGAGTCAGCAAGTAATAAATATCTGTCGCTTCCTGCAGGCCTGTATAGCTGATCGGATTAAATGCACTTGGCAAATCCAACACGACATGATCGAAGTTAGCCCGACAAATACGAATTACTTTGGATATCAGTTCTTCCGGCAATTGTTCCGCCTTTTCTGGATTGGCTGGACCAAGCAGAATCTGAACACCGGTGGTTTGGTCATTAACAGAAACATTTAAGATGTGTGTCAAAGAGAGCTCTTTTATAACAGGGCGCAAATCATAATAGGAACGTATCGGATCAATTCCAAACACCGCTTCTACTCCGCCATACTGTGCATTCAAGTCTATGAGAATTACGCGTTTTTCATGATTTACCTTTAAACACTGCGCGAACATGGAAGCGACCATCGTCTTTCCACTACCGCCTTTTGCGCTGTAAAAAGCACTTACTCTTCCACCTCCGACATCATCGTGAAGCAATTCCATACGATTGAGTCGGATAAGTTCTGATGTTTTCTCCAGAATCGTTTTCAACGCATCTAATTCGTGGGGAATCAATATGACATCGAACGCACCATTTTTCATCCACATGCGGGCATTCTCAAAAGAAGCTTCATGAATCAATCCAATAAGGATGCTGGTTGAGGATACGCGAACGGAATCCCCTGGCTCCAATGTATTTTGATCAACCAAATAGTAGGAGTACGTCTCCTGACTAAAAAGGGCACTCTTCCAATCGGAACTGATCACGACTTCGATTTGAAGCTGTTTTAAGATGTTTTCGATTAATTGCGCGATTTCCGTATTTTTTGTTGCTATCAGTGCATTTATTTTCACAAGGGTGTCTTCCCTTCTTTTACAAAGGTCTTTGTTTTTATGATAGACGCCGATTTGTAATCAAGGCTGTTTTGATACAGGCGGTTGTTGTCCATTGCCTGCATTCTGTGTGGCAGTGTTTGCCTGATTCTGTGGAGTTGTTTTTTGTTCTTGTTGTGGTGGAGCTTGTTGCGGTTGTTGTGGCCGAGGTTGTTCCGGCTCTTGTGTTTGGTCTTCTTCGTGTTGCTCCATTTCTTGAGTTGGTGTTTGGTTCAGATGCTCGCTTCTTTGTATCTGATTAACACGCAATATGCGAATTTGAGAAGCCGTATTTTGCAAATAGATGTAATTTTCCGCATCCTGAAGACTCATTGAAGCTTTTAATGCTATTCCATTTTCCCCATCCTGCCTCTGCACGATGGGCACATTCGCAAATAACCTTTTCGATAATACCGTTTTGGTACCAAGATCCTGATAAAAGACAACAATATCAACGAGATCATTCTCGGCAATCTCCTGATCAATCACTACATTCTTCGTCACATTTAGCCAGACAACGCGGTGATCGACAGGAATATCCATCTTAGAGCGGACAATGCTTTTCGTAATCAATTCTCCTTTTCCCACTTTGACGATCAACACGGAATTATCCAATTCCTGAGGAGCTGTTATGTAAGAGGAGAACTTATCAGTATTGGGAATCTGAACCCACTCCACCATATCTGATGTAACTTCTGTGTAGGAAGGGATATCATCACGAGCAATTGCGACATAAATCCTCTCCCCTAATGCCATCTGCATTTGTCGGATTTCATTAAGGACTAACCCTGCTGTAACGACCGCAAGGATAAAAGCAATCGTTAAAAAAATCATGGCCTTACGCTTAGCGTCAATCATGTCCAGTTGTCACTCCATCAATTCAAAGATGATTGCATTATTTGGCTGGTGCGAATATCGCATGGATATACGGAATATTTACGGGAAACGTCTGGTTATCCAAATCAAAGATGAAATCTGCACCGGGAAGTTCCACGGATACTCCCTTTCGTACTACCCAGACCCGTTTGCTTTCTGTCTTCGCAATGAGCATCTGCGACCATAGATCAATCAGTTCTCCTGCTTTATGGACTTTTAACTTACCATTTTGTGCTGCATATACTTGTTTATAGGAAATCTTTTTTAACGGCTTGTATATCGATTGATGCTTTTTGTTGGAGGTAAACGGTCTAATCTCTGACGTAATGCTCCACGGCGTACATAGGCTTTTGAAATACTGCGTATGAATCAAAAATTGATCGTAGCCGATATATTGGGCTTGTTTCCCGTACCAGTCTGATACCGTATAAATCAGATAAATGAGTTCAGCCTTGTTTCCTTTTGAACCTTCAAACGGTATGGGGATGAGCTTTCTTTCGGGCAGCAGCAAATTGCGGATTCGATATAACACTTCAATGGATGTATACCCGGGGTCGTAAAAGTAGAGGATTGTTTCGGAATCTTGGGAAATATCCATAAAATATTCAATCTCATCGGTAATGGAATAGGGGCGCATCCTCACTTGCTTTGAAAAGAATCCAGGTTTTGTCTTCTCAATGACCCCCCTGAGATTTTGCTCATTTTTTGGGACAAAGGTTGGCTTAATTTTTAAATGAATATGTGAAAACGGCAATGAATGAATACCGAACAACTCTTCAACGACGATTAGCATCCTTCCATACTCCTACTCTGCGGACATTCGTGTGCAATGTTTCTACAAAAAATGAAACCCACCCACATAAAAAACATCTTTGCAAGTAATTTCCTTCTCGCTTTAAAAACTACCAACAATTAGAAATTTAGTAAACAGATATTGGGAAAAATCGTTCCGCCGATGCAGTCGAAGAAAAAAGTGGTAGTCATAACGTCATACTTCAGCTTGTTTTCCATTTTTCACTGGGATAATGGTCCCTAATCATCGATTTTTCTTCTTTAATTATTGCTTCTGAATTTGTACAATGAAGTTCACCATCTTTAAGTATGAAAAAAACACCGATTGCTCGGCGTTTTTGATTGGCTTCGCTTATTATTTCTACTATTGCAACAACGCATTCCCAACAAACGCTTTGAGGTGATTAGCCTCGCCCTTCTGTTGCATGCTTACCCTGCGTGCTTCAAGAACAAGCTCTTTTACCCCCTTAACATTGATCTCAGCCTTTTGGCTGCCGCCTGCTTTCAACCTGGTACTGTCAAACAATACTTTCCCGTCTCCCGTGACGCGCCAAATCAATTGATCTACTTTGTTTTGCGTTTTGTCGTCTACCGCAAAAATCCCGCTCAATTTTGTGAATTTTCCATTTAGTTGTATTTTAAATGCTTGTCTTGTGTAATTGTAACGCTCATTTACAACATCATCGACCTGGTTATATCCCAACCCATGATCATACGTCACACCACCAGCTGTAAATGGCCCTTCTTCCCAATTGTCCACAAAAGAAGCGTAGTTATAACCATATACCATATCGTAATCAAGCGATGACAATCTTGTTGCATCAGCTACCGGATTTGTAATGCTGTTGAGTGTAACAATATTGGTTTTCGGATCCCATTCTACCCCCTTCCCTACAGCTTGTCCGACAAACGTAACCGGTGCATAAGGCACTCCCTTATAAATAAATGACTCATTTGTTTCCTTCAAAGTACCATCAACCATCAGCTTGATTGGCAAGAAATTCACATTGATCGCTTGAGTAGCGGCAAAAGAAATCCCTGAAAAAAAGATGGAACCTGTCAGAAATCCTGAGACAAATAGCATTTTTTTGTTTTTCACGAAGAATCCCCCATTCCCATTTTGTCTTAATCACCAAGAATTATATATGGATCAGACACAATGAAAATGGGTATATTTTCCTCATTTGTTATTTCTGTGTCAGACTGTATACCCAGAAAAATACGAAAAGCTCCTTCTCAAAGAAGAAGCTTTTCCTATACTCACCCAATCGCCTGCTTCAAATGTCGCAAATACCGACTGCGGATCACCCAAAAATAAGCAACCTGCACCGCCAAGAAGCAAGCAAGGACAATTGCCGTAGGCTTCACCACCGAGGTAACCCCGATCAGCTTGAGCATACTTTGCAAGGCGACAAAAGCGACTGTGCTGTGAATCATCGCCACGACAATCGGTACAAAGAACAAGAGCGCAATCTGGGTCGTAATAATGCGGGACAGCTCCTGCTCGGTCAGCCCAATTTTAGTGATGGCACTGTATTGTCGGCGATCCGTATCCAGATCCGTGTAAAGCCTGAAGTAGAGGAAACTGCCCGCTGCCACGAAGAAGAGAATCCCCACAAACAGTCCGACAAACAGCATCGTATTGGCCATCTGCTTCATTGGATGATAAGAATCCGCACGGGAGGAGAGATCATAGGTGTCAATGGCAGATGTACCAAATCGCTCACGCAGCTTTTCTGAAAGTGCAAAGGTATCTTCCCAATTGTTCACCTCATATCCGTACCACTCCCGCTCCTGCTTTGCCGGTAGATGATTGTATATATCATCCGCCACCACCATCACCGAGGCATTGACTGTCGGGCGCGATATCACGCTTTTGAACAGTTGCTCCTTTACCTGCAAGCGCAAGCCGCTCTCCGGCAGGCTTATCTCTTTCGTATTTTGATCCCAGCCAAAATGCAGCAAAATCGTTTCATTTCCGCTCACTGAAACTGTTTGCCAGCCAATTGCATTGGCCAGACGGTTATAATCGCTTTGCTTGACTACGGCATATTGTTCGCCGTTTGCTTGACCGCTCTGATACCGGATCGTCGCATGCTCGGCACGGTATTCAGGATCGTGTGCCCGCAGCTCTGCTTCCAGGAACGCTCTCTGCTCCTCCCTTTGCGCAAATGCTTTAGGTGCTGTGTAAGTAAAGGAATACGGATTGATGGCCAGAGCGCTTTGCTTGATCGAATCCGCATACGAGACAAGACTGCCGATCGCGCAAAAAGCTACAGTGGAAACGATGCAGACCATGAAAAACATGCGGGCATTGTCCTTCATCCGGTAAGCCAAATCCGACATGGTGATCAAATTCGTGCGATGCCAATACAGACTGCGGTTTTTCTTCAGCAAACGAATCACGGAGACACTCAGCTGTGTAAACAAAAAGTATGAACCCGTGATGACGATCGCCGTTACCGGGATGAGCAGAAGCGGTACATAGCCTCCCCACGCCGTCAGAGAGAGGACGTAGCCAGTGCCGATCAGAAATGCGGAAAGGATCGACAAGCCCACAGATGCTTTTGGCTCGGTTTTCGGTTTTTGATTTCCCTTCAACAGCTCAAGCGTAGAGGTTTTCCCCATAAACAGCAGGGTGAAAACCGTAATGCTGAGAAACAGAATCAGAAATGCTCCTACTGTCCAGCCAATGGCTTCCCACGGCAAGTAGAAGGGTAACGACTCGGTCTCCAGCAAAAATCCTGCAGCCATGAAAAAGAGCTTCGCCAGTACCACTCCAAGACCGATGCCGCAAACAATCGAAAACGAACCGATGATCAGATTCTCCATGATCACCAATAGATTGCGTTGTCCCTGCGACATCCCGTGGACGGTGAGTATACCAAATTCCTTCTCCCGCTTTTTCAGAAACGCACTCACCGAGTAAAACAGGAAGAAAAACGCAAACAAGTAGATGACGTACTGGGCAACCCCCATCCCGATGGCAGCTGACCAATGGATCTCCCCGTCCACGATCCCCGGGTGGAAAGAAAACATGGCATACATGAAGAAGACCATGACCGAAAAGGTGCTGCTTAGAAAGAAAGCCGCATACATCCGCCTGTTGCGGACGACGTTATTAAACGCGAACTGACGAAAGGTCATGCGCATTGCCCCCCATCAGCGACAGCGTGTCGATAATCTTTTGGAAAAAGGCTTGCCGGCTTTCTCCGCGATACAGCTCGTTGTACAGCTGGCCATCCTTGATGAACAAGACGCGATGACAATAGCTGGCGGCCAACGCGTCGTGGGTGACCATCATCATCGTGGTTTTTTCATTGCGATTGATCGCTTCCATCGTCTCCATGACGTTGCGTGACGCTTTGGAATCCAGATTACCGGTAGGCTCATCCGCCAACAGCAGTGCAGGCGAATGGATGATGGCACGGGCGATGGCGGCGCGCTGGCGCTGTCCGCCCGATACCTCATATGTCCGTTTCGGCAATATGTCCACGATATCCAGCTTTTTCGCCACTTCCTGGAGCTTTTCGTCCATCTCCTTGACGCTTCGCTTATCCAGCGTCAATGGCAGCACGATGTTTTCTCCGATCGTCAGAGTATCCAGCAGATTAAAATCTTGAAAGACAAAGCCCAGCTGACGGCGGCGGAACAGCGCCAATTCTTTTTTCTTGAGCTTTTGAGGATTCGTCCCCTCCAGCAAAACTTCACCAGAGGTCGGCGTATCAATTGTGGAGATCATATTTAACAGGGTCGTTTTCCCGCTCCCCGAAGGTCCCATGATCCCGACAAATTCGCTTTTCCGGATGGTAAAATCGATGTCGGTCAGCGCGCGGTAGGTTACATTTCCCCCATAGATTTTGCTGAGATTTTTCACCTGAAGCATTTCCATAGTGGTACTCCTTTCTTGTTTTCCATCAATAGTCAGGACGTGTTTTTTCACAGATCCTACTATATCCGACTCTCCCCGCGCTTCCCATCGAATTAGCTTTCCGCAATCTTACATCACTGTAAGGGATTCAACACCGCCGGAAAGATGATGCGCACAGTGGTACCTACGCCTGTCCTTGATTCCAGCTCCAGCGAATGATCCAGTCTGCGGCACACTTCTTTTACGAGATAGAGGCCCATGCCCGTTGATTCCGGATATTTGCGTCCATTTTCGCCGGTGAAAAACGGCTGAAACACGCGCTCCAGGTCTTCCTTGGGGATGCCGATCCCTTGGTCCTTCACTTCCAGGACGGCCATGGAGCCACGGGAATATGCCTGTATCAATACTTTTCGGCTGATCCCTGCCGAGTAACGTATCGCATTGGTTAGCAGCTGTGTAAGGATAAACGACAGCCACTTGTCATCCGATTCTACCCGCCAATGCCCGTCCACTCTCACCTCGGGATATACTTGATTGCGGATAAACAGCCGCTTGTTTTCCGAAAGCACTTCCTGCACCAGCGAATGCAGGTGGACCGGCTCAACGAGAAAATCCTGCTCGAAGCGTTCTAGTCTAGCAATATACAGCACCGTCTCCAAGCCCCGTTTCAGGCGATCCACCTCTTCCCGAATACTGTCCGCCGCGGTACTTTCCTCGTTCTGCAGCAGTAGATGGATGACGGAGATCGGTGTCTTCATCTGATGAACCCATTGCTGGATAAACGTATTGTATTCACGCTGCTTGTTTTCATAGAGATGCAGCTGTTCCATATACAATCGATAATGCTGTTGAAAAACCTCCGCCACGGCCTCAGCCAAGGGTGTTTCTCCGAGGGTTTTGGTTAATTCATCCAGCGACTGAATCGAATGTCCTAGGTAATGATACACCTTTCGATTTGCCCAGTAGCGGATTATCAAATATGCACCAGCAAAAAATAACGATAAAAAGATGGCATACAACACGATGGTTCCGCTGCTGTAGCCATCTAATTGAAATATGAGTAAAAGTGAGCCAAGCTGCATCAGAAACAAAATCAGAAACAGAAACTGATCACGTATGAATAGCTTCATGGCTGTCCCCCCAGGTTGCCTTCAACCGATATCCTTCTCCCCGCACAGTCTCGACGGCACCGCTGAGCGACAGGTCTTTCAGCTTCGCTCTCACCCGTGTCACGTATACATTCAACGTATTTTCATCCACAAACTGCTCATCCCACAGCTTCTCTAGCATCCGCTCGCGACTCACCACCCGGGGATAGTGGCTCATGAGCAGATCCAGAAGCAATGCTTCCTTCTTGCTCAGCTCCACTTTTTGCTGATCGCGGACAAGCTCCATGCGTTCCGGATACAGCACCAGGCCTTCCACTTCGATCGTGCGCTCTTTTTCCTGATTGGCGTACATGCCATAAGCGCGTCTCAGCTGGCTGCGGATTTTTGCCAGTACCACATCGTAATCAAATGGCTTGGTGATGTAGTCGTCGGCCCCGTTTTCCAAGGCCATCACTTGATCCATTTTGCTTTCCCGCGCCGAGATGAACAGAATCGGACAATTGGACAGCATGCGGATCTGCCTGCACCAGTAAAAGCCATCGAACTTCGGCAGATTCACGTCCATCAGGACCAGCTCGGGCTTATTTTGTTGGAACACGTCCAGCACCTCGTCAAATTCAGTAACAATGGTGGTGCGGTATCCATACTTCTCCAGCTGCGCCTGCAGAAGCTGTGTGATTTTCGGGTCATCTTCTACGATCATGATCGAGGACATGAACGAGGCTCCTCTCTATTGGCGGTTCGCTTTCTCTAGGATGATGCTCGTTTATACAACCGTTGCCGCAAGATCTGGATGGCGCGATAGTGGATGATTTTCACCGCTGCTTCGCTTTTGCCCAGCTCTTGTGCAATCTGGTTCATACTTTTTTCTTCTTGGTATCTGAGCCGGATGACTTGGCTTTGCGCTTCGTTCAGCTTGCCGACATACTTCCACATCAGCTCATGGATTTCTTCCTTGACGACCAGTTCCTCTGGCAATTGACGCTCATCCACCTGGAACGAGTGGAACCATTCCGTCTCAGCCGGAAACTCCCGCTGCTTGCGGCGATAATCGATCAAGGTGTTGCGCGCGATGGCGAACAGCCAAGCACCAAACGGATACTTTCCATTATACTGCTCTCTTTTGGAAAATGCCTTAATGAAGACAGTATTTGTCAAATCGTCCGCATCCCAGCCATTCGCCATGCGTGCACGAAAATAATTGCGGATTTTCGCGACATATTCTTTGTATATTTGATCATTCGTCGGTCTTACACTCATTACATTAGCCATTTTCATTACTCCCATTTTCATGCCTTTGTTATCACAAATTGTAGGGGAGAATGATGTCGGCTACTATCGGAGAACATTTCAGCTACCTTACAGTTTTGTAAGATTACTGGTTGGTTTGTGCTTACATTGTGGTGGGGGAAGGGAAGAACGGGCGGGGCTGCGCACTTGTCCCACCCGCAAGGGAGTATGCACTGTCCGGTTCCGCTTGTAAAAACGGTACGTCACGCAAAAGTTTCGAGGAAGCGTATTCAAACGTAGAGGTTGCGTGACAAGCGTGTACCATTTTTACAAGCTCCACCTCGGCAGGTGTGACAAAAACTCCGCCCGTCCCGTTCTTCCCTTCCTCACGTTGCGTTTGTTAAAACTCGAAATGATTAAAAAGCGGTAAGGTTCAGAACATGCTTCTCCACCCACCGCCCCTTTATCCCCCTGCAAGAAAATGTAAAAACCCCGCTACAAAAATAGCAGGGCTTCTCAATACGAACAACTACAGCAAACCAATCCGTTTGAAAATCGTATCCACATGCTTCAAATGATAGGAATAATCGAAGCAATCATCCAGCTCTTCTGTGGTCAAGAGCGACTTGACCGTTTCATCCTCGCCGATGATTTCACGGAAGGAGCGTTGCTCTTCCCATGCTTGCATCGCGCGCGGCTGTACCGTATCGTAAGCTTTTTCGCGGCTCAAGCCCTTGTCGATCAGCTTCAGCAGCACTTGCTGCGAATAGATCAGGCCAAAGGTGCGGCCCATGTTGCGCTTCATGTTTTCAGGGAAGACCGTCAAGTTTTTCACGATGTTCATGAAGCGGCGCAGCATGTAGTTGAGCAGCATGGTGGCATCGGGCAGGATGACACGCTCCACGGAGGAGTGGGAAATATCGCGCTCATGCCACAGCGGCACGTTTTCATAAGCAGACAGCATATGGCCGCGAATCACGCGGGAAAGCCCGGAAATGTTTTCACAGCCGATCGGATTGCGCTTGTGCGGCATCGCCGACGATCCTTTTTGTCCTTTCGCGAATGCTTCCTCGACCTCGCGCATCTCGCTTTTTTGCAAAGCGCGAATCTCTGTCGCAAACTTGTCCAGCGATGTCGCGATCAGAGCGAGAGTCGCCATGTAGTGAGCGTGGCGATCGCGCTGCAACGTTTGGGTGGAGACCGGTGCTGGTGCCAATCCAAGCTTCTCGCATACATACTCCTCGACAAAAGGATCGATGTTGGCATACGTGCCGACCGCGCCGGAGATTTTGCCTACTGCGATCTGCTTTTTCGCGTCGCGGAAGCGCTCCAGATTGCGTTTCATTTCCTCATACCACAGCGCCATTTTCAGGCCAAACGTAGTTGGCTCGGCATGGACGCCATGCGTGCGGCCCATCATCACCGTATCCTTGTGCTCGCGTGCTTTATCCGCGAGAATGACGATGAAATCTTCCAAATCCTTTTCCAAAATCTCATTGGCTTGGAGCAGCAGATACGAAAGCGCGGTGTCGACCACATCGGTAGAAGTCAGCCCGTAGTGCACCCATTTCTTCTCGTCGCCTTCCAGCGTTTCCGATACGGCACGAGTAAAGGCAACCACATCATGGCGGGTTTCTTCTTCGATTTCATAGATGCGTTTGATATCAAAAGACGCATTTGCTCTCAGCTTGCGCACATCCTCCGCCGGAATGATTCCCAGCTTCGACCATGCCTCGCATGCGAGAATCTCGACTTCGAGCCATGCGCGAAATTTATTTTCTTCCGTCCAGATCGCTCTCATCTCTGGTCGTGAGTAACGTTCAATCATTGGGTAACCTCCACCTTGTTCCAAATTTGCAGGTCATCGATGATGGCTAGTGCCTCTTCCGTTGTAGCAGCCAATACATTCAGATGCCCCATTTTTCGTTTTTCCTTGCTTTCTTTCTTCCCATACAGATGAAGCTTCGCAGTTGGCGGGAGCTTTTCCACCATCGCGAGCGTCGCGTCCATATGCTCTCCCAGGATATTGACCATCACGACAGGGGAAAGCAGCCGGGTCGAGCCCAGCGGTAAATTGCAGACTGCCCGCAAATGCTGCTCAAATTGCGAAGTCACACAAGCATCCATCGTATAGTGCCCGGAATTATGCGGCCGCGGCGCCAACTCGTTGACATAGAGGCTGCCATCTGCCGTCACGAACATCTCTACGGCAATCAGCCCGACTACCTCCAGCTTTTCCGCGATTTGCTCGGCAATCTGTTTCGCCCGTAGCTCAATGTCCGCTGAGACACGAGCCGGGACGATGGACAGATGCAGGATATTATTTACGTGTACATTCTCCGCTGCCGGAAACGTGCTGACCTCACCAGACAGGCTTCTTGCGGCAATGACGGACACTTCCATGGTAAAAGGCACGAACTGCTCCACGATCAGCTCGACACCCGCTTTGGAAAGTTCAGCAAAGGCCTGGCCCAGCTCCTCATGCTTTCGCAATACCCATTGTCCTTTTCCGTCATAACCACCTGTCGCCGTTTTCAATACAGCAGGCAACCCCAGCTCTTCGATGGCTGCCTCCAGATCTTGCAAAGAAGCAACGACGCGAAACGGAGCAACGGGAATGCCCATTTCCTGTATCGCGGTTTTCTCCTTGATCCGGTTTTGCGTGATGCGCAGCAGACGGCTTCCCTGAGGGACAAACGATTTTGTCTCCAAAATTTCCGCTACCGTCGCGTCTACATTTTCAAACTCGTACGTGATCAGGTCACTTTTTTCAGCCAGCTCCAATGCCGCCTGCGCATCATCATAAGCGGCAACGATTTGTTCATCAGCAACCTGTCCACAGGGAGCATCTGGTGTAGGATCCATCGTCAGAAAGCGATACCCCATCGCCCTGCCAGCCAGCGCGATCATTCTGCCGAGCTGTCCGCCGCCTAAGATCCCGATCGTTGCTCCTGGTTTAATAACCGGTGCCTGTTTCATGCCAGATCACTGTCCTTCAGCACTTTTTCTTTTACCGCTTCGCGTCTAGCCACGAAACGCTGTTGGATCTCGGGGTATTTGATGCCGACAATTTGCGCGGCCAGTAGTCCAGCATTGATCGCTCCGGCTTTGCCAATGGCTACGGTAGCGACAGGAACACCACCGGGCATCTGCACGATGGATAAAAGCGAATCCAACCCATTTAAGGTAGAAGACTTTACCGGGACGCCGATCACCGGCAGCTCCGTCTTGGCAGCCACCATCCCCGGTAGATGCGCAGCTCCGCCAGCTCCCGCAATAATGACATCCAGACCTCTGGATTTGGCGGTTTGTGCATATTCAAACATCAAGTCTGGTGTCCGATGTGCCGACACGACCTTTTTCTCATAAGGGATTTCTAGTTCATCCAGAATCAGGCAGGCCTCTTTCATCGTTTCCCAATCTGAGGTACTGCCCATGATCACACCTACTACGGGTGCTGTCATTTTGTTTCCCCCTCGCACCATATTTCGCATTACCAGTGTAACAGGGGGAAAGTTTGACTGTCAATGAAATGACGAACATTTCTATATACCAATTACTTAACGTTCGTGATTATACCTACTGCCGCAAAAGCGTATCCTTCCCTTTTGCTTTCCACGCTTCTGCTTCTGTCCGTTTTTCTTGCTTCAGGTGCAGCCAGTAGTCAAAATAGGGCGCTGCATCTCCTCCGGATACTTCCGAAAAGATCCGAACTACGTCTTCGCCGCGGCCTTGTCCGTATTGATGCTGCCCAACATATTGACGCAATGCCTCATGAACGGCATCTTCTCCCCATGCCTCCCGCAGCTCCCAGAGCATCGAGGCCGCTCGGGAATAGACCAGTTCGCTGTAGCTTTGCCAGGTCGGGAAAAGCGGGAGCGGCTGCCAGACGGATAGTCCTTGCTCGCTGTATTGGCTGGCTGCCTTTGCCTGCGCCTTGCGCATCTCCACATACTTCGCTCCCAAGTCAGGGGAATCGCGATACATGAAAGCCATCGTCGCATAATCCGTCAGCCCTTCATCCACCCAAGCCTCCCGCACTTCATCGTTGCCGACCAGCCCGTAAAACCACTGATGGGCTGTTTCATGCGCGACGACGATCAGCCCGTAATCACGCCGTTCCTCATAATACCCCCCCTCGATAAATACAATGCCGGGATATTCCATTCCGCCAAAAAATCCGCCTGTTTTCACGACGTCGTATTCCTCATACGGATAGGGGGCAAATGCCTCTCCATAGTAAGCCAGCGAACGCACGGCTGTCTCATGCATGCGTTTGACCTGCTCCAGATCGTCCCCCTCCTGCCACCAGGTGCGCACCAGGGTGTCCCCTGCCTGTGTGGACAGCTCTCGATATGTCTCATCCATGACGACCATGGCAAAATCCCGAACATTTCTCGCATCCAGCTCATAGCGTTTTCCACCGCTCGGGCGCCATTCCGTCATGACCGCCTTGCTTTCGAGACCCGTGCTCGCCAGTTGATAGCCGCTGGGTAGCGTCACCGTGACATGATAATCGGCGATGTCGCTGTAAAACGGGTCGCCCATCGGATAATAAGGATCTAGATGCCAGCCTGACGCATCCTTGATGGCCAGTATCGGCAGCCAGTTGCCCAACCAGATCGCATGATCGTTATAGGAAATTCTCCCGTCATTCAGCGGGACAATCAGTTCAAATTGCATATCGATCTGACGTACGCGCTGTTCTTTTGGCGCAGCACCCAAGGGGACCTCCAGAATGGTGCGGTCTTCTCCGCTTCTAGCCGCTGTAACGGCTTGTCCATCCACGAGTACTTGTCCAATCATCATTTTGCCCGGTTGCCTTTCATCGCCGAGCAAATACTCCCAGTTTGCCCCCGCCAAGCGCTGCTCGTTTTCAAATGCATTGGGATAAAGATGGAAATAAGCTTTCTCCTGCACTGCCGCCGGAAACTGCACATGCAGCTTCCCCGTCACCCGGTGGTTCTGCGGATCGACCTGTACATCCGCCGTATAGATGGTGGTCGCATCTGGTGTATCGGGCAATTCTCTCGTCTGATAGACGGGTGCATGTGCCGTGAATGCCTCTGGCAAATAGGTCAGGCAGGATATTACTACAAATGCTAAACCGGCTACCGCCAGCAATCGCTTCATTCCTTTTCCCCCATCTTGGCATTTGTCATTTTCTTTACTATTACAAATATGTACAAATTGGACAAGAATGATTAGGAAAACTTGGTTCCGGGGGAAATCCATTTCGAAAACTTGGCTGATCCCATTCTATGGAGGAGCTTGGTTGCCATTGGCCAAAAAAGCCGCCCCATTTTCGGAGCGGCTTTTGCCGATGTCTTTGCCTTTGCTTACAATGCTTTGACGCTTCTATTCACGCAGCCAGATAAAGTACGCCAAGAAGACGAAGAACAGTACGTACATGACTGGATGAACTTCCTTGCCTTTTCCTTTGAACAGCTTGGTGATTGGATACACGATAAAGCCTGCTGCAATCCCTGTCGCAATGCTGTAAGTGAGCGGCATCATCAGGATCGTCAAGAAGGCTGGCAATGCTTCCTCCATCTCATCCCAAGCGACCTTGATCATATGCGATGCCATCATGACCCCTACGATCACCAATGCTGGTGCAGTCACAGCCGAGGTAACCACCGACAAGAGCGGGAAGAAGAACAGTGCGAGCAAGAAGCAAATACCGGTCACCACCGAGGTGAAACCGCTTCGTCCGCCTGCCGCTACCCCTGCAGCCGACTCGATGTAGCTGGTCGTAGTGGAAGTTCCCAAGATCGAACCTGCCAGACCTGCAATCGCATCGGAAGCAAGCGCACTGCCCGGACGAGGGAGCTTGCCGTCTTTCAGCAGACCCGCCTGCGCGGATACACCGAGCAACGTTCCTGTTGCATCAAAGAAGTCTACGAACAAGAAGGTAAAGACAACGATCAGCATTTTCACGCTGAACAATGTGCCGAAATCAGTCAGATACGGAAACGCTGCGCCAAAAGTTGGTGCGAGGCTTGGCGGTGCTTCAAAAATCTTCGTTGGCAATTCTACCAGGCCGAACACCATACCAACAACTGCTGTAATCAACATCCCGTAAAAAATACCTGCGTTTACTTTACGAGCAACCAAAATCCCGGTGACAACCAGTCCAAAAATAGCGAGCAGCGCATTTTTCACAGCGAGAATTTGTTCAGGCTTCATTCCCTCTTGGATAGTCAGATGCCCAAGCGCAACAGTCGTTGCTTCACTGCTGACGACAATCCCTGCATTTTTGAGACCCACAAACGCAATAAACAAGCCAATCCCCGCAGATGTGGCAAATTTAAGCCCTTGCGGAATGGAGTTGATGATCGCCTCCCGAACCCCGGTAAACGAGAGAATCAAGAAGATCGTGCAAGATACGAAAACGCCGGCCAGTGCCTGCTGCCAAGGAATCCCCATCGTCAGCACGACCGTATACGTGAAGAATGCGTTCAATCCCATCCCCGGAGCTTGCGCGATCGGCAAGCGTCCGACAAACGCCATGACCAGCGTCCCGATGGCAGCAGCCAATGCGGTAGCGGTAAATACCGAAGCCAGTGGCGGATAATTCGCTTTTACCTCTGCTGGCAAATCAGCCCCGCTGAGAATGAACGGGTTGACAGCCAAAATGTAGGCCATCGCCAGAAATGTAGTGATCCCTGCGATGATTTCCTTGCGATAATTGGTGCCGAGCTTATCAAATTCGAAATATTTTCGCACCTGTTTTCCCTCCAACATGTTCGTGTACGAAAAAGAAAAAGCCGAGGCATCCACAAGCCTCGACCACCAAACAAGAACATTCGGGAATAACAATAAAAACAGATAAAAGCGCTACGCTTCCCCAAAGTATCTTGTCCGTAGTCGGGTTATTTGCGGCAACCCTGTAGAGACTCCTGAGCCATATCCTCGGGAATATACGAACTTTCCTTTTTTCGTTTCCTTGGAGAAGTGTAGCAAGAAAAAATAACTTTGTCAACACAAAACACGAACGTTCGCTATTGACATCATTTTAATATACGGTTTTTTCTATTCCCATTCAATTGTCGCTGGCGGTTTGGAGGTAATATCGTAGACGACCCGATTCACATTATCCACTTCGTTGACGATTCTCGTGGATATTTTCTCCAAAACCTCCCAAGGTATACGCGCCCAGTCCGCCGTCATTCCATCGATGGAGGTTACGGCACGGATACCGACCGTATAGGAATACGTACGCACATCGCCCATGACCCCTACGCTCTTCATGTCTGGCAGCGCGGTGAAGTATTGCCAGATTTCACGGTCGAGGCCCGCTTTCGCAATCTCCTCACGCAGGATCGCATCCGATTCACGAACAATCTCCAGCTTATCCTCGGTCACTTCGCCCAATACCCGAATCGCCAGACCTGGACCTGGGAACGGCTGTCTCCATACGATTTCATCCGGCAAGCCCAATTCGCTTCCCAGCTTGCGCACCTCATCCTTAAACAAGGTTTTCAACGGTTCGATCAACGTAAATTTCATATCTTCAGGAAGCCCGCCTACATTGTGGTGAGACTTGATGGTATGGGCGGTTGCGGTCCCACTCTCCACGATATCCGTATACAGTGTGCCCTGTGCCAGGAAGTCGACATCCTTCAATTTGGCTGCTTCTTCGTCAAATACATAGATAAATTCGTTACCGATGATTTTGCGTTTTTTCTCTGGATCGCTTACGCCGCGCAGCTTATCCATGAAACGCTCGCGAGCGTCGATCTTGATGACCTTCATGGAGAACTTCTCGGCAAATGTGGCCATTACTCCTTCTGCTTCCCCTTTACGCAAGAGGCCATGGTCCACGAACATGCACGTCAGCTGATCCCCGATCGCTCTATGGATCAGCGCAGCCACCACGGAGGAGTCCACGCCGCCGCTGAGTGCGCACAGCACTTGCTTGTCACCCACGGTATCCCGGATCCGCGCGATCTCATCATCGATAAAAGTGGTCATGCTCCATTCGCCTTTGCAGCCGCAAATGTTAAACAGGAAGTTTCCGATAAATTCGCTCCCTTTTACGGTATGGCGCACTTCAGGGTGGAATTGCACACCGTACAGATTACGCTCTGGATGGCTGATTGCCGCTACTGGACAAGCATCGCTTACCGCATCGATCTGGAATCCGCTTGGCAGCTCCACGACTTTATCCGAGTGGCTCATCCATACGACTTCCTGCGGCTCCCACTTGTCATACAGGCCATGAGCGTTTTGCAGTCGAATGTCTGCCTTCCCGTATTCACGCACACCTGCTCGTTCCACTTTTCCCTGCAGCAAATGGGTCATCAATTGCATCCCGTAGCAAATCCCCAAGATCGGCACATTCAAGTCAAAAATCGCCGGATCAACTTGAGGAGCGCCCTCTTCATACACGCTCGCTGGACCGCCCGAAAAAATGATTCCGGCAGGCTGGAGCTCCTTCAGCTTTTCCACCGGAGTGTTGTACGGCAATAGCTCACTGTATACCCCCAAGTCACGAACCCGGCGTGCAATCAACTGATTGTACTGTCCTCCGAAATCAAGTACGACTACCATTTCCATTGGCTTGTCCATAATTTCCTCCTCATTAGGTCTCTTCCTGCATAGTAGAAAAACTAAGCTCCGGCCAAAAATTTGGCGTTGACTTAGTTTCCCCTGCGTCGATGGGAATTTCTTCAAAAATCCTGATCGACCAAAAAAAATGGGACTGCCCCCCCATCAAACAAGGAGACAGCGACCCAGTTTTTGTACCTTCGCACGAACCAGTTTACCCTCTCCTCGTAGTCGCCCGATTTAACGGTCAGGCGGTAGAAACTTTCAGGCCATATTCCTGATATTATACGAGGTAATTATCCATTGATGGACATTCTAGCAGACCGCGGGTAAATCTTCAAGGCTTCAATTGTTGCGAAAGTTGGTCAATCATTTTGTTGGCGAGCGCACGCGCCCGTTCGCCAATGTCTTTATAGCCGTACAGAGCTCGTTCGAAGAGCTGCGTCAAATAGTACAGATCCTGGCGTTTGTCGCCGGAAATGGACAGGCGATTCACGTATTCCCGCAAGGTTTCACCAGGCTGGCGCTTCGCCACGACATGCTCGAACATGGAAAGCAGCACCTGATATTTTTGGGAAAAATTCTGTTCCTGATAGGTGGCCATTTTTCGCTGCAGCCACCATACCACAATACGCCTTCTGCGCTGCCAGCCCACAAACAGTGCCGCAGCCACGAGTACGAGGATCACCATGGTTACCGGCCATGTCACGCTTTGGCCACTGCCGGTAGTCAGATCGTCTTCCTCCATACGTTCGTCACGCCCATCAGCGCGGTCGATCGGCTGCGGTTGATTGACAGACGATGTGGCCGGCATATTTTCAAGCTCCGTGTGCAGATCGTATTTGACTCGCAGCGGTGAGAGGAACGAGCTGGTTGCTTCAAAGGGGATCCAGCCGTAATGTGGGAAATACACCTCGACCCAGGAATGGGCATCGCGGTTGCGCACTTCGACGATTTCATTCCCCTCTGCGTCATCGCCGACATCCGTGCCTGGAGCAAACCCTTTTACCCAGCGAGTCGGGATGCCGATCGAACGCAGCATGACCGCCATCGAGGTGGAAAAGTGGTCACAATATCCGCGGAAGCTCTCAAACAGAAACTGGTCCACGAAGTCCTGGCCCTTTTCTGGTACCGGAACATCCTCGGTTTCATACTTGTATTGTCCACTCCGCAAAAAGCTCTCAATCGCGCGCGCCTTCTCATAAGGAGATTGGGCGTCCTTCGTAACCTGCAGGGCCAATTCGCGAATACGCGGAGGCAATTTTTCCGGAAGCTGCAGATAGCGCTCGCGAATCTCCTGCGGATAGTCGGTTCCCGCCGCTACCATTTGTTTTTCGCTGATCGTCGGCACCTCGGCCGTCACCTCATAGCTGTACAGCTTCATCAGCAGGGTGTTCGGCACGATCAATGTTTTATTTGCAGACGTCCGATTCTCCGCATTATCGGTGATATACATCTGTATCTTTCCGTCACGCACTTCGAGATTCTCGTACTCTTTGTCATACACGAGTGTTGCATTTACCGGAGTATAGCTTGACAATTGCTTGATTTGCCCTGGATAAAAAATGGTTGGAAACTGCTCGCCGCGAAATTCCAGGGAAGCTTTGACTTCCTTCATTTCCATTCCGCTGTACAAGACATCCTTCCATTGATAGCTCTTGGGATCGAGGATCGGTTCATGTTCGCGTTCCCCTTTTTGCCAACCCCATCCGGTGTAGATGTCCTTTGAATCCCCCCGCCAGTACGTCTTTTCATTGGTAGTGGCAGTGAAAATCAAGGAATTGTCCTGAATGAAAGGGCCGCCCAGGCGATTATCGTTGTTATCGTAACCGACCTTTTTCATATAGGTGGTGCCAGCTCCATTCCCACCCGTAAAATATGCGATGGGATCCGGCCAGCTGGCTGCCTTTTTCGGCGCCCCATACGCCACCCCTACCGTCAGTGAGATGATCAGGATTGGCGCCAGCAAGGATTTGAAATAGGAAAAGCGGCTGCGGCTGCTTCCCGTCATCCATTTATCCAGCGTAGAAATATGAATGACCGCCAACAGCAGAAAACCGTAAATCAACGTACGGATGATCGCACCATCCGCTTCATAAGGCAAAAACGTATCAAGTACAGCCAGATACGCCTCGCTGATAAACACAAACCACAGGCCTTGGCGCTGCTCCAGAACCAAATACGAGAGAAGCGATACCAGCACCATTAGCATCAGATAAAACAGCGCATTGCGCGTCACCGGAGTCATCTCTACCCAGTTTTGCTGAAACGCCAGCGGTAGATCGGTCTGCAACCGGATCAGCAGCTCTTTAAGCCATTCTGTATCAAAAAAAGGTGTAGCAAAAAAGTTGTGATGCAATAACCACAAAATGCCGAGCATTTTTAACACAAAGGTGAGCGAACGCCACTTTCCGATCATATCGAGCAGCAAAGCTCCGCCCAGGATATACATAAATGGTGACAAATCAGCCGTATCCGTCAGCGCTGGTAAAGGCAGCAGCCACTCACGCAATAGCAGGAAAAGAAAAAGCGCGGCCAGCCAGTCCAGGAGCCTCGTCTGTCGTAAAAAACGTGCAGTCATGACCCTATGCACCTCCAATCCGCTTTACATCTTCATACTCCGTCAGATGGACCGTTTGACAAATGATTTTATTGGCTTTTAGCATCTGCATTGATTTTGTAATTTCCTGCGGCAAATTCGCTTCCTTGTGCACATAGAAAAGCTGCACGCTGCGTCCGCCATTGGCCAGCTCCAGCAGCCGGGCCAGCATCTTCTTCTCAAGGGAAGGCGTAATCACGGTAATCGTCACACCCTGAGAGTATTCCAACGATTCTCGGCCCAGCAGCCGGGAAAATGACTCCTCGCCCTCTGGCATGACCCGTGCCAATTGGTCAAACACCCGGAAAAAGTGGGAGTGCGAATGAGCCGGCGGTATATGAACACGCTCTTTTTGGAACGTAATCAAACCGTAGTGATAGCTTCTTTTACTGGTGTAATTGACGAGGCTCGCCGTGAGACTAACCGCTACCTCAAACAGTTTCTCGTCGTCCTGCGGGTAATGGGCTTTTTCCACATCCAGAAAGAAAACAACCTGATTCATCGCTTGATGTTCGAATTCTTTTGTCTTCAACCCATGACCGCGAGCCGAGGCACGCCAATGGATTTGCGTGAGGCGATCCCCTCGTTGATACTCACGCACCCCGCGCACAGCCGCGACATCATCTGATCTCCGGTGGGTAACATGCACGTTTCCGCTCATTCGTCCGTCCCCGGTAGGCCAATGGGTGATTTGGCGATACGCCGGATAGACCAGGAAGTCATTGTGCAGCGGAAAGATTTTTTTCCTTTCGATGAATCCGAAAAAGTCCCCGCCCCTCACTTCACAATCCGTCAATTGGTACCAGCCACGCGGCAATGACGGAATCACGTATTTCATTTCGATCTCGCGCTTGAACCATGGATAGATCACTTGCCGATGAGGATGGTAATAGCCTGCGATTTTTTCGGGGAGCGGCTCGATCACCATATTCCACCCAAACGGAAACCAGAATCTCCTCCGAATCCGCAGGGTTACAATGACATTCTCCCCATCTTTCAGGCGGTTTCGATCAATCTCCCGCATCACATCCAAACCGGTAAACATCAAAACATACGCCAGCACCTGATAGAGGATAAACACCAAGCTGCTGTAGAATAAAAACCAGCTGGCAAATCCCCCTTGAAATTTCGCGAATGCATACGTGATGACCAGCATGAGTGCGATCTTCACTTTGCCATACTTTTGCTGTTTCATCGATTTAGCACCGCCTTAGCTGATTGGCACTCGGGTCTCGGCCAACACTCCTGTCACCATACGTTCAACGGATGCACCTTCCAGACGTGCTTCCGGCTTGAGAATAATGCGGTGCAAGAACGTGACTGGTGCAAGCTCCTTCACATCGTCAGGGATAACAAAATCTCTGCCTCGCACAAAGGCCAATGCTTGCGCAGCGCGGAAAAGAGCCAGCGCACCCCTCGGGCTTACCCCAAGGTACACGTTAGGATGTTCTCTTGTCTTTTTGCAGAGCCGTACAATGTATTCCTTGATGCCTTCACTGACATTAATGGTCGCTACCTGCTGCTGCAACGCATATACTTCTTCACTGGTCAGGACGGGCTCCAGATTGGCAATCGGGTTCTCTGCACCGAAACGGGTAAGGATGGCCATCTCTTCTTCGAGGGTTGGGTATCCTAACCGCAGCTGCAACAGGAAACGGTCTAATTGCGCTTCAGGCAAGGGGAAGGTCCCTTCATACTCCAGAGGGTTTTGCGTAGCCATCACAAAGAACGGCTTTGCCAGCTCATAGGTCATTCCATCCACAGTCACAGAGTGCTCTTCCATCGCTTCTAAAAGCGCAGATTGCGTCTTCGGGGAAGTGCGGTTGATTTCATCCGCCAAAATCACATTGGCAAAAATCGGACCAGGACGGAACTCAAATTCCATCGTTTTTTGATTGAAGATAGATACCCCGGTCACATCCGTTGGCAATAAATCAGGTGTAAATTGAAGTCGCTTAAAATCACCGCCAATCGAACGGGCCAATGACCGTACCAGCAAGGTTTTTCCTACCCCTGGTACATCCTCTAGAAGGACATGTCCTTTCGCGAGTAGAGCGACCACACTTAGCTCGATGACGTGCTTTTTTCCTATCAGTACTTTTTCAATATTATTGATTAATCTTTCAATCATTTGATGTGGTTGATCCAGCTTGATCGTGCTCATTAATCACATCTCCTGTTCCGGTTGGATTCGTACGATTTGGTATATCCCTACGTTACTGGATGTTCGGATCCAGAGACAAGGAAAATATTATTAATATTTGTAAAATTTAAATTTTTGAACAAACGGAATACTTACAGTTACATTTTCACAAAAGACACAGCAGATGTCAAAAAAGAGCAGGGGTCTCCCTACTCTTTGGTCTGCATAGATGGCGTGCCCTGAGAGATTCGAACTCCCGACCTTTTGATTCGTAGTCAAACGCTCTATCCAGCTGAGCTAAGGGCACCTATTCCAATTGAAGCAATTCTGAAGTTGTAATGGAGCGGACGACGGGTCTCGAACCCGCGACCTTCGCCTTGGCAAGGCGACGCTCTACCAATTGAGCTACGTCCGCAAAGTCTATGATGTGTCACTCATAATAAAAGGCTTGCCTGATCGCAAACCCTAGAGGTTTATGTGGTGCGGGTGAAGGGACTTGAACCCCCACGGTTGCCCGCCAGAACCTAAATCTGGTGCGTCTGCCAATTCCGCCACACCCGCATGTGACTATATATCTGATCCCTAGTACTCTGACTCATTTGTCCGAGGGTAGGTCTTTTGTAAAACTGGTGAGCCATGAAGGACTCGAACCTTCGACCCTCTGATTAAAAGTCAGATGCTCTACCAACTGAGCTAATGGCTCATACATGTATCATTGGCTGGATCACTAGGACTCCAACCAAGGCATGTGAAGTCAAATCCCTTGCCTTACCGCTGGGCTATGGCAAAAAATAATGGTGCCGGCGATAGGACTTGAACCCACAACCCCCTGAT
>NZ_SDKD01000032.1 GCF_004521915.1 Brevibacillus migulae | reverse complement strand
ACCGTTTAAATCGATGTACTCGCAAATCTTCCAGTCCACTTCGGCTTGGTGTCCGGCTTTTGTTTCATAGCGTTGCACAACAATCGAATTTGCTTGGTCTGAATGCGGCTATTGAGGCAGCTAGAGCTGGTGAATATGGTAAAACATTTTCGGTTGTTGCAACTGAAATACGAAAACTATCTCATCATTCTGATGAGGCTTCGAAAAAAATCGGTGCTTTTTTACATCAAATGAAAAACTCCATTATTGGTATGAACGACAGCATACATGATATTAGTCAATCTTCTAGTGAACTCGCTGCTCACTCAGAGTTATTCACGAAACTGACCGAAGAATTAAATCAGTTGAGTGAAACATTAAATGGTTATATATCGGATTTGTTAAAAGCGAAATCCTAACATCGCTATCTCCCGAACATGTAACAAAAAAATGATCATCGATAATCAAAAAATAATTGACGCAAACGCACAATTGTATATATAATTCAGAAAAGTACATCAACAAGAGGGAAAAGAGATGAACGGTCCATCCAAAGTAACGGCGAAGGATATCGCAAGGGAATTGGGTTTGTCGATTGCCACTGTTGATCGAGCGCTGAACAACAGGGGAAATGTGAAGGAAGATACGTACCGCAGAATCATGGAAAAAGCCAAGGAACTCAACTACGTTCCGAACAAATCGGCAAGCCTCCTGTCGCGGAAAACCGAATTCTCGGTGGTGTGTATCTTTCCGGAATACCCGCAGCATTTTTGGGAACAGGTCGAGCCTGGAATCTGGAGCGCTTACGATGATTTGCGGGATTACGGGCTGCACGTGGACATTATCCGGACACCCCGCATAGAGTTCGAGCAGCAGATCGAGATCATCAAAAAAACCATTGACTCCGGAAAGTATCAGGCATTGGCGTTGGCGCCCAATGATGCCAATGATGTCGTCGATGCTGTCATTGACCGCGCTATGGAAAAGGGAGTGTCCATCTGCACGTTCAACACGGATTCTCCGTTGAGCGGCAGAATGTTTTATGTAGGCAGCGACTACCGGGATGCCGGACGGTTGGCAGCAGACCTATTATGCAAATGGATTGGCGAATCCGGCAATGTGCTTGTGGTGACAGAGACTACCTCTTTTCAAATGCAGCAAAAGATCACCGGCTTCCGGGAGGTGCTGCTCGATTATCCGGATGTCAACATGCTTAGCCCGCTGAAGGCAAACTACTATGAATCCGAATCATACGCCGGACTGCTGGGGGATTTGGAAGGAGTAGACGGGATCTATGTGGCGAGCGCGACCCTGCCCAGCTTTGCCAAATATCTGGATGAAAACGTACGGGATAAGCGTATCGTCCTGATCGGGCATGATTTGAATCAGGACAGCTATGAGTATTTGCAGCGGGGAGTCATTACGGCCACCATCTGCCAGGATCCTTTCATGCAAGGATACATGGCGGTGAAAACATTGTTTAACCACTGTGTGTTGGGAGAACCGATCAAAAGGAAAGAACATTTCACCAAGCTGGAAATCGTCACAAAAGAAAATGCCAAATACTATCTATAATCCTCGAAGCCAAACATAGCCCTCTCTACTGTATGGAACTCGCACGCAGACGCTGGTTGTCCAAGTTCACGTAGGGAGGGTTTTTTAAATCATAAAATGATGTACGATAATCATTTTTTGCAGGAGATGATCATATGAACAATCAACAGCTGAAACATGTCCGCATCAATGACCGATTCTGGAGAACGCGGATGGATGTGATTCGCGATGTGGTGATCCCATATCAATGGGATGCCTTAAACGATCGTATCCAAGATGCTGCTCCCAGCCATGCGATCGAAAATTTCCGCATAGCGGCGGGTGAGGCTGCGGGAGAATTCCATGGAGCGGTTTTTCAGGACAGTGACGTAGCCAAATGGTTGGAAGCGGTGGCATACAGCTTGATCACCGATCCTAATCCGGAGCTGGAACACTTGGCCGATGAAGTGATCGAGTTGATTGGCAGAGCGCAGCAAGCAGACGGGTACCTCAATACATACTACACCGTAAAGGAGCCCGGCAAGCGGTTCACGAATTTGCGGGACAATCATGAGCTGTATTGCGCTGGCCATATGATCGAAGCGGCCGTGGCTTATTTTTACGCGACAGGGAAGCGAAGATTTCTCGATATCGTCTGCCGATTTGCCGATTACATCGATACCGTTTTTGGACCGGGCGAACATCAAATACAAGGCTATGACGGGCATCAGGAAATCGAGCTGGCCTTGATCAAGCTGTACCATGCGACCAATGAAGCAAAGTATCTGAAACTGAGTCAATTCTTTATCGATGAGCGCGGAAAGCAGCCGCATTTCTTCGAAAGAGAAGCGGCAAACAGGGGAGACGATTCACTCGCACCATGGGTCGATCCCCATTACCAATACCATCAGGCCCATCTGCCGGTGCGTGAGCAGGACAAAGCCATGGGGCATGCGGTCAGAGCCATGTATATGTACACAGCGATGGCTCAGCTGGCCTCCCTGACAAAAGATCAAGCTCTGGCCGAGGCATGCAGAAGGCTGTGGGACAATGTGACGCAGCGGCAAATGTACATCACCGGCGGCATCGGTTCCCAAGAATGCGGCGAGTCGTTTACCTTCGATTTCGATCTCCCGGGCGACACGTCCTATACCGAAACCTGCGCATCGATCGGCTTGGTGTTCTGGGCGCACAGCATGCTGCAGCTGGAAAAGGACCGCGCATACGGCGATGTAATGGAGCGGGCCTTATATAACGGGACGATTAGCGGCATGGACCTGGAAGGAAAGAAGTTTTTCTATGTAAACCCCTTGGAAGTATGGCCGCAATCCTGCGAAAACCGCAAAGACAAACAGCATGTCAAAACGGTGCGGCAGAAATGGTTTAGCTGCGCATGCTGCCCCCCCAATTTAGCCAGATTGACTGCATCGGTTGGCCAGTATGTCTATTCAGCGGAGGATGAAGGTGTCTACGTCCACTTATACATCAGCTCCGAAGCGGAAATGGAGGTGGGCGGGCAAAAGGTAAAGCTCAGCCAAACAAGCGAGTATCCATGGGAGGGCGACATCACGCTCACGGTCACACCGGAGCAGGAAGCGAATTTTACCGTTGCGCTGCGCATCCCGGGATGGTGCAGGCAGCCAAGGCTCACCGTAAATGATCAGACTGTAGACCTCGATGCTTTCATGAAAAAAGGATACGTGTACCTTGACCGCAACTGGTCCAAGGGAGACCGGATTCACCTGTCCCTCCCGATGGAAGTGGAGCTGATCCAAAGCCATCCGTCTGTGCGCGAAAACAGCGGCAAACTCGCGATTCAGCGAGGACCGATCGTCTATTGCCTGGAGGAGGTCGATAACGGATCCAATCTGCAAGCTTGGATGGTGTCGATCGATACGCCATTCACCGTCCAGTTTGAAGACGACTTGTTAGGAGGTGTTGCCGTGATTACAGGTATGGCAGAACGGGTGGATACGGCCGATTGGGGCGATGAGCTTTACAAGCCCGCAAGCAGCAGGACGGTGCCGGCAAGATTGAAAGCGGTCCCCTACCATTTATGGGGCAATCGTGAGCCGGGTGAAATGGTCGTGTGGATACGGGAAAAACATTCATAATGCTTTCCGATGCGCATCTATGGCAACGCTTTCATGTCCGCAAAAAAATAGGAAAAGTCAGGTGAGTAGCATGAAGAACATTCGCCTAATTCAAATTGGTGCCGGAGGCTTCGGCCAAGCGTGGCTGCAAGTAGTCAAGAATTATCCCGAGGTTGAATTGGTCGCTGTAGTCGATCAGATGCCAGAAAATTTAACCATTGCGAGACAAGTGACCGGATTACCCGACACACAGCTGTTTACCAGTGCGGACGAAGCTTTTAAAACCGTCGCGGCTGATATGGTGCTGATCGTCACACCGCCGCCCACTCATAAAGAACTGGCTGTAAAAGCGCTCCAATCCAATTTGCATGTCATGCTGGAAAAACCGATGACCCATACGTATGAAGAGGCTCTCGAGCTTGTCGAAACCATTCGCAGCTATGACTCAAAAGTGATGGTGAGCCAGAACTACCGCTGGAAGCCGGAAATCCAAACGCTCAAACGGCTGCTGCAGGAAGGTGCGATCGGACGGATCGGGTACATGGAATATCAGTTCCGCAAAGCGTTCAAATTCGGCGGATGGCGCGATCAATATGCCGAGATCCTGCTGGAGGATATGGCGATTCATCATTTTGACATCATGCGGTTTTTGCTGGAAAAGGAGGCAGTAGAAGTAGTTGCCCAAAGCTTCCGTCCGGCATGGAGCTGGTTTCGGGGAAACCCATCCGCTGGAGTGATGATCCGCTTCCAGGATGAAGTCCATGTCCATTATTTCGGCAGCTGGGTGGCACGCGGCCATCAGACCTCATGGAACGGGGATGTGCGGATTGTCGGGGAGAGGGGCGCCATCGAGATGATCGATGACAAGATTCACCTGCTTTTGGGGGAGGACACTGAAGTGGAAGAAGTAATCCCTGTAGACTTGGTTGAAATGCCGCTTGGCGATATGGCATCCTCCCTGAATGATATGGTTCATGCGATACGAACGGGCAAAACGCCCATGACGTCGGCCGATGACAATCTGCTCAGCTTTGAACTCACCAGCGCTGCCATCCATTCGGCGAAAACAGGTGAAAGAACAGTGTTATCAGGTTTCAGAAAATTGAAAATGAATTCGTAAAGGAGGAAACACGCAATGATCAAACAGGCCATTTCCGTTTTGGCAGCCTCATGTCTCATGCTGCTGGCAGCATGCGCCCCCAGCTCGACGCAGCCGACGGCACCAGCCCCATCCACCAACCAACCAGCTGGCAGTGGGTCCGGTTCGACAGGAGAAGTCATTACCCTTACGCTATGGGATTATTGGTCCACGGATGCCCAGCTGAAAGCGTTGGATGAGATGTTCGCAGCGTATCAGAAGGTACGGCCGAATGTAAAAATCGAGCGCACCTATGTGCCGTTTAACGACCTCAAGAACAAGCTCCTCATGGGGGCGACCGCCGGACAGCTACCGGATCTGGTGGCAATCGGCAACCCCGATCTGCAATCGTTTGCGGCTGCGGGTGCCCTTGCCGACATATCAGCGGAAATCAAGGAATGGGGACAGACCGACAAGTATTTCGAGGGTCCATGGTCGTCTACCATGTATCAGGGCAAAAACTATGGGGTTCCCGTCGGCAGCAACAACCTGGCTCTCTATTACAACGAAGACATGCTGAAAGCAGCAGGCGTAGAGCCTCCGAAAAATTGGGAGGAGCTGAAGCAAGCGGCACAAAAGGTGGCGAAGCCCGGCGTGTACGGGCTGGTCGCAGCAGGAATCAAAAGCGAAGAAGGAGCGTTCCAATTTCTCCCCTTCATCTGGCAGGCCGGCTCAGATCTCAATACCTTTGACAGCCAAGGAACGGTAGATGCGATCACGCTGTGGAAGGAACTGGTAGATAGCGGTGCCATGTCCAAGGAGATCATCAACCTGAATCAGCAAGACGTAGCCGTTCAATTCTCGGCAGGCAAGGCCGCGATGATGGTAAACGGCCCATGGCAAATTCCATTTTTGCAGAAAGAGGGGAAAGTCAAGTGGGGGGTTGTCCCACTCCCATCCAACAAGCAAGGGGGCACCATCCTGGGCGGCGAGGATTGGGCGATCACGAGTACCTCCAAAAACAAGGAGATGGCTTGGGATTTCCTGAAGTTTACCCAAGAGCCAGAAAATATTCTCGCCTTTGCCAAGGCGATGGGATATGTACCGAGCCGTAAAGACTTGATTCAGGATTCGTACTGGCAAAACGACCCGATTTTGAAGGCGTTCGCGGATGGCATGGAGTTTGCCAAAGCCCGCGCGTATGGTCCGGAATACCCGAAGGCATCTGTCGCAATGCAGGAAATGATGCAGCAGGTGATTACCGGTGCCAAATCGCCGCAGGATGCGGTGAAAGAGGCAGATGCCAAAATCAAACCGCTGATACCATGATCTGACCAGGTTGGTGGAGGGGATAGAGCTGTCTGGTCTATCCCCTCAATCGAAAAAGGGGAGGTGCGATAGATGCAGCAACCAGAGGTCAGGACGATGGGCCAAAAGACGATGGGGATCAAGTCCGTGAAGACGAAAGGAATACGCAGCTGGAGCAGTTACTTGTTTGTACTCCCCGGGCTTGGTTTTCTGGTGTTTTTCATGTTCTTTCCGATTGCCTACAATTTTTGGCTCAGTGTAAAAGACGTAAAAGTCACGAACCTGAACGGTGAACAGCATTTTGTCGGGTTTGCCAATTACGCGACCATTTTCAAAGATGAATTGTTCACCATTTCCTTGACGAATTCCATCATTTTCACGGGATTGTCCATTCTCTTTCAATTTGTCATCGGCTTCGCGCTTGCGCTGTTTTTCAATAAACGGTTTCCCGGACGAGACATCATGCGCTCCCTCATGCTCTTGGCCTGGCTGATGCCGATCGTGATCACGGCGACCCTGTTCAAATGGATGCTGGCCGGTGATTACGGGGTGTTCAATTATCTTCTGCAAACGCTGGGGGTGATCCAGCAGCCGGTTTCCTGGCTGACGGAAGCGGACACCTCCTTGTACGGCACGATCCTTGCCAACATCTGGATCGGCATCCCGTTCAATATGATTATCCTGCTGTCCGGGCTGCAATCTCTGCCAGACCACCTGTATGAAGCAGCAAAGCTGGATGGAGCAAGCCGGTTTCAGCAATTTGTTCATATTACCTTGCCATTGATGCGGCCAACGATTCTCGTCCTGCTCATGCTCGGGGTGATCTATACATTCAAGGTGTTTGACCTGATTTTCATCATGACGGGCGGTGGACCGGTCAACGCTTCCTTTGTGCTTCCCCTCTACGCCTACCAATTGTCCTTCATCACGTTTGACTTCAGCCTGGGCGCCACTGTGGCGAGCATCATGTTTCTCATCTTGATTGCGTTATCCGCGGTGTATCTGTGGATGCTGCGAAAGGAGGAGCAGACCCTCTGATGGATCATCGGAAATCCGGATATGGCGCCATGTTCCTTGCGATTCTCTCGACCATTTTGTTTTTGTTTCCCATCTACTGGATGTTTGCGACTTCGATCAAGCCGATGAGCGACTTGTTTGCCAGTCCGCCGCATCTGATTCCTCGTGATGTGACGTTTGCGGCTTATCTCGAAAACGTGTTCAAAAATCCGTACATTCTCGGGTATATCGGGAACAGCTTTTTGATCGCGTGCGGCACCATGGTTGTCACCCTTCTGCTGGCTGCTCCGGCTGCATATGCGCTGACAAGATTGAATCTGAGAGGAAAGGGCCTCATCTTGATCCTGCTGTTGGCGAGTCAAATGCTGCCCAACATCATGCTGGCCATGCCTTTTTTCATCCTGTTTTCCAAGCTGGGCTTGCTGAACAGCTTCTTGGGGCTGATCATCGCGAATACGACAGTCTCCCTGCCGTTTGCGGTCCTCGTGCTTCGTCCCTTTTTCCTCTCGATTCCAAGCGTACTGGACGATGCCGCTGCGATCGATGGCTGCAACAAATGGACCACCTTTTGGCGAGTCATCCTGCCCTTGATCAAGCCCGGCATGTTGACCGTGGGAGCGTTTTGCTTTCTCTTCGGTTGGGGGGATTTCCTGTTTGCGATGCTGCTTACCACAGAAGAAAGCATTCGCCCGCTGACGCTCGGTCTGTATAAATTTATCGGCCAATACGGCACCCAATGGAACAACCTGATGGCGGTTGCGACCGTCGCGGCCATCCCGATCGTCATCATCTTTATCACGCTGCAAAAGTATATCGTCAGCGGGTTAACATCCGGTGCCGTGAAAGATTAGAAAAAGAGGAGGAAAGCCAGGTGAAACTGGGGGTATTTGCTGTTTTGTTCGGCAAGAAATCACTGGAGGAAGCGCTGGATTACATCGCAGAGAGCGGCCTGAAAGCAGTGGAGATTGGCACCGGGGGATATGTGGGAAATGTTCATTGCCAACCAGCCGAACTATTGGAGGACGAAAGCAAGTGGAAACAGTTTAAACAGGCTGTGCAAAGCAGGGGGCTGGAAATTAGCGCATTGAGCTGTCATGGCAACCCGCTGCACCCCAATGCGGACATTGCTCGCAAACATCACCAAGCGTTTCAGGATACGGTACGGCTTGCTGCAAAACTGGAAGTGGAAAACGTCGTGACTTTTTCAGGATGTCCCGGAGAGTCGGAATACTCCTTGAACCCGGTGTGGATCACGTGCCCATGGCCGGATGATTTTTCAGCCGTGGTCAAATGGCAGTGGGAGGAGAAGGTGATTCCGTATTGGCGGGAACAGAATGAATTCCTCCGGCAGCACGGCGTCCGGGCGGCTGTGGAACCGCACCCCGGTTTTGCCGTGTATAACACGGAGACGCTGCTGCGTTTGCGGGAGCAGTGCGGGGAGCGAATCGGCGCCAATTTTGACCCGAGTCATTTGTTCTGGCAGCAGATGGACCCTGTCGTAAGCATCAAGCAGCTGGGGCAAGCGGATGCGCTCTACCACTTCCATGCGAAAGACACGGCAATTGACAAGCAGAATGCGGCGGCCAATGGGGTGCTGGATACGAAAAGCTATCGCGATACGCTGAATCGCTCCTGGATTTTCCGGACGGTCGGCTACGGTCATGGGGAAGAGACGTGGCGGGACATCTTCAGCGCCTTGCAGGCAGTGGGCTATGACGGAGCGATTAGCATTGAGCATGAGGATGCGCTGATGTCCGTCGAAGAGGGGTTTCAAAAAGCCGTTTCTTTTCTGCGAGGGTTGGTGATTGAAGAGAGTAATCGGGATATATGGTGGGCGTAAACCAAACAAGTCCGGGTTGGACAAAGAGGGAGGCACAGGGGCCAACCTCTTTGTCCATTATCCCCTTTTACCATCTTGCTCATCAACTGAGCACGAAGGATAACGCCATTTAATATGAAACTCAATAATATTCCCATAGCGGTCCGATTCGATATGACAACAGCCAGTCAGCAATTCTTTCAACATCTCCCGCCCGCGCTGTACTCTCGATTTTGCCCCTGAATAGGAGATACCCAGTCGTTCGCTCAATTCCTTTTGGGACATTCCTTTCAGCATAGAGAGCTCCAGCGCTTCCTTATATTTTTCCGGGAGCTGTTGGATCGTCGACTCAAAGCAATTGATGACCTCCTGTGCCAGATCGGGCTCTTCATAGTCATCCATGGTCTGCAGATGCGTGGGGAGCTCGTCGTTCCACTTTTCTTTACGGAAATAATCCACCATGCTGTTGCGAGTGATCTGATAGATCCATGAGGAAAGCTTTTCTTTCTCCTTCAAGTCATCGAGATGATTGTTTACCTTAATGAAGACTTGCTGCACAATATCTTCAGCATCTGCCTGATTTTTGATGCGATTTGAGACGAACCTCTTCAGCTGCGGGTAATAGTCATGCCAAATGACAGTAATATCCATCGCACATTCACTCCATATGACAAAATATTTTCAATCAATTCTGCGTCCATCGCCAATTTCCTCCGTCTCCTTATCGTAACTCAATATCGAGACTAAGGAGCTGGTCAAAAATGACTGCAAAACAAATTTTGTTAATTGGCGATAACCACCCGGGAGCCTGGCATCCGCTCGATCCTGTGCGTCAAGAATTGGAGCAGATCTTGGGCGGGGAATTTCAACTGACCGTTACACAAAATTATGATGATTTATCGTCGCTAGACACCAGCGAGTTTGCTGCCTGCATCTCGTATGCGGATATCTGGACGCGAGAGCTTGCACCCGAGCAAATTGCCGGTCTGTTAACATTCGTAGCAGGCGGTGGGGGACTGCTCGCGATTCATAACGGCATTTCACTAGCGGGTAGCTACGAGCTGTTACAGGTAATGGGGGCCAAGTTTGTCGGCCATCCGCCTTATCAGCCACTCAGCTATTATGGAACGGTAAAGGAGCATCCAGTGCTTCAAGGAGTGGAAGACTTTACGGTCGACGAGGAGCCGTATCAGTTTGAGTTTGATCCCTTTACGCCCCGTACCGTTTTACTGGAATTCGAGTATGCCGGGAAAAGGTATCCGGCAGCGTGGGAACATCAATACGGTTTGGGGAAGGTCGTCTATTTGCAGCCGGGTCACACGGCAGTGTCATTCAAGCCACAAGCTTTCAGGCAGCTCGTTATAAATAGCGCTCGATGGGTTGTTCATTCTGGTAAGGTTAATTCCGGATCGTAATATCATCAAACAAGGGAGTAAAACGACCGAGTCTTTTCGCAAGGCAATCCAACCATGGATTGCTTTTTTCATTGTCCTGAAAAAATGGTGATTTCAGTTGACATGAAAATACTTCTCAATTATCATTGGGCAGAACTGATAATCATTATTAATTAGTCAAAAGGGGACTACTTCATGTTTAACTCAGGAAAAAAAGCCATTTTGTTGATGGTAGGAATGATCCTGCTCTTATCAACCGCACTCATGGGCTGCAACAGCCAGGAAAATGCGCCAACAGTCGAACAGGATGCTTCTCCAACCGAGAAGGCCATCACCGTATCTTGGCCGAGGGATATCGGGCCAATGAATCCCCATACATATAACCCTTCCCAGCTATTTGCGCAATCGATGATCTATGAACCATTGGTAAGCTACAAAGAAGGGGGCAAACTGGAGCCTCATCTAGCTGAATCATGGTCGATCTCGGAGGACGGTAAAGAGTATACGTTCAAACTCCGCAAGAATGTAAAATTCTCAGATGGTACGCCTTTTAATGCGGCCATTGTGAAAAAGAACTTTGATGCAGTGATGAGCAATCCGAAATTGCACAGCTGGCTCGGTGTGATCAGTGCTCTAGAAAAAACGGAGGCAGTCGACGAGCAAACGTTCAAAATGATTCTGAAAGCTCCTTATTATCCGACTTTGCAGGATCTTTCTCTCGTTCGCCCCGTCCGCTTTTTGGGAGAAGCCGGGTTCCCGGATGACGGTGACACTTCCAAGGGAGTGAAAAAACCGGTTGGAACCGGTCCGTGGATGCTGTCTGAATACAAGAAAGATGAATATGCGGTGTTTACCCGCAACCCGAATTATTGGGGAGAAGCTCCAAAGCTTGATAAAGTCACCGTTAAAATTATTCCGGACGCAGAAACGCGCGTCATGGCTTTTGAAAAAGGCGAATTGGATCTGATTTATGGGGAAGGCGTCATCAGTATGGATTCCTTCAATCAACTGAAAGCATCAGACAAATATGGATCGAAGCTGTCTGAACCTGTTGGGACAAGAAGCTTGCTTTTGAATACAACAAATGAAAAGCTTGCGGACCAGCGAGTGCGTTTGGCACTCCAGCATGGTTTTAACAAACAGGCGATGGTTGAAGGTATCACGCTCGGCTTGGAAGAGAAAGCCGATAACATTTTGTCCAAAAACTTCCCTTACACCAATATTGATGTAGCTCCGGTTGAATACAATGTGGAAAAAGCGTCCGCTTATCTGGATGAAGCCGGATGGAAGCTGCCAGCAGGCAAAACCGTACGCGAGAAAGACGGGCAACCACTCGAACTCGAATTGATTTATGACAAAACAGACCCGATCCAAAAAGCGATGGCGGAAACCATGCAAGCGGAGTGGGCAGCGATCGGCGTCAAGCTGAATATCACGGGTCTTGAATTAACGGTTCAAATCAAGCGCAGAAGAGCAGGCGAATTTGACATCGACTTCTGGTACAACTACGGAGCGCCTTATGATCCGCATTCGTTCATTAATGTAGTGGCAGAAAAAGGCTGGGGTGTCTCGGAAGCTCATTCCCGCGTGCCAATGAAAGCGGAATTGGACAAGCAAGTGAAGGAAGCCCTCGCATCTACGGATGAGACGAAGCGCCAAGAGCTGTACGGCTCCATCCTGAAAACGCTGCAGGAGCAGTCGGCGATTGTACCGGTTTCGTATATCAAAAAGACAGTGGTTTACCAGAAAAACGTGAAAGCATTCAGTTTCCCGGCGAATCGGGATGAACATCCATTCAACTCGATTGAAGTAAGCGAGTAAACCGGCAAGGAGGAACTTCATGATCAGCTATATTGGGAGGCGAATACTTGCTGTCATTCCCATTGTGCTCTTTGCCATTTTCATCACATTTGTGCTCATACGGATATCACCCGTAGACCCGGCTGAGGCATATTTGACTGCAGCCCATATTCAGCCGACAGAGGAGATCCTGGCTGAGAAGAGAAAAGAATTTGGCCTGGATCAGCCTCTGCACATTCAATATGTTCAAACGGTCATGAAGATTTGCCGACTCGACTTCGGCAAATCTTATCTTACGAATGAGCCGATTATCGAAGAAATGACAGAGAGAATACCTGCGACGATGCAGCTGGCAGTCAGCAGTATCGTGCTTGCGATCGTGATCAGCATTCCACTCGGTTTTTTGTCTGCAATATATAAAAACAGCCTGATCGATAAATGCAGCAGGCTGCTTTCCTTTTTCGGAGCGTCGATTCCGCAATTTTGGCTGGGATACTTATTGATTTTCTTCTTTTCCGTAAAGCTGGACTTATTCCCGGTTGAGGGAAGAGGGTCATGGCAGCATTTGGTCCTTCCGGCTGTGACGTTGTCGTTGGCGCTGATCGCGATCTATACCCGTTTGCTGCGATCGAGCGTGCTGGAGCAACTCCAGGAGTCGTATGTCTTATATGCAAGGACACGAGGGTTGAGAGAAAGAACGATCGTAGCGAAACATGTGCTGAAAATTGCCATTACCCCAGTCATTACCGGTCTGGGCATGAATATGGGGAAATTGATGACTGGCACGATTATTGTGGAACAAGTTTTTTCCTGGCCGGGGTTCGGGCGATATTTTGTCGAGGCGATTTTTAATCGGGATCTTCCTGTTATCCAAAGCTACGTCATTTTTGCTGCCTGTCTATTCGTCGTATGCAACCTGATCGTGGATCTTGTACAGCTGTATATGGACCCCCGAATTTCGTTGAAAGGAAGAAAAGACTCGTGATCGCGAACATAGGGACTGTCCTCAAGAGCAAGAAAACGATTGTGGTATGCTCGATCCTGTTGTTGCTTTTCGCTGTAATTGCCGTGTTTGCCCCATGGATTTCGCCTCACGATCCAGTCAAAGTGAATTTAGCGCTGAAGCTGAAGCCGCCTTCCGCTGAGCATCTGCTGGGGACAGACCATCTGGGACGCGACAATTTATCTCGCCTCTTGCACGGTTCCCGTATATCGCTAGGCGTTGCCTTTTTGATTTTTGTCTCCGCGATTGGTATTGGTTTGCTGGTCGGAACCATCGCGGGTTACCTAGGCGGATGGGTGGATGCTGTTCTCATGCGGTTTTGCGAAGGGGTTATGGCTTTTCCGTCTCTCGTGCTGGTCATGGGGATTGTGGGGATATTTGGTCCCGGTCTGATGCAGGTGGTTTTGGCTTTGATGATGGTGCACTGGGTATATTATGCCCGCATGATCCGTACGATGGTCGTCAGCTTAAAGCAGCGGGAATTTATTACGGCTGCCCGCATTAGCGGCTCCTCTCCATGGACGATCATCCGAAAGCATTTAATTCCCAACGTGCTGCCGCCGATTCTCGTGATGGGCACATTGGAAATGGGCTGGGCGATCATGGACATTTCTGCACTATCTTTCCTGGGACTGGGCGTGCAACCACCCACTCCGGAGTGGGGAGCCATGATTCACGAAGGAAAGAACTTTATTCGCAGTCATCCGGAATTGATGATCTTTCCGGGATTGATGATCTTGCTCGTCGTGATTGCGTTCAATGTGTTGGGAGAAGCTTTGTCTGAGCGTTATGGGGTTAAACGTCGTTACTGAATAGGGTTGAGTAGAGTGAATGGACAACAATCGAAGGTGTTGCAGATAAGCGGGTTGAACGTGAAGGTAAAAGGGAAGCATGGGACACTCGCTTTGCTTCAGGATATCGATTTGGATTTGAAACGTGGCCAAGTACTAGGGCTTGTGGGAGAGAGCGGCAGCGGCAAGACGGTTACTTGTCACTCCATCATGCAATTGTTCGATCCGCATCAAATCATGGTGGAAGGCAGCATCCGATTACACGACCGCGAATTGAACGGGTTGCCAGAACAGGAGATGCGTCGTATACGGGGGAAAGAAATTGCCTTGATCATGCAAAATCCCATAAGTGCCTTTACACCGGTGTATACGATCGGCGTTCAATTCGTTGAGACAATCCGTACTCACAGCGATCTGACAAAAAAAGAAGCGCACGAGCTGGCTGTCACCTCGTTGGCCAGTGTGAACTTGCCAGAGCCAGACAAATTGATGAAACAGTACCCGTTTCAGCTGAGTGGTGGAATGCTGCAGCGGGTGATGATCGCGATATCGATGTGTCTGCGGCCATCCGTAGTAATTGCGGATGAGCCTACTACCGCTCTGGATGTGGTCAATCAATTGCAGGTGTTGAGACAGCTTGACCGACTCCGCACAGAATGCGGCACATCCATTCTATTAATCTCGCATGATTTGGGTGTCATATCAGAGTTGGCGGATGAGGTCGCGATCATGCAGCAAGGACGCATTGTCGAAAAAGCGGATGTTTTTCAGCTGTTTGACCAACCCCAGCACGCGTACACGAAAAAATTGCTGAATACCAGACCTACGATACCTATGAACAATCAATAACGTACGTCAGTCTATCACGCGATCGGGTTAAAAGGAGGTGGACGCATGTTGCTGCAAGTGAATGGAGTAACCCATACTTACCGGGAAACGAGCCTTTTCCGCAGGAGAGTAGCTAAGGCGCCGGTTCTTTCCAATGTTTCACTTACGATCGAAGAAGGAAAGTGTGTAGGACTCCTGGGAACGAGCGGTGCGGGGAAAAGCACATTGGGAAAAGTAATCCTTGGGCTGCAGGCACCGCAACAAGGGCAGGTTCTTTTTCAAGGAGAAGATCTGTATCAGGCGAGTGCACATACGCGCAAACGGCTGCGCCGGGATCTTCAAGTGGTTTTTCAGGATTGTTACTCTTCCGTAAATCCACGAATGACAGCGGAGCAGATCATTGGGGAACCGCTGGAAAATTATGAGCGATTGAGTGTGGGCGAGCAAAAGCGAAGAATTGGGGACTTGCTCGAAATGGTAGGCTTGACTCCTGCGGACATGCGGAAGTACCCTTACCAATTCAGCGGTGGACAGTTACAACGGATCAATATTGCACGGGCGATTGCGTTAAAGCCAAAATTGATCGTTCTTGATGAATCGGTAAGCAGTCTGGATATGGTGAATCAGACACTCATCTTGGACTTGTTTCGCGAATTACAGTCAGCATTCGGTCTTTCGTACCTTTTCATCACACATGATATAAAAGCAGCCTACTCCATTTCTGATGCGCTTGCGGTGATGGAGAAAGGGAAAATGGTCGAGATGTGCCACGACAAAAATGGCATTTTTACTTCCGAGCATCCTGCTGTGAAAAGTCTGGTTTCGTCTATACTGCCGGAGCACCCTCGTCAACGTGTTTTATTATCAAGATAACACCTCTCGAGGGTGTTTTTTTATTTAGAAAAAGTTTGCGGATGAAAGCCTTATCCAATGCTATGAAAAAAAGGGGTAGTCAGTAACCCGAAAACGGAGTGACATCCATGGAAATGAAAGATGAACATTGTGTAACTGCCTGGCCAGAGGAAAAGGCCCCACCTGGCATTGAAAACTGCACGGACTGTGGTCTCTACACACATGGATCTCGACTGATCTGGGGAGAAGGAAACCCGGATGCGCCGATCATGATCCTGCTGGACAATCCGGGAGCGAGGGAAGACCGTGAAGGAAACCCGTTTGTCTGTGGAACAAGGGAAACGCTGCAGAAGGCCGCTCATGCTGCCGGGGTTAGCAAAGAAGACTTATACGTGACGTATGTACTGAAGCGTCGCCCAACCAAGGCATACGACAAAGTACACGCGAGAGAGGTTTGCATGCAGCACCTGCTCGCTCAACTGGAGAACAAGTCCCCACAGTTTGTCTTTTGTTTAGGGAATGTAGCAGCCCAGTCTTTTTTCGCGAATCAGGATGCGGAAGTAAAAAGCCTCAGGCAAAAGTGGCATTCCTCTCATGGGGTAAAAACAGTGGTCTCCTATCATCCTTTGGCTGTGCGGAGACGACCTAACCTTTGGGGTCCTTTCATGGAGGACTGGAAGTTTGTTGTGACTGCATACAAAATGAAAAATCACAATATGATGAGGTGATAACTCCTTTGCAAGGATGTGAGGCGGATGGCTTCATCTAGAGAGAATCCTGCAAACATTGATGCGTATACACGCGCTACGTTTCAAGCGTTTGTCGATGCCTTGATACCCGCTACTCCCGACCTCACCGCTACAGGCGTCACGTTCGGAGCGGAATCAGCCGGAGCTTTGGAACTGCTAGTACACGAATTTGTCATACAGGAGCTCAATTTTTCCGTATCACCGCTAGCTGGGCAAACCTTGCTCGACACATCCCCTGCGACGGGTGCTGCGCAATTGCTGGATGCCGCAGCCGTGCAATTGATCCAGAGCGGGGAAGCACGGGAACCTCTTGACGTTTACGCATTTCCGGGTGGCGGTTCGTTCTCCGCGTTATCGCGACGTGACCGCTTGCGGGCTGTCGATAAGCTAAGCATGCTTGATATCGATCTAGAAAGCTTGCCTCCCCCGTATACAAACAACTCAGCCTTTGTTGAAAACGTCACGGTGATGTTCAACCTGCTTGCGATGTTCGGCTTCTATTCCGAATGGAGCGGGTATGGAACTACCCGATTCTTCTCGCCAGATGAGAGGAAAGTAGAATGTTTTCCGCTCAGCTGGATACAGACGGGCTACCCGGGCCGCTCGCTCGGCTATCGTGCGCTGCGGGGGTATCTGCTGGAATTTCCGCCAAAGGAAGAGCAAAAGCGATGATGAACCCGGACGTCATTGTGATCGGTTCGGGCGGAGGGGGCGCGGTTGTCGCCAAGGAGCTGGGAGAGAGAGGCGTCAAGGTGCTGGTGTTGGAGGCAGGCCCTTGGTACGGAAACAGGAAGTGGCCGAATCCCAATGTGCATCGGGGAGCCACTTACAGCTCAGATTTTGCGGATTTGGATATCGTTCTCTATAAAAAGGCATTGAATGAATATGAAGACAACATGAATGATCTCATCGCAGGACGCTTTCGGTGGGGACCAGCAGATCGCAAACGGTCTCCTTGGTTTCGCAATATCATGCAAAAAGGGACGGTCATGCAGGTAGCCGGTGTGGGAGGCACCACTCTGCATTACACGGGCAATTCTCCCAGAGCATACCCCATCGCCATCGATCATATCTGGCCCATCACCTACCGAGAGCTGATCCCTTATTATGAAAAGGTCGAGGCTACGCTGCCCGTCGCCTTTGCACCCACGACGGCAAAGGAAGAAATGTTTTACTATGGGGCCAAAAAGGCAGGCTGGCGGCTGATTCCCACCTTGAATGTGACGAGCCCTGGTTACCGTCCCAATCCGAACGCCATTTTGCCGCCGAATGAGCATCTGATGAATCCCCATGTTCCCATGGAGCAGCTGTCGTGGATGGAGGGCTGCACGCTGGCAGGTCACTGCATTAACGGTTGTCCACATGGCCCTTCCGTCGATAAGATTGCCAAACGCTCGACGAATGTCAGTTACGTCCCCCTTGCACTGCAAACCGGCAATGTCACCATCCGTCCCAATGCCTTTGCCACCAAAATTGTAACGGAGTCGCATCCGTCCGAGGGGGTGCGGGCCATCGGTGTGCAAATCCGGGATACATGGACAGGTGAGGTGGAGGAGCTGCGAGCTGAGGTTGTCGTGATGGCGGCGGGTACCATCGAAACGCCGCGGTTGTGGCTGAATTCTGAGCTGCCGCAAAATCCGTGGGTGGGTAAAGGATTGACGAACCATTATATGGACTGGATCTCCGGCGTATTTGACGAAAAGGATTTGCTGGCCATACTGGGCAGCCCGGATATCAATCCCTTTGTCGGGCAGAATTTAGCGGCAAGACTCGACTATCCGGGACTAGGGATGTTGACCTCGGTGGGGATGAGCCCAGGTTTGTTGTCTATGTTATCCTATGGAGTCAGCGAGTCCGGTTACGAATTTCTGCACCCGTCCAGGGGACACGACCCATGGGACGTACAGGGTATTCTGTCAGGTCCTCTATTAAAGGAGATCATGGCAAATTACCGGAAAACACTCACCATTTTGATTAGCATCCACGATGATGTGGATCAACGCAACAGCGTGACGATCAATCCGACCGTACGGGATGAGCATGGGCCAGTACCAGTCATCCAATATTCTCCGACTGCCCGATCCGCAAACATTCGCAGACAAATGGTGAAAATCGCAGCGGAGATCTTGCAAAAAGCAGGAGCCAAAACGATCGCCTGGTCCAATTGGCCAATCGGGATGATGTTTCACATTATGAGTACGATGCGCATGGGTTTTGTCGTGGATGACTGTTGTGAAGCCTATCAGGTCAAACGTTTGTACATCGCCGATAACAGCGTTCTTTTCAATGCGCTGGGCGGTCCCAATCCTACACTGACAACACAAGCGCTGGCAACCCGGACAGCGGAGAAGCTGGCAAATAAATACTTTAATTAGCATGATTTGCTGCCTATTTGGGAAAAATATGGTTGCGATAACATCAGGGAGTGTAGGTGGGGTTGAAAACAGATGAATGTATTTAAACTCATATACGACACGTTTGAACCGTTTATGGATGGTGAGAAGAGGCCTTTGAATGTGCTGGAGGTCTCCAATTTGTGGTTTTTCCTGTTGGGGACAGAAACGACGATGCGCAATGAGGAAATCGGATTCAATCTCGCCCAAGATCCGGAATTGAAGCAAATCATCAAGAATGTAAAGGAAGAGGTCCACATCCCGATTCGCGAAGAGATCAAACAGCTTTTGTCCGCAGAAGGGATTCCGATGCCTCCAACGACTCCGGAGAAACCGTTAGGCGATTATCGGGACATACCGGTGGGAGCGAAATTAACAGACGAAGAAATGGCGAATCTGCTCTCTTATAATTTGGCGTTAGGGGTTGCATATGCCGCCAGAGGTTTATCCGAATCCATCCGGGCTGATGTAGGATTGCAATTCTCCAAGATCTTGATGCGCAAAACGATGCATGGATTAATTGTAAAGCGGTATCTGGAGAAGCATGAATGGCTGCGTGTACCGCCTGCTTACAAGGCTTAACTTGTAAATGTACATATTCACACATCGATCGACTGACACCATTCAAAAATGGAATGGTGTTTTTTTGCGTCCAAAAATGGGGGATGAGTGATCGAAGGGTTTACAGCGTGTCATTACAGGGAAAGAGCAAGATATCAGCTTACACAAGCAAAGGAGACCCTACATCATGAAACGGCATTCACCAGCGTTACAAGCAATGCTATCTTGCCTTCTAGTCATTTCTCCGGTCTCACCGGCTTTGGCATGGGCCGAGGGGGGACAAGTATCCTCAAAGGAGATTTCCAATCTAGGCTCCATTTCGGTTACAAACGGTCTGCTCTCGATTCAATTTAGCTCCGTCCCAAAAACCGCTCCGAAAAGCACTGATTTTGCTCTTAGCTACACGCGAGATTCCCAAAAAAAGAAACTGACCATGTACAAATTGATATGGGATGAAGCAACCGCAACGGCTTTTCTCTTCTTCAAGCCTTTTCAATCCACGGGGAATGAACAAGAAATCATGATTGAAGGAGCCTACAAAAAGTCAGAGGAGTTTCAACAATCGATCACATTCGCAAAGAAAAATGCGGCTGTGGAGACCGTCGAGATTGTGAATAGCTCAGGCGATCAGGAAATCCAGTCATACGGGAAAGCGGATCGCGAAGTTACCTTGCTGGCCATTGCGAAAGATGGTGATGGCCGGATTGTGACAGGAAACACAGTAAGCTGGCGAAGTGAAGACAGGCAGGTTGCGCTCGTCTCCTCTTCGGGAAAAGTGTCCGCGAGAAAGGCTGGTTCTACCCACATCAAGGCAACGGTAAAAGGAAAATCAGCAACCTACCAGGTGAAAGTGGTTGGAAAACAATTATTCCCGACGGTCATCACGAAAAGTGGCACATACGGACCGAAAACGGGACTGTATGAAACGATCGGCAAGGTGACGATCAACGGGAATGAGACGGATGTCACCTTGAAAAACACAAAGGTGTCCGGCGATTTAGTCATCAACAATGGGGGAACCGTCACTTTATCGAATGTGGAGGTAACCGGGGACATTCTCGTAAAAGACGTGGCATCCAACAGCCTGCATTTGGACGGGGTAGAAGCGGATGAACTGACGATTACCGATGAGAATGGCGCCCGCATTGTAGCGGAAGACTCGGTTGATATACCCAAGGTGAACATATCTGCGGATTCCACCGCATCAGCCATCCAACTGGAGGGGGCTGCCTTTGGAGACAGTGCGGTTGAAATTTCCTCCCCATCCCGCGTGCTGGTGGATACGTCGCTTCCAAGTGTCCAGGTTGGCGAGTCTGCTGCGGGATCGACCATAGAGACTACGAAAAACAGCAGTATCGCTGTAATTCGCACAGAGGCAAATCTCCAGATTGAAGGGAATGGAAAAGTAGACAGTCTGGTCATCGATAACAGCACGATTACGGTAAAAAATGAGATGAATATCCCATCTGTTACGTATACAAACAACAACAATCCGAATACCATCGAACCGGCACCAACACCTGCGCCAGCCGTGAATCAAGCGCCCGCTGCTACCCAAGTGAGCATTAGCGGCAGTTACCTGATCGGCGAAACGCTGACGGGAACCTATACCTACGTGGACGCAGAAAACGATCCGGAGAGGGTTTCCATCTTCAAATGGTATCGAGGCAATTTGGCAATCGGTCTAGATAAAACCTTGATTACGGGTGCTACGAAAAAAACCTACACGCTGAAACAGGAAGACGTCGGAAAATTCATCACCTTTGAAGTCATGCCATTAGCAAGCTCAGGAACGAGAACTGGATTGGCAGTGACCTATACAACCGTGCAGTCAGTTACGGCTGTGGCCAATCAGGCGCCAACCATTCAGGCAGAATACGCAACCAACACGCTGCAAAATACAGCAGTAACCGGTGCTGTTGTGGCTGCGGATCCAGAAGGAGATATACTCACCTATCAAAGTGGAGCGTCCCCAATCCATGGGAGTGTGATGGTGAATGCCGATGGAACATGGACGTATACCCCGGAGCAAGGATACGTGGGAACAGACAGCTTCACCATCGTTGCAGCTGATGGCCATGGGGGAATCGCGACGACAACCGTGAAAGTATCGGTTGAAGAAGATGCAGTCGCTCTTGATCGCGAAGCGCTGTCGATCGGCTACTCAGCAGGGGACGACGAGCAAAATGTAACGGGGCCGCTGGTCCTTGCGACATCTGGCTCGCATGGATCAACCATCACATGGAGCTCTGATCTCCCAGCGGTGCTTGGTGCAAATGGCGAAGTAACCCGTCCGCAAGTTTCGGGCGAAGATACTGTGGTAACGCTGACGGCGACGCTAACGAAAGGAACGTCTACGGCGACAAAAGTGTTCACGGTAACGGTGCGCAAACTGGCCAATCGGGATCCTCTCACTGTGTCGACCATTGCTGATCAAATGATGATTGCGGGTTTGATGCCTTATCCGCAAATGGATCTATCTACCATTTTCCAAGATCCGGATGGTGATCCTTTGCAGTACCAGGTATCGACGGATGTAGAAAATATCGTACAGACTACGCTAACTAACAATGTATTAAGTATCACGCCTGTTTCAAAGGGAACGGCTACAGTTACAGTAAAGGCTGAAGATGGAAAAGGCGGGACGAAAAGCACTTCCTTTACCGTTCGCAGCGTCCAGCTTGTTCAAAATGGAGAAGTCTCGCTCAGGACAAAAGCGGGGGTGCAGCAGCTTCAATTGAATTTGAGTAAGTACTTCCCAGCAAGTGTATTGAACTCCTTGACTATTCATAACCATGCACCGGGAGGAAGCTTAAACGGCAGCAATCTGGTAATGATGCCCACAGGCGTGAGCAGTGATGGTTTTTGGATTCTGGCAAGCGATGACACGGCCGCTCATGTAACCGTCATCGTCGAAGGTCAAGGAGAACGGCAATTGTTCTTCTCTGACTACGTCGATGGCACAGGCGGCAGCAATGTGCTCCAACTGTACTACAAAGGCGATGGTACTGATCTAAAGGCATCGGATTATGTGCTGGAAGTGCATAAGTATTTGACTACCACCAATGAGATGAAAGTATGGACGCAGACGATTTTTCCTGTAAATCCGGATATGCCGTACATTGCCATCGATTCGATTTTCTACGACTTTTTTGATGTTACGAGTGCATGGTATTACAATGATGAAATTGATATGAGCATGAATGGTTTTGTCACTGCGTTCGTATTGAAAAAGAATGGCCAGGTCATTGATGTTCTTGGGGATCCAGATCCAAATAACCGTTCTCCGATTTTGCCAAGCATGGGGACGATCGTTCGGAAAAAGGGTATCTATACAGGTTCGCAAAGCTTTAACCAAGTAGGCGAATGGGATGAGTATCCGACTAACACATTGACACCCATCGGAGTTCATACCCCATAAAGATAGCCTCATGTAGAAACTCAAGAAAAAAAGAAGGCTGAACCATAAGCAGCATTTTTGCTTACGGGTCAGCCTCTTTTTTGTTGATTTAGTGGGTTAACGATGCGGATTTACGGGTAAAGGTATATGACAACTAGGTTCCAATTGATCATTCCGCTGCCGAGATAGGACGATTGTTCTGCTTGCGGGGAGGTAAAAAAGGGACGATGACAAGAAAGGTGTGCACCATGAAGAAAAATCTACAGATGATCACAGCAACAGCTTTGGTGCTTATGTCCTCGCAAGTCTTTTATGGGGGCCAAGTTAGTGCGCTTACTCTTCCTCAACCGTTACAACCCGTTCAGGATGGCACTTGGGACGATTACGGAGTGCTTCTAGACAGTACGGAAAATTATGTTGGACTTGATAGTGAATTGGGAGGATTCGGTTTTCAAAGATCAGCTTTGCAATTCAATTTAGAGGACGGGATTCCTTCAAATTTTGTGAAAGCAAGGCTTCGGATTTATATTACGAATGTGACAGACCAATCAGTTAAGCCTCAAGTCAACATTTACGGCTCCAGTTATGGCGAATGGAGTGACACGGACAGTGATGGAGAGTTGGATTTCCCGCTGAATAGCAATGATCCACCTATTCTGGTGAATGCCCCTATACTAGCGGCTGGAGATTGGGTTGAATTTGACGTTACTGATTACGTTCGTGACCAATTGCTCCTCGCCCCTCAAAAAATAACGCTTGTGCTGCTCGGTAATGTGTCCATTCCAGCCTACTTTGGTTATTCTTCCAATGACGATCCTATAAAATATCCGAGAATCGTTTTTGAATACCAAGCGGATCCGCCGCAAGTTACATCCATTACTACGCCGATCCAGGAAGACGATGTCAACTGGGATGGTCTGAGAATTCAGCCAAGTGCAGCAGACATAGGTACGGTTACACACTTTCAGATCACCGGCATCCATGGGGGCAAACTATATCAAAACGATGAAACAACAGAAATACCAGAGGGTTCGTATATCACCTATAACCAAGGGGACGCTGGATTAAAATTCAAGCCCAATCAGGAAGCCAATTCATCAGCCGGAGATACATTCGGCTTTACGGTGAAGGCAGCAAAGGATGCAAATGGCACCGGACTGAGCACGGCTGTACCAGTCGAGATTACCGTTTCAGAAGTAAACGATCAACCGCAGGCAGGCAATGATCCACTTGATTCGATTGGGGAAAATTCAGGTGATCGGATCATCCCGATTTCAACGCTGCTTGGCAACGATACAGCCGGTCCGGCGAATGAAAACAGCCAGACTTTACACATCCAAGCAGTCAACAATCCAACGGGCGGAACCGTTCGCATCGATGGCGCAAATGTCATCTTTACCCCTGCCTCGAACTATCGGGGAGCGGCATCTTTTGAATACATCGTCGAAGACAATGGAACAACGAATGGAGCTTCCAGCCTTAAGACAGCTCAGGGGACCGTATCGTTCAATATCGATGCTCCGGCTGATGAGCCGCTTGTTGCAAATGCCGCTACCGCAGAAGATACGCTGAGCATGCAGGGGCTTGTGATTACACCGAGATCAGTCGGCGGCTCGACTACAACGCATTACAAAATCAGCAACATCACAGGCGGAAGACTGTACCATAATGATGGAACAACACCAGTGAATGAGGGAAGTTTCATCACGGTAAGCGAAGGGGGCAATGGATTGAAATTCATGCCAACCCAAAACGCCAATGGTACGACCGGTTTTGGCTTCGACGTGCAAGCTGCTCCAGGCACAACCGGCTCCTTATTAAGTGTCTCCGTACCAGCAACGATCACCGTCACTGAGGTGAATGATGCACCGACCGCACAAAATGACACACTGCAGTCCGTGAATAAAGGAGTTCCGCTCGTAGCCATTCCTTTTTCAGCACTGACAACAAATGATCAACCAGGGCCACTGGACGAGATCAGCCAAACGCTGACGGTGACAGCGGTCAACAATCCGACGGGAGGTACAGTCAGCATTGCAAACGGGCAGGTCGAGTTTATCCCGGATCCATCGTTCCAAGGGAGGGCGTCTTTTACCTACACCATAGAAGATAATGGGACGACGAATGGATCGCCGGCGTTCCAGACGGTTACTGCCCAAGCGGAATTTGATGTACAGGATGCCAGTAAGCCCGGCATAACACTGAATGGAGATCAAGCAGTTTACCTATTGGTCGGTCAACCATATACGGAGCCAGGATTTACGGCTTACGACGACGTGGATCTGGACTTGACGAATCAAGTGGCCGTGAGTGGTTCTGTAGATTCGAGTCATCCGGGAACCTATTCGCTGCACTATAATGTGACGGATATGACGGGGAATGCGGCGACAGAAGTTACACGTACCGTACATGTCGTATCGGCGGACTTGTCAGCCTTCACGGTTAACTCAGGAACACTGGCCCCAGCATTCCAGCCGGGAACCCAATCCTACACGTTGAGCGTTCCTCACGATGTAAGCAGCTTGACCTTGTCAGCCAGCTTGCTGGATCCGACTGCCACGATGACCGTAAACGGCGTTGCAAAGACGAGCGGCTCTTCCAGTGCAGTGAATCTGCAGACAGGGGATAATCACATTGCTCTCGTGGTAACGGCACAGGGAGGCTCAACTAGTACTTACGAGCTTGTTGTCACACGCCAGGCTGCTAGTTCACCAGCACCAGCACCTGCACCAGCACCTGTACCTTCATCCGGCCATTCCATCACGATTCCTGAACAGCAAAACAATTTGAATGAGCGTGCGAAAGAAGCAATCCAGGAATCCACGGACGGAAAATGGATTCATGAACAGGTAGAGGAATCCCTGGAGCATCTATCCGATGTGGTAGAGCCAAGTAACGTTCAAGATACAACCAAACTGGAACTGGTATCGAACACAGTTACGGATGTATTCGTTCCTCTCGTTACGAAATGGGAAAAAGGCGTTATTTCAGGGAAAGAGCTGAACGAGATGCTCGAAACATTTCTGGAGACCGGCTTGAATAAGGTGATCAACCACGTTGACCTGGAAGATGAACGGATATTCGAACAAGGGAAGGATACCGTTGACACCCTGATCAATCAAGTCATTAGCAAGCTTGACAGCGATCAAGTAGAAGGAGACATTGCGACCAAGCTAGGCGAGGCAATGAACCGATTGCTGGAGACGAAAAACGTACTTCAAGTGGAAGAAAGCACTGATGTAGACAATGTTAAGGACCGCTTGGAGCAAATCGATTCAGTAGTGAGCAGTTGGAGCAATGGACTGGATGACAAGGCTGACATGTTCGATCTCGAGCGCCATTTGCTGTTTCAAGTCTCGGAGGAATCCCATGCAGCGCCTGTTTCGGTAACGGCAGCAGAGCCAACTGTCAGCTTCACGAAGGAGATTGTGAAGCAGCTTGCTGACAGAGGTTTTGTCGTCACTGTGAAAAATGAGGACGGAGCCAGCATGAAGCTGCCGACGGTTTTCTTTACCGAATACAAAGGCGATGACGTAGCCTTCATCGTGGAAGCAAACAAAGCGGCAAAAGTACCAAGCAATTACGCTAAGGCAAGCGATGCATACGCATTTCGCATCTTTGCTGGCGAAAAAGAGATCAGCAGCTTCCGCAAAGGGGAGATTCTGATCAGCATCCCGTACGACGGGAAATCAAAAACGCTGACACCATACTCCTATGATGCTAAGCGTAAATCATGGAAACAGCTTACATCCAGCAAGAGCAAGCCAGTGAACACAGACAAAATCAATGATGTCGTACGATTCCAAACAAACAATCTCGCCACCTTTATGCTAGCTGAAACAGGTGTGCGTATCATCACCCTGGAGCAAAAAACAGTCAAGCTGGAACCGGGGACAAGCCAACCAATCAAAGTCACAGGCACCCTGGCCAGCGGTCGCAAAGTGGATTTGAGCGCTAGTGAGGATGGTACTATTTACACATCGAGCAAGCCTGAAGTGATGATGGTCAGTGAAGACGGCTTACTTACCATCTCTCCTGATGCAAAAGATGGAACAAAAGCAACGGTCACCGTGAAAAACGGCAAGAGTACCACGAAGATGTCGGTTATCGTGCATTCGATGAAAAATATCGCCGTGTCACCAAGCAAAACAACGGTGACGGCCGGAAAGAAACTTCAGCTGAAAGTGTATGCGATTTATTCGGACAAGAGCAAAACAGAGATTACCAAAGAGAGTGCCGGTACGGCGTATACCCTCGATGATGATCAATTTGCTACGATTAGCAAGGATGGTTTGCTGGAGGTAAGCGAGGATGCTCCGGACAAAACGGTGCTGACCATTACCGTTGTAAATGGAGAGTTTTCTGCTACGAACACCGTGCAGGTGAAAAAACGCTAAACCGCAAAAGAGGAATCCGCTTGGCGATAAGCCAGTTGTGATTCCTCTTTTCCTTTTGACATCGGTTTAACCGGGAAAAAGATATGCTTCCGGGAAAACGCTAGAGATAACCAAAGCTTAATTCTGATCAAACATCAATCTGCCAACATCGGCATCTACCCGAACTTGAGAAAAAGCGATCTGCGTCCGGGTTGTCGCATATGGAGTTAATTTGTTAATAAAGCTTTCGATCTGATCCAACGTTTCCACCGAAAGCTTCACGATAAAGCAAGCATCACCCGAAATCCGATAGCAGAGCTCTACGCGCGGATCGTCAGCGACCAATTGCCGGATCCGCTCATGTTCCCCATTTCGCGTAGTAATTAGGACAAAGCAATCAATGGGAAACCCCATTTTTTTGCGGTTAATTTTAATCGTATACCCCTCAATAATTCCTTTATCCTCCAACTTTCTTACTCTCTCGGCAACAGACGGTGCGGAGAGATTGATCCTTTTTGCAAGCTCTCGGATCGACAGCCGACTGTCTTTTTGCAGCTCGGATAATATCCTCACGTCTATGGTATCCATATGTAATCCTCCATGTGAAAACGAATGACAAATGAAATGCTGCGTGTCTGTTTTGGTTACAAACGAAATGTGAAAACGCTTGGATAATTAATAACATAGAAATAACCATCCGGTAAACAATTTTTGAGGAGGAATTTAAAATGGCGCGTATTCCGTTTTCAAGCATGGGGGCAACTCCGTTTCAAAAACTGCTGGGGCATAATCCGGAGATTCTGAAATCCTGGAATGCAATGGGAGAAACCTTTGAAAGCACAGGAAGACTTCGTCCGGAGCTGAAAGAACAGGTCCGCCGCACACTGGCTTTTGGCAATGGGTGCGAGTATTGCATGGCGAAAGGAAAACCTTCAGACGTCCATGTGGATGCAAAAGAGTCGTTGGCCGTGGCTTTTGCCACGATCGTGCTTCAGGATCATCAAAACATCGATGACACAGTCTTTCAAGTCTTGCGAGAGGAGTTTGACGATCAAGAAATCGCGGAGCTCTGCGCTTACATCTGCTTTACCACCGCTTCGCAAATGTTTGGGGCGATGATGAAGCTGGAGCCGTAAAAATGGCTTTATTTTCCTATACATAATGTTTATTTTTGATAATCGAAAATTTACCAGTAGTTTATTTTCTCTTGCTACACTAGCGCAAACATCGTTGCAAAATATAGAAAATTTGGTGAACGGGACGAGACATACCTTTTTCTGCCATGCCTGTCCCGTGCGCAAAAAAGACAACAAACAAGGGGGTTAATCGAATGAACAAAAAACTGGCTGCACTGCTCAGTACCGCCACCATCATGTCCGCCGTATTGGCCGGCTGTGGTCCGCAAGCAGCACAACCGGCTGCAGGGGATCAACAGCAAGCACAAAAAGCCAGCGGCCCAAAGGTTCTGCGCACCAACTCTACAGCGGAACCACCGAGCCTTGATCCGGCACTCATTACCGACACGACAGGCGGTACCGTCGCACGGGCCTTATTCGACGGTCTGACACGCACAGGATTGGATGAGAAGCCGCATGAGTCCGTAGCTGAAAAAATCGATATTTCTCCAGACGGCTTGAAGTATACGTTCCATTTGCGCGACTCGAAATGGAGCAATGGCGATCCGGTAACCGCACATGACTTCGAATTTGCCTGGAAGCGTGCGCTCGATCCGAAAACCGCCTCCGATTATTCCTACCAGCTTTTCTACATCAAAAACGCCGAGAAGGCAAACAGCGGTGAAGTCGGCTTTGATCAGGTAGGGGTAAAAGCGCTTGATGATAAGACGCTGGAGGTAACGCTGGAAAACCCGACTCCCTATTTCCTGGAGCTGACGGGCTTCTACACCTACTTCCCGGTAAACAAAAAACTGGTCGAATCCAACCCGAACTGGGCCAATGAAGCGGCTACGTTTGTAGGAAACGGGCCATTCGCCTTGGAAACCTGGGAGCATAAAGCCAAGCTTGTGATGAAAAAGAACGAGAACTACTGGGATAAAGACGCGGTAAAGCTGGACGCCATTGAGATTTCGATGGTGGAGGATGAAAACACAGAGCTGTCGATGTTTGAAAATGGTGAGCTGGATCTGGTGGGCGAGCCGATGGGCGGCGTACCGCTTGATGCCGTAAAGGCTCTCCAAGAGGCAGGCACGCTGCAGATCAAACCGACGGCAGGTACCTACTACTATGTCTTCAACACCGAAAAGGCGCCGTTTAATAATGTCAAAATCCGGAAAGCTTTCACCTATGCGATCGATCGCAAAACCATTACCGACAATGTATCCCAGGCAGGAGAATTGCCGGCGATGGGCTTCATCCCTCCGACGATGGCCGTACATGACGGTGATTATTTCAAGGACAATGACGTAGAGCAAGCCAAGCAATTACTGGCGGAAGGCATGAAAGAGCTGGGAATCACGAAGCTGCCCGAAATCTCGTTGATGTACAACACCAGCGAGGGACACAAGAAAATCGCAGAAGCCGTACAAGACATGTGGAAACGCAACCTGGGAGTTGACGTGAAAATCGTTAACCAAGAGTGGAAGGTGTTCCTCGAAACCCGTGACCAAGGAAACTTCCAGATCGCTCGTGCGGGTTGGTCCGGCGACTTCAATGATCCAATCAACTTCCTGGAGATGTTTAAAGACAAAGACGGCGGGAACAACAATACCTTCTGGGAAGACAAAAAGTTTGCCGATTTGCTGACCCAATCCGGAAAAGAACAAGATCCGGCAAAACGCAAGCAGCTGTTGGCAGAAGCCGAAAAAATCTTCATGGATGCAATGCCGGTAGCACCTGTCTATTATTACACCGACATGTGGGTGCAAAATCCGAAGGTAAAAGACATCTTGCACGACAGCTTGAGCTTCCAAGACTTTAAATGGGCGGATATCACGGAATAAAAAGCAGGACCAACACCAAACGGAAAGTCGCGATCGGCGATTTTTCGCTTGGTGTTTTTTTTTGCAAATGGAACAGATTGGATATAGGGTACCTCCATTGACAAAAATAAAAAATATAACAGAGCATTTGACATACTATACGGGGGTATTGTAATATAACCACATCAAACAAAACGGCAAGGAGCGATTGAACGATGAAAAACACAAACAGGAGATACGTGATAGGTTCCGGATTATTAGCGGCGAGCCTATTGTTTGCTGGGTGCTCCGCACAATATCCGAGCGTGGAGGCTGGACAGACATCCGGGCAAAAAGCGGAGCAAGCGGTGTCTTTTGCAGCAACCAAAAATACAACGCGAATCCAAGGGGAAGATGCGGAGGACCTGTCGATTTCCACCGCACAAATGATCTGGCCAGCTACCAAAGCAGGCACGAAGCCGAATGTGGTCCTCCTTGCACCCAAGGAAAGCTGGCAGGCGCAGCTAGTGGCGCTGGATCTCGTCCACCATCCGAGCGATGGCCCACTCCTTGTCACGGAAAAAGGGAAGGTATCGCAGGAAGTGATGGATGAATTGATGCGGCTCCATCCCCAGGGGGCTAGTGACGGTACCCAAGTGATCGCGATTGGCATGGACGCGAGCGTTGCCGAAGAACTTTCAGGTCATTTCAAAGTCAAGGAAATACGCGGAGAAAAGCCGGAAGAACTGGCGGCAGCGATTGATCAGTACTATGCGGAAGCAAGCGGCAGCCTTCCCGCCTCCGTCGTGGTTTCTACCTCTGAAGCACCGGAGTACGCGGTACCGGCGGGGAATTGGATTTCTCATATGCCGGAGCCGCTCCTCTATGTGACAAAGGGCAGTGTACCGCAAGCAACCGCAGATTCCTTGAAAAAACGAAATGGCAAAGCGACCATCTATCTGCTTGGGCCTGAATCCGTCATCGATCGTTCTGTGGAAAAAGAACTGCAGTCGTATGGCAAAGTGGTGCGGATTGCAGGAAACGACCCGGTTGCCAATGCGATCGCCTTTGCAGCATATAAAGATCCGCAAACCGGTTTTGGCTGGGGAATTACCACAGCCGGGCACGGGTTGGTGCTGGCGGATGCAAAAAACGTGAAGGAAGCGATCCCGGTTGCCTCCTTTGCTCATCGCGGAAAGCATGCTCCGCTGCTGCTGACCGAGCGAGAGCAGGCTCCCAAGCCGCTCGTCGATTACCTCACGACCTTGAAGCCGCTTTACAAGGAAGAACCAACGGAAGGGCCATACAATCACTTGTATATTGTGGGAGATCAAACGAGGGTCTCTGCTGAACAGCAGGGCGACCTCGATCATCTAATTGAGATCGAAGCACAAAATGGGCAGGGGCACGGAGGCCACAGCAGTGGAGGGGATCAGGGCAGCCAAGGGGCTCATCCTGCTGACCATGGAACCCCGGCGCCGCTAGACAATGGAAGCACCGATCACAGCGGACATTAAGTCCTCTCATAAACGAAGCGGAAAGATACCCTGTAGACGTATGTAAAGGAGCTATGAAACCGATGAGAATTTTGTTGATTGGAGCGAATGGAACAATCGGCAGTGCTATTCGCAAGGAATTGGAAGCCCGGCATGAAATCATTGCAGCGGGCCGAAGCAGCTCGGATGTATTCGTCGATCTGACCTCACCTGCAAGCATTACCGCCATGTATGATTCCGTGGGCAAGGTTGATGCGGTCATCAGCACTCCGGGAGCCGTGCACTTTGGGCCGCTCGCGGAATTGACGCCTGAAAAAAACGAGATCGCCATTGAAAGCAAATTAAAAGGCCAAGTCAATCTGGTCCTGCTCGGATTGGACGCTGTCAATGACAGGGGGAGCTTTACCTTAACGACTGGGGTTATCATGGATGACCCCATCGTCGGGGGCATCTCAGCGGCGATGGCCAGCGGTGGTGTCAGAGCTTTTGTTCAGGCAGCGGCGATTGAAATGCCGCGCGGGATCCGCATCAATAACGTCAGTCCGACTGTGTTGACCGAATCCTTCAGCAAGTATGAACCGTTTTTTCCCGGATTTGTCCCCGTTCCCGGAAACCGAGTGGCACAAGCGTATCGAAAGAGCGTAGAAGGAGCACAAACCGGGCAAACCTATACCGTTTATTGATAGAATAAGAATAAGCGAAAAAAGAGGAAAAAATCCCCTCAGACCGGAATATGGACAACCTTATCTGCTGGATAAGTGGTACACTCTGGTAGAGGGGATTTTTCCTGTGCGAAAGGACGATGGCATAACCTCCGACACAAAAACCAATATTTTACAACATTCGATATGAAATGTTAGAATTAGTATAATTGGTTTGAAAGCGCATGGATATGTTAGTGGAAGGTGGATCTTATGCAGGGCGGCGTAAATGTACTTCTATACACAACCATCGGCGATATAATCAGAAAATACAGAGAACGGGCAAATCTATCGATTACGCAGCTGGCCAATTTGTCCGGACTCAGCAAAGGGGCCGTCTCGAAAATCGAGAGAGGGGATACCAAGCGCCCCGAAATGCATACGATCAAAGCGATCAAAAATGTGCTGGATATTCCCTATCAGGAAATTGTGGAACACTATATCACTGTGGAAGAGCGTGTAGATGTACTACTTGATTTGCTGTTGGAAGCGATCCAATTTTCCGATGCGGCACTCGCTTCCAAGGTCGCGGCGAAGTTTCTGGTCTCTTCCCGCGAGGACACCTATTCACTCCTGGAACGACTCTATGACTTTACGACGAATGTGGAAAATACGCAGTTTCAATTGCTTCTCTACAATACGATTACCAAATATGCGCGTGACCGCGGCATCCCGCAGTATATCGCCAGGGGCTTGCTGCAAAGGTATCTGATCGAACGCGATGATTTTTCGAAGTTGTCACAGACGTATCAAAATGGCAAGGAAATCGTGAATTATGCCCACTTTTTGCCTGTAGATGAGCGGATCCTGATGTACTATAAGCTGGGTGTACATGCTTACAACCTTCGCCTGTTTGAAGATTGCATCAACTTGTGTAAAAACGTCGTGGAAGAGGATCTGACAGAAAGCAAACTGAAAGTGGACGCGACGATCGCGATCTACAATTGCTATTATTATTTGGGCGACTATGAGTCTACCGAATATTACTTGAATATTTGCAGCAGGTACTCCTTGCCGCACGTCCAAGAGGAGGTCAAGCTCATGCAAGCCGTCCTCACTGGAAAAAAAGGGGACTTGGATACAGCGATTGACCAGCTGGAGCATTTCGTTGAAAGTGCCGGCGACAATACGATCCTGCATGTTGCCAATCTCTTGCTCGAGCTGTACTTGCAAAGAGACCGCCTTGCCGAGATTGAAGTGCTGCTGCGGCATGAAGAAAGAATCAAAAAGGTTCCCTTGCGAACACCGTATAAAAAAACAGAGATGGCGCGCTTTATCAAGCAAAAGGGCGACTATTATCTGCGCAAAGGCCAATACGACGATGCCATCAACTTTTACCTCCACAGCGCATTGGAATACGGCAAAGTAAATGAGCATGAAAAAGGCTATGAGACGATCAATCACATCGTAAGCCATTTTATAAAAAATGATGAAAATATGAATCTGGAAGTTTTAAAAAAGTTGCAAAAAGTGTATAATATTCTAAGTAAGGAAAAATAAGGTAAATGGAGGGGTATTATGAAACGTTCCGTTTTGGTTTTCATGATTGCTTCATTAGTTTTTGTTTTTCCGATGAGTATTTCTACAGCAAAAGCAGCTCCTGTAATTGAACATATCAATGATCCAGGTTGGTAAACCTATAACATGTAAAAGAAGGGAACGCTCACGGGCGTTCTTTTTCGTTTGGGCTCATGGATGATCTTGTCCCTCTGCGTTCACGGAATCATGCGTAGCGCAATGGGGATTTTTTGTAAGTCGAAGTCGAAATATGTAAGATGTTTCCAAAATGTTCGGCTGACAAAAAAGAGAATACAGATTTTACATTGGCTGTATGAGAAAACAAGGATAGAATGTCTCAAGCAGATGGTGGATATGACAATGAAATGGTTAATCGGAAGCTTGATCATCATTGTAGGATGCTGTGTTCTATTCGCTGGTTACCTGGTCAACCAAGAGAGCGGAGGAAGAGGGTTCCAAGCGGGGAATGCATTGGTCGCGGCGCTTTGCTTTAGCACGGGTATTTTTATCCTATTAAGTTGAGATATCGGCAAGGAAAGAAAACGTAAAAACCAAGTTGACAGATTGGTTTTAAGCCATTATATTCTGTATATACAAATCCAAACGTTTTGAAAATATGAATTACTCTTATCCAGAGAAGGCTGAGGGAATGGCCCTATGAAGCCCGGCAACCTAGCACGTGAGAGGAAAACTTTCGCGAGCCAAGGTGCTAACTCCACCAGGTAGATGCTACCTGACAGATAAGAGGCGGGAATCGCTGATTTAAGCCTCTTTCATCTGATGAAAGAGGCTTTTTTGCTGGCTGATACCACGCCCTCTTCTTTGGAGAAAAAGAAAAAGGGGGAAACCAACATGAAAAAGAAGTTTCGTCTGACTTGCCTCGCTATTCTGGCACTTTCCACCGTCTTGACCGCATGCGGTGGAGCAGGCGGCAACAATGCTGCCGGAGGCGCGGAAGGAAATGCCAAGCGCATCGCACTCGTCATGCGTCAAAACGTCGGTACGTTTTCTGCTCAATACATTAATGGCGTAAAAGCGGAGGTCGAGAAAAACGGCGGGGAGCTCACGGTATTCAATGCCGAGGGAGACCTGGCGAAGATGGCGTCCAATCTGGATGCAGCGGTAAACCAGCATTTCGACGGGATCCTGATCGACCACGGTACAGCGGAAGCGCTGCAGCAAGGCGCGGAAAAAGCAGTGAGCAAAAAAATCCCGCTGGTGCTATTTGACACTGACATCAAGCTTCCCGGCGTGCCGGTCGTCGAGCAGGACGACCAAAAACTGGCCGACCTGAGCTTGGAGAAGCTGGCAGCGGATAACGGCGGCAAAGGCAATATCGTGAAGATTTGGGTCGCGGGCTTTGCGCCGATGGAAAAACGCCAAATCACCTATGAAGCGTTTCTGAAAAAATATCCGGATGTCAAAGAAATTGCTGCATTCGGCACAGCATCCAATAATACAGCGTTGGACACACAAACGCAGATGGAAGCCATTTTGAAAAAATATCCGAACAAAGGCGATATTACAGCGGTGTGGGCATCCTGGGATGAATTCGCAAAAGGCGCTACCCGTGCCATCCAGCAAGCTGGCCGCACCGAGATCAAAGTATACGGCATCGACTTGAGCGATGAAGACCTGCAATTGATGCAGGACGCGGATTCCCCTTGGAAAGCGACAGCTGCGGTAGATCCATCCAATATCGGTCGGGTTCATGCGGAGACGGTCTTCAAGAAAATCAAAGGGGAGCAAGTACCTGACAGCGTCAAGCTGAACCCGGTACTCGTCAACCAGGATGATCTGCCGAAGGACAAAAAGGTAACGATGTCCGATCTTTCTCAATACGTGAAAGAATGGGGCAAGTAAGCACTAATAGCATGATTGGCACTTCCCGTTGAGTGATCAACGGGAATGTTCCTTCTTAAGGGGGTGTAGCGATGTCTACTTTGCACATGCAGGGGATTACCAAGCAGTTTTCCGGTGTTCCCGCTCTACAGGGAGTGGACTTCGAGGTGAAGGCCGGGGAAGTGCACGCCTTGCTCGGAGCGAACGGAGCAGGAAAAAGCACCTTGATGAAGATTTTGACCGGTGCGTATCAAGCGGACGGCGGCAGCATTTCCATCGATGGCACTCCGGTGGCTATCCATACACCACAGGATGCGAAAGCGCTCGGCATTCAATGTGTCTATCAGGAAGTGGACACCGCGCTGATCCCCAATCTGAGCGTAGCGGAAAACATTCTCATGGATCAGCTGGTACACAAAAATGCGAGCAGCTTGATCAGCTGGAAGCGCCTGTTTGCCGAGTCAGCGGACATCTTGCGCAGCTTCGGATTTGCCATTCCGGTGCATAAAAAGGTGGAAGAATGCACGCTCTCGGAAAAGCAGCTGATCCTGATCGCGCGTGCCACGGTGCAAAAAGCGAAATACGTGATTTTCGACGAACCGACGGCACCGCTCAGCAACAAGGAAAGCGAGCGGCTGTTTGAAATCATCGCCCAGCTGAAAAACGCGGGTGTCGGGATCATCTATATCTCGCACCGTCTGCCGGAGATCTTTCAGCTTTGCGACCGCATCACCATCATGCGGGATGGTCAGCGTGTCGCTACGACAGCAACCGCGGACACTAATATGGATGAAGTGATTTCCCATATGCTCGGAAAAAGCTTTTCCGAGGAATTCCCCAAAGTGGACGTACCGATCGGGGAAAAGCTGCTGGAGGCGAGAGGGATCAAAGGGGGCAAAGTGCGCGGTGCCGATCTGACGGTACGAGAGGGAGAAATCGTCGGGGTAGTCGGCTTGGTGGGGGCAGGAAAAACAGAGCTGGCCCGATTGTTGTTTGGTGCGGACCCGGCGGAAGCAGGGGAAGTGCGGCTGAAAGGAAGCAAGCTGCGGCTGGACTCTCCCAGGGATGCGGTCGAAAAAGGGCTTGTGCTGGTGCCGGAGGAAAGGCGCAAGGAAGGCATTTTTGTAGAGGAATCGGTGAAAAACAATCTGTCGGTAGCGGCCCTCTCCAAATGGACCGGACTCGGCTTTGTCAGACAGGGGCTAGAGGCCGGGCATGCCAAGGACCTGGTGCAGAAGCTCGGTGTCAAGACGGCGAATATCGGCCAGTTGGTCGGCTTTTTAAGCGGGGGAAACCAGCAAAAAGTGGCGATCGGAAAATGGCTGGGTACGGATGCCAGCATCTTTCTATTCGATGAGCCGACCAAAGGGGTCGATATCGGGGCGAAAAGCGATATTTATCGGCTGATCGGCAAGCTAGCTACAGAAAAGAAAGGAATCCTTTATTTTTCCTGCGAGTTTCCGGAAGTGATCGGGATCGCTGACCGCATTCTCGTGATGTTTGAAGGGAAAATCGTCAAAGAGCTGACGAGAGCGGAAGCGACACAGGAATTGATCATGTATTATGCCAGCGGAGGTGAGTAAGGTGGAAGCGAACACGAAACCATTCAGCCTGTTTGATCTCGTCTACAAATATGGAACAGTCGCGGTGATTGCCATCGTCGTGCTGCTGTTCAGCATCGTCAATCCGTACTTTTTTACGTATGACAACATTACGGACATTTTACGCTCGATCTCCATCGTTACCTTTGTGGCGGTAGGTGTCACGTTTTCCTTGATTGTCGGGGGCTTTGACCTGTCTGTCGGATCGACGGTTTCCTTGACCACCGTCGTTTCCGCTTCCATGATGGTCTGGTACGAGCAAGGGCCTCTTGTCACCTTGGCAGTGCCGATTGTCCTCAGTCTGATCGTCGGTTTGGTGAACGCCTTTTTGGCAGTGAAAATCAGAATCATGGATATGCTGGCCACCTTGGCGATGCTGTACATTGTGAACGGCATTCATACCACTTATTCCAAAGGGTATTCCATTTACGCCAACATGCCGATGCAAGATGGAACGAATGCGCCGGGGAAATTCCAGGATTGGTTTCTCTGGCTGGGACAGGGGGAAATCTTGTCCGTGCCGGTGCCGGTTGTTTTGACCTTCCTGCTCGTGGCGCTCACTCATGTGTATCTGACCTATACGAGACAGGGACGGATGCTCTATATGACGGGGGGCAATCTGGAAGCGGCCCGCTTGTCCGGAATTCCGGTTGACCGTTACCGGACGCTGGCGTATGTGCTTTCCGCTCTGTTTGCCGGGCTGGGGGGCATTCTGCTGGCGGCACGGGTCGGCACGGGGCAGGTAAGCGCCGGCGGATCCATGCTGATGGACGCGGTTGCCGCCGCTTTTGTTGGCTTCTCCGTATTCGGAGCGGGGAAACCGAATGTATTTGGCACGTTTGTAGGGGCGATCCTGATCGGGGTCCTGCTCAATGGGATGACCATGCTCAATTTGCCTTACTACTCCTATGATATTGTCAAAGGGATCGTGTTGGCGGTGGCCTTGGCGGTTACGTACTATCAGGTGCGGAGAAAGAGAAGGGCTTGACCTCGTGATCAATCGGTATGAGGCATACTCGGCAAGCAAGGTATTCCGGGTGCTGAAGCCGGGGGGCATAAACTGGTGGATCAGCATGGTTTTATTCAGAGCAGGGAACATCGATTTCTTCTAGTTGCAACCAAATAAACCAGCGGCAGTTCAGAACCGGGTACATACGGTTTTGAGCTGCCGTTTTCATTTTGAATGGAGCCGGGGAGAGGAATAAAAAATTTTCAAAAACCACTTGAATACTATAGGGGGTATAGTATTATTCAGATAAGGAAATCATCCTTTACAAAATAGTCAACGCTAAAGGAGCGAATACTCATGAAAAACGTAACTCTTCAAGTAGAAGGAATGTCCTGCAATCACTGCGTCGTATCGATCGAAGGAGCACTGAAGGAACTGGGAGCGTCGGGGAAAGTCAATCTGGCGGGCAAAACCGTTGATGTGGCATTCGAGGAAACGGCATTGACATTGGAAGCGATCAAGGAAGCGATTGAAGATCAAGGATACGATGTGAAGTAATTTTTGGGCGCTGTCGCCTGAAATCGATGGGAATCAGCAAAGCAGGGGGAAATACGCAAGCGAGCAGATAAGCGGGTAACCGATGCTTTGCACTGACATACGAACTGGAAAAGGCTTCGCCGACACACGGCGAAGCCTTACATTATGTACGCCCAGCATGGGCGTCATCTCTAGGGTGAGAGT
>NZ_SDKD01000031.1 GCF_004521915.1 Brevibacillus migulae | reverse complement strand
TAGAGAAATAAAAAGGCTGTCGACTTTCTCGACAGCCTGAGCCCACCTGGGTGGGCTGTTAATGAGTGTAGGCTGCGGCATTTTCCTCGGAGACCGCCCGATGAAGCGCACGATTTAATCCGGTCGCAATCACATTGGAGATGCCTTCTATGAAATCATCTATCTCTTTCGGGGTGACGACCAGCTCCTGCCCAAGCGGATTCAACACTTCCCGGATCAATTGGTTCTTTTCTTGCTCAGATAATTGTCCAACCAGGCCCATAAATGTTTTTCTGGTCTCCAAATCCGGCAAATCCTCTTCGCCGTAAGGTTCCTTTCTTTCAGGAACCTGACTGACGGCGAGTCGATTGAACGCGCGGTTGTTTTCTTTGATCGATTGTCCAAAATGCCCCAACAAATAGGTGATGGCATCATTGACGATCGTGGAGGCGAATACGACGGTTGGCACTCCGATGGCGATCACGGGTACCCCCAAAGTCTGTTCATCAATCGCTTTTCGCTTGTTTCCTACTCCTGACCCCGGATGAATGCCGGTATCGGAGATTTGGATCGTGGTATTTACGCGATGCAGCGCACGGGAAGCCAGCGCATCGATGGCGATCACGAGATCCGGCTTGCTTTTTTCCACGACGCCAAACACGATCTCGCTTGTCTCAATCCCCGTAATGCCCAGTACTCCAGGGGAGATGGCACTCACCTCGCGATAGCCCTCCGCTACTGATTCGGGAGCAAGCGAAAACAGATGGCGGGTCACCAATAAATTTTCCACGACCATCGGGCCCAGCGCATCTGGCGTCACATTCCAGTTGCCAAGCCCCACGACCAGCACTTTTTTGTCTTCCGTAATGCCTTTTTTCTGCAGAAATTGAGCAAACTCTATACTGAAGCGCTGCGTTACCTGATCCTCCAGGTCGGTATCGTTTCCACGCAGCTTGGGCACTTCAATCGTCAGGTAGTTTCCGGGCAGCTTGCCGATTTGACGCCCCGCCTCTTCATTTTCTACCGTCAATCTTGTCACCCTGATACCAGGCTCGCGGTCATCGGTTTCCATCTGGATGCCGGGGATGCTGCTGCCAGTCTGCTGCTCGGCAAGTTCTTTCGCTTCCACAGCGAGATCGGTACGGATGGAATAGCCGGATAGATCGAGTTCATGTTGTTCCACGTCGAGCACTCCTTTCGCTTGCGCACTGTACTACTAGCTTGCATAAATGTGGCAATTTTATTCCGAATCCTTTCTTGCAATCGTCCTTTGCCCATGCTAGAATATGTTTTGTTGCATTTGTTTTGAACCGATATGGTTTCTTGTTTTAAGGAGGTGACACACATGCCAAACATTAAATCCGCAATCAAGCGCACCAAGACGATTGAAAAGCGCCGCGCACAACGCGCTTCGCAAAAATCGGATCTGCGCACCGCAGTGAAAAACTTTGAAAAAGCGGTTGCATCTAACAATGTTGAATTAGCGAAGTCTACCCTTTTGGTAGCTGTTAAAAAGCTGGACAAGGCTGCTACAAAAGGTCTTATTCATAAAAATGCTGCTAACCGTCAAAAATCCCGCTTGATGAAAAAGCTGAACGCAGCTACTGCGTAAGCCACAATCAAACGAGAAAACGAAAACCCCAGGAACTTGTTTCCCGGGGTTTTTTATTTTGCCTTTTTATGTTTCCAATCGCGAGGAGGCTGTTTTTTCTCCCCTGTTCGCTTGCTGCAAAAAACCGAAGAGCGAAGCCAGCAATTGCTGAAAGATGATGCCAAAAACGACCGGCAAAGCGACCAAAGGCGGGAAGTAGGTTACAGCCAGCACAGCCCCCGCATTTGTATTGCGCATCCCACAGTTAAACGTGAGCGCAATCTCGGTTTCCTTTCCCCATCTTCCCCATTTGCCGACACCCCAGCCCAGCACATAGCCGACGATCATCAGCAGCAAGACGACCAAACTCAGGTAGATCAGCTTTTGGTCGGGATGATGCAGATAAGGAGCAACCACAGAACTGTTGATCGCCACTACGGCTATGACACCGATTTTGGAAAACGGCGCCAGGCGAGGCGACCAGGATTTTACTTTGCCTTTTGTCCCTTGATTCAGCAGCATGGCAATCACAGACGGCAAACCAATCATGAAGAAGAGCCCTTTCATCATCCCCCATATATCCAGCTCGACCTTGGAGCCGATCAGCGTCGAGAGAATAAATGGCACGAGGAATGGAGATAGCAGTGTGTCCAGCACAATAATGGACAACGTCAAAGGCAGATTTCCTTTATACAGAGAGACCCACAGCATGCTCGTAATGCCAGTAGGAATCGCCGTCGCCAGGACGAGTCCGGTGATCGTTGCCTGATCCAGAGGGTACATGAAATGCCCTACCACCCACGCCAGAAACGGCATCACGAAATGGAGAACCAGCAGCGTTGCCAGTATCGGGAGCGGCCGTGCTAACACACCGCCTACTTCACGCAGATTGCTTCCGAGACTCCCCGCAAAGGTCATGAACGCAAAAATCCAAGGTGACAAGAATGCCAAGGGGCCCAATTGATCGGCAAAAAGGATACCCAGCACAACACTAACCGGTGTAATCACAGGCATCATTTTATCCAGAAAGCGATTCGTGAGTTGTAAGCGATTCATGATTCCACCTCTGTTTCATTCTGTGAAACCGAATTTCATTTTTTGCTTATACTCTGAATTGTAGCATGTCAATGTTTCCTTGGTCGATAGGAATTTATCATTTTCCCGTCGACATAAGAAAAACGAAGCTCAGCCTAAAGCTTGACATAGCCAAGTATTTCTAGAGAAGTCGGAATGCGGAGCAAAAAAAACAACCTCGGCTCTCAAATCCGAGCGAGGTTGTGTCCACAGTCATTTATCGCCTAATGTGGCTGGCTACACGTGTAAAAAAGAGTTCTATGGCCAACCGCTTGTCCACCTGACCGGATTTCATGCGGAAATCTTCTTCGGCCAATTCTCCAAGCAGCGTACGCAATCCTTCTTCGTCAAAATAGCGCGCTTGCTCCATTGCCTTCTTCACCGCATAGGGATGCACCTTGAGCATCCCGGCCAGCTGCTGCTGCGTATAGCCGCGCGGCGCCCATATTTTCACCTGAAGCAGAATGCGAAATTGGCGTGCCAAAAGGGCCAATAATTTGATCGGCTCTTCCCCCATTTTAAACGAGTCATACAAGGTGCGGAAGGCATGCTCCAAACGCCCTGTCACCACGTCTTCCACCAGTGCAAAGACATCATGCTCCAGCGTGCGGGCAGCCAATAGCTCAATCACTTCATCCGTAATCAGGGCTTCGTTTCCACCCAGGTACAACGCCATCTTTTCCAATTCCTTGTCCAAGAGGCGCAAATCACTGCCCGTCCGTTCCACCAGCTTCATGGCCTGCGTGCGTTCGATTTGGGTCTCGTAGCGCTTTGCCCGCCGTTCGATCCAGCCGTACAAATCGGCATCTCGCAACGGGGCAAACGGGATGACGATTGCTTTGTCTTGCAGCGCCTTGACAAGCTTTTTGCGCTCATCCAATTTATCCGCTTCGATGTGGAGCAACAGCGAGGTATATTCGGGCGGATCCTGCAAGTAAGCAATCAGACTGTCGGGATCGCTTTCCACCTTTACCTGTGTTTTCGCACCCGTCAAAAAGTAGGCTTGTCTGGCGATGACGAGTCGATGATCCGCGAGAAACGGGAGTGTCTGGGCATCCTGCAAGATATCCGAAAGCGGCGTCTCCGTACAATCATATTGACTAAAATTGAGATCTGCATACGCTGGGTCAATCATTTCTCTGCGCGCCAGGGAAATAAACTCTTCCGCCAGAAATTGCTCCGTTCCGTACAAGACATACACGGGAGAGAATTGCTTCTGCTTGATTTCTCTAATCGCCGAAGTCAACGGCATCTGCTTTCCCTCCGATTCCAGAAAATAAAACTGTCGTTATTATAGCACAGTTCTTTTTTCAACGAACACCCAGAAAAGCCGTGACGATGATCCGCCACGGCTTTTAAAACGTTCGCACCTTTATGTAAACGCTTAGGGAGAAGCCCCGGGAAACCTCCTCCCTAAACGGTAAGCAGGGGTGCTTGGTACTATACTATACGTCGTATCAATGGCTTTGGTGCTGGTCCATACGTGCATTCATTTTATCTTTTACGAAAGGATTTCCCGATTAATCCTCGTTGGTCGATTTGTTCCCCGCATTGTTCGGTGAAGACGACTTTTCCTCTTTCTTTGCTTCTTTATCCGCTTCTTTTTCTTCCTTCTTGGCTTCTTTTTCTTCTTTCTTTTCACTTACCTTGCCTTTCGCTTCCTCCGAGTTGCCCTTTTCCTGCTGGGATGTCTTTTCAGCGGAAGGAACTGTCTCTATATCTGTGGATGTGGCCCCAGGCATAGAGGATCCCGCTCCTGGAAAAATCGGACCGCGGTCAACCGGCTCTGCTGGAACGGCAGGAACAGCAGGTTTGGTTGCTGGCTTCTGCGTTACAGCGGACTGCTTCTTGACAGGTGCTTTATTCGCCGGTGTCTGTGTTTTGCTTGGTTCTGTCTTTGTTTTCGGTGTTGATTTTGGCGGTGGGGTTACCGTTTGCACCACAGGTTTCACCACGGTTGGGGCAACCTGTTGGGCAGGCGCTTCGGTCTGACTGGAGACTGGATTGACTACAACGGTCCCGCCCGTTTGCGAACCGGTTCCCGGCTTATCCAACCCAGCATCCTTCATCAGGAAGAACAAGCCAAATAAGAGACACGCAGCGGCGACTCCGCTTCCCACTTTGCTAAACCATGCTGGCAAGCGTCTGAACTTGGCAGCCTCTTGCTCCTGCGGTTTCTTCCACTCAAGCGTCGGCAGCTCTTCCCGTTCAAGTTTGGCCATGACAGGTACAGGCTTCTTGAATTTCTTTTCCTTTTCCAATTCGGGCAGAATCGAGTCGACCAGACTGAATGCCGGTGTCACCGGGGGCAAATCTGCCAGCTGGCGCGATACTTTTTGCATGCGATTATACATGAGCTGCAAATCGGGATTTTTCGCCAAAATCACGCGCAGCGACTCTTTTTCTTCCATGGTCAAATCACCGTCAAGATCACGCTGCAGCAGCTCCATCTCCATTTCTTTGAACATTACCCTATCCCCCCTTTCTGATAATCATGTAGTAACTCCTGCAATTGCTGCCTCGCGCGGAACAAATACGATTTCACCGTATTGAGCGGAAGTTCCAGCGAATCGGCAATTTCCTGATACGATAAGTCCTGAATATAGCGGAGGACCACCACTAAGCGATACTGTTCGGGCAGCTTGGCTATCGCGTCTTGGATGTCGCTTGCCAGACTGCTGGCAAGAATCTCTCCTTCAACGTCTTGTTTATCTATTAATGTCAATTCGTGCTCCTCGATCGACACTGTTTCCTTTTTCGCCCTGAATTTATCCATGCATACATTGCTGACAATGCGCTGCACCCAGGTCGAAAATTTCGCCTTCTCTTGGTAGGTATCAATTTTACGATAAATGCGAATCAGCGCTTCCTGCGAGGCATCCATAGCATCCTGCTCGTTCCCCAAAATATAGTAAGCACTGCGGTAAACAGAGTTTTCGATCATGCGGAGCAGCTCGACAAGCGCATCGTGGTCTCCAGCCTGCGCGCTCCTTACCAGCTCTGCTTCACGCATTTTTTCCTCTCCCCTCTACAGACGCTACCCCTTTTTAAAAGGTTGCAACCGTTCCGGCACCAACAGCTGTGTCTTTAGAATCATTTTATTGGGACTTATATGTAAGAGTATCGCTCCATGCTGATCGGTCCGGTAAACGTGCACGTCTGATAATCTTTGCAACACCTCTTCTGCGGGGTGCCCGTAGCGATTATTCTCCCCGACGGAAATGACTGCCACCTGTGGTTTGATCGTCTGAATGAAATGTTCAGTGGTTGAAGTGTTGCTTCCATGGTGGGCTACTTTCAATATATCGACGGTTGGCAGCCCTTTTTGTAACAGCATATTTTCCCCATTCTGTTCCAAATCACCTGTAAACAAGATCTTTTTTCCATAAGCCGTTAAAAGCAGAACGACAGAAGCATCGTTGCCTGCTAAGCCGTCTTCTCTATTCGGATGAAGCCACGTCCATTGCACGCCAGGCGCATCCTCCCAATGATCACCCGGTTTTCCGCTAAGAATCGGTACGTGTCTCCTTTGCAATTCATGCACAATATCAGCTTGGACTCCCTCTGGCGCATCGTGATTGACGATGGCAGCTCCAAAGGAAAAATAAGGAATAATGGCCGGGATGCCTCCCACATGATCTGCGTCTCCGTGTGTCATGATCAGGCGATCGATATGTTCGATCCCACGAGACCGCAAATACGGGAGCAATGTATCCTTCCCGACTTCATAGGGGTCTCGCCGCTTGCGCCATGCTTCTTGCCCGGAAAAGCGCAGGGTGCCACCCCCATCTATCAAGTATACCGTTTTTTTCCCAATCTCGACAATGATAGAGTCACCTTGGCCGACGTCCAAAAAGGTAATCGTTACCTCATCATTTCCTCGATAAGGTTGTCTGGCCATGCCGAGAAGCAAGAGCAGACAAAGAAAATAGACGCCCAAATCGCGCAGACGGTGATATCCGATTTTCCATAAATAGGAGAATAAAAGCAGGAAAACGCCATACAAGAACAGCCACCACCAATCGGGATGCGACCAATGGCGAAAAGGAGGCTGCCAATGATCCAGCCTGACAAAAGCCTTGTGAATCCACAATAAGAAGTACTCATTTATACGCACAGCCAGCGAAGCAAGTGCAGGATGAATGGACCCGAGCGCCAAAGCAGCATACCCAAGCGGCAAGACTACGAGGGAGAGAAGCGGAACAGCTAGCAAATTAATCAGGAGGGAAAGAGGATTGGATAGATGAAACCAATACACCACGAAAGGAAAGGAAACAAGCTGGGAGACAATGGCCACAGCAACTGCGGAGCGCAGCCACCTTGCTCGCGGATACGGCAGCATCAAGAAGAGCGGGACCAAGTCAATCAATCCCAACGTCACGATAAAAGACAATTGAAACCCGATCTGCCATAGTTGATAGGGATCATACACCAGCATGACAATGAGCGCAAGCGCCCAGATGTCTCGCGCATGCATCCGCTCTCTCTTCAGCTGTGACCAAAGTCCGACAGCCCCCATGATCCCAGCCCGCATGGCCGATGCGCTTGCTCCCACCCACAGGACATAAGCGCCTATCAACCCGATGGTGATCAGGACACCCGCGCGTCTGCTTACACCCAGTTTTTCGACCAGCCATAAAAACGCAATGCTGACGATCGTGACATGAAGTCCGGAAATCGCGAGCACATGCAGCGTTCCCAAATTGGCATAGACGTCTTGCAGCTCTGGCGTAACCTCCTGCTGTAACCCCAATAACAAAGACTTCATATAACCGGCCGTCTCCTTGTTCGGATACAGCTCATCCAGCTTTTCCGAAGAAGAGAGCTGTGCTTGCCGAAAAAAAGCTTGCCATCCACGCTCGCCCACTTCTACCCGAATCGCTGGAAAACTCGCCTTTCCGGTGACATAAATGCCCTGCCAGCGTAAATAGCTGGCATAGTCAAACGCATGGGGATTGCGCGCTGTCTCAGGAAGAGAAAGGGCGATGACTCCCGACAAGCGGTCCCCTTCCTGCCAGTTCTCCACCCTCTTGATTTGGGACTCCTCTGTCAAGGTAACGCGCATCGCGATCCGTTCTGTTTTTGGTGAGAGCCAGTGCTTAACGGCTCCTGTTTGATGAGGAGCTGGAATGGACAGTTCAAATCTCACTTGATCGCCATCCCGCTTTGGAGGCGAAGCAATCGTCCCTGTTGCAGTGATGTCCCTATTGAAGGCAGCATCCTGATACAAAAACGAATGATGAGCCGCATCATAGACAAAAAAGTAGATCGCGGCCAAAAAGAAAAAAACTGTCGGAATCAAACAATGCCTTCTCCAATGCTTTGGCAGCCACCAGCAGAGAGAAAATATCCCCACGCCGATTAGCGGAAAAACAAAGACTGGCAGGTATGCAGCCAGATAACAGCCCGCCGCCATCGCCATGCTCGTCGAAAACAAATGAATCCCCTTCATGGATCACCATTCCCTCTTCTTCATACACTTGTAGCCATTGTATGGAAGCCGGAGCAGACAAAAAAAGCCTGGACATTCGTCCAAGCCAGGATATCGTCTTCACCGCTTGTTCAATTTGTGAATGAAGGAAAGAAGCAGAAACGAAATGATGATCATCGCGATGACCCAGTAGGTGGCCGATCGCATATCGCCGGATTCCACCGCGAGGTATATGGCCGTCGGAATGTTTTCGGTCTTGCCTGGGATATTGCCCGCAAACATGAGCGTCGCCCCGAACTCCCCCATCGCTCTGGCAAAGCCAAACATGAAGGCGGATAACAAAAATCGCCAGGAAAGCGGCAGTGTCACATGCCAAAATACTTGCGCCTCTCCTGCCCCCATCGTGCGAGCGATCTCTTCCAATTCTTTGTCTACGGATTCAAATCCAGTCTTGATCGTCTGATAGACCAAAGGAAAGGAAACAACAACCCCGGCAATGACCGCAGCCCACCATGTAAATACGATCGGCTGGCCGAACAGCCATTCGATCCCTTTGCCCAACCAGCTGTTGCGGCCAAACAGCACAAGCAACCCGAAGCCAACTACCGTGGGAGGCAGAACCAGCGGAGAAAGGAGAATGGTCTCCACAATCAGTCTGCCTTTTCGCGGTTTGCGGGCCATGTACCAGGCAGCGCATACACCCAGAATAAAAACAAAAATACTGGCCACCGTAGCAATTTTCAGGGAGATGTAGATGGGTGTCCAAAATTGTTCATGGTCGATCATGGTTGGTCAGGAGCCGCGAATCCGTACTTGGCAAACACATGCCCCGCTCCCTCTCCCAGCAGCCAGGGAGTTTCCATCTCGGTCGCTCCTGCCGAGAAAAACAGATCGGCGGGTACTCCTTGCTCGATTGGCTGCTGCAAAGTGCCGGACGAACCGTATGTAGTCACGAGAGAAATTCCTTCGTGCGTGCTTTTATAGAGCGGCTTTCCTTCTTTGAATGCATCCGAGGGACTGGCTGCTGCCAATATGTATAATTCTATGTTTTCCTGTTGCCCAGAGGTTGCATGATTCTGCGCTCCCTGTCCAGCCTCTTGGCTACTGCCGCAGGTTGTCAAGGAAAATGCCTGCAATCCACTAAGAATGGATTGCGGGAAACGATGATTCCTTTTCATGCACATTCATTCCTTTTTATTGATCTCACTCGATTCTACTCTTTCTCATTTGATAGAACAATAGTAGAAGGGGCTGCACGGTTCCCGAAGCCCTGCCGAAGGAGTTTGTTGCCGAACGATTGCTTGCACATATTTCAGGAAACGTGGATACAAATAAAGAGGAGGCTTCCCGTCCTAATAGCGGAACAGGTATGATTTGGCACATCGCTGTGCAGACTGGGAGCAACATCAGATAAGCATCCTTCCAAGCTGGTTGGGTACTTTGAAAGATTGCACGGATATTCGATACATGTTAGATTTAGCTATAGTGATTTTCTAAGCCCTGCGAGAGGAAGCGTATCATTTTATGTGTGGAATCGTATCCCTTTACAATAAACGTCAACAACCTGTCATGCCTGAAACGATTCAGGCTCTGACCAATGTGATCCTGCACCGTGGACCGGATGATGACGGGTTTCATGTAGATGAACATATTGCACTCGGCTTTCGACGATTGAGCATTATCGACGTGGAAGGCGGACATCAGCCGCTTTTTAATGAAACGAAAGAGCTGTGGATTATCGGAAACGGCGAAATCTACAATTATAAAGAGCTGCAAAGCTGGCTCAAGGAAAAAGGCCACGTCTTTCATACGGATTCGGACATCGAAACGATCCTCCACCTGTATGAGGAAGTCGGCTTTGATGCCCCGAAGCATCTGCGCGGGATGTTTGGCTTTACGATCTGGGACGGTCGCCGCAAGCTCTTGTTCGGCGCTCGCGATCATTTCGGCATCAAGCCGCTTTACTATACGGAAACGCCTGATTCCATCGCCGTCGGCAGCGAAATCAAAAGTCTGCTGGAGCTGCCGGGCGTACCTCGGGAAGTGAACGAGACTGGCTTTTATCACTATCTCACTTTCCAATATGTACCTGATCCACAAACGATGTATAAAGGAATCTATCGCGTTCCGCCTGCCCACTTCTTCATTATCGAGGATGACCGCATCCGTCTCGAAAAATACTGGAACGTTGAATTCAAACCGGATGAGAGCAAGCCGTTCTCCCATTTTGTAGAAGGTACTCGTGCGATCATGCTGGAATCGGTGGATAAGCATCGTGTCAGTGAAGTGCCTCGCGGTGCCTTCCTGTCCAGCGGCGTGGATTCCAGCAGTATCGTGGCCATGCTGCGGACGTTTGAGCCGGTCAAAACCTTCTCGGTAGGCTCGGACATCCCGGGATACAGTGAATTGGATTATGCGCGCCGTACCGCCAAGTTTCTCGGCACCGAGCACCACGAGCTGGTGGTCAACGCGCAAAACTATATGGATGAATTGCCAAGACTCATTTGGCATCAGGACGAACCCGTAGCGGACCCATCAGCGATCCTGCTCTACTTCGTCGCTCAATTGGCCAGCCAGCACGTGACCGTCGTCTTGTCCGGGGAAGGTGCGGATGAGTTTTTTGGCGGATATAACATTTATCGCGAGCCTCACTCCCTGCGCATGTTTTCCCATATGCCAAGCTGGATGAAAAGCTCGATGCGCAGCATTGCGGAAAAGCTGCCTGACAACGTAAAGGGCAAGAACTTTTTGATTCGTGGCTCCAAATCCGTCGAAGAACGATTCTTTGGAAACGCGCTAATCTTCTCCGAGGACATGAAGGAACGCGTGGTGATGGAGGATATCCTGCGCTCAAGCACCTACCAATCGCCATTTGCCATTACCGAAGAAATTTATCGCCATGCCAGTGCCTATGACGACGTGACCAAAATGCAGTATTTGGATATCCATACCTGGCTGCGCGGGAACATCCTGATGAAGGCGGACAAGATGACCATGGCGAACTCGCTCGAGCTGCGCGTGCCGTTCATCGATCCAAAAGTATTTGAGTTTGCAGCCACCATTCCGACCAAATACAAGATCGCCAACGGTACCACCAAGCATGTGCTGCGTGAAGCGATGCAGGATTTCCTGCCGGCAGAGATCAAGACCAGACCGAAGCTCGGATTCCCAGTCCCTACTCGCCATTGGCTGAAAAATGAATTTTACCAATGGGCGAAAGAGATCATCTTTGAAGCGAAGGTCGACCATCTGATCAACAAAGCATATGTCCTGTACATGCTGGATGAGCATCGCGAAGGTCATGCCGATTACAGCCGAAAAATCTGGACGATCCTGATCTTCATGCTGTGGCATCAAATCTTCATCGAGCAAAAAATATCGTTTGGCCCTTATGTGAGCCCTACCGTAGAATCCCGTCGAAAAAAAACTGATCTGCAGCATATTGGGTAATAACCGTGAAAGAGGCAAAAGTCTAGTGAAGACTTCTGCCTCTTTTTTCTTTGCAATGCCCCTCTATCTTTTTTTACAGTCAGACTTAGATACGGTAGAGGAGGAATACATATGCTCTATGAGTTGTGGGAGAAATATAAGCGCTTCCTGGTGGCAGGCGCTATTCTGCTGTTTCTGTCTCTCAGCTATTTGCTCTATCAATTCGATTCGTTTGAGCAGGCCCCGATGCCGCTCGGGACCCCCGCCTATGCGGCGGACGCCTCCCCCCAAGTGGAACCACAAAAGACAGAATCACAAAAATCCGCTGAGCAGACAACAGAGCAAGCACCTGTCTTGTATGCGGAAATTAAAGGGCAGGTAAGGAACCCGGGCATGTATGAAATCTTGGCCAATGAACGCGTCGCCCATCTGATTGCCAAAGCAGGCGGGCTGCTCCCGGAAGCAGATGGACAGCGTGTGAATCTCGCCCAACGTGTGGAGGACGGGCTTTCCCTCTATGTGCCAGCCAAGGGAGAAAAGCTGGCTTCCGCTACCCCATGCAATCCTTCTCAAGCATCATTACCCGATTCAACGGTTCCGCCGGCAGGACATTCAGCAGCAGGTGGTGCCGTAAACATCAATACCGCAACAATGGCAGAGCTGCAATCTTTGCCGGGCATCGGCGCTACCCGGGCGGAAGCAATTTTGGCATATCGGCAAAAAAACGGCCCCTTTTCCAAGCCGGAGGATCTCAAAAAAGTGACGGGGATCGGGGATAAAACCTTTCTTCAACTGAAGGAGAAAATTCGGGTAAAATGATGAACTTCGTCATGATCCCTCCCTCCCCCTCATACAATTTCATCAATAGAGAGGATGGAGGGATTATTCATGCGCATCGGGTTTGTCGGCACCGGCAGCATGGGGCGTGTATTGATTGAGGCGTTCATTGCGTCAAAGGCCGCTCACCCCACTCAAATCATCGCCTCGAATCGGACACCTGCAAAAGTGGAAGAGCTGGCGCACAAGCACACTGGCTTAATCGTCGCACAAGACAATCAGGAGGTGGCGCGAAACGCCGACATCCTGTTTTTATGTGTGAAGCCTTTTGAATACAAACAAGCACTTGGCCAATTTGCTCATGAGCTGACGGCAGAGCATTGCTTGGTGACCATCACCAGTCCCGTTACATTGGCTGAATTGGAGGAGCTGGTTCCCTGCCAGGTCATCCGCGCGGTGCCTAGCATCACAAATGCTGCTCTGCGCGGGATCACACTGGTGGAATATGGCACGACTGCTACACCGGAGGCCCGCGAGGTCGTGCTTTCCCTTTTGGCCAAGATCAGCCGTCCGATCGAAGTGGAAGAAAAGTTTTTGCGCATTGCCTCAGACATCAGCAGCTGCGGTCCCGCTTTCCTCAGCTATATTCTTCAGCAAATGATCCAAGCGGCAGAGGAAGAAATCGGCTTATCCAAAGAGACCGCGACATTTCTCACTACTCAGATGGTCATCGGCTTTGCCGGTTTACTGGAGCAGGAGCTTTTTACCCTTCCCACCCTGCAGGAAAAGGTATGCGTACCTGGGGGAATTACTGGAGAAGGCTTAATTGCGCTGCAAAAAGGCATCCCTGGGGTTTTCAATGAAGTGTTTCAACGTACGCATGCCAAATTTGCAGAGGACCTGCATGAAGTCAGTAAGCATTTGCTTGGATGAAAAATAGAACCGCACAGTCCCCCGTGCGGTTCTTCTTTCTTATCCTACGACGATATTCACAAGCTTGCCAGGAACCGCGATCACTTTGCGGATCGTTTTTCCTTCGATCAAGCCAGCCGTTTTTTCATGGTTGACTACGTGTGCTTCCAGCTCTTCTTTCGATAAGCCATTCGGTACAACCAGCTTGTCGCGCACTTTGCCGTTAATCTGGATGGCAATCTCCACCTCATCCAAGACGAGCGCTTGCGGATCATACGCCGGCCATGTTTGCTCATGTACACTGTCTTTGTTGCCAATCAGCTGCCACAGCTCCTCCGCGATATGCGGTACAATCGGAGCCAAGAGCACGATCAAGGTTCTCAACGCGTACACCAGCGTGCCCCGATCCGCTGTTTCCGGATAGGTGTAGAGCTTGTTGACCAGCTCCATGATGGTACTGATCGCGGTATTGAACGCATAGCGCTCACCGATGTCTTCGCTCACTTTTTTGATCGCATAATGGGTCATGCGGTACAGATCTTTCGCTGCCTCGTCGGCTGTATCCGGCGCTGCGGCGTTTCCTTCAAACAGCCCTGCATGGCCATCCACCAAGCGCCATACGCGGTGCAGGAAGCGATAGCTGCCCTCTACCCCTGTATCGGTCCAGTCCAGATCACGCTCAGGCGGTGCCGCAAACAAGATGAAGAGACGTCCGGTATCTGCACCGTATTTTTCAATAATCTCGTCAGGGCTTACTACATTGCCTTTGGATTTGGACATTTTCGCCCCTTCCTTTAACACCATTCCTTGCGTCAGCAGACTGCGGAAAGGCTCGTCGTACTTCACCATGCCGATATCGTACAGCACTTTGGTGAAGAAACGGGAATAGAGCAAGTGCAGGATCGCATGTTCAATCCCGCCGATATATTCGTCTACCTGCATCCATTTATCCGCGTTTTCCTTGGAGAAAGGCAGCTCGGTATTGTTTGGATCTGTATAACGCAGATAGTACCAGGATGAATCGATAAAGGTATCCATCGTGTCTGTTTCACGGCGTGCATGACCGCCGCATGTCGGGCAAGCCGTATTCACATAGCTTTCCGAGGACGTGAGCGGATTGCGCTTGCCGTCGATGACTACATCCTCTGGAAGCAGCACAGGCAGCTGCTCGTATGGTACCGGCACCACGCCGCAGGAATCGCAATAAATCATTGGAATCGGCGCACCCCAATAGCGTTGGCGGGAAATCAGCCAATCGCGCAGACGGTAAGAGACCGTTCCGCCGCCTTTGCCTTGTTCTTCCAAAAACTTGCTGATCGCTTTGATCGCGTCACGATTCGGCATGCCATCGAAATCGCCGGAGTTGATCAACGTGCCGTCTTCCGTGAAGGCTTCCTCTACGCCAACTTCTTCAGCCAGCATTTCCGGATCCAATGGATTGATAACCACTTTGATCGGCAAATCGTATTTTTTGGCAAACTCAAAGTCACGTTCATCGTGCGCAGGTACGCCCATTACGGCACCTGTGCCGTAATCGAGCAGCACGTAATTGGCTACCCAGATCGGCACCTGTTCCCCTGTCAGCGGATGCTTCGCGTAGGCTCCTGTAAAGTGCCCCACTTTTTCCGCATCCGTAGCGGTACGTGCAATTTCGCTTTCCTTCTTGATTTCATCGACAAATGCCCGCACTTGCGCTTCTTGCGGTTTGCCTTCAATCAATTTGGCTACCAAAGGATGCTCCGGTGCCAAGACCATGTAGCTGACACCGTACAGCGTATCCGGACGGGTAGTAAATACGGTGATGGCTTCATCCTGCAGCTCCGGCACCGTGAAGGTCACATGTGCGCCTTCGCTTTTGCCGATCCAGTTGCGCTGCATGGTTCTTACTTTCTCCGGCCAATGCGGCAACTTGTCGAGATCATTCAACAAACGCTCCGCATAGTCGGTAATTTTCAGGAACCATTGCTCCAGATCTTTTTTCGTGACCTCCGAATCGCAGCGCCAGCAGAGTCCGTTGATCACCTGCTCGTTCGCCAATACGGTGGAGCATTCCGGGCACCAGTTTACAAAGGCACGCTTCCGGTATGCCAAGCCATGCTCGTAAAACTTCAGGAAGAGCCATTGCGTCCATTTATAATAATCCGGCGAGCAAGTCGCCACTTCACGGTACCAGTCGATGCTGACACCCAGACGGTTTTGTTGTTCCTTCATGAAATCGATGTTTTCGTAGGTCCATTTGGCTGGCTGTGCACCAAATTTCACAGCTGCGTTCTCAGCAGGCAAGCCAAAGGCATCCCAGCCCATCGGATGCAGGACCTGATAGCCGCTCATCCGTTTAAAGCGGGCGATGATGTCCCCGATCGAATATACGCGCATGTGTCCCATGTGCAGACGTCCAGACGGATAAGGAAACTGCTCCAAGCAATAAAACTTGGGTTTGTCGGTTGCCTCTACAGTCTTATGCGCTTGATTTTCCTGCCATTTCTTTTGCCATTTGACTTCGATCTCAGCAGGTACGTATTGCCTTGCCATGACGATTTCCTCCTTAAACAGTTCCGATAAATAGGCGAAAAATAAGAAAACTCCCGCCACTAACACGCATGTGTCAGGGACGAGAGGATATTCCCGCGGTACCACCCAGATTAGTAAAGCCGACAGACAATGCCTGTGCGCTTTACTCGCTTTTGTTTCCGTAACGTGGAAATGACGCCAGCCCTACTTTTGATGGTTCGAGCCTGGAGCTTCGAGGCGAGTTCGAAAATGATTTCGGGTTGACTTGCACCATCCGCCAACTCTCTAAGCCGAAAGCCCTTTTCTACTACTCCTCATCATCGCGATTCCATATTTTCCATTAGTATACGCCGATTATAGTCATATCGAAACCCCAATGTCAATCCTTTGGCTTTTTCGCCGTGAAAAATAGGCGCTCGCTCTCTGAATGCGGCGGCTGATCGCGAAAATCAGCGGTCAGCGTGATCTGTTCAAATCCAGCAGCACGCAGCCAATTCATCATCTGCAGAGGTTGGTACGCCCGTTGGAAATGGCTTTCCTCGACTCGCTCGTACAAGCCGTTTGGCTGGCGCAAAAAGAAGGTGAGCTGATGCTCCACTTCATAGCGCAGCGGATCGGTAAAGCAATCCCAGATATAGGCGACGTCTTCCTCCTGCAGCGTGAAGGTGTTATCTGCAAAAAAATGAACGATTTTATAAGGGCTATGTACATCAAACAAAAAGGTCCCACCCGGCTGCAGATGGGCGAATACCTTTTGAAAGGTCATCTGGACGTCAGTCTCGTCTGTCAAATAACTGAGCGAATCACACAAGGAAATCACCGAATCGACAGGAGCCAACTCCAGCTCGCGCATGTCCTGCTCAATCCATGTGACGTCAGCATGCGCTGCCCGCATTTTTTCATAAGCAATGGCCAGCATTTCTGCAGACAAGTCAACCCCTGTCACCCGATACCCTTGCTTGCTCAGCGGAATGGCGATACTGCCCGTGCCACATCCCAGATCCAGAACGGTTTGGGGCTTGCCATGCTTTTCCCACACTTCGTTCACCCAGCTGAGCCATTGATCATAGGGGGTATCAGCCATCAAGCGATCATATATAGCGGCCAAATGTGAATACGACATGCTTTTCTCCTATGCGTCAAACGACACTCTCGGGGCATCTCCCCAAAGTCTTTCGATGTTATAAAACTCACGTTCCTCACGATGGAACACATGCACCACCACGTCACCTAAGTCAACCAGTACCCATCTGCCTTCATCCAGGCCCTCAACTCCGCGTACGTTGTATCCATTTTTATGCGCTTGTTCCTGGATTTCTTTGACGATTGCCTGCACTTGGCGCTCGTTATTGCCATGGCAAATGACAAAATACTCCGCAATCACGGAGAGATTCTGGATATCCAGCGTGATCAGATTCTCCGCTTTTTTCTCCTCAGCCGCGTGCACAACCAGCCGCGCCAAATCTTGTGTTACTTGTATCATCCGTTTCCTCCCTTTCGTACCAAATCATTATAGGCGAGCAGCGTCAGCGGATAAACCGGCTTGCCTCGCTCAATCAAGTGAGTGATCGTCCCGCCCAAGGCAAAGGCCAACGCGTGGTCCAGATCATGCTTGGATCGCTCGCGAATCTCCTCTACCCCGGGAAAGGATCGGTTCGGTTCTATATAGTCTGCCACACAAATCACTTTTTCTAACAGGGTCATCTCTTTGCGACCAGTCGTATGATAGCGGACCGCATTCAGGATCGCCGGATCGGTCACACCCAATTCCTGCTGGATGACAATCGCTCCGGCAAAAGCGTGCCAAAGCTCCTTGTCGCCTTCGATCAATTCCTGCGGCAAATCATGACGGACCAATACCTCCCGCATTTTCTCCACCGGCCAGCATTTACAATAATCATGTAAAAGCGCGGCCAACTCTGCTTGCTCAGGATCGGCACCGTAACGCTGGGCCAGCTCGATAGCCGACGCCGCGACTCCCAGCGTGTGATCATATCTTTTTTGATTCATTTGGGCACGGATTTGGGCAAGCAGCCTTTCCCGATCATCCAAAAGATTCATACAATCGATGCTCCTTTATATAGCGTTCGACCGCGTCAGGCACCAGATACCTGATGCTGATTCCCGCCCGCACTCTTTGTCTGATCATCGTGGAAGAGATATCAATGGCAGGCATTTCCACAAAAGTGACATAAGATGAAACAGCTTCCTGATTATATTGGGCACCCGATCTGGCCAGCCCGATAAAATGGACTATCGTTCGCAGCTCCTCGAAGCGATGCCATTTGGGCAGCATTTCCACCATGTCACCACCGATAATGAACAAAAATTCATCATGCGGAAACATCTGCCGAATCGCTCTCATCGTATCAACCGTATAGGATGGACCTTCGCGGTGAAGCTCCATATCCGAAACACGGAAGTACGGATGATCGGCTGCTGCCAGCTCAGTCATGCGCAACCGGTGCTGCTCATCTGCTATATCTGTTCGTGTCTTATGCGGCGGAATTTTTGTCGGCATCAACCAGACTTCATCCAGTTTCATCTGGTCACGTGCCTGTTCGGCCGCGATCAAATGACCAGAATGGATGGGATCAAACGTCCCGCCCAACAGACCGATCCGTTTGCCTTTTCTCATCATGACGCACTACGGCAGCTCGATCGTTTTGTGTTCTTTCGATTCTTTATACAATACGACGGTATGGCCGATGAGTTGCACCAGTTCGGCCCCTGCACCTTCGGAAAGGGCTGCCGCCACATCGTGTTTGTCATCGTCATTGTTTTGCAGAATGGAAACCTTGATCAATTCCCGGACTTCCAGCGCTTCCTTGATCTGTTTGATCATATTTTCATTCACGCCGCCTTTTCCCACCTGAAAAATCGGAGTCAGATGATGGGCGAGTGCGCGCAAATGGCGTTTTTGTTTTCCTGTCAGCATTCCTTTTACGTCCCTCCATGTTGCAATTGTCTCAAAACTGTTTCACGCATCAGCTCCGTAGGGGCTGATCTTCCCGTCCATAGTTCAAAGGCAAGTGCTCCTTGATTAATAAACATGCCTACGCCTGAATGAGTCTTGGCGCCTAGCGCTTTTGCTGTTTGCAGCAGTTTGGTTTCCAATGGGTTATAAATCAAATCGCTTACGACCAGATCGGGTCGAAGCCATTCGGCAGCGACCGGCATTTCCTCCACATGTGGATACATGCCGATCGAAGTGGTGTTAATCAATAGCGATGCGTCAGAAATAGCTTCCCCCGCCTGCTGCGGGTCGATCACGGATGTGGAAACGCTGGACGAGAGCAGCTCTGCCAGCATCTGCGCTTTCTCACGCGAACGATTTACGATCCGGATTTCTTTTACCCCATGCTCGGCCAAGGTGCACGCAACCGCACGTGCTGCGCCGCCCGCTCCGATCATGACTACCACCTGATTCGTTAAACGGATGTTGGTCTCCTCCAGCAAGGAGCGGACATACCCGTTCCCATCCGTATTGTACCCGATCAACCGGCCGTTTTCATTGACGACCGTATTCACCGCTCCAATCCGTTTGGCAAGCGGATCGATTTCATCCAGCAGGGGGACGATTGCCACTTTATGCGGAATCGTCACATTTACCCCGCGCAATGAAAGTGCCCGAATTCCCTTGACCGCTTCGCCCAAGGCATCGGGGGCTACATCAAAAGCAGCATAAGCAAACGGCAGATGAATGGCTGCAAACGCTGCATTATGCATGACTGGTGATTGTGAATGGTGGACCGGATGCCCAAACAGTCCAACCAGTTGTGTCTTGCTCGTGATCATCGCTATCTCACTCTCCCGGGGAAAGCTTTGCTGAAACGTCATCTCAGATTGTTGGAGTGTTGCTGTAAAAGCCCCTTCTACCAGAAGGGGCCGTACAAACGTGTACAACTGGCTAGATTAATGCTTTTCGCACACCGATCGCTACGCCTTTTGGTACATGGATATCCACAACCGCCGGCAGCTTGCCTTGAAGGGTGACCCAGCCAAGTCCTGAGATCACGATATCAGTTGGTCCTTTTGCTTCTATTTTTACTGTATGCTTGGTAAACGCCGGAAGTTGCTTCGCCGATTCACCCGTAGGCGGTGCCAGCAGCTCTCCATGATGCTTGGCGAAGATCTCATCCGCCTGATCCAGCTTGGTCCGGTGGATATATAGATTGTTGGCAATGTAGACCGTAAAAGATTGACGCTCGCCGCGAACAAAATCGATTCGGGCCAACCCTGCCAAAAACAACGTCTGCTGATCATTCAGCTGATACACCTTCGGATTGATGCGCGCGGTAGGCGAAAGCTTGCGCAAATCCTGCGCCGTCACCATATGGCCGATCTGATCCCGATTGATAATGCCGGGGGTGTCATAAAGCAGACGTCCGTCTTCCAGCGGAATTTCGATCTTGTCCAACGTGGTCCCTGGAAACGGTGAGGTGGTAATCTCCATATCTGCCGCTCCATAATCATGAAGGATCCGATTGATCAAGGTGGATTTGCCTACATTCGTTACACCTACGATATGTACGTCCTTACCCTTGCGCAATTGCCCGATGCGAGCAAGCAGCTCGTCAATGCCAATCCCTTTGGCTGCGCTGACCAAAACGACATCCTCCGGCTTCAAGCCGCGCTCTTTTGCTTCGTGCTGAATCCAGTTTCGCACGCGATTCAGGTTGATATTTTTCGGGAGAAGGTCGACTTTGTTTCCGACCAGCAGAATCGGATTTTTCCCGACAAAGCGAGGCAAGCCGCGCAGCCACGAACCTTGGAAGTCAAACAGGTCAACCACCATGACGACGAGCGTGTCAGCAGCGCCGATCCCATTTAAAATCCGCAGAAAATCGTCATCGTCCATCGACACTGGGGCTACTTCGTTATAATGCTTGATCCGATAGCAGCGTTGGCAGATGACGGTGTCTCTGTCCAATGCGGATCTCGGGGTATAACCGGGCTTCGCCTGATCGTCGGTCTGGATTTCAATCCCGCAACCTGCGCAATGAATCGCTTCTTCTGTCATTAAGTCTTGTTCTTCCATGAAATCATTCCTTTCCGCCGCATCCAGTAAAGGGCCATCCGTTCCAATTGCCGATTAAATCGGGTTAGGATCCCGTCCGTCGACGCCACTGGCACAACCAAAATCGTATGGAATCCAAGCAGATTCCCGCCTAATATATCCGTAAACAGCTGGTCGCCAACAACCACTGTTTGTTCAATCGACACATTCATTTCTTTGACTGCTCGTCGAAATGCTTGTCCCAACGGCTTGCGTGCGGCCCAGATAAAACGAACGCCTAGTGGTTCACAAAAGTGCTGCACACGGCCTTCATTATTATTGGACACAACGGTTACTTGAATGCCTGCTCGACGCAGTTGGATGATCCAATTCTCCACCTCAGGAGTCGCTTCAGGCCGATGCCATTCGACCAAGGTGTTGTCCAGGTCAGTGATGACGGCGCAAATGTTACGCTGCTTCAGCTCTTCCAGACTGATATGATGGATGGATTCAACAAACTGACTGGGCATGAGCTTTTCCAGCAACACAGCTAGCACCTCCCTATATCGGCACTAACTATACCATATTCAGCCACTTCCATGCAAAAAGAAAAAAGGGAGCGACCGCAGCCGGCCCTCCCAGGTCATGCGCCTTTGATTCTAGCTTACATTAGCAATAGAAATGTTTTCTCTTCTTATGATGCGGTTTTTTCTTTTTAAATACGAACGAAACCACAACGGCTACTTTTTCGAATTTTTTCTTGTTGTGATGCTTAGGGGTACCGAATCCGTACATATTGCATTCCCCCCTTTCGTATCAGTATGCTGCATTATATGCATGTCCAGAAAAAGAAGCCACGACGGTTGACCGACGCCATTCACACATCTTTTTCCTTCACTTTGACAGATTGACCGCTGTGGTTTAGGTTAACGACTAAAAGGAGGGACTGGTGTGGAACGTTTACAAAGACAAATTGACTTTCTCCTCGAAATCGACAAGCTCAAGCAAGTGTATCGCCAGACCTTGATCAGCGACGGCTCCAGACAAGAAAATGACGCCGAACACACGTGGCATCTTGCCATGCTGGCGATCACTCTGGCGGAATATGCCAATGATCCGGAATTGGACGTATTGCGAGTCATCAAGATGCTCTTGGTTCATGATTTGGTGGAAATCGATGCCGGGGACACCTATGCCTACGATGAACTAGGCCATCTGGACAAGGAGGAGAGGGAACAAAAAGCAGCGGCCCGCATTTTCCCCATCCTTCCAGAGGATCAGGCTGAAGAGCTGTACAGCTTATGGATGGAATTTGAGCAGCGCCAGACCCCGGAAGCACGATTTGCCAGTGCTTGTGATCGGCTGCAGCCGCTTCTGCTGAACTACCATACGGAAGGCTTGCTGTGGAAAAAAAGAGGCATCACCAGTGAACAGGTCTTAAAACGGAATCAACCCATCGCGGGCGGAGCCGAGCCTTTGTGGGACTATGTGCGCAAGCTGGTGGAAAGTGCCGTAGCAAAAGGGTACCTTGCCCCGTAGCAAAAGGTCAGTCATCCTTCAGTTTTGTTGCTCTTTTTGCATCAGACGTCTGACATGCTCTCTTGGCGACCAACATTGAAACTGCCAGTCCGGCTTTGTCTCATAGCCGAGACGGGAGCAGCGGTACACCACACCCTGCTCCCCTTTTTCTACACGAAAATGCTCACAAGAGGCACAGCAATGGTAACGTTTTTCCTCCTTCATCTGCTTTCCCCCTCCCGCAGCAGCGAGTATATCGAGAGCTGCTCATAGCGCTCTGTCATATCCGTATCACTGATAAAATTTGAAAACCCTACGCCGACCAAACGAACGCCCTGCGGATACTCAAACGAATCCAGCAAATTATCCAGCAGTTCTTGCCAATTGCTGCCGTCACTGACTTTCCGCTGCTTGGACCGCTGGGTGAAATCGGCATACTTAATCTTCACCGTCATTGTTTGCGGATGGACTCCCTCCTGCTCCACATCCTGCCATACTTCTTCCAGAAGCTCATGGGCCGCTATCCCGAGCTGTTCCCTTTCGTGGATATCATGCGGAAAGGTCGTCTCTCTGCTCAGTGACTTGATGGGTCGATCCATCACGATTTCCCGCCCATCGACTCCCCTGGCCCTATGATAAAGTACAGCACCCATTTTTCCGAACAGCTGGATGGCTTCCTCCAGCGATAACGACCAGAAATCCTCAATGGTATGGATCCCTTTACGCGCGAGGAGCTCCTGTGACTTTTTTCCGACACCGTGGAGCGAACCGATTGAAAGGGGGCGAAGAATCTCCAGTGCCTCTTCCGGGCGAATAATGACAAAGGCATCCGGTTTTTTCAGATCGCTTCCGATCTTGGCCAGAGACATATTATAGGAAAGACCGATGCTGCAGGTAAGCCCCGTCTCTGCCTTGATCCGCCGCTTGATCTCCCGGGCGATCGGAACGGCATTATCGTAATGGGACAAATCGAGATAGGCCTCGTCCAAGCCGACGGTTTCCCACAGGTCGGAATAGCTGCGATAGATTTGGGCGATCTCAACTGACTTTTCCCGATACCGATCGTAGCGGACAGGCAAAAAGATTGCCTGCGGGCATTTTTTTCTGGCCAATGCGGACGGCATCGCAGAACGAATCCCATAGGCTCTCGCTTCATAGCTGCATGTAGCAACGACACCGCGATTTCCCACTCCGCCTACGACAACCGGCTTCCCCCGCAATTCCGGCCGGTCCAATTGTTCTACACTTGCAAAAAATGCATCCACATCAAGGTGCAAAAACTTTTTCACCTTGTTCACCCCAAACGTATATTCGCATTCATTATCTCAATTTCCTCATACAGTTGCAAGCCAGGCTTGTCCTGACGTTTAAAACTTGACGCACGGCTACCTTCCCTCCAATCGAAGCCGCAGTCCCTCGATAGCCTCGTCAAGCGTCATGCCGCCGTTCTCCTCAAGAAAATCAGCCATTTTTTGTGCGGAAGTCTGATCTTTCTTTTTAATCTGTCCTTCCAAGGTAATCGCGACTGTTCCTTCACGATCAACCAATATGCTTTGAAATTTCAATTGATCTGCCAACAAGAGGGCCATAATGATAAATTCTGCGCTATCTTCTGCTACATTCGCTTTCTTTTTCTGTCCGTTTTTTCCGTTCCCGTTTTTCTTAGTGCCGCCCATCATGACCTCCCTCCCTAAGTTATGGTATGAAAATTGCGGAAACCTCGTGAGCCCATGAAAAAGAGCCATCTCCTGCCAAGGCAGGAAGGATGGCTCTTCTTTGCATCACGGTCATTCACTTTTTTGACTGGCCTGCACGAATGCTGCCGCCAGTTTCAACATGGAGTCATCATGCATCCACATCCGCTCAGGATGCCACTGCACACCGATGAACAATCCGTTTTCGCTCTCAATCGCTTCGATGACCCCATCGTCGCTTCGAGCTGTCACCCGGAATCCAGGCGCAGCATCCTTTACCGACTGATGATGGGACGAATTGACCAGCAATTCGTTTTTCCCGATCGCCTCTGCGACAAATCCCGGTTCCAAACGGATCGTATGCGCGCCATACTGTCTGGATCCGCGCTGCGCATGCTGGTAGGCGCCTGCAATCTGACTGGGGATGTCCTGATACAGTGTTCCTCCCAACGCGACATTCAGGATCTGCATGCCACGGCATATTCCCAGAATCGGTTTCTTCCGCTCGACAGACAGCTGAATCAATTTGATTTCAGCCAGATCCCGCTCGTAGACGACCTCCCCCAGTCCGGGCAAGGGCTGCTCTCCGTACAAGTGAGGCGCTGGATCTTCACCGCCCGTCAGGATGACGCCATCCAGCCTTTCTACCATGTCCGCATAGGGCGCTTCCTCGCTTGACAGTAAAGGCAAAAGATAGGGAATCCCTCCGCTCCGCGCTATGCCTTCCGCATAGGCATGACTGACGTAAAAGAACTGATCGAGATGGTTTCCCGAGAAAAACATCTTGGAACAAGCGATGCCAATGACCGGACGCATTCCCTCACTCCTCGATTACTTGGCGTTGGATGCATACTTGAAGTCAATGAAGCCCAGGGCATCAATCACAACATCTTTCACGGTATCTTGTTTCACCCAAGCGTACGTGTAGTAGTAGATCGGTGCTGCCGGAATTTCATCCATGACGATCGCATCAGCCTTTTTCAGGATTTCATTGCGTTTTTGCACATCCTGTTCTTTTGCTGATTGCGCCAACAGATCGAGATACGCGGGATTGTTCCATTTGGAATCATTCAACCCGCCTTTGAATACCTCGAAGAAGTTGATCGGGTCATTAAAGTCGCCGATCCAGCTGGAACGAGCGATCTGGAAGTTGCCTGCGCGCATTTCTTCCTTGCGCACTTTGTTTTCCATATTGCGCAGCTTCACTTCTACACCCAACGTTTTTCTCCATTGATCTTGAATGACAGTGGAGATCCGTTGATTCACTTCACTTGTGTTGTAAATCAATTCTATCTCAGGCAGCTTGTCGATTCCAAGCTCCTTCATTCCTTCTGCGAGCAGTTTTTTGGCTGTTTCCGCATCACCGTCTTTGAAGTAGCCTTCCGGTTTGAACGCCATGGTTGTCGGCAAAATGCCCAAAGCTACAGAACTCTTGAACGGCACTACATTATCCACGATTTCCTGGCGATTGATCGCATAGGTAAATGCTTGACGGATTTTTTTGTTGTTGAAAGGCGCTTTTTCGGTGTTGAACACATACCAATACGTCCCTGCTGTCGCTTGCGTTTGCATTTTGCCAGACTCTTTCAACGTTTGCAAAGCGTCCAACGGCAGATCGCCCAGCGGTGAACCCGCCCAATCGAGGTCGCCGTTTTCAAACATGGACAGCTCGGTATTCGCGTCTTCGATCATGCTGATATTCAGCGTCGTCAGCTGAACTCTCTTTTCATCCCAGTATTGCGGATTTTTTTCCATAATGATTTTGGATTTATGTTCCCATTGCTTCAATACAAAAGGTCCATTTCCCACATAATTTTCTGGCGAATTCGCCCATTCTTTGTTGCCTTCTACGACTTTTTGGTTAACTGGCAGATAGGTAACCGAAGCTACCAGCTGCGGGAAGAATGGCGCCGGATTCTCGAGGGTCACTACGAGCGTCTTGTCATCCGTAGCTTTTACCCCTACTTCGTCCGCACTCACTTTTTTCTGATTATAGGCTTCACCGTTTTTCAAATAATAGAGCTGGTAGGCATAGCCTGCCGCTGTTTCCGGATTCAACACGCGCTTCCAGGCGTACTCGAAATCCTTGGCGGTTACCGGATCTCCATTGCTCCATTTGGTGTCGCGCAGATGGAACGTGTAGGTCAAACCATCGGGAGATACCTCGTATTTTTCTGCGACGGATTCTTTGATCGTGCCATCCGCATCCAGACGAAGCAAGCCGTCAAACGCTGCACGCGCAACCGTCATCGATGGAATGTCTTCGGCCAACCCTGGATCAATCGTCGACGGATCACCCGAGTTCATGTTGACCTTCAACTCTTGAGGTGCTTGTGCTGCAGGCTGCTCTTGCGCTGGTGTAGTTGGAGCTGGTGCTGCTTGCTGTCCACCACAGGCTGCCAGCATCAGACTGGAAAGCATCACGGCCGATAAAGAAATTTTGTGGAACGCTTTCATGTTGAACCCCCTTTTGCAAATCTATTGTTGTAAGCACGAGACAAGACTAATAATATGATATTAAGAAAATTTTGTCTATCAAGCTGTACCTACGAGGGGGAAGAGTGAAAATGATCGCGACACTGCACGACTCCATCATGTCACTTGTGGAAAAAGCCGGAGGGAAATGGGGATTTGTCATCGAGGATTTGCAGACCAATGAGCGTTTGGCGTATCAGGAGGATGAGCGATTCTACGCTGCCAGCCTGATCAAGGTTCCAATCATGACCGCCGTTTTCGCCGAGCAATACGCTGGCAAGCTTTCTTTTGAAGACAAAGTACGGCTGAAAAAAGAAGATCTGGTAGGCGGTTCTGGCGTACTGGAGCAGCTGACCCCCGGCACCGAATTTACCATCTATGATCTCGTCATGCTGATGATCATCCAGAGTGACAATACAGCGACCAACATGCTGATCGACTTGGTAGGCAAAAAAAGCATTCGTTCGATCATGAAAAAAACCGGCATGAGCAACAGCCAGTTTCATAACAAATTGATGGTGATCCCCGCCGAACTGGAAGGCTATAACGAGGTTACCGCTGCTGATATGGCCAATCACTTCCGCTTAATGGCGACGGGAAAAATCCTTTCTTACAACAGCTGTCTGCAAATGATCCGTATATTAAAGCAGCAGCAAATTCAACAGTCGCTCCCGCTTCATCTCCCAGACCCCGACCACGAGATCATTGGCGGTCTGCCTCGCTGGGAAATGGCTCATAAAACCGGCAGCGTCAGCACCAACGATCATGACGTGGGCATTCTTTACGTGGGACAAAAGGCGATCCTGATCTCAACACTCTCCGCCAACGTGCCAGCAAATCTCGCCCGTGACACCATGGGACGGATTTGCGAACTCGTCTATCAATTATATGCACAAAAAGACTAGCCTCATGGGCTAGTCTTTCTTTATGTCCGTATCATTCAGCTGTTTCGCATTTCTGTCCGCAACGGCCCACAGCACCATCAGTCCCACTGTCACAACCCATAGCGCATTTATCGATGCCGGAACCAAAGCCCAACCTACCACGTCCAAATCAGGCGTTCCCTTTAAGATGTCAATCAGGACAGCGAAAAACAATCCGATGTAATTGCCAGTGATCCCCCAGAAAGCTACCCACATATAATGGCTGCGTTTCACTCTTCCCTGGAAGGGATGGAAGTTTTTCAGATAATAAGGAAGGCCGCTGAACAAACCAATGAGGCCATTCCCCAGATTCCAGTGAATCCACACATCCCACGCAAACAGATCACTGAAAAATGCTCCAATAAAGCCAGATAAAAATCCAATCATCGGACCAAACAATGCCCCCATGACCGTCAGAACCACGATCGCGGGGCGAAGACTGTTTCCTTCAATCTGGATGGTGATGGTCAAATAACTGAAGAATCCATACAGGAAACTGCCTATCAATATCATTAGAATGGTTTGCTTGTTGAATGAAAAGGCAGAAGGTTTGCCTGTCATACGAGGATTCTCCTTTTGTCGCCCCGCTTTATCGCTGATCGTTGCGACGTGTCATTTGCTGCCAAACAGTCCCGCTGGCTTCCTCGCCGCGTTCAATGCGCTCCAGTGCCATTTTTGCCTGGAGACTCACTTCGAATTCCGGATCATATTGGGCCACTTCAAGCGCTGGAAGAGCTGTTTCATCGCCTTGTTCAAAAAGAAAACGGGCGGCTCTCCAACGCACCAATTTGCTCTGGTCCTGGAGGGCTTCGATCATCGGCTTGATCGCTTGAGGATCACCGATATCGGACAGAGCATCCCCTGCGGTACGGCGCACGGATGCCGAATGGTCCTTTAATGCCTTGAATAGGTGTGGAAGCACTGCCGCTTCCCCGATCATGCCCAGGTAAACGGTGGCCAGTCGACGGATCGACGCTTTCGGGTCTTCCAACGCTCTGGCTAATAACGGGATGTCTTCCACACTCGGTTTCATACGCTCCAATGCTGCAAAGCGTTTTTCCCAATTCGGATCGTTCAGCAACGTAGAAACCTCTGCGGATGTAATCGCTTCGGCTTCTTCCGCCTCGCCTTCCACCAGGTTCAGGGCGTCCTGCACCAATTTTTCGACACGCTGCTCATCATAGGCAGCTCCTAATTCGGCGACAAGCTCTTCTCCTACCTCATCAAAAGAGCCGTAACGTACGCCATAGTCCTCCCACTGACGCTCCAGCACATAGTTTTTCGAAGCGGATTGCACACTCATGATCGCATCCCGAAATCGTTCGGGCAGGCCAAAGCGTCTCTCTTCCTGTGCGGTTACTAGCTTTACTTGTATCGGTATTCCCTTAAACGTTTGCACCAAAACCTGAATTTCCCCAAATGGCGAGCTTGCTGAGTCCCCTTCAGTACCAGCCGTTTCTGCGATGTCTCCAAAACTCGCGCGAATCTCGGACAGGATGTCCTTCCAGTCCGCTTTTGGGTTTCGCTCAACAGCGATAAAATCGCTGACCTGGAAAATCCCCTTCACTCCCTCGATTGCCAGCATGTGCTTGATCCAATCCGGAGCATCTCCTTGTTCATCCTTACTATAATTAAACGAAGTACCTGCTGGGAGTGTTTCATCCGTATTCAGCTTCATCACATTTGGACTGGGGGTGGGTTCAACAGAAAGAATCTTCATTTCGGTCATCTCCTTTTCAAGATTGAAAGCTTCTCAACTTTTCTGCCGTCTCATCGATATTCGCAGGGACATTGATGGTGACGGTCAGTTGAGGCGCATCCGTTACTACAAACGATAGTTGATTGAATGTAAGCCTTCCTAGCGTAGGATGGTAAATGATCTTCAATCCTTCGGGACCGCTCAAAACATCGTGCTGCTGCCACCACATCTGAAATTCCGCGCTTGTGCGGCTCAATTCCCCAATGAAATCCAGCCACCACGGGTGACCTGTGAAATTTGCATAGCTCGCACGAAACTGAGCCAAACGATGCCTGGCATGGTTTTCCCAGTTATCCCGAAGCAGTTCCCGTACATAAGGAGAAGTAAACGTCCTCCATACGCTGTTGCGTTCCCGTGCGGACATATCCTCATAGTTTCCATAAATGAAACTTGCACACCTGTTCCATGCAACGATATTCAAGCGTTCATCGGTAACATACGCTGGACTCGCCCCTTGCTGATCAAGAAAGCTTTGCAGCGTTGGGCTAATCGCGCTTCCGGCAAGCGGCTGATCAGCAGGGAACTGCTGGAGGGCAAGCAAAAACAAATGCCTTCGCTCATGAAAATCAAGCTGGAGGGCCCGGGCTATCGCCTCCAATACCTGTGCGGAAACTTGAATATGACGCGCTTGCTCAAGCCATGTATACCAATCGACACTGATGCCCGCAAGCAAAGCTACCTCCGCTCTCCTGAGGCCAGGGATCCGGCGCTTTCCGGAATCTGGGAATCCTGCTTGGATTGGTGAAATCCGCGCGCGACGTGTCCGCAAAAACTGAGCAAGCTCCTGAAGACGCTCCTTATCTGATTGTTGCCTCATTTCCGCCCCTCCATTGCCTTTGGATCGTAGGACTGTAACTCCTAGGATAAACCATCCTCTTATTCTACTGTCAAACTCATTATACACTTTGGCCGAAAGAACTTTTCGAACTCTAGGATGAGAGGGGAATACCATTGGAAAAGGCAGCGAAAATACAATCAAACAGCACAGATAGAAAAGCGAAAGCACTCCTGCTTTTCGGACTTTCGCTTGGATACTTTATGGTGCTATTGGATACCACCGTGGTAGGCGTTGCTCTGCCCGCCATTCATTCAGACTTTGGCGGCGGAATCACAGAGCTTCAATGGGTGGTGAATGCTTACACAATCACGTTTGCAGCATTGCTTTTGTCCACAGGAATGATTTCGGACTCCATCGGGGCCAAACGGGTTTATCTGAATGGGTTAGCGCTTTTTTTCATCGCATCGGGTCTGTCTGCTTTGGCTCCTTCCCTGCCTGTGCTGATCGGCTTACGGGCAATTCTCGGAGCAGCAGGTGCAGCATTGATGCCAGCCTCCCTTAGCTTAATCGCCCAAGCCTTCCCGGACACGCGCAACCGGGCCCGCGCACTCGGTATTTGGGCAGCGGTGACAGGCATTGCCATGGCTGCCGGTCCAGTGGTTGGCGGAATTGCCGTCGATACTTTTGGCTGGCCTAGCATTTTTCTGCTTAACCTTCCGCTCGCTGCGATTAGTTTGATCGTAACTACTTTGTATGTGACCGAGACGATGCGGAAACAGACCCCATTCGATTGGGCCGGTCAACTAACAGCCATTACGATGATCACTTCATTGTCGTTTGCCCTGATTGAAGGCCCGACATATGGCTGGGATTCACCCATTATTCTCGCTGCATCCACCATTGCACTGCTGAGCTTCTTGTTATTTGTCAAGGTAGAACAGAAGCACAAAACTCCGCTTCTTCCCCTTGCCATTTTCAAAAACGTAACCGTATCGGCAGGAATGCTGGCCGGGATGTTCATAAACATTGCGCTTTCCGGGCTATTGTTTATACTGCCGATCTTTTTTCAGCAAGCACAAGGCTTATCTGCCCACAAGGCAGGCATAGCGCTCCTGCCACTTACCATACCGCTCGCTTTTAACCCGATTTTTACTGGTAGAATGGTGGGGAAAGTTGGACCAAGAATACCGATGATGCTTGGATTCACCCTGTGTGCCGCGGGCGCTCTTGTTTTCTTTTGGGTGGATATAAGTACCAGCTATGCCCTTACGCTGTGCGGCTTGCTGCTCATGGGGTTCGGTATTTCCTTTACCATTCCTGCTCTGATGACCGCTGTCATTTCATCAGTCCCTCATTCGCAGACTGGTATTGTATCAGGTGCGTTGAATTCGATACGACAATTGGGTGCCACGATGGGGATTGCAGTTTTTGGTTCGCTTGTGACCAATACCCCTTCTTTTACAACCGGGATGCATGTGTCCTTTCTTGCGATGGCTATTATTTTGTTGGGCGGGAGCTTGCTCACCTATGCTTTTGTTGGCAAAAAGAATCGGATATAGACTTTCCGGCCATCCGCGCGTTCGTCACGAATGAAGCACATATCTAGTCTGAATATCCTTGACAACCTCTTCCAGATTATTCGGCACTTGCGGGATCCCATAGCCGACATACAGCGGGGATGTCACATACCTGGGTACGACCTTTACCAATATCCGTCCGTCCAGCCGGTAGAAAAAGAGATTATAGCTGGAGCAGCCGCGGAAGTGATGCAACGTATAGTGAACAAGCATCTGTACATAATCCGCGAGATCAGGGATTTGCTGAAGATCGGTAAGGATCACATTGAATTCGTAAAAGCCGATGCGCGGGTACGTCGACAGATTGCACTCGACTCCTTGTTTGCGGTCAATTAACACGCCGACGAAATCCCGGTCTTGTATATGCTGCACATAATCGTAATGATCCAAGCCGATGATTTGCATATGTGCGTGGTGGATGGAACCGCCCGAGTATGGTCCGTGGTTTTTAAAAAACAGCACAGACTGAAACTCCCCGCTTTCCTCCATTTCCAACCACTTATGGATGCCAAAGCGAAACAAGGAATGGAGATGCTCTTTCGCATAGCCGGAAAGCTCCTCATCGCATTGGTCAGTCTCAATGATCACCGTGGGATACGTATTCTCCAGCACCGGGTATTTGTTTTTCAACCAGAGAATCGGGCCTTCTTCGCCGAGGATATCGGTCAGATTTTCCCGATCGCAAAAAGGGCAAGCTGCCTCTCGATTCCGGATGCTTTCCGGCTTCGTCCGGCTTAAGGTGCTGCGAAAACGCAAATGGGTATGCTCCATCAGGTTCACCTGCCAATTATCTTATTTTATTTTCATATCACTTCTGCTCAGTATGATACAAGAATTGCTAAGGATTGGCATTTCATATTTTTGATTTAGGTACTTTACAAAAGTAAGTGAATGGGTTACGATAACTAACGTTAAGTAAGTTAATCTATTTTTGAAAGGAAGTTGTTATCGTGTTTGATCTTGGCCTTCTTATTATTCGTCTTGTGATTGGTTTGACGTTTGCTGCCCACGGCACGCAGAAATTGTTTGGGTGGTTTGGTGGCTACGGGCTTAAAGGTACGGGCGGTTGGCTGGAATCCATCGGTGTTCGCCCAGGTGTCCTGATGGCATTTGTGGCTGGACTTGGCGAGCTGGTTGCCGGCTTGTTGTTTGCAGGAGGATTGTGGATGCCGGTTGCAGCCGCTCTGTTCGTGATCACCATGCTTGTCTCGATCGTGAAAGTGCATGGTCCGAACGGTTACTGGTCTACGGCGAACGGCTATGAGTATAATCTTGCCTTGATTGCCGTTGCTGTTGGTCTCGCCTTAACAGGTGCAGGTGCCTATTCCCTTGACAGCCTTTTGTCCTAAGCGGCTCACACATAGAAAAAACCGGCTGACACGCGTCAACCGGTTTTTTTGCATCCATTCTTTTCTGTTTATTACCACGTGCGAAGCGGAGGGGAACCTGGAGGCGCATGCTGAATTTGTTCCATGATCGGCATCGCGTATGCCAGGATGATGAGCACTGCCAGTACGGACAGCCATACCGGCCATCTTTCCAAAATGGCAGGCGTATATTGTTCGCCATCTGTCTCACCGATCGGATATTCCTCATTGCCTTTTGGCGCAAATTTTCCAAGATAGATCAACACACCAATCAACAGGACGGCCGATACGAAAAGCAGTCCTCCGCCAAATCCCATCACGCGCTGCCAAGGAATCCAGCTCAACGCTTCTGCATTGTTCATATAATCCGTATAGTCAGTTCTGCGCGGCACGCCTTGCAGGCCCAGGTAGTGCATCGCTGTCGACATGATGAACATCCCGACCGACCAGAACACGATTTGTACCATTGCCACACGATTGGCTTTCTTGGTCAAGGTGCGTCCAGTCAAGTGAGGAACCAGCCAGTATGCGATCCCGTAGAAGGTCAGCGCAACCGCAGCGCCCACCGTAATGTGGAAGTGACCGGTCACCCAGATCGTATTATGCACGACTGCATTCAACTGGTTACTTGCATTGATGATACCGCCTGTCCCCGCTGGGATGAAGAACAGCATCCCGATAAAAGGAGCAAAGAAGCGAACATCGGTCCAAGGCAGGTGCTTAAACCAGCCATACAGCCCTCTTCCGCCTTTGGCGCGGCCGGTAGTTTCAAACGTGGCAAACATGGAGAATGCCGTCATCAAAGAAGGAAGCACTACGATCAAGGTTAATGCCACGTGAATCATTTTCCATGCCGGGGAGATACCTGGCTCCATCAGCTGATGGTGGAAACCAACCGGGATCGAGAACAACAGCAGCAGGACAAAGGCGACCCGGGACAGCGCGTCACTGAAAATCTTGCCTCCAATGATGCGCGGTACACAGACATACCAACCGATATAGGCAGGCATCAGCCAGAAGTAAACCAGCGGATGGCCAAAGAACCAGAACAATGTCCGCGACAGAATGACGTTCACAGTAGGTACCCAGCCCATGGACCAAGGAATCAGTTGGAACAACACTTCAATCGCGAGCGGTGTTGTCGCTACTTGCCAGAGCGCGACCGTGGCGATGGCCATGTAAGCAAACAATGGGGAACGCTGCCCTTTATGATTTTTCTTCCAAGCTACATAGTTGGCAATCATCCCGTAACCGGCGAGCCAGCTACCCACGACCAGCAAGGCCGATCCGATATAAAAAGCAGGCTCCGCTTTCAATGGAGCATAGAAGGTATACAATACGGAAGCATTATTGCGAATAATTTCAAAAGCTGCCATCAGTGTACCGATCAGCATCGTATAAAAACCCGTCCACCCGAAGCGAAGCGCAGTCTTGGTCAAGCTCCCGCCATTCGTACGGGCCATTCCGGAAAACAAGAATCCCACAATAAAATAAGTAGTAAATACAAGTCCTAAAAGTACACCATGTGCCGTCAAGATTTGATAATAGTTGATCCAGCTAGGCAGATGGATGACACCACCGCGCACCATCCCTTGCAGCATTCCAGCCAGCGCTCCGACACTGAGAGAAGCAAAGGCGACAATGATAAAGGCAAGGCTGAGTCTAGCGGAAGGTTTGTCTACTTGAACATGATTGGTTTGTTCCGTTTTCAGCCGCAGCATAGACGCGGACACCCTCCTTCGTTATTTCACGATAATTTTGGTCGCCATGACATGATGTCCGGCTCCACAGTATTCGTTGCAAAGAATCAAATACTCGCCTGGCTTGTCAAACGTCATCGATGCTGAGTTGACATGGCCTGGCACCACCATAAAATTGATGTTGGTTTTCGGAATTTCAAATCCATGCACGACATCCTTGCTGGTCACATGGAAATTGATCTTGGAACCTACCGGAACCTCGATGACGGATGGTGCATAGCTAAAGGCAAAAGCCGTCATATACGCGTCATATTCTTTTTCCCCAATCTGTTTCAGACCAGGTTTGTCAAAAGGCGGTGTTTGATCCACCTTTTGCGGGTCAATCATCTGCATGTCACTTGGCGGCTGCATGCCCATGGCGAATGCATTGATCGCCAACAACGTAATAAAGATTGCTAATCCCGCTCCTCCGAGCCAAAGCCAAATTTTTTCATAGCGATGCAAGTGCATAATGCTCCTCCTCTACGCTCGATTTAAAAACAGAGCAAACACGGCAACCCAGCACACCACGATAAATGCGCCCAGCAACAATACGGATGTAAAGGTGCCCTTCAATGGCTCTGTGTCCGTATTCACTTGTTTTTCCTGATTTTTTTTAGATGGAGTCGGATCAGGTCGCATTGCATTTCCTCCTTTTTTCCCTATCGACTGGTTTCACTATACACCCCGCATAGATACGACCCTGTGATGAACATCACACCAAAAGTGACGATCCCGCAAACATGACTGTACGTATGCGAGCATACAAAAAGACGGCCACATGCCGTCCGATGAAGTATAGCGCTCTGTGATTTGCCGCATAATACGGAGGTAATTTTTACATTGGCAAACAGGAGGGTTTTCTCATGCATACTGTACAACATTCCATTCAGCAATGCCGGCAAATCGCACAGCAGATGATCCAGCAAACCCAGCAAGCCAGCACCATGTATCAGCAAATGCTGCAGCAAGAGCAGCAAAACTCCGCGATGCTGGAGCAGCTGGCACAACGCGAACGGCAAGCGGTGCAAACCATCCAAGCGGCCTTGCAGGGTCATCAGCAAGCCATCCAACAATTGCAGCAAGTGATTCAAATCAGTAATCAGCTTGAACAGCAAATGTTGGTTCAGTCTCCCTATGCATCCGCTGCTTCCCGTCAAACACCCAGCGTACTTTCTTACCAATAAGGAGACGGAACGCATCATCGGACTCGTGATCACGGGCGATGATGCGTTTCTTTTTCCCGCTGCTGCAGCAGCCAGCAATGCATGACGTACTCCACGACACCCAACGCCGCACCGAGCAGGATCGCTCCGGAAAGCGTAACCTCCGCCCCGGCTAGCATAAAGGAAGTCCCCCAGGTGACCACAGCCATAAATAAAAAGCCTTGAAGCGTAGCCGTCTGATTTCCGAGCCATGGCAGAATCGTTTCATCGGCGACCAAGCCGATGGCGATAAACAGGATGCTCAGGAATACGGGGGGTCTTTGATCCGCAAAATAGATCCATTCCGGAAACCAGCGGGAAAACGCAAGGATCAAAGCGGGAAAAACCAGAAGCTTATACAGCAAGTTGCTGAGGATACGTGCAGGCAACTGCAATGGAAAAATACCTCCTTTCGGAAAGCAAAACCCCCGCATGAGCGAGGGTTACCGTTTCAGTGTGCCTTTTGTGGACGCATCTTCATTTTGCTTGACGACTTCGGCCGCTTTTCCTTTGCTGCTTTCCTGATGGATATTGATGTTCTTGTTTTTGGACATAGTGGGATCCTCCTACCAGCGTGTCAACTGAGATGACCTTTCAATGCATCAATGATGCCCATTTGCTCCATTTTTTGCTTTGTCTCCGGTGTGCCAAACTCGTATATTTTGTGATACAGCTCATTGAGCGTGTGATCGTAGGCCTCATGGTCTTGGTCCTCAACATCGGTAAAGAGCAGATGCCCGTGCAAATACGATCGAAAATCATCATCATTGGCGGAGGTAAACAAATCCTCCAGCTGCTTTTTTTCATCGGGCGTTGCCTCTATCTCAAAATCGAAAGTGGAGTCCTCCCCGCCTTCGCGGACCTCCCAAGTATTCGGGCTGGAATGGATGCTCAGGTAATACTTCTTTTTCTCCATCGTACTGCCTCACCCCCCTCCATTCGGAACACGCCAAGTTAACAGCGGAATGGATTGACTCATCCTCGCTTTGCCATGTATCTTTGGTTTTCCCTTTGCTTCCTGAGATTATGCGGAAGCTGAGCATGTCTCACATCCGTCCGGTCCGAAGCGCAATCGCCCAGTCCGGTCTGTTGCGCAGGGTTGCCAACCGACTCGCCTCTTCCCAGTCGTAAGGAACCGTAATATGCTCAACCTTCCACATCTTCGCCTCCTTGGACAGGATGCAGTATTTCGCGTGGGGATTTCCTGATTCCATCCGATGTGGAAAGGGCAGTTCATCTTCGTAGGCAGGCAGCCCCACACTCCCGGGATTGATGACCAATTTTCCGTCGGGAAGGTAGCATGTCCGCGGGATGTGGCTATGTCCGCAAACGATGACTGCTTGTCCAACCTGTAGCAAATCAGCTGCGATCGCATCTGCTGAACGGAGAAAAACTCCTTGGGGAAGTATGGTTTCGGTTAGATAGGTTTCATCCGAACTGGGCGTTCCATGGCATAAAAAAATCTCATCGAGGAGCACATGGGTGGAAGGCATTGATTTGAGCCAGTCGATATCCGCGGTATCCAGCTGCCCTTTTACAAACTGCATCGTGTCTGATGGATGTTCATCCGCTTCCAAAAGCACCCGATCCTGGTTTCCGCGGATATGTATGGCACCAGTAGCTTGAAGCATCTCAGCGGTCACTTTCGGATCAATCGGACCGTACAGAGCGTCGCCCAGATTGACCAATTGTGTGATCGAGCGGGTTTGCATGTCTGCGAGAACCGCTTTCAATGCAAAAGAATTTCCATGAACGTCCGATATAAACGCAATGCGCGTATGACTCATACTGAGTTCCTCCCCAATTTCTCCTATTTCCCCTCATCGTAACAGAAACCATCCATTCTTTGGGCGATCAATTTGGAAAAGCCCCATGATTCCACGCTCGTTCATTTGTTCTCGCACTAGATAAAAGGGCTATACGAACCTGCTATTTTGGCATTTCTCACCAAGCTGATTTGACATACTGTACAGTAAGCACCAATGTGCCATGGGGGGAACGTTATGGGTAGAGCGTTGTGGAGATTTCAATTTCCCATGACCAAAGAGTCAAGGAAAAAGGTATGGAGAGTCCGTGATCGCAAAGGGAACATCGCCTATTTCAAATTCCGCTTGCAAAAACCTTGGTTTAAGCGTGACAAATCGATGATCGCGAACGAATTCATCGCCATCTCGTTAGCTAGAAAACTGGGACTTCCGGTTGCCAGGCTTTCGCGGGCGATCATCAAAGGGCGCAGCAAGAGACCAGTCAAGGGATATATCTCGAGGCAAGTCAATGCCAACGAAGTCATCACATGGAAAAAGGCATGCGATGATGTGAAAGCAAATCCCCAACGGTACATCAATGACACCCATCTGCTAGCGCGGACGATCGTGTTTGATGTCTGGATATTGAATAAAGATCGAACCGACGTGAATTTAATCTTGTATCGTGATTATCCATGGGAAAAGTACAGTTGGTACCTGATTGATTTTGGAAGCAGCCTTTTGGGCTCTCGATCGAATTCCACATATAAACGCATCAAGAAAAGAAGACATCCTCAATTAAGAAAGCCTCTTCGCTAGCCAAAAGGGTTGAAAGAGTTGTTCCTTCATAACCAATACGAGATGGAAACCATGATCGAATCCATCCAAAGAATGTCAGACAAAAAAATCGGTAGAGTGATCAGAAGGTTGCCCAGATCCGTTTTGAGCCACGCCAAGAAGAAGCGTCTCATGAAATTGTTATGCTTTCGGAAAAAAAGATTGGAATGGATTATGCAAGATGTGATTTTCCAGCTCGATCAGAATGGTCAGGCGCTCCTATAAAAAAAGAAAAAACCGCTTGGGGCTGCCAAGCGGTAAAGACGAGGTAGTAGTGAAAAACAACAAGTTACAGATACAGACCGCAAGAGGCATGTCCAATGTTGCGAAAAATGAAAAATTGGGCCAATGTCCCTTCGCCCCTCCCCTACGTAGGCACATTCTCATCGGCCTCTCCCTGCTAATGGCACGAGTACTTATCTAGGCTGAAATACCCATCCCCAATAAAGATTGTTGTAATTCTTCAATTCTTCTTTCTTTCGTAAACAAATGAAGTATAATAGGGAAGTAAATCGTTTTTTTCATCACACAACTAGGAAAATAGCACTAATCATAATCATGCGCAAATGGCAAACCAGTTCGAAAGGCTGGGACGCAAAACCATGGATCTAAGGGACATTCGTCCTACGACCGCCAGGCTGCCGCATTTTGGAGATATTGAGCCGTTCCAAAATGCTTTTGGATCGGCTTTTTGTGTTTTCGTAAACAGATCAACATGATCATAGAAAGATACAGGGAAAGGAGTGTGTCAAGTGAGTCAACAAAGAGGCATACGTCGCGACGGACAGAAAAAACAGATCGTTGAAATGATACAGCGCATTCAAAACTTGACGGATACCGATGAACCCCAGGCAGTCCGGGAGCTGATCGCCATCTTAAATGAGCTCTTGCGGATCAAAAACACAGTGCCGCCTACCGTGGAGATCATGTCCTACATCAAGCATGCGACTCCGAAGCTTTACCACGCGACACGAATGGGGATTACTTCCACAAGCAACCTGAATTTGCTGTTTCAGCTGGAGGCTGACCCCGCTTTAGCCCAGGAGCGCCTAAAAGAATACCTGCAATCGTAAACGTGCAAAGTTGCCTGAGACCTGAACTGCACCCCAATTGTTAGACACACCTAACAAGAGGAG
>NZ_SDKD01000030.1 GCF_004521915.1 Brevibacillus migulae | reverse complement strand
TATCCCGGCGCTAGTGGGTCAAATTAATTCCGGCGTTGACATTTTGGCTAACAATAAAGTTTGGTTTATCACTGGTGCCGGTCGCGGTATGGGGATTGACATTGCAAAGGCTGCTCTTGCGGCTGGACATCGTGTAGTTGCTACCGGGCGTAATATTGACAAGGTATCCAAAGTTCTGGGCGAGAACGAAAACCTGCTGGTTGTCAGACTGGACATCACTAACCCTTCCGATGCAGAAGCAGCTGTCAAGGTAGCAGTTGATCGATTTGGCAGCATTGATGTACTGGTCAACAACGCTGGCAACTTCTATGCAGGATATTTTGAGGAGCTGACTCCAGAAAATATCGAGCGTCAAATTGCCACCAATCTCATTGGTCCGATGAACGTCACCCGTGCTGTATTATCTATGATGCGTAAAAATCGTTCCGGCCACATAATTTCCATTTCATCAATCGCGGGTCTTGTAGGACAAGAATATGTTTCTGCTTATTGCGCTTCGAAGTTCGGTCTTGAGGGATGGATGGAGTCTCTGCACCATGAAGTCGCTCCGTTTGGTATCAAAACAACCATAGTTGAACCTGGGTTCTTCCGTACCGAATTGTTGGAGCCGGGGTCAACATACTGGCCTGAGTTGACAATCGACGATTATACCGAGCGCTCCAATAAAAGCCGTACTATGTTTGAGTCAGTAAACGGCAAACAGCCTGGAGACCCAGCCAAACTTGCTAAGGCGCTGCTCATTATTGCAAACGAAAAGGAGCCTCCGGTACGTTGGATAGCTGGAGCAGATGCGATAGCTGGTGCTGAGCAGAAGGTAGCAGAACTCCAACAGCAGATCAACGCTTACCGTGAGTTATCAACTTCTCTTGCGCATGAGGATGCATAATTACGATTTATCGATGCTGATAATCCTGTATTATTAAGCTCCCTCGGGATACGCTAGTTCAATGAAATGGCGACAGTCTAGGACTTTATTTTCTCGTCCTTGGCTGGTCGCTGTTTCAATTTCTAAGGTCAGTCTAAAACTTATATTATGGAGTCAGGCGGTATGACAATTCGAAAAGCCGCGTTGAATAAAGACATCCAGTCTAATACTCTATTTTCTGCTGACACCTATAATCTTTGCAATAAGGCATTAGAATATCCATCTATCCGCAAATACTGAGTATGTTAAATAGAAATTTGAAGAGATGGAGATTGTATATAGTAAATAAATTATTTCTCCGTAAAGGGTGGGTGGAGATGGAAACAGCGACAATACATAAAACGAAGCTTACGGCTCCTGAAATAGCTGCACTATCAAAACGATACGTTAGCCATTTGTTTTTCTGAGTACGCCCTTTCAAAAATTGATGACCAAGATACACGTTCCATCTATAAATATGCATTAGAATTGTCTGAAACCCACGTCGAGAAGATTAAAGAATTTTTTACAAGTGAGGGGTTTCCGATTCCGCATGGCTTTTCTAATGAAGATGTCAATTTAGAAGCACCTCGTCTCTATTCGGATGAGTTCTTACTAAACTATATGTATATTATGTCTCTTCATGGACTAACAGGGTATGCAGTCTCCTTATCGACTTCTTCACGACCAGATATCCGGAAATATTATCAAGAATGTACAATTCAAACAATGAAATTACATGAAAAGGTATTGGGTGTCATGCAATCAAAAGGACTTTACACAAGACCTCCCTATATTAATCCGGATGAAATGGTAGAGTTCGTTCTTCGTGAAAATTTTATAACGGGGTGGTTGGGAGAACGAAGACCTCTGAATGCAATTGAAATAGCAAACATCACTTTTAATATGAATAAAATGAATTTAGGAAAGGCGTTAGTTCTAGGATTTAGCCAAGTAGCAAATACGAGCGATGTACGCGATTACATGGTCAGAGGAACGAAAATATCTACGAAGCACACAGAAGTGTTCGACTCCTTATTTCGTGAGGATAATTTAAACACACCAATTTCATGGGATTCTACTGTAACCAATTCGACCGAATCCCCTTTCTCTGATCGCTTTCTTTTATTTCATACCAATGTTCTTACTTCAGCTGCTGTGGGTTTTTACGGCGCTTCTCTCGCGGTATGTATGAGAAAAGATTTATCAGTTCAATACGTTAGACTCATTGAGGAGTTAATGGATTATGCGAAGGATGGAATCGATATCATGATTAAATATTGTTGGATGGAAAAGCCACCAACAGCTGACGATCGTGATAAGATTGCTCAGAAATCGCCCAGATAAAATGGCACAATCCGATAAAATCGAGAAATTGCTATGGAGTGTTGCTTTACCAGGCTTTGGTCATTTCTTAAATCGACAATACCTTAAAGGGTCCGTACTTATCCTCCTTGAGTTAATCGTTAACATGGGATCAAATTTGAACCTTGCCATTATATACAGTTTTCAAGGAGACATTGATCAAGCTATTAAACAAACTGATTTTCAATGGCTAATGTTTTATCCTTGCCTGTATATGTTTGGTATTTGGGACGCCTATAGAGATGCGGGAGGCGGTAGAACACCATTCACTATGATCCCTTTCCTTCTAGCTGCATTCTTAGCCACTGTTGGGGTTACTTACTCTGCAACAATGAAGGTAGTAGGTGTTTTATTTGGGCCCGTCTGGTTACCGATGCTTTTTTCAGTTACTGGTATTTTAACTGGTATTCTAATTAGGGCGTTACTGATAAGAGTGTCTGCTAATTATTAAACTATCGGGAATCACTAGTTCAACAATATAGTTCGAAATATAGATTAATCCCCTCCAAAAATAGTGAAGCTAATAGTAATTAGCCTTGGGAGGGGTTTTGTTTTATGAAAATGACTGATCTCTGGACTTTGTATGAGGCCGATAAACGCATTCTGGGTTATAGTCCGCACACTTTAGATGCGTATTCCCTTCAGTCTAAGGTGCTGACTCGCGATATTGGCAACCTAAACATAGGAGAAGTGACATTGGACTTACTCAAAGAATATTTAGCGAAGCAGTCGGGACGGTTAAAGCCAAGCAGTTTAGGACATCGTATACGGTTCATACGGTCCCTGTTTCGGTTTGCATTTGAAGAAGGATATATTGTAAAAAATCCTACGGCTAAGCTAAGAGAACCAAAACTTGAAAAGCGGATCCCGAAGTATTTAATTGAAGAAGATGTGATTAATCTTAAGATAACCTGTGATTCCCCACGCGAGCGCGCACTTTTGGAGTTTTTATATTGTACTGGCTGTCGTATAGGTGAAGTGCACAGGTTAGATGTTGAAGATATCAACTGGGAGAGCTGCTCCGCGATTGTACATGGTAAAGGCTCAAAGCAACGAGAAGTGTATTTTACAACCGAATGTAAGGTCTGGTTAAAGAGATACCTCGAGAGTCGAGAGGATTCTTGCAAAGCCCTTTTTGTGACGGAGTCTTTTCCTGTTCGCAGAATGGCCATACCTACAATACGTTATGCTGTTAAGAAGCTTGCAGCCCGTGGAGAGGTTGCAGTAAACGTTTATCCCCATCGCTTTCGTCATACGTATGCTTGCCACTTACTTGATAACGGTGCCCCGTTAGATTTTATTCAAGGAATGCTAGGTCACGAGAAGGCATCAACAACACAGATCTACGCTCAGTTACGTGGGGAACGTCGACGGGAATTATATAGGCGTTACTTTTAGGAGCAAGAAGCTCCCGCTGAACTAAAGGGCAGTTTAACGCAGCAAATATTTCGAGCGGAACACCATCCAGTCTGTTATGACTAGACTAAGGGCCATCCCATGAGGTGGCTGTTTTTTATGTAACCTTCTTTCTTGACCTTTACACTAATGTGAAACTTTATAATAAATTTAGTGCTCCAAATCTGTGAGGTGATCGTTTTGAAGATAGGAAAGGTAAGAAAAATAACCGGCGTTAGCGCCCGGTCGATTCGCTATTATGAGGAGAAAGGATTGATCAAAGCATCTCGTCAAGAAAATAATTACAGGGAATATGACGAAAAGGTGATCGATTCCATAAACGCAATTCAACTTTATCTAGGTTTAGGGCTGACAACGGACCAAATTCGAGACATCATCTTCTGCAAATATCCTGAGCATCAGGAGCATAAAGATAAGGACGTCTATTGTGAGGAATTACTGCTTATGTATCAGGCGAAAATGCATGAGATCAACCAACAAATAGCTGCATTAACCGAAGCGAAGTTCAAATTGGCCGAAAAAATCAATCAGATGGTACAAAAACGGGAGGAGGAAAACGAGTGACTATACTAGTTACAGGGGCAACGGGAACAGTAGGGCGACACGTCGTGGACCAACTTATTCAAAAGGGGCAAAAGGTACGTGCATTGACACGTAATCTGCTGCAAGCCAATCTTCCTAATGATGTAGAGGTTGTCGCGGGAGATCTAAGTGATCCAAGTACGCTAGTTTCTGCGTTGGTTGGCGTAAGCGGCATGCATTTAATTACAACAGGCGCTGAATATACCCCGTTACAAACGGGTCCAGAAATCGTTGAACTTGCTGAGAAGGCTGGGGTACGCAGGGTTACCGTTTTATGGAACGGGGAGAAAGGACCTTTTGAGAGGGCAGTTGAGGCAAGTGGTCTGGAGTGGACTCAACTTCAAGCCTTTGAATTTATGGCAAATACAAGAAAATGGGCGAACTCAATACGCTCTGAGGGGGTTGTTCGAGATCTGTTTGGAGGATCACGAATTGCTTCTGTTCATGAAGCGGATATTGGAAGAGTCGCAGCGGTTGCACTAACTGAGGAAGGTCATGCAGGTAAAATATATACACTAACGGGTCCTGAGAGTTTGTCGGTTCAAGATAAAGTCCGGATAATTAGTGAGGTTATCGGACGTGAAATTCAATTTATTGAGAGCTCCNCCGGATAATTAGTGAGGTTATCGGACGTGAAATTCAATTTATTGAGAGCTCCGAAGAAGAAGAACGTGAACAGATGAGAAGAATGGGTGTTCAAGAGGATGCAATTGATTACGTGATTAGTTGGCACCTTAATCCGCCTAAATCTGCTTATACGGTTTTGCCGACAGTTGAGGAAGTAACAGGACACAAGCCGTATACTTTCGCAGAGTGGGTTAAGGAGAATGCAGGACTTTTTATAGATTCCGATATTTCTTGAATCTATTATTTTGAGGTAGTGAGATAGAAAAACGTGTCTGAGTGCATCTCTGGTAGCGATCAGGTCAGGGGTTCGTCCGCGCAAGGGAGCGAACCTCGAATTGTTACGCTAAGGGTTCAAATAGTTCAACATATCATGGAGCAGAATTGCGAACCGCAGCTGCTCCTTTTTTGTTACGCAACAGGCAGCTTAATGTAATAAAATGGATCTAACCTGCATCTCTAAATACGTATAAAGGAAACCCAATAAGAAACCCATGAATTAATTATTTCACCCTCTTTAGGAGTGATGGTATGAAGAATGTTCTTACATCGTCCTTTTTACTTCTAGTTCTAAGCGGTGCAGGTTTGTTCTACTACAGTATTTGATAAACTCAATTGAAGTGAGTGGTTAAGTAATGCCAAGCATTTTACATCTTATTTAATTGAACTAATGGGATCGATAGCATAATAAAACAGCGGTGAGTCTAAGACTTTATTTTCTACTCTTAGGTAGCCGCTGTTTTATTTAATGTGGGCAGTCTAATAGAATTTTCATGCCAATGGAATGTTTGACTACAATTGTTCCTCGCGAATTTCCTTTATCCCTTTTCCACCTGCATACGCATGCACAAGGATGATCTCTCCAACAGTCTTAAACCCGTATCGTTTGTAAACTTTTTCCACCAGATGATTGATCGGATGCACCCAAAGCGCGGTTCCCGCTGACTGTGCAAACACCTGCTGAATGTGGAGCAGCAAATGCCCGATCAGACCTTGCCCGCGGTACTCCCGGAGGGTCGCCACGCTTTCCACTCGCACATCACTGCCATGTGTAAACGTGCAAGCCACCGAGACAGGAACACCGTTCAACCGGAGCAGATAATGTTGAAAACCGGGATGCCGATACTCCTGCGCAAATGCTTGTTCCCGCACTTCCTGCCCCCCGAGCTCCTGAATGCTGCATTCAACCTTTAGCGCTTCACTATAGTTGGCATCCGTCACTTCTTCTATGGAAATGGCCGGGTTCTGATCAACTTGCGCAAATGCTCCGGACCATACCTGAATCGGATTTTCCAGCTCCTCGAGGCAAAATCCTTTCGCTTTCAGCTGTTCGATCAATGATTGGTGCTGTTCGCGCCCATACAAGTAAAACCGGGGAATGATGTTTTTCGCTTGGTAAAAAGCACGCACCTCTTCGATTACTCCCGTCTGCTCCGCTTCGCAGACCGGATCAAAAATATGCGCATGATTGGCGTCATAGTACGTCGGGTTGTCCGCATTCCAAAAGAGTACACCCCATGGATAATTTCCCCTTTTGGCAAATGATTCGATATAAGTCAGGTCTGTTTCTGCAGCCAGGCGAAAGATCTCTGCCAAATCTTTATGGCTGCTCATGCAGGTTAGACTCCTTATATCCTGTCACTTTGTTCACATAGCGTGCGACGACAAACAGATAATCGGACAAGCGGTTCAAGTATTTCAAGGCAATCGCGTTCACTTGCTCCGTTTCCATGATCCGGACGGTAGAACGTTCTGCACGGCGCACGACGGTACGGGCAATATGAAAGGATGCCGCAGCCGGATGTCCTCCTGGCAGCACGAAATTCGTCAAGGCAGGCAACTCGGCATCGAGCTTGTCGATTTGCTGCTCCAAATAAAGTACATCGTCCTCTACGATTGGCCAGCCTACTTTTTTCCCTTCAGGAGTAGCCAGCTCCGCACCGATATGAAACAACTTGGTTTGAATGATGTGAAACACTGCTTTCAGCTCAGACCAATCCTCACCTTGGGGCAGCAAGGACAACGCCGATCCAATGACTGAATTGGCTTCATCGCAGTCTCCATAAGCTTCCACGCGCGGCGAATCCTTCGACACGCGCTTTCCGTACACCAGTGAGGTTTCACCTTTATCGCCAGTTTTCGTGTAAATTTTCATCGTTTTCCCCCTCCCCCGGCATTATTTCCCCGGAAATCGACGATCTCGATTACAGCTTTTCTGCCACAATGATTAATTCCGTGCTATTCTGATCAAAACCTGACTTTGCAAACGAGCCATAACGTTGGACGACCTTAAAGCCGTTTAACCGCAGCAAATGGTGAAGTTCAGTTGGAAAAATATAACGAAGGGTAAACCTTCCTACCGCTTTTTCCGTGACGATGCCATCCGCGCTCAATCGTTCATAGGTGCGGGTCACTTCCGAGAGCTGCTGGAAATGATCATAACGGGTAAAATCCCACATCGCCACCTGCTCGCCGTTTTCCAACGGGTACATCCCCCGCAGCGACATCTTTTCGCTTTCTTCGTACAGATGGTTAATTTTGGGCACAAATACATTTAAAGCAAATTTCCCTCCAGGTGCGAGATGCTTGCGGATGGCCGTCAATGCCTTCATCTGCTCCTGGATATGCAGCAGATGCAAAAAAGAGCGAAACGGAATCATGATCAGGGAAAATTGCTTCTCCAGCTCAAATTGGCGCATGTCCCCTTGGATAAAGTCGATGTGATCCAGAACACCCTTTTCTGCAGCCTTTTGCTCGGCGCGGCGGAGCATATCTACGGACATGTCGAGCCCTGTGACGCGCAAGCCCGCTTCGGCCACCGGAATCGTAATTCTTCCCGTTCCGCAGGCCAATTCGAGGATCTCTCCCCCAGCCTGCTTCGCCAAGTCGACATAAAAGTCGACATCACCCGGTACGCCTCGATTGGTCAGGTCGTAGTAATCCGCCCATTGATACATGTTGTTGCTCACCGATTTTCCTCCTATTCAACCGCACCCGAGCGCAGGTATGCATCCACCAAGCCTGCTGTGTTCTCAAAAGCTTCCCGGTGGCTTCGTTCATGAGAATGGGAAGCGTCCACCCCTGGTCCGATCAAGCCGTGGATGATGTCATAGCCTGACCGCAGCGCTGCGCTTGCATCCGAACCATAAAACGGATAGATGTCCACTTGATAGTACAGTCCATTTTCCTCAGCCAGCTGTACCAGGTGCTTGCGCATGCCGTAATGGTAAGGCCCCGAGGAGTCCTTGGCGCAAATCGATACGCAGTATTCATCCGTTGTCTGCCCCTGTCCGATTGCCCCCATATCGACCGCCAAATACTCGACCGTTTTATCCGGGATATTAGAATTTCCTCCATAGCCGATTTCTTCGTTATTGCTGATCAAGAAATGGGTGGTGTACGGCAGCGTTTCCCCCGCTTCCTTGATCTTTTTCAGGACCCCCAGCACAATGGCCACACTCGCTTTATCATCCAGATGGCGCGATTTGATAAATCCGCTGTCCGTCACGGTTGCACGCGGGTCAAACGAAACAAAATCTCCCACCTGAATGCCCAGGGCGAGCACCTCTTCCTTGGTTTTCACTTTTTCATCGAGGCGCACTTCCATGACCTCTTCTGTGCGCTCCATCTTGCCGGCGTCCGCATATACGTGCACCGAAGCTTTGGTCGACAAAATGGTGCCTGTGATAATGCGGCCATTACTGGTTTCGATCTGGCAGTACTCCCCTTCGATGGCATTGAAGCGAAACCCGCCGATCAGCGTTATTTTCAACCGACCGTTGCTTTTAATCTCCTTCACCATTGCTCCCAGCGTATCTACATGGGCGGTAAGCAGGCGGTGACGCTCGTCATTTTTTCCTGGAAGGGTGGCCAGCACGGCTCCTTTATTTGTCACGGTATAGCTGATCTCCAATCGTGTCAGCTCTTCTTTGATCCATTCCATTACACGGTATGTATTGCCAGTCGGACTTGGAATATTGGCTAATGCCACAAAGGTTTCCACCATATAATCAATCGGCAGCTTCATGTTTTTTCCCCTCTTTCTGGCTTAGGCCAGCTTTTCTTTGATCGTTTCGAGCACTTCCTGCACATGTCCAGCGACTTTTACTTTTGGCCAGACATGGGCGATATTTCCCTCGGCATCAATCAGAAACGTTGCTCGCTGAACGCCCATGTACTCCCTGCCGTACATTTTTTTCAGCACCCAGACACCGTATGCCTCCGCTACTTGATGCTCCGGATCGGCCAACAACGGAAACGGCAGCTCATGCTTTGCCGTGAATTTGTCGTGTGACTTTACATCATCGGGACTGATTCCCAGCACCACCGTATTCAGCTTGGCAAAATCTCCATGGTAATCGCGGAAATCGCACGCTTCTGTCGTGCAGCCAGGTGTCATGTCCTTTGGATAAAAATACAGCACGACATTTTTCCCGCGGAGATCTTTCAAGGAGATCGTTTGATTGCCGCTTGCTTGCAATGTAAAATCGGGCGCTTTTTGCCCTGTTGCCGTTTCTGTCATCAAGCATCCCACCTTGTCTGCATACTCTGTCTTATTTTACCACACCGCTCCGCTTATTCTCAGCTAGATGTTGCTCTTTATTTCAGAAAGATATAAAATTGAAAAATGCCAATGTATGTTGTTACGTCCTAGGACACAAAGCTGCGAGCTGGATGGTGAAAGAGATGAAAGAGTTTTTTAACGTAACGGATCCGGAAGCGCTGAAATCCCTCGCCATTCCGGAACGTGTCAAAATCCTCGAATTGTTTGAAGATTTGGAACCGAGAACGGCTAAGCAAATCGCTACCGAGCTTGGCGAAAATGCGGCTCGCCTGCATTATCATGTGAAAGAATTGGTACGTGTCGGATTGCTTGAACAGGTCGATACCCGCGTGAAGGGCTCGATCGTGGAAAAATATTATCAGCCGATTGCAAAGGTCATTCAAGTGAAGCTGCGTGTCATGATTGAAGAAAACGCCCAGCAAATCAGCGATATCCTGTTTTCTCCACTGCGCACCACGGAACAGGATCTGGTCCGGACCTTGAACCGTTTTGTATCCAGCGATATCGATGTGCGCAAGGAATACCATGACACTTTTGCTTATAACGTCAGCGAGCTGTATCTCACGACGGATGAGCGCAATGAAATGGTGGAAGAAGTGAACGCGATCATTCGCAAGTACAAAGAAAACAAGAATACAGACGGTCGCCGCAAATTCAAACACTTCAACATCCTGTTCCCGATGGTTCCGCCGGATCCGGTGGAAGGCGATGAGGATTTTGAGGATATCGATAACGGCACCGAAGAAGCGTAACCACCCATTCAAGCATCTATGTGAAACCATCTTTTGTACCTGCGTACAGCGAAGATGGTTTTTCTTTTTGGAAAAAAGGAGGGCTTTGGAATGAAGAAAACCGTGCTGTTCGATTTTGATGGGACCATCGCCGACACGCTGCCGTTTTGCTTTACCGCTTTTCGCTCCACCTTCTCTGCCTTTTTGCAGAAGGAGTACTCCGATGAGAGCATCGTCAGCTTGTTTGGCCCGACGGAAATCGAAATGATCCGGGCAGAGATTCCTGCACACGATCATGAAGCGGCCATTGAGTATTTTTATCGGATCTACACGGAAGAACAGCGCCGTGTGCAAAATCCGCCGAAAATCATGCAGATGGTCCATGCGTTTGAGCAAGCAGGCATCCAGATGGGAATTGTCACAGGCAAAGGGAAACGAAGTGCGGCTATTTCCATCGAGCTGCTGCAGCTGCAGCCGTATTTTTCTGTTGTGATCACAGGGGATGATGTGGAAAAGCCAAAGCCTGATCCGGAAGGCATTGAAAAGGCACTCACAGCATTGGGGGGAACTGCTGAAGAAGCCTGGTTTGTCGGAGACAGCGATGCGGATATCCGGGCGGCTCGCGCGGCAGGCGTAAAGGCAGTCGGCGTCAACTGGTTTCCCGTCTCGCAAAAAATGGGCGGTTTTCAGCCAGAGCCTGATTACTTTGTTACCGATCCTGAGCAGCTGATAAAGATTGTTCTTGGCTAAATGAAAACCGCGCCAATGGTTGGCGCGGTTCTTTTTGTGTATGATAACGAAACACTTTCTCTATACGGTCATCTCCGCAGTCCAATCCGCGGAGCCAGCTTCACATAAATTGGATAGGCAATCAGGGAGACCACCACGCCCTTGATGATGTTGAACGGCGTAATCGCATAAATCACGAGCGACCACAGGCTGTCGAGCCCGAAGGAATTCAGCAGCGCTTCTACAGACATCTGGTACACCACCGCATATGCCGGGAAGAGAACATAGACGTTCGCCACGGCCATCACCACCGTCATGATGATCGTGCCCAAAGCAAGACCCATGAGCAGCCCCGCTTTTCCTTGACGAACCTTTTGCATCAGCACTGCGCCATAGACAAAGCAGGAGCCTGCGACAAAGTTGGCGATTTCCCCCACCAACATCCCGTCGGTGTTTTTCAACAGCAGGTGCAGCACGTTTTTGATCATCTCAATCATAATGCCTACAGCCGGGCCAAACATGAGCCCGCCGATCAACGCTGGCAGCGTGCTCAAATCAAGCTTCAGGAAAGCTGGAATGAGCGGCACCGGGAACTCCATGTACATCAGGATAAACGCGACCGCCGACAATAGCGGCACCGTCACCAAGCGTCTCGTCTGTAAAGCGGGTTGTTGTACAACCAATTCTGTTTGTTTCATCTGTACCATCTCCTCATATTTTTCTTCACCTTTTGAGGAATGGCAACAGTGTTTCCGATACGTTCATTCTCACAGCTTGCAAGCAGCATGGCCTCTCGCTTCCCCAATAAGAAAAACTTCCATAGTAGCCCTCTCGAAGAGGTTGTCGAGTCCTTCTTCAGCGAAAGTTTTTCATGCTGTATCAGGTTGATTCGTCGTGAAGTTTATACTCTCTGATACAGTAAAAAACCCGAAGACGCGAAGTCTTCGGGGGGAATTGCGTGCGACAAAGAATACCTGCTGCCAATGCGTAGGGGAAAGCAAGCTCCCGAGCTGGCCGCAAGCAAACAAGCACGTATCAAAACGTACTGTCGTCATCCTTCTCCCATCCAGACTGTACTGTCGGCTCTGGAATCACACCAGATCCTGCACCCTGCCGCTTCATGAAGCGATCGAAGCGGACGAGGGGCTCGCGGGCTTGACGCATGTATGCGCTCACCGCCGGTCGGGAATTTCACCCTGCCCCGAAGGAATGTGAAGTTTTACGTGCTTATTATACTGTCGTACCCGTTCCTTTGACAATAGGAGGCGACACTTTGCCCGTCAAGAGCCAGCACCGCTGTATTTGCGCACGCCAAGCTTCCAGACTAACAGCCCGATGCAAAAAAACACGATTCCCATCACGGGAGTAAGCATGGCATACCCGTAATACACTTCTTTTCGCAGGAAATAGGCTGCCGGATACACACCGACGAACGCAAACGGCAAGATCCATGTCAGCAAGATGCGGATGACCTTGTTGTAGACATCGACCGGATAGCGTCCGTAGTTTTGGATATTCCAGATCATCGGAGCGATACCCGTACGGGAATCTGAGAAAAAGCTGACTGCAGCTATGCCTGTATAGACCCCAGCATAGATGAGGCTGCTGCTAATCACGAGCAGGATGAACAGCAGCACATCGTACCAGGCGAAGGTCAGCTTCAGCTGAAAGGCTGCATAGCCCATGATGATCAGCCCGGTAATCACGCCAAAGATCCTATCCGGTGCGATCGATTCCAGACATACCTGGGCCAGGTTATTGATCGGCCGGGTAAGAATCCGGTCCATTTCTCCGCGGATGATGTACTTCTCGTTGAAGTCCCAAAAGCTGAAGAACATCGAAAACACCGCATAAGGCACCAGGAAAAAGCCATAGATGAAAATGATCTCGTCACGCGTCCAATCCTTCATGGTGGATACATGCTGAAAGACGACCAAGATGAAGACCAGGTTAATCACTTCAAAGACCAGATTGGATACAAGTTCACTGAGAAAATTCGCTCGATAAGCCAGCCTTGATTTAAAATACTGACCCAAATACTCCGTAAACAACCGAAAAATATCTTTCATCGCGCCCTATCCTCCCTGTACGATCATTTTCCTGCGCGCCAGACGCCAGAGCAGCGAGATCGGCAAGAGCAAAATGACGACCCATATGATTTGCAGAAGGATCACTTCTCCCGCTTTTTCAGGGCCTACCGCTCCGGCAAAGATCATGCTCGGATAGTAGTTGATCGCCTGAAACGGCAGATAGTTCATAATCGCTTGGGCCCAGATGGGGAAAAAGCTGATCGGCAAAATCAGACCGGATAACAGATCGACCACGACGCGTTTGGCGAACATGATCCCCTCATTGCGGAAGAGGAAAAAGGTGAGCACTCCCGTCAGCAGGTTAATCTCGGTATTGATCACAAAAGCAAGCAGCAAGCTGGTCAAATAATTGCCCCATGCCCCCCATGTGCTGGGAAAGCTGAATGGCAGAAAGAAGCTGACCAGAATCATGCCGGGCAGGGCGAAAACGAGAAAGCGGAAGATCCCTTCCCCCAGCGCTTGCGCTGCCTTCACCGTTAAATAATTGTACGGTCGGATCATCTCGATGGCCACCTTGCCATCCCGCACTTCCTGGGCGATTTCCTGATCGATGTTATTGAAGTAAAACGCACGGGACATCCACGCGATCGCCACATAAGCGGTCATCTGCTCCACCGTCATGCCGGCCAGATTCTTCTGCCCGCCGTAGATGGCCCCCCACAAAAAGTAATACGCGCCAATGTTGATGTTGTAAATAATGATGCCGCTGTAATAGTTGACGCGATACGCCAGCATGGTCAAAAAGCGGATGCGGATCAGCTCGAGATACAATTTACCCATGAGCCACGACCTCGTCTTTGGTGGAATAAATATTGCGGACGATATCCTCGGTGTTCGTCTCCACCATTTTGACGTCGCTCACGTCAAACGAGCTCATCACCGTGGACAGGACATACGGAAGCATTTCCTGGCTCCGCTGGATTTTGATGCGAATCGAGTACTCATTCTCCCGCGACAGCTCACAGGGCATATCGCCGAGTACTGCCCTCACCTGCTCCACAGTGGTTTTCGCCTTGAATTGGAAAACCACCTCTGTGCCATTCCCCCACTTTTCACGGAGGTCAGCCAGCAGCCCGTCAAAGATCAGCTTGCCTTTGTCCATGACCAGCACTCGCTTGCACAAGGCCTCGATGTCGGAAACGTCATGGGTCGTCAGCAAGACGGTCATTTTTTCGGTCTCGTTCAGATTGCGCAAAAACTCGCGGATCTTTTGCTTCACCAACACGTCCAGTCCGACTGTAGGTTCATCCAAAAACAACAGCTGGGGGCGATGGATCAAAGAAGCGGCAACCTCACAGCGCATCCGCTGGCCGAGGCTCAGCTTGCGCACCGGTTGGCTGACAAACGAATTGATCTCCAGCTCCTCGACCAACCGATCTAGCCAAGCGTCCCCTTCTTTCCCCTCCACCTTGTAGACGCTTTTCAGCAGGCGAAACGACTCGAGCGGGGACAAGTCCCACCATAGCTGAGAACGCTGGCCAAAAACGACCCCAATCGACTTGACGTACTCTTCCCGCTGCTTGTAGGGGACGAATCCATTGATTTTCATCTCCCCGCCGCTTGGGGTCAGAATACCCGTCATCATCTTGATCGTAGTGGATTTGCCGGCTCCATTTTCACCGATCAATGCAAAAATCTCGCCAGCTTCTACCTGAAACGAGATGTCGTCGACTGCCTTCACTGTTTTGTACTCCCGATTAAACAGGTCGCGGAACGCTCCTGCAAGGCCGGGTCTCGCCTGATGGATGCGAAATTCTTTTTCTAACCCTTTAATTTCAATCATATTTGGATTCCTTCCTTTTCCGGATCGTCTCCATATCCATTGTTTAGTTTATCCGAGCAGTCAAAAATCTGCAAAACATAATGTGCTGAAGTTACAGTTTTCCGCTTTTGATCTGTGTTAAGATGGTAAAGGATTTTGGGAAGAAACGAGGGAGAATAGATGAATCGTGAACAATCAGCGCGCATGCACGAGGAAGCATGCGACGTAATCTTGGGTGGGGTGAACAGTCCTTCCCGTTCGTTTAAAGCGGTAGGCGGCGGCGCTCCCGTCACCATGGAAAAAGCGCAAGGGGCTTATTTCTGGGATGTCGACGGGAACCGCTACATCGATTATCTGGCGGCATACGGTCCGATTATCACCGGACATGCCCATCCGCATATTACGGCAGCCATCACACGGGCAGCGGAAAACGGCACGCTGTACGGCACGCCAACGCCATGGGAAATCAAATTTGCGCAAATGATCCGTGAAGCCATTCCTTCCATGGAACGCATCCGTTTCAACAACTCGGGTACCGAGGCCGTCATGACTTGCATTCGCGTAGCCCGCGCTTATACCGGAAGAACCAAGATTATCAAGTTTGCCGGCTGCTATCACGGTCACTCCGATCTGGTGTTGGTCGCTGCAGGTTCTGGTCCTTCCACGCTGGGGATTCCTGACAGCGCGGGAATTCCGCAAAGCATCGCCAGTGAAGTCATTACCGTACCTTTTAATGATATAGATGCTTATGCCGAAGCCCTTCATCATTGGGGTTCGGAGACAGCAGCTGTACTCGTAGAGCCCATCGTGGGGAACTTCGGGATTGTCGAACCGAAGCCCGGATTTTTGGAAGAAGTCAACCGCCTGACACATGAAGCCGGTGCGTTGGTGATCTACGATGAAGTCATTACCGCTTTCCGCTTCTGCTATGGCGGTGCGCAAAACCTGCTCGGCGTGGAACCGGATCTGACAGCGCTCGGAAAAATCATCGGCGGTGGCTTGCCGATCGGTGCCTATGGCGGAAAACAAGCCATCATGGAACAGGTCGCACCTCTGGGGCCAGCCTACCAAGCCGGGACAATGGCGGGGAATCCTGCTTCGATTCAATCCGGGATTGCGTGCCTGGAAGTATTGAAGCAGCCTGGGGTCTATGATGAATTTGAGCGCCTGGGCGGGATCTTGCAGGCCGGCATTGAAGAAGCCGCTGCGAAGCATAATGTCAGCATCCAGGTCAATCGGGTAAAAGGGGCCCTCGCCGTCTATTTTACGGATGAGCCTGTATTTGATTATGATACCGCTCAGCGTGCAAATTCCGAAGTGTTTGCGAAATTTTTCCGTTTGATGCTCGATGAAGGCATTTGCCTGGCTCCTTCCAAATATGAGGCATGGTTCATCACCACCGCCCATACAGAACAGGATATTCGGGATACGATCGCCGCAGTAGACCGTTCTTTTGCCAAACTGTAACAGAAATGCACACTCCTCCAGCGGGATATACTAACTCTTGAATCCTACATCCCGCGAGGAGGTCCTTTTCATGTCAAAAGGCGATCAATCGTTTCCGCAAAAACCGGAGAAAACGCTGGATCCAAAGGAAAGCTCCAAGATGATGGAAGTTGTCGGCTTTCAGGACCCGCGCAAGACCGAGCATCATAAGACACAGCGTCACGATCGCTGATACAGGAAAGAAATACGCGTACAAGCTTATCGTCACGATGCTTGTACGCGTTTCTTTCTCCTATGGCCTGATCTCCAGCAAAGGAAGCAGCCTCCCTGGAATTACGGTTGAGGCGACCTCGCCGCACCGTAGCGCCCCCATTTTTCGATAAAACCCTTCTGCGTACGGATCACTGTGGATCGTTACCCGGACCAGCTTATGCCGCTGTGCGGTTTGGATCATATGTGTCCAGAGCGCTTTTCCGATTCCCTTGCCGATGCTGGCAGGAGAAATGAACAAATTGCTCAGCTCTGCTTCTTCTCCATCGACGGCGAGACTGTAGAACCCCGCTATGCAGCCTTCCACTTCTGCCACAAAGTAAAGCTTTTTGCGAATTTGCTCCTCCGTTACCGTCAAATCCGCACGACACGCGTCCATGAACGCTTGATCGTAGCCCCAATGTGCCTTTGATGCGAGGGCGATCTCCGTTAAACAACCAGCTTCCTCCGGTTTTGCCTGACGAATGATGACCACAATCCTCCGCCTCCTTTCAAACTCTCACTAAAAAAAGCCGCTTGATTGCCATCCCGTTTTTCGCATTGTACAATTTTCATGAAACCTATTGTTTCTCTAATCGTAAACATAGGAGCAGGACAGGATAAAATCAAGAGAGAACTTCATAGGATTGAATCATAATAAAGGAGTGAATCATTGATGCTTTTATTCCATCCCATGGACTTTTTGATTCTTATTGCCTTTGGCTTGTCGCTCTGGGCGCAATTCCGCGTCAAAGGAACCTTTAACCGGTACGCGGATGTGGCGGCCTCCTCCGGCATGACCGGAGCGGAAGCAGCCCGCCGGATGCTCGATGCCAACGGTCTTTCCCATATTCCGGTGGAACACATACGCGGTCACCTGACTGACCACTATGATCCAATTTCCCGCACCGTTCGCCTGTCGGACAATGTCTATTTCAGCAACTCGATCTCGGCCATCTCTGTGGCCTGCCATGAGGTTGGACACGCGATTCAGCACAAAGTGTCTTATCCGATGCTGGTAGCCCGCCACTACATTTTCCCAGTGGTGAACTTCAGTGCCGGCTTTGCTCCCCTGGTATTGATCGCAGGCTTCCTGCTGCATTGGGGCAACCTGATCCTGCTGGGCATCATTCTTTTCAGTGCCGCTGTCGCTTTTCAATTGATCACGCTGCCGGTTGAATTTAACGCGAGCAACCGCGCACGTGCCCTGATGGTGCAAATGGGCTTCATCCGCAACACAGAGGAAGCCGGAGTCGCGAAAGTATTGAATGCCGCAGCCCTGACTTATGTAGCAGCAGCCTTGATCTCGATCCTCGAGCTTGTGAAATACGTCATGATCTTCAACTCCAGTGACGACGATTAATTTGAAAGCCTGTATCAAAGAAGGTACGGTCTCTTTGTGAAGAGCCGTACCTTTTTCTTTACCCCTGGCTTAGAAATCGTCTCCGCCGCCGAAGTCTCCAAAATCTCCGCCACCGAAGAATCCGCCGTCATCCCCGCCGTCGCCACCATCTCCTTCGTCTCCTCCGAAGATATCGCCAGCTCCTAGAAGATCCCCTGCATCGTCCATCATTTCATTCAGCAGCATGCCGCCGATCAGACCCGCAGCCATACCGCCGATCATGCCACCCATCATGCCGCCCATGCCGTGGTGACCGTGGTGGTGTTGTCCGCGATGCAGATACGGGGACGTCGAAAAATAGGATACCGCATGTGGGTTGTTCAGGATATATTCGATTTGCTCAAGCAGGTAACGGGACAGCTCTTCCACTTTGTCCGCTTCAAGCAGCTCGCGAGGCACCGCGATCTCTGCGCGCTGCTCTTTTTCCTTCCGGTAAAAGCCGGCTTGGGCGATGTCCAGCTCGATCAGCAAACGCAACGCATCCGGTGTGTCAAAAAAGATGACTTCCAGTTCATTAACCGGTGCGGAGAGTCTTCTCCCCGGATAGAAGGCGAACTCTTGTCCGAGCGGCTTCAATTTGCCTGAATCCGCTTTTTGCCGGAAATCGGCCAGCTCCAATGCCCGGATCACCTGCTCGATATGAACTGGCGGCAGCACCGTGATTCGATCGATATCAGTCGGATCCAGCGCCTGCTCCACGTCCAAACGGGTCTGCAGGAAATACTGCACATGCGGTGTGGAGATCGCCAGGTCATGGGGAAGCTCGAAATGAAACGGAATCTCCTGTACATGCGGTTTAGGTTGCACCACGAAATGGCTGAGCACCGGTATGACAGCGACATTTCTCGTGATCTCTTGCCCTTTGATATACGCTCTGAGTGCGAACATGACGGAGAGTTCGGTGATACGCTGCTCGACATTCCCGCCTTCAATACGGATCGTCCCGGTTGCCGTTTCGCCGAGACGATAGGCTTCCTTGTCCAAACGAAGATCAACCGTCGCTGCTCCTACACCAAATTTGGCCATTAATTTTTTTAGCATGTCCATCCCTCTTCTTCACAGACTTGGTTAACTTTTATTGTATACGTAGAAAGCGCGGAAAGGATGCAAAAATTGGCGTAAAAAGCGGAACCGCTTCTTTTTTGCTATACTTGCCATGTAAATGATGGAAAAGGAGACTGGGCAACATGAAAATTGGATGGATCGGATTGGGACATATGGGGATTCCGATGGCTGCCAACCTGCTAAAAGCCGGCTACCAGCTGACGGTATGGAATCGCAATCCACAAAAAGCGCAGGAGCTGCTGGACATGGGGGCGGGCATCGTCGAAAAGCCGGCTGACCTGTGGAAGCATTCGGATGTCGTGATCACGATGGTGAGCGACGATCAGGCTGTAAAAGACATTTATACCGGGCAATACCAGCTCCTTACGCCTGAAGCCGAGGGTAAAATCGTCATCGATATGAGCACGGTCTCCCCGGAAACATCCCGCTTTTTGGCGGAACAATCGGCCAAACACCAGCTTTCCTTTTTGGATGCCCCTGTATCGGGCAGTGTGCAGCCAGCGCGGGAGGGTACGCTCATCATCATGGTGGGTGGAGAAAAAAGCGTGTACGAAAGGGTCAAGCCCTTGTTCGATGTTCTTGGCAAAATGTCGCTTCATCTAGGCGACCATGGCTCCGGCAGCAAAGCAAAGCTGGCGATCAACCTGCTGCTCGGCATCACCGTGCAGGGCATTGCGGAAACCGTCCAATATGCGCAAAACCAGGGGATTGATCCGAAAGAGATGCTTACGATCATCAACGAAGCGGCTGTCGGCTCAGCGATCTCCCGCGGGAAAACCCCTTCGATTTTAGCAGGTGAGTATCCGGCTGCATTCCCACTCAAGCATATGGCCAAGGATCTGCGGCTAGCCCATGAATCCGGCGCCCTCTCTCCCCTTGCCGAATCCGTGTACGCCAGTTACCAGGCGGCACTGCAAGCCGGCCACGGAGACGAAGACGTGATGGCGATCATGCGGCTGCTGAACGGAAAGTAACTGTCAAAAGCCTCCGCGGCGTTTTCCACCGACGGAGGCTTTTTATCAAAACTACGATCTGCTTTTCAGATACCGCAGCAGGACGGCTGATCCCGCGAACAGGCCTGCCCCCGCATAATAGACTGCGAAAACCCCGCACCACTCGGCCAACGCCCCTATCAGCAGCACGGATAAACCGAATACAATGGTGTCCATCGTATCTTTTGCCGAGAACACTTTCCCCAGCTTCTCGGGCTCCGTTAGCTGCTGGATGGCTGTCTGTTTGGCGACAAACTGCACTTGATAAAAGGGCCCCAGCAGGAACGAGATCGACAAAGCGACTAACGGATAGGCAAACAATCCAAACGATAACGTCAGCAGGCAGCACCCGATGATTCCCAGGAGCATCAGCCGATACAGGCTTTTCTCCATCCAGCCAGCCAAAGCTACCACCACAATCCCGCCGATGATCGTCCCCAGCATATAGCTGGCATTGATATATCCCCACCATTCGTCACCCTGACCAAGCCCTTCTTTCACGTAGACAAGCAGGATGGCCGACATCCAGATAGCCCCCGCAAAGCCTTCGAACACATCCATTACCGTCAAAACACGCAGCGAATGATGCTGCCATAAATAAACCCAGCCTTCTTTGATGACTTCACCTGCGGATCGAACAGGCTTTTCCTTTTCCCTGTTCTCTCCTTGCTCACCGTCATGAGCACCGAGCAGCAGCATGAATGCGGAAGCCGCCGCATACAGCGAGACAGATAGCCACAGGACGTTTATGCTGCCGATCATCGTGACCATCACGCCGCCGCTTGACCAGCCTACGAACTGCATGGTCTGATCAGCTGTCGCCAACAGACCGTTTGCCCGTACAAGCTCTCCGTCAGCTACGATGCGCGGGATCAGGGATTGACGCGCTGGGACAGCCCATCCGTCCAGAAAGGAGATCAAGGCGACAAACACAAATACGATCCATAGCGCCAGCTGCTCGAAACTTAGCGCCCCCAGCAACAGGACGGCGGTTTTGGCCATTTGCGTGATCCGCAAAATCCATCCATGTTGAACCCTTTCCAATACCAGCGGCGCAACCAACCCGCTGATGACCCGTGCCGTGACATTGACCAGCGGCACCAGACTCGTGATCAATACCGACGCTGTCTGGCCATACAATAACGAGATCAACGGGACAATGTAAAGAACGTCTCCCAGATTGGCCAGTGACTGTCCAACTGCCAGGAAACGAAAATTGTTTTTGTGCATACAAAATAACCCCTTTTCATTGGAGATCAACAACAAACGCAAATTGTTTGATCGCAAATAAAGGGGTTAACTCACAAAGGTATCTCCTCTTTCTTGGTAACGATTCTGGTTACGCTTCTTTATCGATTTCCGGTCGTTCGGACACAGCCGGAGTATCTACCACAGTCACTTCATTTTGGGCTTGCTGTTCATCCTTACTTGCGGGTTGCGATGACCCTACGATCGCAAGCAAGAGAATGAATACGCCCATCAACGCGGTAATCGTATTGGTCATGTTTATCACTCCCCCGTACATAAGACGCCCGAGTTTCCAGAAAGTTGCGTTTCTGTCAGCGGATTTCTGCTTCACTAGGTGTACGAAGCTTTGCCAAGCTCACGTAGACCCAAATCGCATTGACAAACAGCAGCGCACTGGTCAGCAGGAAAACCCCGCTCATGCTCACATAGCCCGCCATCAAGCCGCCAAGCATCGGTCCCAGCATACTTCCGATACAGATAAAGGTGTTGTTGTATCCATACACCCGGCTGATCATCTCGCTGGGGGTATACCGGCGCAGCAGCGCATACACCGAAGGAAGCAGCCCGCCCAAGCAAAGACCGAGCAGAAAGCGCAGTCCGACCAATTGCCAGACGTTGCTCACAAACGCTTGCGGGATGAACAGGATCGAAGCGATCACCAGGCAAATCAGCAGTATTTTTTGCGAACCATGGCGGTCACCAAGCTTTCCGAGCTGCGGGGACGCGATTACATTGGCCATCCCCATGGCTGCCGCGACCAGCCCCGCATAAAACGCGACATTTTCCCCGGTTCCCTGCAAGCTTTGCACATAGATCGGCAGGACGGGGACAATGCTGAACAACGCAAACTGAATCATGACCGTCACGAAATAAATGGCCGGAAGCGGTCTTGTTGAAAAGATCATCCGCGCGTCCTCTGCCAGGCTTGTGCGCTCCTTGGCATCGGGCGGGATGAACTTCTCTTTGACCAAAAACGTGATGGTGAGGGTAGCCAAAAAAATAAGGGATCCCGTCACAAAGAAGATCATCCGAAAGCCGATGCGATCCGCCAGCAGCCCCCCTACCAGCGGCCCCATAATCGAGCCTGCCGTCGTGAAGGATTGCAGCATCCCTTGTGCCCAGCCCGCCCGCTCTTTTGGCGCGGTGGAAGCGATCAACGCCGTACTTGCCGGGATGATTCCACCTACCGTCCCATTCAAAAGACGCAGTCCCAAAAGCATCCATAGCGAACTGGCAAAACCGGTCAGCGTGATGATCACGGCCATGGAAAAACCAGAGCGCAAAATCATGATTTTGCGCCCGTACTTATCCGCCAAATTGCCCCAGATCGGTGAAGCCAGGCCCGCCGTAAGAAAATTGGCCCCGAAAATGATTCCTGCCCAGGCCGTCACCTCATGAGGATCGGTAATCCCGAAATCATGCTGGATATACAAAGGTAAAAACGGCATGATCATGCTCATCGCCATCATGACGAAGAACAAGGATCCGCTCAGTACATATAAATTCCGTTGCCAAGCCTCCATGCTGTCATTCACTCCCACTGCCTTGGACTCCCGCATTGCTCATGCTTCACTGTTCACCAGAGACATTGCGGGTGAACCGCCAAAATCCTGGACATTCCACAGGTTGTAATAGACGCCATCCGGTATCGCCAGCAGCTCTTCATGTCTGCCCGCTTCGACGATCTTGCCCTCTTTCATCACGACGATTTTGTCAGCATGGGTAATCGTAGAAAGTCGATGCGCGACAATAATCGTCGTCCTGCCCTTGGACAGACGCGCCAAAGACTCCTGGATCATGTGCTCCGATTCCAAATCAAGCGCGGATGTCGCCTCATCGAGAATCAAAATGGCCGGATCGCGCAGAAAGACTCTGGCAATGGCGATCCGCTGTTTTTGCCCCCCGGAAAGCTTCACGCCGCGTTCCCCCAGCTCGGTATCGTACCCTTCCGGCAGCTCCGCAATGAAGTCATGCGCATTGGCAGCTTTTGCCGCTGCAATCATCGCCTCTTCGGTAGCCTGGGGATTGCCCATCATGATGTTGGCACGTGCGGATTCGCTGAACAGGATATTGTCCTGCAGCACGATCCCGATATGGCTGCGCAGCTCCTGCTGCTTCACATCGCGAATGTCGACGCCATCGATCGTGATGCGTCCCCCTGTGACATCCCAAAAGCGGGGGATCAGGCTGATCAGAGACGATTTTCCTCCCCCCGACATCCCGACAAGCGCGATCGTTTCGCCAGGCTGGATCGTCAAATCGATTCCCTGCAACACATCCGTGCCGTCCTCGCGATACTTGAACGATACGTTTTCAAAGCGGATCTCCCCGCGAATCTTGCCTGTATCCGGCTGCACAGGAATCGCCCCTGCATTCGGCCGGTCGACGATATCGTACTGCTCATCCATGAATTCAAACATCCGATCCATCGAAGCGATGGACTGCGTCAAAGTCGTCGAGGAGTTGACGAGACGGCGCAGCGGCGTATACAAGCGTTCCAGATACGCATAAAACGCCACCATCGTGCCTACCGACAATTCCCCTTGAATCACCTGATAGCCTGCATATCCGATCACCAACAGCGGCGCGATATCGGTAATCGTGTTGACCACCGCAAAGGTCTTGGCATTCCAGCTTGTATGCGCCAAGGCTCGCTGCAGAAAATGATCGTTCTGCTTGGCGAATTTTTGTTCCTCATGCTTTTCCAGCGCAAAGCCGCGGATCAGTGACATGCCGTTGACCCGTTCATGCAGATGTCCCTGCAGCTGGGCAAGCGCCGCCGACCTGTCCTTCGTCAGCTCGCGCAGCCTTTTGTAAAAGAATTTTACAGAGAAGCCGTATAACGGGAAGATCAGCAATGCGGCGATCGTCAGCGGGATGTCCATATAAGTCATCAACCCGATCGTCAGCAGGATCGTGATCAGATCCAGCCATATATTCATCAGGCCGGTTTCGATGAAGCTTTTGGTCGATTCCACATCATTGATCACACGGGAGATGATCTCCCCCACCTTGTGATTGTTGTAGTAGCGCATCGACAGTCGCTGCAGATGGGCAAACAGCTGATTGCGGATATCAAACAGGATGCGGCTCGATACCCATTGGGCAAAGTATTGGCGCCAATATTCAACCGGCGCCCGCACAACAGTAAAAATCAAAAAAGCGGCGCCCATCAGCCAAAAAAGCCGGCTGACCTTTTCTTCAGTGGGAAGAGGCCCCGGCAATAATTCATCAATGATGTATTTAATGATTAACGGAATGGCGAGGGGAATCGCGAACTTGAGGATCCCGATAAAAATCGTGACGATAATTTGTCTTGTATACGGCTTAACAAACGCCATGTAACGCTTCACACTTCCCAAACCTATCCCTCCCTCCTGCTGCTACCATTATAACGATAACCTGAATATACAGCGAATGCTGGTGAAAGTGAAATCCCTCTCCCGTTGCCGGGAAAGGGATTTTATTCTTCATCGACACGTACAAGCTGATAGCGCTCGTACCATCTTTGGACGAAACCATTTTGGAAAGGACCGCGTCGCGCATGCACCCATTCTAAGACTTCCTTGAGTGCGCCTTGCACCCGCGCTACCACCTCGGGCGGATAATTCATTTTTTGGCTATGTAAGAGAAATTCCTCTTCATCCAGGATGTTATAAGTCATATCCGGGAACACTTTTACATCCAGATCGTAATCAATATAGCTAAGCAGGTTTCCCTTCAAGCTAAAAGGCGATCCGATATTGCAGTAATAATAAATCCCGTCATCGCGAATCATAGCAATCGTGTTGAACCATTGCCCCCGTCCAAATGTACAGATTGCCGGCTCGCGTGTCCGCCACTCCCGACCGTCAGACTCTGTTACCTTTACGCGGTCATTTCCGCCGATGACCACCGCATCACTCGAGTGGATCAGCGTGGTTTTGTCCCATATTCGATGCAAGGAATGGTCGTGTTTAAAGCTTTCAATGCGGATCGAAGTTCCTGGAGCTGGCGACATGACTCTCCCCTTTCTTCTCTTCTCTGTAGCGGGGATGAAACTGGCAAGCAATACCCCACGTGAACGATTTAAACGCAAACAACCAGCTTTGGGATGGCTGACATCCTATGTGTAAGAAGAGAGTTTTTTGGAAAGTGTAACATATTTTTGGAGCTCATAGCCAAGTGAATGATAAAACGGGAGGATTTCCGGGTTATCCTGATTCACCATGATCAGCACGCGATTCACTCCCCGCTGGCGAAAACGATTTTCCAGAGCTTCCACCAGTTTGCGTCCAATCCCCGTCCCCTGCTTATCCGGAAGTACCGCCAGTCGATAAAAATAAGCACGCGTTCCATCAATCGTGCCTACGACTACACCCACTACTTCTCCCGATAGCTCGGCAACCATCACCAGTTCACTGTCCCAGGAAAGTTGCGCCGCCAGAGAATCCAGCGACTCCGTCTCTGTCTTATCAAGCCCGGTTTCTTGCCAAATACGCATTATTGCGGCATAGTCCCCGAGACGAAAGGTTCGAATCAGCATACTTGGCCTCCTTAGCTTTCCTTCTCCCTCTATTTTACACTAGATGTTCAAGTTTGTCTGCTTTGTTCACATCTGGAGTTTTTTAGGTCAGCAAGGAAATGCCGCCATCCACGATCAACGTCTGTCCGCGAACCATCCAAGCCTTGTCGGACAAGAGAAACATCACGGCATTGGCCAAATCTTCCGGTTCTACGATACGTCCTGCAGGCGTACGGTTCGCCGAGCTTTGCAGCAGTTCCTCACGATTCGGGAAATGGCGCAATGCATCCGTGTCGACAGCGCCGCCGGACACAGCATTTACCACGATGTTGTGCGGAGCAAGCTCTACGGCCAAATAGCGCGTCAATGCTTCCAACGCTGCTTTGGATACGCCAACCGCTGTGTAATTTTCCAAGACGCGGATCGAGCCGAGGCTGGAGAGGCTGACAATCTTTCCGCCTTCGCCTGTTTTCATCATCAGCTTAGCCGCTTCCTGTGCACAGAACAGCAATGCTTTGCTGTTGATTTCCATTGTCCAATCCCAATGGCTTTCTTCCAGCTCCATCAGCGGGCGCAGCACGCCGGATGCAGCATTATTTACCAGTATATCCAGTCTGCCGCATTCTTGTTCAATCTGAGAAAACAATTCCTTGATTTTGCTAACATCGCCTACATTGGCTTTCATCAGGTGAACGCGCACGCCTTTTGCTTCCAGCTCAGCTGCCGTTTCTTTTGCAGCCGTCCGGTTGCGCAGATAATTCAATACCAGATCGTAGCCCTGATCTGCCAGCTGATGCGCAATCGCTTTTCCGATTCCGCGGGTTCCTCCGGTTACTAACGCTACTTTTCCATTTCGGGTTGCCATGGTTATGCCTCCTATGTACTAACTATTATTATCAGGTACTAAAAACGCTCCCTTCTTATCATACACATCTGCTATAATAAATTAAAGCATTTCCAATTTTGGGGAAGGGAGCAATTCCTTTGAAGCAAAGATCCTTAGAAGAAATACAGCGGGACATCCACATGTTGAAGCGCAATCAACAAGAAGTGATGCTGCGGCTCACCAACCTGGAGAATGAGCTGGCGATCCGCACCGCAGCTCACCACCAGGCAGCTGAGCAGCCTCCCGCTGTCATTGCCCCGCTCCAGACTGAGACTCCGGCAGCTGCCGAGCAGCCAAGCGCGTCTCCGCCACCACCTCCCGCACCTGACCAACGCCGGGATAAGGAGCTGGAAATGAAAATCGGCGGCACCTGGTTGAATCGGATCGGTGTCGTAGCTGTTATTTTAGGATTGGCCTATTTCTTGAAATATTCCATTGATAATGCTTGGATCGGACCGATTGGCCGGGTCTCGCTGGGCATTTTGCTCGGGTTGGCCATGTTTGGATTTGGCGAAAAGCTGCGGGAGAAATATTCCGGCTATGCCCAAGGGCTACTCGGCGGCGGCAGCCTGGCACTCTTCTTTTCCATTTATGCGGCCTACAATTTTTACGAGTTGATCCCTTCGCTGCTTGCCTTTGCGATGATGGCGCTGATTACCGTGCTAACCGTCTTCATGGCGATCCGGCACAAATCTTTAACCATCGCCATTCTCGGAATCATTGGCGGCTATACGACTCCTTTTCTCGTCGGAGAAGAAAGCGGCAGCCTGGTAGGTTACTATGCTTACTATGCGTTGCTCACAGGCGGCGTATTGGCTGTATCGATCTATCAGAAATGGAACTCGCTGCGTTACCTGAGCTTTGCTTTCAGTCATCTTGCGCTCGTCATCGGTGCGATCGGCTTTTTCACCTTTTCGCCTCATGATGAAGTCAGCTCGCTTGTTTATTCCGTCATCCTCTTTCTCTATTTTCTCGGGATCGCCTCAATCTACAATATTCGTCAGAAACGCACGTCAACGGGCGGAGATGTTTCCCTGATCCTGATGAATGCCATGTTTTTCCTCGGAGAGAGCAGTTTGCTGATTACCGATCTTTTCGATAGCGACTATATCGGGTTTTACGTGCTCTTGCTGGCGATCCTGTATATGTACCTCAGCCGCTTGTCCCATCGCCTGAACCGGAGCGATCGGATGCAGACTTACAGCCTGTTCATCGTTGCCTTTATCTTTGTAACATTGGCAATTCCCCTGCAGCTCGAAGGGTTCTCGATTGGCATGGCATGGTTGGCAGAAGCCATCGGTTTGGCGTACATGGCAAAACGTCTGCAGGTGCCAAGACTGTTTTACGGAAGCATGATCGTTCTTGCTCTCGGAACATGCGCGACGCAGATTGAGTTGTTCAATCTTGAATATGAAGATCTGTTCCTGTTGAATATCCCTACACTGATGGCGCTCTTCATGCTTGCAGCCTACTACGGAATCGCCAGGCTGCAGGAGGAGAAACCGACTGTCGCCCGCGTCTTGAAGGGACTGCTGCTTTTCTTCCTGTTTGAATTTTTGACGCTGCAAAACGAGCATTATTTCTCCCTGATCGAAACCGATTTCTTCTCTTCACCACGGCAAATCTCGTTAAGCATCATTTGGATGCTGTATGCGATCTCCCTGTTTGTGATTGGGCTGAAGCGGCATAGTCGGACGCTTCGCTTTACGGCGCTCGGTTTAATCGGGCTTGTGATCCTGAAAGCCTTTTTCATCGATCTGGCCGAGCTTGCGACCATCTTTAAAATTTTGCTGTTTATTGTGCTTGGTCTGCTCAGCCTGGGCATCTCGTTTATCTACCAGAAAAAGAAGCATTTGCTTTAAAAGAGGAGTCATGCCGATGAGATTGCAAGTGTGCCTTGCTGCCATGATGCTCTTTTCAACCAGCATCACGGCAGCCGCTGCGGAACGCCAAAGCTTCGCGCATATGTCTGAGGACATGAGTATCGAAGCAAACAAACGCTTTTTCACGCTGGAGCTGGATCCGGGGCTGTTCTCCACCCTTTCTCCCGATCTGCATGATCTGCGCCTGTTTTCCGGAGAACAGGAGATTGGTTACGCCAGGCTGCCAGAGGAACCGGCCGTCGATGCTCCCGTACGGCAGGAAGCAGCTGTCGAAACGATCAACACAGGGACATTTCCCGATGGCAGCTATGGGTTCACGGTAAAACTCGACACCCTTCAAGAAAAGCCCACTGCCTTGCGCATCCAGCTTTCCGGCGAGCCGTATGTCGTCAAAGGGGAGTTATTTGGAAGCAGTGATAACTCCACCTGGCAAAAGCTGCGGCCGATCACTCTGTTCGGCATCGAAGGACGCACCAATGAGCTTGATCTTGCTGGAATTGAGTATCCGTACTTACGTGTCTTGTTGACCAAATCAAACGATGGCGAGCATCCAGTAGCGGGTGTTTATGCGATCATTGCCAATGAGGCAAAAGGCACTGTCAACGGAAACGAATGGACGCCAAGCTTTTCTGTGACACATGAGCAACCGAGGGAAACTATGGTACTGGCTGATCTGATTCATCCGCATGCCGTTTCCAGCGTTTTTTCTATCCGCACAAAAGAGTTTGGCTTTCATCGGCAGGTCGTGCTGGAAGGAAGCCATACGCGTACGGAAAATTGGGAGCCGATTCAAAGCTCCTATGTGTATCGAGGACTCGATGCGACAGATGAATGGCTGAGCGTCTCCTATCCTCCCGTTTCCTACCGGTTTTTGCGCTTACGGATCGCGGATGAGGACAATGCGCCCATTCCGATCGATAGCGTAACGGTCCGAACATACCCTGTCCGGTTGCTGGTTAAGGCTCCGGCCAATGTGAAAGCACCGTTCCCTTTGAAAGCGTACTGGGGGAATCCGGAGCTGTCTGCGCCAAGCTATGACGTCGGTGAATTCCTCTCGCAAGCTACCGGCAGTACACCGGATGCTGTCATGCGATACGGTCAGCAGAATCCTGGCTACCAAGGCCCGCCTCCCGAGGAGCAACCTTTTACGGAACGCTTTCCCTTTCTTTTGCCAGGCATCCTGATCGCGGCTGTCATCGCTGTCGGATATATGCTTGTGCGTACCATGAAGCAAGTGAACGGCCCTCGGTAACCGGGGGCTGTTTTGCATGAATCGCTTCCTTCTGGAACATATTAGAAAGGTGCGAAAAGGGGGATGAACCGTGTATATAGGACGAGAGCTTTCCGAATTGACCATGACACCGGTGAAACAATGGGAACTGAATGAGCTTCTTTACTTTCATCACGCCATGTCGGAGCTGGCCGCCTATTTGAATGCCGAGGGTGTCTCTTTGCATTCGAAGGTGATCCATGAGCTGGAAGCCCGAGGACCTGTAGGCGGAGATCGCGGAGGCTGGGATCATTCTTCTGTGCCAGTATATGACTGACTAGACGCTGCCACATGGCTTGTAAGAATGCGCAAGCCGTGTGGTACTTTTCCTTTCCAAGGTATCCGCGAAGCCCCAAACGCTTGAACTGAGTGTTTTTTCTGAATAAACTTTCTTTTTATTTTTCTTAATAAACCTCTTTACAAGGGAAGGATTTTCCAATATTCTATGAGTACATTCAATCACAAGGAAGGAGGTTACCAAAATGTTGATGACTGTTTTCGTCGCACCGGCTCTGGATAAAGTAACAGGAACTTCATACGGTAGTACCTCCTACTTCGGCGTACGATAAGGATCCTTATCGTCAAAACAATTGTTACGTGCGAACGAGACCGTAGGTGCTACTAGACTTACGGTCTTTTTGCACCCTTTTTCAGAGATGAGGCCGTAGGAAGCATATGCAACTACGGCCTTTTTGTATCCTGAATGTGGTTGAATTTTACAAAATTGTAATCTATTTCTTTGAAGGGAGGTGATCGTGTATGATATTCAACTTCATTTTTTTCCACATCAAAATCGAGCGCAACGTTGCTTCTCGTGCGGAGCAGATCGCGGAATACCAACGTGAGCAGTATTTGAACCAAGCTGCGGAAGCTTTCAAGGTGTCTGCTGCCCAATATCCTGAATTTGTGAGCCGCATCTAGTTTCTTACAACAACCATATGGTTTTAGCTTTCTATCCAAAGGAGGAATGTCAAATGAAAAGACGTCAACGTCGCCATTTGTTTAAATTCACAACCGCCAAGGCGCTGGATGGCACCTGACTGGCGAACGCTATTTTGGAGAGGAGGGAATAAGCGATGCAAATCCCAATGATCCTGTTCACGGTCATTATTGAACGCAAAAAGGTGAAGCCGGAAGAAGTGGCTAGCCACTATCAGCAACAGCAAATGATTCAACAATTGGAAAGCAAACGCTGGGAGCAAATCTCCCAGCTGCCTGAATACTGTACGCGCTTGTAATGCAAAAACTCCCTTGAACATCGTCTGTCGATCGATGCCAAGGGAGTTTCCTTTTGTTAGCTGCTCGCCAAGCGAAGCGCCTCAATAATTTTGTGATGGGCTACCGAAAACGTAAATTGCTCCAGCTCATCTGTCCGTACATAGCGAACGGTGGAGGCCAGATCTTCCTGTCCCGTTGCTTCGCACAAATAGACATGGAGCGTCCACTGCAAATGCGAAAAGGTATGCTGAATCTGGGCAAGCGGCTTTTCTACCAACAATTCGACGCCGTAGCGCTGCGCGATCTGATCCGGCAGCACGTCTTCGGCCCACTTGATCTCGTCCGTTTCCACCATCGGGAACTCCCACATGCCTGCGAGGAGACCTTTTTCCGGACGTTTGTGAATCAGCACTTGATCCCCTTTTCGAATCACTGCCACCAAGTAAGTGACGGGGCGTGGCGCCTTCGCTTTGCCCTTGACCGGCAGCTCCTCCTGCACGCCTTCCCTTCTGGCGAGACAGTAGTCGAAAACCGGACAGGTCAGGCATTGCGGTGTACGGGGCACACAGACAAGTGCTCCCAACTCCATCAGGGCCTGATTAAAGTCACCCGCTCGCCCCTCTGGGATAACCTGACGGATCAGATGCTCCAGCTTGATTCGCGTAGCCGGTTTGGCGATATCATCATCCATCAATAACAGACGGGAGAAGACCCGCATCACGTTGCCATCGACCGCTGGCTCCGGCTTTTCGTAGGCAATGCTTAGAATCGCACCTGCCGTATAGGGGCCGATCCCTTTTAACTTGGAAATCTCCTCAGGGGTATCGGGAACTACGCCGCCATAGCTGGCTTTTACTTCACGGGCCGCCGCCTGCAGGTTGCGCACGCGGGAATAGTAGCCCAGCCCTTCCCATGCCTTCAGCACCTCATCCTCCGGCGCATCGGCCAACGCTTCCACAGTCGGAAACTTCTCCATGAAATTTTGGTAATAAGGCTTTACCGTTTCGACTCGAGTCTGCTGCAGCATGATTTCGGACACCCAGACACGATAAGGGTCGCGGTTGATTCGCCACGGCAGATCCCGCTTTTGGCTGTCATACCAGGCGAGCAAATCCTTGGAAAAGCCAAACACTTGAAATTCTTCAGGCAGACGATAGGATAACTCTTTCTTTTTTGAAGCGCTCATGGTTCACTCCTGTGTCTCAAGAAACTTCTAAGGGACGGAACGCCCAGACGTGCAGCTTGGCCGCTCCTCCTGCGATATGCTCACAAAAAGCGACGTCATTTTGCCGCCATGCTTTGATGGCTTCGTACTGTTCATACGAATCGACCGTAAACATCTCTACAAACAATTGTGGCTGCTCGATTGCCTCATACCAGCAATAGTTTTGGCCACCGCGCGCTTCGATGCCTTGCTTGCTCTGTTCGATCTGCTGAAAATAGCTGTCCCGTTTCTCTTCGCTCAGCTTGTATTCCATAAACACGGTGATGTTCATCGACACCCCTCCTTGTTCATCTTTTCATCGTACAGGAGTCACTCTTTGCAGACAAGCCTGTCTTGCTTTTTTTCCTCCGTAGGAATAGTGTTTGGCCTTTTCGCGCGTTATAATAGTAGGAGTATGTACCTTGCCTCTTGTTTGGATTAAAGGAGGAACGCACGCTTCATGGATACCGCTACTCATTTTGCAATGGGGTTTGGTCTGGCAGGACTCGCCCATCTTGATCCGCTTGTCGCGCAGACACCCGGGTTGGCCGAAGCGGTGATGATCGGCACCGTCATTGGCTCGCAAGCTCCCGATCTGGACGGTTTTACCCGCCTGTTCGGCAGCGCAGCCTATATCCGTCATCATCGCGGAATATCCCACTCCATCCCCGCTCTGTTTGCTTGGACAATTGCCACATTTGGGTTCATTCAATGTTTCATGCCGCAAACCGCTTGGCTCCACTTGCTTGCCTGGTGTTTCCTTGCCGTCTTTTTGCACGTGTTTGTCGACCTGTTTAATGCTTACGGCACACAAGGACTGTCCCCCTTTAACCGGAAATGGATCGCCTTGAATGCCATTTTCATCTTTGACCCCTTTATCTTTTTGCTGCATCTCGTCGGATTCATGCTATGGATGGCGGGAGCGAATCCTGGTGTCACGTTCCTGTGGATCTATCTGCTCATTGCCGGTTACTACATCGTGCGCATCCAAGCGCGGAACAAGGCGGTGCAACAGGTACAAGAAATCGTGGGACTCAAAGGGAGCTATACCGTATTCCCAACGCTTTTCTGGAGTCAGTGGACCTTTTTGGTAAAAACCGATACCCACTGGCATGTCGGAGAGCTGAGTCATGGTGATGCTCTGATTTTCGATACGCTTGCGATCAAGCCGTCGAATGAGTTGGTCACATTAGCCATGAAAGACCCCAAAGTAAAATCGTTCCTTTCCTTTGCCAGCTATGTACACACCGAGGTCAAGGAACAGCCTTTTGGCTATGAGATCAGATGGTTGGATTTGCGCTATCGGGCACGCTTTCAACGCAAGAGCCAATACATGTTTATCGCTGTCGTCTATATGGATAAGGAACGAAACATCCGCGATTCCTTTGCCGGCTGGATCCATCGCGGGGAAGAACAGCTTGCCAAAAAACTGGATCCGGAAAAAGAGATTCAATTGAACTAGCTGTTCGTTGATAATAAAGATCTGGACTGTCTATGTTGATCCTGCTACGTTCTCGTACGAAAAAATCGTCAGTCTCAGAAAAATAGGATATAGCCCGACCACGATAAATGAAACAGCGGCAACCTGAGACCTAAGATAAGGTTTTGGATTGACCGCTGTTTATGTTTGAACTGAAAGGGAAATCAGCGCTATTATTTTCTGTCTTCAAATAAGCGGTAAAGTTCTTGGAAGTCCTTTACGGGGTCTCGTAGTTTTTTAACGGCATGCCTACATATTCGCGGAAGGAGCGGATCCGATCCTTCTCGAACTCGAAGACGACTGAAAGCTCATTGCGGAAAGGTCTACCGTTCAGCAATCCTTCCGAGCGAAATACTACCATCCCGTAGCTCTCATTCTCTAGCTCGATCAGCGGAGTGAGGCTCATCTGAAATACCGAGCGCTCAAACCTGACTAATTCCTCGAACCGTTCTCGGCCTTGCTGCTTCTGATTCCACCCATCCAGTGGGAGTGGCACGAAGAAATGAAAATCATCCGTAACCTTTTCAAGGAAATCGATTGTATGCCCTGTTTCGAGAGCACGTTTAAAAGCATCAAACGCTTCATGGATTTTCATCTTAACAAGCCTCCTAATTTCATTGTGTGAACCAGCTCGCTCTATGCACCCGAGCGTAGGGTCTTCATTTGATGAGCTTAAGCTGGCTTGAAACTGTACCTAGATGAACTCCTTCGTGAACCAGAGCAAAATTGAACAGCTCGCCTGCTGTATCGAATTGGAATGGGCCCATGATATAGGGCGATTTCAATGGTGCATTCAGCATCTCAGGCGTCAGCTCGGATAGGCGGGAAAGCTGCATCGTTAGCAATTGAAGCAACTCTTCTTTGCTCGGGGGAGCTGTTGTCCACGAAGATGGCTTCGTACCGGAGGCAAACAGCGCTTCATACTGATCCGGAATCCGGGATGGAGAATCGAAACAAAGCGTGGAGTACTGATCCATCCAATAGATCATGTGACCGACATTCCATCGGATTGTGTTGTTGAAGCCCTTCGGCTGTACGTCGAGCTGTTCCTCGGAAATTGCTTGAACCTGACCAATGACAACCTGGCGAATCACTTTACTGGTGTGGATAATTGTTTGACTCATATGATAATGCCTCCTCTTTTTTGATGTTTCTCTCTAATGCAAGTGTAGCTCTCCCCTGAATATGCAACAATCACACGATTCCGATGCAATTGATCGGTCTCACTAATCGATTGATTATCTATTCGTGCAAATCATCCATATCTTCGCTATACTGGATGGAAGTAATTTGCTTCTATACTGTACAAAAATTGGAAAGAGGAACGTGAAAAAATGGAACTCAGACAGCTCCAGTATTTTGCGGCCATATGCAAGGAGATGCACTTCTCCAAAGCGGCAGAAAATCTCTGTACGACCCAGTCGAACCTCAGTCAACAAATAAAGTTTTTGGAAAATGAGCTTGGACTTCCGCTATTTGATCGCATTGGCAGGCGGATTGCTTTAACAGATGCAGGGCAAGTCCTTTTGGAGCAGAGCAAGATTATCTTCGAACGCATTGACTATATTGAAAGGGCCATCTCGGATTTAAAGAAAGTGGAGGGTGGTAAGCTGGACATCGGGATTCTTCCCGGCGACGGGGATCTTTTGTTTGACGCCCTGCTTATCGACTTTCATCGCTCGTACCCGAAGCTGTCGATAAAGGTCACTGAGTCGACAGATGTGTACGAACAGGTTGTCGACGGTATCCGGGATCTCGGGGTTACTACAACACCCGACAAACCCGATGATCGTATCGCAGTGATACCGCTGTTCCATGAGGAGTTCGTCTTGGCAGTACCCTCAGATCACCCCATTGCAAAAGCGAAAGCGATTCCTTTTGAGCAACTGCAGAATATGAAGCTAGTTACGTTCGGTCCGGAACACCAAATTTCAAAGGTCCTTAATGCCTGCTGTCAGCAAAAGGGGATCACGCTCGACAGTCCGATTGTAACGTCCACTCTGTCGACATTGCTATCCTTGGTCGAGCAAGGCATAGGAGCTTGCATTCTCCCCCGCTTGTTAGTCGATAATCTGAATCGAGATAATATCACCGCCGTCACCCTGTTGAATCCTACACCAAGTCAAGACATCTGTATCATTTACCGTGCAGACCGGTTTATGGGCAAAGCGGCCAAACTGTTCATCGAGGTATTGCAGTCTTATATTCAGAGCGTCATTGAACACAGCAACCGATCGTTAGGCTGAACATGTTGACAGCATAAAAGCCCGGTTTCAGTTAACCGGGCTTTTTGCATGGAGTCATCAGTTCGGCTTGGGGTGTCTTACTTTTCAAGGTATTTTGTTCCAATAGATTGAAGTACCCACCCGCACAAGCCCATCGTCAGCAACATTGCAACCATGAACAAGCTCGCCAGCACGTTACGGAAACCAAGCTTCATTCCATGGAAGAATCAAATGGTGAATTCAGCGGATTACACCTTTGCCATTTTCCGTTTGGCTGGCTCCACATGAATGTAGACCCGCTCAATCCCTTCCTTGCCAATCAGTCGGGATTCCACCCGCTCGGTCAGCTCATGGCTCTCGACTACGGTCAGATGATGGTCAACGCCGATCGTCACATCTACATGGACCGCGCTCCCTTGGTAACGGGCACGTATATCTTTGACCTCGTGGATGCCATCGATCTGCTCGATCTGCTCCTCGATCTCGGCCAATCGCTTGGCGTCGAACCCATCCATCAGGGAATGAATCGCCTCGTAGCCAACCTCCCAAGCCGTGCGCAGGATCAATCCGCCGATGATGACTGCCAATACTGGATCCGCCCAATACCAACCGAGCTGTGCTGCACCAATACCGAGCGCCGCCCCCAGGCTAACCCACGCATCGGAGCGATTATCGTAAGCTGCCGCCATCATGGCGGCATTCTGTGTTTGTTTCGCGATTCGTACATTGTATCGATATACGAGGTACATCACGACTGCCGAAGCAACCGCAATATACATGGCCAACGGATCCGGAGCGGAAAGTATCGGGCCTCTGAGGAAAGCGCCGATTGCCTGCTTCAGGACATCCACCCCGACGACTGCCATCAAAAAGGCCGCAATCAGCGATGCCATCGTTTCGGCGCGAACATGGCCATAACGATGATCATGATCTGCCGGCTTTTGGGCGATCCACATGCCCAACAGGATGACCAAAGAGGCCAACACATCCGAAACGTTATTCCACCCATCCGCTACAAGTGCTTTTGCACCGGTTGCCAGACCAAATCCGATCTTTGTGGCAGATAGCAGCAAATAGGCGAAAATGCTTAGGTAGACACCCTTTCTCCCCATTTGGTAGCGAGTATCACTCTGTTCTCCTTGCATCGCTGCACACAACCTCCGTTCAACAGACAAACACGACAATATTATTGCCTTCCCTATACTAAAAAACAAAAGCCATGTTAGTCCAGAGAAACGTTTTTGTGGCGGGGCAGGAAAGCAGGGGGAGGGAAAGAAAGTTGGCTTTGTGCAAGTTTGGTCTGTGCAAACATTGTGGTGGGGGAAGGGAAGAACGGGCGAGGCTTCGTACTTGCCACACCTACAAGGGAGCAAGACTGTCCGGTTCCGCTTGCAAAAACGGTACGTCGCGCAAAAGTTTCGAGGAAGCGTATTCAACCGTCGAGGTTGCGCGACAAGCGTGTACCGCTTTTGCAAGCTCCACCTCAGCAGGTGTGGCAAAAACTGCGCCTCGTCCCGTTCTTCCCTTCCTCACGTGGCGTTTGCTTCGCCCCAGCTCTAAAAATTGTAAAAGCATCATAACTACAAAAAACGGCACACCCTCTAAATGGGCATGCCGTTCTGTACTAGCCGTGAAACTTATTTCGCTGCTTCGAAACGTTTGCTTACTTCATCCCAGTTTACTACGTTCCAGAATGCTGCAATGTAGTCAGGGCGTTTGTTTTGGTATTTCAGGTAATAAGCGTGCTCCCATACGTCCAGACCCAGGATAGGCGTTTTGCCTTCCATCAATGGGCTGTCTTGGTTAGGAGTGGAAGTGATTGCTACTTTGCCGCCGTCTACGATCAGCCAAGCCCAGCCAGAACCGAAGCGGGTAGTTGCCGCTTTTGCAAATTCAGCTTTGAAGTTATCGAAGCTGCCGAAAGCTGCATTGATCGCGTCAGCCAATGCGCCAGTCGGTTCACCGCCGCCATTTGGTCCGATGATTTGCCAGAACAGTGTGTGGTTAGCATGTCCACCACCGTTGTTGCGAACCGCAGTGCGGATTGCTTCTGGAACTGCATCCAGGTTGCCGATCAGTTCTTCGATGCTTTTTCCTTGCAGATCTGCATGAGCTTCCAGAGCAGCATTCAGGTTGTTCACGTATGTAGCATGGTGACGACCGTGGTGGATCTCCATGGTTTGAGCGTCAATGTGTGGTTCCAGTGCATTATGTGCGTAAGGCAATTCAGGCAGTTGATGAGCCATGTGAAATTCCTCCTTGATAATTGGGTTACTCTACCATATTCATTATAAACCAATCATACCACTATCACAACAAATCAGTTGCAAAAGTTTCGTTAATATTTGCATTTGCCTCATCCGCCTGAATTTACTTTGCCAACACATCCTCCAGGAACGACAGGATATTTCTCCACGAATGCGCGGATGCATAGGCATTATTGGACGCAGTCCCTCCATTCATCTGCAATCTGGCGGATGGGACTTTTGAATATTTATCGGACTCCTGACCCATACTAAAAAATTATGACCCTTTGGAGGTGCATCGCGAATGCGTTCCACGTTTTGGGGAGCATTCCTGCTTGGCGTCGGCACGATCGGCATGTTGGACGGGATTGTGTTTCACCAGATTCTGCAATGGCACAGTGTGTATATGCATACCGATCGCTTTCATCAGATCGTGAGCGACGGTTACTTTCACTTGTTCGTGACGATCATCATTTTCTGGGCTGGTCTTCTGTTATGGAAAAGCGACCCTGACCATCCAACGAGCAACATGCGCACGTTTGCAGGCGGCGTGCTTTTTGGGGCGGGGGTCTTCAATTTTTTGGAAGGGATCATCAACCATCACATCCTGCAGATTCATCACGTCAAACCGGGCCCTGAGCAGTTCTACTATGATATTTCCTTTGACATCTCCGGGCTGCTGCTGATTTTGATCGGCTGGGGGCTCAAGCGCAGTGCGGAAAACACAGGTTTTCGCATGAGATAATATGCTGGTTCGTTCTATGGAAATTCAATAGATCTTGAAAAGAATGGGGGACGTGTTAGACTAGGTCTATCTATCCCATCTTATTGAAATCAGGTGAATCCATTGTTTGAACTAGACCTATCCACGATCCTGTTTTTGGCGTTGTTTGGATTTGTCGCCGCATTCATCGATAGCTGTGTAGGCGGCGGCGGACTCATTTCTCTCCCCGCTTTGCTGGGATTGGGAATCGACCCCTATTATGCGCTTGGCACCAACAAGCTGGCCGGCACGATGTCCTCGGCAACCAGCTCCACGACGTTCATCAGTATGGGCAAGTATGACAAAAAGCTGATGCTCATCCTGTTCCCGGTATCCTTTATCGGGGCCTTGCTCGGGACGAAGACGGTACTGCTTGTTCCTGCAGAGATCATTCGCCCGCTTGTCATCGTCATGATGGTTCTGATCTTTTTTTACACGCTGAAAAATAAGAATTTTGGCAAAGACACCAAGTTGAAGGGGCTGACCAAGTTCACCTTGGGCTGGGGCGTTCCGCTCACCTTCATCATCGGCTTTTATGATGGCTTCTTCGGACCTGGAACTGGTTCCTTTTTCGTGTTCATGATGGTCCTGCTGTTTGGCTATGATTTTGTCATCGGGGCGGGTAACGGACGTATCCTGAATCTGGCCAGCAATCTCGCCTCCCTCGGGGTTTTCATATGGGAAGGAAAGGTCCTTTTCGTTGTCGGGTTAACGATGGGGGTCGCCATGCTGTTCGGTGCTACGCTCGGTGCGCGCATGGCGGTCAAAACAGGTGTGCGCTATGTACGGCCATTGTTCCTGATTGTATCGATCACACTCATTTCCAAAATGGTCTATGAATTATTGATGTAGGAAGCAAGAAAAAAGCACCGAGACCGGTGCTTCAGACTGACGAGAAACCCCATATTTTACTGGGGTTT
>NZ_SDKD01000003.1 GCF_004521915.1 Brevibacillus migulae | reverse complement strand
TCGTTTCACGCTTTTGCTGTTCAGTTTTCAAAGAACATTTTGTCGAACATTGGCTACTATATCATGTTTGTTCTCATTGAGTCAACAGTGAATTTTCAGCAGCTTATCGTTCATATTTTCCGTCGCTCGCAGCGACAAGATATAATCTAACACATGAATGAAATATAAATCAATAGAAAATAACGGAAACAATAAAAAATAATTTTTCGATTAACCCTTGTTTTTATTTCAGCTTTCTCCAGGCCACATATACAAGGAAATCTCTTTAGACATAAAAGGACCTTTCCCCTGTTCGTGAAAAATAGAATCTAGGAAAGGTCCTTTTGTTTTACAGCTTGTGACTTACACTTGAATCGAAAGTGAACTTCTCTTTTTCATAAATTGATAGACCAGAATGACGCACATGGTCACCATACCCGCCACGATCAGCAGCCATTCGTTAAAGATCAAACAAATCGCTGCGGCCACCAGCAGCAATCTTGCTGCCCAGTTCATCCTTGAAAAAATAAACCCTTCCGTAGCAGCGGCCAGCGCAATAACCGCCAGCAACGTCGTTAATGTAACGACCACGATTTCCAACAAGCCTGCCTTTCCGATCAGCAAAGCCGGCTTATATACAAAGATGAAAGGAACAATGAATCCTGCTAAAGCCAATTTGCAAGAAATCCATCCTGTCCGTTGCGGATCCGAGCCAGCGATACCTGCTCCGGCAAAGGCAGCTAAAGCGACTGGGGGAGTCAGATTGGCAATGACGCCAAAATAAAAAACGAACAGATGGGACACCAGCGGATCGATGCCGAATGCCGCCAGTGCAGGCGCTGCCATGGTCGCGGTAATGATGTAGCATGGGATGGATGGCAATCCGAGGCCTAGGATAATCGACGCCACCATGGTAAAGAACAGAGTCAGAAACAAGCTTCCCTGCCCCATCATCAGGATAATATTCGCCAACTTCAATCCAAAGCCCGTCAAACTGAACACGCCAACCGTAATGCCCACCGCCGCGCAAGCAACAGCCACTCCGAGCGTATCGCGCACTCCGTTTTCCAGCGCCTGCAAAATGTCCCGGAAGCCCATTCTGCTTGATTTGCGGAAAGCGGCTACCACGATCGTAGCGACAATCGTATAAAAAGCAACGATGGTTGGCGTATAGCCCAACATAAGCAGAACAACCAGCATGATAAGCGGCAGGAGCAAATGTCCCCGCTCCAGCAGGACATCCTTTACTCGCGGAATCTCGTCTTTTTGCAAGCCTTGCAGGTTATCGCGGTCGGCTCGCAGATGCACCTGCACCAACAGCCCAAAATAGTACATCAAGGCCGGTATGAGCGCCGCAGTAGCAATGCTGATATACGATACGCCCAATGTTTCAGCCATGATAAATGCGGCCGCCCCCATGACAGGCGGCAAAATCTGCCCGCCTACCGCAGCGGTCGCTTCCACAGCTCCAGCAAACTCCGCTTTATAGCCTACCCGCTTCATCATCGGAATCGTAAAGGAACCGGTCGTCACTACGCTCGCAACCGCCGAGCCATTAATCGAGCCGTGGATCGCGCTGGCGATAACCCCGACCTTGGCCGGACCGCCCTTGCTGCTGCCCGCCAGCGCCAAGGACAAATCATTAAACAGCGTACCCATCCCTGACTTGGAAAGAAAGGCGCCAAAAATAATGAACAGGATGATAAACGACGCCGAAACCGAAATCGCATCTCCGAAAATGCCTTCCGTCGTCACATACATATAGTTGAAAATATCGCTAAGAGTATATCCTCTATGCGCAAAGTCGCCGGGAAGATAAGCGCCCCAATAGGCGTATGCGATCGAGATAAGCGCCATGACTGTCAATTCCCAGCCAGCGATGCGCCGTGACGCCTCCAGCACCAGCAAGCAGGTGATTGTCGCAAACAGAACATCCAATGCGGATGGGATACCCCCGCGATTCACAATCTCCATGTAGAAAAGAAAAATATAGCCTGCCGTCCCCACCGACAGCAGTGCCAATATCCCGTCATAGAAGGCCAGCTTCTTCCGTGAAGCTTTCTTCCATCCCGGATAAAGCAAAAAGATGAGGCAAAGGATGATGGCTACGTGAAGCGAGCGGTGCTTTAACGTAACGATGGGTCCGGCATAGGCCGTATAAAGATGATAAAGGGCAAACGCAATGGCGATAACAGAAACGAAGAGCTTTAGCCATTTATTCTGAAAAAGGCGATAGCCCGCCTCCTTATCGTATTCCTCCAGAATCGCCTGCGCCTTCGCTTCATTCTCCAGGATCTCTTGTTCATTCGGCAGGTGTCCCTTTGCCGCCATGTGCCATCACTTCCTTTCAGGTTAGCGTGTATAGGTAACGGCACCACCATGGTCGCCATTGTACTTTCATTTCCAGCGAAGTATCCAACGGTACATAATCGGTCAACGTCCATGTATGCTCCCCGATGGTCAGCTTATAGTCGCTGCGGGAAATCAGATAAATCACACTGTTCCTGGTTTCCCCCAATCCCTTCACCTGTGCCCAGCCGTTCTCCACATGCATCGAAGCATGTTCAAACTGCGCCGGCACTCCAGCACCAAAGGATTGGAATGCGGTCTGGACCAGTTTGATTTGTGCGGGCCATTCCACCTCGTAAGTTTCTCTCCATGGTGTCAATTCGACGGAATGAATCCATTCCACCGTGACCTGTTCGTGAAAACTGACGGGAATCATTGCAATCGCTTGCTCCCCATGGAAGTCGGAAAGAATGAAAAAGGGTTGGGGCCCCATCAGGATGAGCCCCAACACGAGGAGGAACCCCTTCCAACGATTGCTTTTCATGAGACCCCTCCCCTATGGCAATGCCTTAATTCGCTCCTACTTCTTTAAAGTATTTCTCGGCTCCAGGATGAAGCGGTACGACGAGGTTTTTCCCCGCTTCTTTCACATCGATTTCTTTCGCTGCGCTATGCGCGTCTCGGAACGTATCCATGTTCTCAAAGAACGTCTTGGTGATTTTGTAGGCTTGGTCCTCAGAAAGGTCCCCGCGAATCAGCATGATGTTGCGGATCGCTGCGGTAGGAATAGGCTGCTCATTTTTATAGGTGCCTGCAGGGATTTCCGCTTTCACAAAAAACGGGAACTGCTGCGCCAGCTTATCAATGTCAGCCCCTTGGATCGGCACAATCTCCACATCCTTCGTTGTCATCAAGTCGATGACCGTCGCATTAGGCAGGCCGGATGTGACAAACGCTGCATCGATCGCATTGTTTTTCAGCTGCTCGATCGCTTCGGCATAAGAAAGATAGTCAGCCTTGATATCGTCATACGTGATGCCGTGTCCGTTCAGCACCATGCGCGCATTCACTTCCACACCGCTGTTCGGAGCGCCGACCCCGACACGCTTGCCTTTCAGGTCCGCCACCGATTTAATGTTGCGATCCTTCAACGTCACAATCTGCACGTAGTTCAAATACAGCCCGGACATTGCCCGCAGATCCTTGATTGCCCCTGTCTCCTTGAAGTTTTCCTGACCGTTGTAGGCAAAAGAAACAACATCAGACATCGCAAAGGCCAAATCAATTTTTTTCGCTTTCAGCAGATTCACATTCTCAACGGAGGCGCCTGTCGATTGCACCGATGCGTTATAGCCCAATTTTTCCTTGAAAACTTTGGCCATCGCTCCGCCAATGGTGTAGTACGGTCCGGAGCTGCCACCTGTACCGATCGTCAGGAACTTTTGCTCCTCACCGCTTGGAGCTGCCGCATTGCCTCCGGATCCGCCGGGAGTGGCAGAAGGCGCCGGCCCGCCACAAGCAGCAACGGTGAGCAGCAGCATAATGGAAAATAAAATGGAACATAGCTTTTTCAAAACAAGAACTCCCCCTTCTGTTTTTGCAAGCGCTTTCTTTTTTCGGTTATGTATACTAGCAAGCTTCGTGCCAAATCACCCAGACTACGTTGGCAAGCAGATGCCTTCAGCCACCACAAAAAAAGGGAAAATTTTGCCGCTTGTTCCGGCATTTTTTGCTGGTCGGAGGATTATTTCTCCTCTCCCCCATATTGCTTTAATTTATGGCGCAGCCCCCGCTCGCTGATTCCGAGCGCATGCGCGGTTTTTCGCCGATGCCCGCGATTTTCTTCCAAGGTATGGAGAATCAGCAGCCGTTCCGCATCTTCCAAGGAAGTGCCCACCGGGATATGAACCCCGTTTGCCGCTTCCGCCTGCTGCAAACGATCCAGCTTGTCCTGAAAAATGACCTGAGGGAGCTCCTCTTCTTCAATCAGCTGACCGCGTGAAAGGGCTACCGCATACTCGATCACATTGGCCAATTCCCGTACATTCCCGGGGTAGGAATAGTTGTACAGACGGTTCATCGCTTTGGGCGAGCACGTTTTCCTCGGCTTCCCCATGCTGTTGGCGCAAATCGTGAGAAAGTGCTCGACCAGTGCCGGGATGTCCTCCCTGCGCTCCCGCAAAGGCGGGGTATGGATCGGGATGACATTGATGCGGTAGTACAGATCCTCGCGAAACGTACCCTTTTTCACTTCTTCCGCCAGATTCCGATGAGTCGCGGCAATAATGCGAATGTCCACTTCCCGCGGCTCCAGACTGCCAAGCGGAGTCACGACCCGCTCCTGCAGGACACGGAGAATCTTGGCCTGCAGCGCCAAGGGCATTTCGCCGATCTCGTCGAGAAAAACCGTTCCACCGTTGGATTTTTCCAGCAGTCCGACCTTTCGCTGCAAAGCACCGGTAAAAGCGCCTTTTTCATAGCCAAACAGTTCGCTTTCCAAAAGCGTTTCCGGAATGGCCGCGCAATTGATGACGGAAAAGGGAGCATGCCGGCGGTTTCCCTCCATGTGAATCGCCCGGGCCACCAGCTCTTTCCCCGTCCCGCTTTCCCCCATAATCAGCACGTTGGAGGGAATATCCTTCACGCGTTCGATCACATCATAGAGCTCGCGCATGACCTGGCTGTTGCCAATCAGCCCTGCGTAAGTGTTCGTTTGCCTGATCGCTGCGCTCAGCTCCTTTACCTGCTGGTTGAGCTCCCTGTATTCCAATGCCTTTTTCAGCAGCACCCTGACTTCATCCAGATGGATCGGCTTCGAAATATAGTGGAAAGCGCCAGCCTTCATGGCGGCTACCGAGGATTCGATCGTACCGTACGCCGTCATCATGATGATCGGTACCTCCGCATTGATCGCTTTCAATTCGTGCAGCAGATCAAGACCGCTGGCAGACCCGAGGTTAAGATCCAGCAGGATGCAATCAACGGTACGGTCTGACAGCAGGCGAAGCGCCGTCTCCCGATCTGTCGCGGTGCTTACCTGGTATTCATCCTCCAAGGCAAACGTAAGGGAAGAGCAAATCGCCGGCTCGTCATCGATAATAAGTAGATTCAACAACATCGTATCCCCCCTCTATGTGAGTAACATCCGCTGGCAATCTCTCGAAACGAAGGGAAAAGGTGCTTCCCTCCCCTCGCTTGCTGCGCACATGAATGTCACCACCATGTTCCATCATGATTTTTTTGCTCAAATACAACCCCAGGCCGATACCTTGTACCTTTGTCGTGTAGAAGGGTTGGAAGAGCTGAGCCATTTTCGTTTCTTCCATGCCCTCCCCTGTATCGCTGAGCTCCAGGACGATTCCCTCCCCATCCTGTCGCATCTCCACACGGAGCTGTTTGCGGGGGCGATCGGTCATGGCCTCGATGGCGTTCATTACCAGATTGATCATTACCTGTTTGATCTGTCCTCCGTCCCCGATGATCCACACACCCGCCGGAGCATCCAGGTGCACTTCAATCTCTTCTGTGGCCAGCCTTCTCGCAAACAGCCCGATCACCGAATCAATCAGCTTGCCGACATCCACCCAGCTCCTCTCCCTTGGCTGGGTGCGGGAATAATCAAGCAGGTCCTGCAAGATTTTATTCATGCGCTCCACCTCTGCCGGCACATAATGCAGAAATTCTTCACGGAACCGATCATCCCCCAGCTTGCGAGGCAGCAATTCCACAAACGTCTTGATGGCGGTCAACGGGTTGCGCAGCTCATGGGCGATGCCTGCCACCAGCTGTCCGAGCGCACGCATTTTCTCCTGTATGATCAAGCGTGCTTGCAGCTGCTTTTGCTCGGTACGGTCTTGCAGACTGATGATCCAGCCTGCCGGTTCGCCGAAACGATTGAGGAAAGCGGTTACATAATAATGCAGGACTCGTTCCTCGCCTTGTTCCAACAAAAACTCGCCTGCCATACGCTCGCCTGCCTTGGGCAAAGCATGGATGAATGGCAGCTGCGGCAGTGCTTCATGCAAGGAGTGACCGCGGGCATGCTTGTCCAACCGCAAAAGCTCCCGCGCAACGCGATTGACCAGCGTAATGGTGTGCCGTGTATCCACCGAGATGATGCCAGACTCCATGTTGTCCAGCACTGTCCGTTGAAAGGACAGCATATCGGCCAGCGCAGCCGTTTGCCTGTTGACCTCTGCCTGCAGCCGCTTGTTCCAGAAAAAAATGAACACGAAACCAAAGAACACCGCGCCCACCAGTGCCGTCAAACCAATCACGATTTTCTTCCAAAAGTCAGTCAAATGCGTCGTATATGGTTCAAAATAATGGCTGTAGATACTGCTGTAAGTCCCATCCCGATGAATCATCGCCAAGCCTTCATTCAGATCGTGGAGCAATGCAACATTTCCTTGCTTGACTGCGAATGCATAGTCGGTAGGGTTGATCATGCCCGAGCGCATCTCGAATTCATCCCATCGATTGGCTTTGCGCAGCGTCAGCTCTGCCGTCCAGCGATTGCCGATGAAGGCATCGGCCCGCCCGATCATCAGGTAATGCAAGGCGTCCGGCTCCGAAAAAGCGATGAGCGGTTTTACTCTTCTGACACTTTCCGTCAGCTCCAAGGCCGTCCCTCCCCGGTGAACAGCAACGACTTTTTCCTTCAGATGATTGACCGTCTGGATGGTGGCATTGGTTTTGGGGACGATCAAGACATCCGACATGGTAAAATACGATTCCGTAAAATCAAACCATTCATCACGTGCGCTGGTATATTTCATCCCTGCGACTACATCAACCTTGCCTGCACGCAGCAGTTGGATCGCTTCTTCCCAATCAGCCGGGACATATTCCAGCTCATAACCGTTTTGCGCAGCCACCGCTCGCAGCAGATCCAGGCTAAAGCCGGTCATGTTGTTATGCTCATCTTGCTGGGAAAAGGGTGGAAGATTGCGATCAAAAGCAACCCGCAACGCTTTTTCTTCTGCCTTTATGGGCTGGGCAGGAGCCAGTAAAAGAAACATCAGGATGAGACAGAGCAACAATCGTTTGATGATGGGTTCCTCCTCTGACCGAATATTCTCCCCCTATTATACTGAAACTTTTCAATTGTAAGAAAAACTTCAATGGAAGCCCTCTCGAGGAAGTTGTCGAGCCTTCTTTAGAGAAAGTTTATCAAGCAGTATCAGGTTGATAAGTCGTGAAGTGTTTTCTTTCCGGTCCAGTAAAAAAGAAACCACTCTTCCAGCAGAAAAGTGGTTCCTCATTGGCATTATCGACGGCTATGTAATTCGCGCAGCACATCGTCGAGCGGCAATTTTTGTTCGCGCAGCAGCACGAGCAGGTGGAAGAGCAGATCGGCAGTTTCGTAGCGTAGCTCATCATGGCTGCGGTTTTTCGCTGCAATAATGACTTCGGAGGCTTCCTCGCCAACCTTTTTCAAAATTTTGTCTACACCTTTTTCAAATAAATAGGTCGTGTAAGAACCTTCCGGACGTTCTGCTTCCCGCTGTGCGATCAGCGCTTCCAATTCCGTGAGAACCGCAAAGCGGTTGTCTTCCAGCTCCTTGGACGGATCCACCTCGGTAGCCGGAGAGGTCATTTTTTCAACAAAACAGCTGTACGTGCCGTTGTGACAAGCAGGGCCATTCGGGACCACCTGCACGACCAGGGCATCCCCATCACAGTCATACGCGAGAGAAACGACCTTTTGCGTATGGCCGGAAGTCGCTCCTTTGTGCCAGAGCTCCTGGCGGGAACGGCTCCAGAACCAGGTTTCGCCGCTCTCCAATGTCTTTATGAGCGACTCTCGATTCATATAGGCAAGGGTTAGCACTTCTTTGCTAACCGCATCCTGCACGACTGCGGGAATCAGCCCAGCCTCGTCAAAACGCAATTGCTCCCAGGGAATCTCTATACTCATGGCCGAACCACGACTCCTCTCTCAATTAGCTCCCGTTTTACCGCTGCAATAGAGGTCTCGTCATAGTGGAAAATGGAGGCCGCCAGTGCTGCGTCTGCTTTCCCTGCTGTAAATACTTCCGTAAAGTGCTCGGCTGCTCCCGCTCCTCCCGAGGCGATCACGGGAAGCCTGACCGCTTCGGACACCGCTCGGGTCAAGGAAACGGCAAAGCCTGACTTTTCACCATCTGCATCCATGCTGGTCAACAGGATTTCTCCCGCGCCCAGCGCCTCCACTTCCTTGGCCCAGGCCACGACATCACGTCCGGTGCCATTGCGTCCACCGTGGGTGTATACCTCCCAGCGATCCTCCGTAACTTGGCGGGCATCGATGGCGACGACAATGCATTGCGAGCCGAAGACGGTAGCTCCTTCCCGCACAATCTCCGGTCGCAGCACCGCCGCTGTGTTGAGCGAGATCTTATCTGCGCCTGCACGCAAAATCCGTTTCATATCGTCGACGGAATTGATGCCTCCGCCTACGGTAAACGGAATCGTAATGTTCGCGGCTGTCCGCTCAATGACATCGATCATCGTTTTGCGCCCTTCATGGGAAGCGGAGATGTCCAGGAAGACGAGCTCATCCGCCCCTTCACGGCTATACTTGGCCGCCAATTCAACCGGATCTCCGGCATCCCGCAATCCGACAAACTGGACTCCTTTGACGACCCGTCCTTCTTTTACGTCCAGACAAGGAATAATGCGTTTAGCCAACATGGGAACCACGCTCCCCAATCAGTCGCAGCGCAGAAGTGAGATCAATCGCACCTGTATACAGCGCCTTGCCGACAATCGCTCCACTTACTCCCTCTGCAGCGGATGCGGCCAACGCTTCCAGATCGCTTGTCGCACTGACACCACCAGAGGCGATCACCTGCTTGCCAGTAGCTTTTGCCAGCTCGACGATTTCCGTGATATTGGGCCCAGTCATCGTGCCATCACGCGCAATATCGGTATAAATAAACGTTTCAGCTCCATATGCCGCCAGTTCGTTGGCCAAATCGACCGCTTTTACATCCGTCGTGGTCAGCCAGCCTCTCGTCGCCACATAACCGCCGCGGCAGTCAAGCCCGACTGCTATCCGGCCCCCGTACTGCCCCAGCACTTTTTCGGTAAAGGGCCGATCTTCAATCGCGGCAGTACCCAAGATTACGCGTGCTACACCTGCTTCCAGATAAGCAGCAATATCTTGCTCGGTACGAATTCCACCGCCGACTTGTACGGGAACCGTCACCTCTTTTGCTATCGTGCGAATCAGCTCAAAGTTGGCTGGTTTGCCTTCTTTTGCACCGTCGAGATCCACCAGATGAATCCACGTTGCCCCTTTTGCCTCCCACTCTTTCGCGACAGCCGCAGGAGATTCTCCATACACGGTTTCTTGCGCATAGTCTCCTTGGAAAAGACGGACACATTTCCCACCGCGTATATCAATGGCTGGATAGATAGTGAAGCTCATCGAAGTACCCCCTCACAACGTCCCGCAAAATTGGCCAGAAGCCGCATTCCGGTCTCTCCGCTTTTCTCTGGGTGAAACTGCATGCCGTATACATTGTCCCTCGCGACGATCGCCGTGACAGCCTGATGATAATCGCAGGTCGCCAGCAAATCGCTCGCTTGCTTGACCTTCACATGGTAGGAGTGCACGAAATAGACGTAGTCTCCTTCATTCACGTCTGCAAGCAGAGGATGCTCCGGTTGGGCCAACTGCAGTTCGTTCCAGCCCATGTGCGGGACTTTGTAATCGCCCTGAAATTTGACGACCTTTCCCTCCAGCAAGCCCAGACCTTTGTGGGATCCATGCTCTTCGCTTTCGGAAAAAAGCAGCTGCATCCCGAGACAGATACCGAGGATAGGGCGGCCACCCTCTGCATATCCGCGGATGGCAGCATCCAGACCCAAGTCCCTGATGTTGCGCATCGCATCGCCAAAGGCGCCGACTCCGGGGAGAATCAGCCCTTCGTACTTGTCCAGCGCCTCAGGCTGCGAGACGAATTCGTAGGCGTATTCCAGACGTTCCAGCGCTTTCCCCAAGCTATATAAATTTCCCATGCCATAATCGATGACCCCGATCATGTTACAAAACCCCTTTGGTGGATGGGACACCTTTTACCCGTGGATCGACCTGTGTCGCTTCATCCAGCGCTCTGCCCAGCGCTTTGAAAATCGCCTCGATCATATGGTGCGTATTCATGCCATAGTGCAGGATCACGTGCAGATTCATCCGTGCTTCCAATGCCAGCTTCCAGAGGAATTCATGCACGAGCTCGGTCGGGAATTGCCCTACCTGCGCAGATGGATAAGCAGCGCGGTACTCCAGATGAGGACGATTGCTCAAGTCGATTACGACCTGTGCAAGGGATTCGTCCATTGGTACAAAAGCGTTTCCGTACCGCTTGATTCCTTTTTTATCGCCAAGCGCTTCCCGCAGCGCCTGCCCCAGGCAGATCGCAATATCTTCAACAGTATGGTGGTAGTCGATTTCGATATCCCCTTTGGCTTGGACGACCAGATCAAAGTGGCCATGGCGGGTGAACAGATCGAGCATGTGGGTCAAAAAAGGAACGCCGGTATCGAGCTCGCTTTTTCCTTCCCCGTCAATGGCGAAGGCAAGCGAAATATCCGTCTCATTGGTTTTCCGATCGACACGCGCGAGGCGCTGCTGGTTATCTCCCATTGAAATCATCTCCCTTGGCAACATCATCTAAGCGTACTTGAATCGCACGTGCATGGGCACGCAGACCCTCCTGCTCGGCGAGTGCAACTATTTTTTTGCCGTTTCTCACAAGGTCTTGCTTGCTATAGGAAACGACGCTGGATTTTTTCACAAAGTCATCCACGGACAGCGGTGAGGAGAAGCGCGCTGTGCCGTTGGTCGGGATCACGTGGTTGGTGCCGGCGAAATAATCGCCGACAGGCTCGGAGCTGTAAGCACCCAGGAAGATTGCACCCGCATTCACCACTTTTCCCAGATGTTCGAAGGGCTCCGCGATCAACAATTCCAAGTGCTCCGGCGCCAAACGATTCACCACGTCAAAGCCTTCTTGCAGATCCTTCACGATGCAGATGGCGCCATGGTTGCGGATGGATTGCGCGGCGATGTCTTTGCGCGGAAGCTCTTGCAGTTGGCTCTCCAGCTCCACAGCCACCGCCTCTGCCAACCGCCGTGACGGTGTGACCAACACAGCAGAGGAGAGGACGTCATGCTCCGCTTGGGACAGCAGATCCGCAGCCACATAGCGCGGGTCTGCCGTATCATCGGCGAGGACGACGATCTCACTCGGTCCCGCTACCATATCGATGTTCACCAGACCGAACACCTCGCGCTTCGCCAACGCCACGTAGATGTTTCCCGGACCTACGATTTTATCGACGGCAGCGATCTGCTCTGTGCCATAGGTCAATGCCCCAATCGCCTGCGCTCCCCCGATTTTATATACCTCGGTCACACCTGCGATGCGCGCAGCCACCAGGATGGCCGGATTCACTTTCCCGTCTTTTCCCGGAGGTGTCGTGATAACGATCTCGGAAACGCCAGCGATTTGCGCAGGAACCGCATTCATCAGGACCGAGGAAGGATAGGCAGCTGTTCCCCCTGGCACATACAGTCCGACGCGTTGCAGCGGCCGGATGATTTGTCCCAGCATCGTTCCGCTCTCTCGGGTCGTCATCCAAGACTGGCGCACTTGTCTGCGATGATAGTCACGGATGTTTTCCGCCGCTTCTGTCAGGGCCACTTTCACCTCAGGAGATACCAGCTGCTCGGCCTCCTGGTATTCCTCTGCAGTAACGCGAAAATCCTGCAGCAGGACGCGGTCAAACGCTTCCGTATAGTAGCGAACCGCTGCGTCGCCTTCCGCCTTGACCTTGGCCAGAATCGCGCGAACGGCTTCCTGCTGCTCGTGAGTCCCGCCATCCAGACTGCGTCTTGTATCAAAATTCGCTGCTTCCACCAAACGGATCATTCCCGTTTCCCTCCCTCAAGCACGTTCTATCTTTTCGGTATGACCTGCAAAAATTTTTGCGCGACATCGTCAACCGCCTCGCTTTTCATCCGATAGCTTGCCCGATTGGCAATCAGACGCGTCGTGATGTCGCATATATGCTCAAGCTCCACGAGTCCGTTTTCACGCAGTGTCTGTCCCGTGGACACAATGTCCACGATCCGATCCGCCAGGCCAATCATCGGAGCCAATTCAACCGATCCGTTCAATTTGATCACTTCCACCTGCTGTCCTTGCTGACGGAAATATCGGGATGCGATCCGCGGATACTTGGAGGCGACACGCGGCGCTTCCGTCGGCTTCCAGCCTGGCAATCCGGCAACCATCATCCGGCAGTATCCAATGCGCAGATCGAGCAGCTCGTATACGTCACGCTCTTCCTCCAGCAGCACGTCCTTGCCGACAACGCCTACATCTGCGACGCCATACTCGACATAGGTCGGCACATCCGTCGGCTTCGCCAGGATAAACTGGAGATTGGTCCCTTCAACGGGAATGATCAGCTTGCGCGAATCCTTCAATTCTGCGGTTACATTCAAGCCCGCTTGCTGCAAAAAGCCGACCGCTTCCTCAAAAATCCGCCCCTTCGGCATGGCGATCGTCAATTTTGGTTCTTCCTTGAAAGAGCTGCTCATTCGCCTTCCTCCTGTCCCTGCAAGAGTATCCAATTGCCCGCAGTCTCTTGCATCGCCTGCTCGTACTCAGCCACACTGGCAAACAAGCGCGTGACCACGATGTTTCCAGCCTGGCGCAGACGTTGGGCCTCGCGCAAAGCTTCGTCCCGCTTTCCAGCTGTATAGCCGATATAGGTCTTTGCGGCAGCAGGCTGTGCCACCAGACTCGTCACCTGCATCAAGCGATCCATTTTCAATGCGAAGCCGGTAGCTGGAGCCGGCCGGCCAAATTGGGCGAGCAGATGGTCATAACGCCCTCCCCCCAGCAAAGGGGAGCCCAGATCTGCTGCATATCCTTCAAACACGATCCCCGTGTAATAATTCAGATTGCTGATAAGATTAAAATCGAGCAGCAAATCATCCGTGACCCCGTAAGCCTCCAGCGCTTTCCACAGAGATGCCAAGGTCTCCACCGCCTTGCGTGCTTTTCCGTTCACCGTCAGATCGTAAGCGTCGGCTATTTTCCTGCCGTCTCCGCGCAAATGGAGGAGTGTATGCAACCGCCGACGATCGTTCTCTGTGATGGACAGCTCCTCCACGGTTTGGCGATATCCGACGTAATCCCGATCATGTAAAAATTGCTGCAGTTGTGCTTGAATTTCGCTGTCGGCGACGATTTCTTCCAGCAGACCGTCCACGAAATCGATATGACCAATCGCGATTTTAAAGGATGGAACCTGGGCCGCCCGCAGCGCGAATACGGCAAGCGCGATCGCTTCTGCATCCGCATCGACGGAAGCGTCCCCGATTAATTCCACACCGGTCTGGAAAAACTCGGCATCCCGTCCCGCTTCTTTTTCCTGTGCACGGAATACGTTGGCCTGATAATAGAGGCGGATGGGCATCGGCACATCTTTATAAAGGGACGAGACGACACGCGCGATCGGTGTTGTCAAATCAGGCCGCAGCACCACGGTATGGCCTTGCTTATCCAAAAGCTTAAACATCCGATCAGCCAATGTCGCACTGGCTGTTCCGACGGTATCGAAATATTCGAGAGATGGGGTATATATTTCAGCGTACCCCCATTTTTCTATGCAGTTGCGAAGAGATGCTTCCAAGTGACGCTGTTTTGCCAGTGATTCCGGCAATATATCTCGCATGCCCAGCGGCTTTTCAAACCCAAGCGGTCTGGTCATCATGGTTCCCTCCCACAAACACTTTACTCTGCTAATGAATTAAAGCATTAGAAGTTAAAAGAAGATTATCACGGAAATGGTGGCTGGTCAACCGTGATTGGAATTGTCGCACAATTCACTTGTCGGCAGACACGAAATAAGCCCTGTCCACCTATGTGACAGGGCTTCTTCCCATTTTTTCGTTAGTTCCTAGACAGACTCCCGGATGATCCGCATCGGGTTGCCGCCTACGAATGAACCTGACGGGACATCTTTATGTACAAGGGTCCCCGCAGCTACGACCGCCCCTTCTCCGATCACAACCCCTGGCAAAATCGTGGAGTTGGCACCGATGAGCACCCGGTCTTCAATGACCACTTCTCCCAATCGGTACTCATCGATGAGATATTCATGCGCCAGTATGGTCGTATTGTAGCCGATGACGCAATTCTTCCCGATCTTGATGTACTCGGGAAACATGATGTCCATCATCACCATCAACGCGACAGCGGTCTGATCTCCTACCTCCATGCGCAGAAACGTGCGGTACAACCAATTTTTCCACGAAAGAAAAGGGGTATAACGGGCGATTTGGATGACGATAAAATTTTTAACAACTTTCCAAAAGCTTACGGTCTGATACATTTTCCAGAGCGGATTGACTCCATTGACCGGAAACCTCGTTGTCCGTCTCATGCAAGTCCCCTCTTCTTTATAGATCTAGGTCGCTATCCTCAATCGCTTCTGTGAGCTTCTTGGTGAAATGAACCGCTGCATTATAGCCCATCCGTTTCAGGCGGAAATTCATCGCTGCTACCTCAATGATGACGGCAAGGTTTCGCCCGGGACGTACCGGCACGGTGATCAGCGGAATTTCACTGTCCATGATTTTGATCTTTTCTTCGTCCAGACCCAATCGTTCATACTGCTTTTGCTGTTCCCATAGCTCCAGACGAACGACCATGGCGATATTTTTCATATTGCGGACTGCGCCGGCCCCAAACATCGTCATGATGTTGATAATCCCTACGCCGCGAATCTCCAACAGATGCTGAATGAGATCTGGCGCGCTTCCTACCAGCTGCCCTGCCTGTGTCTGTCTGATTTCCACCGCGTCATCCGCAACCAGACGATGCCCGCGCTTCACCAGCTCCAGTGCCGCTTCGCTTTTGCCGATACCGCTGGATCCCATGATCAGTACACCCACGCCATAGATGTCGGTCAATACGCCGTGAATCGTCGTCGTCGGAGCCAAGCGATTCTCCAAAAAATTAGTCATCTTGCTGACCAATGAGGTTGTCGCCAGCGGTGATTGGAGCACCGGGATGTTCCGCTCATTGGAGATATCCAGCACTTCCTGACATACCGGCAGATTTCGCGCCACGCAAAAACACGGCGTCTGATCGTCCATCAAAAATTTCATGCGCTCGATCCGTTCTTCGCTGGAGAGCGTCTCCAAAAACTCCATCTCCGTCAATCCAAACAACTGTATGCGTTCGGCTGGATAATGGGAAAAGTATCCGGCTAGCTGAAGACCTGGGCGACTCAGATCCGTGACAGAGATTTCTCTGCCCAGTCCATCCTCACCGCTCAGTACCTTCATCTGAAAATGTTCGACTACATTGCTTACTTTTGTCTTGCGCATTATCCTCTCTCCTCTCAGCCGGAACCACCATGGATGCATGCCTGCCATTATTGTAACGAACGAGAAGCCCTTTCGACAACCTGACCAATCATATAGATTTACACCAATTGCTTCTATCAAGTAAGATGAAAGTGGGAGTTCAGAATCTTTGCGCAGCAAGGGGGAACTTTGGTGGAATCGCTGCTCAGTTATCTCCTTATCGACTTACCAGAAGCATTTTTGATTCTTTCGATTGGACTTGCTGTCTTTAACAAATCTTCTTTAGCCAACTGGAAAAAAGGACTTCTGTTCACCTTTCTCTTCGGTTCTTCCGGCGTCCTATTCAGCTTTGTCGATCTGCCCTATCAACCCAAGGTGCTCAGCATGTATATCCTGATGTACCTGCTCTTTATTTTTCTATTAAAAGAAGGCTTTGTAAAAGCGGCCTTCATGTGCACGGCAGCAATCGCCTCCAATATTTTGGCTGAATTCATTCTCATTTTTGCCCTCAACAATATACTCAAGCTAAGCATGGCCCAGCTGGCCGAACATAAACTCTTTCAGTATGCAACCAGCTTCACCTATTTGCTTCTGTTGGCCTTGACCTGGCTAGCCCTGCGGTTGGTACGATTCGATATTCGGATGTTTGCCCCGAAGAAACGCCATAATCGTTACCTCGTTCTTCTCGTACTGGTAGGCAGCATTGAATTTCTGCTGATTCTTTTTTTGAATACTTCCTATATCCTGCAGCAAAGCAATGCAACTCTTTCCGTAATCGGCTCACCTGAACAGCAGATGATCCTGCAGCTGCTTACATTGGTCCTTTTCATCATTATGGTCTTTTTATTCCGTACTTATCTCAATCTCACCATCAATCGCGTGGAAGAAGAAACCGAGACTCCCTATTTGCAAAATATTAATGATCTGCTGACGGCCATCCGTTCTATCAAGCATGACGTGGTCAATCACTACACGGCGATCCAGGGCTTTCTCAAAAAAGAGATGTATGGCTTGGCACAAGAGTATGTCAGACATCAGCTGCAAGAAGCCGCTACAATCGAAAGGGCGGTAGAATCAAGCGGGCAAGTCGTGCAGCATATCAAAAGCCCTGCTGTGTCCGCTCTGCTCAGCTCCAAGATGGCGATCTGCATGGCTGATCGGATTTCCTTTTCGATACATGTGACTACCACCTGCCAGTTTTCCTTTATGAAGACGAATGACTTGATAAAAGTGCTGGGCAATCTGCTGGACAATGCGATTCATGCAGCGCAGTTTGACGCAGAAGAAAGTCGTTTTATCAACCTGGTCTGGAGCCAGGATGAGTACGAGCAGTTCCTGATGATTGAGAACAGCGGACCGACGATTCCCGAGGAGAAGATCTCCCACGTTTTTGACCTCGGGTTTACGACCAAGACCGATGAGAAAGGAGGGGTAGGCCTGGCTGTCGTAAAATCCGTGATCGATCGATACGGGGGGCGCATTTCCCTGCATTCCGAAAAAGGAGTGACTTGCTTCCGTATTTCCTTTTCATTGTCCTAATCAGAAGGAGTGATGAAAATGAGTTGGACCGAAAGAACGGCCACCCGTTTGGCGGAGCGCATCAAAACGCCAGAGAGTCCTTACTCGGTAGCGCAAATCTCTCATGGAATTGAAATGGTCATCATGTACTTCTTGAACAGCTTTGCCCTCCTCTTCCTCGCCTGGCTGTGGGGGATCTTGATGGAAGCCTGCCTGCTGGCTTTCTTCTATATCCTCCATCGCAGCTTCACTGGCGGCCTTCATCTGAAAAGCGTATGGTCATGCATGGTCGGCGGCGTTTCTACGATGCTGCTCTTTGCCTATCTGGTAAAAGTGCTGCCGGCTATGCATGCATGGACGTATATGCTGGTGGCCTTGCTGTTCGCCTGCTCGTTTGTGATCAATTATCGGTACGCCCCTGCGGAGCACACCTATGTAAGCACGCAGGAATCTATCAAAAAAGCATGCCGAAAAATCATTCTCGGTTTGCTAGTTTTTGGTTGTATATCTTCAGAATTTTTGGTATTTTTTAACTATGAACACCTAGCAATGATCTATGCAACGGCTGTATTTCTTCAATCCATGCATCTTCTACCCCTTTCTTATCAATTGGCATTTCGTTTGGAAACCATTTTTGAAAGGATTGATTGGAGATTATGAAGAAAATGCTTGCTGGTCTGTTTGCAACTCTGTCAGCTTTGAATCTTGCTGGTATTTTGAAAATCGGATTTTTGCATGAACCCAAACCGCCCCATCTGCGAGAAGAACAATGACAGAAAAGACCACTGCCGGACAAGCAGTGGTCTTCTTTACGTTACTTCTTCTCTTTTCGCAAGACGATGTCAATCAGCCAACCCAGAAAACTCATGGCGGCGGCTGCCAAGATAGTGGTCCAGATGGAATCGGGCCATGGCCCGATTTCAAATCCATCGATGAGTGCAGCCGTAAGCGCAAAGGTGATGGCATTAATCACGAACCAGAATGTTCCGATGGTTAAAAATCGCAAAGGCATCGTCAAAAATAATAGAATCGGACGAACGAGCGTATTGACCAACCCCAGAATAAGGGCCGCTACGATGGCCGTGCTGTAGCTTGCCACTTGAATGGAATCAAACCAATAGCTGATCACCAACAACGCGGCGCCATTCAATCCTAACCGGATCAACCAACGAAGCATCTCCTATCCCCCCTATCCTTCCCCACGCAGCTCCATTTCCCATCTGTCGAAAAAGGAGACCATATACCGATGTCGCTCCTCGGCGATGAGCTTGGCCGTCGCCGTCATCATGCGGTCTTTCAAGAGAATCAGCTTCTTTTCAAATTCCTTGGCTGGCGTATGCTGCAGCGGATCATCCGATTGGATCGGCTGTCCGATATAACCGGAATACGCAAAAGCGCGTACGACTCCAATCGCGCCGATCGAATCGATCTTGTCTGCATCAAACAAAATTTTCTCCTCCAGCGTTGTCGGCGGATTGTTTTTGCGGAACCGATGTGTCAAAATGGCTTTTTTCACCGCGGCAATGACTTCCTCGCCATAGCCCTCTTCCTGCAGCAACGCTTCACATTCTCGAGCGCTGATCTCTGCATGACACTCTCCGGTCCTGCTCTCCTCCGCACGTCCAATATCATGGAGCAGGGCGGCTAGCCGCAGCACGGTCATATCCGCCCCTTCTTCCCTGCCGATCCGCTCACAAAGCGCCATGACGCGCAGATTGTGAAACCAGTCATGTGCCGGGTCCTGTCCGGCAAAATACGCTCTGGCTTTCTCCACCAATCGGGCGGGAAGTGCCTCGACGATTAGCGCTGCGTAATCCATGTTTCCCCGCTCCCCCATCTCTTTATTTGGACATCAGTTGGGCCATTCGCTCTTTGGTGCGGGCGAGATCGCGCTCCAAGATCGGACCCAGGAACTGACCGGTATAGGAGCCCTTCGCCTTGGCTACCTGCTCTGGCGTGCCCGTCGCCACGATTTGTCCACCGCGCGTACCGCCCTCAGGTCCCAGGTCGATAATGTAATCGGCTGTTTTGATCACATCCAGATTATGCTCGATCACCAGCACCGTTTCTCCGTTTTCGACGAGACGCTGCAGCACTTTCAGCAAGCGGTCAATATCGTCGGTATGCAGACCGGTCGTTGGCTCATCCAGGATGTACAAGGTGCGCCCGGTGCTTCTGCGGTGCAGCTCGGAAGCCAGCTTCACGCGCTGCGCTTCCCCTCCGGACAGCGTCGTGGCCGGTTGGCCCAGCTTCATATAGCCCAAGCCTACATCGATAAGGGTCTGGATTTTACGTTCGATTCGCGGCAGATTGCGGAAGTATTCCACCGCATCCTCGATGGTCATGTCCAGCACATCCGCAATATTTTTGCCCTTGTATTTCACTTCCAGCGTCTCACGATTGTAACGTTTTCCGTGACATACCTCGCACGGCACATACACATCGGGCAAGAAGTGCATTTCGATTTTGATAATCCCGTCACCGCTGCATGCTTCACAGCGTCCACCTTTGACATTGAAGCTGAACCGGCCCTTTTTGTAGCCGCGCACTTTTGCTTCGTTGGTGGAGGCGAACAGATCGCGAATATCGTCAAATACGCCGGTGTAAGTCGCTGGATTGGAACGGGGCGTTCTGCCAATCGGAGACTGGTCGATATCGATCACTTTATCCAGATGCTCCAAGCCGCTGATGCCTTTGTGCGCTCCCGGCTTGGCCTTGGCTCCGTTCAGCTCGCGCGCCAGCGTCTTGTGCAGGATTTCATTGATCAGCGTACTTTTTCCGGAACCGGATACCCCAGTCACCGCGACAAACACGCCGAGTGGGAATTTCACGGTCACGTTCTTCAGGTTGTTTTCCTTTGCCCCTTCGATCGTGATCCATTTATCCGCAGGCTTGCGGCGCTCAAGCGGAACCGGAATAAATTTGCGACCGCTCAAATAAGCTCCGGTCAACGAGTTCGGATCATTCATGATTTCTTGCGGGGTACCCTTTGCCATCACCTGGCCGCCGTGAATGCCTGCTCCTGGCCCGATATCGATGATATAGTCACACGCCATCATCGTATCTTCATCATGCTCCACGACGATCAAGGTGTTGCCCAGCTTGGTCATGTGCTCCAGCGTCTTGATCAGCCGCGCATTATCCCGTTGATGCAGCCCAATGCTGGGTTCGTCAAGGATATAGAGCACTCCCATCAGGCTGGAGCCAATCTGTGTAGCCAGCCGTATCCGCTGCGCTTCTCCGCCGGAAAGCGTGCCTGCTGCCCGGCTTAAGGTCAGGTAATCCAGACCGACATCAATCAAAAAGTGCAGACGCGACTTGATCTCTTTCAAGATCAGATTGGCGATTTTCAGTTCTTTTTCTGTCAAATCCAGTTCGTCTACAAATTGATGGGCGTCCGTAATCGACAGATCCGTCAGCTCGGAAATGGTTCTGCCGCCGACTTTGACAGCCAGGCTCTCTTGGCGCAGACGATGGCCTTTACATACGTGGCAAGGCTTTTGGCCCATGAAGCCTTCGATCGTTTCACGGATATAGTCCGAGCTCGTCTCCATGTGACGGCGCTGCAGATTGGGAATGACGCCTTCAAAGGCGACAACCGCTTCCCGCACTTGGCCAAATTCATTTTCATAGCGGAAATGGATCTTCTCCCCTTGGCTTCCATACAGCAAAATGCGTACATGCTCTTCAGGCAGTTCTTCAAAAGGGATATCCATGCTGATCGCAAAATGCCGGCAAGCTGATTCCAACAGCTGCTGGTAGTACGTCGAGGATTTCGGTTCCCATGCTTCAATAGCGCCTTCCGCAAGCGACTTGCGCACGTCAGGCACCACCAAATCCGGGTCTACCTCCATCTTTACGCCCAAGCCGTCGCATTCCGGACACGCGCCAAATGGGCTGTTAAAGGAAAACATGCGCGGCTCCAGCTCTCCGATGGAGAATCCGCAAATCGGGCAGGCATGCTTTTCACTGAATAACAGCTCTTCTTGCTCCAGCACATCGACGATCACCTTGCCGTCTGCGAGACGCAAGGCCGTTTCCAAGGAATCCGCCAGACGGGAGCGCGTATCCGGCTTGACCACGATCCGGTCAATGACGACTTCGATGCTATGCTTTTTATTTTTTTCGAGCTTGATCTCTTCGGACAGATCGCGCACTTCCCCGTTTACGCGCACACGAACAAAGCCTTGCTTGCGAATGTCCTCCAGCAGCTTGACATGCTCACCCTTGCGCCCTTGCACCAGCGGAGCCAGGATTTGCATGCGCGTACGCTCCGGATATTCCATGACGCGGTCTACCATCTGTTCGATCGTCTGTGATTCAATCTCGATGCCATGCTCGGGGCATATCGCTTTTCCGATCCGGGCATACAGCAGACGCATGTAGTCATAGATTTCGGTCACGGTTCCCACGGTAGAACGCGGGTTGCGGCTCGTCGTTTTTTGGTCGATGGAAATGGCCGGTGACAAGCCTTCAATCGAATCGACATCCGGCTTGTCCATTTGCCCGAGAAATTGACGGGCATAAGCAGACAGCGACTCGACATAGCGACGCTGCCCTTCCGCATAAATCGTATCGAATGCCAACGACGATTTTCCCGAACCGGACAAGCCTGTCAGAACGACAAACTTGTCACGGGGAATCACCACGTCAACATTTTTCAAGTTATGGGCGCGTGCACCCTTCACAACAATATGTTCCAATGGCATGTATGGTCTCTCTCCTTAGGTTTCCGCCTTCAGCTCCAGGATCAGGTCGCGCAGTTCCGCCGCTCTTTCGAATTGGAGGCTGCGCGCTGCCTCTTTCATCTCGTCTTCCATCCGCTCGATGACTTGGAGGCGATCCTTTTTGGACATTTTCTTAAATTCGACTTGCGGCAGGTAATCGGCCTTCTCTTCGGCCACACGCGTCGCCTCGATGACATCGCGAACCGCTTTTTTGATCGTTTGCGGGGTAATGCCATGCTCTTCATTGTATGCCAGCTGAATGCTGCGGCGACGCTCCGTCTCACGGATGGCCGCTGCCATGGAGTCGGTCACTTTGTCCGCATACATGATCACCCGGCCTTCTGAGTTGCGCGCTGCACGTCCAATGGTCTGAATCAGCGAGCGCTCGTTGCGCAGGAAGCCTTCCTTGTCAGCATCGAGAATCGCCACCAAGGATACCTCCGGCAAGTCCAGACCTTCCCGCAGCAGGTTAATCCCGATGAGCACGTCAAATTCCCCAAGTCGCAGGGACCGCAGGATCTGCATCCGTTCGAATGTATTGATATCCGAGTGCAAATACCGGACCTTGATGCCGACCTCTTTCAGATAGTCCGTCAAATCCTCCGCCATCTTTTTTGTCAGCGTCGTCACCAGCACCCGCTCACTCTTCGCAATCGTCGCACGGATTTCGCCGATCAAATCATCAATCTGCCCTTTGATCGGGCGCACATCGATGGTCGGATCGATCAATCCGGTCGGACGAATCACTTGCTGTACAAATGTTGGACAATGCTGCATTTCATATGGACCTGGCGTAGCCGAGACGTAGATCGCCTGATGGATCTTTTTCTCGAATTCTTCAAACTGCAGCGGCCTGTTATCCCGTGCGGAAGGCAGACGGAAGCCATGCTCGACCAGCACGTCTTTACGCGCGCGGTCGCCGTTATACATGCCGCGCACCTGTGGCAGCGTCATATGCGACTCATCCATGATCAACAGGAAATCGTCTGGGAAATAGTCGATCAAGGTATAAGGCGGATGACCCGGCGGCAATCCGGTCAAATGGCGGGAATAGTTTTCAATCCCGGAGCAAAAGCCCATCTCCATCATCATTTCGATATCGTAACGGGTCCGCTGCTCCAAGCGTTGTGCTTCCAGCAGCTTCCCCGCCGCCCTGAATTCTGCCAGACGTTCTTCCAGCTCTTGTTCGATGCTGGCTACCGCAAGCTTCATCTTCTCGGCCCTGGTCACATAGTGGGAAGCCGGGAAAATCGCCACATGGTCACGCAGTCCGATGATCTCTCCCGTCAGGACATCGATCTCGGTAATCCTCTCGATCTCATCCCCGAAAAACTCCACGCGAATGGCCCTTTCGCTTTGCGATGCCGGAAAGATTTCCAGGACATCTCCCCGTACTCGAAAGGTTCCGCGTGTAAAATTGAGGTCATTGCGGTTGTATTGGATGTCAACCAGCCTGTGCAGCACTTCGTCTCTTCCCTTTTCCATTCCCACACGCAGGGAAAGCAGCAGTTCCCTGTATTCCTCCGGAGAACCCAAACCGTAGATACACGAAACAGAGGCAACGATAATCACATCGCGCCGGTCAAACAGGGCACTGGTGGCCGAGTGTCTCAGCTTGTCAATTTCCTCATTCACGCTGGAGTCTTTTTCGATATAGGTGTCTGACTGGGGAATGTATGCTTCCGGTTGGTAGTAATCGTAGTAGCTGACGAAATACTCGACAGCATTGTGGGGGAAAAACTCCTTGAACTCGGCCGCCAGCTGGGCTGCCAGCGTCTTATTGTGGGCCATGATCAGCGTAGGCTTGTTCACTTTTGCAATCACTTGGGCAGCGGTAAACGTCTTTCCTGTGCCCGTCGCACCCAGCAAGGTTTGGTGGCGCTTGCCGGCCAGAACGCCTTCGACCAGCTCAGCGATCGCAGTCGGCTGATCCCCGGACGGCTCAAACTCCGACACCAGTTGAAAACGATCCATGAATCCGTTCAACTCCTTCATCTTCTTATCAACCATTATAGCACAAAAAATCCAAAAATAAGCCATCGATTCGAACAAATGTTTGTCTATTGGCAGTTTCGATAAAATCCGATATCTATACCATAAACGAATGTCTTCGGGCCAAGCCCTAACCAACAGGAGGTACTGGAATGGCAGACGCAGTGAATAGCACAACCTCTACAGTCTCTTCGGCATATAGCTATAAAAACAAAAAAGAGTTTAGCACCGAGCTGGACTCCACTTCCTTCATGAAGCTCATGCTGGAACAGTTAAAACAGCAGGACCCGCTGTCCCCGATGGACAACAACCAGTTCCTGCAGCAGACGTCCATGATGACCATGGTCGAAAAAATGACGAACATGGAAAAAATCTTGGAGGAAGCCAACAACAACTATTTGAACTTGGATAAATACGAGGCGTTGGTCGGCCGTACCGCTACCTACAACAAAACAACAACCAATGACATCACAGGTGAAAAATCCGTTGAGGTGAAAACAGGAGCAATCGATGCCGTGAATGTACAAGACGGCAAGATTTACTTCACGATTGGCGACGATATCATAGCCCGTGACGATGTCACCGGTCTGAACGCAAAAGGCAGCTCCAGCGGAGACGCCACCTTGGATTCTTCCCTGAAATACACCCAGATGATCGGCTATGAAATCACCTTTACAGATGCGAATAATGCGGAAAAGACGGGCACGGTTGCAGCCGTAAGCATGAAAAACGGCTTAGTCGAGCTTGTGCTGTCTGATGACACTCGTGTCAAGCCTTCTCAGGTGGTTGGCTTTGAATCCCAAAATGACGCAGTTTAATCAATCATTCTCTTCGCATAGCAAAAAACTCCAGCATACCAGATGCTGGAGTTTTTTGATGTCTCGTCTAAAAGCTACTATGTTATGCGCCGATCCGCAGTTTTTCCAAACGCTGCTTGAGCAGCTGTACAATGCTGGCTTTGCGCAGGTCCACAAAATATTGAGTCTGGGCATCCGGTACCACGATGATGCCCAACTGATGATGATTGCCCGCGTAAACGGCACACTGCACAAACTTGATTTCCCCCGCATGCGTCAACACTTCCATCTTGCAAAAAGCCGGATTCACGTGGAGAGCGGGATACAAGTCCTCTCGTTGTCTGACTGGCACCCCATTCACCCGTACGATCACTTCTCCTATTTGGATGCCCATCTCCTCCGCCGGAGTTCCAGGAAGCACAGCCATCACCTTGATCCCTCGGTCAGACTGAATAAAATAAGGGGGCTTCTGTCTTTCCTCCCAACGGCTGAGCCAGAATAGCCCTTCATGACCGACGATGGCGACGACGGCTGCCAGTATCATCAGTGCAGGCACCCATACGGCTCCATAAGCCACCGCTGTCAACACGATCGCATACACAGCCAATTGCTTGGCGGTCTGTTGTGCTTTTTTCATTGGCACCGTTGTCGTGGTCACATCGGAGAACCCGGTGACTGCAGGCAGCAGCATGAAGGCAAACGCATGGCTCTCCGGCATGAATAGCGGCCATCCTGCAAAGAGAGCTCCCTCAACGCCTTGGCCGGCAGCTGTTGGCACCAAGACAACCAACGGTGTCAGCCAAAACGAATGCAGCTGATATCCGCCGATAATCCGCCCGCGTTTTCCTTCCAAAAACAGCGGCGAAGCATCCTTGCCCGCATTCCAGCGCACCAGCACAGCCTCCGCCAGGTGAAGCAATCCCACCATCGCCAGAATCGGCACGGGCCTGGCTTCCAGAAGCCAGCTCCAGACAATGCCCACCCCCTGTACATCTGCGGCCTGCGGGAACAGCAAGGCGACTCCATGCAGCAGCGTCAATACGCCAGTGGCATAGGCCAGGCAAAGGAACCGGACACGAAACAGCGAGAGTACGATGGCCAGGCCCCACAACATCCACAGGTCACGCGACTGCACCATGACACCAAGCCCGCCGGCGGCGACCGATACAAGCAAACCGCCAACCAGCCCCATCCCCACGGCTCTTATCGTTTGCAGCAGCGGAGAATGAATGCGGACTGAAAACAGCTGCCGTTCAAAGTTCATCTGCCTGCGATAATGCAAGTATATGAACAGGACAAATAGATACATAAACGGATTGAGCAAAAAATAGCCCAAGCCGGAAAGAATCTGTAGCACGATTTCCCAACTTGAAAACAAGGAGATCCCTCCAGCGGGTATGACATAAGAAAAACCACGGTCTTGGATATACCGTGGTTTCTTTTCGACAAAAGAGAAGCGAATCCCTTCCGCTGACATGATTATTTTGCTTTTCCTTGTTCTGCCAAGACCTCGACCGCCTTTTGCAGCTGCTTGTCGTTTTTCGGATCTTTGATTTGAGCCAAAATCGCTTCTTGCAGCGCGGCAGCCGTAGCCTTCTCCACTTTTCCTGTGGCAGGAAGCTTCTTCGAGGTCTGGAAGCGCTTGACGGCTGCTTCCGTTTTCTCATCAAAGTAGCCATCCGTGCGGCCTGGAGCAAGCCCCAGCCCTTCGAGAATCACTTGCAGGTTTTTCACATCTGCGCCATTTTGATCACGCTGCAGCACTTTATCCTGCGGCAATTGTGTCGCTGTGAAGTAAGTCGGCTGCTGGACCTTGTAATCCGGCTCGATGCCTTTTTTGTGAATCCATTCGCCGCTTGGGGTCAACCATTTGGCAATCGTCAGCTTGAGCTGGCTCTTGTCTCTCATTTCCACCGTGTTTTGCACGGTACCTTTCCCAAACGACTTTTCGCCAACCAGCTTGTAGCCGGCGCTGTCACGCATCGCTCCCGCCAAAATCTCGGAGGCGCTCGCGCTGCCGTTGTCGATCAGGACGACCACCGGATAAGGTTTCGCTTTATCCAGAGTCGAGCGCATCACTTCTTCGCCCTTGGCGTTGTCACCGTATTGGATTTTCACGATGACCCCTTGCTTTGGCACCAGCAGCTCACCGATTTCTTTTACGGCCAACAGATAACCTCCAGGGTTGCCGCGAACGTCAATGATCAAGCCTTCGATGCCTTGTTTTTCAAGGGCTGCCAGCTGTTCCTTGAAGTGCTTGGCTGTGTCTACGGAGAACTGGCTGATTTCCAGCTTTCCGTATTTTTTGTTGTCTTTTGTAATCACTTCGTTGTATACGGTCTCGATCGGAATATCATCACGGATGCACGTGATCGTCATCGGCTCGGTGCTGCCAGCCCGGATGACCTTCAGGACTGCTTTGGAGCCTTTTGGTCCGCGAATTTTTTGCACCGCTTGATACAGGTCGAGTCCTTCCAGCGACTCGCCGTTCACGCTCAGAATCTGGTCATTTGGACGAAGCCCCGCTTTTTCTGCAGGCGATCCTTTAAACGGCGACACGATCGTCACACGTCCGTTTTGCAGCGTCACCTCTGCACCGATCCCTTGGAAGGAGGAGCCGAGTGACTCAGTAAACTCCTTGGCCGCGTCCGGATTCATGTAATCGGAATACGGATCGTCCAATGTCTTGATCATGCCTTGAATGGCACCTTCAATCAGCTGATCATTGTCCACTTTTTGAATATAATCTCGCTTGATGATTTCCAGCGCATCCTGCAGCTTGGAAAGATCACTTGCATCACCTTTCCCGCTTGATGACACGCTTACCAGGCTGCTCGCTTGCGTGGTCTCCTTGAGAAACGTCATGGTGAACAAGCTGCTCGCCATCATCGAGACAAGCACAAGTGCAAGCACTGTACGTCCATTCCATCTCATTGCCTTTACACCATCCTTTGTGCCTGTTTGGAAAAGTTACGCACTAGTCTATGCAATCGCTAGGCACAATATTTGTCTGGTTCCGCTAGCGTAGGTACCCTCTTGGATCGACCGCGACATCATTTTTGTAGACGGTGAAGTGGAGATGGTTTCCTGTAGAACGTCCGGTAGAACCGACCTCAGCAATTTTTTGGCCTTTTTTCACGCTCTGTCCGGCCTTCACCTTGATCCCGCCTTCACGAATATGACCGTACAGCGTCGTAATCGTCTCATTATGCTTGATCATGACGCAGTTACCAAAACCGCCGTAATAGCCGGCAAACAACACAATGCCTGCTTCAGCCGCATAAATCGGGGTACCACGCGGCGCTGCCATATCTAAACCATTATGCCCCGCAGAACGTCCAGTAAACGGGTCTCGGCGCATTCCGAAGCCCGAAGTGAATCGGAAGCTCCCTTCCGCCAGTGGCAAACCGAGGACACCCCCCCGGTAGTTGCTCACTTGCGACAATCTGCTCAGTTCCTTCATCTTCGCCGATTCCGCACGGACATACTCGAGGAACTTTGCTTCCTCTTCCTCTTCGATCTCATGCAGGTTCGCTTCCGTTTTTTGCAGCTCCGCTTTTACGACGGCACTCTGCTTATACTGCTGATCCAGCTCGGCTTTCAGATCCTCCGCCTGCGCGAACATCGCTTCGAAATTAGCCAGCAGCTTCTCCACTTCTTTTTTCTTGCCGCTGACGGTCTCTTTATCCCTCAGGTTATCTTCCAGTATACGGGTATCCTGCTCCAAAATCATCTGCAGGCCCTGCATGCGCGTGAGAAAATCTCCGAAGTCGGAGGAGCCGAGCAGCACCTCCATGTAGGAAACATTGCCGCGCTCGTACATCGATTTGACGCGGGATTTCAACAAGCCCTCCCGTTTGGCCACGCGCTCCTCTGCTTCATCGAGCTGCTGTTGGGCTTCCACTGCTTTTTGCGTCGTATCCTCGATCTGCACTTGAAGCTTGTCCAACTTAGCCTGGGCCTCGTTGCGCCGCAGGTCGATCGCCATCAATTCGTTCTCCAAATCCTGGCGTTTGCTTTTGACTTCCTTCAGCTGTGCTTTGATTTGGTTCACTTCTTTTTGCTGGGCACGTTTTTTCGCACGGATGGCATCCAGCTCTCTGTTGATCTTATTTACGGATTCCTGCTTGCTGGCAGCCATCCCGATCGGATCTGCCACTGTCGTGCCGCCAATCAGGCAAGCAAGCAGCAATGAAACTGCGACCTTCTTTTTCATACTACCCCTCCCCGCTATCTAAAGACCTGTTATACACGCAAGAATCGGCGAACCGATACGAGACTTCCCCAAATACCGATGAAAGCACCAATTGCGAGCAATGCAAGCGCGACTTGATACACGAGTGGGAAGAGTGGTAATAGCTTGAATAGCGCGAGTGTGATATTCGTCTGCATTGCATCCAGCAAATAAAAATATCCGGCGCCCAGTAAGATGATCGGCACGAGGGCACCGATGATCCCCATCAAGAGGCCTTCTACGAAAAACGGCCAGCGGATAAACCAGTTGGTCGCCCCAACCAGCTTCATGATCTCGATTTCCCGTCTGCGGGCGACAATCGTCAGCTTGATCGTATTGGCAATCAAGAACATCGCGGTAAACGAAAGCCCGACGATGAAGACGATGCCGACATTACGGATCGTAGCAGTGGCTGTAAACAACTTCTCGACGGTACCCGCACCGTAGTTCACACCACTGACATACTGGATTTTCTCGATTTGCTTTGCCACGGTAGAAGTATCCTGCGGCAGCTTGGTTTTCACGACAAAGGAATCAGGCAGCGGATTTTCATTCTCCAAGCCTTCAAAAAGATAAGCCTTTTCCCCCAGGCTCTCTTTAAACTGCTTCAAGCCTTCTTCTTTGGAAATAAACGTGATAGTGTTCACCTGCGGAAGCTTGCGGATTTCTGCTTCGACCTGATCGACGGCTGGCTTATCTGCCAATACATCGAGGAACACGCGGATTTCTACCTGGTTTTCAATCGTTTTGGCCACATGGTTGACATTGAGCGCGAGGATCAGGAATACCCCTAAAATCAAGAGGGTAATCATGACGGCACTGATCGATGCAAACGTCATCCAGCCGTTTCGTCCGAGGTTTTTGACCCCTTCCCGCGCATGGCGTCCGAGCGTTCTAATCTTCATAGCCGTATTCCCCTCTCTGCTCGTCACGGGCGATCGTGCCCGCTTCGATGGCTACCACGCGCTTGCGGATCGTGTTGACAATCTCGCGGTTATGAGTGGCCATGACGACGGTTGTTCCTCGTTGATTGATCTCTTCAAACAGCTTCATGATTTCCCAGGATGTCTCTGGATCGAGGTTTCCCGTCGGCTCATCTGCAATGATGATCCCCGGATTATTGACCAGCGCACGGGCAAGAGCCACCCGCTGCTGCTCCCCGCCGGACAGCTCGTTTGGCAGCATCTTCGCTTTATGCTTCAATTTCACGAGTCCGAGCACATCCATGACCCGAGGCTTGATCAGCTTGGTCGGCGTCTCGATGACCTCCATGGCAAACGCTACATTTTCGTAAACCGTCAACGTCGGCAGCAGCTTGAAGTCCTGAAAGACGACACCGATGCTGCGCCGCACGAACGGGATTTGCCCTTCCTTGATGCGGCTGACGTTAAAGCCTCCCAAAAAAATCTGCCCTTTCGTAGGCTTCTCTTCGCGATACATCAGCTTGATAAAGGTGGATTTCCCAGCACCACTCGGGCCCACCACGTATACAAACTCTCCCTTTTCGATGCGTATATTAATCCCTTTGAGGGCGTTCGTCCCATTCGGGTAAGTCTTCCAGACGTCGAACATTTCTATCAACCAAATCACATCCTAGTATCTCAGTAGTAGTTTGTAAGCAACGATATTCGACAGCGGCAATCGTGCCAGATGTCTATCGTTCCTATTATACCATCGTAAATCGTCAAAGATATCCCCTAAATCTCTCATTTCTTGTCGATTCTGCTATGTTTCTCTTGTTTTTCCCCGGCCAATGTGCAAACCCGTTTGCGTTTCCAACTTGTGATGCAGTAATGTTAAAAGTGGCATGCTATTCCAGAAGGAGTGAATCTGTGATGAATAATTTCGTCTACCATAACCCCACTGAATTGATCTTTGGCAAAGGGCAAATCTCCGTACTGGCCGATAAGGTACAAAAGCTCGGAAAATCCATTCTGCTCGTGTACGGCGGCGGAAGCATCAAACGGACCGGGCTATATGATAAAGTGATCGCGATCCTGCAAGAGCAAGGCTGTACAGTCAACGAGGTGGCCGGCGTGGAGCCGAATCCGCGTCTTTCCACCGTACAAAAAGGGATCGACTTGTGCAAACAAAACAAGATCGACTGGATTTTGGCTGTCGGCGGCGGCAGCGTGATCGACGCTGCGAAAGCCATGGCAACCGGTGCGGTGTATGAAGGAAATGTATGGGACTTCTATTCCCGCAAAGCAGTGCCAAAGGGTGCGCTTCCTTTGGGAACCATTTTGACGCTCGCCGCGACCGGCTCCGAGATGAACCGCGGAAGCGTGATCACCAACTGGGAAACCCAAGAAAAGCACGGCGGTACCGGCACTTTCCCGACCTTCTCGATTCTGGATCCGGAACACACTTTCTCCGTGCCAAAGGACCAGACCATTTACGGCATTTGCGATATCATGTCGCACGTGTTTGAGCAATATTTCTCCCATACGGAAAACATTCCGCTGCAGACCCGCTTTGCCGAGTCGATTCTGCTGACAGTGATCGAAAATGCGCAAAAAGCGATCGACAATCCGAACGACTACGATGCACGAGCAAATCTGCTCTACTGCGGTACGATGGCCCTGAACGGCACTCTGCCAGTCGGCGTGGTAACAGACTGGGCCACCCATTCCATCGAGCATGCGGTCAGCGCCATTTATGATATTCCGCACGGCGGCGGTTTGGCGATCATCTTCCCGCAATGGATGCGCTATGTATACAAGGAAAACGTTGAGCGCTTCAAGCGTTTTGCGATCCATGTCTGGAATGTCGACCCTGCTGGCAAGTCCGATGATGAAATTGCTCTTGCCGGAATCGAAGCGACGGAAGCCTTCTTCAAAAAAATCGGCGCTCCTACGCGTCTGGCTGACTATCAGATTACCGATGAGAAGATTGACGAGATGGCGAAAAAAGCTACGCCTTTTGGTCCGATCGGCAACTTCAAGAAGCTGCACGCTGAAGATGTAGCGCAAATTTTACGTATGAGCCTGTAGAAATTTCTGATCGGTTTGTCACAGAATCATCCGCCTTCTCGTTACAAGGATGAGGGAAAAAAATTAACCCCTACAATCCGGATCGGGAGGAATTAGGATGGAACCCAGATTGAATCCTTATGAGGCAAATCAAGAGGCGTATCAGGCAATGTTTCAGTTGGAGAGCTATGTCAGAAATAGCGGGTTGGATTACAAGCTTTACGAGCTGATCAAGACACGCGCGTCGCAAATCAACGGCTGCGCCTTTTGTCTCGATATGCATACCCATGATGCACGCAAAGCTGGAGAGACCGAACAACGGCTGTATCTGCTGAATGCTTGGCGGGAGGCTCCTTGCTATACACCCGAAGAGCGCGCTGTCCTTGCGTTGACCGAAGCCGTTACGCTTATTTCCGAAAAAGGCGTTCCCAACGACGTCTATGAGGAAGTGCGAACCTATTTTGACGAAAAGCAGTTCATCAATCTGCTCATGGCGATCAATACGATCAATTGCTGGAATCGGCTGGCAATCACTGTAAGAATGGTACCGCCAACGCGGTAAAAAGCAAAAGCAAACGGACAGGAGCGTATCGTTCCTGTCCGTTTGTTTTTTTGCATCCCGCCATTTAGGGGAGCCTGTGATACCACTCGCCCGGAATGGGAGCAAGATCCGCTACGTAAAAGGACTTGCCGTCTTTTGCCCACCCGATGAAGCGGAAATTATCCTGCAGCTTGCGGAAATCCGTACCTTCGTAGATTCCAGGCATATAAAAGTGCTTGGCTGCATCTTGATACCGAATCCCTATTTTTTCGTCCCAACCAGCCGCCAGCGCTCCAAAGCCTTGAATGCCCACCACGGCATGCCCCGCAGGCGCCCATTGAATTGTCTGCATACGGGAGCCTTCGCCAAGGCTGATGGTTTGCCCTGTAGGATCCTTCCACAGCATAACATTATCTTTAAAGCCAACCTGTATCTCCATATCGGGAGAATAGGACGGAAACTGCGGAAAAGCCGTCAAAAAGATTTCCCCGCTCTCCCGATCCCATTGTTTGACTTTGTGCGCTCTTTTCTCCCCCATGATTTGATCAGCAAAATAAAAGAGCTTTCCGGAGGTAGGCAGCCAATAAAGGTTTTCGCGGTTATGGTACTTGCTCGTCCACGGGCGCGTATCTGTGAACGTGTCCACCAATGTCTGTTCCAGGCTGCTTAGATTTTGCACATAGAGCTGCACCAGTGCTTTGCCCTCCGCATCCTTGCCCGCGGTCGCAAGGTAGGCTAACCGTTTTTCATCCGGTGCCACTGCGAAATCTATGATCTGCCGGCCCTGCTCGACTTCCAGCAGCACGGTTTCTGTTTTTGCAATCGGATCATAGCTTGCGAGGACGTTTCCTTTCTTGATGATGAAACGATCCTGACGGGGAAACCATTTTCCTTCCCCTGTAATCCGTGTGAATTGTTTTTGTACAAAATCGAACACATAATACGAAAACTGCTGAGTCTGCTCGTTCAATCTTTCCGTATAGAGGAACCGTTCACCCGGTGACAAAGCCGCCCAATGCATGGGTGTCAGGTCGCCTACGATCTGCATCGGCTTATTTCTGTCTGTAAAGATTTGATAAATCAACGTTCGCGGCTGCTCCAACGGCGGTTGGTGCGCAAAGGATTTCCCCGGAAGCAACGAAAGGATGATGATGCTTGCAAAATAGATGAGTAGCCGTTTCATTTTCCACTCTCCCTGATCACCTCTCATTTTCTCCTCATCCATTGTCTTCCATATCCGCTGGAAAGTAAATAAAAACGGACAAAGCGCAGAAATCCTTCTGCAGCTCTGTCCGTTTCCTTTTGTCAGGCTGGCGAACCTACATCCACCAAGGATTCAATCATCACCTTGTGACTGGTTTGCTCCACCCATTTCTGTGTATCGATCAACCACTCCTGTGCCGAACCGATCTGCTTCTCTACTTGATTACGGGCGGTTCCCCCCTGGACATTGCGGGCATTGACGACCGTCTCGATCGCCAACGCGTGGTAGACGTCCTCGCCGATCTCTGGATGGAAGCCTTGGAACTCTTCCAGCGTCAGATCCAGCAAGTATTTCTTCTTCTCGATGCAATAGAGGACGGCTCTGCCAACCACTTCATGCGCTTGACGGAAAGGCAGCTGCTTTCTGACCAGGTAATCCGCCAAATCCGTCGCATTGGAGAAATCGTTGGTGACGGCTTCACGCATCCGCTCTGTTTTTACATGCATGGTCTGAATCATCGGTGTCAGCAGAGCCAAAGCGCCGTGCAGGGTAGCAACCGTATCAAACATACCCTCCTTGTCCTCTTGCATATCTTTGTTATAAGCAAGCGGCAAGCCTTTCAATACGGTCATCAATCCAAACAGATTGCCATAGACGCGTCCGGTTTTGCCGCGCACCAGCTCCGCCACATCCGGATTTTTCTTCTGCGGCATGATGCTCGAGCCTGTGCAGAAAGCATCGTCCAGCTCGACGAAGGAGAATTCCTGGCTGCTCCAGATGACCAGCTCCTCACACAGACGGGAGAGATGCGCCATCAGCAAGGACGAATCTGCCAGAAACTCGACGATAAAGTCACGGTCGCTGACGGCATCCATGCTGTTCAGGTAGATCCCGTCAAACGCCAGCATATCGGCCACGAATTCGCGATCGATTGGGAACGTCGTCCCTGCCAGCGCACCCGCGCCAAGCGGCAGGACATTGACCCGCTTCCAGCATTCTTTCATCCGCTCGATATCCCTCTGCAGCATGGAGACATAAGCCATCAGATGGTAGCCGAACAATACCGGCTGAGCCCGCTGCAGATGGGTGTAACCCGGCATCACGGTATCGAGATGCTGCTCCGCTTGCTCCAGCAGCGCTTTTTGCAGGTACATCGCCAGCTGGATGATCTCCAGCAGCTTCTCCCGCAGATAGAGATGCATATCCAACGCCACCTGATCGTTGCGGCTGCGGCCAGTATGCAGCTTGCCGCCGACTGGACCGATTTCTTCGATCAGCAGCTTTTCGATATTCATGTGCACATCTTCATGCGCGACCAGGAATTCGACCTGTCCCCGCTCGATTTTTTCTTTTACCTTCTTTAGCCCGGCGATGATCTGCTTCACTTCATCCATCGGCACGATGCCGCATTTGCCCAGCATCGCCACGTGAGCCAGACTGCCGACGATATCCTGCCGCCACATCTGCTTGTCAAACGAGATGGACGCTGTATATTCGTCTACGAGCTGATTGGTTGGTTTGGTAAAGCGTCCTCCCCAGAGCTTCATTGCACAATCGCTTCCTTTTCATTCACAATCGTGATTTCTGTTTTCTTTTGCTTCAATACCCCGTCATTCACTTGTGCATATACTTGCGTTGGCAAGCCCCACAGCTTGATAAAGCCAAGCGCCGCTTTGTGGTCGAAGGTGTCGCCGGCGTTGTAAGTCGCCAGCTCGTGGCTGTAGAGGGAAGAAGCAGATTTGCGGCCTACGACGATCGCATTTCCTTTATGCAGTTTCACACGCACCACACCGGTCACGAATGTTTGCGTTTCTTCCACAAAAGCTTGCAGCGCGTTGCAGAGAGGCGAATACCAGAGACCCTCGTAAATGATTTGCGCCAGTTTTTGTTCAATGATCGGTTTGAATTGAGCCACTTCACGCGGTTGGGTCAAGAACTCCAACTCGCGGTGAGCCAGGATCAAGGTAGTCGCTGCAGGGGTTTCATACACCTCGCGCGATTTGATCCCGACCAGACGGTTTTCCACGTGGTCGATACGGCCTACGCCATGATTACCGGCAATTTTATTCAGCTTGAGAATCAATTCGGACAGCGGCAGCTCTTCGCCATTCAGCGCAGTAGGCACCCCTTTGACGAAAGTGATTTCCACTTCTTCTGCCTGATCCGGCGCATCGGCGATCGACTTGGTCAAGTCGTAAGCGCCTTCCGGTGGTGCTGCCCACGGGTCTTCCAACACGCCGCATTCGCAGCTTCTGCCCCAGAGGTTTTGGTCGATGCTGTATGGGTTATCCAGATCTATCGGAATCGGAATCCCGTTTTGCTTTGCATATTCAATCTCTTCATCACGTGTCCAGCCCCATTCACGGACAGGAGCCACGATTTTCAGGTCAGGCTTCAAAGCTGTGAAGGAAACGTCAAAACGGACCTGGTCGTTTCCTTTCCCTGTGCAGCCATGGGCTACGGCTACCGCGCCCTCTTTTTCTGCGATCTCCACCAATACGCGGGAAATGAGGTAGCGAGACAAAGAGGAGACAAGCGGATATTTTCCTTCATACATAGCATTTGCTTTCAGCGCTGGCAATACGTACTCTTGCGCGAATGTTTCTTTTGCATCCACGATGATGGACTTGATCGCGCCCACTTTCAATGCTTTTTCCTGAACAAAGGCAAGGTCTTTCCCTTCCCCTACATCCAGTGCTACCGCGATCACGTCATAGTTATATGTGTCCTGCAACCATTTGATTGCAACAGAAGTATCCAAACCACCCGAATATGCGAGAACAATTTTTTCTTTTGCCATTTCAATTCTCTCCCTGCTTGTTAATGTCTGTGGTTAATTATACATTCGAATTTATAAAAATACAATCATTTTATCATCTTTTCATCCGCTGGAAAAATGTGTTACAACTGAGTGGAGTGTCAGACAATTCGGAGGAATCCATGATCCGCAATTTTTCCGAGGTGAATTATTCCCTGCAGGATATTTCTTCCCATTAATCCTTTTTAGAAGGAACAGGAGGTACTTATGAAAACGATCTATCTCGTCCGCCATTGCTCTGCGGAAGGGCAAGCACCTGATGCGAGGCTAACGGAAAAAGGGAGAGCACAAGCGGAGCAGCTGGCAGACTTTTTTGCCGGGATCGACATCGAACAGATTATCAGCAGTCCATTTTTGCGTGCTATGCAGTCCGTTGAGCCTCTCGCTGCACGAAAAGGGATTTCTATCCAAAGTGACCCGCGCTTAGTGGAACGTGTGTTGGCGGAAGAAGATTTGCCGGATTGGATGGAGCGGTTGGAGGAATCGTTTTCGGATATGGAGCTTTGTCTTCCTGGTGGGGAGTCGAGTCGTACTGCAATGGAGCGAGTGATCGGGATCGTACATGAGATTCTTTCCTCCGATATATCCACATCATTGATCGTTACCCATGGTTGCTTGCTGACCTTATTATTGAAACACTTCCACCCGGACTTCGGCTTCCAGGACTGGCAGCATCTAACCAATCCGGACGTCTTCTCCTTACAAATAGATGGCAGCCAAGCCACTGTCAAACGCATCTGGCCATCTGTCCCATAAGCAAACCCCATGGCATCCTGCTAAAAGGATATCATGGGGTTCCTTCTTTTTATTGAACGGTAACGGCTAGCTGTTCATTTCGAACCTGTTTGGTGAAACGATGCATGTCCTCCGCCGAATAGGATTCAATTATTTTGATGAACACTTCGGTAAGATAAGGATCAAACTGTGAACCGGCACCATCACGCAATCGTTTCAGAGCTTCTTCAACCGGCATTCCTGAGCGGTAAGGACGGTCTGAAACCATCGCATCAAAGGAATCAGAAATCGCCAATATCTTTGCAATCAAGGGAATATGATCTCCTGCCAACTGATCCGGATATCCGCTCCCATCCAGCCGCTCGTGATGTGATCTTACTGCTGGCAACAAGTCTTCAAAAACGCCTGATTGCTTGAGGATCTGATAGCCAATCGTTGTATGTTCCTTGATTTTGGCAAATTCCTCTGTTGAAAGTCTTCCAGCCTTATTCAGGATTTTATCTTCAATTCCAATTTTTCCGATATCGTGTATGATCCCGCCATAATAAATCCGGTCGACTTCTGGCTTTGGTAAACCGATCGCAATCGCTATTTCTCTTGCCCAGTGTGCTACTCGTTGGGAATGGCCGCTTGTATAGGCATCTCTGGCATCGATGGAAGCAGCCAAGGCTGTTAAAAATGAATGATTCAGGTCATTGATTTTTTCCACCTTTTCCTCCAATGCAATCAGATTATCAAAGTATTGGTGGAAGATTTGTCGTATTACCAGGAAAATCACAATGATCGGAAGGAGAGCCTGGATGTCAAATGCCCCTACGATTCTCGTGCCGATGGAACTAAAAAACATAAACAGCAGGTATGACATTGTCCCGCTTGTGATCATGCTTTTCATCGATTGATAGGTTTTTAATCTGAAAAAATAAGCAATCCCGATTGAACAAAGAATCGTATTCGTAATCCAAAATACAAAGATTAGAACCGTGTCTTCGATAAAAACCGGAAGCCCACTCATATCCAAATAACTTTTAGCAAATCCGGTAATCCAGCATGTTCCGATTAATTGCCCCGCATTTGCCATTGTTTTTGAAAATTGTGGTTTGTATAAAAAAGCAATAATTAAACATTCCAGAAATGCTGCCCACACACCTGCCCACGTGCCAAACATGATGATGCCTGAAAACATAACCGCTCCACCGAGGGTCAGTCTGGCATTAAAAATATTAATGGGCGCAAAGGCGCAAAAAAGTGTCAACAAAGCGTAGGACAACAGGACATTCCAATGCTCACGGGGTTCCCAGTTTGGTAGTACAGAAATGATGATCGACGCTGCAGCGATGGGATATATGAATGTTACTATGAGCTTTTTTATATAGTAGGAGAAGTCAGTTTTTTGTAGCATACTTTTTACCTTCCCGTAATTCGAGCAAGGAAATCGGCTTGTTCATCAATCGTTGCACAAGTAAAAAGGCTCCCAACATAATGAATATGTCACCCAAACTGATTACCCTTGCCATCGGAAACGGCATATAGATAATATCGGCCAAAAATGGGAGAAGGGTATCATCCGTTAAGATGATATGTTTAAAATCCTCTCCGTTAATGATCGGTTCTGGGGAATAGGGAAGCTTCAAAGCTTGTTCAAGATCAATCGGCATTTTTCCTTTGTTTGCCCAAATAACTGTAGCATTTAAGAACCATCCTATCATAAATACGCGTATATCTTCATGCTCCCGGTTAAAAAAGAAGAAAAGGAACATGCATAAATATGCCACAGAAACGAAAATATTTCCCCATGCCGGAAAAAATGCTGAGCCGACTTGCAAAAGAATACTCGCTACCAAAAACACGATCATATGGAACTTAGGTATTGTATGTAAACGGCCGCCACGTATAAAGGCAATAATGAATGAAATTGCTAGTATATCTAGGAACATGATCCCCGAACCCCCTGTATATTGAGAAAAACACCACTTTAAATAAAGCGGTGTTTTTCTGCATTTCTAAAAATTAGCCAATGTGCCAGGCAGCGGAAGTTGCTGCAACGATACCAACAACCAAGAGAATAGCTGTGAATAGCTTTTTCACTCTTAGTCCCTCCTCTGATATTGTATGAAGGAATCGGTTTCGATGCTAGCTTCCCTCTAGAATCAATCTATAGGTCGGCTAATCTACTAGGATGGATAATATCATGCCCCGCTCCTCAACGCCAATTTTACAATTCTTTACTTTTTTCGGCAAGAGAATTAGCTTAGTTTGTTTTGCTTATTTGTTTCGAAAAATACTAGGAAATAAGACTCAATTTTTTGAAAATAAAAGAAAGTCATTACATTTTTATGCATTTCTTGAGAGCGTAGACCCTCTCTTGCCCTATGACTAATAGATTAAACCAGGGATGCTTGCATACTCTCGCTATCACCCGCTGGTGAATAAATATCGACAAGCATCTGCTAAATACGATCACTTTTTGGTGTAACCTTCTCCGATTGATCGGAGGTCTCTTATGTTAACAGAGTTGCCATAACCGCCTTTTGCGCGTGCAAGCGATTTTCCGCCTGATCGAATACGACAGAATGCGGGCCGTCAATGATTTCTCCTGTCACTTCTTCGTCACGGTGTGCAGGCAGGCAGTGCATGAACGAGTAATCCTTGTGAGCCAATTTGACCAGCTTTTCATTCACTTGATAGCCGGCAAAAGCGTTCAGCCTGATTTCGTTTTCCTCTTCAAAGCCCATACTGGTCCATACATCTGTATAAATGATGTCCGCGCCGTAGACAGCCAGCTCGGGATCGGTGGTGGTGAGCAGCTTGCTGCCGTGCGCATCGGCCAGCGCCTGTGTCTGGCGGGTGATCGTCTCGTTCATTTCGTAGCCAGCCGGTGTCGCGACCCGAATGTCCATGCCCAGTTTGGCTGCGGAAAGTACAAGCGAATGGGCCACATTGTTGCCATCGCCGATGTATGCCACTTTGACGCCCTTCAGCTTGCCTTTGTGCTCCAGAATGGTCTGCAAGTCGGCCAGCGCCTGGCAAGGATGGAACAGATCGGTCAAGCCATTGATGATCGGAATCGACGCATGTGCCGCCAGCTCCTCTACAATCGAGTGAGCGTGGGTGCGGATCATGATGCCGTCCACATAGCGGGACAATACTTTTGCGGTGTCACTGATCGGCTCTCCCCGGCCGAGCTGCAGCTCTTTTCCGTTCAAATACATCCCGATGCCGCCCAGCTGGTACATCCCTACTTCAAAAGAGACGCGGGTTCTCGTCGAAGCCTTGTCAAAGATCATCCCCAAGGTTTTTCCCTTGAGCGGCTGGTACACTTGACCATCCTTTTGCAGCTGCTTCAGATGAATGGCCAGCTGGAGCAAATGCTCCAGCTCCTCCTTGCTGAATTCATCGCCGCGCAAAAAATCCTTCCCCGACCATTTAAACGGCTGCACACTGGGATAATGAGCCAATGTCTTCACAGTTTCCATACCCGCCACTCTCCTTCGCCAAAATGGATTGAACAAACAATGTGAATGTCTCCATCGCCGTAAACAATGGAATACCTTTTTGCAACGCAGTACTGCGCAGGGCAAACCCTGTTCTTCCTTGCTTATTGCCAACGGTCGCGGTGATCAAGGCCAGGGAAACGGCTGTGGCTTGCAAAAGCTGAGTGAACTCCTTTTCGTCCTGTACGATCTGGAGCACATCCGCTCCATTTGCTTGCAGCCACGCAGCGGTTCCCGGCGTTGCGACAAACCGGACGCCTCGTTTTGTCATCTCGCCCAGCGCTCCGCTCCACTTCACTTTATCCGCATCGGCCAGCGACAGCAGCATCGTGTCGCCAGACTGCGGCACCGTGATGGATTGATCTTTGAAGCGGAATGCTTTCATCGCCGCCTCGGCTATGGTGCGTCCCAGCCCAAGCACCTCGCCGGTTGATTTCATTTCTGGTCCGAGCACTGGGTCTACTCCCGTCAGCTTCACAGTCGAGAATACCGGTGCCTTTACCACAGCAAACGGTATGTCTGCCAAAAGCCCTGTGCCATAGCCCATCGCGGCAAGCTTTTCGCCCAGCTGAGCGCGGATCGCCAGCTGAACCATCGGCACTCCCGTCACTTTGCTGGTGATCGGGGTGGTCCGCGAAGCGCGCGGGTTGACCTCCAGCACGTAGATCACGCCATCTGCCACGACGAATTGGATGTTGATAAGACCAATCGCCTTCATTTTCTTCCCGATCCGTTCCGTATAGCTGTGCAGGGTCGCCTTTTGCTCGGCGGAAAGGCTTTGCGCCGGGAAGATCGCCATGCTGTCACCCGAGTGAATCCCTGCTTTTTCTACGTGCTCATAGATGCCAGGAATCAGGACGTCTTCGCCATCGCATACGGCATCGACTTCTACCTCCATGCCGGGCACATATTTGTCTACCAAGAGCGGGAAGAAGCTATCGCCCTGCTTTTCCACCAGCCAATGATCAATGGTCGCTTCGAGCTCTTCCGCCGTCTGGGCAATTACCATGCCTTGCCCGCCGATGACATAGGAGGGACGTAGTAGGATCGGATACCCGATGGATTCGGCTGCTTGCAATGCTTCTGCCTTCGATGTGACCCCCGCCCCCGGAATATGCGGGATCTCCAGCTCGCGCAGCATGTTGTAGAACAATTTCCGGTCTTCCGCCAAATGGATCGAGGAAAGCGGTGTCCCCAGAATATTCAGTCCCGCTTCAGCCAGAGATGCAGACAGATTAATCGCAGTCTGGCCCCCGAATTGGACGATGACCCCTTCTACCTGCTCACGCTCCGCCACATGGAGCACATCCTCTACGGTCAATGGTTCGAAATAGAGATGGTCAGCCGTTTCATAATCGGTGCTGACTGTCTCCGGGTTGTTGTTGACGACGATCGCGGCGATCCCTTGCGCCTGCAGCGCTTTTGCGGCATGCACGGAGCAATAGTCGAACTCGATCCCCTGACCGATCCGAATCGGTCCGGAGCCCAGCACCATGATCTTGCGGCCGGTAATATCCGCTACCTCGTCACTGCCGAGCCAGGTTGAATAGTAATACGGAGTTTGCGCTTCAAATTCTGCTGCGCACGTATCCACAATTTTATAGGCAGGCTTCAGGCCAAGCTCTGAACGCTTCTTGCGCACGGCTTCCACAGTCACGCCAGTCAACGTGGCGATTGTCTTGTCCGCAAAGCCGCGGTTTTTCGCTTCCCACAACAGCTCTTGGGATAGATTGTCCCAGCCGCTTTCTGCCAGCTGCTGTTCGAGCAGGGTGATGCGCTTCAGGCTGCGCAGATAAAAAGGATCGATCCCCGTCGCAGCGATCAGCTCTTCCTCCGTATAGCCCTTGCGAATGGCTTCCGCGAGGGCAAATAGGCGGATATCGGTCGCATCCTGCAGAGCCTGCTGCAGCTGTTCCTGATTCAATGCGGCAATATCATTCCGCTGGAGATGGGTATAGCCAAGCTCCAGAGAGCGGACTGCTTTGAGCAGGGCGGACTCCAGATTGCGTCCGATCGCCATGACTTCGCCGGTCGCTTTCATCTGTGTGCCCAACAGCCGATCCGCCAGCGGGAATTTATCAAAAGGCCAACGTGGGATTTTCACCACGATATAGTCAAGGGTAGGCTCAAAGCTTGCGTATGTGTATCCGGTGATCGGATTGATCACTTCGTCCAAGGTATAGCCCAGAGACAATTTGGCTGCGATCCGGGCGATGGGATAGCCGGTCGCTTTGGAGGCCAGCGCGCTGGAACGGCTGACACGCGGATTCACTTCGATCAGGTAGTAACGGTCCGAATCGGGATCGAGGGCGAATTGAATGTTACAGCCGCCAACGACTCCGAGCGAGCGGATCACTTTTACCGACACACTGCGCAGCATCTGATACTGTCTGTCCGTCAGTGTCTGGGAAGGTGCTACGACGATGCTGTCCCCGGTGTGAATGCCCACCGGATCGATGTTTTCCATGTTGCAGACGATGATGCAAGTATCGTTGGCATCCCGCATCACTTCGTACTCGATTTCTTTCCATCCTTTGACGCTGCGCTCGATCAGGACCTGACCGATTGGGCTTGCGGCGATACCGCCTGTCGCCACTTTGCGCAGGGCAGCTTCATCCGCCGCGATACCGCCGCCAGCTCCACCCAATGTATAGGCCGGGCGTACGATGACGGGATAGCCGATCCGCTTGGCAAACGCGACCGCATCTTCCACCGACTCGACGGTTTCCGATTCTGGAACCGGCTCGCCGATCTCCTGCATCAGCTGCTTGAACAGCTCGCGGTCCTCCCCTTTTTTAATGGCTTCCAGCGGGGTGCCGAGCAGAGCCACGCCGAACTCCTGCAAAATGCCTGCCTCCGCCAGCGATACCGCCAGATTCAGCCCCGTTTGCCCCCCGAGGGTAGGCAGCAGACCGTCCGGCTTCTCTTTGTCGATAATCATACGCAAGGATTCCACGGTTAACGGTTCGAGGTATACTTTGTCAGCCATCTGCTGATCGGTCATGATCGTTGCCGGATTGTTGTTTACCAGGACGATCTCGACGCCTTCTTCGCGCAGTGACAGGCATGCCTGCGCCCCTGCATAATCGAATTCTGCCGCTTGACCGATCACGATCGGACCCGATCCGATGACCAGCACTTTTTTGATCTGTTCGTTTTTAGGCATAATGTTTCGCTCCTACTGTCCGCATCTCTTGGATGAATTGATGGAAGATATGGGATGTATCGTCTGGACCCGGATGTGCTTCCGGATGAAATTGCACGCTCATGATCGGCAGATGCAAATGGCGCAGACCTTCTACCGATTTGTCGTTTACATTGCGATAGGTGACGGCCAGCACCCGCTTGTCGATCGACTCTTCTTTGACGACATAGCCGTGATTTTGCGAGGTCATGTATACTTTCCCGGTGATCAGATCCTTCACCGGATGGTTGCTGCCCCGGTGACCGTAGGACAATTTCTCGGTTTTCCCGTTGAACATGAGGGCGACAAGCTGATGACCCAAGCAGATTCCTAGTGTTGGGTAGCTTTCAGCAGCTTTGCGCCATTCCGCACAATACGGGAGCAGATCAGCGGGGTCCCCGGGACCGTTGGAAAACACGATGCCATCCGGTGACAGCGCTTGGATTTGCGCATAGGTGGTATTGAATGGAACAACCGTCACCTTGCAGCCGCTCTCCAGCAGAGATTGCAGGATGGAACGTTTTGCTCCCAGATCCACCAGCACGACATGCTCGCCTTGCCCCGGGTAGGTTTCCATTTTTTGCGGAGAGACACTGGCCACCAGCGTTTTGCGGGTTTGCTCATGTCCCTCTTGGTAAGCGGCCACTTCCTCTACTGAAAGAGGACGATCCGCGATGATGCCATAGATGGTGCCGTGTGTTCTTACCAGCTTGGTGATGCTTCGCGTATCCACACCGGCCAAAATCGGAAAGCCGAAATGCTCGGCAATTTGGCCAAGGGAGGAACTGCTGCGGTAATGGCTTGGCGCCTCGCACAATTCACTGACGACCATGCCTTTCAGCGCAGGTGCCAGCGCTTCGTAGTCCCATTCATTAATCCCGTAGTTGCCGATCAGCGGGTAGGTAAAGGTCACGATCTGTCCGGCGAAGGAAGGATCCGTCATGACCTCCTGATATCCTGTCATGCCTGTATGAAAAACCACTTCACCGTATGCATCCTGCAGGGCTCCATGAAGCGTCCCCGCAAAAACCTGCCCATTCGCCAGAGTAAGATATCCGGTGTTGTGTCCTTTGTTGTCTTGTTTCAAAATGCCCACTCCTCTCTCCATCAGTCGATCCGTATATGTCTATCGCAAACATATGCATAATAATGAATTAATATACATGATTATTAATAAAAATGCAACGAGTATTCAAAAAATGGACACTCGTTGCACGATATTTTTATACGTTTTGGAGCGCATCCTTCAATGCTGCGGCAATTTGTTCAATCTCTGCCTCCGTCGTAATATACGATGGCAGCAGCCGTACTACCTGCGGACCCGCTACCAGCAGCAGAATGCCGTGCTTTTCGCGAATGTAGGTGATCAGATCGGCTGCAGCTTGCGTCGTTTCAAGGCCGATCAGCAAGCCCTTTCCGCGAATCGCCTTCACCTTGTCGGGATGCGCCTGCTGGATTGCCTGCAGGTGTACCATGAATTGTTGATGAAGGCCTTTTACCTTTGCCGGCGCTTGCTCTGCCAGCAGCGTCTCGACTGTCGCGATTCCTGCGGCCATCGCCAATGGATTGCCCCCGAACGTGGTGCCATGTGTCCCTGGCGCAAAAGCTTGGGCTACCTCTTCCGTTGCCAGAATGCCGCCTACCGGAAAGCCGCTGCCCAACGCTTTCGCCACCGATATGATATCCGGCTTGATCCCGTAATGCTGATAGGAAAACCATTCACCCGTGCGTCCCATTCCCGTCTGGATCTCGTCAATGATTAGCAGAGCCCCATGTGCGTCGCAAAGCTTGCGAAGCTCCTTCACCCACGCTTCTTCTGCCGGATAGACGCCGCCTTCCCCTTGGACCAGTTCCAGCATCACCGCGCATGTCTTGGAGCTGATCGCTTCCTGGACAGCTTGCACATCATTGTACGGCAGATGAATAAATCCTTCCGGCAGCGGCAGGAAGCCGTCCTTCACCTTGTCCTGCCCAGTTGCAGTCAAGGTAGCCAATGTCCGCCCGTGAAACGACTGTGTAAACGTAATGATCTCAAAGCGCTCTTCGCCCTTCACTTTTTGCATGTAGCGCCGCGCCAGCTTGATTGCCGCCTCGTTCGCCTCCGCACCGCTGTTGCAAAAAAAGGCACGGTCCAGACCAGAGATGGCCGCCAGCTTTTCTGCCAGCTGCTCCTGCAAAGGATGCTCCACCAGATTGCTGGTATGCCAGAGCGTATCCACCTGTTCATGCAGCCGTTTGGCAACGGTCGGCGGCACGTGTCCGAGAGCGTTAACCCCAATACCGGAAGTGGCATCGAGGTATTCGCGTCCCTTGTCGTCCCAGACGCGATTTCCTTGTCCTTTTACCAGCCGGATCGGCCATTTGAAATACGTATTCATCAAATGTGCTGCTGTTGTCACCGTACTCATGCTCCCACTCCTTTGATTGTTGTTCCTATCTCTTTACCTGCGCTGGCCTGCTTGAGATCATCCGCATCTCCGCGGCAGATGACCACTTCTTTTACGCCTTCCTGCAGGGCATCCAGCGCCGCCTTTACCTTGGGGATCATTCCCCCGTAGATTTCCCCTGACGTGATCATGTTCTCTATTTGTGCTGCATTTGTCTGCGCGAGCAGTTGTTTCTCACCCTGCGCATCCATCTGTAAAATACCCGGCACATCGGTAATCATCAGCAGTTTTTCCGCTTGGAGCGCTGCTGCGATCGCCCCCGCTGCTGTATCAGCATTGATGTTGAAGCAGCTTTTCCCATCCGCGGAGATCCCTACCGGAGCAATGACCGGAATATAGCCGGCTGTGAGAATCGTCTGAATCAGACTCGCATCGACTTGCTCAATCTCTCCCACCTGTCCGAGGGGCTTCGTGGTTTGACGTGCCGTCAGCAGTCCACCGTCCTGTCCGCTCACTCCCCATGCTTTTCCGCCAGCCTGATGGATCCGGCGAACCAGTTGTTTATTAATGGATCCGGCAAGAACCATCTCTACCACTTGCATCGTTTGCTCACAGGTAACCCGCAGGCCATCTGCAAATTGCGGTTCGATCTGCAGCGAGGACAGCATGGCGTTGATCGCCGGACCGCCGCCATGGACGATGACCAACTGCTGACCGTCCCTTTGCAGAGCTGCAATCGCTGCAAAAAACGATTCCGGCAATTGCTCCATCGTACTGCCGCCGCATTTAATCACGATCAATGATTCCTTCATCGAATTCTCTCCCATCTACGGAAATACCGGCACGATCGGCAGCCCGCTTGTTTCCTCCAGCCCAAACATGATGTTCATATTTTGCACCGCCTGGCCAGCCGCTCCTTTGACGACATTGTCGATCACGGATAGCACGATGACGCGACCGGTTCTCTCATCGAGGTGCAGCGCGATATCGCAATAGTTAGAACCGTATACTTCTTTGGTTCGCGGATGGCTGCCAAAAGGGCGTATCCGGACAAACGGTTTGTCTGCATATGCAGTCTCATAAAGCGCCTGCAACTGCTCGGCAGTCACGCTGGTGTGCAGCTTGGCATAAGAAGTCGCCAGGATTCCGCGCGTCATGGGTACCAGGTGGGGGGTAAATTGGATCAGCTGTTCAACACCCGTCTGTCTGCACAGCTCCTGCTCAATTTCCGGTGTATGCTGATGCTGCCCCACCTTATAGGCGGAGATGCTTTCATTGACTTCACTGAAATGCACCCCGAGGGAAACTCCTCTGCCTGCACCGGAAACTCCTGATTTGGCGTCTACGATCCAGCTCTGCGGATCCACCCAGCCGCTTTTCGCCAACGGCAGCAAGCCAAGCAAGGTTGCCGTTGGATAACAACCCGGATTGGCCAGGAGTGCAGCATCAGCCACGCTTTCCCGATTCCACTCCGGCAGGCCAAACACCGCCCGATCCAACCATTCCTGGGCAGCCGGTTCTTTTTTGTACCAGCTGCGATATTGCTCCGGTGAAGACAAGCGGAAATCTCCCGAAAGATCAATCACGCGTGCCCCTTTTTCGACCAGCTGCGGGGAAAGCGCGCTGCTGACACCCGCCGGCGTCGCTAGAAAGATCAAATCATTGTCGCTGGCCATACGCACCGGATCAATCGCTTCCAGTCGCGGCAGCGCATGCCCCGTGAGATGCTGAAAAACAGGGACCAAGGATTCACCTTCGGCCGAACTTGTATACAGTCGATTCACGTGTGCCTGCGGATGCTGGGAAAGCAGGCGGATCAGCTCCACACCGCTGTATCCTGTCGCTCCGACAATTCCGACTCGTATCATGGTTTTCTACACCCTTCTGAATTTTTATACAACAATAATAATAAAAATGCAGAGGAAATACAAATAAAAAACGTCCGACTTTTTCTGACGGACGTTTCCTTTTTACACCATCATCATTTCTTATCTGCCAGCCACGACGCTAAAGCTTCCGCATCAGTGCCCGTTGCCATCCCTGGAGGCATTCCGCCTTTTCCTTTTTCAATGATCTCCAGGATCTGATCTCTGCTGTATTTCGAGCCAACAGCTGTCAGATTCGGACCCACCATTCCCTCCAAGTTTTGACCATGGCAAGACGCGCACTTATTTTTAAAAGCCGCTTCCGCCGCCGCCGCATCATACGTAGCATTGCCTCCGGTTGCCGGTGGTGTTTCTGTCGCTGGTGTTTCGGTTGCTGGCTGACCGGATGGCTGCTGTGCCTGATTATTGTTGCCGCCCCCACAGGCACTGAGCGCAACGGTAAGAGCTCCCGCTGCTACGAACCCCCATAAACGGTTCATGTCGCTTCCTCCCTTAGATTTTCTTTCTCGCTAAGTATTCCTCATCCGAATCGAGAACATACGGCACTGCAGTAGGATTTTTGACAGCATATGGCGAAAATCTTTGCAAAACCATCCTTATAAACGGGGTTGAGATATGAGACGAGATGCCTTGCTTGTTCATACCCTTCATGCTTGTTTACCTTTTGAGGTGATGATTCTCGACCAAACAGGAGCGATTCAGTTTCTCAATCGATCTGCTGAAGAGTTCTTGGGCTGTCATATGAACGATGTGATAGGCACGAATATCGAGGAATTTTTCCCGGGGCTTTTGTCCGATAAAAAGCAATTGGAATGTCCGCATCGTCGCATTGAGGTGCACCCCTTTTCGTTCGATGGGCAATCCTTTTTGCTCTGCACCGCAAAAGACACGTCGGAAAAAAGACGGCTGGAAAACGAACTGCGATCGACCGAGATAGAGTATCAGGAAACCATCAATTTGCAGCAAGGGATGACCTTCAAATATAAAAAGGTGAATGGACGATTCATCCATACCTTATGCAATGGCGAGCTCGCTTATAAGCTTGGGCGGAGTCCTGAAACCGTCATCGGATGCGAGTTGTCCGATTTTCTCCCTCCTGATGTTGCCGTGCGCAAAAGTGCTTACTATGAACGTGCCTGGAATGGAGAAAGCGTCACCTATGAAGGTACTAGCGGGACCGGAATTACGTATCTGGCGACATTGAAGCCGGTCTATCGCAATGGTGTGGTGGCGGAGGTGATTGGTTCCTGCGTGGACATTACCGATCGCAAACGGGTCGAAGAGGAGCTGCGGCTGAGTGAAGAGCGCTACCGTCTGATTGCTGAAAATGTGCTGGATCTCATTCGTACCGTAAATAAAGAAGGAATCATTCTCTATGCCTCTCCTTCTCACGCAAGTGTTCTGGGCTACGATCCGGAAGCTTTGGTGGGAAGAAAATGCACGTCTCTTCTTTATTCGGAAGACCTTATTCCTGCTACTCGACTATTTCGCGAAATGCTTCGGACCAAGCAGCCTACCCCGTGTTCCGAATTTCGTTATCAAGATGTGAACGGGAATATACATATTATCGAAGTCAGGGGTATTCCTGTCTTGGGAGCCGACCAAGAGGTGGAAAAAGTCATCATCTTCGGCCGGGATATCTCGGAGCGCCGGAAAACAGAGGAGCTGCTGCGGCATTCCGACAAGCTATCCGTGCTGGGCGAGCTGGCCGCCGGAATTGCCCATGAGATTCGCAATCCTTTGACCGCACTGCGCGGATTCATCCAGCTGCTGCAGACTGAAAATTTTGAAAAGAAACGTTATCTGGATGTCATGATGGCGGAAATCGACCGCATCAATTTTATCGCCAGTGAGCTTCTTTTATTGGCAAAGCCACAGGCCCATCATTTCAAAAGGCATGATCTTTATTTCTTACTTCATAGTGTCATCAAGCTTCTGGAGCCGCAAACCAATATGGACAATATCCGGATTTGCCTGGCGCTGAATGCTCCCATCCCCTTTATTTACTGTGAAGAAAAACAAATGAAGCAAGTGTTTATCAACCTGATCAAAAACGGAATCGAAGCCATGCCAGATGGCGGTGACCTCTTCATTTCCATCTCCTTGCCGAACAGCAGTCATGTGCGGATTCAGTTTATCGATCAAGGCTGCGGCATTCCGGAAGAATTGATCCCGCGGCTCGGCGAACCCTTTTACAGCACGAAGGAAAAAGGGACGGGCCTCGGACTGATGGTCAGTCAGAAAATCATCAAAGAGCATCACGGAGAATTGACCATCGAAAGTCAGGTAGGAAAAGGAACGGTGGTCAGCATCGTGCTTCCCACCGTTTTGTAAACTGGCTTATGATTTGTTGAGGCTCGAGCGCAGATACGCATCGATGAAGATATCGATTTCTCCATCCATGACCGCTTGGACATTCCCGGTTTCCATGTTGGTCCGGTGATCCTTGACCATGCTGTAGGGATGGAATACATAAGAACGGATCTGGCTGCCCCAGGCGATGTCTTTTTGCTCGCCCTGGATGGCGGCCAACGTCTTTTCTTGCTCTTCCCGCATCCTCTCAAACAGACGCGCGCTGAGCATTTTCATTGCGCGTTCGCGGTTTTTAATCTGCGAGCGCTCCGTCTGGCAGGTCACCACAATCCCCGAAGGCAAATGAGTGATCCGTACGGCGGAGTCCGTGGTGTTGATATGCTGTCCGCCCGCACCGCTGGAACGATACGTATCGATCTTCAGGTCTTCGGAGCGGATTTCCACTTCATCGTCATTTTCAATCTCCGGCAGGACGTTGCAGGAGACAAATGACGTATGGCGGCGTCCGGAAGCATCGAATGGCGAAATCCGGACCAGACGATGGACTCCTTTTTCCGACTTCAGATATCCGTATGCATTATGCCCCTTGATCAGCAGGGTGACACTTTTGACACCGGCTTCATCCCCGGGCAGGTAATCCAGGGTCTCCACCTTGAAGCCGTTCGCCTCTGCCCAACGTGTATACATCCGCAGCAGCATGGAAGCCCAGTCCTGCGACTCGGTGCCGCCTGCCCCCGGATGAAGCTCGAGAATGGCATTATTTTTATCGTACTGGTCGCTCAGGAGCAGCTGCAGCTCAAAGCTCTCAAATTGCTTTTTCAAGGCCTGGGTGCTGTCGTACAGGTCAGGCACCATCGAGTCGTCGCCTTCTTCCACGACCAGCTCCAGCATGACCTGGAGATCCTCATAAGCCGCATCCAGCTCTCCCATTTTATCAACCAGGGACTTGATTGCATTCAGTTCACTGATCGTCTTTTGGGCCGCATCATTGTCATCCCAAAAGTCGGGAGCCAGCATGCGATCCTCCAACTCTCCTATGCGTTCCTTTTTGACAGGCAGGTCAAAGAGACCCCCTAATTTCCGCTAAGCGTTTTCCCAAAGCGGACATCTCTTGCTTGACGTCCACCACATCTAATAAGGCCATTGAAAGCCCACCTTCCTTTTCCTGTTGATCTGTTCTTATTGTATCGCATTAAGTGGGGAGTGCAACCATTGCACTTGTCCCAAATGCAAAACCCCCGGGCCAAAATCAGCCCAGGGCCTTGTCCGTTCTAGTCCTTTAACGCATGATAGATGTTCGCTTCACCCGCGCCAAAGTATTTGTCTTCGCCGTTTTTCCCCAGATCCTCTGCTGTTTTTTCGATCAGAGCCTGGATTTTGGATGGACTGTAGTTTGGATGCTCGGCTTTTATCACCGCAGCGATGCCGGCTACTTTTGGCGCAGCCATGGAGGTGCCGTGCATGAACGCATAGCCCTTGAGATTGGAGGTGAAGTACGGCGGCAGATAAGTTGGATAGGTGGACAGCGTTCGGTACTTGAAGTCGCGCTTGTTGAGATAGTCGCCGTCCGGGTCCTCCCGATAGAGCTCGTCGTACACCGGACCGTTATCGCCGCCTGGAGCAGCTACATCGATGTCGTTTCCGTAGTTGGAGTAGAAGGCCAGGAGATCATCCGACCACTCATTGGAGGATGAAACGGTGATGACACCCGGTATTTGTGCCGGCACTACGCGAGATGGTCCTTTGATATCCAAGCCGTACGTATCCTTCCAGTAGTCCTGCATGTCATGCAAGCTGCCCAGGTTGCGTGAATCATTCCCCGCTGCAACCACAACCGTGACACCTTTATTCACCGCATATTGTACCGCTCGCTTGTAGGCCACCATCGAAGCAGAATCGCCTTTCTCACCCAGATTGTGCGCCATCCAGCGCCAACCGCCCAAGCTCATGTTGATGACAGCCACTTCATCGTTCGCGGCTTCCACGATGGCATCGGTGATCCAGGATTGCTGTGCACCGCCTGTCGCGCCAAACACGCGGTAGGCGCGCACCTTCAGATTCGGACCTACACCCAGCACCTTGCCATTGGCTGCGATGGAACCTGCCACGTGCGTACCATGACCGTTTTCATCCCATGCATCATCCGTGCCTGGCACAAAGGTCTTGCTGCCCTTTTCGTCCGCGTTATCTTTCAGATCCGGATGGTCAAAATCCATGCCGGTGTCGATAATGCCGACAACCGTGTCGTGATTGCCCGGATTGAGCTCATGGGATTTAAAATCATTAGTGACCCGTTTGATATCCCACTGCAGGTCATGGTAATTTTGGTCCGGATCGTCCCAATCCGGCTGCGGGATGTCGGTAATCGGCTCGCCATCCGCATCTTCTGGATCTTCCTCGATGTATACCTCCAGCTCCTCATCCGCAGCGTGGACCTCGCTATCCTCGCGTATCTGATCGAGGAAATCCGCATCATCTGAGCTTACGGATACGATGCCGATCTCTTCAATGGCTCGCTCGACTTCTCCTCCCGCTTCCTCGATCCGTTCTTCATAATCGTCCGGCAATTCTTCCCCTTTAAAGGCAACCATATAGTATTTATCCGCTTTCGCTTCCACCACAGGTGCTTGCACGGTGGCAAGAGTGGCCGCAATCAGCGAGAATACGATCGTAGAGTTCATCGCAATCATTTTATAGGTGGCTTTCATGGCTATTCCTCCATTTCGTATCAATACGCTTGTCCTTAGATAAAAATGTATAGAAATTTCACACCTTTTTCCAGAAAAAGCGTTCGTTTCTTTCCCCTATGAACTGACAGCGCAAGACTTTTTTACACGTAAAAACAACAAAAAAGCATCCTCTCTGTCGAAGAAAGGATGCTTCTCGTCATTGCTTATTTGCTTTTCTTGCCGCCACGCTTGCGTTCCTGCTCCTCCGCACGACGTTGCGCCCGATTTTTCGGATCGGCATCGCCGGAAGTCTCGCTAATCGGACGTTCCGATGGGCCGGAGGTCTGGAGGGCAGATGGATCCGCGCCTTGTCCTTTGATGACTTCCTGACGCTCCAGGTTTTGGTTGACCTCGGCCTTCATCAGGTACATCGTCACTTCTTCCTCAACCGCAGCGATCATGTTTTGGAACATTTCATAGCCTTCAAATTGGTATTCACGCAATGGATCGTTTTGTCCATACGCACGCAGATGGATCCCTTGGCGCAGCTGTTCCATCGCATCGATATGGTCCATCCATTTGCTGTCGACCGCACGCAGAATCACGACTTTTTCAAATTCGCGCATCATCTCGCCGATCTGCGCTTCACGCTGTCTGTAATGATTCTCGACTTGCTCTTTGAGGAATTCGAGGATTTCCTCTGCTTCTTTGCCCCTCAATTGAGAGACCGTAATGGAGTCCTCTGGCAGATAAGTGTTGGTCGCGGCATCGACCAGCCCTTGCAGATCCCAGTCCTCCGGCACTTCTTCTTTCGGGCAGTAAGCTGTCACATTGCGCTCGACCACACTGTTGATCATGCCCAGGGCGATGTCGCTCATGTCCTCGCGCTCCAAAATATCGCGGCGCTGCTTGTAAATCACTTCGCGCTGCTGGTTCATTACATCGTCGTACTGCAGGACTACTTTCCGCGCATCGAAGTTGGAGCCTTCCACACGCTTCTGGGCTTGCTCCACCGCACGGGATACCAGACGGCTCTCGATCGGCACATCTTCCTCCATCCCGAGGCGATCCATCATGTTCATGATGTTCTCCGCTCCGAAACGGCGCATCAGCTCATCCTGCAGGGAGAGGAAGAACTGGGACGAACCCGGGTCTCCTTGACGTCCGGCACGACCGCGCAGCTGGTTATCGATCCGGCGAGATTCGTGGCGCTCGGTACCCAGGATATGCAGACCGCCAATCTCTGCTACGCCCTCGCCCAGCTTGATGTCGGTACCGCGACCCGCCATGTTGGTCGCGATCGTGACCGCCCCGTATTGACCGGCGCGCGCTACGATTTCGGCCTCACGCTCATGCTGCTTCGCGTTCAAGACGTTATGCGGCACGCCTTTTTGCTTGAGCATGTGCGAAAGACGCTCCGAGTTTTCGATGGAGATCGTCCCCACGAGCACAGGCTGTCCTTTTTTGTGGCGTTCCACGATATCATTTACTACGGCACGGTACTTGGCCGCTTCCGTTTTGTAGATCAAATCCGGGAGATCTTGACGGATGACCGGCTTATTCGTTGGAATGACCACAACGTCCATGCCATAGATTTTCTTAAGCTCTTCTTCTTCGGTTTTTGCCGTACCGGTCATACCGGACAGCTTTTGGTACATCCGGAAGTAGTTTTGCAGGGTGATGGTCGCGAGCGTCATGCTCTCGCTTTGCACCTTCAAGCCTTCTTTTGCTTCGATCGCCTGATGCAGGCCTTCACTGTAACGACGGCCTACCATCAAACGTCCGGTAAATTCATCGACAATGACAACCTCGCCATCTTGCACGACATAGTCTACGTCGCGCTTGAAGATGGCCTGTGCCTTGAGGGCTGCCATGATGTGGTGGTTCAGCGTCATATGTGCTGTGTCATACAGGTTGTCGATGTTGAACGCAGCTTCAACCTTGCTCACACCCTCATCGGTCAAGTTCACGATCTTCAGCTTCTCATCAATCGTGTAATCCTTTTCCTCTTCCAGACGTTTCACAAAGTGAGCGCAGATGTAATACAGCTCCGTCGAACGGTTGGCTGCACCCGAGATGATCAGCGGTGTGCGCGCTTCGTCGATCAGGATGCTGTCCACCTCGTCCACAATCGCGAAATAGAGCGGCCGCTGCACCATTTGCTCCTTGTAGAGCACCATGTTGTCACGCAGGTAGTCAAACCCGAATTCGTTGTTCGTACCGTACGTAATATCGCAAAGGTAGGCTTCCCGCTTTTCTTCGGGAGTCAAGCCGTGTTTGTTCAACCCGACCGTGAGCCCTAAAAAGTTGTACAGCTCACCCATCGTCTGCGAGTCGCGCTCCGCCAAGTACTCGTTCACAGTAACAACGTGGACGCCCTTGCCTTGCAACGCGTTCAGATAGGTTGCCAGGGTCGCCACGAGCGTTTTCCCTTCACCTGTTTTCATCTCGGCAATGCGCCCTTCCTGCAGGACCATACCACCGATCATTTGCACATCGTAGTGACGCATGCCCAGCACACGTTTGGACGCTTCGCGGCAGACCGCAAACGCCTCGTTCAAAATATCATCCAGCTTTTCGCCCTGAGCGAGTCTGGTTTTGAAGATCTCTGTTTTTTCTCTCAATTGGGCATCGGTCAATGCCGCAATCTCAGGCTCAAGTGCGTTAATTTTTTCAACACGCTTGAACATCTTTTTTACTTCGCGTTCGTTACTATCTCCAAATATCTTTTTCACAAGCCCTAACATGCGGGACACTCCTTCCTTCCTCGGGGAAGACCGTTTGAGCACCTATTCTCATTCTCTAAAGATCTATTCTAACAAATCAAGCCGCATATGCACAAGTAAAGGGGAGTTGCTCATCACAACTCCCCTGCTGTATGCGGATTTATTTCGGTTCGATCAAACCATATCGCCCATCATGACGGCGGTATACCACATTGACATCACTGGTGTCGGAATTTTGGAAGACGAAGAAACTGTGGCCCAGCATATCCATCTGCATGACAGCCTCTTCCGCATCCATCGGTTTCAAGTCAAAACGCTTGGTACGCACGATATCAATCTCGACATCTTCCAAATAATCGGCGACCGCGACTGGCTCGGCTTCTCTTACTAAACCGCGACTGTTGTCCACTCTTGCTTTGCGGATCAACTTTGTTTTGTGTTTGCGCATCTGACGCTCCAGCTTTTCGACAACAAGATCAATGGCTGCATACATGTCATCATGTGTCTCTTCAGCTCGGATGATTACGCCGGTGAGCGGGATCGTTACCTCGATCGTCGATTCACCACGGAGGACTCGAAGGGTTACATGTACGTCGGTTGGCAGTGGACTTTCGAAGTAGCGATCGAGACGACCGATCTTCTTTTCCACATAATCTCGGAGTGCTTCGGTAACCTGCATGTTTTCACCACGAATGTTGAAGTTCATGGGCAAAACCTCCTTCCGTCTATGCAAATATACATTCGCCGTTCGTTAAGAAAACCCTCCTTCTTGCCCAAAAATATTTCACAATCTTTTTACATCTTACACATTGAACTTCAAGAAAATTCCATAAAGGAAAAGCCTTCCCTGTTTTTTGACAACATATGGTATAATGGGCCTAGTCATTCAGTCTCGTCCTATTAATGTGGTTGGAGGAATTGTAGCATGGCAGAGGCAGCTACATCTTTTTCATTGATCGGCAAAACATTAGCCCGCGATGTATTCAATGCACACGGCTTGCTTCTACTGACAGCTGGATCGGTATTATCCCGCCCGGATATTAACCTCCTCCTGTCCCATAAAATTGCCGCGGTGGATATCACTGCGTCATCCGAAATGCATTTCACCAGTTTGCAGCAAAGTGAGAATGTAGACACGCAAATTGAATCACTGCTCGCAAAACGCGGCGCAGCGGAAACCTATACAAATGCCATGGCGCTGACCAAGGAACTGTTTGCCAAGGTCACGGAGGTCTATATTCCCCCGCTTCGCCAATTTACCGATGCTTTTTTCCCTCTCTTGAACCAGGTCATGAAGGAAACCGGGCTCTTAACCCCGATCTATTTGCTGGAGGGCTCTGAAAAGTATACCTATCGCCACTCCATCAATGTGGGCATTTTATCCGCCCTGATCGCCAAGCTGATGGATCGGACGCCAGAGGAGATCATTCTCTTGGGACAGGCAGGCTTGATGCATGACGTAGGCAAGATGCTGATCCCCCAAAACATCCTGATGAAACCCGATCGCTTGACCCCGGAGGAGTTTGACATCATGAAGCAGCATACGGTTCTCGGGGCCAAGATTCTTAGCTCCATGGAAGGAACCAACGAGGTTATCGTGCAGAGCGCTCTGCTTCATCATGAACGACGAAACGGCACCGGCTATCCGCAAGGCCGTAAAGGAGCAGAAATCCCCATTGAAAGCCAAATCGTGGGTGTCGCCGATGTCTTCGATGCGATCTGCTCCGACCGGGTATACAAGACGCGCACTTCTCCTTATGAAGCCGCTCAGCTTTTATGGCAGCAGACTCTGGATGGATTGCTGAATCCCGAAATCGTGACGCGCTTTATCAACTACATTGCGACGCTCTATGTAGGCTGTCAGGCGATGCTTACCGATGGCACCCAAGTAGAGGTCGTCTTGATCCATGTGGATGAGCCGATGCGCCCGCTGGTTCGCCGTGGCGAGGAGTATCTTGACTTGCGCAAGCACCGTTCACTGTCGATTGAAAAAATGATCAGTTGAATGCTAAGCATGCAAAAACCCCCTGGGGCATTTCGCCTCGCAGGGGGTTGTGTTTTGTAGGTATTAGAGTTTCACTACGTTAGCAGCTTGAGGACCACGGTCGCCATCAACGATATCGAACTCAACTGCTTGTCCTTCGTCGAGTGTTTTGAAGCCTTCCGATTTGATTGCAGAGAAGTGAACGAATACATCGCCACCGTCTTCGCGCTCGATGAAACCGAAACCTTTTTCAGCGTTGAACCATTTAACTTTACCTTGCATGCGAAATACATTCCTTTCCGTTTACAAACTTGTATGAGATGTTGCTTGTTGCTTGTCTCATGAGACGAATATAGCTCACGTGATTTTGAAAGTCAAATCAGCCTTATTTTGGGGTGTACCGCTTTTCCAGTCCCCGCACGACCACCCGGGAAAGGAAGAGGGTAAGCACCAGATAAATCGCGGCAGCCGTCAGGTATGGAGGCAGCTTCTCAAAGGTATTTTTTGCCACGCTAAAGGCAAAATACCCAAGCTCCTCGGTTGCAATCACTGCCAGCAATGATGAATCCTTTAAAAGGGCAATAAACTCGTTTCCAAGCGCTGGCAGCATTCGCAGGAAGGCCTGCGGAATGATGATGATGCGCATTGCCATTCCCCTGGTCATGCCAAGCGAACGCGCCGCCTCCATCTGCCCGGGATCGACGGATTGAATCCCTGCCCGAAAAATCTCCGCGATATAAGCGGCCGCATTCAAGGAAAGGGCAACAAAGCCTGAGAACAGCGCTGTCGGGATATCCGCATCTGGGAAAAACGTCCGCCAAATGGCCGGGATGAGGGAAAAGTGAATCAACAAGATCTGGACAAACATCGGCGTTCCACGGAACACCTCAACGTAAATAGATGCAGGGACTCTGAGCACTGGGTTTTTGGACATCTTGCCAAGTCCAATAAACAGCCCCATGATCGTCCCGCAGACGGTTGCGACCGTCGTCAGCAAAATGGTATTCAGCACACCTCGATACAAGAGCTCACGGTATTCGTAGACTACACCCCAATCCATTCGACCCCTCCTCTTGCTGTCATCGATTTTTGCAAACCGCCAATACTGCGGGCGGCATCATCGATCCGGTCTATCGCGTTAGAAAAAACTTGGCTACGCCAAGTCTTTGGCGGAGCTTCGTTGCTCTTATGTCGATGAGAATTTTATAAATTCTTATCGACCAGAAAACGGGCACGCCCGAAGACGCACCCGTCCTGCGTTTCCTTGGATTATTCTCCGAAGTATTTCGCGTGAATCTCTTTCAGCTTGCCGTTATCCTTGATGGTTTTCAGACCTTCGTTGATTTTGCCAAGCAGTTCCGCGTTGCCTTTTTTCACCATGATGCCGTAGTTTTCTACTTCAAAGGAATCGTCTTTGACCAGCTTGTATTTTTTGTCAGTGATTTTCTTCGCATAGTCTTGCAATACCGCATTGTCCGCTACTACCGCTTCTACACGGCCATTGAAGAAATCATCCACAGCGGATGGCGTATCATCATAGCCCTTGATGCCTTCGTACGTATCGCCGAATGCTTTTTTCACCACGGTCTCGCCTGTGGTTGCAGACTGAACGCCGATCTTTTTGCCTTGCAGATCCGCCAGCTTGGTGACGGTAGAATCCTCTGGCAGCAAGATCAACTGATGCGCCTCAAAGTAAGGTTCCGAAAAGTCAAACTTCTCTTTGCGCTCATCGGTAATGGTGATTGCGGAGATCCCTATGTCTACAGCACCGCTGCCAATCCCTTCAAACAACGGATCCCAGCCTGTGTTTTTCACTTCGATCTTGATGCCCGCAGCATCGGCTACCGCCTGGATCACTTCGATGTCAAAGCCCGTAATCTTGTCTGCTTCCATCTTTTCAAATGGCGGATACGCAGCATCTGTACCTACCTGGTAAACCTTCTCTGCACCGCCGCCTGCCGCTGCTTGGCTGCCTGTGGATGCTTGACCGCCCTGCGCAGGTTGCGAGCCGCCGCCACAGCCTGCAAGCACCAGGCTCAGTCCCGCTACAAGCATCAGTGATGTTGCCCATTTCTTTCCGATCTTCATAGAAAAGCCCCCTTGTCGTCTCTACCGGATTCTATAGTCCTGCTTCTTTTTCCCCATACCTGTCCACATGGAAAATGTGTTTTTTATGCGTTCTCCACAAGTTTATCCACATTATCCACATAAGGTTGTGCACAAGCTGGGGATATCGACACCCGTTCCGCTTTCACAAGAAATGGATGGTTTACGCTTCACGATTTCCCTCCCATTTCTATTGTTTTACGAAACAAATGACTTCCATAGAACAACAAAGTTCGCTTTTTTCTTTCTTATTTCCTGCCTTTTTTGAATATTTTTACTAGAAAAATAATTTTTATTGCAATTGTGGTTTGTTTATGGCAAAAGAAAAGAGAATCCGCGTATTTACGGATTCCCTGTATCGGCCAATATCACCATTTCCACGCGACGGTTGCGGGCACGGTTTTCTTCATTGGAGTTATCAACAAGCGGATTGTATTCGCCCCAGCCTGCGATCATGAACCGGGATGCAGCCAAACCGTGCTGGTCCACCATCTCCCGCATCACCGCGATGGCACGCGCCGAGGACAGCTCCCAGTTGGATGAATACTTGCTGTTTTTCACGGGAACATCATCCGTGTAGCCCTCGATGCGTACAGGATGCTGGAAACGGCTTAGGACCGTCGCAATTTTGCCAATCGCTTCTTTCCCCTCCTCGCCCAGATCAGCCGAGCCGCTCGAGAACAGGATGTTTTCCGGCAGACGTACCATCAGTCCTTGCGGGGTCTCTTCAAAGCTGACGTTCAGCTCCTGCAAGGCAGCCGCCAGCTGATTGCGGACCGTATCCATGTCGGGTTTGGACGCGTTCTCCTCAGACTTTGCCTGCTGCTGCTGTTGGCTGGGCAACGTAGGCAACGGGGTATTCGTCTCTTGTAAGAGCCCGTCCCGCTTCCCTTCCAGAAAGGCAATGTCCCGCTGCAGTTCCAGCTTTTGCAGCGACAGGATGTCTTTGCTTTCCACTGCTTCTTTTAGCTCTGCCTGCTGCTTCGCCTCTGCCTTTTTCACTTCATCCAACCTGGCCTCGATGGAAGAACTGTGGGATGCCGCGATGATCAGGATGATGACAAACAACAGGGTAAAAAGGTCGCTGTAGCTGAGCAGCCAGCTCTTTTCCAGCTCCTTCTCGTCATACTGCCGATCATCCAGCATAATGGGCCTGCCTTTCGATCGTACCGCGCATGCTGCCCGGTTCCTTGATCAATACCATCTTCTGATCGGCCGGCAAGAAGGAGTTCAGCTTTTCAAACAGGATCCGCGGTGTTTCCATCCGCTGCAGGCTGATGCAGCCTTCGATGTACAGACGCTTTTCGAACATCTCCTGGTCGAAGATGTCCATCAGGCGGTAGTAGCAAGGCAGTGCGAACATATTGGCCAGAAGCGCGCCGTACAGCGTAGCGACGACCGCTGCGCTTAGGCTGTGCCCCGTCTGCGAGAAGTCCGACAAGGTGCGCAGCACGCCGGTCATCCCGAGGAGCGTCCCGACCAATCCCATCCCTGGGGCCAGCAAGCTGATGAGGCGGAACATCCCGCCGATCTGCTGGTAGCGGTACTGCTCGCCTTTGAGCTCGTTTTCCAGGATGAGGCGGAGTTCTTCCTCCGGCACCCCTTCGATAGCAAGGTAGCACCCTCGCTGGATGAAGGAGTCTTCTTCTTTCAGGAGCTCCTGCTCGAGTGATTTGTGGCCCTGTTCCTTTTGGACGAGGGCATAGTAGTAGAACCGTTTGATAGATTCTTCCACGTTGCCCTGGCGGCCGTGGATCAAGAGCCGGAATAATGGTTTGATTTCGATGTGTTTTCGTTTGATGGCGTAGGAAAGGATGACAGATAAGGCCACCAGCTCGATTGCTGTGATGTTGAGCAGTTCTTTTAGGCTGCCGTTTAGGTAGACGGCGTGGATCAGGATTAGGGCTACCGCTCCTATCAGGATGAGGGAGCGTTTTTTGGTTGTGTTCATAGGTCACCTGCCTGGGGAAATTGATCAATATTTGTCGAAGATTTGGTTTTATTATAGCAGATATGGGGTAGTGGTAAGTGGGGAAATAGAAGGGGAGATAAACATTTCTCGCCAGTTCTCCGATAGTTGAAAGGTAAGGAAAATTTGCTAGGAGGTGCTTTAAGGTGAGTGCAATTCAATTGAAAACTGCAATTAATGTTAGTTTACAAAAAAGCATGACCGATACGGCGACTGCGAATGCAGCAACAATGCTACAAGATTTTGCCAAGACTCAGGATAATATTCGTCAGGCACAAGCTGTACATCCTAACCTGGGTAAGCAAATCGACATTAAGGCCTAGTTGAAAAGTCATTTAGTCACGAAAAAAAACGTCCCAATCAAGGACGTTTTTTTCTATTTTTTCTTATCAAAAAATGCTCCGTAGGCGTTCATACTATAGCCTTTATATTGGTTTTGCACCGCTTTTTGTTTATTCAAGTTTTGCATTTTTTCTTGAAGAGCCGCTTTTTTTTGTTCCATGAGAGGTATTACAACCTGATCCATCTCATAAACAGGCGCAATATATTTATCTTTCAGTTGTTCTGTCAGAACATAACCTTCTTCAAGGAATGCATCAATCTGGTTGATAATCTGCTGACGATCTTCCAGTATTCGTAACCACTCTTCTGAATCATTGTTTTCAGAGTAAGCATCTACAGATTGCTTAAGCGAGAGTGTCAGGACCAATAGGTTTTGCAGTAATGTTTCGATAGTTTCACTCATAAGATGTTTATCCTATCTTTGTTTTTTGGCAAGAACCATGGCTTCCTTCCATGTATCTCTGAACTCGGTAAAGAGTTCTTCGACTTCGATCAATATCTCGGCATCTTTTCGAATATTGGCTTCAACAATTCTACGCAGCATGTATTCGTACATCACAATAAAATCCTTTGCAATCGGATAACTTTGGTTAAGGGAAGACATTAGTTCTTCTAAAATATTCTCAACCTTGATGCAATTTTCATGAACTTTGTCCATTCGTTTTTCATCTAAAAAAGATCTTGCGCCTTTAATAAATTTTATCGCACCATTATACAGCATGAGTGTAAGTTCTTCAGGAGTCGCTGTAGTTACAGAGTTATTCTGGTAGGTCTGGGCAGCATTTTGCAACATCCATTATCGCTCCTTTATTGTCCTAACATTTGTGCAAACCAACTTCCTTGCGATTGGCTTTGTTGAATTGCTTTTTCCATCGCAGTGAATTGCTTCCAATAGCGGTCTTCAATTTTTGTTAATCTATCTTCCCAACGTTCGATGTCATCTGTAATGGTATTGATGCTTTTTGTCAAAGTGCTATCGTCAGCCACAGCAGTTGCACTACCGGCTTTCTTGGTTAACTCGTCAATTGTTTTATTCAGTTGGTCATACAGCCTTTCAGCTACACCAGTCTCATTATAATTACCCGAGGCACTGTAGTTTGTAAACAATGTTACTACTTTATCCCCATTTTTACTGATGGCATCTCTCAGTTTCGTCTCATCAATATAGAGCTTACCTTGCTCCATATAGGCATATTTACCTGATGGTGGTCCGCCAATCCCGATTTCCGTTAGCGTATCAAATAAAGGATCTGCTCCAGAAACCGGTGTACTAATCGCACGACGCAGTTCTACCAAGCCACTTTTCAGAATCGGATCACGCAATAAGAGACCGCTCTTTGCCATTGCCTCCATTTTTTCAACTTGTGAATCCGATAAGGCTTCCTTTTCTTCCTCTAATAGAGGTTCGTATCCCTTGTTTTTGTGCTCCGATATCTTCGTATTGATTTTTTCAATCGTTTCATTGTATTTATCTACAAAGGACTTAATATTGTCAAAAATGGCATCAGTGTCAGAATTTGCATAAACGGTAACTGGAGTTGCTGTAACCTGCTTAGTGGTAAACTCCATCCCATCAAAATTAAATGTATTGCTATTCACATTTAGCTTCGCACCATTAATCCAGACAATTCCTGGATCGGCAGCGGTTCCCGTTTTCGAAGTTGTCGCTAAATTTAACACATTTGTGCCAGTTGCTGCAATATTAACATTCGCACTGGTTCCGGTTGCTGTAGAAGTAAACACAATCTGTTTGTCCAAAATGGCTGCCTTTACGCCTGTTGTTGAGGAAAGATCGTTCACTTTTGCAGCAATAGAATCCAATGTATCAGTTTCTTCGACAGTAATGTTTTGGGAGTTTAGGGTAAATGTAAAACCATTTCCAGCTCCCACTTGGGTAGTGGAATTAGCCAAGCTTGAAGTAAAGGATACTGACGCTGGAGTCGCCGCGGTGGCAGCTTTCTCCAAACGAACCTCGTAGGAGGGCATCTGTGGTTTCCCTGTGACTTTGGCAGATACAATGCTGTCATTTTGAGAAGATGCTATTTTCTTATTGAATGAAGCAGCGAAACGTAAACTATCAATGGATTTTCTCAGGTCGAGTACAAGAGAATTCATCTCCCTGTAAGCGTCACGTTTCCATTCCTCTGTTTGCTTTTTTCGGATAAGCTTGTTCATAGGGATTCGTTGCGCATTCATCAGTTCTTTTACAATAGAATCTGTATCGAGTCCCGACGCCATTCCACTAAAACGAATACGACTTACCATACCAGATCAACTCCTTCTTTCCTATCTCTTTTCGTCAATGATAAGCCCAAGCGTATCTTGAATATGTTTGACCATATCCAATACTTTTTTTGAAGGGATTTCTCTGACTACTTCATTTGTTTCATCATTGATAACTTGGACATAGTATTCATTTAGCCCCTCATGGAGAAAAAATTTCAAATGGGTACTTTGCAGTTGCAACCACTTGTTTAGTCCTTCAATGCTTTTTTGCAGTTCTTCCTTGGAGATGGGCATTCTATTATCCTGTTGTTCGGAAGTTATCAGTTCTCTTGAAGGCCCTTGCCCATAAGATTGGTTTTCGGTCATCATTGTTACTGGTGAACTTACAGGATAGGAAGAATTAATCTCCATGTCTTCTCCTCCAATATCGAAAATAAATCTTATTACTATTATCGGATCAAGTGCTCATGGATTGAATAAATTTATACGTTTTTTTTGGAAAAACAAATATAAAATTAATTAGGGGGTTGCCACTACATCGCAAAAAGACCAGCGCTAATTTATACATTCATCCATGAACACCGCTTCAAATTCCGTAACGCAAAGCTCTGCTCCTTGTCCCAAGTGTCTCGAAGCGGTTTTTACGAATAGGTAAGGAGGGAAAGCTAGTGAAACAAGCGCAGAATAGCTTTGGAATATCATATTCGCCAAATCTTTCTGGAATCGCGTCGTCTCTACGGAATCCCAAAAATAACTCTAGCGTTGAAACAACAAAATATCCATGTATCCCGAAAAAACGGTAACTCGCTTGATGAAAGAACTTGGTTTGAAATCACGAACCGTCAAGAAATATGAGGCCACGACCAATTCGAAACATCCCCGTTAAACAAGCAGTTTGCCGTTCGAGCACCGAATCAGGTGTGGGTAGCGGATATCACGTACATTCCAACAGACGAAGTTTGGCGGCTTTATCTGTACAGAATCATGGATTTGTACTCGCGAAAGATCGTCGGGCTGCACTGGATGAACGTATGACTAAATCTCTCGCCCTAAAAGCCCTCGATCAAGCTTAACACCGTCAGCGTCCTCAAGGGGAGATCTTTGCCCCACTCAGATCGTGGCAGTGGATAGCTCGCGTGCTTACCTCATCGGGTTGTCCACATTTAGTGATATGGTGTCAAACTTGAGTTGAGATTGTCTGTTCATCCTCCTTTGCAATTTTCTGCATGCCAAAAAAACTCATTCCACCTCATCGTTCAAGTTGGAATAAGCCTTCAAGGGAATATTAGCGTGTTAGACAGGCTTTTTAGTGTTTGGGCTCCTTCTATCCGAAGATTCATTGTAATGATGGCGCTAGCCTTCACATTTCTTATTGATATCCTTTGTCCATCATGTAGAATTGACATTAGTTCTTAACGCTGTTTGTTCGTGATGAGCGTAGGAGCCAATTCACTGTTGTTCACACGGGCCGGTGTGACCTTACGTACGAATCATTGGTAGTTCAGTTTTGGTATCGACGGCAAGTTGAATTCTTGACAAAGTAGTACCAGATCTTCGTACAGTTGCTTGGCTAAATCCTTCTTCGTCAACTAAGCAAGACACGACTTGGCGTGTAAAATTGAGGGAGCCTCTCGATCCATCCGAAGCCCACATTGATAGCGGAAACGAAAATCTACATTCAACCGATGATACAAACCTGAGAATGTATCAACATTTTCAAGTGGTGCAACTAATTACGCCCGGAGAATGCACTGTCTGCAATGTTCATCAGCACCACGGGGTGACCGACTTCTCAATTGATTGGCAACCTTTCGCAAATCAAGTGCAGAAAAAAAGATGGACGATTATTCTTTGGATTCAAGTTTTTACAGTTGCTCAAGGGAGAATAGACTTTCTTGAAGAATATACAAAGTGACTTCACCTTCCTCGAAAGTTTTCGTGCTTGGTCGCTTAAAAACTTTCGAGGAAGGTGAAGTCTTTTTTTACGCCTGGAAAACCATGTGGCACAATGGATCAGGTATCTGAAAAACGCTCAATTAATAAAAAAGTGAGAGCCTCCAGCAAGGAAAATATACCTCCAAGTTGGTCATCCTATATCAGACTCTTTTACTTGAGTCGATTTTGCTGCTATTCCCCTAATTTATTTAAAATGCATTTATTCACTACATATATCAATCATTTATTTATTCAGTTTTGCAAAAAATAATGAGTCGACCCACTTACCCTGTGTCCAATGAGTTTCTTTAAACGTACCCTCTAATGTGAATCTTAACGTTCGAAAAAAATCTATCTTCTTAGAATCAATCGAATATACTTCTGCCCATAATCTGTGTAGATTTAATTCTTCGAACCCGTATTTTTCCAAAACCTTAGCAGCATCTACCGCATAACATTCGTCAATATATAGATCATCTTTACCGATGTATATAGAAAAATCAGCACTTCTATTTATCCAATCAATGTAACATAAACCACATGCACCAATTAATTCATCTGACTGAATATCTACTATTGCAAACATTTTCGTCCGCATATCGTCTACTACCTTTTTTTCAAACCATTCATTTTGATTTTCACAACTTAACTCTCTGTATTCTCGAAAAAAAAGCCGGAAATCCGGATTGTTTCGCCATTTTAATAAAGAAGCTAAATCATATCTTTCAATAGCACGTAATCCTGTGTATTCCCCTTTTAACATATCATAGAACCTCCAAGTCGCCTTTCATCAAGACGTCTCCCTTATATTTGGGTTTTGATAACTTTGAACCTATTACTCTTTTGATATCATACGGAAAGAAAGCGTTGGATGGTGCAGGTCTTAAAAATTCAATATCTTCCTCAGTAATGATTTCTCCTTCATTTAGATCCGATTTTAGATAAATTGCCCGTCTTTGAACTACCACTGTCTCTTTTTCATTCATTTCTACTATTTTCACTCCATCACCCAAGGCTAGCTCTAACTCTCGTGCTCTAGCGACCATTTCTGCCCAGGTATTAGGATTCATTGAAAACATGTGATCAGGACCTATCCTATCGTTATCATCAGTGAAATGTTTTTCAATTACTCTTGCACCTAACGTTATTGCTCCTAATACCGTTGCATGTCCAGGAGTATGATCAGATAAACCTAAGATAGCATTAGGGAACATGGTAGAATACGTTTTTAATACATTTAAGTTAATGAATTTAAAGTTCTCTAAACTTCCTGTATAATTTGTATTGCATTGCATTATTATCAATTGATTATTGTATTTAAGAGCGGTGCTTACTGCTCTTTTCACATCTTCAAAATTAGAAGCGCCCGTAGCAAGAAGAGTTGGTTTGCCTTTTTTTGCGATATATTCGATAAAATCAGTCCACGTTATGTCACCTGATCCAATTTTATAGGCTGGTAAGAAATCATTAATTAAATCTACAGCTTCTACGTCATAAGGAGTAGTAAAAAAATCGATTTCTGCTTTTTTTGCTTCTTCAATTAATTCTAAATTCCATTCCCTATTCAATTCATTTTCTTTAAATACATCATAAACACTTTTTTTCCAAGTAGATTGATGACCAATTTCATTTCCCAGTTGCTTAAATCCCAAATCACTTACAATTTTATCAGCTTTAAAATGTTGAAATTTAACAGCATTTGCACCCGATTCTTTTGCCAACCAAATCAATTCTTTTGCTCTTCCTAGGCTACCATCATGGTTTGATGCGATATCAGCAATAAAGTATGTCGGATTGTTAATAGAGATTTTAGATTTTCCGATATTGATAGATGTTTTAAATTCCATTAAATACACCTTCTTTATATTTTTTGACTAGATTTTGAACTACTTCAGCAGCAGTAGGAATCTCTTTGTTTTTTATGATATGTTCCAATTTTGTTATGTCTAACCCTAATGAATTTGCTCGAATGATTCCATTTTGATTATTTAGTTTTCCTTTAGTAATTACTCCTTCTACACCAATTTGCTGCGATAATAAGACCATAAATTCATATTTTGAAATAACATCTTTGGAAGCAATATTTACAATTCCTGTGATCCTGCTCTTGATTACTTCCAAAAGTAAATCATTGAATGTCTCAACATCAATACTGGATGTATAATAATCACTAAATCCAACTAACTTTTCTTTATTCTTAAGAGCTGATATTAACCATTCCACAAAAGTAGGGTTATTTACCTTATTCCGATATCCTACAATATTAGTTCGAACTATCAAGGAATTTTCATAAGTAAGAGCAAATTGTTCACCTGCATACTTTGTGCGTGCATATTCATTTAGTAATACAATATTATCAGTTTCTTTATGTTTCTTTATATTATCGTTGTGATAATAATGATCCGTTGAAATTTGGACAAAGTAACAACCTTTTTTTTGACTGGCTAATGATATTAAACTAGGTAACTTTGAGTTGATTAGATATGCCTTCTCTGGGTTTTCCTCACAAAATTGTAAGTTCACTATTGCAGCACAATTTATGATTACATCAGGATTAAATTCGTCTATTACCTCGTTAAGTTCATTATTAATTAATGATAGATCCATATTACGATCACTGTTATTACGTGATATCGCAAAAACTTGATATTTTTCATTCTTTAATTTTTTGTACAATGATTGACCAAGCATTCCAGTTGAACCAATCAATAGGAATTTTTCCATGATCTAATCTCCCAATTCTTAATTTAAGAAATCTACGATATAAAATTGTGACAATATTAGATGAATGGACCTAAGAAAGGAAATAAGCAATAATCTACACGTTTTTATGATACAAAAGTTTTGCGCTTTCATTATTAGCTAAATCATCAACAAAAAAAGTTTTATTGATGATGTTCTGCTTAGAATCTGTACACCATTCAGCACCCAGACAACGACAACATAAAGTAATCTATATCTGCTGTGACCATCATAGGAATATGATTGATTGCTATCGACCTTTGTACTTTAAGATAGCGGGAAAGGTCATTCAAAGTGCAATGAGTTGCTCAGCTAAAGACAACCAGTCCCGCTGCCAATTACTGGGATTGTATTACGTTTCTCTTTAAGCAACATCCCCGGAATTACCATCTAAATATTGCTTGATTTTATCGGCCATATAGTCTAACATCTCAATCGTCATACCCGGATAAACCCCAATCCAGAACGTGTTATTCATAATTTGATCTGTTTGTTCTAGATTTCCTATCACACGATAGCCCTTTCCGTCTTGGCGCATCTCATCAAAACAAGGATGTTTCAATAAATTCCCAGCAAACAACATTCGGGTTTGAATTCCTTGTTCCTCGAGATAAAGTACCATTTCATTTCTGTTAATTCCTTCTTTGAGTGTTATAAGAAAACCAAACCAGCTTGGTTTTGAATTTGCCGCGGGTTCCGGTAAGATTAGCTTATCTTGACACTCTATAAGTCGTGAATATAGATAATCCCAATTTTTCCTTCTTGCATCTACGAAAGTAGGTAGCTTTTTTAACTGGGAACATCCTACAGCCGCTTGCATGTCAGTTACTTTCAGATTATACCCAAAATGGGAATACACATATTTATGGTCGTATCCACAGGGAAGCTCTCCGTATTGGCCATTAAAGCGACGGCGACATGTATTATCCATTCCTGGGTCACACCAGCAATCACGCCCCCAGTCCCTAAATGAACGAATGATCTTGTGCAGCTGAGCATTATTCGTATAAACTGCTCCGCCTTCTCCCATTGTTATATGATGAGGTGGATAGAAACTTGAAGTAGCAATATCCCCAAAAGATCCTGTCTTCCTCCACTGACCATTCATTTCATATTCAGTTCCTAGCGCATCACAGTTATCTTCGATCAGCCAAAGATTGTGCTCATCACAGAAGCGCCGAATTTCTCCAATATTAAAAGGATTGCCTAGTGTATGAGCAATCATGACAGCTTTCGTTTTGTCCGACAAAGCAGTCTCCAATTGACTACAATCTATGTTGTATTGCGGAATATTCACGTCCACAAAAACGGGTACTGCTCCATATTGGATAATCGGAGATACGGTTGTAGGAAAGCCTGCGGCAACCGTAATGACTTCGTCCCCTCTCCGAATAGCCCTCTCTCCCAACAATGGCGAGGTAAGGGTCATGAAGGCTACCAGGTTAGCAGATGAACCTGAATTGACAAGTGAACAAAAGCGCACGCCAATATAACGAGCAAGGCTTTCTTCAAACTCATCGGTATACCTGCCGGCAGTCAACCAAAAATCGAGTGAAGCATCCACGAGGTTAATCATATCCTCATGATCAAATACCCGGCCCGCATAGGGTATTCGCTTTTTAGCAGAATAAAAATTTTGCGGTCTATGATGCTCATTGTAATAATCTTTTACCAAAGATAAAATTTTAGCTCTCAAGTCATCTGACATTTTTATTTACACTCCCGTAGTACTCCCAAATTTGAGCATCCGTATAGGTGACAATATTATTTCCTTCATTGAGAAAATACTTGTACCAATCTACGGTTTTCTCGACTGCCTCTGTGATTGCCCATTTTTGCTTCCAATTTAGGATGGCTCTTGCTTTCGAACTGTCAATTTTCAAATACGTAGCCTCATGGTGTACACTGTCGCTTTGGGTGAACCAAGTCAAATGGTCCCCCCAGTAATGACAAAATTGATCGACTAACTCCCCTGTGGTCAAACAATTTTCATCAGAGGGCCCGAAGTTGTAGCTACCTTCAAATCGCACTTTCTCTTCATACTGTTTTTTTGCAAGCAGCAAGTAACCATCCAAACAATCCAAAACATGTTGATAAGGTCTTACGGAATGAGGAGAACGTACAATTATAGCCTTCCCTTTACTGGCCGCACGAAAACAATCAGGTATAATACGGTCAGCTGCAAAATCTCCGCCCCCAATTACATTTCCAGAACGCGCTGTAGACAAAGCTCTATTGTCACTAGAATGAAAATAAGAGTTGCGGTAACTAAATGTCACCAATTCACTACAAGACTTGCTATTCGAATAGGGGTCGACTCCGCATAGGTTCTCGTTTTCACGATAAGCCCAATGCCATTCTTTATTTTCATAAACCTTATCTGTTGTGACATTAACAGTGGAACGAATGGTTTCACAGCGTCGGACAGCTTCCAAGATGTGAACCGTGCCCATAATATTCGTTCGAAAAGTCTCGACAGGATCAAGGTATGACTGCAGAACAAGAGGTTGAGCCGCTAAATGAAAAACGATATCCGGCCGAACTTTCGAAACAGTATCACAAAGAAAGTCTAGGTTTTGGATATCCCCTGTATAGCTCTCCACCTCTTCTGTCAGTTGAAGCAGGTTAAATAAACCCTCGCTTTCAGGCTCTAAGGAATATCCTGTGACGGTTGCCCCTGCATTCAATAAAAGGCGACATAACCAACTTCCCTTAAATCCTGTGTGCCCGGTAATGAATACTTTTTTTCCGCGATAAAAGTCAAATACTTCTAGACTCATATCCATACCTTCCATGGAGGATTCTCCTCTTTCCACAAGTCTTCTAAAGCGAACTTATCTCTCTGCGTATCCATGCACTGCCAGAATCCGTGATGCTTGTAAGCATGAAGTTGGCCGTGATTAGCCAGATTCTTTAAAGGTTCTTGCTCAAAAACTTGCTTATCATTTCCGCTTAAATATTCGAACACCTGAGGCTCGAGCACCATAAAACCACCATTAATCCATGCGCCATTTTCAACAGCTTTTTCCTGAAAGCTAGCCACCGTATTATCCTCATTAATTTCAAGCAATCCGAAGCGGCCAGCCGGCTTAACTGCGGTCAAGGTTGCTATTTTACCAGCCCTCTCATGCTCTTCCAGTAACGCATATATATTTATGTCACTTACACCATCACCATAAGTGAGAAAAAACCTTTCATTTTGCACGTACTTCTCAATCTTCTTGATTCTACCACCGGTTTGGGTTTCTAGTCCTGTATCGACTAACGTAACCCGCCAAGGCTCCACATTATTGTTATGGATGGTCATACTGTTGTTATTAGAGAAGTCAAAAGTAATATCCGACATATGTAGATAATAGTCGGAGAAAAATTCCTTAATTACATACCCTTTATATCCAAGACAAACGACGAAGTCATTAAATCCAAAACTAGAATAAATCTTCATGATATGCCAAAGGATGGGCTTCCCGCCGATTTCGATCATTGGTTTTGGTTTCAGATGTGATTCTTCACTGATCCTTGTACCTAGACCACCCGCCAACAATACAACTTTCATTCGGCTTCCCCTTTTCTACTCTTTATTTAACAAAAGTATCTTGCTCATTGATTTCTAGGAAACCCCTATTTGGTCTGAACCAGTACCTCATAATCAATCAATTCACGATTATTAAAGTACCAGTTATACAACGACTCAATTCCGCTGCGCAAACTGCGGGGAGAAAAATCTTGAACTTGTCCTCGAATCCTATTGTTTGAACCAGTATAGGTCAGATTGCGACCTTCGTTAAGGATGATTATTGGTAACTCCTTGCCCGACACCTCAAGAACGATCCGTGCGATATCAGTAAGGTCGCATGGAGAAGAAGTACAAACGTTATAATCATGATATTCCGGTGTATTGCCCAAAAACCAGTCCACTACCGGAAACAAGTCGTCAATATAAAGGAAGTCAAATGAACAATCCTGTCGGATGGAAAGCGGCAAATCGAAAATTGCCTTGCAACATAAATTGGAAATAAAGGTTGTTCTCCAGTTTTCGTATTTACCGTATACACCGAAGAGCCTGAGATTATAAATATTTTCGGAAGCTCGAGCAGCATGATTCATTATATATTTACCGAATCCATAAGCATTTACGGGAATACTACGCCCGAAATCATTCTCTGAAATCAGATTAATATCGTAACGTTTATCAAATTCTGCGCCAGAACCAAAATAAAGGATCTTTTCTAGTTGATTATGACAGAATTGAAGATTATAAAACATTTTTAAGTTAGCATCCAGTTCTACTTCTGAATTAAGTGCGCGTTTAGTATAGGTAGCAGCATGTACTACACTATCGATACGATTTTTGTCAATATACCGCATGACTTGCTCTAGATCACATAAATCCAATTCTGTACTTGATGTTACGAAAACCTGATATTTCTTCTCCAAATGTTCTTTCAGATTACGCCCAATGAATCCGTTTGGCCCCGCACCTGTAATCCAAACTCGCTTCATTCTTCGGTCACCGAAACTTTCATATTTTCACGAACCTCTTCAGGAGAAAGGTAGGGATACAAATTTTCTAGAGAAGAAGAAATAATGGTCCCATCCTCATTAACCTTTGTCATCGCTTTGGGGATTTCATCAAATAAGATGCTTCCCATAACTTCACATAGAACCGGACGGTTGTCTTTCATCACTTGATCAAGAATTTCGTCCAACTTGTCATTGGTATCGATTCGGTAGTAGTCCAAATTGTATAAATCGGCCAGTTTTTCAACAGGAGGAAACTCAAGTAATGTCTCTGGGGTACAAGCCGAGAAATTAGATTTAAAATGATTTCGTTGCATGACATAGATGGAAGCGTACCCGCCATTATTCAATACGAAGAGCTTTATAGGAAGCCCGTATGTGGTTATAAGCTGAAGCTCTTGAAGGTTGTGCTGCAAACTTCCATCTCCTTCTAAGGCTATTGTTCTCTTCTTGCCCGCAGCAATTGAAGCGGCAATAGCAGAAGGTAACGTAAAGCCCATAGAACCCAGTCCCATTGACGTTATAAACTTTTGACCTTCTCGGACATTAAAAGCCATATGAGAAATTCCACAAGTACGTCCGGATGATGAACCAACTAATATATCGTCTTGTGAACACCTGCGTGTTATCTCATAACCGAGCCTGTACCCGTCCACACAACTGATGTCTTCGAAAGGTTGCTTTTCTTCTAACAGCGGATATTTTTCACGCATTTCACGACAATATAAAAGCCAGTTGCTCAGATCAGGTTTATCATAAAGTTCAATATGATCATGCATAGCTTGGACAAAAGAAGCGGCATCAATCACTAAGGCCTCTGCAAGTGGAATGGATAACCTTTTGATTTCGTTCTCATCAATGTCAACAACTATTTTTTTGGCATTGGGGGCAAAATTCCCAAGATTGTACGCTGTCATAGGGGCATTCAGACGTGACCCAATAATAATTAAAAGATCGGTATTCTGTAAGATGTAGTTGGAAAACCGCGCACCCGGCGAACCTGGATGACCATAATATAACGGATCAGAATCTGAGAAAACCCCTTTTGCCCTCCACGAGGCAAGAACGGGAATACCTAAATCTCGTACGAGCAGTTGAAACTCCTTAGAAGCATCCGAGGCGATCAAACCATGTCCAATCAAGAAGGCCGGCCGTTTCGCCTTATTCAATAAATCATATATTTTTGTTATCTGCATTTCATCAATACTATTAGAGCAGTCGAAATACCCCTCTTCTTCAGGGTTAAACCCGTAAAGTGTGGTCTCATCAATTGTTGCACCCTGTATATCCAGAGGAATATCTACCCAGACTGGGCCACGACGTCCAGTGGTTGCCAAATAAAGCGCCTTCTCCAAATGGTAGCGAATACTTTGCTTGTCCATCACAATCACAGCATATTTTGTAATCGGCTTCGCAATAGAAACTACATCAACCTCCTGAGCACCCACTTGCCGCACGCCGGTGCCCATTGAAAGATCTGTTGATTTAGCTTGTCCAGAAATCACTAGAACGGGATTGGAGTCCAAATAAGAAGCCGTCACGCCCGTAACGGCATTAGTTCCACCCGGTCCAGTTGTTAAGAGACATACTCCTAACTTATTCGTATATTGAGCATAGCTATCTGCACAGATAGACGTAGCTTGTTCATTTAGATTACAGATAATATTTAAGGATGGTGAACGTTCAGCTGAGTCAAGTAAATGCATCATACCGCCACCAGAGATAAGAAAAATATCCTTCACTCCAGTGTTTTCTATGAATTGAATGACATAATCAGAGAGTTTCATCATGATAGAATTCTCCTTATTCCATCCGTGCGACTAGCTCGGATAATTGTTCTACTGTAAGCCATTCAGTATTTGTACCGGAATTGTATTCGAAACCTGGTGGAACTTTTATTCCACCTGGAATATAATTTTTCTCGTCATAGATCCACCAATCCATGTTTGGATAAATAACGAAGAAGTCGTCATACTCGTAGGTATTAGCGGAATCTTCGGCCGTGATCATGACTTCGTGTAATTTCTCGCCTTCACGAATCCCCACTTGTTTCAATTCACATGACGGAGCCATTGCTTGTGCCAAGTCGGTTATTTTAAACGATGGAATTTTAGAAATATAGGTTTCTCCACCACGGGAATTCTGCAAAGCTGTCATTACAAGCTCGACACCCCGGTTTAAACTGATCCAGAACCGAGTCATCCGGTAGTCTGTTATAGGGAGACTAGAAACTCCATTGCGTAAAAGTTCTTTAAAATATGGAATGACCGAACCACGGCTTCCTGCAACATTTCCATAACGGACAACGGAAAAGGAACTTTTTGTCCCTCCTGTATAAGCATTTGCAGAAACGAACAACTTATCAGAAACCAATTTTGTACCACCATACAAGTTAATGGGGTTAACTGCTTTATCAGTCGAAAGTGCTACGACCTTTTTCACGTTGCAATCCAAGGCCGCGTCTATGACATTCATAGCGCCATTAATATTTGTTTTAATAGCTTCAATTGGATTGTATTCACAAACAGGAACTTGTTTCATAGCAGCAGCATGAATAACGTAATCCACACCGTCAAATGCTCTCTTAAGACGGTCAGCGTCGCGGACATCACCGATAAAAAACCTTAAAACATCTGTATATTCTTTAAACTTACTCTTCATTAAAAACTGTTTATACTCATCTCGAGAGAAGATAATGATTTTTTTTGGCTTATAATGATTCAATAGATACTCAGTAAAATATTGACCAAACGAACCTGTTCCTCCAGTTATCAGTACTACTTTACCATTCAACATATTATCACCCTTACTGTATCGCTTTTAGATACGAAATAGTTTGTAAAACAATTCACAGGCGTCATATACATTTTGCACTCCAAAAAGGGATGTATCCAAAACCAATGAACCATTTTGGATTCCATGCTTGTATTGCTTTTCAGTAGGGTTAAGATAAGTCGCTCCTTTAAAGTTGGGGTTTTCTGAGTACGTTTCTTTAAACCATCGTTTAAACTCCTCATCCCCAAGAGCTGTTGAAGAAACTTCATATTCGTGAAGTCTCTCTTGAAAACTAGGATCAGTTGCCGAAAGAGATTCCACGCATGAGGAATACGCCAAAATCCAATTCAAACGATTTAGATTAAACTTGGGATTTATTCGTTTTTGGCATATTTTTGCATACTGGTTAAACAGTAGCCATTTATCGGAGAACCCTCTAAGTGGAAACACTTTGGTATTATAAACTCTCTGATAGTTGGTACCAAATTGTCTATTTTTTTTCTGATACTCCATTTCCTCGTCGCTTGACTGAAGCATTTTGGTAGTTTGAATACCAGCACTATGAGAAGACATCCCCGCTATTGTGATTGGGTGCTGGATATAAAGCAAACGATCGTTTATAGCATAGTTCATCAAACCCATATAAATATCTTGTGAATCACCATCAACAAACTTCCCAGTCTTCTCTATTACTTTGTGTATATAATTTCGGCGAAATCCGGAATTGATATAAAACATAGGAAGCGTGTACATAGAAACGCTCAAATTAATAACGGCTTGAAGAGAATCATCGCAATCTATATAGCCAATTTGGACATTATCTGCTTGATAAGAACAAGTTGGAATAACAAGCTGATCCTCCTGACTCTTGCTTACCCCAGGCCAACAATACAACAGTCGGTCCCAGATAATCACATCTTCATCCGGAAAATGCTTTAGGACGTTCCGCAACGTTTCCAACCCCCGGTGTAACACCGCGTCATCGGATCCGATCGAAAATATAAATTCACCCTCCGCTTTGCAATATGCAAATTCAAAGCTTTCTTTAAGTAGCAGTTCCCGATCTGGACGATAGTATTTAATGCGCCGATCATTTAATCTCTGAACAAGCCGCAGAGTGTCTTCGTTATCAGGTGAGCTATTATCACTAATAACAATTTCAAAATCATCACCTTGATCGTAAAGACAGGTTTTCAGTGTATGCTCCAATGTTTCCGCATTATTCCGGGTTGGAATCACAATGCTCATCAACAAAGAGGGTGCTGTCCTATTGTTAGAAATATTAACGTTGTATAGTTTAGTAAGAGTGTGATGGAAATCACCAAACAAGCCATGAGAAAGCACGTCTTCCACTTCGTGATTAGTGGGGGCAAAAACGGTTTCAAACCGATTACCTGTGCCCTCAAGGGTATCAGCATCTTCAATCGTACCCAGCACTTTCGAACGGCAAATCACATCACAATGGCGACGAGGACTAAATTCATCTGTAATTTTCTGAATAATGTAAGGAGTGGTGTCAAACTTATATTTTTCGGATCGAAGCATCACTGGTCGAATGAGATGAATGCCGTCTTTGTCCTCCATATTCTCGAAAATGATCGTAAGGATGTCACCCAATTCAGGAGAAACTTCAACATTGACTTCGACATGCTCAGCCAAATAAAAAATTCGGTTGTCCCACTGGCGCAAGATAAATGTAAACAACATAAATGCCGTGTCTTCCCCGAACGGTTTCTCTGTTATTAAGATAAAATCTTGGCTGGTAGCAGATCTAAAACTATCGAACACGACATAAAGTTTCGAAATTTGCTTCATCTTACTCTCAATTTCTTCAATAATTTCTTTTTTGTCTTGTACCGAATCTGCCGCATATCTACAAAAAGCAGCAAAGCAAAGTGCACTTTCGACAAAAAATTCGCTTTCAAAATAAATATAACCCAAATTGTAGTACAGATCTGCATATTCCGGATTTCGTGATAGACCATCAAACAAGGTATCTACGGCATCTTCTGGTTTCCCCATTGCGAAGAGAAGTATAGCCTTGGCATTAATATATTCAGGATCACAATAACCTATTTCATCAAGAGATCTCACAATGTCAAAAGCGTCCTTTAGATTTCCATCCTCAATTAATCGTTTCATGTTTTCTAACGCATTTTCCGGTTTCATAATCTTAGCTCCACCCAGCCATTTTTAATGGATAAATTGTATAGGAATTTGTAATAAATTTAATCTTGAACGGGATCCCCATTTATCTAATTATGTCTAATTATAGAAAATCCTGTCGAACTTCTGAAATTATTAAGATGATATCATTTCCCTGATTGGACTGACAATCCCTTAAATATTCCCACTATATACAGGTATCCATACCAATTCCCTCAGTAATTCAACAATCCTACATAGGGGTTGCTAAACAAATTGCGACTAAGCCCATCGAGGTTGATGATACAGACCTGATCTCAAAAATATATAACTGCTCCAAATCTTTAGTAGAATGGTGTCTGAACATCACCTACTAAGAAAAGAGCACCCTTAAGGTGAAGTCTACCACAAACATTCCTCTGACACGGATTGAAATTGCTGTAAAATAGGTTATCTCTCGTCTGCTACACAATTCATAAGTTTATTAAACAAGGATTTTTTAAAATTAAATTTCTAGTAAAGCAAGCCTTTCCTCAGCAGGAGCATAATTAAATCTACTTGCATCTTCATAACACAAGATTGCTTTTTCTATATCACCCGTTACCTCATAAAGGACTCCTAAATTATATAGTGCTAGATAACTTCCCGTTCCATTTACACTATCAAAATTTGAAACGTCACCAATTTCTAAACATGTTAAAAAGCTTCTCTCAACGTCATCAAGAAAATGTAACCTATTCATAACATCTTGGGAAACATAGTCTAGATAGAACATCCCTACTGCAAAGTGGAAGTCAGGATATGCACTCAAATAATCGGATTCATTATTGATTATTTCTAGCCCTTCTGAAAAACGCCTTGCTTCTAGCAACGTCTGTAAGTACTCTACAATCAACAATGGGGTATAACCTTCATTACGGTTTCGATAATTGTATGCAGATACAAAGTACTCAAGAGCTTTTTCTGCTAATCCCATATTCTTATAATTTTTGGCTATATGAAAAAGAATGTATGGATCACTTTGGTTCACTTCCAATTGCCTCAATAAAATAGGTAAATTCCTATTACTTTTCTCAGTTTTATAGTACCCTTCATGAAAAATTTCAATTCCAGTTTTTAAATGAGGCAAATCTGTAACAACCTGCTCATGAATGAACCCTTCGTAAAAAACACCCCTGGGAAATAATCTTGAAAGAAAGGACGTAGAGTACCTTACCTCGCCATTGTGTTCAAACTTACTGATCAATGATACCCTTCCCACCGCTTTTTTCCCAGAAATAAAGCTTTCAATTTTTTCTTTCTGGCCACCTAATACAAATTCATCAGCATCCAGTATCAATATCCATTCCCCGGATGCATGATTAATCGAAACATTTCTCGCCTCAGAAAAATTATGATTCCATTTATAGTGAACAACTTTTGCCCCAAACGAATGAGCAATTTCAATTGTACGATCTTGTGAACCTGTATCTACAATGATCATCTCATCAACTATATTTCGGACACTTTGAAGACATCGTTCGAGATGCTTTTCCTCATTTTTTACGATCATTGCAAGCGACAACTTTGTCATTAATGAAGTAACCCACCTTCCTACGATTGTAAAGAGAAGCTCACAATGTGTTTCAGTTTTTGTAGATAAACCGAATCGGGGAAGTAAATTAGACCATCCTCTACCACACTCACTACATTACTATGGTTTCCTTTTTCCAAAGACGTTTTCACTAATAAATAATAAACCCTATACTTTTCTGGATATTCAAACTTAACCCTATTTAAAATTTCTTCAGCCCTACCTAGATCTCCCGAAATAAGTAGACATTCAGAATAGTTAATAAGTCCATCTATATCTTCTCTTTCGAACATTTCCCCACGCTTTTGGAAATACTCATCGAAAAACATACTCGCGGCGGAGAAGTGTTCTGACTCCATTAGCGCATTTGCAAGCATAAAGACTAATTGTGATTCATCCAACGCGTCTTTTAGTTGGACTAGTTCATCTATTTTTTTCACTTTAATGAAAATCAATAATAACTGGGCCCAAATTTCAACTACACCACTTGAACTTACTGATTTTTTTTCAAGCAATGATTCAAGTAATACCCTTGTTTCAGATATACGATGCTCTTCCTTATATTGTTCTAAGTTTCCACCGAGATATGCAGATGCAATCGCATGTACGGAATATTTCACTTTCTCTTTTGATTCTGTATTACTTAATTCATGGTATAGTAGCATTGCGTTTTGAAAATCACCATTTAATAAAGCCAGATAAGCCTTTTCTTCTTTAAAATAAAGTTGTGTTTCCGCATCAAGCAAATCAAAGTAATACTGGGATAATTGGGGCAACACTTCTAATGAGGCTCTGACCAGATATATGATGTCTTTTCGATCTGAATAATTGTATATTTTTTTAAAGTATTGCAGTATATCATATGGTTTCTCAAATTTAGAGAAAACACGCATTAAAAATTGTAACGACAGGAAATGATAACGATCAACATTTAACGATTGTACCAACTTCTCCACACAATTAGGAAATAATTCAGCTTTATAAAGTACAATTCCCATATTCACAAGTATTGTATTAATATTTGAATGTGCATTTGATTGAGAAGAAATAAAGTTATCTAATAGATTAAGTCCTGTCTGATATACTTCGATTGCATCTTCGTATCGACTCGCTGCTTTGTAAAAATCTCCTAAAAATATATAAAAATCTGGGAAACCAGGATACTTCGCTATAGCATCTTTAATGATCTGCACTATCTCTTTTTCTGATCTTTGCAGTTTCAACATACAACTCAAAATATTTAAGTAGTTCTTCTCGTAAATCCCCATTAACGAGGAGTTATTGTAGCATAGCATTCGATTAGCATATTCCAATGCCTTTTCATATTCACCTTTAACCATTAATGACTCAGCTATATAAAAACAGAGATCACTACTCTCTGGCTTGTTTTCTAATTCCTTATATAGAATTTCCAAGTTCCTATCGCTCTTTTGTTTATTAACTACTGTATCAATCGAATATCCAGTGTGTATAATTTGTATGACCTCATGGGCATAGTGTACCCTCATTTTCTCGTTCACATTTTCAATACGTTCATGAATTGCACCCACATATTTAATATATGGAGCCTTTTTAAAGATTCGAACATGAAGCATAGTGTTTATCACTTGTTTGGATACTTGTTCGAAGTTCAGCATGAGAGCAGCAATTCCCTCAGCATTGTTTTCTTCTGCCTCAAGAATTTGTTGTTTGATGAGTGGAACAGTGTCCGGAGAAAAATACTCATCAGCATCAAGGAAAATGATCCAATCTCCAGTTGCATGTTCTAAGGCATAATTCCGGGCTTGTGCAAAATCGTTCACCCATTCAAAAAAAAGAACAGTAGCATGATACGAAAGCGCTATATCGACTGTTTTGTCAGTAGAGCCTGTATCTACAACAATAATCTCAGATACAATATCTTTTACACTATCCAGGCATCTAGGCAAATTTCTTTCTTCATTTTTGGTGATTACACAAGCTGAAATTTTCATAGCTGATTCCTTTCTAAACTCGTTTTTTAAAAAAAGAGAGCAAGATATTCTTGCTCTCTTTTTCCTGATATTAGCGGAGAAGTTGGAGAACACCTTGTGGCAATTGGTTAGCTTGTGCCAACATGGATTGTGCCGCTTGAGTAAGAATGTTGTTCTTAGTGAACGCCATTTGCTCTTTCGCCATATCTACGTCGCGGATACGGGATTCAGCAGCAGTCAAGTTCTCAGAAGTGATGTTCAGGTTGTTGATAGTGTTTTCCAAACGGTTTTGGTTTGCACCGAGGTAAGAACGTGCAGCAGATACTCGGTTGATTTCAGCTTCGATGCTAGCCAGAACTGCAGATGCACTTGCTTGAGTCGAGATGCTAAAGCTTCCCAAAGCAGAAGTAACAGAAGTAAGAGAGAAGCTTGCACCATTCAGAGAAATTGTTTGAGTGCTAGCCTCACCAATTTGAAGCGTGATGGAGTTGGTACCATTCAGCAGATTAATCCCGTTGAACTTAGTGTTATTTTGAATGTTTGTTACTTCGTTTTTCAACTCAGTCAACTCTTCTTGCAGACGAGCACGGTCAGCAGTAGAATCGTAAGTTCCGTTCGCAGATTGAGTAGCCAATTCTTTTACACGAACGAGCATGTCGTTAACTGTTTGCAGTGCACCCTCAGCAGTTTGGATCAAAGAGATACCATCTTGAGAGTTGCGTGCAGCTTGCTCCATACCACGGATTTGAGAACGCATGCGCTCGGAGATGGAAAGACCAGCAGCGTCGTCTGCAGCGCGGTTGATGCGGTATCCGGAAGACAGTTTTTCAACGTTCTTGGACAGGTTACCAGTGTTTACTCCCAATTGACGGTGAGTGTTTTGAGCAGAAATATTGTGGTTGATAATCATTCTATTTTCCTCCTTGATTGTCATAGCCACGTCCATGTGGCTATTTTCCTTTGATTTGGGGTCCTCTCACAATCGCGCGCTTGCTTGATTTCCCCTACACTACTATTATCGGATGGAGATTTAGACATGTTTAGTGTTTTTTTGATTTTATTCGCTAAAAAGAAAAAACCTGATGACTACTTCTCATCAGATTTCATATCGCTTATCATTTGTTTCATTACAGACCAGTCCGGTTTTCTTTGAGACGCCAACTGGTTCTCTTCCTTAATCGCTAGAAAGATTTCCTTGCGATGAACTTCAACCGCTCGTGGCGCTTCAATCCCGATCCTCACTAGATCTCCTTCAACGCCGACAATTTTAATTTCGATGTCTTCACCAATCATAATCGACTCGTTTTTTCTCCGAGAAAGAACTAGCATTCTCTCACCTACTCATTAACAGCTGACTTCAACTGAAACAGCGGTTGTCGCACAGCATACTTTTCATCATTAAGAATTACTTGTCTAGCCATTCTCTTTTCCTGATTCACAACGATCGGTGCTTTTAAATTTACGGTTACCTCTCCACTTTCACGTACTGTCACCACGTTAAGAACAAAAACGGGACTTTGCCCTTCCAGCTTCAAGTTTTGTTTGGATGACTCCTGTAGTGTAAATTCATAATCCGCAAAAAAAACAAAGGGATTGACTACCCAAAAACTTACCGATTCATCTTCCATCGATTGTAACGCAAAGAATGGACTATCTGGGTCTTCCTGTAATAATTGAAAAAACTGCAGGCTTTGAAAACCAGGCAGTCCTTCTTCAAAAAATAGCTTCCCTAACTCAATCTTGTTTTCTCTTGCCATGCAGCCATCTCCTTTTTACAAAGAACGATCGACATTAAGACCAATTACACTTAATTGGAGGCTATTCCACTGTTTGACATATCCTTCCACTTTCCCAGGAGTGTACTTTAGAATGGGCTGATGAATCTGAGGATCCATCTTCATTCCACGTCTTTCCACATTAATCTCCGCTGGTCTTGCCTGAAAACTGATATCTACCCCTTCATCATAAGTAGGAGGAGGAATATCAGGGGTCGTTGCCGTAGCAAAGGTTTCGAAAGCCATATCAGCGATGGGGTTGCCTCCCTTTTCAATCGCACCTAGACGTTCTCCCTCTGCCACCGTGTTGGCGATAAACTCCATTAATTTATCCCGACCAAAACTTGCATTATAATCGCTGAATTCCATTGGTGTCCGTATCCCAAGACTTTGACGAGCACGAGTGGAATCAATCGACAGCACACCTTGTGGCTGACGAATTTCGATAATGGCCGGTTCTTGTCGGAGATTGAGTTCAGCCATAGGCTGCTCAATTTCCTGAACCGGCTTCCGAATGTTTAAACCTAATTGAAGATAAGTTTGAGACATTTGTATCTTAGGTAATTGCATCCATACTACCTCCTAGTTTCCCTATCGCAGGAAATCCAACAAGGTTGGCTGAATGACCTTTGCTCCTACAGAAAGAGCTGCCTTGTAAACACTTTCTTCCGCGGACAATTCCGTTGCTACATCAGCCATATCTGCGTCTTCGATTTTTGATTGCTGTTCAGACAATGATACTTCGGCTCTCTCTAATCGATCCAAGACAAGCTCAATTCGGTTGACACGTGCACCCAGCGACGCTCGCTCAGTAAGTAAATTATCATACTGACCGTTTAACGCTGAATCGTAAGAGGAGGCAGAATTTCCTGCAGATAAAGTAGCCACAATATTATCTAAGACTTTAAACATATTATTGGCATTATCGGGAAAATTAAAGATCCTTTGTGCATTAATATTTTTAGATACAAATACTTTCTCACTTACTTCAATCTGAATTTCTGTGCTATTGGTACTGGTGAAGTTGCCAAGCGTTTCATTATAAGGAGGCGTCAACGTATCAGTACCTCCGAAGATATAACGTCCGTTGACTGTTTGATTAGCCAAACTGCCCAACTGGTTTTTCAGTTCTTTGATTTCTGTCCCCATGGTCTGTCTGTCAGCTGCAGATGCAGTATCATTACCTGATGCAACTACTAATTCGCTAACACGTTTCAAAATATCTCCGATCTGATCCATCGCCTCGTCGGTCATATCCATCCAGGTAGCCGCTTCATCCGCATTGCTTTTATACTGCTCATTCTCAATCAAACTTGTCCGATAAAACATCCCACGCGAAGCCCCGACTGGATCGTCCGTTGGTCGGTTAATCTTTTTCCCCGTCGCTTGCTGTTCTTGCAGTTTGTCCAGATTGCGCATGGAATTATGCAGGTTGCGCAACATATTGCTATTCAACATATTTTGCGTGACGCGAATTGCCATGTCAGGACCTCCCCATCTTGTTCAGTTTATCTGTTTATTCTAGAGACCTACACGTCCCATTCCATTAATGATCTTGTCCAATAGCTCATCCGCGCTGGTCATCACACGTGCTGCTGCAGAATAGGCATGCTGGAATTTGATCAAATCTGCCATTTCGTCATCGATCGCTACACCGGAAACCGATTGGCGCTGATTTTCCACCGTGCCCACGATCATTTCCGCATTCAACAGGTTGCGCTCCGCTTCTTGGCCGTCAACCCCCAGCTCCCCGATTGTGGAGCGATAAAAGTCGTCCAGTGTGGTGTTTTCCTTCAGGTCATTCACACCGGTGCCCGCTTGGACCACTTTGTTTTTGATAGATGCTATGGCTAGCGCATTTTTGTTGTTACCTACCGGCGTAGTCGGTGTCTCGGCTTGAGCCGCTGCGATCGCATCCAAGCTCGCGAGAATTGCCGGGTTAATCGCCATTTTCGCAGCACTCGCCGGATACGTTTTCGATGCGGGATCCGCTGCGGACGCGTCCGCATCCACAAAGAACGGAAGATCGCCGGAAGTACCCGATCCTTTAATATCGGAAAGGCTTAATCCGGTACGGTGCACGTCATTGATTTCTTTCGCTAGGTTCACTGCGAGAATGTCCAGCTGATTCTGATAATACGGAACAATTTCTCCACGAGCTTGATAGGTGCCCGCCAAATAACCATTTTGCGGAACAAAGGCTGCGCCGCCAAGCGTGATGTCCAGCAAGCCGGTATCTGGGTTTTGCTGTGTAGCCATCGCTACCGAGGTTCTACCCGTTACAAAATCCCTTCCGTCAATCGTCACATTCACCATGCCGTTGGTGGATTGCGTTACATTTACCTGTGTCAGCTTGGAGAGCTTATCCAGCAGCACATCGCGTTGGTCATACAAATCATTCGGCTGATAACCATGCGGCACCACATCGGCGATTTGTGCGTTAAGGCTAGCGATTTGCTGTCCAAGTAAATTAATTTCTTTCGCTTTAACCCCGATCACCGTATCCAGATCGGTCTTTACTTCCTGCAGATGTGTGCTCAAAGTGTTAAAGGTATCCACAACCGCTTGGGCACGTTCGCGTACAACCGCACGAGCCGATTGGTCTGATGGATCGCTGGCTAAATCCTGCCACGCCTGCCACATTTGGTCCATGACCTTCTGCAAGCCGGTTTCCGATGGTTCATTCATAATGTCTTCAATTTTTTCAATTGTCTCCGAACGCGCTTCCCAGTAGCCCTGGCGTTTGAATTCATTGCGATATTGCACATCCAGATAATCCTCGCGAATACGCTGCAGATCCGTAACCTGCACCCCAGTCCCCAGGATACCCGGCTCGATCGCGGCATCAAAGCCCGGATAAGGAAGGCCCGTCGTCGCCTGCATGTGGGCGCGCTGGCGGGTATAGCCTTCTGTATTTGCATTCGCAATGTTGTGACTCACCGTATTCAAAGCGGATTGCTGGGCAAACAGTCCGCGTTTGCTGACTTCTAAGGCATGGAAGGTCGAACGCATCTCAGCACCTCTTTACGCTTTTTTATTAATATAAGAACGGGCAAATTGGCCATTGCCCATTTGCATTTTGGGATTTTTGTAGACGAAGTCTTCCTCGGGAGAATCTGTGACCAGATTCAGCGTCATCTCCACAAAAGAAAGGGATTGCTCAAGCAACTGCTGATTGAGATCGTTTGCTTCACGCAGAGCTGTGACAACCCTCAACAATTCGTCGCGGTAATGGGACAAACGCTGTTTTTCTTCTGCTGACGTGAGTGATTTGATAAGTTCCGTGATGGTGCCTTCCCTTTGGGCAATGCCCTTTTCTGCCATGATCTGGCGCACTTGCTCCATCCGGATGGCTTCCGTCGTCTCGATCGCTTTGATCAGCTTCTTCTCCTGATGCGTGAGCTTGGTCAGTCCGTCTGCATCTCCACGGATCAACACCGGCTTCTTTTCGATCGCCAGTGTGTACAGTGCTTTATGCAGATTCAGCAAGTTCTCCAGCGTCTCGTACAGTTCACTCAATCGTGACATGATGATTCACCGCTTTCTACGGCTTTTTCCAAAAGGAAAGGAATTTCTCCGCGATTTTGTCGCTGGATACGTGGTACGTGCCGTTTTCGATCTGCTGCTTCAGTTCATTCACTTTATCCTTGCGAACCGGTTCTTCGGTTGCCTCTACCTGTTTGAGCAGCTCGAGCGCTTCGGTGGAAATCTGCACTTCATCTTTGCCCATTTTCACTTTGGCATCGCTGACCGCCTGAGCTTTGTTCGCCTTGTTATACGCATTGATCATACCTGTGCGATTTGGTTCATTCACACGCATGTTTAACACCCTCTCAGTAGTTCGAGAAATTAGAAGACCTGGCATAAGACCTTAGCCCGGCCTCCGTATTCACCTCGTGGAAATAGGTTCCACTTTATTAGAAAACTTGGCTCCGCCAAGCCTTTGGCGGGCNCACTTTATTAGAAAACTTGGCTCCGCCAAGCCTTTGGCGGGCCTTAGTTGCTCTTATGTCGATGAGAATTTTATAAATTCTTATCGACCGAAAAAGCCGATGATCTCTTACTACTATCATCGGCAATTGTTACAAAAATGATTAGTTTTTTCTTTTCGCGCTTACTGCTTGTTTTCCCTGCTTTTGTAAGCCAATGCGGATTTGCGGTTCTTCTCTTCCTCCGCGCTCAAGCGCTCCGCGAGATCCTTATCGTAGCCAATCTCACGCTGCAAACCTTTCTTACAATCGTCGCAAAGTGTTCCCGAGATGATCATCAAGCCGCATCCCTCGCACGGATAGCCCATATTCGGGTTGTTCGCTACCGAAATGCGCCCTTCCTTGATGAATTTCGTGATTTGCTTGATGGAGACGCCGGTCGCTTCGCTCACTTGATGGATGTTGGCACCCCGGTTTTCCCGTTTGCGCAGGTATTCCGCGCACTTCGCATACTCTTTTTCAATCTGCTGGTAGCAGTTGTTGCATACATCACGCACGCCTTTTACAAAAAGGGTATCACAGCGCGGGCAGTTATCCAGTTTTCCTAAGCTCATAGTCATAACTCCTTTCAAAGCGGGTTTACACTCTCACATCCGAAGCTGTCTGGCAAAATTGATGATTCCGTACCCACTGCCTAGCGGAATAGCGTAAGACTACGGATCGAAGCCTGCGAGAGGCTCGGTAGCGAGTGAATCGCAGATGCACAGGCACGCAGGGTTGAGCCCGTCGTATAAATATCGTCAATGATGAGGATATGCGGCGCAGCCTTCCATGTACGGCTCGCCCACTCCTCACATGGCGCAAACGCGTTGTGCATGCTCTGGTAACGGGCAAATCGTCCCGCTTGTTTACTTAATTTATCGGTATTTTTCACACGTCGCAGTAGAGGAAAATACGACAGATTCACCGATTCGGCAAAGTGTTTGGCAAGCAGCGCGGCTTGATCAAATCCCCGCTCCCGCAACCGGGATGGATGTAACGGCACATTTGTGACGATACGAAACGGAATATGAGAATAATAGCGATAATAACCGATCGCAAGCAAGGTGGCCAGCATAGCGGAGAGATGCTCATCGCCGCGATATTTCAACTGGCGGATCACCTCTTTTCCCCACTCCTGATAGGCCATCATGCTCCGATTTTGCAAAAGGTGGCCGTCTGCGTAGCGCTGACAATCTGTACAGCGCTCATCTGGGGTATTCATCATCACCCTACCGCAAACGAGGCACTGCGGTCCCACTTGAAAAGGTAACTTGGCTTCCATACAAGCCACGCATAGAGGCAGCTTATCCAAAAGCCGATACATAGGCGGGTAAACTGACTCGTTGCCCAAGCGCTTCGCCAGCTGTCTTACACGCTCTTGCCGCATGGCAGATCGCGGTGAAAGCGAACAAATCACACACCGGCTGACCTTACCCAGCATGTTGGTTCCCCCGCAGCCTTTGCGCCAACCGGTTCATCCGCTTGATCTCCCGAATCGCTTCTCGCGGCGCTTCGGCCTGTTTTTCGACCAGAAATAATATTGTGCCTCCCGGGGAATCGGCCGAACGTCCCACACGTCCCGCAATCTGTACAAGGGACGCTTGATCAAACACCGCATTATCCGCTCCCCAGACAATGACGTCGCTCTGCGGGATCGTCACACCTCGCTCCAGGATCGTTGTCGTGACAAGCAAAGAAAGCTGCCTGTCACGAAACGCTTTGACCTTTTCGTCCCGAAGCGGATCAGCGGCGTGAACCCCCGCAATCCTTCCGTGGCAGTCCGGCAAGAAATAGGTAAGGTACTGGGTCATCTCCTCCACATCGTTCACCCTTGGCACGAAGACGAAAACCCGCCTGTCATCTGTGAGCGAATGGCGCACTTGCTCCAGAAACGCTCCCAGCGGCTGGTTTCTACGCAGTTTTTGCTGCAATCCTGCAACAATCATCTGCTTCGGAACGGGCAAAGGATGTCCGTGGTAGCGCTGCGGCAACATCGTATGGGTCGGAGAATACGGCGCATACAGACCGAACCTGGCGGGGACAAGTGCTTTTCTGAGCTTCTTCGGTGGCGTCGCGGTGAGGTACAATTGCTTCCCGCCCAAAGCGACTGCCCGCTGCACAGCCCGATACAGCATCGGATTGCCGTGATACGGGAACGCATCCGCTTCATCTACGACAACCAGCGGAAACCTGCGATAAAACCGCATGACCTGATGGGTTGTCGATACGACTACATCCGCCTCTTCCCACTTTTCGCCGCTCGCACCATGCACAGCAATCACTTTTACACGCGGAAAGACCCGTTGCAGACGCGGAGCCAGCTCTAACACAACATCCTTTCGCGGAGTGGCTACCAGCACCTTTTTTCCGGAGGCAAGCATATCGGCAATCGACGGAAACAACAGCTCTGTCTTCCCCGCGCCGCACACCGCCCACAAAAGGAACGATTCGCTGGATGAGTCCTGAGCCGCAACAAATTGACGGGCCCGCTCTGCCGCTTCTGCCTGCCAGGGGGTATAGGTGCCTTCCCACTCCAGCAAAGCCGGCTTCTCTGATGACTCATGGCCGGACGCAAATGGATGGCCAGCTCTCGAAATGGCCGTATCAAGTTCTCCCGCTACACACACATACCTCGCACAGCATTTGCTCTGTCCCATCTGTATGCATGCCGCACAGTACCCACATCCCTGCTCACAGCGATAGCAGTACGCCAGATGGATCGAGTCCGCCTCACCACAGCGTTCGCATACAGCCAGCAGCCGATTACGCCATAAGCCCTTTTTCAACACCAAGCGGATCCCCGGGAGCAGGACCGCCTTCCCCTCCAATACCAGCCATTGGATGAGCCGGAGCAAGACGCTCTCGTCACCCCCGTGCTGCATCCACAGATAGACGATCTCCTCCCATAAAAGCGCTCTGCCCGAAAGTATCCTCCGCAGCCTGTCTGCTTCGATTGGCAGGTCGGCTGCTACATGATCATTCCTGCCTTTCTCTTCTAATCCCCCGCTTGGCGAGAACTGAAACCAATCCTTTGTTTCCTCTACTGCTCTGCCGTACAATACCGAGGATTCCCGCACCGCGGTATGGGCCAGCTGTTTTAATGAATCGATGCCAGCATCATGCGCGAGGCGCTGATTGACCTGTTCCCGAAGCATAAAAGCTATCGCCAGGGACGGACTTTTGCCGATAATGTGCAGCCGCCTGCCGTCCTCCTGCTCCCAGAAATGCCTGTCCACCTCAAAGCAGGGTGTAATATAGGCTTGCCTCGTCCGATTTTCTTCTTTGACATACAGCAGGTACTCCGGCATGCGCAAAACCTCCTCGAACCTCTTCTTTACTGCCCAGTGTGCAAAAAGAAAGAGGCCGGTGCAAAGAAAAAAGGAGAGCATCTACGCTCCCCTCACCCTGCCTGACTTCGCAGGTCAATCGTCACGACTTGACTGCCCGCCTGAATTCCATCCGGCCAACCGAAATCGTTCCGCTCATAAATATCTATCATCTTCATCGTGTCGTCGGTCGAACCGTAATCGGTAAACGAAATCCGCAGACGTTCTCCGCGCCAGTACGAAGTGGACACCAGCCGTCTCACTTCCCGTTCGAACAACTGTTCCGAATTGTACAGCAGGATATGGTAATGGATCAGCGGCTCATTGGACACAGCTCTCATCCCGAAACGACGCAACAGAGTGGCTAATAGAGACGCGCAGCCGTATGCAGCCAGTGTCCACATCAGCAGTTCCTCTATCACGGTCATCCCCTCCCCTATCACAGAATATGCGGGGATGGTTACTCGGGGTGCTTGCGGTCAAGCCAGCAGTTACAGCTTCACCCAGCCATTTTTAATCGAAATCACTACCGCCTGCGTGCGGTCTTGCACATTCAGCTTTTGCAAAATGCTGCTCACGTGGTTCTTCACGGTTTTTTCACTGATAAACAGAAATTCCCCGATCGCCCGGTTGCTTTTTCCTTCTGCCATCAGCTGAAGCACTTCTCGTTCACGGCGAGTCAGCGAATCAATCAAGGTTGGATCCACCGAAATCGAATCGTCGCTGATTGGCGCGCGTTCATACATTTCTTCCTGCTCGGACAAGCGGCGGAATTCATCGATCAGCTTGCCGGTTACTTTCGGGTGAATGTATGCGCCCCCGCGTGCTACTACGCGAACGGCCTCTACCAGATCGGTGGTTCCCATATCTTTCAGCAGGTAACCCGATGCGCCATTGCGCAAGGTACGGTACACATAGCCTTCATCATCGTGAATGGATAGAATGATGACGCGCGACTTTGGACTGACCGTCACGACATCCTCCGCAGCTGTCACGCCATTGATATTTGGCATATTGATATCCATCAACACTACATCCGGTTGCAGATCTCCCGCCAGACGAATCGCATCCGCGCCGTCAGAGCCTTCCCCGACGATACGAAAATCGCCTTCCATCTCCAGAATACGCTTTACCCCATCGCGGAACAATTGATGGTCATCTACCAAAATAATTGAAATATCCTGTCTCATTCTATCCATTTCTTCTACACCCTCCAATTTTTCGTTTTTCATCTAGATCTGTTCAGAAGCTCTTCTTATACGGGAATGTGGAACATGACTCTCGTTCCTTGCATGGGGGCGGATTGGATCTCCATCTTTCCTTCCAGAAGTTGCGTCCGTTCTTTCATCCCCATCAAGCCAAATGACTCACCGTTGCCTTGCTTCTCTTCCATGCGAAAACCAATTCCGTCATCTTTGACCACCAGCATGAGCTGCTTGTGTTGAAATTCCATTTTGACCTGGACAAACCGTGCTTTGGCATGCTTCGCCACATTGTTGAGGCATTCTTGAACCAGACGAAACAACGCTGCTTTCACCGAACTCTCCAAATCTTGCTCTTTGCCGAAAACGACCAAATCGACGGTCAATTTCGTACGATCTTCAAACGTTTGGATATATTTTTGCAGCGTTGGGACCAGGCCGAGATCATCAAGTGCCATCGGACGCAGGTCGAAAATGATACGGCGCACATCTGCAAGACTGTAGCGAACCATTTCTTTTAACTCCTGCAGCTCCATCTCCGCGTCAAGAATGCGCTGGTTTTTCAGCATCTTTTCCACGATTTCAGTGCGCAGCACCACATTGGCCATCGATTGCGCAGGACCGTCATGAATTTCACGTGCGACCCGCTTTCGTTCTTCTTCCTGTGCCTGAATGATCCGCATGCCCATCAGCTGCTGCTGCTTGGCGGTTTCCAGCGCCTCTCCAACCCTGCTTAAATCTCCGTTCAGATAACCCAGGACAACACCGATTTGGGTCATCAGATTTTCGGCTTTGTTAATGGTTTCCTCAATTCCACGCAATCGCATTTCTAATTCATCGCGTCTGCGCCGCAGATTCTGCTCTCGCTCCCGCTGAATTGACAGCTCCACCTGCAGATTGTTCGCTTCCTCATAAGCCTTTCGAATTTCTTCTTCGGCATGCTCGTGGAAGTTTCTGCTCACATGGACCAGTCGATTGCGTGCCTTGCGGTATTGAAGCTCAAGCAAATCTACGCGGTCAATCGCCTCTCCAATCTGCAGCCTGAGCTCCACGATCTCGGAACGCATCGTATTGCTCTCACGACGTGCCGATTCAGCGATATCAAAAATCTGATGCTTGCTCGACTCAACCGATTGAATCGTCTTTTTCAAGACAGTATCCAGCAAGCTCACATCAATTTGCTTGTACATGAGAGCTCCCCCAATTTGTTTTCACACTTGTGAACAAGTCGCGCAATGCCTTTCCATCTTTATCCGGGGTCCCTACGTCATAGCGGGGAATCCGGTACGGATCCACACCCGCTTTCACCACCCCGTGCGCCGTGCTGAACGCATAGCGGTAACCCGCTTCCTTCGCCGTCTCAACGACAGCTTCACTTGCATATCCAAATGGAAACGAAATGGTTTCAATTTTTTTGTGTACGAAATCCGACAGTGCCACTCTGGCCATCATAAAATCCACGTAAAGCCGATTTTTGTATTCCTGCTCCTCTTCCAGACGATTGACGTCTTCGAGATAAACAGGTGCTGTCTCCGGGCCTGGCTGCCCCCACTCGCTGGTTACCGCCTGCTCATGCATGCTGTACGTATGGGATGCTACTTCCACCAGTCCGGTCGCCATCATTTCCTCAATTTCCGGAAATGTGAGCGGCGGCGTCATGTTTTCCCTTTTGCGCTCCACCGTATCCCGCAGACGTCCCGTGATCACAAAGTTGACGGAAGGAAATTGGTACTCCTTCATAATCGGATAAGCGTGCTTGTAATAGCTCTCATAGCCATCGTCAAACGTCAGCAGCACCGCATTTTCGGTGGGCATGACCCCAGTGTCAACAAAACGTAAAAACTCTGTCATGGTAATGGGATGAAGATCATTTTTGTAAAGAAATGCCATGTGCTCGGCAAACTGATCAGGCGTAATCGCAAAGGGCTGCTTGCTCGTTGCATCCACGTGGTGATAGGTAAGCACAACCACCTGGTCACGGTACCAGGTCTGCTTGTTGACAGTCAGTTGCTCCTTCCCTATCTCCAGCGCAGGAGACTCATTTCCCTTCTGCGTTGATATAGACGTACCATCATGGGAAAAATGTTGCAGATTATTTACAGTTTCTTGCTCTTTTTTCCCGGATAGCAAGAAACCTGCTGCGACGACGAGTACCAGCGTTAGGAAAAAAGTAGCGAGAAATGGTATTCGTTTCTTCACAAAGGGTCCTCCGTCATGTGGAAGCTTGTACCAAATGTCCCCCTTCGGAGATTTTAGTCTTTATCTTCCCTATTCTACAAGACTAAAATATTCGACAAAAACAGCGTATCACCTTTATGTATGTCGTTCCAGCACAGGTTGTCTCATCCAGCAAACAAAAAACCCGGCACCTTTTGCAAGGAATGCCGGGCGTTTTATGCGTTTAGAAATGTAGTCTTATTTTACCAGTTGAGCGGCGTCGCGTTTCAATTCTTCCGCTTTGTCTGTGCGCTCCCAAGGAACATTCAGGTCATTGCGGCCGAAGTGACCGTATGCAGCAGTTTGTTTGTAAATCGGACGACGCAGGTCCAATTGCTTGATAATGCCAGCTGGACGCAGGTCAAAGTGCTTGCGGATCAAGCCAACGAGATCTTCTTCCGCCACTTTGCCAGTGCCAAATGTATCCACGCTGATGGACACAGGTTGTGCCACACCGATCGCATAAGCCACTTGCACTTCGCATTTGTCAGCCAGTCCTGCAGCCACGATATTTTTCGCAACATAGCGAGCTGCGTATGCGCCAGAACGGTCGACTTTTGTCGGATCTTTTCCGGAGAATGCACCGCCGCCGTGACGCGCGTAACCACCATAGGTATCCACGATGATTTTGCGGCCAGTCAATCCAGCATCCCCTTGTGGTCCGCCGATTACGAAACGGCCAGTTGGGTTGATGAAGTATTTGGTATCCGCATCCAGAAGTTGAGCAGGAACCACTGGTTTGATCACATGCTCAACCAGGTCAGCCTTGATTTGCTCCAAAGTCGTTTCTGGAGCATGTTGGGTAGAGATCACGATGGTATCGATGCGTACAGGCTTGTCTCCATCGTATTCTACAGTCACTTGCGTTTTTCCGTCTGGGCGCAGGTACTCCAACGTACCGTTTTTGCGCACTTCAGTCAGACGGCGCGCCAATTGGTGAGCCATGCTGATAGGCAATGGCATCAGCTCAGGTGTCTCGTTGCAAGCAAAACCGAACATCAAGCCTTGGTCACCTGCACCAATCGCTTCGATTTGCTCGTCAGTCATTTTTCCTTCTTTTGCTTCCAGCGCTTGGTCAACACCCGCAGCGATATCCACGGATTGTTCACCAATTGCAGTGATCACACCGCAAGTATCAGCGTCAAAGCCAAATTTCGCGCGATCATAGCCGATTTCGCGAATGGTGTCGCGAACCAGTTTTTGAATGTCCACATAGGTGCTGGTGGTGATCTCGCCCGCTACCAGTACGAGACCAGTGGTGACGGATGTTTCACACGCTACACGTGCATTTGGATCTTTTGCCAGAATGGCGTCCAATACCGAGTCGGAAATCTGGTCGCAAATCTTGTCCGGATGCCCTTCGGTAACGGATTCAGATGTAAAGAGTCGGCGGCCTTTTTGCAATGCCATGATTCTACCTCCTTTATTCCCCATACGAATAGTGTGGTAGCCGAAGCAGGTTTCTATGACGGTCAAAAAAAAACCTTTTCCATCCATGAGGAAAAGGTGCTTTTTTATGCGTTCCCTAACCTCTTATCGGCCAGAACAAAATGTTCTGCTGGTTAGCACCGCTCGTGTCGGTTGCCGGGCTTCATCGGGCCAGTCCCTCCGCCTGCTCTGGATAAGAGTATCCATTACGGATAATACATTAATGGTTTTTATAGGGTGTGTCAATACTTATTATCGCAAATCATATTTCCCTCTAACCATGACGTACGCAATACCGTCATAATTAGGGGCCAAGCGCAACCCACGGTTATCGGAACGGGCGATCAACAGCAAATGATTGGCTGCGACCCACGCTCCTGCGCGAAGATCCGCACCGGCTGTCAGGTCGGTCAAGCCATCGCCATTTTTGCCTGCTACCGACACGACACTCCCGGTGCGCACGATGAACTCGGTTCCCTCGTAGCCATACAATGTCTGTCCCGGAGTTAGCTCGACCACCTTCAAGGTGCTGGCTGCCCCGCCACCGCCGCCAATAGCGGCGATTTGTTGATCCACGTAGCTTTTAGTGACTACCGGATCATCCGCGGATCCCGGTACCCCCGTATTTCCCGCTGCCCATACCTGGGTGGTCGCGACCGCTGCCCCGATGAGAGCAGCAGCAATTGTTCCCTTCATCACTTTCTTCATCCAAATGCTCTCCCTTCCAAACTATAATTTGTATGCCTTGGCAAGCAGCACAACCATTTCGGCACGGCGCGCATAAGCGTTTGGTCTGAATTGGTTTGCTCCATAACCGCTGATCCAATCCCTCGTGGTCAACGACTCAATGGCCGGAGAAGCCCAATGGGTGGTCGCCACATCGGAGTAGGACGAGTAGCTGCGTTTATACGTATAGATATTCTGCGCACGGGCCACCATCACGGCCATCTCGGCGCGGGTCAACGGGCTATTGGGTTTAATGGTGCTGTTTGGATACCCCTGCAGGATTCCCATGCGATAGGCCAGCATCATATTATTGTAAGCCCAGTGCCGCTTGGTCAGATCTTTGAATTTGCTGCTGCCCGAATACGAGCCGACCTGTATTCCTTTTTCCCGCATGGATTGGATCAGCATCGTTGCAAATTCGGCCCGAGTCACCGTTTGGTTCGGACGGAACGTGTAATCCTGGAAGCCTTTGACGACACCCTTCTGGCTCAGACGCACGATCTCCGAGCGGGCCCAATGGGTGGAAATGTCCCGGTAGCCGGCGATCAGCCGCTGCTGGGTCACCGTAAGGCGATACGTATCATATTTAATGGGAACCGTACTGTTTAAACGGATATAATAGCGCCCCGGCTTCAGACGCATTCCGACGATATCCTTGCCTGCGTCTGAGAGCTGTGCCACTTCATTTTCCGAAGCCAGCGCGTAGTTCAGCTGCGAATCGTACAGCGCCAGATAAACCCCTGAAGTGACCGGAACGTACGGTGCGCGAATCGTGACGTACGAATCCGCTGCGACATCAAAGCGGAACCAGTCATAATCATAGCGGGTCGGCAGCGTTCCCGTCATGATGCTGCCGTTGATCATACCGGAAGCAAGACGGCTGCTGTCATTGGGCTCATTCACATCTTGGCGCTCCGGTGTATAGGTCAGATCAAACTGATACTCTCCATTGACCTGATTGCCCCAGTACTCTGACAGCATGATGTAATATTTGCCCGGGGTTACTTCCTTGCTGACCTTTTCCGTCTGGTCATCCCGCGTGCTGTTGTCATACTTTGGATCCCAGCCTTGCTTCTGCTTGCCGATCAAGACCGCCAAATCCATCCGATTGGTATCCGTGGTGACAGTCAGATTAAGCCTGCCGTTTTCCCGGACATAATAAGAGAACCAGTCCTGATCCTTTTGCTCATGGAAATTTCCGATAAGCTTAATATGATTGCCGACAAGCGGCCTTGCCGTGGTCTCGTCATTATTGCGCTCATAGCGATCCGGGGTAATGGTAAACCTGCTCGTCAGAACGTAGCTGAACGCCCCGACACCCCCGCTTCGCTGCAGCTTCATGTACATCCTGCCTTCTTTTACCGAGATCCCGGCCGAGTCGCTATTTCCTATGTAATAGGTGAACGGCTGCTTGTTCTCCGGATAAAAGGTGGCAGCCAGCGATACGATCGAGTTGGTCGATACATACGCATTCAGCGTGACTTTCCCATCATAAGGAATGTCCATGTAATACCAGTCTGTCTGATCGGTCGCATGTAAAGAAGCTCGCACCTGCGATTCGATCGGAAATGCTTTCGCCGTACCTTGCGTATTATTCGGCTCGGTTATATCGCGGGATGGAGTCACGCGCAGCGGTTTGCTCACATCGAGCAGCCCGTAGCCCGTCTTGCGATCCCAGCCCTTTTCCCCCAGATCCACTGCCGACTGATACAGCAGCTGGCGTACATCCAACGGAGTCATTTTGGGATACTTGGAAAGAATCAAGGCTGCAGCCGCCGCAACCTGGGGTGCTGCAGCAGATGTGCCCGTCAGCGTTCCGTAGCCTCCGCCCTTTTTTGTCGTGTAAATATTGTTGCCTGGTGCCATCAGATTGAGCTCCGGGCCAAAATTGGAAGAGTAGAGCGGCTGGTTGCTGCTGTTCACCGCCCCTACGGCAATCACGGTTGGAAAAGCGGCCGGATAGGCTACCCGGCTTGATTCGTTTCCTGTCGCCGCTACCAAGACGACGCCGCGCGATTCTGCCCGGCTCACCGCCTCTTCCAGGGCACGCGTCGTATTCAAGGCGCTCATCGACATGACAATGACCTTGGCCCCTCTGTTAACCGCGGTATTGATCCCTTGTGCGATGACATCCACATTATTCAGGCTGCCATAACGGTCCAATACCTTGATAGGCAGGATCTTCGCATTCCAGAGAACACCCGTGACCCCTATCCCGTTGTTTCCTTTTGCCGCCAAGATCCCTGCCACACTTGTCCCGTGACCGTAATCATCTTCGGGCGCTTTACCGGGGCTCAACAAATTGACACCGGGAAGCAGATTGGGCTTCAAATCGGGATGGTCGGTATCCACACCCGAATCAAGCACGGCTATCGTTATCGCCTGATTGCCCGTCGCGATATTCCAGGCTTTATCCGCCTTGATCTGTTTCAGATAGGTCTGGTTTCTGTAGTAGCGATCATTGGTTCCTTCGAGCGCTTGGGCTTTGTGCGGAATTCCCTGGATCAGTGACAAGGACATCGTTACAACAAGGAGTGCTCGAAGCAGCTTATGAACGTTCATTTCTTGGTTCCTTCTTCCCCTATTTCTTCTCTTTTTATCGGATATAGACAATTTCTGGGGCTTCTGAGTCTTCCTGCTGCATATTTCTGTTAATCACCATGCGAGTGCCGTCAGCGATACGCGTGTATTCAGGCAACAATCGGCTCGGGTCATAGGTGTAGTACGGTCGATCGCTCAAGATTTCATAAATACTCGCCATTTGGCCATCGCGAACGATGAATATTTCTTCTGTATCCACTTCTGTCAGCAGCTTCTTCAATGCTTCCAATTGCCTGTCGCTGCGGAGGATGTCCTTCATATAAAAGTAGGTAGGAGAATCGCCGCCGATATAAATCCCTTCTTCTCCTGCCGCCCACGTGACTCGATCGGTAACCGGAAGAATCAAAAGCGTCAGCACCATACAAATGATGGCAATTTTTTGATGAAAGCGCAACTTGCCTCCTCCTCTCCTTTCATTCCTCTTAGTCTAGCACAGATAATTGAAGGAGCAAAAGAGACCTTCCCCATCTGGCAAAATGTCACCAAACCCGCTTCCTCTCACTCCCTGTAGGCGCTCTGACTGCAATCTAGTAGAATGAAAGCCACAAACTGAGCCGAGCAGGAGGAGCCAGCAGCATGAACCTTTCCCATCGATCCCGCCGGTCGACCGCAAGCATTCTCTTGATCATGAGCCTGCTTGTCTCACCCGGCCTCGAGGTGCTTGCCGCGGAATCCTCGCACGATGCCGCCCCGCAAAATGAAGTCTTGGTAGTCTGGGAGCAAGAGTATCAGCATGCCGCGCCCGAGGTGAGTGTCTTCGAGCCGAAAACCACAGCAGATGCAAAGAAATTGATCGAGCAACTTGCCGACAGACCAGACATCCAATCTGTGGAGCAAAACCATCTGGTGCAAATACCGGATCCTCCGAAAAGCATAAAGGCGAAATCGGTGCGGCCCAACGATCCTGGCAGCATGGAGCAATGGGCGTTGTCCCGTTTGCAGGCGCAGGAAGCGTGGTCACTGGCGGCAAACGCCAAAAGAACCGTAAAAGTCGCGGTCATCGATACCGGCATCGATCCGGACCATCCGGATCTGGCCGGCCGCATCATCGACGGCTATGACTATGTGGAACATGACACAGTCCCGGACGATGAAAACGGTCATGGCACGCACGTCAGCGGCATCATCGCTGCTCTGACGGACAACAGCTTGGGCGTATCCGGACTGACCGGCAAGGCGGACGTGCGCATTATTCCCCTTAAAATATTAGACGGAGAAGGCAACGGAACCGTTTCAAACGAAGTGAAAGCGATCTACGATGCCGTCGACATGGGGGCATCTGTCATTAACTTGAGCTTGGGCGCCTCGCTTTCCTCCAAAGCCGAGCACGATGCCATCCGGTATGCTGCGGAAAAAGGCGTACTGGTCGTAGCGGCGGCCGGAAACGAGGCCGGCGATGTCGATTACCCCGCTGCTTATCCGGAATCCATCGCTGTAGCAGCCACAACCGAGCAGGATGAGGTCCCGTTTTTCTCCAATAACGGACCCGAAATCGATCTCGCTGCTCCCGGGGTAGACATCATAAGCACCATCCCCGACAATAAGTACGCCTATATGAGCGGCACTTCCATGGCTGCCCCTCACGTGAGCGCCCTCGCCGCACTCCTGCTGGCCGCATCGCCAAAGCCGCTTGAGGCAAGCGACCTGAGAGCGATCCTGACAAGCACGGCTGCTGACATCGATGCACGCGGCACCGATCGCTACAGCGGCCATGGCCGTATCGACTTTCTGGAAGCAATCAAGCAGGTCGCGAGCGCTCCCCAAAGCGCCGCTGCCTTCACCCTGGAAGAACTGATCCATGATCCGGAGCAATATGTCGCTTTCTTTACGCAAAACGCCAGCGACAAGATCATGGTCACGGATGCCAAGGGAAGCAGCTACTCGTGGAAAACATTGCTCGCCCGGACCAGTACCCTTGCCGGCATCCTGAAGCAAGATCCGGCCCGGGTGGCATTTTCCACGAAAACAAGAAGCGCAGTCCATCCAGCGTCGGATGGCTTCATTCGATCCACCGCCCCGGCTTGGGGGAAAACCGATGTGAGCCTCTATCCCTCGGTCGAGGTACAGCTGGACGCATCACCGATTGCGGCCACTTTGCAAAAATATGTGAAGCTGATCGATTCCCACGGACAGGAAGTGCCGGGTACAACCCTCACCAAATGGTCGAGCAATCGTTTCACACTGGATGCCGACAGCCCATTAGCCGCCAACGAGCGCTATCGGGTGATGTTGATGAATGCCATTCCTTTGGCTTCCTTTTCGACAACCGATCACTCGCCTGCATACGAAGACAATCTGCATTCATATCCCATGCAGCGGAACGTGTCTCGGAGCAAGACGTTCGCGATCGGCTTCTCCCAAGCCATCGATGCCAAGACTGTAAATGATCAGTCGATCTGGATCGAAACCGATCGCCAAGAAAAGATCGCTGCTACACTTACGCTGAATCGAAGCAATCGGGAAATCCGCATCAGACCCGTCGCACCTATGAAGCCGGGTGAAATGTACTTTCTCCTGGTTACCGATCAGATCCGTTCCCAAAAAGGTATGGCTTTGGGCAAACCGACCATCATGCCGTTTCGCGTCAGATATTGACTAGGGAGCGAACAAAACGAAAAATCCCTGATGTCAGCAAGACATGAGGGATTTTCGTCATTTATTGCATCAAGCCTTTATTCGTATCGTTATCTTTGCTTTGCTGAGGCTGCGGAATGTAAGCCACACAATCCTCCGGAGAGACTTGCTTCAGCTTGATGGACTCCTCCGGCACATAGAAAGTCCACATCCGGCTGCTTTGCGGATCTACGCGCAGGTTGCTCAATTCATAGCGAACGCGCGCTACTTCTCTTCCTTGCTTATCATGGATGCGAATCGGCACCTCGGTAAATTCCAGGCGTTTGCCCAATCCGTTGCGGAACAGCACGACGATTTTCAGTCCGCCTTCATCTCCCGCGGCGATGTCCAATACCTGGAGATCGACCTGGCCCGGGATCGCTTCGATTTTATCTTCCGCATGCTCCATGTACTTGCCAAGATCTTGCTCCGACAAGCCATTGGTATCGGTGTATTTTTCTGGCGTCAGTTCCCGTTTTTTCGGTTTGCCTTCATAGGAGAGCGTCAAGGGGACTTCCTGCTCCGGCACGCGGGTGAACTCTTCCCAACGGAACATGAATTCACTTGGACGGCTGACAAACTTGCCCAGGATCCCAAAAGGCATCATATCAAACGTCTTGCGGGCCACCACTTCGCCGTCCGGTGTCGTCAGGACGAGCGGCAGCTTTTGCAGCAAAATATCGCGGTCGCATGCGTTGCGCAGGAACGCGAGGACGAGATAGCCTTCTGGCGTGACATTCGTAAAAAATGGTGTAATGCCGACCTCATCGCGTACAACCGGCGGCAATTGGTCGTGAATGTATTCCAGCAGCTCCTCTTCCATATCATCCAGCTTGCTATCCCACGGTCCATGCAAAACTACGGACAGTTCTTTTGAATCCACGCGATTGGCGGATTGCTCGGGACGATCCAATCCGGAGACCCCGAGATACGATTCCTTTTGCAAGTGCTCGCGAATATCTTCACGCACCTGTTCCAAGCTTTCCTCTGTCCCAAACCAATTCTCCAGTAACCAACTCATGAAAAAACCTCCTCGATAGCCACACACTCACATATGTATCTTTGTGTTCTTACTTCACAATCAGCGCCCAATGACGCAGCACCGTATCCTGCTTCTTCACCAATTCAGGCGGGAATACCATGATCCAGGGTCGGCTGGTTCCTGGCCGCACATGAATTTTGTCTGTCTGAACCAAGCCCTCGGCAATCACGCTGCCATCCGGATCCTTGATGGTAATATCCAGCTTTTCTGGAGAATACACCTGATCCGTCGCATTTTGAAACAGCATCGCAACCACCAGACGTCCGTCCTTCATCCGGCTGATATCAAAACCGGTTACTTCCACTGTATTCCGTTTTAACGGCGGCAGTACTTGCAGGATGTATTCCAGTCTGTTTTTTTGCATGTCGGTCATTTTGGCTTCCATCGCCGGATCCAGATCAAGCTCACGCGGCCATTGATACATGCTCTTGCCCACATGCAGCTTCACTTTCCAACGGCTGAAGGCAAAATTATCGCTGACAAAACTATCCGCTGGGAAAAAGACTTCCCACGGACGGCTGGTGTTGGACGGAATCGCCCCCAGCTCTTCCATATTAAATGCATGACGCGCAAACAAGCGGTCATCCAGATAGACGGAAAGCGTGATCGTTTTGAAACGCACCGGGTACGCCGTCCCATTACGGAAAAACATCGCTACCGTGATCCCGCCGTCTCCCGGAATCATACTGAAGCCGGTGACGCCCACCGTACCCACAATCATCTCAGGCAAATCCGCTTGCAAAAAGCGCAGCGCGTACTTTTTCTCGTTATCCAGCATTTCTTCCCATAAAGGATGCAGCGACAGCTCGGTCTTTACTTTTTGACGCTCTTTCTTTGGTGCTGGCGCAGGCTTGTCCGTTGTCTGCGCTGCATTGACGGCATTCCCTGCTTCCTGCAGCTCCTCTGCTTCCACAATGGACTCTTCCTGAATCTCTTTCTTTAAATCTTCAAGGGAACGCGCGTCATCACGGTCCTTGCCAAACCAATTTTTTATGAATGAAAACATAGTATCCCCCTCTTCGTCTCTCTTCTGAGGTCTTCTTATCATCATATCGTTTTTGGACCAACAGGGTCAAATCATTCGGTGGCTTATTCCCCTTGGGGCACCCGGACGCTCCAACGGCTGAAATCCGGATTTTCCTTGAGAATGCTCTCCGGCGGAAAAATGAACATCCATGGTTTGCTCGTTTCCGCATTGACAGTGAGCGAGCCCAGCTCAAACAGACCTTGCGCTACCGTTTCTCCCGTCGCGTCGATCAGGGCAAGCGGAAGTTTTTCAAAGGAGAGTGAACGCTCCGAGCCATTGCGGATCAACAGGAGTGCCCGCAGGCTGCCATCCTCGCTCTTGGAAAGTTGGACGCTTTGCACGTTGACTTCTCCCGGCTTCAGTGCAGGCAACTGCTTCGCCAATTCGATCAAGGAATCCTTCTGAGCATCGGACAGCGATTTGATCCAGGATTCCTCCAGCTCCAGCTTTTGCGGGAGGACCATTTTCTTCTCTGCGATCTCGAAGGCCAGCTTCCAGTTGCGGAGCGCTACATTGACCATCAGATAGTGTTCCCTGCTGAATACAAATTCCCACGGTCTGGCATGAAACGGCGGAATCTCACCCAGCTCCGACAAGTCAAACGACTGCCGCGTGAACAGCTGGTTATCCTGAATCAAGACCACGAGATTCATTTTGCCCAAACGGACCGGATTCGGGGAAGCATTGCGGACAAAAGCGACGACCGCGATGCCCTCTTCGTGGGGCACCAGACTGACCCCGGCCAGCGAGATGTTACCGGGTGCAATCGGCGGAAGCTCGGATGCCATAAAGGAAAGAGAATACTTCTGCTGCATCGAAAGGTTTTGATCCCACGACTCATGCAGAGAAATAGGCGTCGTTACTCCCTCGGCCGTTTCCGCTTGTGGTGTTTCCTCTGTATCTTCCTTGATTGTATTCGCTTCGGAGGCCGCAAGAATGGACTCCTCCTTGATCTCTTCTTTCAGTTCCTTAGGGTCGGACTTTCCCGACAGAAAGTTTTTTACAAATGATAACATGTCATGTCGCTCCCTATCTGTACTCCCTGTCCATCGACATTCCAAATAAAGGGGATGGACATTCCTGACATACACTATAGCATATTACTACCCGTTTTCAAAACGAAACGGCGCCACCCGCTTGGGCAGCGCCGCTGTGAACATTAGGATTGAGTTGTAGTGGTTGTTTCGGTTGTAGTTTCGGTTGTTGTCTCAGTTGTGGTGTCGGTTGTTGTCTCAGTTGTGGTGTCGGTTGTTGTGTCCGTTGTTGTGCCGGTTGTTGTGTCCGTTGTTGTGTCCGTTGTTGTGTCCGTTGTTGTACCGTCAGTTGTTGTACCGTCGGTTGTTGTACCGTCGGTTGTTGTACCGTCGGTTGTTGTACCGTCAGTTGCCTCTGGATCTTCGATGATCACGATTTTACCCTCATCTTGGTAGCCCACTTTTGCATTCAAGCTTTCACCGATAAAGCGGAGTGGCAGGAACATGCGGCCATTTTTGATTACTGGCGCGCTGTCCAGCTTGATGGTCTCGCCATTTACCACTGCTTCGTTTTTATCCAGATACAGCGTGATTTTGCTGTCGCCGCGAGTAATTTCTACCGTTTTGGTTTCAGCGCTGTAGTTTACTTCTGCTTTCAGTGCTTTGCTGATCGCACGCACTGGTACCATCGCTCTGCCCTTTGCGATGAATGGTTGTTGCTCAGCTTCTACTTCTTCGCCATTCACGAAGGTTTTCAGCGTTTCGTCACCCGTTTGCTCATAGAGCTCACCCAGCTTTTCGTATTGTGCAGCATCACCAGGCTTGTACACTTTTTCCAAGAGTTCTTTTTGAACAGAAAGAGCTTCACCCAAAGCGGACGCACTTTCCAGTTCTTTTGTAAGTTCTTCGTATTTCGCTTGGATTTCCGGAGTAACCTCAGCTACTTTTTTCAATTCTTGACGAAGCGTGATGATTTCTTTTTTCAGTTTTACCGCTTCTTTTACCGCTTGTTTTTTGGTAAGAGGCGCAGTGTCAGCTGGTTGTTCTTCTGCTGGAGCTTCCTCTACGGTACCGTCTGTTTCTGTCTCAACTTCTACATCGGCATCTACTTCAACATCTACCTCAATATCGCCATCGAGAGAAAGACCGTCATCATTGCTTGTCTCATCAGAAGATTCCTTTTCGGGCTTGTCGGCTTTGCCAGTGTCTTTGTCGGCCTTGCCAGTGTCCTTGTCGGCCTTGCCATTTCCTGTGTCCTTGTCAGCCTTGCCTTTTCCAGTGTCCTTATCGGATTTTCCACTGTCGGAACCTTGTTTGTCCTCTTTTGCAGGCTTGCTTTCTTTTTCCGATCCGCCGCCTGTCTCCTTCGCAGGCTTAGCAGCTTGTACCGCAGCCAACGGAGAAACGGAAGATAACAGCGCTACAGAAAGAAGCATGGGAAACCATTTTTTCATTACGGTGAAACCTCCTTGGTGTTTTTTAATGGTATTTCCCTTATTTGACCACACTGAAACTACGATTACATGGTTCAAAAGTTTTATTTTTCTTAATAAACAGCTGGGACAAATAACTATCTCACATAAAAAACCCTCGACCAAGTCAGATGACTCAATCGAGAGTTTCCTGTTTTAATCCGTTACGGTGATAGAAATTCTAACTGTTTTTCCGCCATATTTGGCTGTGATCGTCGCTCTTCCCTCGGCAACTGCGGTGATTAGCCCTTCTTCATCCACAGTAGCTACTTTCTCATTCGACGAAGACCAGTCAATGTCTGCGGTGACCTCATCCTCGGAATCATCCCGGTAGGTTGCCTCCAACGTTGGTGCATAAGTTTCTTCCAGCTTCAGCGTTTTTTTCGTGGCATCGGCTGCCAGCTTTTTCAGTGTGGTGTCTACACTGATGTTGGTCGATTTGCCACGGTAGGTCGCCGTAATGGTTGCTTTTCCGAACCCTGTCGTCACGATTTGCCCATCTTGATATTCCGCCACATCGTCATTGCTGGTCTTCCATGTCGCTTCTTCCGTGACTTCTTCCTTTTCACTTCCATAGACTGCGCTGAGCTTGATCAACGAAGCATCGTCCGGCTTCATCAAAAGCTTGCTGGAGGACGCCTCCAGCTTCGTCAGCTGGATCGTCACGCTTACTTTTACCGCTTTTCCTCCATAGGAAGCCGTGATATAAGTCCGCCCCACGTTATGGGCAGACACAACGCCATCAGCAACGGTCGCTACGCTTTCATCATTGGAGCTCCATTCAATCTCATCGGGATCGATCATTGCAGTGGATTTATCCCCGTACGTAGCCATAATCTGGATCGTCGCTGTGCCAACCGGTTTCAACGACAGGCGGCTCGTGGAAGCTTTCAGGCTGCTGACCGTGATTTCTACCGGTATCTTGAGCGTTTTTCCGCCAAAATCAGCTGTAATGTTTGTTTTCCCAAATCCTTTTGCGGTCACCAGTCCATTCTCGACAACCGCGACCCGTTCATTTTGCGAATCCCATTGCACTTCGGACGTGATATCCTTTTTCGAATCGTCGGAGTAATAGGCGTTTACAGACAATTGAGACTGTGCTCCCGGCTTGAGGGTAAGCTTTTTGGAGCTGGCGCTGATTTTCTCCAGCACAGGTGCCGAATTCTCTACATCATCCGCTCCATCCTGCCAGGCCTGGTAAATGTTGAGCAAGCCCTCACCGTACAAATCATCGTCGCCTTTCGCTCCTAGATCCGTAGTCCCTTCGAGCAGCAGATCCGTCAGCTCCTCGGGGTCCAGATCCGGATTCTGTGCCTTCAGCAAAGCAGCCGCTCCAGAGACAAACGGTGTCGCCATCGAGGTGCCCGACTCATATACGTAGCCTCCCCCCGGCCATGTACTGAGAATGTCTTCCCCCGGTGCGGCAATATCGATACTGTCCCCAAAATTGGAGAAGTTAGTGAGCTTCAGATTTTCATTGACAGCACTTACTGTAATGACATCAGGAATGGAAGCAGGGATGAAGTAGTCCGCGTCGGCCTTTTCGTTTCCGGCAGCCGCTATGACCACTGCGCCTTTGTCCATTGCGTATTCTACAGCATCGATCATGGTTCTGGGTTTCCCGTCCATTTCCTCATTCCAATAGCCGCCCAGACTCAAATTGATGACATCCGCACCGAGGTCCACCGCATCCTCGATCGCCATCGCCACGTGATACAGGTCCCCATCTCCTTCATCATCCAAGACCTTTAACGGAAGCAGCTTCACATCGATCGGGCCCGCCGTTCCCGCAATGCCAACCTTGTTCAGCTCTGCTGCGAGAATCCCCGATACATGCGTGCCATGTCCGTTGTCATCCATCGCGTCAGAATCGCCATTGATATAATCATAATCATGCTTGGTATCGACACGGTTGGCCAGATCCGGATGCGTGTAATCTACCCCGGTATCGAGGACAGCAACCGTTACTTCCTCTGTGTTTGTGGCTTCTGCCCAAGCCTCTGCCGCATGGATCGCACGCAATCCCCATTGCTTGGAATAGCTCGGGTCGGCAATCTCTGCGAACGTATGCATTTTAATATTGGGCTCGATATATTCCACGCTAGGGTTGGATGATAAGCTTGTCAGGGCCTCTTGCTCGGAAGCCTTGTCCAGCTTCATCACCACTCGCTGATTGTTAACACTCAGGACTGACGCGCCTTTTGCAGATAGCATCGACTTCGCGGACAGGGCTGATGCTGTTTTTTTCATCTTAATAATGTACTCGCCCGTCTCACTGCTTGGGATCGATGGCGAGCTCGTTTCTGCACGGACTTCGTGGGCCCATATACCCGCTTGTCCGACAAATGTGAATAATGAGAAGGCTACGGCGATTTTCCCCAGTTTGCGGCCATATTCTTTCATCTGCATCTCTTTTTCTCCTTTTGGATGGTACCATCAGTCTTCAGGACTTGTTCCTATGTATTACCCTGTTTTCAAAAGAGTCAAAACCCCGTTCCTGCAAACACAGTACCCACCGCGATCGGAAACGGGATCTTGTATACATTTTTATGTAAGTATAGCAGTGAAAGATTAGGAAATCATTTGTCCCATGAAAAAAGACATCTCTTCGACGGCAAGAGCAATATCATTCGTATCCGCTCATGTGAGCAGCTCATTACAGGAACGATTGCATTCCTGGCAGATGACTCTTCCTTTGAAATAGATCGAATCCATCGTAATCGTCCCGCAAAATGTGCAGCCTGGCGAATATTTCCGCAAGATGAGCATGTCGCGGTCCACGAATATTTCCAGCGAGTCGGAAATCTCGATATTCAAGGAACGGCGAAGCTCAATAGGCAAGACGATTCTGCCCAGGTTGTCCAGCTGACGGGTAATCCCGGTGGAGTGTCCCGCTCCTTTCACCTCTTGGCTGGAGGATGTGCTCATGGACAAGATCCGGTTTTTCTGATAATGCGAAGCACAAAAGCCTTTTGCGTAATAGGCGCCTTGACAGCCAGGTACCTGGCAAGTGCGTTCCATCGCTGCAGCTGTCTCTTGTAAGGCGGAGTGTTTGGCTGGATTTTGGTTTTGCTGCAATCGGTGTGCCTGGTAGTGTTTGGCACAGAACCCTTTGGCCACGTGCTTGCCTTGGCAACCAGGGATTTGACAGCTGCGATTTGTCATAGTTCCGATTCCTCCCAAGTGTTTTTGCTGGGGGACTTCCGAGAGTTGGGGTTGTCCCTTCCATTAATTGTAACAGGGTGGGGTGGGAGGTGTGTACGGGAGAATTGCCCTATCTGTGTGGGGGTGGGGTGGTTATATGGTTGTAGGTTATAATTTTCTATTTAATATATTTAAGTCCATACTTCCACTGTTGTGAGTGGTAGTATGGACTTTAGAAAATCACCTAGCTAGACAAAAGTAGCAGAGCATAAAATCTTAAAGATTCATGTTTCTACAAATCTAAATCAAGAAATCAAAGTCAACAGATTAAGATTATCTACTTCGTTTGGCGTAACTTTTCCTCTAAATTGTAATGGTCAATATCTTTGTATGTAACAAAGTCTGTGTAAAACCCATGTACCCCTATATCTTTGAATTTCTTCATTTCATCAAGGTTGTTTAAAGTGTGAACATATACCGGAATGCCTTCTTCCTTTAACTTTGATACAAATTCGACATTTGCTTTAAAAGTCGGCATGGTTATAGCAGCGATATTATTATTACTTACAAATTTAATAACTTGATCATTAGTATCTTTCGATTGATAAAGAGTATAAATATAATTATCAAACGAATGAATATTTTCCAAAGTTGCAAACATCTCTTGGTTATATATCTGTGGGATAATCCTTTTTAAAATGGTCACATCTACTTTCTTTGCTTCATTTACCAATATGTTGAATTGTCGTTCCACTAATAATTTTTCAGTGTCTTTCGTATCCGTAACAATATAAATATCTGGATACTCTTTTAGGATTTTTGCAATCTCACTGAATTCAAGCATCGTGTAACGTTTCATTATTTTGTATTTTCTAATCTCATCATAGCTTAGAGGTTGCCCTTTACTGCTAGATATATCTTGTTGTAACATCTTGGTGAAACTTTCCGACCAATCATGTCGAGCAACTAAATAGTTATCAGAAGTTAGGATTAAATCAACTTCAAACACTCGTTGCCCCTTATCATAGTTAGCGATAAAGGCTTCGTAAGAGTTAGTGTAAGTATTGCCAGCAACCCCACCAAAGGCATGTGCAATAAGAGTATAATCAGACCAAATTTTAGTTTGGGATTCCGCTGCTTCTGATACTGAGGTCGAATAAAAGATACTTAGCAAAAGTAAAAAAAATTGTAAAAACCTTCTCATGGATTTTCCTCGATTCCCTATGTGTTAGCGTACATTAAAATAGAAGTCCAAAAAATAATAAATCTTGTTCACCTTAATTGCAATTTAAATATATTCGAAATAATCGCTTAGAGCTATCCAAGGAATACTTTTTTAAACATTTAAATAATTTATTAAAACTAATACAGCTAAGACAAGAAATATTATTAAGCAAATTGAATCAACTCTCATTTTTATCTTTACTCAATAATAAGTTCCACATTTTATCACAGGTTATATGAGTAGCTTTTTCTCATGTAAGGTAGTAGTTCTGCAACCAGTTAGAAATTTATAATACCTTTCTTTGATTTAGCCGCACATTCGTTAAAGGCATAGTTAATAATAAATCGGACAAAAAAAAGAGCCAACCCCATATCGATGAGTTTTGGCCAGCTTCAAATAAATGTATTAACTCTGCATAGCTACTTTTTGAAGATATAATGTAAACTCTTCACGCAAATCCTCACGTTTTAAGGCAAATTCCACAGTTGCTTGCAGAAATCCAAGTTTATCCCCTACATCATAACGCTTACCCTCGTAATTATATGCAATAATTTCGCTTTCTTTCGCTAACTCCTTTAATGCATCTGTGAGTTGGATCTCTCCGCCCGTTCCAGGCTTTGTTTTTCCCAGGTAATCAAACACTTTCGGCTCCAAAATATACCGCCCCATAACAGCCAAGTTAGAAGGTGGATTAACTATCGGTTTTTCAACAAGATCAACCACTTCTGTTACCTTTCCTTTTTCCCTTCCTGGGGTAATTATTCCGTATTTATTGGTTTCTTTCCATTGAACAGATTGTACACCAATAACAGATTTTTGTTCCCGGTTATAAACTTGAATCATTTGTTTAAGACAGGGAACCTCACTAACTGTGATATCATCACCGAGCAAAACCGCAAAAGGATCATTTCCAATAAACTTTCTAGCGCAGTATACAGCATGCCCCAGACCAAGGGGCTCTTTTTGCCTAATGTAGTGGATATCCACCATGTTTGAAATCTCTTCGACAATCTCCAATAAGGTATTTTGTTGTTTTTCAAAAAGGTTGACTTCTAATTCGACCGATTTGTCAAAATGATCTTCAATTGCTCTTTTATGACGACCGGTAACGATAATGATATCTTCTATTCCCGATTCGACTGCCTCTTCAACAATATATTGAATCGTCGGTTTATCGACGATTGGTAACATCTCTTTTGGCTGAGCTTTTGTTGCGGGAAGAAATCGAGTTCCTAGACCCGCTGCAGGAATGATGGCTTTTTTAATCATGCTGTACCCCCATCATGTAGATTTAATACGCGTTCTTATTAACAAAGCCCCTCACAATTGTTCTAAAAATAATGCGTATATCTAGGAGTAATGTCCAATTTTCAATATAAAAAATGTCATGAATAATCCGGTCCTCGATCGAAGTATCTCCACGTAGACCATTGGCTTGTGCCCAACCAGTAATCCCCGGCCGCACATGATGTTTTACCATGTATTTGGGGATCTCCTCCTTAAATTGCTCGACAAAGTACGGACGTTCCGGGCGTGGCCCCACAACACTCATATCCCCTTTTAGAACATTGAAGAACTGTGGGAGTTCATCCAAACTCGTCTTACGCAAAAACGATCCAAATCTCGTTTTACGAGGATCATTTTCAGTTGTCCACTGTGTGTCAGAAATCTTTTGGGACAATACTTTCATCGTGCGAAATTTATACATGGAAAAAGTGCGCCTGTTCATCCCAACCCTTTCCTGTTTAAAAATGACCGGTCCTGGAGAAGTTAATTTAATTCCAACCGCGATCAACAGCAATAACGGTGAAGTCACGACGATGGCTGCAAGTGAAAATGCAATATCAAATATCCTTTTGTACAAACGATTTCTAATCTCATCAAGTGGAATATCTCGCACGTTAATCATTGGAATATCTGCAAAGTTGTCGATATAAGGTCTGGCTGGAAGAATGTCGAAAAAGTCGGGAATGATTAATGTACGCACTCCTGCTTTTTCACATACTTCAATAATAAGTCCATACTTTTTATGTGCACGAAGCGGCAATGCAATCACCACTTCATCAACCAAATTGTTTTCAAGGATATTCTCTAAATCACCGATATTACCAATAATCGGTTTATATTGCGAAAATTCCTCATCGTGTTGAACCAAATTATCATCTAAAAAGCCGATCACTTCAAAGCCCATCTCGGGATGCCGCAAGACTGTTTGATGGAACCTTCTTCCTAAAGATCCCGCACCTAAGATAAGAATGAATTGCTTGTTGTATCCCTTTTTCCGAAATTGTTTTAATGAGATTTTAATTACGTATCGGTAAACATTAACGAGCAAAATGTTATTGAATAGAAAGATCAGAAGAAATGTTCGGGAAATATGCAGTTCTTTGAAAATGAATAAGAAGCTAAGCAATACCAACAAACTTAATGAATGAACCTGGATTACTTTAAACGCTTCAAACGAGAAGCGTTTTTTACGCTTTGGAGAGTAAAAACCCGTTAAAAAGCCGATACCATTTGCAATGATCCCGTAAATAAAACTCCATAGAAAATAGGTACCAAAAGGCAAATGTGTTTCATCTGTCGAAAAAACATGAAACTTCAGCCAGTAAGAAAACAGAAAAATGCATTGAATGATAATTAAGTCAGTTACTGCATATATTTGCGATAAAAATTTTTCATTGTTTCTTATCATCAAATCACCCAATTCGTGATAATTGATTTCGTAATAAAGTAATAGCGAATTTAAGTGCTATCCCTAAATAAACGATAAAATTTGTGATGAATGAATACCTTTGCTGGTAATGCTTTTTATGAAACAGATACATCGCTCTATGGAACTCATAAACGATTTTAAAAGGCCTACGTCTGCTGCTGGCCCCTTTATAGTGGATAATGCTGGTGTATGGGTAATAATATAGTTGCCAGCCATGTTGCTTAATACGGTAACACCAATCAACATCTTCTCCATACATAAAGAATTCCTCGTCAAGTAAACCAACCTGCTCAATTGTCTCTCTTCGAACAATCATAAATGCACCAACTAAGCAGTCTACCGGATAATCTTGATCGGGATCTAAATGACCTAATTGATATTGATTGAACTTTGGTGAATTTGGAAACATTTTGGATAACCCCAATAAATAATATAATGAAGCAGATGGTGTCGGAAAGCCCCGGCGGCATGCTTTATCTAAACCACCATCGGGCAATAGCACTTTGCAACCGCCGGCTCCAATCTCTGGATGGAGGTCCATAAAGTTAACCATAATCTCAAGTGTATCGGAATTTACAACTGTATCGGAATTTAACAATAAAATATAACGACCTGCTGCTCTTTTCATCGCTTGATTATTCGCTTTTGAAAAGCCTAGGTTTTCAATATTTGCAATGAGAGTTACCTGAGGAAACTCTTGCGATATTCTAGAAACAGAGTCATCCGTTGAATTGTTATCGACGACTATTACTTCATAGCTGTATGTTATTTGAGAGTCAACTACCGAACGCAGTGCATTCAGGGTTAATTCGCATGTGTTATAAGAAACAATTATGATGCTAAGATCCATAGTCCCCCTACACCTTTTTGTATGTCATCTTGCCTATTATATCATTGATTTCGTCGTTTTTTGTCAAAGAGTGCAAGTAGAATGATGGCAAAAAAATAACTAGAGAGTCACGCCCTCTAGTCATTATGCATTTCATCTAGATAATCTTTTAAGGCATCTTTCCATGGCCTTATTGGTTGGAACCCATTTAATCGAATCGCCATATGATCGAAAACGGAATATCTCGGTCTGGGTGCTGGCCTTGGAAAATCTACAGTCGTTACAGGAGTGATTCGAATATCATTTGATCTCGTTTCTTCAAAGATGGCTTTAGCAAACTCATACCATGAACATTGACCAGCATTAGAAACGTGATAAATGCCGTATTTTTCCGAGTACATGACCTTTGAAATGAACTCTGCTAAATCTCTGGTATAAGTCGGACAACCGACCTGATCATGAACAACACGTAACTCTGGTTGTTGTGTAGCCAATTTCAACATTGTCCTCACAAAATTGTTACCATGTTTCCCATACACCCATGACGTGCGCAAAATAAAAAACTTACTCGAAAGTTGCTGAACAAACTTTTCGCCTGCCAACTTCGATTTACCATATACCGTCCGTGGATTTGTCGGAACAAACTCTGTATACGGTATATTCGATTCGCCATCAAAGACATAGTCCGTACTGATATAAATCAGTTTTGCTCCAATTTTCTCTGCGGCGACTGCTATATTCCTAGTCCCATAAGCATTGACCAAATAGGCTTGATCAACCTCTTGCTCAGCCTTATCTACTTGGGTATAAGCGGCAGTATGAACAATCACCTCGGGACGTAGATTTTCAATCGTCTTTATAACTTCGTCAAGATTAGTAATATCTAGTTCATCACGACCATAAGAACACACCTGATGATCATTAGCCATTAATGTATTAGTTACTTCTACGCCGAGTTGGCCTTTTCCCCCAGTAACCAAGATCCTCATTATTTTACCTCTTCAAGACGATTCTTGTATTGTTTTTCATAGTAATCCCGATACTCTCCATTAATAATGCGGCTCCACCAATCCTGATTATTGATGTACCATTGAACCGTTTCAACAATGCCAGTTTCAAACGTATATTTTGGTTCCCACCCAAGCTCAGTTCTTAATTTCATCGCATCAATGGCGTAGCGTTTATCATGACCAGGTCGATCTTTTACGAATTTAATCATTTCTTCGGATTGACCCAACTCAGATAAAATTTTCCTCACTATCTCCAAGTTCGTTCGCTCATTATTACCACCGACATTGTAAACTTCTCCTGGCTTGCCTTCATGAATAACCAGGTCGACAGCAGCACAATGATCCTCGACATGAAGCCAATCACGAACATGTAAACCGTCACCGTAAACGGGAAGTTCCTTGCCATTCATTGCATTGATAATCATAAGAGGGATCAGCTTTTCCGGAAAATGATAGGGTCCATAGTTGTTGGAGCAACGGGTAATATTAACTGGCAATCCGTAAGTTTCATGATAAGCACGAACCAATAGGTCAGCTGCTGCTTTGCTTGCTGAATACGGACTATTGGGGCTAAGCGGTGTGTTTTCTGTGAAATAACCAGTTTCCCCAAGTGTTCCATATACTTCATCCGTTGAGATTTGAACATATTTCTTGATCCCGGCACTTTTCGCAGCATCCAATAGGACCTGTGTTCCCATTACATTGGTTTTTACAAAGACATCGGGTTCCGTTATACTTCGATCCACATGTGATTCCGCCGCGAAGTTGACAATTACATCCACTCTTTGGGAAAGAAGGGAATACACAAGATCTCGATCTGTAATGCTTCCGTGAACAAATTGATATTTCGGATTTCCTTTCAGATCTTTAAGGCTTTCGAGATTTCCCGCGTAAGTTAAGGCATCGAGATTAATGAGTTCGTAATCTGAATATTTCTTGCTCATATATCGAATAAAATTACTCCCGATAAATCCAGCTCCACCCGTAACTAGCAGTTTCATCTATTTTCCCACCTCTAAAAATTTATCTCTGCATCTTTTAACCGAGGATGCTTTTGATCCTTTTCTGACAGGATAGGATTAGCAGTCGGCCAATCAATCCCCAATTCCGGATCATTCCAAATGATTCCACGATCGTGCTCATGTGAATAATAGTTATCAACTTTATAAAGTACTTCTGTGTTTTTTACCAATGTGCAAAAACCATGTGCAAAACCCTTTGGAACAAGAAGCTGTCTTTTATTTTCTTCGTTTAAAATTACCCCAATCCACTGACCAAATGTGGGAGATGTCTTTCTAATATCTACAACCACATCATATATGGCACCTCTTATTACTCTGATAAGCTTTGTCTGTGCTTTAGGCGTTAGCTGATAATGAAGTCCTCGTATCGTACCTGTTTCAGTAGAGAGCGAATGGTTGTCTTGTGTGAATTGAAAATCCAAACCATAATCTTTATATTTTTGTTCATTGTAACTCTCCATGAAAAAGCCTCGGGTGTCACTGAAAATATTGGGTTCAATAATAAGTACCCCGTTTAGTTTCGTTTTCATTATATTCATATCAATTTCCACCTCTTTAGCTTAACAAAAGGTCACCTATTTTAGTTTTCCGAAGTCCTCACCATAGTCCAGATCCTTTGCTAATTCATTTGCGTGAATGAGAGAAACGTGGGTACCCGCATCTGTCCACCAACCATTTAGAATATCAAAGGTTAGTTGACCTCGCTCAATGTAGGCATTGTTTACATCGGTTATTTCCAGCTCTCCTCTACCTGAAGGTTTCAACGTTTTTACGATTTCAAAAACCGTGCTATCGTACATGTAAATACCTGTTACGGCAAAACGACTTTTTGGAAACTTTGGCTTTTCTTCAATTGAAATGATGTTATCCCCTGACAGTTCGGCTACGCCATAACGATTGGGATCAAGAACTTCTTTAATAAGAATTTTAGCCCCATACCCTTTCTGCAAAAAGTTTTTAGCATAACTGGATATATCATCACCGAAAACGTTGTCTCCCAGTATAACAGTCACCAAATCATCACCGACAAACTGTTCTGCGAGACCTAAAGCTTGGGCAATTCCCCCCGCCTGATCTTGCACCTTGTAGGTAAATGTAACACCAAATTCATATCCGCTTCCTAGCAAATTTACAACATCCCCCATGTGTTCACGGCCAGTCACGATTAGGATATCATGAATATCTGCTTGTCTTAACTTATGAATGGCATGATAAATCATGGGGTATTTACCAACAGGTAATAAGTGCTTGTTAGTTACTTTTGTCAACGGGTACAGACGTGACCCGGTACCACCTGCGAGTATAATCCCTTTCATTGGAAGTCTCCTATCTGCAGCATTTTTGAATTCGTCTTTTATCATTAATCACACATACAGGCCACCGTTTACAACGTTGAAATTATACCATGAAAATTTTATACCCGGATCAAGAAATCTCTGTATATCAATATGTTGCATATAAATACTAGTACAGATTAATAGCCGATCTGAGAAATTTGTAAGTAAAATAATAATAAAAGGACGCAGAGAAAATTTTCTCTACGTCCTTCTGGACAGTAGATTTTTTTAATATGATAAAGTTACTTCTTGTAAAAGTATTGCCTTTTAGTTTTAATCAAACCATAATCTCATTTTTTCAGGAGAGTTTCTTCTCTTTTTCATTATTTCCATTCTTTTTTTTACGAGTTTAGGAATCAATATAACAACTTGGAGATAGGCTTTTAAGAGATATGGTTCCCTCAACAATATATAGATAAAGAATTGGATCTCCAAAAAAACAACTGGTATAATGTGGCGAATTAGATTCGGAATATCATCATTTTTAATGATCATCAGATACCTATTCTTAAAGGAATGGAATCTAACATTTTTGTTAATATCTCTTCGCTTCTCTCTTTTCCAGCCTCGTTTGTGAAAAGCCACAGCGTTTGCGACAAAGAGTGATGACCATCCTAACAGTTGTCCCCTCCAGCATACGTCTACATCTTCCTTATAGATGAAAAAATCGCTATCGAAAAACTCGCCGTTTATCAAAATATCGTTAATAAACTCTCTACGATACAGAGCAGCTGCAGCACAAGGCCCCAAAATCTCTCTATTTTCGTAATAATCATCAAGGCTGTCTCCTTGGCCAAGATCAAATGCACGTCTACTCTTCGTCAATCCAATCCCCATTGAATCGATTTTATTTCCTTCAGCAGAAACAAGCATCCCCGTTGCCATACCAACATTACCATTCCCCTCCATAACAGCAAGTAAGGAACTCACGTAATCAGGCTTAATCATAACATCAGGATTAAGCGTTAGAACGTAATCAGCCTGCTCCGATTTAAGTATACCGATATTGTGTCCTGCAGCGAATCCAATGTTTGTGCTGTTGTTAATGATAGTTACTTTAGGAAAATAATCTTTTATAAGAGATACGGTATTATCTAATGAACAATTATCTATGACGATAACTTTTTGTGTAAACGTACCAGTCTGCTCATATACTGCCTTCAAACAGTTAAGAATGTCATCCTGGCTATTGTAAGTCACAATGTTTATGGATACAGATGGTCTCACGATATCACCACTTCTCTATTTTGAAGTAGGTTATTGCTCATGAAAGAATGTAAAGGTACCTTATCTCAGAGCAGTTTCTCATGCAAGGTACCTATTCTCCTTACTTAATCGGAATAACGACTTTGTTAGATTGGGCAACTATTTGATTCGTCGAATCCAATACTTTTACTTGGACCTCCAGAGTACCTGATTTCTCATACAAGTTCTTTGGTACTATTCCAGAAATGAAACTGCTTTTCCCGAATGCAGTTTGTACTTCAACTCCATTCAAAAAGATTTTAGAACCCTGAATAAAGTTTGTTCCTTCTAAGGCAATAGCTGCTTGTCCATTCGTTGGGTTGAATATTTCCCCCGCGGTGACCACATCGGGATAAATTTTAGTAATAACAATGTTATTTTTATAAGGTGGGTTCTCCACTACGGTTTGATTCACTATACTTTTTTCATGTGATTCAATGATTGGAACAGAAACTTCATTTGAAACTGAGATTGTGCTCCCCATTGAATCAAGCACTTTTAGTTGAACTTTTAAATTTCCTGGTAATTTGAAAAGTTCTTCTGGTACAACCGCAGATACGATACCATATTCTCCGAAAGACGTTTCAACTTTGTTACCATTTAAAAATATAGTAGATCCGCTTCCAATATTCTCGCCCTCTATGACTATGGCAGCTTTCCCTCCGGTTTCGTTAAATTTCTTACCAGCCTCAATTAAATCTGGATAAGTCTTCTTAATAGTCATCGAATTAATTACAACTTTTTTTTCGGCTTGAACAACAGGAAGTTTTGATCCCATGTAATTGTTCCCAAACAATTGATCGTAAAGAATCAACCAATTTTTGTCTTCTTCTTGCTTTATACCTTGTTCTATATCTCTCTTTTCTCCCTCATCGTACATTTTGCTGAGTGCATCCTTCAATTTTGCTATTCGCTCATTGCTTTGTCTAACTAAAGTAAAATATTTGGGACTCTCCATTTCAATATAATCTAATAAGTATGAACCTAGGCTTGTGGTTTCCATGGAATCAATGTGTGATTTTTGGCTTTTATAATTGGACCATATTACAAAAGGAACTGATTGCATTCTTACTTTTTCTTCATCAGAACCATTTGCGTCAATAAATTTTGCTTCTTTATATACTGAAAAATCGTTACCCAATAAAGGTAGGTGATCGCCAAAAAAAACAATTACTGTAGGTTCATTCTTCTTTTCAAAATGGTCAACTAGCTGCTTTAAAGCTAGATCTGCATCATGTAAACCTTGAGAATAGGTTTCTAACATATTAACTGACTCTTGTGATAAATCACCGGTAACCTTTATTTCGTTTTTCTTATATCTCTTTTCATTGTAAGGACCATGATTTTGCATCGTAACCGCATAGATAAAATCTGGTTTCGCAGTTTTATCCATCTCATCTAAAATCCTCCTGGAAACCTCTGAATCAGAAATGAAAGGGCCTTTATACTCAGGATTACTAAAAAGCTCACCGCTAATAAAAGTGTGAAACCCAAGTAATTGATAGACTGAGTCCCTATTATAGAACCATCGATGATATGGGTGGACCGCAAGAGTCTCATAACCCTTTTCGGAAAAATAACTTGCCAATGATGCAATGGGACGATTAACATACGCTTCATAAGCGATGGAACCACCTGGTAAAAGTTTAACTGAATTACCAGTTAGCACTTCAAATTCGACATTTGCTGTTCCCCCTCCATAAGTGGGAGAAAGCAAATAACCTGATGGATGGTCTTGTTGCATCTCTCGGAAATTAGGTATTGGATCGCGTTTAAATGATACATTTTTCAAAATTGTTGGATCCCAAAAAGACTCATTCATTACGATTATTACATTTGGCTTTATATCACTCTTATAGTCAATAGAATTAACGTTATCTGCAATTTTTAGTATCTCTCGTTTACTATAGTTATCCGGCGAAATAATAAATGAGCTGCTCACATTTAAAGTAAATGCCAAAAGCATACCATTTGTTTCGTAGTTTTCTTTTTGGTTATAGACAAGGTTATCAATTCCCGAATAATGAAGTATATTCATAATTTGAGATGGTTGAAAATAAGAAACTACTAAGAGTAAAAGTGAAAAAACAGCGCCAGTTACAATCCTAGCCCTATAGTTTGCAGAAAAAACAATTAAATTTTTCCTTTTTATTACGATAACAACTACGATAAGTATAAGCGTAAGCAGCACAGGAAACAAAACAGCCTGTTGTACCACAAGCGGTACGATATCCATACCCTCTTTATTTAGAAACAGATCCCACGGTAATAATGGCATCCCTAAAATCTTTATTTTATAGTAGTTGATAATGGTCATCATCATAAAAATGACAGTTGCAGCAATTAAAGAAACATTCATATAGCCAATTACAGAAAAGAGCACACCAATTACAAGTGTAAGCAACAGATAGTTCATTATGAATGATTCAATGTTGCCTACAACCCAATAAAAAGTAGCTGACAGACTATTTCTATGAACATACTCTATACAAAATAATAGAAGTAAAATGTAAAGAAATAGTGTTACAAGTCCTATTTTCTTATTAAGGGGGCTGCTTGTTAACAACCCCTTAAAATAATCAATTTGTCTACTCATTAGTTTCAAGCCCCTTTTAGGTGGCCTAACTAGCGCTCTAAACCCACTTTTTAATAGGTTTTGCAAGATGCGGCCATTTCTGGTTGTATTTTTCCTAACACCTTATCTATCATACTGTGAAAAAGATGAATGATATAACTCTTTACTTCCCATGCTCATCCATTCATTTCTATTTGCCATATACCAATACTATCATTTAGATCAATCCATTCTGCTTAGATTTCTATCTTGTAAATTGAAAATTGTTCAGGAATACTTTCCTAACAGGGGCGTTTCTGATACTGTTTGGGGATGCTCAACAGATTCGTTCATAATAATTTATTCAGCCTTTTATATTGTATAAAAGTGAGTTTTTATTTCTTTTTCTAGTTTTAGCATGTTGCTGTTTCAAAATTTTCTAGCGGAACAACTCCGTACGGACAAACCCACTACAAGACTAGCTTACCTTCCATACTTGATAGTAAAGAAATCAACTTATCCAAAACTATATGCCAATCAAACCTATCCAGAATGACATCAACATCGGCCTCATGCTCTGTGTAAAATAGTTTCTCCATACTTGTTGCAATAGATTGAGGCTCATGAGGGTTACAATATATTGCAAGTTCTTCGAAATATTCTCGGACAGGAGCAACATCAGAAACACCAATAGGACGACCAAGTGCTAGGGCCTCGATAGAAGCGAGACCGGGTGTTTCAATAAAACTGGTCTGCATATGTCCTTTTGACTTTTTCATGATTTGAAAAACGGTCTCCTGTTGAAGATGGTCTATGAATGTAACATTATTCCCTGCTGTTTTGAAAACCTTCTCAGCATATTTTTCACAGTCTTTTGATGCCCTCCCAATAATAACCAAAGGGATATCCACCATCTTTGCAGCTCTTACTAGGTTAAGTTGATTTTTTCGGGGACCTATTCCCCCAACAGAGCATAAATAGTGATCAGGAAGTGATATCCCTATGTCCATGTCATGTTTCGAACTGTGTACAATTTTTCGCGTATCAATCCCATTTAGCAATACGACGTTTTTATCCTTAATTTCATGTACACCAAAGCGCTCAATTAGGTGTTCCATTTCTGCATAGGAATTTGGGCAAATATATTTCGCGTGATTCAAAATATATCGAATCGCTTTTTCCACACTATTGATTTCAGTGAATGATATATCGTAATTTTGGAGCATTACCCTATTGTTTTTCCAAAAAACAAGGGGTCTTAATCGAGATTTTACTGAATTAGGAATAAACTGCACCGGAGAAAAAATTTCATCCGGCATTTTCAAACTATCCAAATCCCAATACACAGGAAAAAGTATATATGGCTTTTCCTGTTTCAAACATTCCTTAGCCTGTATATACGCCTCAAATGGACGTGTCAAATTAAAAATAAACACGACATCAAATTCATTCAGGTTAACTTTATAACTGTTGAAAATCTTAACGTAAAAGCCTTTCTCTGCTAAAAATGATGCAATCGCATTGATTTGAACAGTATCGCCACCAGGAAATATACCTGAATCCCACCTATCAAAGATCGCTATTCGCATTAGTTTCAACAAGTCCACAACCTTTTTCCAACGGGGATAATACTGCTTCAATTCGTTTGGACCAAGTGTTCTCTCCAGCTAATTCCAGTAATTGTTGCTGCATCAGTTTATTGTCCTTTTGTTGAAATGCTTCATGTAATTTTACATGAAACTCTTCATGATTCCGTGCAACAAATATTGGAGACAGATTCCGAACTTCTGGAAGGTCTGAACTTACAATCAATTTTCTGCCTGCCATATACTCATATACTTTTACAGGAGAAGTGTTCACGGTAATATCATTTATCAAAAATGGTAGTAGAGCTACATCAAACGCAGCAAGCAACTGTGGAATGTCGGCATATGAAACCCTGGGCAAAAACTTCACATTATTATATCTTTTCAACTCGTTAACTTTATCCTCTACTTCAGGATAAATTTCACCAACAAAAAGAAATGTCCAATCCTTATTCTTTCTTGCTAAAAACTCAACTGTTGAGAAGTCAAACCAGTCCGCAATAGCTCCGTAATATCCAGCAATAATATTTGTATCTGTCTTTAGTTGCTCGAGCTGAGCCCAGCAACGCTCTTCAAAGGAAATAAAATCCTCAATTCGAACGCCATTTTGAATAAGGAGCGTATCTTTTCTTATATCAATCAGTTCTTTATATATGCTCTTTGCTGTCGCTATTACAATATCCGCTTCTTTCACCGATATATTAAAGTCTTCATTAATCCTTTCATAACTCAAAAAAGTAGACAAATGATCAATACAGTCATATATCTTAGTAACGGGCGCTGATAAATGCATTTCAATGTTCTTTACGAACTTTCTTTGATGAGGCCAAAACTGCCAGATCACAACATCCTTCTTACTTTTAATTTGACTTAAAAGACGACCACTTGCATTATCGTTATATAAATATAAGTTCGGTTCAATCTGTTTCACCCCCCTTACATCCCAATCCGGCGAGAAAGGAAAATTAGTGTCCACTAAATACAGGACGGTATAACCTTTCTCAGCCAGAGCCCGTGCAATTTGTTGAGGACGTTGGAACATATACCCCCAAGGGCACGTCGGAAGGGGAAAGATAAATATTTTTGCACTACCTTTTTGGAAAATATCTTCCAATTCCTTAATGATTTCTTCTTCTTTTGGAAAGGGAATAAATGTATTTTTAATAAAACCTTGTGGCAAACGATTAAGAAGCTTGCGAATTAATGTTTTTGGCGTTTTTACAGACTTATAGATTTTCTTAATCATACCCATTTATTCCTCTCCTAACATAAACACCACTTATGAATGACTCAATATAGCTTTATCAGTCAATGCATCGACTACTCTTTCCACAGTTTCCTCTTCGATTATCACTTCTGACTTCGTAATTATCTCACTTATTTCTTCATGAATATATGCGTTTCGGTCCACTGCAACAACTTTGGCCTTAATATCATTATGATAATCAGATTCTCCGCAGTATAACACTTGATCAAAAACGGTACTTTCAAACAAATCAACTCTATTGGTCAAATAAAGTGTATGTCCTACCTTGCGAGTACCTATCAATTCTTTATCATGATAAAAATGAGAATAAACAATTACTAGATTATCCTTTTGTGCAAGAGCAACCGCAATATTACGTCCACGATTATCTGGCTCCCAATTTTTTTCTCCAAGAATCAAGATGCTCCTCTTCCCTGATTGTCTAATGGCTTCGGCAATAGATTCGGAATCCATTGCATTCCAAAATAAACTTGCTGGGTGTTTTGGAAATTGCCACTCTTTCCCCCATTTTTGTTCAAAGTAGCGTTTGTTCTTTTCCCAAATCGAGCGATACTTATCATTTTCCAACTTCTTAAAGCTTACACTTCCATGATGGTAGACAAAGGCATCCTCTACGATACCGAGCTTATAACCATTTTGTCTCACACGCTCACAGTAATCATCATCTTCAAACATGCCTATCCCGTAATTGACGTCTAAATCGCCAATTTTTGTATAAACTTCTCTTGTCATCGCTACACAAAAGAAACCGAGTAATTCTGTATATCGAATACGGGAACGATAAAGTTTATAAAACTCATCAAGCCATTTAGGATCTGCACCTTCTATTGCATTTCCAACAAAATGGTCTAACATCTGGTCATTGCCAACTGAATTCGACATTGGTCCAACCATACCAAGTGAAGGATCCTTTTGTAAGGGAGTTAACAATCTCTCTAACCAGCCGGGGGGAACTATTGTATCGTTATTGAGCAAAATAATATATTCTCCCGTTGCCGCCTGACAACCAATTGAATTTCCACCGGCAAAACCTGTATTCGTTGGTGACAAAATGACTTTTAATTGCGGGTGCTGAATACGCGCCAATTGTATTCTAGTCTCATCAGAAGAATCATTATCAACAATAATTATCTCAACGTTTGGATAGCCATTATTCCTAAATAAACTGTCTAAGCATTGTTTCGTATACGACCAATTGTTGTAGGTTACTATTATAATGCTAACCTTTGGATAGAAACGGGAATTTATTTCATTATTTAATTTCACAAATCTTGCATGCCACGTATTGTCCAATGCAAACTCTTTGCGCATTTCCGCTTTCTGTAAATCCTGTTTTGTTAAAGCTTGGTTAATTGATTGTTCAAACTCTTCTACAGAGGATGCTAAATAAACGTAGTCGCGAATCATTTCCAATTCGGGTAAACGAGTAGAAACAACTGGCTTGCCTGCTGCAAGATATTCGTAAACCTTGACAGGATTCGTTGCTAACGTAAGATCATTAACTAAAAAAGGAATCACGCAAACATCAAAACAATGAAGATACTGAGGCAAAACTGTGTATGGCTTTTCTCCAGTGAACACGACATTTGGCAGTTGCTCTGCCCTCGAAGTGTCACATCCGAAAGTATCCCCAACAAGAACAAAGGTCCATTTAGGATTTCGCTTTGCTAACTGTTCAATTAATTGAATATCAAACCACTCAGAAATGGCTCCATAATATCCAATAACGGGACCAGTAATCTTCTCTATCTCCTCTGAGAACGCAAGCGGCCTTGAAGCAAAATGGTCGTATTCACCGGCATTTCTAACAAGAATCGTCGACTTGTTTTGAGTTTTTACTTTTTCATATAACAATTGAGAAGACGTTACAACTAAATCTGCTTTTACAATCAATGACTTTTCTGAAGATAACATCTCTACAGAGTTTGTAGAAAAACCGGCATGGTCATCCATACAATCATAAATTACTCTATTATTCTCCAAACTAAATACAAGCGGTGCCCAAAATGGCAGATCTAAAATTGAAACAGAATGAGAAAATTTAAATCTTTCCTTGATATAATCAATCGACCATTTTAAATATTGAATATCATCTGTATCATCAATTACGTCTTTATAAGCATTCAATCGATTTTTGGAGCAAAGCTTTACCCACCATACATTCTTACGGAGTTCCTTTATTATTACTTTTTTTGAGACATCTTCATATGTTAAATTAGCTTCATGCTCTAACGTATCAATTGAAAAATAAAAAACACGATTTCCATTATCCGCAAATTGAACAGACATTTGCTGCGGGCGCTGCCATCTAAAGTCCCATTCAATAACAGGAAATCTAAGAATGTCTACCCCATTCGGAACATTATATTTTACATAAGATGTATCAATCATTCCCATTGGCTGAACTTCATCGATTGTTTCCACACCAGTGTTATTCATTTCCGTTATATCGATATTCTGAATTTTTGCTTCTTTAATGGGGCTATAGAACATAAGCTCCTGATCTTTTGTGATTGGTTGATTCAAGAGCTTGTTTTTAAACCATCTTAAGAACTTTCCTTTTTCAGCACTGCTTCCTTTCAAAAACTGTTCATTAAATCTCCGTAATAAACACATCATCTTCCAGGCTTTTGTATTTTGCGCACGTTGAATCTGATTATTGAGTTCTACTAACGAGTGTATATTAAGTTCATTAACAAATTTTGTTTTCTCCAAAATTTGTTCAGTCTGATGTAATTTGTTTACAGCACTTTTCTGTTCATCCAATCGAGTTGCCCCCTTTACTCTCTTGATTTCCATCTAAATTAATATGAATTGATTTTAGATTCCAACGACAAAATATTGATATCGCGCTTTCTTATTTCCTCTTTAAGTGTGTCTACTATTTTTCCCCATTCTTCATTTGCTTGTTGTAACAACATTACACTCTCATCTCGTTTAACGACTTCTTCCTTTAGTGAGGATATCCACTTTTCCTTTTCTTTGTTTTCTTCTTGCAACTTAAGTACACTTTCATCTCGTTTGCTAATCTCTTCCTTTAATGCGGAAATCCATTTATCCTTTTCTTCATTCTCTTGTTGTAACCTCAACACGCTCTCATCTCGTTTAACGACTTCATGTCTGAGAGTGGATATCCATTTATCCTTTTCTTCATTCTCTTGTTGTAACCTCGACACGCTCTCATCTCGTTTAACGACTTCATGTCTAAGAGCAGATATCCATTTATCCTTTTCTTCACTTTCTTGTCGCAACCTCAACATGCTTTCATCTCGTTGAACGACTTCATGTCTAAGAGCAGATATCCATTTATCCTTTTCTTCACTTTCTTGTCGCAACCTCAACATGCTTTCATCTCGTTGAACGACTTCATGTCTAAGAGCAGATATCCATTTATCCTTTTCTTCACTTTCTTGTCGCAACCTCAACATGCTTTCATCTCGTTGAACGACTTCATGTCTAAGAGCAGATATCCATTTATCCTTTTCTTCATTTTCTTCTTGCAACCTATATACGCTTTCGTCCCGTTTGCTAACTTCTTCTTGAAGAACTGATATCCATTTATCTTTCTCAGATATGATATTGCTGTTAGTAAAAGGGAAAATGAGCTCTTCTATTACATCAACATCTACGTTTGAACATACTGCAACAAAAAAGGATGTAGATTCTGGATCTACCTTAGTATCTTCAAGTGGAACCTTTGTCACATAACCCAAGGACTCATTTTCTAACATGAAAGGTTTTATGGTTATACCTTGTATAAAATCTTGAAGATATATGGATACATTAGTAAATTCCCTTTTTAAAATAGCAATGAACTCATTAAGATAATATTCTTTTACATGGTAGGGATTTTCATAATCACTTTGAACATCTGAATACATTTTCTTGTTTGGGGTAGATACAATAAATACCCCCTCTTCTTTTAATACTTTCTTAATTTCATTGAGATATTTTTCTGTTTGTTCCAGATGTTCTATCACCTCAAATGAAACGACGGCATCAAACACTGACTCTTCTAATTCCAACTGAGTACAATCCATTTGCAGATATTCTAAGTTATCCTTTATAAAATTCTCTGTTCCATAACTAATAGCCTCATGCGAAATATCAATACCAATGACGTTCGCATTTGGAATGCAAGCTAATTCATACGTTCCGTAACCGGTACCGCAGCCTACATCTAATACCTTATCGCCAGGTTGAATAAAACTCTTGGCAAAAAGGTACCTAGTAATATGTTCACGGTATAGATCAATAGGGACTTTTCCTGGAACAACCCGTTCTCCTGTAAATTCCACTATAATCACCCTTTAAATGTAGAATATGAAATCTCGGTAGGTAGCCGCATCATTCCATATACTAACCTTGAATTGGTAACTTCAAAAGTTATCGCATTATCAATCCAATCACACATATCATGGTTAGATAAAGAGCCGTTAGCAATAGCGGGAGATATCGAATAATGACCTTTTAATAACTCTGGAACATGGATCTCAAACAATATAGTTTGGATCATATTTTTATCTCCTTTATCGATTTTTATCCCTTCGAGATATGTGTTAGTTGCGGTTATATCATTTCCTAATCGATCTCGCATAACAAAACCGATAATCGGATTATCTACTTGGGCCATGTACTTTACAGATATTTTCACGTTGACCTTTTGGTCAGAGGAGTCTACAACCGTTATTGCATTATCTTGATTATCGAAAATCCCTACACCAATGATTTTGGCCATCTCATTGCCAAATCGATTATCAATATTAGGAATGACGGTAACCATCTTAATATCTGCATCTTTCCTTTGGTGACTCCACACTTTCTCCTCTTCTTCGGATACTCCGGACAAAGTCTCTTGGTATACAAGTTTTAAATACTTATTTACCATTAATTCTGGATTGCCTTGTTCGATAATCTCACCATGGTGCATGAGAACTGCATGATCGCACAAGCTCTTTACTGCAGATGTATCGTGAGAAACAAAAATAATAGTCTTTCCTTCAGATTGCAATTGTTTTATTTTGGTCATACACCTTTGTTGAAAAGCTACATCCCCCACTGCAAGTGCTTCATCGATGATTAATATATCAGGGTCTACGTTTATCGCTGTGGCAAAAGCCAATCTTACAAACATTCCGCTTGAATATGTTTTTACTGGTTTACTAATAAATTCACCTATACCTGAAAACGAAACAATATCATTAAACTTTTTATCAATCTCACCCTGAGACATACCAAGAATCGAAGCGTTTAAATAAACATTTTCTTTTCCTGTAAAATCAGGGTTAAATCCAGCCCCTAGTTCAAGTAGAGCGGAAACTTTACCATTCACCTGAATATCCCCATGGCTAGGGTGAAGAATCCCAGCGATTACTTGCAAAAGGGTACTTTTCCCCGAACCATTTGGGCCAATAATTGCAACGGTTTGACCTCTACCGATATCTAGGTTTATATTCTTTAAAGCCCAAAATTGATCCCTTTTTCCCGGGATAAAAAACTCCTTAAACCGTTCGATTGGATTAGAATAGTCATGGAATTTTTTACCTATATTTCTCAATTTAATCATCTCTGTCATCTCTCCGTACCTTTCCAACTATAGTACGTCTGCAAAGCCTTTTTTCAGCTTATGAAATATAACAAAACCTATAAAGTATATAACCAGACTAAAAAGCGAAAACTCTAATAAAAATAATAAATCAGGATTATTCCCCCAAAAAAGGGTGTCACGGAAATAGGTCACGACTTTTGTTAATGGATTTAAATTAAATATCCACATATACTTTTCTGGAATCATTTCTTCGGTGTATAAAACTGGTGTAGCGTAAAGCCATACTGTTGAAACGAGTCCAATAATTTGACCTAGATCACGAAAATAAACCCCAAGAGAGGAGAGTATGAAGCCAATTCCACTCCCCAAAAAATGTAAGGCAGGCAATATCAAAGGTAGATATACTATACTCCAATGTAGGCCATTACCCAAAACAACTAAACCAAGTATTAGCATTATCAAACCAATTAGCATATTAAATAATGAAACAATTGAAGTTACTATCGGAAAAATCTCCAGAGGGAATACTATTTTTTTGACGTAATTCACCTTTGAAATTACGTCTCTTACTGACGTCGTTATGGTTTCATTTAGTGCCAACCAAGGCAATAAACCACAATATAACCACAGGGCGAAATCTGTACCAATTACACCTTGGTTTGTACTTATCTTCGTTTTTAGGATGAACGAAAATACAAACGTATATATCGCAATTAGCGAAAGATGATGAAATAGAATCCAACTCTTGCCAAATAAAGACCCTTTATATTTACTTTCAATATCACGTTTAGAAAAATTATTAATCAATTCCCGGTGTACCCAATGTAATCGGAAAGGATTAGTTTTCACTTTAATCTCCTTATTGTTGGAAATGAATTGAAGGCATTCTCTTGTGTATTATCCGATAATCGTTTTTGCTTGTTCAATAAACAAATGTGTTTGCTCATTAAGTTCAAGATTGCGTTTATCTGGAATACTTTGCTCTTTATAATGGTCAAAAAGTAATTCATATTGTTTATAATGTTCCAAAGCCTGCTTCGCATATTTAATTGCTTTTTCCTTATTACCCGCCTGATTATATTGGATCGCAATCTGTGTCTTAACCTGTATTAGAACATCAAAAGCCTGGCTCGAAAAACGATCATTTTTTAATGTCTTGTCTAGATATTCAAATGACTTATCCCATTCCCCTAAAACAAGAAATTTTTTCGAAATGGCAAGAAGTGCATTTGCGTTATTCGGTTCCAACTCCTCTATAACAGATATTTGTTCAATTGCTTTTGTTTTCCAATCATCATTCTTTTCATTTTGATAACGAGTTAAATACAAATCGGCCAGTTGTTGATGGTATTCCACCTTATAGGGATAAAAAAACACAGCTCTTTCAAAAACAGATTGAGCATCTTCAATCGACATCTCACTAGATAATGCAGATACAGATTTCTCAGCCAAAAGGAACCGAGCTGCAAAAATGCCGAAGAATAATACGCATACAGTCACGACGCCTAATATGGCTTTCTCTATAATTGACGTAAGGTGCCATTTCCTCTTCAATATTGGTTCTGTCGGAACAGCAAGCGCCAGTAGCCAGATTATCATGAACCAAACTGTACCGTATGAAAAGTCAAAGTCGATTGCTCCATGAATGAAAAGCATTAGTACTGCAACAACTGCAGCTTTTATAGTCAAACGTTCATCTTCCTGTACGGTAATCTGCAATCGGCGATAAATTAGTAAAAAGAGACCTCCTATTACTAATACAAACGTAATCAGGCCAAACCAGCCCGTACTCACTAAAATTTCTAGATAGCCATTATGAACTTCATTATTAAAATAAGGAAGTTCCTGGTATCTTGTATAAGCGACTTTCCATCCGTCTCCGCCAATTCCGATAAGTGGTGTGTCTGATACAACTTTAAATGCATCCTCATAAACATTGGTTCTTCCTAGCAGACTGGATGTCTCTAGGCTAATATCAGATACCCTTGCTTGCATGCTCTCAGGAAGTTGCTGATAAATCAATCCCTGTGATTTGAGATCTAGCATGATTAATAAAACTAGAACAATAAATACACCAGGCAAGACAAATTTAACTAATTTTCGAGCCTCAAGTTTAATGAACCCGTTATTGCCATTAACCCTTTTCATCAATAAATGAATAATAATGTTAACGATTATTGTAATTAATGTTGTAACGAAAAATGGAATGACTCCAACGTGTATTTCACTCTCGGCAGTGCTGACCATTTGTTTAAATACAAACAATGCTGCAACTGTAGATACGGCCGTAAACAAAATATATGCCAGTTGTTCTCTTATTTTTAATATAAGCAGTCCAAGTAACCATACAAAAGGAAAAACAAGAAAAACACCGCGTGAATAGGAATAAAATAACCCAATTCCATACGCCACCAATGGCAAGCTAAATAGGACGATTCTCCAAAGAGGTGAATTTTTATTAGTTAATGTGAAAAGTGCGAATAACCAAAAAGAACAAATGACTGCAGCAAACGTATTCGCGTATTGGAAGGTTCCCGTCAAGCGATAGTCTAGTAAGAGATCTTTAAATTCAAACCAACCCCATGAACCGAAAACTGAGAAAAATGCTATCCAAGTTCCAGTAAGGTGAAACATATTAGCTAGAAGTTTATCTACTACTTTATCCCCGAGTGAACTATTTCTCATCCATAACAGCATTAGAAATAAAGCTGAGTACGTTATCCAACGGAGTACATTCTCTATTGCTCCACTGAATGTCTCTGAGTGTGTAAGGGATATGATGTATGTGAATGGAACGATAAACAAAATCAAATAAATATTACTGTTGTGTTGTACAAGCTCTTTTTTCGTATAACGATATATTGCACAAGCTAAAAACACCAAAGCTACTATTACTTCGGTAAGATACATATCACTATCAAAAAATAAACCCCGTAGATACGGAGTATAAAGAAATAAAACCGATAAAATCGATACAGTAATCCAGGTCATCATACGCGTCATGATTATCCTCCCCGAATGTCAAAACTACTTGTTCTCTAATTCGGTTACAGTTTGCTTAATTTGTTCTTTAAATGGATTCCCTTCCGGTGCCAGTTTCAGATAGGTGCGGAAATTCTCCAAGGCATGTGCTTTATCACTCAATTGTAAGTAATTCAATCCTATAAAACGATATGATTCATAAAAGGCCGGGTCTTTCGCTGTTTCTGTTAGCATTGTATTCGACTCTTTATACTGTTGTTTGACGAAAAGAATCTGTCCTTTTTTAAACTTTAAGTCAGTGAAATTCGAATCTACAGCAAGACCCTTATCTGCTGTTTGCAGTGCTTCATCAAACGACTCTTTTGCCATCTGTAAAGCTGCAAGATTGTTATAAGCCGCCACTAATGTAGGAGTCTTTTGAATAGCGGATTGATAGAATCGTATTGCACTATCAATATCATTTTTCTTTCGATAGATGTTACCGATGTAAAAGTCATTCTGCCCATCTTTAGGGTTTGATTTCAGCAACTCTCCAAATATATTCATTGCCTCGTCTAGATTATTCGATTCATAAAGAGCCACTGCATTCTGATAATCTTCATTAACGCTGGCTTGTTGTTCCTCAGCTTGAGTAGAAGGCTTTGTATTAGTAGTAGTGTTAGAGCTATCTTCACTACATCCATATGCGAATAGAAGTACAAATGCGAGTGCATATATAAAGCGTTGGTATTTCATTATTATCCTCCTATAAAGTTTACCTTTAAATACAACCATATCATTTTAACATATAAATTCTTGTTTGCGCCTTTTTTCGCTTACAATTTTATTTCCATATGTGTCTAACCTAAAAACATTACGAGTAGAATCTTTATGTACATCGAAATAGCAAAAAACAACCTTACTCCAAGTCGGAGTAAGGTTGTATCTGTTACAATCTTTTTTATGAGTATTACTCGTAACACTCAATCAAAGATGCGTTATTGCGATACATTAGTTAGCAGTGATAGCAGATGTGTTAACTTTCACTTTGTTACCAGTAGTATCAGCAGTATCGATGTTTTCTTTGTAGGTAGCAACTGTTACAGTTTGCGCTGTGTTGTAAGCAGGCAGAGTAAGAGTTACTTTGTTATCAGTAGCGGAGATCGCTGTTGCAGCAACCTCAGTTCCGTTTACTTTTACTACAAAGTCATCACGGTGAGCAGCGTTATCAGTAACTGTAACGTTCTCGCTGAATGTCAGAACCAACGCAGTGGAGGATTCTTTCTTAGCGGAAACGAGTACTGGATCAACGTTGTCAGTAAATGTACCAACAACGATGTTTTTGCTCGCTGCACTCAGCTTGCTACCATCAACAGCTACTACATTGTCAGAGATAGTGAGCAATGCATTACCAGTAGAAGCGATTGTCTCATCTTCCAACTCAATCTTAACAGTGTCTTTTCCACCATCAAAGTAGATAGCGTTAGCTTTCAAAGCTGCATTGTTAAGTTTGTAGTTAGACAGGGTTGTAGCTGCAGCAGTCATGTCAGTACCAAAATTGATAGTGATCACGTTGCTTGCAACAGTGATGTCGCCGGATTGAGTCAGGTCAATATCGCCTACAGTAGAGCCAGACTTAGTGATAGATACAGAAGTAGCTGCGTTGGAGATACCAGCCAAGTCTTTTACTGCACCTGCACCCAGATCAATTGTGTAAGTACCAGCATTGATCAAGTTAGAAGTTTGAACAGAGTCAGCAACTACACGGAGAATAGTGTTTTTGCCGTTTGCATCAGCTGCAACAGATACTCCGCCAACGTTGATAGCTTTACGTACGCCATCTTTGTCTTTCAAGATAACTTTAGAAGCGTCAACAGTTGTATTCAATTCTTCGGAGAATTGGATATCGAATACTTCTTCACCAGAAACAGTGTTAACTTTGCTGAAACGAGTTACTACTGCTGGAGCAGCACCATCTTTAGCAAGAGTTACATTATTGGTGAATTGGTTTCCATACATATCGTTGTTCAACGCTTTGTAGCCAGAAACAGTTACGGAAAGAGCTGCGGATGTTTCGCTGTCACCGTATACAGTTACTTGACCATTGTCAGAAACAGTTACTTCGTACTCATCGTCAGTACCGGATCCGTCAACTGGAGCGATAGATGCGTTCAAAGCATAACCGTTTTTCTTAACAGCAACTGTTGGAGAAGTTACTTCTTTGTCAAATACAACTTTGAACTTGTATTCACCAGTAGCTTCAAACTTGCTCACAGTTGGAGCCGCAGTATCAACAGTTACGTCAAATGCTTTTGTCAGGTAAGGAGCGTTGTTTGGAGTTGGTTCGAGGTCAGTAACATTAGCAAATGCTACAGTGTGAGAACCAGCTGCCAACCCTGTTGCAGCACCAGTCAAAGTAAATGTTTGACCTGGGAAAGTCAAACCAGGAGCTGGTACGTTGAAGGATTTATTGTCGATAGTGATCAGGCCGATACCAGCAACGTACTCGTCGAAAGTAACTACCAAATCATTTCCTTTTACTTCAACGCTTTTCACTGCAGGTGCAGTAGTGTCAACATAAGAGAATGTTTTTGTAGTATCTTCAGCCAGAGCGCCCAGAGCTTTGTTCAGAACTGTCTTTTTAACAGTTACAGAAACATAGTCTCCTGTTTTCAGAGCAGTGTTCAATACGATAGTAGCTTTGGAAGCATCGTCTTTGTTAACAGTTACTGTATAAGCGGAAGTTGCCAATGCAGTACCGTTGTTAACTTTGATTACGTAGTTAGCTTCATCTTCAGCTGTGATAGCATCCAACTCATCGTCGAAGTCAACAACGATGTCTTTTGCGTTAGCTGCAGTTACACTGTTCAGAACCAGTTCACCTGCTGGTGTGCCAACTTCTGGTTTATAAGTACCAGTAGGATTTCCATCTTCACCAATCACGTTGTAAGAAGCAACGAAATCGGACTGAACCAGAGCTTCATCCCAAGGATTTTGTTCGTTCAAGATCTCTTCAATGAAAGCGCCTTGACCGTTATCTTTTACGAATACGATGTCATCCCAGTTGCTAGTGTTAGTCAACGCTGCTTTGAATTCAGCGAATGCAGAATCGTTCAGATCAAGAACGCTCATCAGTTCGTAGAATTTGCCAGTGTTGTTGAAGTACAGACCAGCTTTAGGAGCTGCGAATGCAGAGGAAGCCATGCTGGCAACTACAGCAGTTGAGAGTACGGAAAGTACCAACTTCTTGTTTTTCACTTACTACCCCTCCAAATATTAGATAGGAATATCTGTCTTTACTAGTTGGTCAAGGTCGCTTTATATGTAGGGATTCAGGGAGACTAGCTCCCTGAATCCATCATATATTCGATCCCCTAAACCGTTATACTATCGGAGTTACTAGGTTAGCGATTAGCGAGCTTGGAAAGTTACTTCTGCTTCGTCTTCTTCGCCATCTTTGCTAGTTACAGTCAGAGTTGCTTCAGTCAGGTCAGCGTCCAAAGAACCTTCCCAAACCAATTTGTTGCCTTCGATAGTTACATCTTTCTTAGTACCGTTGGAGAACTCGAGTTCAGCAGACTCAACTTCGTCAGCATCTACTTTCAGGTCAACGGACAGTTTGTACAGTACAGTACCGATTACGTTAACTTTTGTACCAGTTACTTCGTCAGCTACAGCGTCGAAGTCATCTTCGTCTGGAGGTGTAGTACCGCCATCATATTTCTCCAACCAAGCATCGTAAGCATCTTCCAGGTCGTATTCTTTGATGTCATCTTTGAAACCAACGATTACAACGTAGTCGATTTTGTTACCGTCATCGTCGCCATCGATCAGAACTGCGTAGTCGCCTTCGTCGATACCGCCGTTGTCAGCTACACCGTCAGCGTCGATGTAAACAACTTTGGAGCCCAATGGATATTTCTCGCCATCAGTACCTTTGATGTCTTCATCGTCGTTTTCGTCAACTTTCACAACGTGGATTTCGTCTACACCATCAGCATCCAGATCAACTACAGTGTTTTCACCGAGGTCATCACCATCGTAGTGTACTACTACGTTAGCGTTGTCGATTTCCAACTCGTTATCTGCGTTCAGAGTGTAGGAGATGAAATCGCCGCGGTCGAACTTAGCCAATGCATCTTCCAGGTCATCGTCGAGAACGATGTCTTCTTCAACCAATTTGCCGTCTTTTTGGATCAGCATAGTTACGTTGTCACCGTTTTGAGTGCCCAGATCTTTAACGATACCATACTGCCAGTCGGACTCGATACCTTCACCGTCAGTGATGAACATGAACTCAACATCTTTGTCTTCGTTCACAACAGTTACAACAGTTTTGTCATCGTCTTCAGCGATGGAGCTGAATTTACCAACTTTAGCGTCTTCGATTTCCAGACGATCGTTGGAGATAACTTTTGTACCTTTGTGCATGTCGAACACTACAGTGTCGTCTTCTACATCATAGGTAGTACCATCGTATTTCACTGTTTCATCGTCTTCGTCAGCTGCATCGTCCCACTCTTGGCCAGACAATTCGAAAGTAGTGAACTCTTCGGTATCTTCGAGGTCGATGTATTCAACTTCTTCAACATCGCCTTCTTTGTCCATTTTCACTTCCAGAACTACTGGTTTGCCATCTTCCAGAGACAGAGCGCTTTCGATTTCATCTTCCTCGAGACCTTTGATGTCATCAGCTTCGAGTTCGATTGTTTTGTTAGCTTTAGACTCAGTCAATACTTTGAAAGTCCACTCGTCGTTAGTGTTAGGAACTGCGGAACGAGTCAACAGAGCGTATTGTTTACGATCGGATACATCGTCTTTAGTTTCGATGTGACGGATACGTCCATCTCCACCCAGGTAGAATTTCACTTCTTCACCGTCGAGATCCAGAGCTTGGTCGCGAGTGATAGTTTCATCTACATCTTTGTTCGCGTTCTCGGAGTAAGAAGCGGAACGGCTACGGTATACTTTATCGCCTACTTTGAAGCGGAAGTCAGAAGCGGAACGAACTTGTACGTCGTCTACTTTACCTTCTACTACATTGCGGTAAGCCATTACCAGGTAACGGTCACGGTTGCCATCAGCGTAGAATACAGAGTATACGTCCATTGGTTTCAGGTCAGCCAATTTAGCAGGCGCACCGTTCAAGAATACCAGGAAGTCTTCTCCTTCTTCTTTGTCGCGCAGGTCTGTGAAAGTACCGCCTTCGATGTTCTCGATTTTTTTGCTTTCAGCATTGATTTTTTCGATTACTTCAGAACCGTACTTCACTTTGGAAGAACGTTGGTCTGCAGTAGCGTGGTCAACTGCATGGATGTAAGCGATTTTGCCTTGGTCATCCAATACAACTTTCACGTTCAATGCATAGTCATAAGCCATTTTGATGATTTCTTGGAGACCTTTAACAGCTTTCTCATCAGTGCCGTAACGTTTGAAGTTGTAAGTTACAACTACATCTTCAGAGAAATCGTAAGTTTTGCCGCTGTCGAGTTTCAGTTCCAGATCTTTCAGGTTGTCTTCGTCCAGATCAGAACCGTCTTTTGTTACTTTACCGTCGATGTAGAATGTATCAGACAGGTCGTTGATTACATCCTCATCTTCAGCGCCTTCCATCCATACTACAGTGTCGTCAGCATCGTCTTTGATCCACACTTGAACGTGTTGACCAGCGAATTCGTTAACGTTTACACCGTCAGCAACTTTGTAAGTGCCTTTTGGAGTCAGATCGCCTTTACCAGTGTCAGCCAATGTAACTTCGTTTGCTTTCAAAGAACCCAAACCAGTTACAGGTGTGTTGGAAACGTATGGCAGATCTTTGTAGTTATCTTCTTGTTTGTCTGCCCAATCCATGTCGTATACTTTCACGTCGAGGTACTCAGTCAGAAGAGATTTGTCTTCTTGTACATCGAAACGGATGTCAGTACCGTACTCAACTTGTTTCATCAAGTCGATGTTCAGTGCGTTGTCGAGCATTTTGAATACATCGCCACGAGTAGCTGCGTTGTTAGGAGTTGCAATTGTTTTCGCGATACCCAACTCGGAAGCTTTGGAGATGTAGTTGTTTGGCCATACACCTTTAACGGATGGCTCGTAACCCAGAGCGCGAACGATCATAGCAACCGCTTCAGCGTAAGTTACGTTGTTTTGTGGTTTGAAAGTGTTGTCAGTGTAACCTTTAACCAACTCTTCAGTGGAAGCGATGTTCACGAAACCAGCGAACCAGTCAGAAGCGTGAACGTCTGTGAAGTTAGCTTGGGAAACTGCCAATTTAGCACCTTGCTCCAAACCGCGTGCACGAGCTACCAAAGTAGCGAACTCAGCACGAGTGATTGTTTTTTCTACGCCGTAGTCGCCGTTGCCATAACCTGCAACCAATTTCAATGCTTCGAGGCGTTTTACTACTTTCTCAAGAGCTGGATCCATTGCTGGAGCAGCTGTTGTTGTTGCTGCTGCTTCTTCCGCACCTACAACTGCAGGTACAAGGGAAACTGCCAGTGCACTTGCCAATACGCTGTTAACAACCTTTTTCATAACCTTTTGTTCTCCTCCTCTAGTATAAACAAATTGTTCTTGGGGAATATTATTTCTAGTTATATCTTTCTTTTTAAAGCCCGAATCCTGCAAGCGCGTTTCACCTCCTTTCGCAGGATCGTGGTTCATTTACGAATGTAAAAGTTCGATCATTTCGTATTGTGTAAAATGCCACAATGACTAGTGTACCATAGAACCTAGCATACGTGAACCTTTTTTACACAATTCCCTTATTGCTGTGACATTCTATTAAACGCTTCATCCAGAGAAAAGTTGCGGTGCCTTCAAAACTTTTTTTAAAAAACTTTTGTGGACGGCTTCGCCTCAGTATTTTCAAGGGCTCGTGTCCCGCTCACAATTTGTATTATAGGGGTTGTATGCGTGAAAGTCATCGCTAAGCTTTTTCCAAGTTGCCCAAAATCATGCGGAAAAATGGCTTAGTTGCCCAGTACGGTATCGAAATTCACCACAGCCAGGTTGTAGCTGCGCAGTGCCTCTGCATATTCGTTTTCTTGGCTGGCCAGCTCTTCTTCTGCCTGGATCACTTCCAATGTAGTGGCCAAGCCGTTTTCAAAACGCAGGTTGATCAGTCTGTAGCTTTCCGCTGCAGACTCTTTTGCTTTTGCCTTGAACTCGGCATTCAGCTTGGCTGCATTCAGATTGTAGTACGCTTCTGCAACTTCCATTGTAATGACACGTTTTTGATCATCCACGGCGATCTTCGCCAGCTCTACGTCATTGCGGGCGATTTTCCCTTGGTATGTGGACAGTGCGGAGTATTGTGCAATTACATCCACAGTCACTTCCGCCAGGCGAACTTCTTCTTCCGCTTTCGTGATTTCCACTCGCTGCTTCAAAGCCAGCTCTGTCGCTTCCTGCAGGGAGAGTTTAGGGGCTGCCAACTGCTTGTTGGTCGTGTCTACTTCCCATTTCGTGCTCAAATCTACTCCGAGGAAGTCATTCAGCTTCATGCGCGCCGTTTCCAATGTGTTTTCCGCTACCGCGAGAGCTGCTTGTGCACCGGCTACACCCATCTCGGTCTGCAAAATATCCGTTTTTGCCTTTGTTCCCACTTCAAACGCTGCTTTTGCCACTTTCAATTGGGTTTCTGCTCGTTTCAAGCTTTGTTTTTTCAATTCTACGTCTGCCAAGGCATGCACAAAGTCGTAGTACACATTTTGCGCACCAAGCTTGGTTTTGCTTTCAGCCGATTTCACCTCGAGGCCATTCAGTTTTCGAATGGAATCCGCTTGTGCTTTTGACTCGTATTTGCTTTGAGCTGTCTGCAGAGACTCGATCATGTCAGACTTGATTTTTCTCGCGCTTGTATACATGCGTGTCGCATTGATATCGGACGTCTTCGCTTGCAGGCGAACGTTTTGCAAATCGCTGTTGGATGTCAGTGCGATTGCTACCGCTCCCTCTAAGGTCAGCTTTTTGCTTGCAATGGCTTGTTTTGCAGTTGCGTCTTGCGTGTTAGCTGGCGCTACTTGAATTTGTCCTGGCTGTGTAGTCGTGCTATCTGCAGCGTATGCTTGACCTGCTGTAGCCAGCACCATCGCGCTCAAGGCAAGTGCTGTCCATTTTTGTTTGGAATAAGGGAAATTCTTCATGATCTCCGCTCCTTTTATCAATTATTTCGTGTGCGAAAAAAACCAGACAGTTCCAACATGACTATATCATAGTTATCGGATTTTTTCTTTTGAATTTCATTATTTCCGACTCCCGACTTAGATCCGCCTCCTTCTAAGGAAGGTGATTGTCTTTCCGGATTTTTTCCCGTACATTGTTTATACGAAGGACTGCGGGAAAAATTTCACATTGCACAAGTGTAATATATATAAGGAAAGGATGAGGTGAGTCAGAGATGTTAGCTCAATATAAAACGGTGGCAGGATATGGCGAGAAGGAGATCGTGATTGAACGTTCACGGTTTATCGGATATGCACAGCGTGTGACGACAGAGGAAGAGGCTGTCGCCTTTATCGCGATGATCAAGAAAAAGCACTGGGATGCTACTCACAACTGCTCCGCTTTTGTGATCGGGGAGAATGATCAGATCCAGCGGTCCAGTGATGACGGGGAGCCAAGCGGAACTGCCGGAAAGCCGATTTTGGAATGTATCAAGAAGAATCAATGCAAGGATACTGTGGTGGTCGTGACCCGTTACTTTGGCGGGATCAAGCTGGGGGCTGGCGGACTGGTTCGGGCCTATACGGCTGGGACTGTCGCCGCATTGCAAGGGGCCGGGATTGTCGCACAGATCTTGCATGAGACGATCTCGGTTAGTGTGGACTATACCTGGTGGGGTAAGGTTGAGAATGAGCTGCGGATTGGCGGGCAGCGAGTGGCGGATACCGTGTATACGGATAAGGTGACCGTGCATGTGTTGATTCCTGAAGCAGACGGAGATGCGTTTGTTGCTCACTTTGTGGATTTGACGAATGGACAGGCGGAGATCGTGCGTGGGGAGAAGGTGTATGTGGAGGTACCGATTGAGGCGGTTGGTGCGGAGGAGTAATGGATGAGTTGAATCTTTACTGTTTGGTTGGGCTAAAGGAATTTAGCCCTTTTTGGCTTTCTTCTATATAAAGAAGTAATCATTTATGACGACAGCTTCATTTTCATATGGTTTATTCTTCTGAAAACGCGACCTGGCCATATCAAAAACTTAACTTGTTGTGACTATTGTCTTCTTTTACGATGAAGGGAGCAGTCAGAATCCTAAAGTGAAAGGGGCCATTTCGTGGATAAGACGCTTACTGATGTGTATGGGTTGCTTGAGAAGGTTGTATTGAAGCTGGACGAACATGACAGGCAGTTTGAGCGGATTGAAATGCGGTTTCAGCGGATTGAGGCTCGATTTGTTCAGATCGAGTCTAGATTCGAGCAGATCGACGCTCGTTTCGAACAGATGGAGTTTAGGTTCAAGCAGATCGATGCTCGCTTCGAACAGATGGAGTCTAGATTCGAGCAGATCGATGTTCGCTTCGAACAGATGGATTCTAGATTCGAGCAAATCGACGCTCGCTTCGAACAGACGGAAAAGCAATGGAGTAACCAAGGGCGAAGATTAAATAGTATAGAAGAAATGGGTGCCAGGTTGATCACGATGGCTGCTGATAACCATGCAGGCCTCCAGGAAGTTCACAGACGACTTGAACGGATTGAAGTCGATTTGAGTGAGCTGAAGGCCATCTCAGATAGTAATCGATGCCACACTTCGTTTTTAGACAAGAAGGTCTGGGATAATGAAAAGGAGTTGTTTCTTCTGCGGGAACGTGTGGAACAGCTACATGCTCATAAAGAAAAAGAAGCTGAAGAGGATTGAATCTCTTCAGCTTCTTTCATTATAAGGCTTATTGTTTCGGAAGTTTTTTCAGTTGAACCATAACGCGAACAGTGATTACTGCCATTTCTGCACGCGTCAAGTTGTTTCCAGGCAAGAAACGGTAGGTTGGTTTCTTTGCAGAGGCATCGTTTGGTTCACCATTCATCAGTTTCGCTTTGGTTACAGCCAGTACTGAAGTTACTGCATAGTAGTTAACGTCCTTCCCGTCAGTAAACAGTTTCAGCAGATTTGCTTTCGCAGCATCTACGGAACCCGTTGTCTTGAGATTGAGTGCACGGGCGATCATCACAGCTGCTTCTTCACGAGTCAATGAATTATCCGGTCTGAAGTATCCTGGTTCGGCACCGCGAATAATTCCTGCACGTGCAGCTGTTTCAATATACTTGTACTGATAATCCCATGTATCGCGGGATGGACGTACATCAGAGAAAGTAGGCTCTAACGGATCACGTTGGTTGCTGTCACGATATGGGCCAGCGTTGATTGGAAGATCCAATGCTTTTACAAGCATAGTCGCAAATTCACCGCGAGTCATATCCCGGTTAGCACCAAAGGTACTTCCGCTGTATGCTGGCATGATACCTTTCGCATACAAGGTTTCCATGTCTTCACGTGCATAGTCATGGCTAACCACGTCATCGTAGGATTCACGGGTTTTCATTACCATGTAGAAACCAAAGCCTTCGAAAGGAACCGTTACAACCTTTTTACTGGTGTTCACTACACCGCCAAGGTTATGCCATTCATCACCATCGTGGTAGTAAACGGTCAAGATGTTGTTTGCTGCATTTACAATCGAGGTATCGTATTTAATCGAAAGTGTACCAGCCTTGCTTGGTACGAGATTGTCTTCCCAACGATTCTCGAAGGTTTCTACATCATCGCCTTCTTCCGCATATGGATCTCGGCCATATGGCGCGTTAATATCCCCAGCGTCGATGTAGTACAGTGGACTCGCATAGTTAAAATTCGATTCTAGTGTTAGACGATTCTCGAGGTCATCGTCGTCAATCGTTACAGCACCAGTCGTACGATCAGCGATACCGAAGTAGATCGGCACATCTACAAAAATGTCTGCGCCTGGATTTCTAATTTCGTCAGTCGCCTGCTCATCAGTCGGAGCGAGCAAGACAGTTCCTGTTGGGAACTTCAATTCCAACGCCTTCTCAAATGCGCTGAAGGACAATTTCTTACCCAATGTATCTCGGTATTCGGCACCGTTTACAGATGAGTTCGCATTATAAATTTTGATCTCATCATTATAAGTGGCTTCACCCACTTGAACGGTATACTTGATTGTGTTTAAGCCTTTTTTGAGAGCCACGTTTGCCGTAAAAACATAATACGTTTCCGGTACTGTTTTACCAAGCTTACTATCATAATAGAAGTCACGCTTCGTCGAGTCCGTATTCGTTACTGTTGCTTCCGTTTTTCCAAACAACACTGCTGTTGCATTTTCCGCGAAAATTTTAATTGGAACGCTGTTGCTATTTACAATGATATAAGGATCGGATTCTTTTTCCTTAACCGGAGAAAGAACAGTCCAACTGTTGCTGGATTGGTCGATCAACACATCGTAACGGACGATAGTACCGTTGTCATCCTCGGCTACGATTGTGTAAGTTGTTCTTCCACCTTTGCGCAATGTCATTGGGAATAATTCGAGAAGATCTTCTTGGTCTTTAGCATCGGTCACATTGTCTTGAATCTTCTCAACCAAATTCCCGTATTGGGAGCTGGTCATTTTGGATTCGAATAATGTTTTCGACTTACCTTCGAAGTTGTTATCTTCAAAGAACGTTTCCAAATCCTCATCGATCACTGCTTCTTGGTAAGCGGTCTGGTAATCCTGATGACTAGTCTCTATCTCCCAGTCACCGCTGTCGTAGCGATGATCGCTGATACGTTCACCGTTCTTTTCAATATAAACGCGTGTTGCGTCTTCTACGTTAAAGGAGAATTCACTCAGATAGAATGATTCTGTCTTATACGCAGTATCTGACGCCTTTTTCGTTACTTCAACATCCTTGTCATTCTGTCTGACTTCGAGCTTGATGTCGGTGACAGAAGGGGTCTTAGATGTATTGTAGGAAACGTTGTAGGTAAAGGTAACTTGTGGTTCGTCAGTCAACTTGATTTTCAATACGTTGTTACCTTTTTTGTATGGTAACTTCGACTTATCAATCGTAAAAGTACCTTTGGAGGTATCAATGTCACCTACTGCAAGGTTAATCTTATTACCATTCAAACTCGCTTCAAGATTTGAAGTGGTCAATACATAGTTGTATACCTTACCATCCAAGTTACGAATATCATTGTCATTTTGGATTAGGTATCCATCTTCAAACGTTTTTACTTGTCCGGTTGTATCAACATAGGTAAGTTGAACATACGGAGTAATTTGAATGTTAAGGGTATAACTTACTGAAACTGTAGGATTCGCTGGATCTGTCGTATCACTGTCATACGTAACTGTCAGCGTACCTACACCAGCAGGTAACTTATTTAGTTGAAGCTTAAAAGTTTTGTTACCTGTATCAAAATCACTCAGTACGTAATCGGTTCCTTTGGTCAAAGTACTGCTGTTAAAGGAAGCCGAAATATTATTTGCGTTCAACATAAAGTTTTCAACGGTGAATTGTAGTTCAAGCGGCGAAGTTACAACTGTGTTGGTCCCCGTTGAAAGAGGTAATTTGGTTACATTATTAATAACAGATACAAAACGCGGTTTTGTGCTGTCTTCATACTTAAATTCATAAACATAATTGTTGATATCGATATAGCCTGAAGGAGAAGTTAACGTATTATTGGACGCCTTTGTCAAGTATTGATAACTTAATGCGACCTTATAGGTGCTTCCATGCTTCAGTTTTCCAGCATCAATGGTCCCTTTTAAATCATATTCGGTAAAGTTTGCTTGTGGCTTTGTAGGGCCTGTATATGTGATACCAGGAGTGGTCCCCTTCGAGTAGATAGACCAAGTGTTAGACGTATTTCCGACTTCTGTAAAAGTCATCCGGAATTGATCAAATACTTGAGTATCCGTAATATCCACAAAGCGAATCAGCGCCTTACCTGAAACAACAGCTGCATCCGTATTCATATCTAAAGTTGCTGGAGCCGCATAGGTAATAGTGCTATTCGGTACAAGGCTAGTCCCTGTTGTTGCTCCAGATTTTGCAATCTTTGCTTGATAAAACTGATTTGCACTATCGGACGAGTTTGTTGCGACGAGCACTTTGCGGACGATTGTACCCACTTCTTTATTGCTATTGAAAGCACGGAAAGCCAAAGTATTTTCCCCCAATTGAGTTGGCACATTGGCGGAAAAAGCACCTGTTCTGGACACTTCAGCACTAACCGTTTCATTAATTGTTATATTTTCAATTTCAACTAAATCTGCATTTTTCGCCATACCGTTCAAATTCAGAGTTAAACGATTAGCTGAAGGAACCGTTACATAAGTGACTTCGGAGCTTGAATCAACCAGCTTAGTATCATCAATCGCCAAGTCGCTCAGCAATGGCGTGTTGTTGTATTGAACATAAAATTGAATATGTTCCTTAGTAACATTTCCTACCCGTTCATAAAAAGCAATCTGATTTAATCCCGGTTGTAGAGAAACATCCGTAAACGTAAAGTTCGATCCATTTACGCTAGGTGCGGTGTTGCTCAAATCTTGAACTGTTTGACCATTATTGGTGATCAACTTCAGGCGAAGATTGCTTCCTACAACTCCCCCACCAAAAGTACCCGAGATCGTAATTTTCGATTCTCCATACAATACCGGTGTATATGGTGTTGTACCTTGTCCAGAAAAACCAGTAATGGTAATTGGACTATCGTTTGTTGAGTATTGATAATAGATGACATCTGTTTCACCCGTATTCGGTGCGTAAACCTGAATCGAGTTCAATCCGGCTGCCAAGTCAATATTGGATAATGTCATTTCAGTATTATCCGTTTTCGCGTTTGTACCACTAATTGTTTGAACTACCGAGCCATTCACACGAACCTGAATAGAAGGTACCAGATCGGTGGCCTTGTTGTATTTAATTTTCAATCCAGATAATGTTCTACTTGTTGCCGAGATAGGAACTGAAGGAGAATCACCTGTTAGTGTAGCTGTTTGATTAGGGGCAGTGGAAAAAGTCAGCGCCCCTGTGGAGCTTGGCACAAATTTATAGTACAGCTCCACTTTATCACTGGGGTAACCGGTTGGATTTACAGTCACCTTTGTAACAGTTCCATCCGCATTGAGCGGAATATTGGGTAATTCAACGATGCCAGCCGAAGAAAATTTGTTTGTATTGGTAATGCTCGACCCATTTACAACAACGTCAATTCCTACGTTATTGTATGAACTGGAAGTGTTCGTCAGTGTAATTCCAGGATTTGTCCCCACCTTGCCGATCACTGCGACATTTGTCTCAACCGGATTGGCGGATGAACCAAAAGCGTTAACTTCTGATGATGTGCCGGTATTGTTGACTACTAAGTTTGATGGATTTGTTACACTCCAAGTACCAGCCGCAGACACTATCCCTATCGGAAGGAGACCGGTGACTAGTAGCATCATGGTCAGCCATGCCGCAAGGAGACGCCTTGCTTGTTTTTTTGATTTTAGCACGTGTTTTTTCACCTCTCCTGAAAATTTCGTTATTAGCTATTCCTTTGTCCTTCATATATCGGCAAGATTCGAGCAATTCTTAAGGGGTATCTGGAATTTCCTTAATGAATTATGTAGAAAGTCCCAAAACAAAAAAGAGCCTGGAAACAGGCTCTTTCATATTCCATTCATAACCTCAATGACTCCGCCGCTGCGCCATCACTTTCAACCTGCGATACGCATTAATCAACGGCCGGTGTCTGCGGCTTACCAAGCCAACCGCTTCGCTCGCCATATGAATCACGAACAGCATCAGCGCGATCAGGATAATGGTCGTCCACAGACCCGAGGTTTGCGACAGCACGATCGCCATCGTCCCGAAGAAGATGCTGATCAAATAAATCGTGATCACCGACATGCGGTGGGACAAGCCCATGTTGAGCAGGCAGTGGTGCAGGTGGCCTTTATCCGGGCTGGAGATCGGCTTCTTGTTGACAATCCGGCGGATAATCGCGAAGAAAGTATCCCAGAGCGGAACGCCCAGCACGACGATGGGAATAATAAACGACACGAAAACCGCTTCTTTAAAGCCCATAATCGACAGCGCTGCCAGGTTGAATCCAAGGAACAGCGAGCCGGTATCCCCCATAAAAATGCGGGCCGGGTGGAAGTTAAAATACAGGAAGCCCAGGATCGCGCCGAGCAGCACGAAGCAGTAAGTGGCAACCACCCAGTCCTGCTTCATGATTGCGACAACCGCCATGGTAGCGGTCGCAATCGCCGACACACCTGCGGACAATCCATCCAAGCCATCGATCAGGTTGATGGCATTCGTAACGCCCACGATCCAGATCATCGTGATCGGAATCGCCAGCCAGAACAGCCAGCCTGTCGAAAAATCAATAAATCCGTCATACGGCAGTTTCACTACACCGATTTTCAAGCCAAATGGCACTACAACGACAGCCGTCGCCAGCAGCTGGCCAAGCAGCTTCCATTTTGGCGAGAGCTGCAGCTTGTCATCCAGCATGCCCGTGATCATGACGATGGTGCCGCCGATCAGGATCCCCAGCAGTTCCTTCTTGCTGGTGAACGGGACAAACAGGAAAAACGAAATGACAAAGCCGATGTAAATGGCGAGTCCGCCTAATCTCGGCATGATGCGCGTGTGTACTTTACGCTGGTCAGGTGCATCCACCGCACCGATCTTGATGGCCAGCTTTTTCACGTAGGGTGTTGCGATGAATGCGAGTATCAACGATGTCAAAAGTCCAAATACCAGATTGGACATGTAGAGTTCCCCTCTCCTCTATACAAACCATACACAATTATATTTTCAATTTTTCACGCCATACAGTCAGGACAAATAGCGGAATCGCCAGCTGTCTCCTCCATCTCGAAGGCTGCTTGAGCAGGCGGTAAAACCATTCCAGATGAAGCTTTTGCCAAAACACGGGCGCTCGCTTGACCCGCCCGCCGATCACATCGAAGCTGCCTCCCACTCCCATCACCAGCGGCACCTGCAGCTGATCACGGTACTTGGAAATCCACTCTTCCTGTCTCGGCGCGCCCATCGCGACAAACAACAGATCCGGCTGCAGCGAGGTGATCTCACGGACAATTTCAGGCTCATCTTCTGCACGGAAATATCCGTCGCGTGCACCTACAATCTGCGCTTGCGGGTAGCGCTCTGCCAGCCGCTCACTAGCCGAGCGGTTGGACTCCGGCGAGGCACCTAACATATATACTTTCCACTTGCGTTCGTTTGCCTGTTCCATCAAGGCTTCCAATAATTCGATCCCGGTAATTCGCTCATGGATCGGCTGGTGCAGCCATTTTGCCGCATAGACAATGCCGATGCCATCCGGTACGACGTAGGCTCGTTCCAATATCGTTCGAAGCTTTTCTTGCTCTCTTGCAATCATGACAATTTCCGGATTTGCTGTAACGACATGTGTCATTTGACCAGATTCAATCCGTTTGACTAGATCGGCTACCGTCTCTTGAAAGCTGCGGGTAGAAAACCTGACTCCCAAAATCGGCGCGACGCTGTTATTCACTTTCGTTCACCTTCATTTATTCCATAGACGTCATGCAGGCCGCAAAGGTTGCATCATTAGCCATTCTACCCGAAAAGAAAGGCACATACAAGAAAAATCATGCATGTGCCTAGCTGTTCTTGGATTAGCAAAACTTGTCTTCATCAAAACGGATGACCTGGTTGGAACTGTGTTCGTGCCAATCCTGCCGATGGGTGAACCCGGATTCTATGCGTTTGCGTCGGAAAGGGCAAACATCAATTCGCCTTCTGCCACTACTTTTCCATCCACTTTTGCAACCCCATGGCCTTTTCCGATCGATGCACGCACGCGGGTCAATTCCACTTCCAGCACAAGCGTGTCGCCAGGCTTGACCTGCTCCTTGAAACGGAAGCCGTCCAGACCGGCCAAGAGACCGATCTTCCCTTTATTTTCCTCCACGCTCAGAATCGCCACTGCGCCTACTTGAGCCAACGCCTCGACAATCAACACTCCCGGCATGACCGGATATCCAGGAAAATGACCTTGGAAAAACGGTTCGTTGATCGTGACATTCTTAATCCCTACCGCTTTTTTCCCCACTTCCATTTCGACAATGCGATCGACCAGCAAAAAAGGATAGCGGTGCGGAATCAGTGCCTGTATTTGATTGATATCCAATAATGTCGTCATTTCCATATACTCATCTCCATTTCCATCAATTGAACGCCATCCCTTTGCATGAACAAACGGGTGGGGATTTAGACTATAGACAACTCCTTCTCTCCTCGGGAGAGCGGGTTTCAGATAAACGGGCACTTCCCACAGGGAACGTGCTCTTGTCCCAACAATTCGCTTTACTTCACATATAGCTTGTTAAGCAGTCGAACCTTCATCAGATAGACCGCGCTCGTGACGATCGAAAAGGCGATCACCATCCAGAGGACAGGCTCTCCATATGGGAACTGGAACATGACCAGGGTAAACGCGATGTAAAACATGACCGTAGTCACCTTGCCAAATGCATTGGCCGGGACAGTCTTTTTCCCGCGGATATGGTAAAAGGCCGATGTAACAATCATGGCCAAATCCCGCATAAAGAATACGATCGTCGCCCATACGCTGATACGCTCCGTTAAGAATAGCGACGCGATCACAGCCATCATCATCAGCTTGTCAGCCAACGGATCCATCATGGTGCCAAATGGCGTGACCAGCTTGTATTTTCTCGCGATGTATCCATCTACAATATCCGTCAGTCCCGCCAGTATCAAGATCAGATACGCGATCGAAATATGGTACGGAAACGGATCAAAAAAGATGTATAAGTAAGTAGGGATGAGTGCGATGCGAAGAACCGTTAATGCATTCGGAACATTCATCGAATATCCCTCCGTATACTTGCCGTAGAAACCATCATGTGCATGAAATCGGGCACTCCCTCACTTAGAAAAACTTGACTGCGCCAAGTCTTTGGCGGAGCTTCGTTTTTCTTATGTCGATGGGAATCAATTCCTATCGACCAAAAAAGACCGCTTTTTTCATTATACTATCTTCCATGTTTATACAGCAAGCTTATGCAAGCACAAAAGAAAAGACCCCTCCTTTTGCCAAGAGGGGCTATCGTCCGATCAAGTGCCAGCAAAGATCAAATCATACATATGCTTGTACGTTTCCAGATCAAACACCTGCGATACGGGCTGATCGCCAATCACGCTATAGCCGATTATCAGACCGATCACCAGCGCGATAAAAAGCAGGAAAGGAACGAACAACATCCGTACCAGCACGTTCACCCATGGCTTTCCCGTCTTTTTCTGCTTTTGCTTCGCGGAAGTCATGTCTGCTGCTTCTCGTGAGTAGTTACGCCCTTTTACCTGATCCATCAAAGGCTTCCTCCGACCTTGCCAAAATTAGCGGTTGCGCAGTGAAGTGGCGATCCCCATCATCTGATCGCTGATGTTCACTGCACGGGCATTGAATTGGTACGCACGCTGGATCAATACCAATTGCGACATCTCCTTGGTCATATCCACATTGGAGGTTTCCAATGCACCTTGACGCAAAGGGGATTCGACTGTGGCCAATAGCGCTCTCTGCTGAGCCGAGACTTCAAACTCGTTTGCCCCAACCTGCTGGTATTGGTCCAGGTTGTCCACTCTCCAGACGGGAATCTTTCCTCCCGTGTCATTGGAAGAGATCGTGCCATCCTGTTCGATCTTGAAAGCAGCTGCGCTGTCGAGCGTGATCTCCACACCGGATTCGTCCAGCAAAACATCGCCATTCGCCGTGACCAGATTGTACGAACCTGGGTACGTCAAGGACGGGCTGATTCGAAAGTTACCGTTTCGCGTCAAAAAGGTTTTTTCATTTCCAGGCTGATTGATGTTACGCCCAACCATGAAGTATCCTTCGCCCTCAATCATCAAGTCCGTCGGCACATCCGTTACCTTTACGCTGCCCTGCGCCAGATTGAGCTTCGTCAAGCCTACTTTAACGCCGCTGCCGACGCGCAATCCCGGAGGAGACGTGCGCTGGGTATCAGCACCCGGCTGCTCGCCCACACTGTCAGCCAGCAGCTCCGAAAAGGCAACATCACGCTTTTTATAGCCAACCGTATCCACATTGGCCAGGTTGTTCGCCGTGGTATCCAGAGCGTATTGAACGCTGCGCAACGCTGCTGTAGAAATGTTAAGTGACTGCATTCAACCCACTCCTTTTAGCCGTTCACCCGGCCAATTTCATTGACTGCTTTGTCCATCGTGCCGTCCAACGTCGTAATGACCCGTTGATTGGCTTCATAGGCACGGAGGACGGACATCATGTCGGTCATATTTTGGGCGGCATTCACATTGGAACGCTCCACCCACCCTTGCTTCACTCCATAAAATCCGTCGAGAGCAGGATCATCCATCACGTTGGCCGGCTCACCGTCGCCTTCCCAACGGTAAATGTTGTTGCCCTCCCGGACGAGCTGGTTCGGATCGGTCACAACCTTCAAAGCGAGACGAGCTTCCGGCGCTCCGAGCGGAACCAGTTCTCCCCCTGGATTCATGGGATCCGGCATCAGCAATTCGCCTGTTTCCGATATTTTCAGGAACTCCCCCGCGCTTTGCGCTGGGTCATCCGGATTATTGACACGGATCGCTGCATTGTTGTTATCCAATACATAATAGCCATCTGGCGTCACCAAAAAGCCTTGCTCATTGACTTGCCATTGCCCATTGCGGGTATAGCGGATTTCTTCCGGTGCGGCAGTCGGCTGATTCACCGGATCTGGAATGCGCGCGACGCTGAAAAACAGATTGCGCTTGTTGCCGTCTGCATCCGGGCCAATATTGTCGAGCAGCGCCACATCATAAGGGTTGTCCGACTGTTGAATATCCCCCTGCTTGAAATTAGCCAGGGCTTCCGGCATGTATACACCGGTATTCAAACGTCCGATCATGGCAGGTTGTCCAGTCGGATCAGGATACCCTTGCACCGAGATCCCTTCCTTGTCGCGGATGCGGGAAATCAGTTGTTCCGGGAAAGCGCGTAGCACTCCTTCGTCTTCCTTGAAGCCCGGCGTATTGACGTTTGCAATATTGTTAGCCAATGTTTCCTGACGCCGCTGCAGCGCGAGCATTCCAGATGCGGCCGTGTATAGTCCCCTGATCAAGCTGTTGTACCCCCTTCGTCATGGCGTTCTCGTCATTGGCAGCTGCTTATCCCAGAAATCCTTTTTTCCGGGAAGCGGATACCTTGTCCAAATAATCAAGCATGATGCCCGTGCCTTTGGCCACGCACATCATCGGATCCTCCGCTACCAATACCGGCACCTTGAGTTCTTCTGCCAGCATGTCATCCAGGCCGTGCAGCATCGCGCCGCCGCCTGTGATAAAAACGCCCTTATCTATTATATCGGCAGAAAGCTCTGGAGGTGTACGCTCTAAAACGCTTTTTGCAGCTTGTACAATGGAACTAACCGACTCTGCCAGGGCTTCCTGGACTTCTCGGGAATTGATGGTAATGGTTTGTGGCAAACCGGTTACCATGTCTCTCCCGCGAATATCCATCTCGTCCTGGCGTCCGCCGTATACCGTTCCAATCTGGATTTTGATGTCTTCCGCTGTACGCTCACCGATCAACAGCTTATACTTGTTTTTTATGTAACGCATGATTGCAGAATCGAACTTGTCTCCGGCGACCTTGATGGAAGAAGCGGTCACGATATCACCCATAGAGAGAACCGCTACGTCAGTCGTTCCACCGCCAATATCGACGACCATATTTCCGGAAGGCTGGAAAATGTCCATCCCTGCACCAATTGCCGCTACCTTTGGCTCTTCCTCGATAAATACTTCGCGAGCGCCGCCACTGCGTTCAGCCGCTTCACGAATCGCTTTTTGTTCCACAGATGTAATATTGGTTGGGCAGCAGATCAAGATGCGCGGACGCGCGAACATGCTCTTACCCCCGATTTTTGCCAAGAAATGCTTCAGCATGGATTCCGTCAATTCAAAGTCGGCGATCACACCATCCCTCAACGGGCGAATGGCGACAATATTCCCAGGCGTACGTCCAACCATCCGACGTGCCTCATCCCCTACAGCGAGCACCTTTTTGGTCTGATTGTCAATCGCCACTACAGACGGTTCGTCTAGGACAATACCCTTCCCACGTACATATATCAATACATTGGCAGTGCCTAGATCGATCCCGATATCCTTACTAAACATGAAAAGGTCCTCCCTGCAATCTACATAACTACTTTTCTATTCTAGGACTTATTTCGTGAGAGGACAAGGAAATCCTTTTGTATTTGCTGATAATTTATTGAACACTTTCTTCCTGTTCGATTCTGACTTTTTTGGTCTTGCGCTTGTACTTGATTTTCGTCGCTTCCCCACCTCTCAAATGTCTGATTGCCTTGTGATACTCCAAGATCTCTTTCACTTGATTTGCCAAATCTGGATTTATCTCAGGCAGCCGCTCGGTCAGATCCTTGTGCACAGTGCTTTTGGAAACTCCGAACTCTTTGGCGATCATGCGAACCGTATTGCGTGTTTCTACAATATAACGCCCTATCTTTATGGTCCGCTCTTTGATGTAATCGTGCACATTCCTCGCCTCCTGTATCGAAATTGTCTGATACAATATATGGGTGGGTGCGGACACATATTCTACGTTTCCAAGCCTGACAAGCCAGCAAGACCACATCTTTTTTTCACAGCGCGTCCACCTCTGTCCCACGAAGCTGGTCAAACCCGCATTCCATCGCGGTTTTGCCAAAAGAAAAGCAGCCTGCCATTTTTGACAGACTGCTTGCATGCATTTCTTCGATTAACGGGACTCCGCTTGTTCTTTTGCTTCTGTAGCGCTCAAGTATTCTTCCGGATTCACGGCTTCTCCATCGACTCGGACTTCGAAGTGGAGATGTGCCGCCGCATCTTTTTCATATACGTTTTTGCCAGCTGTACCGATCATTTGGCCTTTTGCCACTTGATCGCCCGGTTTGACCACTACTTTATCGAGGCTTTGATATACGGTCACAACCTTGTTGGCATGCTCAATCTCGACTTGGTTGCCTACGAGCGGATCATTTTCCACAGTAAGCACTTTTCCTTCCAGCGCTGCTGCTACATCAAATGGTTTTCCATCTGTAGAAACGAGGTCGATACCTGTGTGCGGGATGAAAGTATCATCGTACTTCACCAACGCTTTTTGCTGCTCTTCCTTGGACAGGGAGTCATCGAAGAAGGTCATGCCTGTTTCATAAGTAACGCCACTTGCCACTGGCCAGGAAAGCTCAACCGGCTTCGCTTCTGCTCCAACCGGAATCGCTTCCTCTGGATTTGCTTCCGAAGCAGGTGTTTCCGCCGCTGGTTCGTTCACGGTCACGCCATTCGTCAAGTTGGCTTTGTCCACTACGGTGTTTGTCAAGCTGCTTTGGTACCACATCACGAATGCCAGAATGATTGCCGCCGTCCCGATGTAGATCGCGGGGAACGCCCACTTTTTGCCCAGGAATGTTTTCCAGGCGCTTGCCTTTTTGAATGGAATAGGTTGATTCGGATTTTTTTGATCTTCCATTATTTTCATCACCTCATCCCTCAGTATCACCACTTTTTCAATGGTTAAACCTGAGAGATGGGGAAAATGGGAAAATAGTGCCAACGATTTGATTATTAGCCACGTTTCACTTGCGTATAGTTTTGCAGGGTGACGCCTCGGTAAAAATACTTCACGATTTGCTCCGCATTATTGCCTCTTTTGGCCATGCCGTTGGCTCCCCACTGGCTCATGCCCACGCCATGTCCGTAGCCGCGTGTGGTAATCGTAACCTGCTTGGCAGACAACCGCATCGTAAAGGACGACGAATTCAGCCCCAGCTTTTCGCGTATCTCGCGTCCGCTGAATTCCTTCGTGCCGATCCGCACCCGTCCGATCCGGTTGCCTGTCGTCGTGTCCAGCACTTGGTACCAGCTGCCTTTGCTGATCGCCTGGCTGTCCAACCGTACTCCCAGCTTTTGCTCCAGCTCGCCGATCGGCATCGTGACCTTTTCTTCAAACCGCGGCGACTCGATGTCCCACGGGCTTGCTACGCTGCGCAAATACGGAATCTGCTTTTCCCAATACTCATTGGCATTCTCCGTAAATCCATTGCTGGTAGAGAAAAACGTAGCATCAATCGGCTCCCCCTGATAGGTAAGCACGATCCCCATCGTTTCGCTGACGGCCTGCTTGATTTTTTTCGTTTTCCATTCGTATTGCTCGCCCCAGCGCTCTTTTCGCTGCTGCTCATCCAGATACGCCTGATGCTGGACCGTATCTGTGACCTGTGCTCCCTGTGGTACGTCGCTAAAGCGCCCCTCATGCAATCGTTTGATGATGTAGGTCCGTGCTGCCATCGCTTGCGCCTTCAACGCCTCCAGCTCAAACTCGGCAGGCATCTCGGCCGACACGACTCCCTCGATGTACGTCTCCAGCGGCACCGTCTCGATCTTCTTTTTTTGCACACGATAGATCTGAATCGGTATTTGCTGCATGGGCTTCCCTTGATTGCCAATGACGGCTGCTGGCACACTGCTAGGTTCAGCGGGCGAAAAATAGTAAACCAGTAAAGCTGGCAGCAGGACCAGGCATAGCGGCATGACTAACAGCAGGATGACCATGTATCGTTTCATTGAACTGTCTCCTTCCCTATCTTGTGCAGGACAACTTCCGTGACTGTTAAAACGTATGATGGAGGGGGAGGGAATAGAACAGTAGACTTGAGAGGAAGAGAGAGTTGAGATTCGATAAAAAGGCTGATAGCAGACGTAAAAAAGGGCCCCGCGAACGGAAGCCCTTTGCTGATGCTATGCAAAATTGGGTGATAGATTCACTTTGAGCGGAGCTGGCGCGCTCTCTTTTTCCTTTTCCTGTACAGCTTGCTGTTCCTCATGAACAACACGCTCTACTTGTGCACCGAGCTGCTGCAGCTTTTCGGTAAAGCGCACATAGCCGCGATCGAGATGGTGCAGGCCAAAGACCTCGGTCTCACCCTCCGCAATCAGCCCAGCCAAAATCAACGAAGCGCCTGCACGCAGGTCGGTCGCCGACACTTTGCTTCCGGTCAGCTTCACGCCGCCCTCCACAATCGCGCTGCGTCCTTCAATTTTAATGTTGGCACTCATCCGGCGGAACTCTTCCACATGCATGAAACGATTCTCGAAAACCGTCTCTGTGACGATGCTTGTCCCTTCGGAAGCCATCAACAACGCCATCATTTGCGATTGCATATCCGTAGGGAATCCTGGATATGGCAAGGTCTTCACATCGACCGCTTTTAATGCACCGGTCCGACGCACACGCACGCCATTTTCCTGCTCCTCCACCTCAACGCCCATTTCGCGCAGCTTGGCCGTAATCGACTTGACGTGATCACTGATCGCGCCTTCGATGAATACATCGCCGCCGGTAATGGCTGCCGCGACCATGAAGGTTCCCGCCTCAATTCGATCCGGGATGACACAATGGGTGCAGCCTTTCAGCTTTTCTACGCCTTCAATGCGGATGGAACCCGTTCCGGCTCCGCGAATCTTGGCTCCCAACCCGTTGAGGTAATTCGCCAAGTCAACGATCTCCGGCTCTTCCGCCGCATTTTCAATCACGGTGGTCCCTTCAGCCAAGGCAGCCGCCATCATGATATTTTCGGTTGCACCTACACTGGCAACGTCCAGATAGATCTTGGCTCCTTTGAGCCTTCCCTGAACCTGCGCTTCGATGAATCCTTGTCCGATTTCAATCTTGGCCCCCATCGCTTCAAAACCTTTGAGGTGTTGATCGATCGCACGGGTACCGATCGCGCAACCGCCCGGAAGCGGTACACGCGCTCTGCCATGTCTGGCCAAGAGCGGTCCTGTCACCAGGAAGGAAGCTCTCATTTTGCGTACAAGTTCATACGGGGCCTCTACACTCGATAGTTTGGTTGCGTCTATGGTCAAGGTTTCACGATCGTATGTAGTCTGAATCCCTAAACTATTTAATAATTCACATATTGTGTGGACATCAGCAAGTCCCGGCACATCATGAATAATGCTTGTCCCTTCTTCCGCCAATATCGAAGCTGCAATAATCGGAAGTACAGCATTTTTCGCGCCTGAAACTTTTACACTTCCTGTTAATGCCCTACCACCGCGGACAACGATCTTATCCAATATTTACCCCTCCGCGAGCTTAGTATTCCGCTGTGATGATTGGTGTCCCTACAGTGATCCACGTTTCTCCAGTTGCGGTAGCCTGATGTGTTGCCACTTGTAGATTCATTTTCTGGCCATTCAGCTTGAGATGCGGTTCCCACAAACGGGTATATCCCGATATGCTTACTACCGTATCATCGGCCAAACGTTCCAGTTCTTGGGCATGAAGAGCATCAAAAATCGACAAAATTTTGCTCTCCTGCTGGTCAACACTCATCTTATCACTGTACAATCCACGAATACAAGTGCTAAATTGCGGAACTCGTCCTGCTTCCCGAAAAGCTGTCACAAATCCATTTTGCAGGGCTTCGATTTCACGCAGCTGCGCAGGCTTCCCCTTTAATGAAAATACGACATGTGTGGCATATCGGCCGTGATCCGGCACGCCGATCATTCGGAAAGAAAGTCGAATCCCTTTGAGTTCTGTCACAATTTGTTGAACATACAAGTCGTGTTCCCGTGTCCCTGGATTCAACCGGGCATCGACACCCAGCTTTTGCAGCCAAGCAGCAGCTGCCTGATCCATTTCCTCTGTGCGGGTCACGCTTCCGGTTTCCACACTTGTCCGCACTTCGACTTCTGTTACTTTAGCACCTGTTGACACCATCACCTGCAGCAGTTGAGAAGCCGTCCCCTGGTCTTCCAGACGGGCCAGCACCACCGGCACATACATGAGTATGACTCCGGCAAGCAATACTAGGAATAATAACGATCTGCCCTTTTTCCCCATATAAATACTCCCCCTACAATTCCGTTCTCTATGTAGCCACTAGTTTTGACGGAATGATAGGGGGATATACCAGTTCATAGGAATCAATTTGCGGAAGAGAAGAGATTGCCGAGCAGCAAGGATGAGCTCAAGTACTCCAAGAAAAATTGGGCAACGCCATGTCCAATAAAGATAGATAGCAAAATTTGCAGCAGCTTGCTTTGCGCGCTGTCTACCTTTTTCGTGAACAAGTCAAAGCGAAACGCTTGCAGCGCCCACCAGCTCAGGCCGATGCAAAGGATAGAGACCACGATCGTAATCAGCGGGTATACAGATGACATTTTGTTTCCTCCTATAAGGGTAAATCCGAAGCACTTCGTCCAATCAGCGGAAAGGAGCGGCACACTAGCTGCCGCCCCTTCTCTTTCCTATAGACTATCAAATTATTTGCCCGGCGTCATCATGCTGCCGAAATCAAAGTTTGGATTGAAGTTGGCCTGCACGAAGTCAAACAATGCTCCCGGCACGATACCAATCAAGAGTGTTGCCAAAGCCATAATCGTAATGATGACTGCCACTCCTGCAGGCACCTTCAAGGCTGCTTCGGTGCTGCCTGAGCGCATGTACATTTGGCGAATGAAACCAAAGTAGTAGAAATAGGAGATTACGCTCGTACCCATCATGATCGCTGCCAGCCAATAATGCTTTTGCAAGAGCGCGCTCATGAACAGATAAAACTTCCCGAAAAAGCCGGCGCTCACCGGAATACCGGCGAAGGAGAGCACAAAGAGCGTCATGGCGATCGCAATGATCGGCGAGCGGTGATAGAGCCCGGCAAACGACTTCAACTCTTCCGTCTCTTGATCACGGAATACCACCATCAGCACGGCAAAAGCACCGAAGCTTGCCAGCAGATAAGCGATCAAGTAGAAGACCGTCTGCTCGAAAAACAGATTTGTCAGTGTCGCAAATGGCACCAGGATATAACCTGCCTGCGCTACCCCGGAATAGGCCATCATCCGTTTCACATTCGTCTGGCGCAGGGCCATCGTATTCCCAATGATCATGGACAAGGCCGCCACCGTCGTGAGGATGAGGCTTAAATTTTCCAGCAGCACACTCTGCCCCTCAGGCGAGATCAGGCCGATGTAAGCCGTGACCAGCAGTCTAAGCACCAACGCAAAGCCCGCCGCCTTTGAGACCACGGCCAGAAATGCCGTGACCGGAGTCGCCGCTCCCTGATACACGTCCGGAGCCCACAGATGGTTGGGTACCGCGGAAATTTTAAAGCTGATTCCCACCAGCACAAACGCAAAGGACAAAAGCACCAGGAACGCATAACCGCCGTTGTACGCTTCAGCCAACCGCTCTGTCATCAGATACAGGTTGGTGGTACCGCTCAAGCCGTACATGTAGGACATTCCGAACAGCGTAAAAGCGGTGGCGATACTGCCAGATACCACATATTTAAACGAAGCTTCATTGGCCAAAAGCGACTTTTTGCGCAGACCGACCAAGACAAAGGAAGAAAGCGAGAGCAGCTCGAGCCCGACAAACAAGGTGATCAGGTCCGCCGAGGAAGCCATGACCATAGACCCAAGCAATGCGGTTAACAGCAAGTAATAATATTCACTTTGATTGGAAATCTCCCCGTACTTCATATAAGCGAGCGACAGCACCAAGGTACACGCTACCCCCGCCAGGAAGATCAGCTTAAAGGCATTGCCAAAATCATCGACGCGCATCATGTCTGCCATATAGGAGACAGGCTCGTTCAGATTCACCATATTCAACGTGACAAAAACACCCGCGATGATGACTCCCAAGAGCGACAGCCAGCCGATGATCGCTCGGTTGGAGCGTTTGCCCATGGCCAGATCGAGCAGCGAAAGGATCGTCGCAAACCCTAAAATGGTAAACTCGGGCAGAAGGTAGCTCCAGTTATACGAGAAAATATCTTTGACTTCCATCGTCGCTTACCCCCCTATCCCCTGCACGATTGGCACGATTGTCTTCAAGGTTTCTTGCAATGGCTCGCTTAACACAGCTGGATAGATACCGAGCAGGATGATAAATCCGAGCAGCACGACCATCGGAATCACCTCTATGGGCTGCGCATCCGCTGCTCCCTGGTACCGATCCGGCATCGGGCCAAAAGTCGCTCGCAGGACAGCCCGGAGAAGGTAAACGGCTGTCAGGATGATCCCGAGCGTACCAATTGCGGCCAGCACCGGCATGGAACCAAACAGACCGAGGAACGCGAGAAATTCACTGATGAAGCCCGACATCCCTGGCAGTCCAAGTGATGCCATCGCAGCCGCCAGGAGAATTCCGCTGACGAATGGCATGCTCTTGGCCAGCCCCCCCAAATCCGAGAGCATGGAGGATTCCGTCCGCTCCCAGATGACACCGATCAGGAAGAACATCAAGGCCGAGATGAATCCGTGGGAGATCACTTGGAAAATCGCCCCTTGGAAGCCAATCGTGTTCATGGCTGCCAAGCCGAGCAGTACGATCCCCATATGGCTGATACTGGAGTACGCCAGCACCATTTTCAAATCCTTTTGCACGAAAGCCAGAATCGCTCCGTACAAAATGTTGATCAAGCCGATAATCGCCATCCATTTCGAAAATTGGTAGGCTTGCTCCGGAAAGAATCCGATCCCGAAGCGAATCAAGCCGTAGGCCCCCATTTTCAGCAGGATTCCCGAGTGGATCATGACGATCGATGGCGGCGCCTGCACGTGCACCTTCAGCATCCATGTATGGAACGGGAAGATGGGAAGCTTGATCCCGAATGCGATAAAGATCGCCAGAAACAATCCGAACAAGAACGTAGGCGCAATATTTTGCAGCATCGGATTGTCGGAGCTATTGAGCGCTTGGGTCAGCTCCGAAATATTCATCGTCGGATTGCCATCTGCTCCCGGTATGGACAAGTAGATCACGAGAAAAGCGATAAACATGATCGCCGAACCGACTCCGTTGTAAATCAGGAAGCGGTTGGCCGCCCGTTCACGGTCCGGATAGCCCCAGATTCCGATCAGGAAATACATCGGCACCAGCGTCATTTCAAAGAAGATAAAGAACAGCAGCAGGTTTTGTGCGGCAAAGACGCCAAACATCCCCATCAGCAGAATCAAAAAGAGAATGAAGTACTCTTTGTGCCGCTTTTTGATTTGCCAGGAAGCGACCGCAGCCATTGTGCCGATAATCGCCGTCAGCACCATGAGCGGCATGGACACGCCGTCTACACCCAGCTCGTAATTGATGTTGAAAGAAAAAACCTCACCCATTTGCGGGCTGCCGACCGGTATGGACACCCACTGGGCTTTTTCCACAAATTGCAGCTGCGCGTGATTGTAATCAAAGCTGGCAAACAGCATAAATGCCAGGATCAGCGGCAGAATGGTGGCAAGGGTCCCGATCTGCTTGATCACTCCGATTTGCTGCTTCGGGATGATGGACAGCACCAGAATGCCGAGAATCGGAGAAAAAATGAGTAGGGAAAGCAAGATGCTATTTAGCAAACGGAACACCTCCTTGCATCGTCAGGACGTAGCCAATCAAAATCAGGACAAGTCCCAACAGCACGGTAAATCCATAGGTTTGCATCTGTCCGTTCTGCAGACGGGCATGCAGCCAGCCTGCAAAATGCGTGATTTTTTCCACGAGCGAGACCAATCCGTCCACGATATAACGATCAAACAGCTGCAGCCCAAGCCCGATCCATCGCAGCGGCCGCACAATCACATTGTGGTACAGCTCGTCGATGTAATATTTACGCAGCGACAGCTGATACAGCCATGGCATCGGACGCGCGATGATGTCCGGTGCTACCGAGCGCTTCGCATACATCAGATAGGCAAGCGCGATACCGGCAAGTGACACCACAATCGCCACGATTTGCACCCATACAGCGGCATGTCCTTCTCCAGCGCCAAACGCTTCTTCGATCGCCACACCCGTCCCGCCTGCCAGGAGCCAATCGCCCAATACCGGCACAAACGGCGTATTGATAAATCCAGCTACCACCGCCAGCACTGCCAGCAAAACCAATGGCACGGTCATGACAGCAGGTGATTCATGCGCATCTTTATGGCCTGCTCCCTGTGGCTTGCCAGCAAACGTGAGGAAGAATAACCGGAACATGTAAAACGCGGTGAAAAACGCGGCGATCAGCCCGATCCACAGCAGATCCATGCGATGCGCCGTATAGGCTGCCCCCAGAATTTCCTCCTTGGACCAGAAGCCTGCGAATGGCGGTACGCCTGCAATCGCCAGACAGCCGATCAAAAACGTGATACCGGTAACTCGCATCTTCTTCCACAGACCGCCCATTTCAAACACATCTTGTGTATGTACAGCATGGATCACACTTCCAGCACCGAGAAACAGCAGCGCTTTGAAGAAAGCGTGGGTCATCAGATGGAACGTACCCGCCACATAGCCAGCCGCTCCTGCGATCCCGAGCGCCATCATCATATAGCCCAGCTGACTCACCGTGGAGTATGCCAGTACCCGTTTGATATCGCGCTGGGTCAAACCGATGGATGCCGCAAAAATCGCCGTAAAGCCGCCGACATAGGCAACCACATTCAATGCGGTTTCAGATGCGATAAACAGCGGATAGGTCGCCGCCACCAGATACACCCCTGCCGCCACCATCGTCGCAGCGTGGATCAAGGCAGATACTGGCGTCGGGCCTTCCATCGCGTCCGGCAGCCATGTATGCAGCGGAAACTGACCGGACTTCCCTACCGCCCCGATGAAAATCAGAATCGCCGCCAATGTAATCATCCACGGCTCCAATTTGCCCAAGGAAATCGCATTGAAAATCTCGGCATATTCAAAGCTGCCAGTCCACCAGAACAACAGCGCAATTCCGATAAACAGACCGACGTCGCCGATCCGTGTCACGATAAACGCCTTTTTCGCAGCCGCTTTCGCCTCAGGCTTGAAGTAGTAGTACCCTACCAGCAAAAACGAGCAAACCCCGACGAGCTCCCAGAATATATACACCTGCAGCAGGTTGGGCGAGATCACCAAGCCCAGCATGGAGAAGGTGAAAAGCGAAAGGTATTGATAGAAGACGGGAAAGCGATCGTCTCCATGCATATAGCCTTTGGAATACAGCTGCACCAGCAAGCTGACAAAGGTCACGATGACCAGCATCATCGCATTCAGCTGATTGATTTCATAGCCCATCCGCACGATGATATCTCCGATGTGCAGCCAATCGACCGGAAACTTGACGTCAGCCGCACCCTCCCGGAATCGTGCCAGAAAGACCAGCACTGCCATGACGAAAGAGATTCCCGTAAAGAGAAGCCCTACGTAAGCCGCACCTTCCTTCAATTGTCGACCAAATGAAATGATCACGATGAAAGCGAAGAGCGGAAAAAGCGGGATAAGCCAAGCGTATTGCATTATGGAATCCATTGTTTCACCCATCCTTTTCTAAGCGCTGATTATTTCATCGTATCCATTTCGTCTACATTGACGGTTTCGCGGTTGCGGTACAGTGCGATCAAAATGGCCAATCCTACGGCAACCTCCGCAGCCGCAACGGTCATCGTGAAGAGCGTGAATATTTGACCGGTAATCGCGGCATGTAGGCCATATTTGGAAAAGGCCACCAGATTGATGTTCACGGCATTCAGCATCAGCTCGATCGATAAGAGCACGACGACAGCATTCCGCTTGGTCAGCGCGCCATACAGCCCGACGCAAAACAAAATGAGTGCCACCAGCAGAAAAGAAGGCAATTGAACGGTTATCACTCGCTGTCACTCTCCTTTTTCGCCATGATGATGGCCCCCACCAGCGCCACCAAGAGCAGTACAGACAGCAGCTCAAACGGGATTACGAACTTGGTGAATACCTCTGTACCGATCTGCTCCACGTTGCTTGGAGCGTTCGGAGCTGTTTGTGCCGGCTCTGGCCAAATCGTGTTTTGAATCCCGTAGAAGCACAGCCCGAAAAATACAGCTACGATGAGAAAGGCAAAAAAGCGGTTGACGCCCTTGCTGCCTTCATCCTCCACAGCATTGTGCTTGGTCAGCATGATCCCAAACAGCATCAGGATCGAAATGGCCCCTGAGTAGACCAGAATCTGTGAAACGGCCACGAACTCAGCATCCAACAGGATGAAAAGGCCCGCAATGCTGATAAACGTCACACCGAGTGAGACCACCATATGTACCACGCGGGTGAAGCTGATCATGAAGACCGCTCCCCCGATTGTCATGAGAGACAGGATAAAAAATGCCGCAAATGTGCCGGACATATTAATTCTCCTCCCTCACGTTGGTATTGTTGTCATCCAACCAGTTCAAGTTTTTGAACAGCTCATCCCGGCTGTAGGTAGCCAGCTCGAAATTGTTGGTCATGACGATGGCATTGGTAGGACATACCTCTGTACAAAGATCACAGAGAATGCAGATTTCAAAGTTGATATCGTAAGTATCGATAATTTTCCCTTTTTTCTCCGGATCCGGATGCGGTTTTCCCGTCAGCTGAATGCATTCGGTCGGGCAAATCCGGGCACATTGGTTGCAGACAATGCATTTTTCCGGCGAAAAGTGCTGGATGCCACGAAACCGCGGCGGCATCGGATATGGGACGTCGGGATAAAAGTGCGTCACTTTTTTCGCCGTCAGCTGCTTAAAGGTGTAGCCGAGGCCCTTCGCAAAGCCAAGCATATGTTTCACCCCTCTTGTGTATGTGCGATCGGTTCATTTTAATTTACAGCGTGCCGTTTTGGAACGAGATGACGACTGCTGTAATCAGGATATTGACCAGCGCGATTGGCAGCAAACCCTTCCATGCAAACGGAAGCAGCTGATCTGCCCGAAAACGCGGCATGGTTGCGCGAATCCAAAATTGGAAGAACACATAAAGCAAAAATTTGAGGATAAACCAGACGATCCCCGGAATCGGAAGAAAGTCCAAGCCAAACGGAGCCAACCAGCCACCCAGGAACAGAATGGTCACCAGTGAACCCATCCCGAACATATACACATATTCTGCCAGCATGAACATCGCAAAGCGGAAGCCCGAGTACTCGACGTGATAACCCGCCACCAGCTCCGACTCGGCCTCTGGCAGGTCAAATGGCGTACGGTTTAATTCAGCCTGTGCGGCTACAATGAATACGCAAAAGCCCAGAATCTGCGGAATCACATTCCATATATCGCGCTGCGCTTCCACGATCTCGCGCAAATTCATGCTGCCCGTCATCAGGATGACACCCAGTACGGACATGACCAACGGCACTTCATAGCTGATCATCTGCGCAGCCGAACGCATACCGCCGATCAGCGAGTACTTGTTGTTGGAAGCCCACCCCGCTGTAATGACGCCCAGTACCGTAATGCTGGACAAGGCCATGTAATACAGCACCCCGATGCCGAGATCGGCAAACTGGATGGTCTCCGAGAATGGCATCACGGCCAATACGGCGAAAGCCGGAGCATAGGCCAATACCGGTGCCAGTGCATACAAAGCTTTATCCGCATCCTTTGGACGTGTGTCCTCTTTCAGCAGCAGCTTGGTAACGTCCACGACCGTTTGCAAAAGCCCCAATGGGCCTACGCGGTTCGGACCCGTACGCAGCTGCATCCATCCGATTACTTTTCGTTCAAAGTAGATCGCATACGTCACAAAGAACAATACGACCAACAAGAGCACGACTGCGGCCACAATAAACATCGATACATTCCACAAGGAAGTGGATTGCTGCAACAAATCGGTCATTACGCATCTACCTCCCCGAGAACGATATCGATGCTGCCAAGAATCGCCACCATGTTGGAGATGTTTTCACCCTTTAACAACTTGGGCAAGATTTGCAGGTTATTGAAAGAAGGCCGACGGAATTTCATGCGCCACGGCTTATCCTTGCCGTTGCTCGCGATGTAGCAGCCGATTTCTCCGCGCGGCGATTCGATACGCACAAAGGTTTCTCCTTGTGGCGGACGGATCACTTTTGGCACTTTGCCCATGATCTCTCCCTCTTCAGGGAATTGACCCAAGGCTTGCTCCAATATTCTGAGCGATTGTTCGATTTCTGCCATGCGCAGTTGGTAGCGAGCCAAGCAATCACCTTCAGTTGCAGTAGGCACATCGAATTCAAAGCGATTGTAGACCGAATACGGTTCGTCCTTGCGCAGGTCCCATTTCACACCTGTGCTGCGCAGCATCACGCCGGACAAGGAGTAGTCGATCGCCGTCTTGGCATCAAACTTGCCGATCCCTTGCAAGCGATTGATAAAGATCTCGTTGCCGGTAACAAGGGCATGATAGTTCTCGATTTCTTTTTTCAGGTGTTTGACAAATTCTTTCACTTTCTCGATCCAGCCTGGAGGCGCGTCCCACTTCACTCCGCCGATACGCATGTAATTGTAGGTCAGTCGTGCGCCGCACAGCTCATTGAACAGCTCCAGAATCATTTCCCGATCGCGGAAAGCAAACAGGAACGGACTCATCGCCCCGATATCGAGCAGATAAGTTCCCCACCATACCAAATGGCTGGCAATGCGGTTCATCTCCATCACGATCACGCGCAAGAAGTCTGCACGCTCCGGAATTTGAATCCCCATCATGGTCTCAACCGCATGGCAGATCACATAGTTGTTGGTCATCGCGGAGAGATAATCCATCCTGTCCGTATACGGAATGATTTGCGTATAATTCAGGCCTTCTGCCAGCTTCTCGGTACCACGATGCAAGTAGCCAATGACCGGAAGCGACTCTTTGATGGTTTCGCCATCAATTTTGACTACCAGACGGAAAACCCCATGTGTACTCGGGTGCTGAGGTCCAACGTTGAGCAGCATCTCTTCCGTACGTAAGCCCGTACCCTCGGAGAATTCACTGTTTAACGAGATCATATCCAAATTCATACTCATCCGTTACACCTCCTCGTCAAATGGCACATAGTCTTTCCGGAGTGGATGGCCCACCCACTCTTCTGGCAGCATGATTCGACGTAATTCACTATGTCCCGGGAAATAAATGCCCAGCAGGTCGTATGTTTCCCGTTCGTTCCAGTTCGCGCCGCTCCAAATATTCATCACCGAAGCTACCGTTGGCTGCTCTCGGTCAGTTTTGACCTTTACCGCAAGATTTTGTCGGTTCTTGTACGAATAAAAGTGGTAATAAACTTCCATTCGATCCTCATAGTCCACCCCATGTAGATTGGACAGGTAATCAAAGGAGAGCTCGTCATTTTCTTTCAAAAACTTGGCGACATCGTGCCAATTTTCATTTTTTATGACGAGTGTAGGCACTTCCTTTGCCAATTCGTTAATATAAGAGGCCTCGATGACTTCGGAACCAAATTTCTCAGTGATCAGTTTTACTATGTGATCGAGATGAGGCTGGTTTTTGGAAGGTGCTTTCGGCGCTGCTTCCGTATCTGCCGCATCTCCGCCTGCTGCCTTTGCCTTCGCTGCAGCAGCAGCTGCCGCCTTTGCTTTTGCGGCTGCAATTGCTTTCGCTTTTGCGTCAGCATCATCACCGCCTGCCTCAGCACCAGCTGCTCCACCTTCTCCGGCTTCCCTCGCGGCTTTCGCTTTCGCTGCGGCTGCAGCGGCTGCGGCGGCCTTGGCTTTAGCGGCTGCGGCTGCTTTTGCTTTCGCGTCGGCATCATCCCCGCCCGCTTCCGTTTCCGCTGCTCCACCATCTGCTGCTTCTCTTGCGGCTTTTGCTTTCGCTGCTGCTGCAGCGGCTGCAGCGGCCTTGGCTTTTGCGGCTGCAGCTGCTTTTGCCTTCGCATCTGCGTCAGCTCCGCCTGCTTCCGTTTCCGTTGCTCCGGCTTCGGCTGCTTCTCTTGCCGCTTTTGCTTTCGCCGCTGCTGCTGCGGCCGCGGCGGCCTTGGCTTTTGCGGCTGCAGCTGCTTTTGCCTTCGCATCTGCGTCAGCTCCGCCTGCTTCCGTTTCCGCTGCTTTCGTATCGGTTGCTCCGCCTTCCGCTGCTTCTCTCGCGGCCTTTGCTTTCGCTGCGGCGGCTGCAGCTGCTGCTGCCTTTGCTTTGGCTGCCGCCTCCGCTTTGGCCTGCGCCAGTTGATCCGCTGAGGCAGGCTCAGCTTCCGCCTTCACTGCATTTTGCTCAGGAGAAGAAGCGACTGCTTCTGGAGCACTCGCTTGCGCTGCTTGTTCTTCTTTTGCTTTGCGAGCGGCTTCCAGCTTTTCTCTTGCTTCCGCTGCTGCTTTCGCCTTTTCCTCTGGAGTCGGCTTGCGTTTTTCCTCACTCATTGACTGGTCACCCGCTTTCCAGTCTTCGCTTCCAGGCGAATTTTCTCTTGCAGCTTGTTAATGCCATAAATCAAGGCTGCTGGATTTGGCGGGCAGCCTGGAATGTACACGTCGACCGGGACGATCTGGTCAACCCCTTTGACTACACTGTAGGAACGTACATATGGACCGCCAGCCGTCGCACAGGACCCCATCGCAATAACCCACTTTGGCTCTGCCATTTGATCATACAAACGACGAAGCAGCGGTGCCATCTTTTTGGTAACGGTACCCGCAACAATCATCACGTCGGATTGCCGTGGCGAAGCACGAAAAATAACACCAAAACGGTCAAGGTCGTAATGGGAACCGCCCGTCCCCATCATTTCAATCGCACAACAGGCCAATCCAAAGGAAAGGGGCCATAATGAATTGCTGCGTACAAATCCTTTTACCGTCTCCAGTGTTGTAAAGAGGACATTTCGATTTAATTCTTCTTGCAGTTCAGGCGCAATTTTCTGCAGATCTAACTCCATTCCAGCACCTTCTTTCTCCAAGCATAGACTAAGCCGATGACCAATAACACAATAAATATGACCATTTCCACGAGGGCAAACAAGCCTAGCTTGTTAAAAGCAACCGCCCATGGATACAGGAACAATGTCTCTACGTCAAATATGACAAAAAGCAGTGCAAAGATGTAATACTTTACATTAAAACGAACCCAGCTGCCACCGATCGGATTGTTACCGCTCTCATAAGTGGTCAACTTTTCAGGCGTTGGGTTATTTGGCCGCAAGAATCGTCCAATGAAGCTGACTGTCGCGACTGGCAACAACACACCTAAGAACAGGAAAATCGCAACAATGACATAATTATTCACATAGATGTCCGGCACTTCACTTCCCCCTTCATTGCGCTGCAAAAATTGTTAAAAAAATCCTCCACCATTATAGCAAATCGCTATTTCAGTGTCTAACGAGAAGATCACCTCTATAACGACAAGCCATCAAGAAAAATGGTGAAAATCAGCGTTATTGAAAGCCCTTTCATTTTTATGAAACCTAGATAAAAATTTGGCTACTTGCAAACATGGTGGTGGGGGAAGGGAAGAAAGGGCGGTGCTGCGTTCTTGCCACACCCGCTAAGGAGTGCAAACTGTCCGGTTCCACTTCCAAAAACGGTACGTCACGCAAAAATTTCGAGGAAGTCTATTCATACGTAGAGGTTGCGTGACAAGCGTGTACCGCTTTTGGAAGCTCCACCTTTGTAGGTATGGCAAAGACTCCGCCCGTCCCTCTCTTCCCTTCCTCACGTGACGTATGAGTAAAATCAGACGGATAAAAAGAAAAAGCACGAAAGAATGATCTTATCGTGCTTTTAATCTTTAAAAAATGGCAACTGCTACTTTAGAGAGCATGTTTCGGAACGGAGCGCCTGCGAAGCCCTTCCCAGCGGAGCAGTGAATCGCAGGAAAAAGGGCCGCAACCTGCCCGAGCTGCGCAGCGGCTACCACTTTTGCGGACCCCTGCGATTCGCTGCGGAGCGGACAGTGCCTACTTCTCAGTGGGGCGAAGAATGAAGCGGAGTTGCGAAACATGCTCTCCCCACCGCAGCCCCTATTAAAAGATACGTCTTTTCCTTATTGCACCGTTTCAGCGAATTTGTCACCGAGGAAGTCTTCGTAAATACGTTCCCATACGACCGTAAACTCGAGCTTCTGGTCATCCGGAATGTCGAGCATGTTATCAATCGGTTCTTCCAGATATGGCGTCAGTTTGATCAAAACTTCAGCCAGCATCGCGTCGTTGGTATTCAGCATTTCCTTCAATTCATTCTTGGACAGACGGAAAGAGTTTTCTTCTTTCTCATGCAGCTTCATCACCAGGCGGCTGAAAATCGGATGGATCAACGTCTCCAGCTTGATATGACTCAGCGCAAAGGCTTCTCTTTCTTCCAAAACGAAGATGTCCTGTACTTCTGGGAATGGGTCTACCGGGATATCCCATACATCGCCCTTGTCCAAAACCAGGCCCCATTTTTCAAACAGTTTGATCGCTTCTTCACGGTTTTTCGGATACGTAAAATTCGAACGCTCCAAAAACTGCTTATGACGATCCAAAAGGTTCATGTACCCTTTATAGTCCTCTTCCGACTTGAACAGCGCCTTTTTCGGTTTCGAAAACGCGCCTTTCAAACCTTCGATGCTATCCAGGGCTTTTGTCATTTCTTCCTTTGAATCATATTTCGTTACAGCCAGGCACAGCGATTGAAATAATACGTTCATCTCGTGCGACAGAACGCTTGACCACCCATTGGCTGTATAGCCGGTAGGAATCACAACATTATTATCGCTTTTACGTACATCACGAATGGTTTGCATGGATTCACTCTCCTTATGCCAGAAACATTCCGAACATCCTGTAATCCGGATTGGCGCTATGTATGCTTATCTTCTCATAACGTTTCACGCTTATTATACACATATTCGCACATAAATTTCCAATCAAGGGCGTAAAACATATGATCTGAAAAAAATCCCCGACACGCCGATCGTGCGGGGATCTTCCTCTTAAATATTCTTGGTTACATCGAGACGCAGCAAAGCTCGTTCCAGCGCACGTTGAGCACGGATCATGTCGAGATCAGGATGCTTCTCGTTCAGACGTTTCTCAGCACGTTCTTTCGCTTGCTTCGCACGTTCTACATCAATGTCTCCAGGCAATTCAGCAGACTCGGCAATGATGGTCACTTTGTCGCCGCGCACTTCCATGAAGCCGCCGCTCACCGCGATCACCAATTCCTTGTCACCTTCCAATTTGATCCGAACAGGCGCAATTTTCAGCGGAGTCACAAGCGGCATGTGGTTCGGCAAAATACCGAGGTCACCTTCCACACCGCGAGCGATTACCATGTTAGCTTCCCCGCTGTATACAACCCGTTCAGGAGTAACGACTTCAACGGTCATCTTGCTCATTCATCGTCTCCCCTTTCCAGGGTTGTGTTACGCCATTGTTTTCGCTTTTTCGACTGCTTCTTCAATCGTACCTACGTAGATGAAAGCTGCCTCAGGCAGGTGGTCGTACTTACCGTCAAGGATTTCCTTGAAGCTGCGTACGGTTTCTTTCAGAGGTACGTATTTACCTGGGTTACCGGTGAACTGCTCGGCAACGTGGAATGGTTGGGACAAGAAACGTTGGATACGACGAGCGCGTGCAACGGTTTGCTTGTCTTCATCACTCAACTCATCCATACCCAGGATCGCGATGATATCTTGCAACTCTTTGTAACGTTGCAGGATTTTTTGCACACCGCGCGCTACATCATAGTGCTCTTGTCCCACGACATCAGGAGACAGTGCACGGGAAGTAGATGCCAGTGGGTCTACCGCTGGGAAGATACCCAACTCAGCAATGGAACGCTCCAGGTTAGTGGTTGCGTCCAAGTGAGCGAACGTAGTCGCTGGCGCTGGGTCAGTATAGTCATCCGCTGGTACGTAGATCGCTTGGATCGACGTAACGGAACCTTTTTTGGTAGAAGTAATACGCTCTTGTAATTGACCCATCTCTGTTGCCAGGGTTGGTTGGTAACCTACCGCAGATGGCATACGACCCAAGAGGGCGGAAACTTCCGAACCAGCCTGGGTGAAACGGAAGATGTTGTCGATAAAGAGCAATACGTCGCGGCCTTCTTCATCACGGAAATATTCCGCCATTGTCAGACCAGTCAACGCTACACGAAGACGAGCACCTGGTGGTTCGTTCATTTGACCGAATACCATCGCTGTTTTTGGAAGAACGCCTGCGTCCTTCATCTCATGGTACAAGTCGTTACCTTCACGTGTACGCTCACCTACACCCGCAAATACGGAGATACCGCCGTGCTCTTGCGCGATGTTGTTGATGAGCTCCTGAATGGTAACGGTTTTACCTACACCCGCACCACCGAAGAGACCGATCTTACCACCCTTGATGTAAGGAGCCAAGAGGTCAATAACTTTGATCCCTGTTTCCAGGATTTCTACGGTAGTCGCTTGTTCTACGAACTCAGGTGCTTTGCGGTGAATTGGGTCACGACGATCTACTTGACCCAGCTCTTGCAGGTCGATTGGTTCACCCAATACGTTGAATACACGACCAAGGGTAATCGAACCTACTGGTACGGAGATAGCGGAACCAGTGTCTACTGCTTCCATCCCACGCACGAGACCATCTGTAGAAGACATCGCAACGGTACGTACGAGGTTGTCGCCCAAGTGAGTAGCAACCTCAACCGTCAAGTCGATGTCGCGCTCACCTGTGCTTTGCGCTTTATGTTGAATTTTAATCGCATTGTAAATGGCAGGCAGATGTCCGCGGTCGAACTCGATGTCGACAACGGGACCCATTACCTGAACCACGCGTCCTTTCGCCATCTTACTTCTTCCCTCCTATAAAGCTGATGTGGAGATGTGCTTCTTTGTATTACGCTTGTGCGTTTGCACCCGCAACGATCTCGGAGATCTCTTGTGTAATTGCTGCCTGACGAGCGCGGTTGTACTGCAGCGTGTAACGGCCGATCATGTCGGTCGCGTTGTCGGTTGCATTGCCCATCGCTGTCATTTGCGCACCATAGAAGGACGCTTTCGAATCGAGTACGGAGCTGTAAACGATCGTTTCCGCATATTTTGGAAGCAGTACTGCCAATACTTCCTCTGCAGATGGCTCGTATTCGTAATTCACTTTACGATCCGACGCTTCACCGGCTACTGCATCAAGTGGCAGCAAGCGAGTAATGGTAGGGACCTGGGAGATCGCGCTCTGGAATTCGTTGTAGCAGATATACAGTTCATCGATTTTTTCTTCCGCGAACAGTTGAACTGCTGCACTCGAAATCTTTTTGACGTCGGCAAAAGTGGGAGATTCTGGCAAGCCAATGATTTCCTGAATAACAGGGTAGTTGCGCTTGCGGAAATAGTCTCGTCCTTTGCGGCCAATCACAAAGATCGTGTACTCATCCTGCGATTTATGCTTTTCAGCAATGGTTGTAATCACTTTACGGATCATATTCGCATTGTAACCGCCAGCAAGACCGCGGTCAGAGGTGATGACGATATACCCAGTCTTTTTCACGGGACGAGATTGCAGCATCGGATGCTTCACATTGGTCGTACCGCTCGCGATACTGGAGATGACCTCCTGGATCTTGCGCGCATACGGACGTGCCGCTTCTGCAGTTTCCTGAGCACGGCGCAGCTTAGCTGCCGCGACCATTTTCATCGCTTTCGTAATCTGACGGGTATTCTTCACGCTTTTAATGCGACGGCGTAATTCACGTATACCTTTAGCCACTCGTTTTCACCACCTTGGGTGTACATACCGAGCTTTTGCCCGGCATGTACAAGATGTCTATCTAGTCACGATTAGCGAGTTACCGCAAAACCTTTTTTGAACTCTTCAATCGCAGCGTTCAATTCTTTTTCATCCGGCAGGTCTTTTGTAGTGCGGATGTGCTCCAACAGATTTTGCTTGTTGGATTCTACGTAAGAAAGGAATTCTTTCTCAAAACGGCGCACATCTACTACCGGAATGTCATCCACGAAGCCTTTGATCGCCACATAGATCGACAATACTTGTTTTTCAACAGGCATTGGTTCGAACTGGCCTTGCTTCAGGATTTCCATCAGACGCTCACCACGAGTCAAACGTGCTTGCGTCGCTTTATCCAAGTCGGAACCGAACTGCGCGAACGCAGCCAACTCACGATATTGTGCCAATTCAAGTTTCAAGGAACCGGCAACCTTTTTCATCGCCTTGATCTGTGCCGAACCACCTACGCGGGATACGGAGATACCGGAGTTCACCGCAGGACGTTGACCAGCGTTGAACAAGTCGGTCTCAAGGAAGATCTGACCGTCGGTGATGGAGATCACGTTGGTCGGAATGTATGCAGATACGTCACCTGCTTGTGTCTCGATGAAAGGCAGAGCCGTAATAGAACCTGCGCCCAATGCATCAGACAGTTTCGCAGCGCGCTCCAACAGACGGGAGTGCAAATAGAATACGTCACCTGGGTATGCTTCGCGACCTGGAGGACGGCGGAGCAAGAGGGACATTTCGCGGTATGCTGCCGCTTGTTTGGAGAGGTCATCATATACGCAAAGAACGTGTCCGCCTTTGTACATGAAGTACTCAGCCATTGTTACCCCTGCATATGGAGCCAGATACAGCATAGGAGCTGGATCGGATGCAGTCGCGGATACGACGATGGTATATTCCAGAGCACCGTGCTTACGGAGTGTTTCCACTACGTTTGCAACGGTGGATTGTTTTTGACCGATCGCAACGTAGATACAAATCATGCCGTTGCCTTTTTGGTTGATGATGGTGTCCAGCGCTACCGCTGTTTTCCCTGTTTGACGGTCACCAATGATCAACTCACGTTGGCCGCGTCCAACCGGGATCATCGCGTCGATCGCTTTGATACCTGTTTGGAGTGGCTCATGTACCGATTTACGAGCCATTACGCCTGGCGCTTGGCTTTCGATCGGACGGAATTCAGTCGTGTTGATTGGACCCAAACCGTCGAGCGGCTGTCCGAGTGGGTTTACTACGCGTCCGATCATGGCTTCCCCAACAGGAACCTCCATGATACGACCGGTGCGTTTTACTGTGTCGCCTTCCTTAATGTCGCGGAAAGGCCCCATGATAACGACACCCACGTTATCTTCTTCTAAGTTGAGTACCATACCCATTACGCCGTTTTGGAATTCGAGCAACTCACCTTGCATCGCTTTTTCCAAACCGTGTACACGTGCGATACCGTCACCAACCTGGATAACGGAACCTACGTCAACTACTTCGATTTCAGCTTTATAGTTAGCGATCCGCTCTTTCAAGAGGGAGCTAATTTCTTCTGGTCTGATTGCACTCACTTACTTTTCACCCCATTCATCAAGCATCTTATAGTTGATGCGCAAAATGCTCAAGCTTGCTCTTAATGCTGCCGTCGTAGAGACGGTCGCCGATTTTCACCACGACTCCACCCAAAATGGAAGGATCAATCACGGTCTGAATACGCAGCTTTTTGTTCAGCACTTTTCCAAACTGTTCCGCAATCTGCGCCTGCTCTTCCGCATTCAATGCCTTTGCAGTCGTTACGATCGCGTCTGCGATGCCACGCTGTTCATTGGCCAATTGAATATAAGAATAAGCAATGGTAGCCAGATCAGACTCGCGACCATTCTCGACCAGGATGTACAGGAAGTTCAGTGTTTCTTCGGAAAGATGCGCTTGGAACAGGTCTTTCACCAATTCCTTTTTCGCATCTGCTGCGATGTGCGGGTGCATCAGGAGCTTTTCCAAGTCTGCATTCCCGTTTACCGCTTCGACCACACTGTTTACTTCTGTCTCAATTTGATCAATCAGTCCGCGCTCTTTCGCCACTTCATAGAGGGCACGAGCGTAACGTTTCGCTACACCTGCGCTCATAGGCGATCTCCCACTTGCGCAAGGAATTTATCAACTGTCTCTTTTTGAGCAGCTTCATCGAGTTCTTTCTCAATGATTTTGGATGCCAAGAGAACAGACAAGCCTGCCATTTGATCGCGGAGTTCTGCTTTCGCTTTTTCCACTTCGCGAGTAATTTCGGCACTCGCTTCGTTTTTCAGACGAGTTGCTGTTTCTTGTGCTTCCGCAATAATGCGTGCTGCTTCATCGTTCGCTTGCTTCGCAGCGCGATCGAGAATCGTTTTGGTTTCCTGACGAGCTTCGTCGAGTACACGACGTTGTTCAGCCAGCAGTGCTTCCGCTTCCTGACGGTTGCGCTCAGCGCTGGAGATTTCATTTGCAATGTGCTGACGGCGTTTTTCCATCATTGCTACGATCGGCCCCATCGCGAGTTTGCGAACTGCCAGCAGCAGGATCAGAAATACGATCAGCTGGGTGAGCATGGTACCCCATTCCAGGGTGATGGCTCCTAAATCTACCACGAGGTTCACTCCTTCCTAATGCACAGGAGAATAGTTTGAGTTCAAGCTTTCATAAAAGAGAGGCGAGGTCAAACCCCCGCCTTTTTCGGATGTTTACCTACTCGATTACAGGTTTGCGTAAAGCATGAAACCGATCGCAACAGCGATGATCGGAACCGCCTCTACGAGACCAAGACCCAGGAACATAAGACCCATCAGGTTACCACGAGCTTCAGGTTGGCGTGCTACGCCTTCGATTGTACGAGAAATTACAACAGAGTTACCGATTGCTGCGCCAAGAGCTGCAAGACCGAATACGATACCAATAGCAAGTGCCAAGTTTTCCATTGAAAAAATACCTCCTTAGGGTTTTAAAAAATGATTGTATTAATGGTCATCATTTACTTTTTGAGAAATGTAAACCATCGTAAGCGTTACGAAGATGTATGCCTGGATGGAACCTACGAATACGGAGTAGCCCAGCCATACGAACAGCGGTACGGAACCGAAAACTCCTACTGACAGCAGGAATGCCAGCAATACCTCACCGGCGAAGATGTTACCGAATAGACGCAACGGAAGCGTCAATGGCTTAATGACAAAGTCCTCCAAGATGTGAATCGGGTTGAGGAAAGTGCCTTTAAACCATCCCCCTGGGCTCTTTTTAATTCCCAAATAATGAGCGTATAAAAGAACCATAAGGGCAAGTGTGAATGTAACGCTCGCAGTCGCTGTCGGAGATTTCCACCACGCCACTACAACACCGTGGTGTTCACCATGACCTGCATTTGCAAGCTCTTCGTGAACCTGATGCGCTTTTTCTTCAACCTGCTCAGGAGTACCTGAAACCGTCAGCATTTTAAAGAAATCTTCACTGACTTCTGTGTGGGCAGTGTTCACATTCAAAACAAGGCCCAACTGGTTTCCTAAAAAGATATACAGGAACAGGGTCAATCCAAGAGTCACAAACTTCGCGGCTTTTTTGGGCTCCATGAAGTTGTTGCTGATCCCTGTAACGAAGTCAACCACCCACTCCAATGCGTTCTGACCACCGCCTGGTACACCAGCCGTCAGTTTGCGAGACATCAAAACTGCCACCAATAGGACAATCAGCGATGTGACAACCATCATGATGATGGTAGGAATGTCAAATACCAAGCCCATCCACTCAACACGTGGAGAAAAATGATGCATGCTCTCTTTCACCCCTTTCTACCAATAAATAGTGTGCGCATTGCTGTGTGAAATTAGAAATACAACTGCAAAAATCTCTATTTTAAGGAGCGATACACAAAGTAAGAACCTACAGCTTGGAAAAGGAACAGACCAATGAGTACTCCTGACAAGGTGAAAAGCTGGGGATAACGAATGGTCAGGAACACAACAATGGCGACAGTCGCGAGACGCGATGTCATTCCAGTTCCACGAGGACGAACGGATGGATCTTCGCCCATCTTGCCAACTCGCCATGTTTTGCTGAGGAGAATAAGCCCGTTTAGAAGACTCCCCACCATTCCTAAAAGCAAGCTTTGCAGGAACAGATGGTACCCAGGCAACAAAGCCCAGAGAATCGCAGTGATAGCGATCCCTATGAATGTGTAGCGGAAGGTGCGTCGCATTGCCAGAGAAAACGTTTCCATCTTGGGTCTCCTAAAGGTACTTGCGGATAATACGGTATACACTGTAGACTCCAAGTCCTAAGCCTGCCAGCAAGCCTATCATCAGGAACAGCGGACTAGTTAGAAATTTGCCATCTATGTACTTGCCTAGCAGAACGCCCGCTACGATACAAATAGCAAGGTCGGCGCCTATCAGTGTCACAAGCGTAAATGCTTGCCAAGGATTGTCAAGTTTTGACAAGCTTGAAATCCCCCTTCTACATAAGGAGAGGGCAGGCGGCTGTAGCCCCTTGGCCCTCATTCATCTTATCGAAATTGTGTCGGCTTTGTCAACTTGACCCACCCACAATACACAAAGCGTTCACATTTTTTCTACAACTTTTCCACACTTATAGTTTCTCAATGATTGTCGCTACTCCCTGACCTCCGCCGATGCATAGAGTAGCAAGACCGTGATTTACATCACATCTTTTGTGCATCTCATGTAGTAAAGTAGTAAGAATGCGCGCTCCGCTGGCACCGATCGGATGTCCGAGCGCAATCGCTCCTCCGTTCACATTCAGCTTGTCGCGATTGAAGCCCAGTTCTTTTCCTACCGCAAGCGATTGGGCGGCAAAGGCTTCGTTTGCTTCAATCAGGTCAATCTGATCGAGTGTCAGGCCTGCTTTTTGAAGGGCACGCTTGGTTGCTGGCACAGGACCGATTCCCATCACTTTCGGATCCACTCCTCCGCTCGCATTCGCCACGATTCGCGCAAGCGGTTTGACACCCAGCTCATCTGCCTTCTCGCGTGACATGATCAAAAGTGCAGCCGCTCCATCATTGATGCCCGAAGCATTCCCCGCTGTGACAGAGCCGTCCTTTTTAAAGGCTGCTCGCAGCTTGCCCAGCGATTCTGCCGTCACACCGGCGCGCGGGAATTCGTCTACTTCGAACATGAGCGGATCTCCCTTTTTCTGCGGGATGCTTACTGGTACGATCTCGTCCGCAAAACGCCCCTCGGCAATGGCCTTCAATGCCTTTTCCTGACTCCACGCCGCAAATTCGTCTTGTTCTTCTCTTGTCAATCCATAATGATCACATAGATTCTCCGCAGTGATACCCATATGGTAGTCATTGAAGGCACACCAGAGACCATCGCGAATCATGGAATCTACCACTTTTTGATCGCCCATGCGGTAGCCGTTGCGAGCGCCTTCCAGCAGATAAGGAGCTTGGCTCATGTTTTCCATGCCGCCAGCAAGCACTATGTCGGAGTCTCCTGCCAGAATCGCTTGCGTTGCTAGATGTACAGCTTTCAAACCGGAGCCGCATACTTTGTTGATGGTCATCGCCGGCACCTCATGACCCAGGCCGGCTTGTATCGCTGCTTGACGGGCCGGGTTTTGTCCAAGCCCCGCTTGCAGGACGTTTCCCATGATCACTTCACCGACTAAATCCTTGGACACGCCTGCTTTTGCCAATGCAGCTTCCAATACGATGGCACCTAAACTGGTAGCGCTTACATTTGATAACGACCCTTGAAAGCTTCCGATAGCTGTGCGTACTGCGCTGACGATGACAACTTCTTTCTGACTCATTTGACCTTCTCCTCACTCTCATGATCAACTTTTTCCACTCATCTAATTCTTCTCTTTTATAAATTATTCCTGCAAGTGAGCGACTGTTCGTTCATTGGTTTATGCCTACATTGTGGTAGGGGAAGGGAAAAACGGGCGGAGCTGCGTTCTTGCCACACCCGCATGGGAGTGGGTACTGTCCGGTTCCGCTTGCAAAAACGGTACGTCGCGCAAAAGTTTCGAGGAAGCTTATTCATACGTAGAGGTTGCGCGACAAGCGTGTACCGTTTTTGCAAGCTCCACCTCTGTAGGTGTGTCTAAGACTCCGCCCGTCCCGTTTTTCTCCTCCTCTCGTAGCCATAGCCCCCCCAAAAAAATAAAAAAAGAGACCAGCAAATAGCTGATCTCTTCTATACAAAGCAATTAGTTTTTCTCCAAACTGCGATACAATGCAACCGCCGTCACCGCACGCGTCATCGGTTTGTTTGGCTCGAAGCGATTGTTTTGCGGGTCGATCAAGCCTAGCCCTGCCATGTTGTTGATGGATGATGCTGCCCATTGCGGCCAGCTTTTTTTGTCAGCAGGCGCTGTTTTGGGCGTTGCCTTTTTTTGCAGGACGCGGTCCAAAATCACCGCTGCCTCTGCCCTTGTCACCGTCTGATTCGGGCGGAAGGTTTTGTCAGCGTAGCCTTTGACCAAGCCCTTGGAAACGGCTACCTGCACGGATCCTTTCGCATAATCGGGGATCACGTCCTTGAAACTGACTTTCGGCTGTGCGGGCAGCTTCCAGTCAAAAGCGCGCCCGAGCAACGTGACGAATTGCGCTCTCGTCAGGGGAACCTCCGGACCAAAATGATAGGCATCCATTCCTTTTACCAATCCACGGTTCGCCAAGCTGGTGATTTCCGCTTGGGCCGGGTGATTGATGATGTCAACAAAGGCGACGCCGCTTGGTGCATCTAAGTAGTACGGGATATAGGTGCCGTAGGAGTTGATTTCGTACACCCAATTCCCTTTGGCGTCCACTTGCCCCATCAGCATATCCAGTGTATTGTTCACTTCATTCACATACATCAGACCAACACCCTTGCCATTCATCCACTTTTTCGGCGTCAAGGTAATGGTGACCGGATGAGTCGCCAGCTGATCTTGTTGGCCAGCTTGCAGCGCTACCGGCGTCAAGGTGAAAGAATAATCGGCAGGCACGTATCCCGGCATGGATTGGCCAGCCACTGATTTCACATCGATTCGCGCTTTTGCCAAAAATCCGGCTGTCTTTTGCAGCGAATATCCCATGTCCAGCTCTTGGCCCAAGGACAGAGTGCCCGGTGTTGCCGGAACAACCTCACGACCTGCCGGCTGAGTCGCTGCATTTTTCGGCAGCAGCAAGGACACTTCGTCAAAATAGAGAACCCCTTGCTCCTGGGTTGCCTGATCATCTGGACGATCAACGACATAAATGCTCTTCAGCTGCAATGGATATGTGACTCCACCTGGAACGAAGCCCTTCACTTGCTTCCAGCCGGTCCAGTTGATCTCTTTGGCCAGATCGACGTAGGTGAGCTTTCCTTTTGCGTCTACCACTTCAGCACGCAGCCAGTGATTGCTGCCATCGCCATTGACCCACAGGCCGATCCCGATCGGATTGCCGGGAATCGTTACCGGATTGGCACCGACGCGTCCATAGGCGATACGGACATCCGTCGTAGGTGCACCCGCAAAGTTATAGCTCAGCTGTGCGGATTTTTTCGTGCGATACACGAGATCGGCATCGCCGCTAACCGTTTTGAACGAACCGTAGGCACTGATCGATGCTGGATGTCCCACGTGATACATCGATGTTTGATTGTCAAAGGTGAGCCATGGCACCTCGATTTCCTGCCCGCTCATGACCGGTACGGTCGTGCTAACGCCATCATAGGAAACCGTAATATTTGCTGTTCCCGGTTGGTCGCCTGCAATCAGCTGCAGCTTATCGGAGTCGACCGTGATCGCATCGGAATCGCTCCAGACCTGCACGCTTTGTGGCGTAGCATTGATCGTCTGTCCTTTTTTCGTTTTCACTTTTACATCCAACGTGAGCGTCTGTCCAGGCACCATATTGATCGGGCTAGGAGAAACCACTACCTGGGCTACATCCTGTCCGGTAATCACATAAATGTCGCGACTCTGCGCGATCCCGTTGGATTCAGCCACAATCGAAGCGATGCCCGGTCTCGTTGCCGTGAAGACATTTCCTGCAAACGAGCCTGCTTCGGATTGCGCCGCCTGCCATTCGATGTCTGACGGATCGATTTTATACGGGAGATAATGAGTGTCCCACGCTTTCGTCGTAAATGTTGCGGTTTGACCCATCAGCATTTCGGTTGGCCCTGCGATTTGGAAGCCTGCCAGCTCTCCTGGAGGTGCCGTATTGTATACGGCCAGCCCCGTTGGCACGCGCCGCTCCGAACCTTCTTTTGGTTGGCTGACCAGCTTCGCCTCGGTTTCGCCCAACATACGAGCTGCATGTGTGGTCGAACCGCCTCCGTCGAGGTTAAGGGCGCGCCATGCTCCCAGCTCCACCATGATATCGGCCATTTCCTCCAGATAGACGGGTTTGGCTCCGTCTACCGTCACCATGTACAGCGTTTTACCGTCCTGGGAGATCCCCACTGCGGTTCGCGCATTAATTTGCTTCAGATAGCTGTCAACTTGGAAGGACGTCTTGGCAACCCCTTGGTCCACTAGCAGAATGCTTCCGCCTACCGCTTGCGCCCAGTCTGTCGTATTGGGCAAGGTCGCATAGCTTACCTGTGCGGTTGAGCCAACCGGGAAGTTCTGCTGCAGGAACACAGCCGCCGGTCCATTCCCCCAGAGCACGTATCCATCCTCGGGGATGGGTGCTCCCGGCTGATTGACGCGTACTTCCGTTGCTACATTGTTGCGGAATACAACTTCTACGGTATTATAGCCAGGAATTTGCCCCAAGCTAGTTTTTCCAAACTTCGGTGTATACAGGTTCATTTGGTTGAAATGGCTTTTGCGCCCTTCGCTCGGGTTGTATTCTTCCTTGTTTACCCCTTGCAATGGATAAGCTGCGCCATTTTGCGCCGTCACCTGTCCGGTAAAGCCGAACTTTTCAATCATCGCGGTCTTGTCGCCGGTTAGCCCAAGGCTGTACCAGTACGAGATCAAGCCCATGGAAGAGATCAGCTCTCTGTCCTTCATGACGATTCCAAAAGGTGCTCCCCGCTTCGACATATTAAAGAAATCCACGTTGATTGCGGCTACGGCTCCTGTTTCCTTTGCCATATTCGTAACGGACTGACGCTCCGTCAATTTCCCTTTGGTCCCGTACACCGGCTTTACTTCCACGTACGGATTGTTCAAATCCACTTTGGTGACCATGATTGAAATCTGTTGATTGGCATACGATTTATAATATTTTTGCAGCGTTGTTCCCTCGCCAATCGGCGTCTGCCACGAAAGAGCAAGAGCGCTGGTTTCCATGCGTGCTTCTGCAGACTGCGGGACGATCGGCAAAAATGCTCCCCACGCTAACACCGATGCGGTGATTAGCGACAATACCTTGCGCGCTTTCATGATGTATTACTCCTCTCCTACTAGCAACCTTTTCTATCTTCTCTCTGTCGAACCCATACTCTGATTAGACGTTTCTCGCAACTGGGAAGTTTCGCTATATTACGAATAAAGTTTTGGAAGCTGGTTTTTGATTGTGTGCAAACATGGTGGTGGGGGAAGGGAAGAGAGGGCGGAGCTGCGTTCTTGCCACACCCGCAAGGGAGTGGCGACTGTCCGGTTCCGCTTCCAAAAGCGGTACGTCGCGCAAAAAGGTTCGAAGAAGCGTATTCATACGTAGAGTTTGCGCGACAAGCGTGTACCGTTTTAGGAAGCTCCACCTCAGCAGGTGTGGCAAAGACTCCGCCCGTCCCTCTCTTCCCTTCCTCACGCAGCGATAACTCTAATCACCCACTTAAAAAGAGGAGGACAAAATATGGTCTATTGACCTTACCTTATCTAGCTAACAGACTGAAAAGCAGCTGCGAAGTAATCAATTTTCGCCAAAGCCTTCATGTCATTCGGAACAATCGATCACCAATGACAAAAGGCGCCCATAGGAACGCCCTTTCTCACTGATACAAATATTAGGCTTTCCCCGGTTCAAAAGCGGCCGGGCGCTCTGCCTTTTTGCCAAAATGATGAAGGATAGCAGCGACGATGCGCTCCGATGCTTTTCCATCTCCATATGGGTTTGCCGCTTTCGCCATGGCCTCGTAAGCAGAAGCATCCGTCAGCAATTCATGGGAAAGTCGGAATACGGTATCTTCGTCTGTGCCAGCGAGCTTCAGTGTCCCCGCTTCAATCCCTTCCGGACGCTCTGTGGTATCGCGCAGAACCAGCACCGGTACGCCGAGCGATGGCGCTTCCTCCTGTACACCGCCCGAATCGGTCAGGATCAGGTAGGCACGTCTGGCAAAATTGTGGAAGTCGAACGCGTCCAACGGCTCAATCAGATGGATCCGATTGTGGTTGCCCAGCACTTGTTCGGCCACTTCCTGCACCGCCGGATTCAGGTGCACCGGATAAACCACTGCGATATCTTCATGCTCCTCGACCAGTCGGCGAACAGCCCGGAAGATTCGGCGCATCGGCTCACCGAGGTTTTCCCTGCGGTGTGCGGTCATCAGCACCATGCGCTTGCCCGCAACCTTATCCAATACCGGATGCGTATAATCTGCACGAACAGTCGTCTGCAAAGCATCAATCGCCGTATTGCCGGTAATGTAAATCGCTTCTTCCGGCTTGTTTTCCCGTCTGAGGTTGTCAGCCGAGCCCTCTGTCGGCGCAAAATGGAGATCGGCCATCACGCCTGTCAGCTGGCGATTCATCTCTTCCGGAAACGGCGAATATTTATCCCAGGTACGCAGGCCCGCTTCGACGTGACCCACTGCGATCTGGTTATAAAAAGCAGCCAAACTCGCCACAAAGGTAGTCGTCGTATCGCCATGCACCAGCACGATGTCCGGTTTCGACTCCTTCATCACCCGATCCAAGCTTTCCAATGCACGTGTCGTGATCTGGATCAAAGTCTGGCGATCCTTCATGATATTCAGATCGATGTCCGGTTCAATCTGGAAAATGTCCAGGACTTGATCAAGCATTTGGCGATGCTGTGCGGTTACACAGACAATCGGCTCGATGGTCTCCGGGTGCTTCTTCAGTTCATGAACGAGCGGCGCCATTTTAATGGCTTCCGGTCTTGTCCCAAATACGGTCATTACTTTCAGCTTACTCATCATTTCACCTACTTCGTTCCAAACAAGCGATCGCCCGCATCTCCCAAGCCGGGAACGATATAGCCGTGGTCGTTTAATTTTTCATCAACCGCTGCAACATAAATATCTACATCCGGATGGTCGTCTTGAATCACTTTGATGCCTTCTGGTGCTGCGACCAGACACATGAGCTTCAAGTTTTTGGCCCCGCGTTGTTTCAATGCGCTAATCGCTGCAGATGCGGATCCGCCCGTTGCCAGCATCGGGTCGATGACAATCAGATCGCGCTCCTCGATGTCGGTTGGCAGTTTCACATAGTATTCGACCGGCTGCAGCGTTTCCGGATCACGATATAATCCAACGTGTCCTACCTTGGCAGCCGGGATCAAGTCCAGAATCCCGTCAACCATGCCAAGTCCTGCGCGCAGAATCGGAATCAACCCTACCTTTTTGCCGGAAATCACGCGTGCTTTGCATTGCGCGACCGGCGTATCGATCACTACGTCCTCCAATGGCAGGTCCCGCGTAATCTCATAGGCCATCAGCGTTGCCACTTCATTGACAAGCTCGCGAAACTCTTTCGTACCCGTATTCTTGTCACGAATAAAGGTTAATTTATGTTGAATCAAAGGATGGTCAAACACGTATACACGGCTCATTGTAATCCCTCCGTTTTTCCGCTTCCATGCATCCTTTTTATAATATAGGAGGACTTTACCAACGTCAATTTACAGAAATATTAGAAATGGTGTGGGGGGGAGAGCATGTTTCGAAACTCCGCTTCATTCTTCGCCCCACTGAGAAGTGGGCACTGTCCGCTCCGCAGCAAATCGCGGGGGTCCGCAAAAGTGGCAGCCGCTACGGAGCTCGGGCAGGTTGCGGCCCTTTTGCCCGCGATTTCCTGCTCCGCTGGGTCAGGGCTTCGCAGGCGCTCCGTTTCGAAACATGCTCGCCAGCTGTGTAGAAAATGTTTAAAGTATGAACAAAGAAGTGTTAAAAACAGAAAAAGCAGACCAACTCAGCGTGGTCTGCTTATCCATTAGAGCTAATAATTAGATTTCCAATCCTTCATACATCGGGAAGCGAGCGCACAGAGCAGCTACGCGTGTGCGAGCTTCTTCGTGTTTGCTGGCATCCTCAGGATTTTTCAGCGTCAGCGCGATGATGGAAGCTACCTCTTTCATCGCTGCTTCATCAAATCCGCGAGTGGTTACCGCAGGGGTTCCCATGCGTACGCCGCTAGTGACGAATGGGCTTTCTGGATCAAATGGGATCGTGTTTTTATTCGTTGTGATATTCACTTCATCCAGGAGATGCTCCGCTACTTTACCAGTCAGGCCGAGGTTGCGTACATCTACGAGGACGAGGTGGTTGTCGGTACCGCCGGATACGAGTGTCAATCCTTCTGCTTGCAGTGCTTCCGCAAACGCGTGGGCGTTATTGATAATGTTTTGCGCGTATTGCTTGAATTCAGGCTGGAGCAATTCACCGAAAGCGACTGCTTTTGCCGCAATCACGTGCATCAATGGACCGCCTTGTACCCCTGGGAAGATCGCTTTGTCGATCGCTTTTGCGAATTCTTCCTTGCACAGGATCAGACCGCCGCGTGGACCGCGCAGTGTTTTATGCGTAGTGGAAGTCACAAAGTGTGCGTACGGCACTGGATTTGGATGCAAGCCCGCTGCTACCAGACCAGCAATATGAGCCATATCGACCATGAAATAAGCGCCGACTTCATCAGCGATTTCACGGAATTTGGCAAAGTCGATGGTGCGCGGATATGCGCTCGCTCCAGCTACGATCAGTTTTGGCTTATGCTCCAATGCTTTCGCGCGGACATCATCGTAATTGATGCGGTGCGTTTCTTGATCCACACCGTATTCAACAAAGTTATAAAGAAGTCCGGAGAAGTTGACCGGGCTGCCGTGCGTCAAGTGGCCGCCGTGGGAGAGGTTCATCCCGAGAACGGTATCCCCTGGCTGCAGGATCGCCAGATAAACACCCATATTCGCTTGTGCGCCGGAGTGCGGCTGCACATTGGCATGCTCTGCGCCAAAGACTTCCTTGATGCGATCACGGGCAATGTTTTCCGCGATATCGACGTACTCACAGCCGCCATAGTAACGGCGTCCCGGATAGCCTTCCGCATATTTGTTGGTCAATACAGTCCCCATGGCTTCCATCACAGCACGGCTGACAAAGTTTTCGGAGGCGATCAATTCAATCTTATCACGCTGTCTGCCCAGCTCAAGGTTGATCGCTTCAGCAACCTGTGGATCTTGCTTACGCAAAAATTCTAACATCTCCAACTCTCCTCGCTTCTATGTAAATGTTAGGTACAACTGCTGTTGGGTTCGCTGCGTTCATAGACGGCACGCGCTCCACCGATCAGCTTCGGACGGGTCCGGGCTGCGGTGACATGCGCTTCGCCTATTTGCCGCTGGCTTGGCCGTATAGGGACGGCCACTGCCCGCAGATGCATGCCGATTAACGTGTTGCCGATATCGATACCAGCGTGGGCTTTGATGCTTTCCACCACGACTGGGGAACCCATTTGGGTAAAGGCATGGGCTGCCATCGAGCCGCCTGCTGTCGGGACGGGGATCACGCTGACTTCTTCCAGGTTGAACCGTTCCATTGTCTCCCGTTCCACGACCAAAGCGCGATTCAGGTGTTCACAGCATTGAAAGGCCAGTGAAAATCCACGGCTTTGGCGAACCCTTTCCATCGCTTGATACAGGGCAGCTGCCACTTCCTTGCTGCCTGCTTTGCCAATATGTTTCCCAAGGACTTCACTTGTACTGCAGCCGATCACCAGGATTTGACCGGGCTTGAGCTCGGCCATGTCCGCTACTTCAGACAGGATCGCTTCTGCTTGCTGTTCCAAGTGCTCGAGTTTCAACTTACTTCACTCCCAAGTGCTTGGCTTCAATCTCCATCACTTTTTCCACACGTCTCGCATGGCGACCGCCTTGGAATTCCGTCTCCAACCAGATTTTCACAATGTCCAACGCGAGTCCAGGACCGATGACACGCTCCCCCATTGCCAGAACGTTTGTATCATTGTGCTCACGGGTTGCTTTGGCAGTGAAGCTGTCATGGACCAACGCGCAGCGGATTCCGGCAACCTTGTTGGCTGCGATCGACATCCCTACGCCTGTCCCACAGATCAGGATCCCCCGGTCAAACTCACCGGCAGCTACCTTTTGTGCTACAGGCAGCGCATAATCGGGATAATCCACCGAATCCGCACAGGAGCAACCGAAGTCCTCCACCTCAATATGTTGTGATTCCAGCCACTTCTTGATTTCGTCTTTCAGTCTAAAGCCACCATGATCTGCGGCAAGTGCGACTTTCATGTATGTCTCCTCCGCTTCCTCGCAATTCTTTTAGTATTATACCTCATTTTTCCGAATGATAACAGATTGATTCTTGCGAAATAACGTGTAAATCCGTACATTTATGTGGCTAGTGCGTATTTTTGTCAATAATTTGCCTAATTAAATGAAGAAAAAGGTCCTGGATACTATCCAGCACCTATACGTTTGCTTAACGATTGGCTTGTTGTTCTGCCGCGATCTTGCTGTGCAGCTTTTCCAATGCCTCGTCGATCTCGTTGGCACATCTTTGATATGTATCGAGGCCGCCGCCAAATGGATCGCCGATATCCTTGCTGCCGTTGCCTACAAACTCATGCAGGGCGAAGGTTTTTTCCACCGCATTCGGAAAAAAGGTGTGGATCAGTTCCTTATGGTGAAGAGTCATCGTCAAGATCAGGTCCGCCCAGGAGACCAACTCGTCATGCAGCTTTTGCGATTGATGCTCAGGCAAAATTCCACGATCGCGCAATACTTGCTGCGCATGCTGCGAGGCTGGTTGCCCGTCATAGGCCGCCACCCCTGCTGACTTGACCTCAATGTCATGGCCCGCCACTTTGGCTCGGAATAACGCTTCCGCCATCGGGCTTCGGCAGGTATTCCCTGTGCACACAAAGAGTATTCGACGCATCGAGCATCCACCTCCGTATCCTTTTCCCTATACTAAAACATAAACTTCAAACCAAAGGCAAACAGGATAATGCCTCCCAGCACTTCGCTATACTCTCCCAACCATCCGCCTACGCTTCGGCCCAAGAGCAGACCGAGCCCGGTTAATAGCGTTCCCATCAAGCCAAAAAGACACACCGCGAGAACCTGATTGACATCCAGTAAACCAAAGGAAAAACCAACTGTCAATGCATCTACGCTCACGCTGAACGCAAACAAAAATAAACCAAGGGCATGGGTGTGCAGAATGCTCCGTTCATTCGAGCGAAACCCGCTCCACAGCATATGTATGCCAATGACCATCAGGACGGACCCGCCGATCAATACGGCAATATCCCCAATTAAATCCGACAGATACAGCCCGATGAAAATACCTACCAGCGGCATCCCGATATGAAACAGCCCTATCGTGACACTAACTTTGATCACATCTCGCATACGAATGCCGACCATGCCGATGCCGACGCTCAAAGAGAAAGCATCCATTCCCAGAGCGAAAGCAACGATCAGTAATGTCAAAAACTGCCCCCATTCGAACAGTCCGATATCCAAGCTCTCTCCCCCCTGTCACTTCACCATATGCGGACAAGAGGGGAAACATGTATCAAACGGAAATGATCCGGCCGCCTGCGGCTTTTTCCAACCGGTTCATGACGGCCATCCCCAATCCTTGCTTAGGGAATGTTTCGCCCACCATGTATTGGATGCCCAGATCATCAAACTCACGCAGCCGTGCGTACAGAAGCTGCGCAATGCTGCTCGGATCTTGACGGGAGCCGCAGCTCAGCACGGCGTCGACCAGGCCATTTTTGCGCCAAGCGCCGATGGTTTCGTCTGTCGCCAGAACGCCCGTCGACAAACCGTTTGCTTTTGCCTCCCTGATCAGTTCTTCCATCTTCTTTTGTGCCTGTTCCGGACTGCCATCCACAAGCCACAGCTCTCCTTGTGGGGCATAGTGTGTATATTTCATACCGGGTGAGCGAGGAACGTGCTCAGCCTTTGCTTCAAAAGCCGGATCAATGGCGACGTCACCCAGTACTTCATGCAGTTGCTCCCGCGTAATACCTCCGGGGCGCAGGATCATCGGAGGAGAAACCGTCAGATCCAGCACGGTCGACTCCACTCCCACCCCTGTTTCCCCGCCATCCAGGATCGCGGCAATCCGCCCATCCAGATCTTGGCGGACGTGTTCAGCCATCGTGGGACTCGGACGGCCGGAGCGATTGGCACTCGGCGCCGCAATCGGCACTCTGGCTGCCCTGATCAACGCCAACGCCAATGGATGATCGGGCATCCGCACTCCGACCGTATCCAGCTTGGTGACTTGCGTAGCGATTTTCTCCGCTTTCGGCAACAAGAGCGTAAGCGGTCCCGGCCAAAAACGTTCGATCAACGGATAAGCCATCTCCGGAACTTCTCGTGCCACCTCATGCAGTTGATCCATATCCCCGATGTGCACGATCAGCGGATTATCACTCGGCCTCCCTTTTGCGTGGTAAATTTTCTCCACTGCCTCATCGGAAAAGGCATTCGCTCCAAGGCCGTACACGGTCTCTGTAGGAAAGGCGACCAGCTCTCCCTCCCTTATCAAATGGGCAGCATCCACAACTTGTGAACAACTCTCCAAATCTTCCACATTTTTATCCACATTCCATAGCTTTGTTTCCACAATCCTGTCCATCTGCGTTAATCCTTTCTATCCGAACAAATATCAACGGTTTGTCTACCTAGTATAGAATCAGCCTAAAAAGTTTTCAACAGGCTGTGGGTAACTTGTGAATAACTTAGTGAAGATGTACACACAAAGACGCTATTCGATTGGTTTCGACTAGAAAGATTGGTTGAACTGCGAATTTTGTCGAATGCAATCCGCATTTTTTCCCATTAAAAAACTGCCTGTAAAATGGTACAGGCAGGAGGGGAACATTTTTAAAACCAGGCCGCAAGCCGATCGAGAAGGTAAAATCGCACTTCTACCGCCGGCGCGGATGGGGTAATGGCTGCTACTTGGGCTTCTGCAGAATTATCCACAGCTACATCCACATGTTCAGCTTGATCGATGAATCGCTGTTCCTTCCATTGGAGAAAACGAGCGCGTTTTTCATAAGCTTCCCCAGACTCGGGAGCGGATTCGGTACTTTCTTCAACAGGCTCCACGATTTGCTCAGGCTGAGCTTCACTGGATGGTTGGGTTTCTGCAATCTCCGGTGCAATCACTTCAGCTGTGGCGATTGGAAGGGCTTGTGCTGCAGTTGGAGTCTCCTCTTTTCTTTCCCTCGCCTGCACGGCATCTCCATTTGACATGTCGATAAAGCAGAGCGGCGGAAAAAGTACGCACCACCAATTTTGTCCCTTTGCCTCGCCAATGCGCACACGCAGCGCTTGGTAATTGCCGGCAGGATAGATATAAGAGCCGTATTGCTTGGTAGGAAACGGCACTTGTCCAAAATCAACCTGTGCCGTGTAAGAAAATCCTCGGTCACGAATGGTCTTTTCCACCAGAGCCTCCAGCTCGGGGAGCTTCTTTTCCACCAATCCTACGGCGTCTTCATACCGTTCGATCGAGGTTACCCAGGTGTTCATCTGCTTCACAATTTCATCACGGACCTCACGTTTTAGCCATTGGTCCTGTATAGAATCGCTGTTGGCGATAATACGCAGTCTTATGGATTGCTGGGGAATTGGCCCTTGGTCTACCAGATTGGCCTGTGCCTTTTGGCCTTCCCAGCTCATCAGTGCAATTGTCAATGCAAACACGATCAACAGAATCCGTTTCATTTTTCTATCTCCCCTCAAGCATCTGACTCTTTTTCTAACTCTCTCTCTAGTTGTCAGTATGGGCAAAGGGGGAGCAGCTTATACCTGACGCTTTGAAATATTTTGAATCAAACGGTAAAAGGCAAAAAAACCGCACGGCCAAAGCGCTTTGCTTTGCCATGCGGCTTACTTCGTTCTCCAACCAATGACAACACGATCGATGCCCGCCAAATCCGGAATGATTTCCACCTGTTCAATCAGACCGGATGCGACCATCAAGCGCTTTACGTCATGAGCCTGATGGATTCCTACCTCGAACCCTACCAGTGCAGTTTCCTTCAAAAGCGCAGGCAATGCCTCGCAGATCCTCCGGTAAAAATCCAGCCCGTCTGTCCCGCCATCGAGTGCCAGCCTCGGTTCATAGCCTTGCACTTCCCGCTCCAGCTCGTCCACATCCGTACTCGGGATATAAGGCGGATTGGAAACCAAGATGTCAAACCGTTCTCCTTTTTCGATCAGCGGCTCGGTCAAATTTCCCTGGAGAAAACGGACGCTGTCCCCCACGCCAAATCGTGCTGCATTTTTCCTGGCAATGTCCAGCGCATCCGAGGAGATATCGACCGTAGAAACCTGCCAGTGGCGGCGCTCACAGGCCAATGTCAAGGTAATGGCTCCGCTTCCCGTACCCAGATCTACCGCTGTCAGGATTGCATCCTTTTCCCATAAGCGATCCGCATGCTGCAAAATTTGCTCCACGAGAATCTCCGTCTCCGGCCGTGGAATCAGGACTCCCGGTGCTACGAGAAAATCGCGGCCATAGAAGCCTTGTTCTCCGATCATATATTGAATCGGCTCATGTGAGGCACGTCTTTTCAACAAATCTCCGAGTTTTTCCAACGTGTCCCGCCCAATGAGATCAGGCATCGAAGCCAAAAACGCTGTCCGCTCCATCTGCAGGCAGTGACGGAGCAGCAGCTCAGCCTCAAAACGCGGGTCTTTCGTCTGGGCTTCCTCTAAAAAGGAAGAAGCCCACAAAAGGGCTTCCCTGATCGTTTTGCATGCTTCCAGCTTATGCGGATGTGGCATGGCTTTTCATGAGCTCCGTTTGTTCATGCATGATCAAGTGATCAATGATTTCATCCAGATCGCCTGCCAAAATTGTTTCCAAACGATGGAGCGTCAAGCCGATGCGGTGATCGGTCACGCGGCTTTGCGGGAAGTTGTAGGTGCGAATCCGCTCACTGCGGTCACCGGTACCCACCAAGCTTTTGCGCTGCGCATCCTGCTCCGCCATCGCCTGTTGCTGATAGAAGTCATACAGACGGGCACGAAGCACGCGCATGGCTTTATCCTTATTCGAGTGCTGCGATTTTTCATCCTGGCAGGATACCATGATCCCGGTAGGAATATGCGTCACACGTACGGCCGATTTGGTCGTGTTAACGCTTTGACCGCCCGCACCGCTGGAACAGAACGTGTCGATGCGCACGTCTTTTTCGTTCACTTCCACTTCCAATTCCTCTACTTCCGGCAAGACCAGTACAGTCGCTGTCGAGGTATGGATCCGTCCGCCAGACTCCGTCGTTGGAATCCGCTGCACGCGGTGGGCTCCGCTCTCAAATTTCAGCTTGCTGTAGGCCCCATTTCCCGTTATCGAGAAAATGATTTCTTTGAATCCGCCGATATCGGTCTCATTGACCTCCATGACTTCGACGCGGAAGCCGTGACGCTCCGCAAAGCGTGTATACATCCGGTACAAATCGGAAGCAAACAATGCGGCTTCATCTCCACCCGCTGCCCCGCGAATCTCCACAATTACGTTCTTATCATCGTTCGGGTCTTTCGGCAGAAGCAGGATTTTCAATCGCTCTTCCAATTGCTCCTTGCTTTTGCTCAGGTCGGCGATTTCCGCTTTGACCATTTCCCGCATCTCATCATCCAATTTTTCGTCGAACATGGCTTTCGCATCGTCCAATTGGCTGATGACTGATTTATATTCGCGATAAGTGGTAACCGTCTCTTCCAAAGAGGATTGCTCCTTGGAAAGGTCCCGCAATCGTTTCGTGTCGCTGATGACATCGGGGTCACAGAGAAGGTTATTCAATTCTTCATAACGCTCTTCGACAGCAGATAAGCGTGTGAACACTGCACTTCACCCCATCTTACAGTATGCTTTATAACAGATAAAGTATAGGGGATTCTGGATAAAAAGTAAAGGGAAAAGCCCAGCTTGAGCCGGGCCTGCCGTTATTTCCCTCCACGGTGATAGCCATCATTGGAGGTGATATGAAAGTCGTAGCGCGGCACTTTTTGCGTCAGCGACTGAATCACCTGTCTTTCAATCGACCGCGTCTGCGCTGCTGTGACATTCCGCACTAGGTCCAGCGTGACAAAGGCGTTGCTGCCATTCAATGTGATCCGGGCATCTTCCACACCCGGGACGCTTTTGGCCATCATCCGCATGTTGCTGACATCGACCTGGTAGCCGCGTGTTCCCGGATGGCCGATGATCAGATTGGGGTTTTGATTGCGCCCCATCGTGATGTCTCTATTTTCCACAGCCGGCGCTTGGCGATCAATCTCATTGTCATTGCGATCCATCACGAAAGGAGCACGCTGCTGTGGATCCATACTGCGCACACCATAGGCACGCTGCTGCGTATCGTTATCGCGCCCACATCCAACAGAAACAAGCATGAGCAATGCACACATGGGGAGAATCGTCTTGCGGTGTAATCGCGATGGCATGAAAAAGCCTCCTCCTGTTTTTGGCTAGTTTGCGCATCGGCTCGCCAATGCATGCAACATCAGGGGAGGCTTTTCTATTGCATCGGCATAACTCAGTTTGTGCCAACATTGTGGTGGGGGAAGGGAAGAACGGGCGGGGCTGCGTACTTGCCACACCCACACCGGAGTGAGAACTGTCCGGTTCCGCTCACAAAAACGGGACGTCACGCAAAAAATTTCGAAGAAGCCTCTCAAACGTAGAGTTTGCGCGACAAGCGTGTTCCGTTTTTGCAAGCTCCACCTCGGAAGGTGTGACAAAAACTCCGCCCGTCCCGTTCTTCCCTTCTTCACGCGGCGGTTGCACTTTTGTAACCGAAAGCATGGATGCTCAGCTCGTATTGCTGGGGGGCTTCGTGGTGTATTTCCTACTTCCTAGGTCAGCTTTCACAAAAGCTTCTGCTGCGCTGGTGAGCATGTTCCAAAACGGAGCGCCTGCGAAGCCCGACCCAGCGGAGCAGTGAATCGCGGGAAAAGGGGGGCAAACCTGGCTAAGCTTCGTAGCATGAACCACTTTTTGCACACCCCCGCGATTCGCTGCGGAGCGGACAGTCCCTACCCTCAGCGGGGCGAAGAATGAAGCGGAGTTTTGGAACATGCTCACCCCACCCCAGCTACAAACCTCCGGTATGATGGTAAACAAAAAAGAGGGGAATCCCTTAGGAATCCCCAATCTTTCACGCTTGCGATTACAACGGCGGATTTGTATGACACTTGCGGCACACCGGATAATAACGATCATTGCCGCCGACTTGAATCTGCTCTCCTGTATACACAGGCTTATTGTTTTCATCGACACGCAGAGCCATCGTCGCTTTGCGCTCGCAGAACCAGCATATGGTTTTCATCTCTTCGATTTTGTCTGCGTAGAGGAGCATGTACTTGCTGCCTTCAAACAGCTCGTTTTGGAAGTCGTTTTTCAATCCGAAGCCCATCACGGGAATATTGAGCTCGTCCACGATTTTTACCATCTGCAGGATGTGCTTCTTGCTTAAAAACTGCACCTCATCGATCAGCACGCAGCTGACCGGCGGTTCATAGTCCCTCACTGCGGCAAACAGGTCGGTATCATCGTAGATCGGGATCGCTTCCCGGCGCAGACCGATTCGCGAAGAAACATAGCCGACCTCATCACGGTCATCAATGGCGGAGGTAAAAATGAGAACGTTTTTATTTTGTTCCTCATAGTTGTGAGCAACCTTGAGAATCTCAATGGACTTCCCACTGTTCATCGCTCCGTATCGAAAAAACAACTGTGCCACAAGATGTTCCCCCTTTATCCAAACACCCCGATTGATTCTTCGGGTCGAAGTAGGCATAAAAATAAAACCAGGTGGAAAGGCCCACCTGGTTTCCAATCTCTTAGGAAAGATTGTATTTGCGTTTGAAACGGTCTACACGGCCACCAGCATCCACGAATTTTTGCTTACCTGTGAAGAATGGATGGCAGTTGGAGCAAATCTCTACGCGAAGTTGTTGCTTAACAGATCCGGATTCAAACTCGTTTCCGCAAGCGCAAGTAACTTTCACGAGATTGTAGTTAGGATGAATACCTTGTTTCATCGTCTCGCACCTCTTTTCCGCCCTGAATCGTTTGCCGAAACAGAGTTTTAGTAAAACACACATACAAGATATTAGCACGTCTAGGGCTGAAAAGCAACCGTTATCTTCCCTTGGCCAAGTTCTTCCTGCGCTGCAAAAGCTCAGGCGGGACATGCGTAAAGGAGCCGATCACCACATCTGGCAATTCCTGCTGATAAATCTCAATCGCTTGTTTCATCCCGAAAATTTCGCCCTGCGCCTTCGGAATCATCGCCAGATAGCTTTCCGGGTCAATATTTAAGTTGCGCAATTGGATCAGTTTAATCCCGGTCCGGCGAATGAATTCGATCATGGCTTCCATCTCTTCCTCGCGGTCAAAGACACCCGGGAAGCAGAGGTAGTTGATCGAAGTATACACGCCTTTGGATGCGGCATACTCCGCGGAGCGTGCCACATTTTCCAATGTATAGTTGCGCGGACGGTAATACGCATTGTAATGCTCGTCAATTGCGCTGATGATGCTGACACGCATCAAGTCCAGGCCGGCATCCACGATTCCTTTGATGTGGTCGGTCAAGCCAGCGTTGGTATTGATGTTGATAAAACCCATGTCGGTCTGCTCGCGTACGCGGCGCATTGCTGGCACGATCAAGCCTGCCATCGTGGATGGTTCCCCTTCGCAGCCTTGTCCGAAGCTGATGATGCTCTCCGGTGTCTGCAGGTGATGCAGCATGACCTCCACCAGCTCATCCTCGGTCGGCTTGAAATTCATCCGTGTCTGCGGGGATGGGAAGCCGCTGTCGTCCGGCTGCTCCGAGATACACCCATAGCAGCCTGCGTTACAGGTGTACGAGACAGGAAGCGAGCCTTCCCAGCGATGGAAAAAGTTATTCGAAGCCGTCAAGCATTCATACTCCAACGCACAGTGGGACAGATGCTTGAGGATTCTATTTTCCGGAAAAGCTTCCAGCGTGCTTTGGACACGTGTGCGCAGCTCGTCCATCGGAAAGTTTTCCGGATTCCATTTATGCGGATCGTCACTCTTTCGGCTGGCCACCCAAAACGCGTCATCCTTCCACACCACTGCTGTATATCCAAACAAAGGAAGTTTGCTTTCCTTGTTTTGTTTAATATATCCGGGCAGCATCAAACGGGTAAAACCTTGCGGGATCAATGCACCCACCGCAGTGTATCCGTCCAGCTTTACCATTTCGCCTGTTTCCGGGTCCATCCCTACCGGCACGGTGTCCGGCAAGCTTACGAGCGTTGCCCCGCCTGGCAAAGGAATCAATTCTTCTTCCAGAATCTCAGACAACAGATCACCATTTCTACCAACTGCGAACAGATCGGGGTGGTCGTATACCTGCCCCTTTTTATCTGCATAAACCAGGTACATACGAAAGATCGCCTCTCTTCTTTGCTGTAGCCCATTGTAACGCAATGAAGAGGCGTTGTAAATGTAAGCCGCTACCTGCGCAAGTAGGGCATCGGGTTAACCGGAATGTCGTCCTGCCTCACCTCAAAATGCAAGTGATAGCCCGTAGAATCCCCCGTATTCCCCATATAGCCAAGGATATCGCCTTCGTCTACTTCCTGCCCCACATAGACACTGATTTTGCGCATATGAGCATAGAACGTTTGCAAGCCGCCCCCGTGATCGAGGACGACCAGATAACCGTATCCTGCCCGGTTGGCGCCTGCCTCCACCACGATCCCTTCCTTGGCTGCCTGGATCGGTGTCTTGGCTTCTTCCTCATTCCACATATCCAGTCCTTTGTGCATCTTGCCCCAGCGCGAGCCGAAGCCACTGGTGATGGTCGGCTCTTTGATCGGCCAGCTCATCGCGCGGCTGCGGCTGGCTTTTCGGCTGGCTGCCTGAGCCATCTGCCTGCGCAGCTGGATATTTCCCGCCAATGCCGGCTTTGCTGCAGGCATGGGCACCACCACAGTCTGTCCCACGTATAGCTGGTTTTGCAAGTAAGCGAGAAGGGGATTCCGGCGGATGAGCACCTCTTTTTTCACATCATAGCGGCTGGCGATCTGGTCGAGTGTCTCCCCTCGCGTGACCACATGTGCCACCTCATCGCGTCGGATGTTCAGCTTCATGCCGATCCCGACCATATTCGGATTGGTGATCTTGTTTTCCTCGATCAAGTCTTGCAAGGTAATGCCATATTTATAGGCAATATCGGATAATGTATCTCCTTCTTGGACCGCATACGTGACAACGGCGCCGCGCGTGGTCTTTTTCACCTGATTGTTCTGAAGAGCAGAAAAAGGGTTGAAAGCTTGCATCAAAGTTTGCTCTACCACAGCCTGTTTGGCATCTTCCTGAGCAGTTATATTGGGCGGTACACTGGGATAGCCCACTTCCATCTGGTGTTTCCCCCCGTTCTTCTCCTAGTCTATGTTTTCTACGTTATGCTTGAAAAAACAAAAAAATGACGGCAGCTTAGCTGACCGTCATTCCCGATGTGTTCGTTTGTTTTCTTGCTGGCTTTCCTTCGAGACCTTGCAAAAATTCCACATTGGTCTTGGTATCCGCCAGCTTTTTGATGAAAGACTCCACATAATCATGGCTTTCATTCATATTTTTGCGGATCATCCAGAGCTTATCCAGCTCCTCTTTGGACAACAGCAGCTCTTCTCTGCGCGTGCCGGATCTGCGGATATCGATCGCCGGGAAAATGCGGCGTTCAGCCAGCTTGCGGTCGAGATGAAGCTCCATGTTTCCGGTTCCTTTGAACTCTTCATAGATCACGTCATCCATCCGCGATCCCGTTTCAATCAAGGAGGTTGCCAGGATCGTCAAGCTTCCGCCTTCTTCCACATTGCGGGCAGACCCGAAAAAGCGCTTCGGTCTGTGGAAAGCAGCCGGATCGATACCGCCGGACAACGTGCGTCCGCTTGGCGGAATAACGAGATTGTAGGCCCGGGCCAAACGGGTAATGGAGTCGAGCAGGATGACGACATCCTTTTTATGCTCAACCAGCCGCTTCGCTCTCTCGAGAACCAGTTCCGCAACCTTGATATGATTTTCAGGCACTTCGTCAAACGTGGAAGCGATCACTTCCCCTTTCACCGAACGCTGCATATCCGTTACTTCCTCTGGACGCTCGTCAATCAACAGCACGAACAGGTGAATATCCGGATTGTTTTCGGTGATGCTGTTGGCAATTTCTTTTAACAGAATGGTTTTACCAGCTTTTGGGGGAGCTACGATCAGTCCACGTTGTCCGAGTCCAACCGGAGAGATCAAATCCATCAAACGAACGGATACACGATCAGGTGAAGTTTCCAGAACGAGTTTCTTTTGGGGGTAAAGCGGTGTAAGGGCGGGGAAATGGAGGCGCTCTGCAGCAAGCTCCGGATCATGACCATTTACTGCTTCTACCTGCAAAAGTCCGAAGTAACGCTCGTTTTCCTTTGGCGGTCTTACTTTACCGGAAACGAGATCTCCCATCCTTAAATCAAAACGTCTGATCTGCGATTGGGAAATGTAGATGTCCTCCGAGCTGGGGAGATAGTTGATCGGTCTGAGGAAACCGTAGCCCTCCGGCAGTATCTCCAATACGCCGCCCATGAACATCAACCCGTCACGTTCCGCCTGTGCACGTAAAATCGCAAAAATCAGTTCCTTTTTCTTCAGCTGTGAGTAATACGGGATCTGGAACTCTTTCGCCAGTTTGTATAGATCCGTAAGCTTCTTGTCTTCCAATTCCGAAATTAGCACGTTATTATTCCACCACTCTTTATGTTCTCTCGCATAGGTTTAGTTTCGTCCGTTCTGGCCGTTACAATACCAGTGTAGGCTTACGTTCCAAGCGATGATTTCCTTCAATAAAGCGGACCGTCCCCGTTTTCGCGCGCATGACGACCGAATGCGTCGTTGCCCGCGTACCTTGGAACCGAACACCGCGCAGCAGCTCGCCGTCTGTGACACCGGTCGCCGCGAAAATCGCATCGTCGCCTTTGACCAAGTCGTTCATGTACAAAATTTGCTGCGGATTGGCGATGCCCATTTGTTTGCAGCGCTCCAGCTCCGCTTCATTTTGTGGCAGCAGCCGCCCTTGGATCTCGCCGCCCAAGCATTTCAACGCTACGGCTGCAAGCACTCCCTCTGGCGCCCCGCCGCTTCCGAACAGGATATCGACCCCTGTCTCTGGAAAACAAGTGTTGATCGCAGCTGCAACGTCGCCATCCGGAATCAGCTTGATTCGTGCCCCTGCCTTGCGAATCTCATGGATGATCTGATCATGACGGTCCCGGTCCAGAACAATCGCCACGAGATCACTCATGTCTTTCCCAACGGCTTGGGCTACCGCCTTTAAATTATCCGCTACCGGAGCGTGAATATCAACCTTGCCCACCGCTTTCGGTCCTACTGCAATTTTTTCCATGTACATATCTGGGGCGTGCAGCAAGTTGCCGCGGTCGGCGATCGCGATCACGGAAATCGCGTTCCAGGTTCCTTTTGCCACAATATTGGTACCCTCGAGCGGATCCACAGCCACATCGACAAGCGGCGGGATCCCTTGACCGAGCTTTTCGCCAATATAAAGCATCGGCGCTTCGTCCATTTCCCCCTCGCCGATCACTACGATCCCATCCATCGGAACGTTTTCAAATTCTTTACGCATGGCAGTCGTTGCTGCGTCATCTGCCTCGTCTTTTTTGCCCAAACCCATCCAGCGTGCCGAAGCAAGTGCAGCCGCTTCAGTGACACGCACCAGCTCCAATGTTAAACTGCGTTCCATCGTAAGGGTCTCCTTTCAACTGGCATTGGTCTCGTTTTTATCCGTTTGTGCACGACCTACCCGCCGCACTTCTGCACCTAGGCTGTGAAGCTTTCCAACAAGATTCTCGTACCCGCGATCCACATGTTCCAAACCATCCAATTCGGTTTCACCAGCCGTCACTAATCCCGCTATCATTAACGCAGCCCCTGCTCGCAAATCAGTGGCAACCACCTTGGCACCGAGCAGCTTGTTTCCACCATCGATGACAGCCGAACGACCCTCTACCTTGATCGCAGCCCCCATCCGGCGTAGTTCATCTATATGGCGGAACCGCGCAGAATAGATGTTGTCCGTCACGATACTTGTCCCTTTTGCCAAGGTAAGCAGTGCGGTAATAGGCTGCTGCAGATCGGTGGGAAACCCAGGGTACGGACTTGTCTTTACATCGACAGCCCTATACTTCTCCTGCCCGCGTACACGGATGCTGTCATCCGCTTCCTCCACATCCACTCCGATTTCCCGCAGCTTGGCTGTAACCGATTCCAAATGTTTCGGGATGACGTTCTCCAGCGTGACATCTCCTCTGGTAGCCGCCGCTGCGATCATATACGTCCCCGCCTCGATCCGGTCCGGAATGATCGTATGTCTGCAGCCGCGCAGCTTCTCCACCCCTTTGATGCGGATCACGTCTGTACCCGCACCCTTGATGTTGGCTCCCATATTATTTAACAAAGTAGCCACATCCACAATCTCCGGCTCGCGAGCCGCATTTTCAATGATGGTGGTGCCTTCTGCCTTTGTGGCCGCCAGCATGATATTGATGGTCGCGCCTACACTGACAAGGTCAAGATATATTCTCGCTCCTTTCAGCTTCTTCGCTTTGATCACCATCATGCCTTTCTGGTTTTCTACCTTGGCTCCCAGCGCTTGAAACCCTTTGATGTGTAAATCAACCGGTCGTGGCCCCAAATCACAGCCACCCGGCAGACCCACTTGAGCCTCGCCGAATTTCCCCAGGAGCGCACCCCATAAATAATAAGAAGCACGCAGCTTCTTTACTTTTCCGTTCAACTTTTGCGCAGGATTCATGGGACGTCCGTCGATCTCCATCCAATCATCTTCAAACAGGACGTCTGCTCCCATTTCCTTGAGAATCTCCGCATAGATGCCAACATCCTGAATATTGGGCAGATTCTCAATTACGACTGGTCCGTCTGCCAGCAAAGCAGCCGGAATCAAGGCAACCGCACTGTTTTTCGCGCCACTGATGGTCACCGTACCATGCAGCGGATTTCCCCCATTGATGATTAGCTTTTCCATGCTTTACGCTCTCCTCGGACTTGTCATCTCAATCTTCCGGAAAGAAGCACCTTCTCCCATGGAAAAGGTGCTCCATTGCTTTATTGTTTTTACTTTTGCATGGCTGCCCAGTCAGCCAGGAATTTCTCCAATCCGCTATCGGTAAGCGGGTGCTTGAGCAGCTGTTTGAACACTTTGTACGGAATAGTTGCGAACTCTGCACCATGGCGTGCAGCTTGCGTCACATGGATCGGGTGGCGCACGCTCGCCGCGATGATTTCCGTATCGATGTCGTGAACAGCGAAGATCTCCGCAATTTCTTTGATCAGGAGCATGCCGTCCATGCCGATATCATCCAGTCTACCCAAAAATGGCGAAACATAAGTCGCGCCAGCACGTGCAGCCATCAGCGCCTGCGTAGCCGAGAATACCAACGTGACATTGGTGCGGATTTTGCGCTTGGCAAAATACTTGCACGCCTTCAAGCCTTCTTCCGTCATTGGAAGCTTGATGACGATATTTTTGGAAAGAGAAGCGAGCTTCTCTCCTTCTTCGATCATCCCTTTTGCATCGGTGCTGATCACTTCTGCACTGATCGGACCATCAACGATATCGATAATCTCCTTGAGCGTCTCGATAAAGTCGCGTCCTTCTTTTGCCACCAAGGATGGGTTGGTCGTTACACCCGCAACTACTCCCCATTCGTGAATCTCACGAATTTCCTCCACATTGGCCGTATCGATTAAAAAACGCATGGACTCTTGTCCTCCCTTATGCGCGATTGCTACTGCCGAACAGACGAATCTTCTCGATAACCGTTTGCTTGATCGCTTCACGAGCTGGTCCGAGATATTTGCGTGGGTCGATTTCGTTTGGTTTTTCAGCCAAGACCTTGCGGATGGTTTCTGTGCAAGCCACCTGGTTTTCGGTGTTGACGTTGATTTTTCCTACCCCGCGCTTGATCGCCTCACGGATCGCTTCATCCGGTACACCGGATCCGCCGTGCAATACGATTGGAGCGTCGATGTTTTTCGCCACTTCTTCGATAATGTCAAAATGGATTTTTGGTTCGCCTTTGTACATACCGTGTGCGGTACCTACTGCGATCGCCATATAGTCTACTTTGGTTTCTTGCCAGAAACGAATCGCTTCTTCCGGTTTTGCCAAAGCTGCATCTTCTTCTGCTACGTCAAGATCATCCTCAACGCCACCGATTGTGCCCAGCTCACCCTCTACGGAAACGCCTACTGCATGAGCCGCTTCAACAACCTGCTTGGTAAGACGGATGTTTTCTTCAAATGGATGGTGCGATCCATCGAACATTACCGAAGAAAAACCTGCACGGATACATTTCATCACAACTTCGAAGCTGCTTCCGTGGTCAAGATGCAATGCGATTGGAATGCCAGCGCTTTCTGCAGCGGCTTTCGCCATTGCAACCGTATATTCAATACCCATGTATTTCATAGCGCCTTCTGAAACACCAAAGATGACAGGAGATTTTTCCGCTTTTGCAGCTTCTGTGATCGCCTGTGTGAATTCCAGGTTGTTCAGGTTAAACTGTCCCACAGCATACTTGTTCTTTTTCGCGTCTTCCAAAAATGCGGTCATTGGCACTAGTGGCATGATGATAATCCTCCCAAATTTATACTGGTAACTCTCCGCGGATTATTATACCACATTCAAAAAAAGGATAATAGTGACGGACTTAACAAGCCAATTGCTGACTTACCGCTTGGCGCAGCTCATCAATGTCAAACGGCTTTGTGAAATGGGTCAACGCCCCCAGCTGTGTCGCTTCCTTGATCATGTCAAGCTCACCGTAGGCCGTCATCATGATGACCTTGATTTCCTTGTTGATCTTCTTGATATGCTTCAAGATTTCAATACCGTCCATGCCTGGAATCTTCATATCCAAAATGACCAAATCGGGCGATTCCTTCTCCACGATCTCCAGAGCGATTTTACCGTTGGCCGCTTGAAAGGTTGTATAACCTTCTTTTCCAAGTACCTCGTATAGCAGGATGCGAATTCCGTATTGATCGTCGACAATAAGCACTTTCTTATCTCGCATGATCCTAATCCCCCTGAGCCATTTTTTACTATTGTTAACCATTCGCGCAATGACAGAAAATTCCTCCCTTCCCTCTTATTTTTTCGCAATCGTCAGGAAAGAAAGGTATAATAGGACCAACTTTTTGGTAGATGGGAAGTAGCTATGGCTCTGCCAAAGACTTTGCTCAGCCAATCTTTTCCAATCTGACGGGAGGACGTTTGTGTGTTTAGCCATGTCGTACTCATCCTGCTGTTCACCTGTATCATCCATTTGACGGAGACGCTTTCCTACGCGGTTCGGCTTGCAGGGGTGCGGGCAGGCAAATTGGCCGTAGCGCTTTCCTTGACCGGGATTATTCTCTTGATTTCTCGCACGTCCAATCTGCTGCTCGCTCCTCTGAACGGGGGACTGCTCAAATACGCAAAAGAGATGCATATCGATATCGAACCGCAATTTCGCATGATGATCGGGGCAGCTTCACTAGGAACCCTCTTGGCTATCCTGTTATTCCCGACCATCGTACGTCTGTCTACTCGCACCATCGCTCATCTTGAAACATACGGTTCCATTCCACAGCTGATCCGAAGCGCGGTGACGATCGAGCGAATCAAACACGTCAAGGATCATATACGACTGCCGAAGCGCGAGATGCTGTCCCGTTTCCGGCTGATTGGCATCCCCAAGCGCCTGCTGCTCCTGAACGGGGTTGTCACCGCGATTTATACGATCGGCGTGCTCTCTGCCCTTTACGCCGCCTTGCTGTATCCCGAGTACAAGGAGATCGCGATGCAGTCGACAGGATTGATCAACGGACTGGCGACGATCATTTTTACGGTACTGGTAGATCCACAGGTTGCCCTTTTGACCGATCGGGCGATGAAAGACGGCGGCGCGCAGGATGATTTGCTGCAGCGCATGTTTCTCTATCTCATGGTTACCCGCTTTGTGGGGACCATTTTGGCGCAGCTGCTCTTCTACCCCGCTGCTGAATGGATTGCATGGATCGCTCCGATGTTTTCGATTTCGTAAAAATAAATCTGCTCTTTTTGTATCGCTGCCTTTGTCACAGTTTCCATTGGCTTGGAGAGCTGATCGCGATGCGCTGAAACGTTTGCTGAAATGGGAAACTCAAATTGAACATTCCCTGTCCTTGTAACAAAAAAGACCCCGGAGAGGACTCCCGGGTCTTTTTCGATTATTCGATGGTGACTCGTTTGCGTTCTTTCGCCGATCGCAGGCAAGCTTCCAGGACGCGCATATTCTGTATAGCATCGGAAGGCGCGAAACGCAGAGGCTGCTGGCCACGTATGCTTTTGGCAAAATCATCTACCTGCAGCGTGTAATGATCCAGCCACCCCATGCTTTCATATCTTACTTCCTCTCCAACCACGATGTTGAACCCGTCTTTTCCGGGCGTTTGGACGAAGGCGTTGGGTACTTCGATGCGCCCCTTCGTTCCCACGATTTCCAGTGTATTGCGCGGATAGGCCCACATGCCGCAGTCAAAGGTCAAAGCCACTCCACCCGGAAATTCCAACAAGCCTGATGCCATCATGTCCACATGATCATGCTCGGGCGAAAAGAAGGCGTGTGCAGTCACCGCTTCCGGTTCTTGCCCCAACAGGTAGCGAGCAGCATTGATCGGATAGCAGCCCACGTCGTAAATCCCGCCTCCTCCCCACTCGGCACGGTAGCGAATATTTTGATAATCCGTTTCGTTACTGAATGTAAATGCTCCTCGGATTCCGCGGATCTCCCCGATTTCCCCCGATTGGATAACCTGCTTGATCCGGTCATATCTCGGATGATGGCGATACATGAACGCCTCGGCCAGCAGGACACCCGCTTTTTCGCACGCTTCCACCATCTGCTCCGCTTCCCGGGCAGTTAACGCCAATGGTTTTTCGCAGAGAACATGCTTGCCTGCCTCTGCTGCTCTGCTCGTCCACTCCAGATGCATATGATTGGGCAATGGAATGTAGACCGCATCGATATCGCTGTCCGCCAAAAGCTCCTCATAGCTTCCGTACGCTTTGGGGATCCCGCATTTTTCTGCAGTGTCCTTGGCCTTATCCAGCCCTCTGCTGGCAACAGCAACAACCTCGCCTGTTTGTGATTGCTGGATTCCCGGGATCACCGATTGGATTGCGATGTTTGCACACCCGATAATGCCCCATCTCACCTTTTGCGTCGACATGCTCATCCTCTCCTTTTCACCTTTTACTTGTGAAGAAATGAGAAAGTTATATGTATTACGTCTTATTAAACCGCAAGCTGGAGAGATATGGTAGCCCTTTCTCCTTTTCAACAGAGAAAAGGGGAAACGGCTGGCCCCACGCAGGCAGCGATATACCTGCATGAGTCAGCCCTCTCCCCTTCAAAGCACGCTTTCTTTTTAAATCACCACGATCGATAAAAGCGTAAACAACGAAAGTGGCAGGATCCGGCGGCGGCGACATCTGCGTTGCCCATGGCAAGAAGATGAGGAAGATGATGATGATGATGATGAACTGCCGGAAGAAGAGCTGGCTTCAGGCGCAATTACGGGTGGTGGTGGAACTGGGAGTGGTAACGGTGGTGGTGGCGGTGGTGGTGTAAAGCCTGGGAATCCTGGTCCTGGATTGATCGGGATCACAGGTGTTACCGGGATTACAGGCGTTACTGGAGCTACATTTGAGTATGGTGAAACGAGCGGATTTGGTGCCGTCGTGGAAAATGGCGAAACTAATGGATTCGGTGCCGTTGTCGAAAATGGTGAAACGAGTGGATTTGGACCAGGCGTCGAAAAAGGCGAACCGAGTGGATTCGGTGCCATCGTGGAAAATGGCGATACAAGCGGATTTGGCCCTGGCGTTGCAAAGGGCGAACCGAATGGATTCGGCTCGGTCATTGAGTAAGGCGAAAAGAACTGGTTCTGCGGATAGGATGGAAGTGCTGGCGGTGGCGGATAAGTTGGAAAATCCGTAATCGGCTCATAAACCGGGAACTGCGGATATACCGGATACTGCGGATATTGGGGCTGCGGGTAAGCCCGTTTTCTGCATTCGTCACAACCGCAGCCCGAAGAAGAATGATGATGTACGGGTGTGATATCCAGCACAACATCTTCTTCAATTTCCACGTACACATTGGTATCGTCTAGGCCTACAATGACACCTTCATAACTCTTCCCATCCAACGTTTTGATGCGCACATGTTCATTGGCGTATTGGCTGCAGGCTTTAATCGCTTGCTGATATACGTCCTGTAAGACGCTTGCCGATTCTGGATCGGCTTGATACACATGTTTTTGTTTTTGTTTTTGTCTCGACATTCGCTTTTCACCCCATCTACTGTTCTTTGATGTCTCATACATAACGTATGTAGGTGAATAACCAATCGCGTGGGTTTATGCCTATAAAACGATGATTCTTACCTAATTCTTTTTGAGACAAAAAAAAGCACCGTATGGACAATCCACGGTGCTTTTTCTGTGAAAAACGGTCATGACCGTTTTGTATTTACCCCATCTGTTCGCTTATCGCTTATTGCGCAGGGATGCCCCCACAAATTCACGGAACAATGGCTGAGGACGATTCGGACGGGAAGTAAACTCCGGATGGAACTGGGTTGCCAGGAACCACGGATGCTCAGGAATCTCGATGATCTCTACCAGTCGGCCGTCCGGCGATGTGCCGGAGAAACGAAGTCCCAACCCTGCCAATTGATCACGGTATACATTGTTTACTTCATAACGATGGCGGTGACGCTCATAAATCAGTGTGCTGTTATAGGCATTTTGAGCCAAGCTGCCTTCTTCTACCTTCGTTGGTCCAAGGCCGAGTCTCATGGTGCCGCCTTTGTCTTCAATGTCTTTTTGCTCAGGCAGCAAATCGATGACCGGGTACTGCGTATCTGGATTGATCTCGGAGCTGTTTGCCCCAGCCATGCCCGCTACGTGGCGAGCATACTCGATCACCGCGATTTGCATGCCCAGGCAGATGCCGAGGAACGGCACTTTTTGTTCACGCGCATAGCGGGTAGCCGTAATTTTTCCTTCGATACCACGATCTCCGAACCCGCCTGGCACCAAAATGCCATCGACATCGCCAAGCAGCTCGTGTACGTTCTCCGGAGTTACCTCTTCGGCGTTCACCCATTTGATATCGATATCGCTGTCGCTCGCATAGCCGGCATGGTACAACGCCTCTGCCACAGACAGATACGCATCATGCAGCTGCACGTATTTCCCTACGATCGCAATACGGGTAACATGATTCAGGTTTTTCACCTTGTGGACCAATTCCTTCCACTCGGTCATGTCTGCAGGCTTGCAATCGAGGCCGAAATGACGGCATACATAATCATCCAAGCCTTGTGCTTGCAGGTGCAGCGGCACTTCGTAGAGCGGATCCGCATCTGCCGCTTCGATTACCGCATTGACATCGATGTCGCAGAACAGGGCCAGCTTTTCTTTCATCTCTTGCGAAAGCGGTTGTTCCGTACGGGTCACGATGACATTTGGCTGGATACCGAGGCTGCGCAGTTCTTTTACACTGTGCTGGGTCGGCTTCGTTTTCAGCTCGCCCGCCGCCTTGATGTACGGAATCAGCGTGACGTGGATGTACATCACGTTGTTGCGGCCGATGTCGCTCTTGATTTGACGAATCGCTTCCAGGAATGGCAAGCTCTCGATATCGCCGACCGTACCGCCGATTTCCGTGATGACGATATCCGCCCCTGTTTCACTCGCAGCACGGAAAACGCGTTCCTTGATTTCATTTGTGATATGCGGGATGACTTGAACGGTCCCTCCCAAATAATCACCGCGGCGCTCTTTCGCAATGACCGCCGAATAAATTTTCCCTGTCGTCACGTTGGAGTTTGCGTTCAGATTAATATCGATAAAACGCTCGTAGTGCCCCAGGTCCAGGTCGGTTTCCGCACCGTCATCGGTGACAAATACTTCCCCATGCTGATATGGACTCATGGTCCCTGGGTCAATGTTGATGTATGGATCAAATTTTTGGATGGTGACCTTGAGTCCCCTGTTTTTGAGCAAGCGACCGAGTGAAGCAGCCGTAATCCCTTTACCCAGCGAGGATACGACCCCACCCGTTACAAAAATATACTTTGCCATCGTTAACGTCCCCTCTTTTCCCTATTCCGAATACGTTGCAAGAATAAGTGCTCCATGTATTGGGTTAAAAACGGCTCCATTAGAATGAGTGTTTAAAAAGTCCCGGGCCTTTTAAACCATCATCAAAAAAAAGAAAAAACAAAAGCGATTCCCATCCCGTCAGTAACGTAAGAGGGGGCACTTTTGTTTACTATCTTTTCATATTTATGCTTACTTCATGTGAAGCCCAAGCAGTATTTTATACTGTCTCTTCTATCCAAGTCAAGGAATTAAGAAAAACTTCGATGGAAGCCCTCTTGAAGAAGCTGTCGAGTCCTTTATTCACGGGGGTTTTCCATGCTGCATCAGGTTGATTTGTCCGTGGAGTTTATACTTTCTGATGCCGTGTGAAAAACTTGGCTCCGCCTGGTAATTGGCGGAGCCTTCATTTTCTTATGCGATCTTCCGTGAAATCTTAATCGTCTTCGTCGTCGAGTTCTTCCTCGAGTTCCTCTTCGGCCTCTTCCTCTTCTTCGTCGAACATTTCCTCTTCCTCGATCAGCTCGCTGTCTTCGTCATCCAGCTCCTCGTCGATTTCGTCAATGTCATCCGCATCGACAAACTCATCATCTTCGAATACGGCCACATCATCGTCATCATCGAAGTCGTCAACCAGTTCTTCTTCGAGCTCGTAATCGTCGTCGAAGTCGTCGTCCAAGACGATTTTCTTTTTCTTGCCGCCGCCCTCTTGGGACTCTTCCACGGCATCGGTGGAGTACCAGCGTTTCAGACCCCACGTATTTTCTCCGATGCACACAAAACGGCCATCAATATTTACTTCGGTATATACCTGAGCGATCATGCCCATTTTTTCTTCGTTAGACAGGTTGCGAAGCACGGAAATCTCATCCATCAATTCGCGAAAATTATAAGGGCGTTTGGTTTCAACGAGAATCTCATAGGCGATGTCAACCAATGCCATCTCTGATAACTTTTCCGCTTCGATATGGGAAAGTAATTGGCTCACTGGGGCACGTCCTTTCACAACAATAAATTGGCTATTTTACAGTATTCCTTATTTTAGCCTAAAATGCAAGGATTGAGAACCGCCCCAGGAAGAAAAAGACTACTCGCTCCGCACCATGCGGACAACCTCATAATTTCCTTTCTTGTTGGCCACCACCAGTACGATCTCCTTCAATGCCTTCTTGCTTGCAAAGGTTGCCTCGATCGCCTCATCCTCGATTCGAATCGACACTAATTTGTTATCAAGGAGATAATAGGCCGCTTTAATATCTGAAGAAACCGGACTTTCCAAATTATACTGATAGCCGCTGGAGGTCTCCGTTTCTTCTACGGTAACCGCATCATCATCAATCAAATCGACTTCGACAGGGATGGTTACCTTTTGCTTCTCGCCTTTTTTGGTTGCAGCCGTAATCTCGATTTCTTCAATCGGATAGCTGCCGGCTTTCACGCTTTTGCTGAGTGAAAATCCGGACTTGCTCACTTTGGCCGTTGCGTTTTTGATGCCAGGCGCATTCACCTTTACCGAATTGACGCTGGAATCGACTTTCCCTTTTACCGCCAGTTTAATCGAATCTTTGGACAAGGTTGCGGTTGCTTCCACATTGGTTGCGTCGATCAGCGCCGGTGTAATTTCGCCACTGGATGCCAGCGCGAATGGCTGCGGGCCTTTCGGAACGTTAAAGCCCGTCACCGAGATGGTATACGTGCCTTCTTCCGGATGAGGAAGGTAGACCTGTTCGACGTTGTTCAGATTGTCTCTTTCATCATCAGAATCCCCGCTAAAGTCATTTCCGTTGAATACTTCTCCGCTTGGTGTGGTCACCACGAGATCCAAGTCATTGACCAATGCCCGGGAGGCAAAAAGGGATGCAGGATAGTCTGTCCAAACCAAGGTCACATTAAAAGGATCGTTGTCGATTTTCACTTCTACTTCGTAGGTAAGCGTATCATCCGTTTGAATGCCCGTTTGCTGATCGACATAGGTGGCATCGATCGAATTCGGGAGATTTACGCGACCGAAGCCCATGCGGTACACGCTGTCCCCGAGATCCTCAGCGCCTGCAATCAGCAAAGCCTTGATCAAGGCACCGCTTGGAGTGGATGTGCCATTTTCCTGGAGATACTGGCGGATCTGCGCTACGCCACCTGCGGTAATCGGTGTCGCCATGCTGGTGCCGCTCAACAGGCCATAGGCACCGGAAATATCTTCGTAGTCATTGCTGTATGCAGAACGGGTAGAGAAAATCGAAGTCCCAGGCGCTACAATATCCGGCTTGATCCGTCCGTCACTGGTTGGACCGCGGGAGCTGAATGCGGCCACCTGGTATTCGTCGTCTGAATCCGCTCCATACAATGGGCGGTAGCTTTCCGACGCGCCAACTGCTACCGCATTTTTGGATGTGGCGGGAGTAGCGACCGTATAGAACTCATCGGAATATTCCAGCGCTTCATTTCCGGCAGCTACGAGGGATATGGCATCCGGATGCTCCCAGAGGAAAATGTCCGCCTGCTGCGAATCATAGGTATAGTCCGCATAATCATAACTGCCGATCGACATAGAATGGATGCGGGCGCCTTTCTTATATGCATCCGTCCATACCTTGTTGTAGTCGAAGTTGAGAATATTGCCTTCTCCATCGTCAACCGTGTATACGACAGCCTTTGCGCCAGGGGCCATTCCTTTTACCTTCCCATTTGACAGGGTACCTTTCCCGACGATTGAGCCCAACACATGGGTACCGTGTCCGATAAAATCTCTTGCGTCCGGCCCCACTTGAATCAATTTGCTTACTTGTCCCCGGAGGTCTGCATGCATCGTACTCGTGTCACCGGTGTCCAATCCGGTATCTACCACACTGACAATCTGCTGCTTTCCGTCATACTTCGTTTTTTGCAGCTTATCACTGCCGATAATTTGACTCGCGACATCATTCATCACTTTTTTCTTCGAAACAGGAGCAACGTATACGACATCATCAGACTGAAGCAGATCCTCGAGCTTGTCACGATCAATCTCTACATTTGCCTGGTTGCGAGCTTGCGACGCTCGAATGGTTCCACCCGCTTTTTGGACAGCACGTGCCACTTCGGTCTGCGGATCGAAGCTTTCCACGTAAACCTCCAGCTTCTCTTCCTTCTCAATCGCTTTGGCGAGATCTGGATGTACCTTATAAACGGGCTTATACTCAGCTACTTGTTTGACAAAAGACATTTTTTCCAGTTTATCGACGGTTGCCTGTTGATCGGGAAGCTTGGCGATGTATGTATAGTCTGGCAAATACCATCCCAGAGAAACATCAAGGTCCTCCACTTGCTCTTTCCATTCTTCCTGAATGGGCCCAGCAAAACGAATCATGAACAAATTCGTATCGTTTTTCGCATTGCTCAGGGCCTTGATCCGAAATTCCTTGCTGCTTTTGGGGATCGGATTGGTCACTTTCACGTGATTGTCAAATTCCATCTCCCTGCCGTTTTTCGATTTAGCGTCCACGGGAAGGGCATTGAATACCAATAGACCCGCGATGCTCGATGATAGGATGGCTTGCCATTTGCGCATTTCATTTCCCCACGATCTTCTATAAAATTTTGGTAAAAATATCCTCAAATGGCATTCGGTGAATCCCCACAATATTCCTCCTTGTTTCGACAAAAAATATAGTGAATCGGCATTTTTTTGTCCCAATTAAAAAACTTCCATAGAAGCCCTCTCGAAGCGGTTGTCGAGTCCTTCTTTAGAGGAAGTTTTTCATGCTGTATCAAGTTGATTCGTCTTGAAGTTTATACTTTCTGAAACAGTAAAAAAGACCGCCCATTTCGTGTCGATGGACGGCCATTGTCTTTTTACATATTGCGGCGGTACTGTCCGCCTACTTCATACAGCGCTGCGCTGATTTGACCCAAGGAAGCCACCTTGACCGTCTCCATCAGCTCTTCGAAAATATTGCCGCCGGATACTGCCACCTCTTGCAGACGTTTCAGAGCCGCAGGAGCAAGGTGTTTGTTGCGCTCCTGGAAGGCACGCAGATTTTGGATCTGCTGCTCCTTCTCCTCCTCTGTAGCGCGTGCCAGCTCGATCTCGTAGTCCTCCTCCGAGGCGTTCGGATTAATGAACGTGTTCACACCGATGATCGGCAGTTCCCCGGTATGCTTTTTCATCTCGTAATGCATGGATTCATCCTGGATCTTGCCGCGCTGGTATTGCGTCTCCATGGAGCCCAGCACACCGCCGCGCGAATTGAGACGTTCGAATTCCTGCAAGACTGCTTCCTCAACCAGATCGGTCAGCTCTTCAATGATAAAGGAGCCCTGCAGCGGATTTTCGTTCTTTGCCAGACCCATCTCTTTGTTGATGATCATCTGGATCGCCATGGCACGGCGCACCGAGTTTTCCGTCGGGGTCGTGATCGCCTCGTCGTAGGCATTGGTGTGCAGCGAGTTGCAGTTGTCGTAGATGGCGATCAATGCCTGCAAGGTCGTGCGGATATCATTGAAATCCATCTCCTGCGCATGCAGAGAGCGTCCTGACGTCTGGATATGGTATTTCAGCTTTTGGCTGCGCTCATTGCCACCGTACTTGTTCTTCATCGTGGTAGCCCAGATGCGTCTTGCCACACGGCCGATCACGTTATACTCCGGATCGAGGCCGTTGGAGAAGAAGAAGGACAGGTTCGGTGCAAAATCATCGATATGCATGCCGCGGCTCAGGTAATATTCCACATACGTAAAGCCATTGGCCAAGGTAAACGCCAACTGGGTAATCGGATTCGCCCCAGCTTCGGCGATATGGTAGCCGGAGATGGAGACGGAGTAGTAGTTGCGTACCTTATGGTCGATAAAGTACTGCTGAATATCCCCCATCATCCGCAGGGCAAACTCGGTGGAGAAGATGCATGTGTTTTGCCCTTGATCCTCTTTCAAAATATCCGCCTGCACGGTTCCACGCACAGTGGACAGCGTGTACGCCTTGATTTGCTCATATTCCTCTGCAGACGGTTGGCGACCTTCCCGCTCCACGAATTTTTCCACCTGCTGCTCGATTGCCGCATTCATGTACATGGCCAGGATCATTGGAGCTGGTCCGTTGATCGTCATGGATACGGAGGTCGATGGCGCACACAGATCAAAGCCGGCATACAGCTTTTTCATGTCGTCGAGGGTACAGATGCTGACACCGCTGGTCCCGATTTTCCCGTAAATATCGGGGCGATAGTCTGGATCTTCCCCGTAGAGGGTAACCGAGTCAAACGCTGTGCTCAAGCGCTTCGCTTCGTCGTTTTGCGAGAGGAAATGGAAACGGCGGTTGGTGCGCTCCGGTGTACCTTCCCCTGCGAACTGGCGCTTTGGATCTTCCCCTTCCCGCTTGAATGGGAAAACACCGGCTGTATAAGGGAACTCCCCTGGCACGTTTTCCTTGAGCGACCATTTCAAGATCTCGCCCCAGTCGGCAAAATCAGGGACGGCCACCTTCGGAATGCGCGTACCGGACAGCGACTCGGTAAACAGCTTGGTGACGATTTCCTTGTCTCTTATCTTGGTGACAAATTGATCCTTGCGATACGCTTCCTTGAGCGCCGGCCAGTTCTCTAAAATACGCTTGCACTCGGGGTGGAGCTTGCTTTCAAAATGCGCGATCTGACGCTCCAGTACCGCCACCACTTCCGCTGCCATCTCGTCGCCGGAAGCCAATACGGCTTCTTTTGCGCCATGCAGTTGAAACAGCTTGCGGGCGATAGCCGATTGCTCTTCCGTATACTTGCGGTAATCGCGCACCGTATTGGCGATCTCCTGCAGGTAGCTGCCACGCTCAGCAGGGATCAGCGATTTCTTGTGGACGTTCACCGGAGTCGCATCGAGACCATCCAGCGGCCAATCCGCCCCCGCCTTCTGAACAATCGCTCGGCAAAGCGCCGCAAAAAGAACATTGGTCCCCGGATCATTGAATTGACTTGCGATCGTGCCGTATACCGGGATTTGCTCATCCGGTAGCTCGAACAGGTTATGGTTGCGGCGATATTGCTTGCGAACCTCGCGCAGCGCATCCTCGGAGCCTTTGCGTTCAAATTTATTGATCGCCACCAAATCGGCGAAATCCAGCATATCGATTTTTTCCAGCTGGGACGGCGCACCGAATTCGCTGGTCATCACATACATGGACACATCGCAAATCTCGGCAATCTGGGCATCCCCTTGGCCGATCCCGCTCGTCTCCACGATGATCAGATCGAAGCCGGCAGCTCTCGTGACCTTGAGTGCATCCTGCACGGCAGCGGAAAGCTCAGAGCCCGACTTGCGGGTAGCCAAACTTCGCATATAGACGCGCGGCGTATTGTTGGCATTCATGCGAATCCGGTCGCCCAAAAGCGCCCCTCCGGTTTTTTGCTTGGAAGGGTCGATCGACAGGATCGCAACTGTTTTATTCTTGTAAGTATTCAGGAAACGTCGAACAAGCTCATCGGTCAACGAGCTTTTTCCCGCACCGCCTGTACCTGTTATCCCCAACACCGGAACCTTTGGTGCTTCCGGCAATTGCTGCTCCAATGGGGCAAACAGTTCCGGCTTATTCACCGCATACTCGGCGACGGTAATCAGTCTGGCGATTGCCTGATGGTTTTGCTCGCGCAGCTCCTCTACTTCCCGCTCGATCTGTTTGACGGTCGGAAAATCCGTCTTGCGCAGCATATCGTTGATCATGCCTTGCAGACCCAAGCGACGGCCATCGTCAGGCGAGTAAATTTTGCATACGCCATATTCCTCGAGCTCCCGAATCTCTCGCGGTACAATTACGCCGCCGCCACCGCCAAACACGCGGATGTGGCCAGCCCCCCGCTCTCTCAAGAGGTCGATCATGTATTTGAAATATTCAACATGTCCACCTTGGTAGGAGCTGATCGCTATCCCTTGCACGTCCTCCTGAATCGCAGCGGTCACCACTTCATCGACAGAGCGATTGTGCCCCAGATGGATCACCTCGGCTCCCGACGATTGCAGGATGCGACGCATGATATTAATCGATGCATCATGGCCATCATAGAGACTGGCAGCGGTTACAAAACGAATTTTATGGGTAGGATGATACACTTGCGTTTCCATTTCAGGTACGTACCTCCTTTATTCGATGGCCCACCCGACGAGCACTTTGCGGTCGTCAGGCGGGCTCCCCATCTCCTTAGCCAATACTGATCTCTTTTAATAACAGGGCAATCTGTTTTTCGATGTATTCTTCCAGTGTGTAATGCTTTTTCAATGCCCAGCGGCGGAACACCCACATCTCGCCTAACACCATGATATTATCCGCCATCAGCTTTACATGCTTCTCATCCAGCTGGATCGAACCGTCCTCGATGCCCCTACGCAGGATTTCCCCGAAAATCTCGGAGATTTCTTCTTCCCGGCGCAGCACATAGCGCAGCGCTTCTTTCGGCAGCGATTTGGTCTCTTGATAGATCAAAAGCACACGGTCGCTCATCTGATCCATCACGCGGAAAAAGCTCTTCAGCGCCAACTTCATGATTTTCAGCCCTGTGCCGTTAAACGTGATTGCCTCGCGCAGACGCGATTCCACCTCAGCATGGATCGCATCACAGACCAGATAGAGCACATCTTCCTTGGACTCGATATACTCGTAGAGCGTACCGATGCTGAATCCGGACGCTCTCGCTATTTCTCGTGTCGTCGTTTTGTGAAAGCCTTTATGAATGAAAAGATCCACTGCCGCCTCGACGATTTGTTCACGCCGCTTTTCGATCAGCTTTGGGTCTTTTACCAGTGAAGGTATCGATTTGCGTTTGTCCTGCATGTGTAAAGCCACCTTTCCCCGACTGAGCGTTTGGTCAGGAACCAAATGAAAACCAAGATAGTCGCGCTCTTTTTCCTATCATTATACGCTGATGGGAAAGACGCGACAATCTTAATTTCCATCCAATGTTCAAGGTGTATGCGGGAAGAACAGCCGGATCATTTCTGCCGCCGCTGAATAAGGATCGCGTGTCCCTTGAGCTACCTCGGACATGGCCGCAGCGTAACCACCCTTTTCCAGCTTCTCTTCCATGTGCCGAAAAAGCTGGTCATGGACAATCTCGAGGACCTCGCCCTGCAAATGCTTGGACCGCCGCGCCTGGCCTTCTCCGCTGTTCTCGAGATGGCTTTGATGCTCGCACACAGCTGACCAAAGCTGCTCCAGACCTTGATTTTGCGTGGAGATCGTCCGTATGATCGGAGGTCGCCAAGCGGCATCGTGCTTGACGAGATCCAGCATCTGCTCTACCTCAATCTGCAGCTTCTCCACGCCAGGCAGATCCGCCTTGTTGATCACAAACATATCGGCAATTTCCATGATCCCCGCTTTAAACGCCTGCACCGAATCACCTGCGCCCGGATTCAGCACGACCGCGATCGTATCCGCGATATGCATGACATCGAGCTCGGACTGTCCGACGCCAACCGTCTCGATCAGCACGACATCACAGCCGTACGCATCAAGGACCCGCACCGCATCGCGGGTATTGCGCGACAGTCCACCCAGACTGCCTCGCGTCCCCATGCTGCGGATAAAGACCCCGCGATCCAGGGCATGACTCTGCATCCGCACCCGGTCTCCCAGGATCGCTCCTCCCGTAAACGGGCTGGTCGGGTCAACCGCCACGACACCGATCTTCAATCCTTGGGAACGCAGATACCCAATCAGATTGTCGACCAGCGAGCTTTTACCAGCACCCGGCGATCCCGTAATCCCGATGAGCTTCGCCTTTCCCGTATGGGGAAAAAGCTCCTGCAAGATCTGGGACCGCTCCGGATAATCGTTTTCGATGATGGTGATCGCGCGGGCAGCTCCCCGCACATCTCCCGCCAAAATTCGCTTTGTCAGTTCATGCATGGCTACGCCCCATTTTTATTCCTTCAGCAGATAGTTGCTGATCACGACACGTTGAATTTCGTTTGTGCCCTCATAGATTTGCGTGATTTTCGCGTCGCGCATAAAGCGCTCGACCGGATACTCACGCGTATAACCGTAACCGCCAAATACTTGCACCGCTTCCGTGGTGACTTCCATCGCGATATCCCCGGCAAATACCTTGGACATGGCGGAAGCTTTTCCGTATGGCAATCCTTGATCCTCCAGCCATGCTGCCTGATAAGTCAATAAGCGTGCTGCTTCGATCTTGGTCGCCATATCGGCCAGCTTGAACTGGATCGCTTGCAGTGAAGAGATCGGCTTGCCGAACTGGACACGCTCTTTCGCATAGTTGGTCGCATGTTCAAAGGCGCCTTGCGCGATTCCCAATGCTTGCGCCGCAATGCCGTTGCGCCCGCCGTCCAATGTCATCATGGCGATCTTGAAGCCTTGTCCTTCCTCGCCCAGCAGGTTTTCCTTCGGTACGCGGACATCCTCAAAGTTCACTGCCAACGTTGGCGAAGAACGAATCCCCAATTTCTTTTCCTTTTTCCCCATCGTAAATCCTTCCATACCCTTCTCGACGATAAAGGCGCTGATGCCTTTGTGCTTGAGGGCAGGATCGGTAACTGCAAAGACGATGTAGATTTCGGCTTCACCCGCATTGGTGATGAAAATCTTGCTGCCGTTCAAAATGTAGTGGTCGCCATCTTTTACAGCGGTCGTGCGCATTCCTGCCGAGTCAGAGCCTGAGCCCGGTTCTGTCAGGCAGTAGGCGCCCATTTTTTTGCCTTCCGCCAGCGGACGGAGGAATTTTTGCTTTTGTTCTTCCGAGCCGAATTTATATAGCGGCCAGCTTGCCAGCGACACGTGGGCCGAAAGCGTCACACCAATCGAGGAATCCACGCGGGACAGTTCTTCCACCGCGATCACGTAGCTCAAGTAGTCGGCACCTGCTCCGCCGTATTTTTCAGGCCATGGAATGCCTGTCAGGCCAAGCTCCGCCATCTTGTTGAAAATGGACCGGTCAAAACGCTCTTCCTCATCCCGTTCTGCAGCGGTCGGCGCTACTTCGGTCTCTGCAAACTCGCGTATCATTTTGCGCAGCATATCCTGTTCTTCATTCAGCAAGAAATCCATCCAACCCACTCCTCCTCTTTGATCAAAGGTTCTATCAGCTAAGCAGATGCTTGGCGATCACAATTTGTTGAATCTGATTGGTGCCTTCGTAGATTTGCGTGACTTTGGCATCGCGGAACAGCCGCTCTACGGGATACTCGCGGGTATAGCCGTAGCCGCCGTAGATTTGCACGGCTTCCGTCGCTACCTTCATCGCGGTATCCGATGCAAAGCGCTTCGCCATCGCGGCTTCTTTCCCGCAAGGCAGGCCTTTGCTGCGCAAAAAGGCTGCGCGATACACGAGAAGACGAGCCGCCTCCACCGCTGTCGCCATATCCGCCAGCTTGAAGGCAACACCCTGTTGGCTGCCGATCGGCTTGCCAAACTGCTGTCGTTCTTTCGCGTAAGCGGTTGCATATTCGACCGCCGCATCGGCAATGCCTAACGCTTGGGCAGCAATACCGATACGCCCGACATCGAGGTTGGCCAGCGCGATTTTATAGCCGTCGCCTTCCTCACCGAGCAGATTCGCAGCCGGGACACGCGCGTTTTCAAAAATCAACTCCGCCGTGTTGGAGCCGTGCATGCCCATTTTCTTTTCAATTTTTCCGAACGAGAAACCTGGTGTTCCTTTTTCGACGATGAACGCCGAAATTCCTTTTGTTCCCTGTGTCGGGTCTGTTACGGCAAAGGTGATGTAGACGTCAGCTGCGATGCTGTTCGTAATAAACACCTTGTTGCCATTGAGGATATACTCATCGCCCTGGCGGACAGCGGTGGTGCGGATACGCGCAGCATCCGATCCGGCATTCGGCTCTGTCAGCGCAAATGCCCCCAGATATTCGCCCTTCGCCAGCTTGGTTACATATTTTTGTTTTTGCTCGTCAGAACCAAAATAGAGAATCGGGTTGGTCCCGACAGAGGTATGGACGGATAAAATCACACCCACCGTCGCACTTACCTTTGATAGCTCGTGAATGGCGAGGATATACGTGAGAAAGTCTGCACCTGCGCCGCCCCACTTCTCCGGGACCGGAATCCCCATCAAGCCTGTTTCCCCCAGCTTTTTCACGATCTGCAGCGGAAACTCATCCTTTTCTTCCATCACCGGAATGAATGGCGTGATTTCCTTTTGGGCAAAATCACGAACCATCTTGCGCATCATCTCTTGTTCTTCCGTCAATCGGAGATCCATGATGATATCCTACCTTTCTGCTATTCTACCGACTGATGACCGTATCCCTTGCTGCGGTGCCTACCGATGTCGGCATTCGTTTTCTATTGATAGACGTAAAACCCTCGTCCTGATTTCTTCCCAAGCCAGCCGGCCTTCACATATTTACGCAAAAGCGGGCAGGGGCGATACTTCGAGTCGCCGAAGCCTTCATACAGCACTTCCATGATGTAGAGGCAGGTGTCCAACCCGATGAAATCCGCCAGCGTCAACGGACCCATCGGATGATTCATGCCCAGCTTCATCACTTCATCGATCGCTTCTGGAGTGGCAACCCCCTCATACACACAGTAGATTGCCTCATTGATCATCGGCATCAGTACCCGATTGGAGACGAAGCCCGGGAAGTCGTTTACGCTAACCGGCACCTTGCCCATTTGCTTCGACAAATCCTCGACCACCTGGTACACCTCATCCGCTGTTTGCAATCCGCGGATCACTTCGACCAGCTTCATGACCGGAACCGGGTTCATGAAATGCATGCCAATCACTTTCTCCGGGCGCTTTGTCACCGCCGCGATTTCTGTAATGGGCAATGAAGAAGTATTGCTCGCCAGAATCGTATGCGGCGGGCACACCTCATCAAGCTTTTGGAAAATCGTCGTTTTCACTGCCATGTTTTCCGTAACGGCTTCCACAACAAAATCAGCAGCACTGCCATCTGCCAGATCCACGGAAGGGCGAATACGGGAGAGAATCGCCTGCTTCTCATCCTCGGTCAGTTTGCCCTTTTCCACATTGCGGGACAGATTTTTCGTGATCGTCTGCAGGCCGCGATCAACAAATTCCTGCTTAATGTCATTGAGGATCACCTGCAGGCCAGCTTGTGCGGCAACCTGCGCGATGCCGCTTCCCATTTGGCCGGCACCGACTACCATAAATGTTTGCACTTTCATCTCACACGCGCTCCCTTCACGTACCATCTATTTCTCGCTCCTCCTGTCGTTGGAGGAATTATTCCACTTTTAACAAGATTGCGTCTCCCTGTGCGGCACCGCTGCAGATCGCCGCGATACCGAGTCCACCGCCGCGACGACGAAGCTCATACACCAAGTGCATGATGATCCTTGCTCCACTCGCGCCGATCGGGTGTCCGAGCGCGATCGCCCCACCGTTCACATTGACTTTTTCCGCATCCCAGCCTACGATGTTGCCGCTGGTCAAGGTCACCGCCGCAAACGCCTCGTTCACCTCAAACAGGTCGATCTCTTCCAGCTTAACGCCTGTTTTTTGCAGCAGCTTCTGGATCGCAAGGCCGGGGGTTGTCGCGATGTAAGGAGCTTCGGCGCCAACCTGCGCATGACCCAAAATGGTAGCGAGCGGCTTGATGCCCAGCTCGTCGGCCTTGCTGTCCGACATTAGCACCATTGCAGCTGCGCCGTCATTGATCCCCGGTGCATTGCCTGCTGTAATCGTTCCGTCCTTTTTATAGACAGGCGGGAGCTTCGCCAATACTTCCAAAGTGGTATCTGCTCGCGGCGCTTCATCGCGTGCAACGAGTACAGGCTCCCCTTTTTTCTGCGGAATCGGGACCGGTACGATCTCTTCATCAAAAATGCCGTTCGCGACCGCTTGCGACGCACGCATTTGACTACGGTAAGCCCACTCATCCTGCGCTTCCCGGGTGATGCCATACTCCTCCGCGACATTGCTGCCGTGAATCGCCATCGGCACCTGATCAAAAGGACAGGTCAATCCGTCGTACATCATCAGATCCTTTACCGTTTGATCCCCCATCCGATAGCCATAGCGGGCATTCGGCAACGCGTACGGCGCATTGCTCATGCTTTCCATGCCGCCTGCCACGATGACGGAAGCATCGCCTGCGCGAATGATCTGATCCCCCAAAGTGACTGCCTTCATCCCGGAAGCGCAAACTTTGTTGATCGTCTGACTCGGAATATCCCATGGCAATCCAGCTTTGCGGGCTGCTTGACGGGACGGGATCTGGCCTGCCCCCGCCTGTACGACCATCCCCATGATGACCTCGTCTACCTGCTCGCCGCTGACGCCCGCGCGTGTAAGCGCTTCCCGAATTACGATGCCGCCGAGATCCACCGCAGGCACATCCTTCAGTGCGCCGGCAAACTTGCCAAAGGGTGTCCGCGCCGCTCCTACAATCACCGTCTTCATGCTTATCACTCCTGTTTTTGGAAGGTGGTGTTCGCTTGCTATATGCAATTCAGTCAACTGCGGATTTCTGTCGATTGAGCGATCGCTCAGTTTTTTCAATACCTTCATTTTGCTTCTTTTCCTCTGATTCGTCAATGGTATTTCGAGTGTTGAAAAAAGTCGTACTACTTACCGGTAGCACGACTTTTTCCCCATATTAGATAGCGTCTGCCAAAATTTCTGCAACGTCTTTTGTCTTCACTTGATCTTCGGCTTCTTTCATTTTCACGCCGTCATTCATCATGGTCAGGCAGTAAGGGCATGCGCTGGCAATCGCGGTCGGATTCACCTCAAGCGCTTGCTCGGTGCGGGCTACGTTGACACGTGTGCCCTCATGCTCTTCCATCCACATCAAGCCGCCGCCGGCACCGCAGCACATGCTGTCGCAGCCGCTGCGCTTCATTTCCACGATCTCCACACCCGGGATCTCTTGGAGGATCTGGCGCGGCATATCGTAAATCTCGTTGTAACGGCCCAGATAGCAAGAATCGTGGTAGGTGATGCGTTCTTTGACTTCCTTCGTCGGCTTCAATCGTCCCTCTTTCACCCACTGCGCCAAAAGCTCCGAGTGGTGATAGACTTCCGCTTCCAGACCGAACTCCGGATACTCGTTTTTGAACGTATTGAACGCGTGTGGGTCACAAGTCACGATTTTCTTCACATTGTATGCTTTGAAAATCTCGATGTTCTCTTGTGCCAGCTGTTGGAACAAAAACTCATTCCCGATCCGGCGCGCGGTGTCTCCGGAGTTTTTCTCCTCATTGCCCAGAATCGCAAACTTGATGCCCGCTTCGTGCATCAGCTTGACGAAAGCATGGGTGATCTTCTGGCTGCGGTTATCAAAGGAACCCATCGAGCCGACCCAGAAGAGATATTCGAATTCTTCCGTATTTTGCACGGTTGGCACCTCGTATTGGCCGTTCAGCCCTTCAATCCACTTCGTACGGTCTTTGCGGTTGATCCCCCAAGGGTTGCCTTGGCGCTCTACATTGTTCAGGGCGCGCTGCGCTTCCGCTGGCATGCTGCCTTCTGTCATGACCAGGTAACGGCGCATGTCGATGATTTTTTCCACATGCTCGTTCATCACCGGGCATTGGTCTTCACAGTTGCGGCAGGTCGTACAAGCCCACAGCTCCTGTTCGGTAATGACATCGCCGATCAGGTTTTTATCGTACACAGCGGTTGCGGTTGCACCTTCCGCCGCTGCAGCCACTTCAGAAGATTGCATGGCCAGTTGGTTCGCGGTCGCTCCCGAGAAAGCAAAGCCAGGCATCCACGGTGTGCGGGATGTGACGACTGCTCCCTTTTCGGTCAAGTGATCGCGCATTTTCACGATCAGATCCATCGGGGAGAGCATCTTTCCGGTGCCCGATGCCGGACACATATTGGTACAGCGGCCGCACTCCACACAGGCGTACAGGTCGATCAACTGTGTTTGCGTGAAATCCTCAATCTTGCCAACCCCGAACACTTCCTGGGTCTCGTCCTCAAAGTTGATGGAAGACAATTTGCCAGGCGGGTCCAGCTTTTTGAACCATACGTTGAATGGAGCGAAAATCAAGTGCGCGTGCTTGGACTGCGGCACATAGACCATAAAGGTCAGCAGAATCAGCAGATGCATCCACCAGAACACATAGAACAATGCTGCCGCTGCCGTCGTACCGATACCGGAAAAGACTGCCGCGATCAAAGACGAGATCGGCGCGAATACAGATCCTTCGTGTCCCAGCCAGATTTGCTCAAATGCGAGTGAGAAGAGCACCGAAGCCATCAAGGTGGAGATGAAGATCAGCACCAGCCCGGCTTTCAAACCGCGTTTCAGACGTTTCAGCTTCTCGATATAGCGGCGGTAGAACGCATAGCCGACTGCCGCGAGAATCAGGAACGTGAAGAACTCCTGCATCAGGCTAAAATATTTGTGTGCGCTTCCAAAAGGAAGTTCAAAGCCTTTTACGAGTCCTTTGATGATCAATTCAACCGCACCAAATTGCAAAATGATGAAGCCGTAGAACATCACGACGTGCATCCAGCCGCTCTTCTTATCCTTCAAGAGCTTCTTCTGCAGGATCACGTTTTCGATAACCAGATTCAGGCGCGTGCTGAAGTCGTCTTTCACCTCTGGTTTTTTGCCGAGCTTTATGAACAGATATCGGCTGTAGACCACGTGGGCGAACAAATACAACCCGTAGGCCAGCACCAAAAAGAAGGCGATCAGATTGACGAATGATAGCATCGGGTGCTCAACTCCTTTTTCTATACCTTATCTTGTTTCCTATCTTAGCAGAACCGAAAGAAAAAATGAATGATTATTCATTCAAAGATTTCAAATTCATCAAAACTGCAGGCTTGCCAAGCATTTTACCAATATCACCCCAAGTAGACTGAGCGTTCGTTCAGATTACATTCGTCATGGATGACTGTTTTCCCTTCGACTATACACAATTTTTGATTTCTTCGCCATGGTAGTTCTTGTACACTTTATTCAGAAATTTTTTTGAGATGTCTGTCAGAAATCCCACCCTTCTGAAGTCTATAGATCGGTCAACAAGTTGGTGAGGTGGATTACGTGAGTCATTTTTTGGAAAAGGATCTTCAATCAGCGTTTACTGAAACTCCTTATGAGAGCAGGGAGGATCAAGAGCTGGTCATGCAAGCACAAGCTGGTGACCGGGAAGCTTTCGGCGAGCTTGTACGGCGCCACCGGGCGAAATTGTACGGGTATGTGCACAGTGTCACGCAGGAAGCTTTCCTGGCTGAGGATATTGTGCAGGACGCCCTGATTCGCGCCTTCCTCCATCTGGGGACATTGATGGACACACAGCGCTTTTTGCCATGGCTGCATCGCATCGTGCGCAACCAGGCCTATACGAAGCTAAGAGCATCCGGGCGGCAGGGACAGGAGCAGACGTTTTCCCAACTGCGGGCCTTCATTGGGCGCAATCAATATGGGGAAACGGATTGGTCTGATCTGGACAGCATCCTGCATCGGTTGTCCCAACGGGTAAATGAAACCAGCGCTGCGGCTGACCATCCCGAAGAAGCGCTGATGCGCAAGGAGCTGTTCACAACGATTGAAAACATGCTGCATTGCTTGTCGCCTCGCGAGCGAAAGATTATCGAGTCTACTTTTTTCGATCATCTTTCCCCTGCAGAGATCAGCCGGCTGTTTCAGCTCTCGCCAGCCAATGTGTATCAGATTCTGTCCCGCTCCAAAAAGAAGCTCGTCCACCACAAAACCGTAACCGCTGTCGACCAATACTTAAAAGACAGAAAGGATATGGGAAAAATGAGCAAAAATGTGTTGGCAAACAAACATACCATGACACCGGAAAATGGAACATGGACTTCGGCGGCTTGGGCACTGCATGTCATGCTGTCGCATACGGAGAAAACCTTTTCGCTGCCTATGGTCATGGGGCTGAGCGGCCATGCGTTTCGCATCAATCTGGTGGAAGGGAATATTCATATCGCGGGACCGACCATGTATGATATGCAAGAGCTGTTGGGCCGGGGCTTGCGGCATCTAGGGTATCAAGCCGCCTCCATGTTCCATCATAAAGCGAAAGAAACGATCGCTCCGAATGCCAATCTAGTCGATCCTTACTTGCTTACTCCTGAAGCCAGCAAAAAACGCGAACTCGCCCAAGCGCTCCCGGAAGCGTTGGAGCTCATCCATCGCTCCATCGATCGAGGCTATCCTGTGGTCGCATTTGATCTGTTCATTCCTGAGTTTGGTGTAATCTATGGCTATGACGATGAGAAGCAGGTCCTGTTTGCGGCCGATCCGGCAGGGCATGATAAAGAGCTGCCCTTCGATCATCTGGGGCGGGGAATCATCGAAGAACTGTTTGTGCTAGCGATTGATTGTCCGGTTTCGTTTGAATGGAAACAGTCGTTGCGCCATGCTCTGCAGATGGCGATTGATCATTATCGTGGAAAAGACATGCCGCTTCCCGGGTGCGTTAATGGCTTGGATGCCTATGACGCCTGGACCTCCGCTTTTCAGGCAGGCACGATCGAGCCGAATGGAAACTCATACAATCTTGCTGTCGTACAGGATGCGCGCTCGTTGGGGGCTCGTTTTCTCGATGAGCTAAGTCAAAGAGAGGATATCGGCGCTGAGGATATGCAGACTTTCCGTACCCTTTGCCAGGAGGCAGCCGACCTTTGCCGTGTGACTGCAGGGCATCTTAAAAAGCTTTGTAACCTCTTTCCGTTTCCTGCTGGCGGCAACCCGAATGACACCAAGCAAAGTACGCTCGCTGTCGAGCTGTTGCAACAGGCCAAGCGCAGCGAGCTGGAGATGGTCGCCAAGCTTGAGGATATGTTGAAACTTGTATAGGCATCATCGCTCACATAAAAACAGCCGATTCCCTGAACCGGCTGTTTTGGTTTTTCTTTAATTTCCTGAAGCTTCTTTTTGCTGCTTCTTCTCTTCCTGTTCCTTGCGCACATCGGCCAAAGATTTTACTTTGGTCGCTTTGATCCGTTTATTGCGCGGAAGATCGGTCGGCTCCAGATTGTTTGCTTCGTCTCTCATCAGCGCCGCGATACCAACATTCTTGCCTTTTGCTGCCTGGCAATACTCACAGTTTGCCTCATCGTGGGCATGGTAATTTTTCGGCTCTGGATACGAGGTGATGACCCCCTCAAAGTTGCGCAGCACGACTTTTTCCGCGGATTGCGAAATGATGTAGTTGGGCATGACCGGAATTTTTCCGCCCCCGTGCGGCGCATCGACGACAAAAGTCGGAACCGCATAGCCAGATGTATGGCCGCGCAGATGCTCCATGATTTCCAGTCCTTTGCTGACAGGTGCGCGGAAATGGCCGATTCCTTCGGAGAGGTCGCACTGGTAGATGTAGTACGGACGCACGCGGATTTTCACCAGGTCCTGCATCAATTTTTTCATGGTAAACGGGCAGTCGTTGATTCCCGCCAGAATAACGGACTGGTTGCCCAGCGGCACGCCAGCGTTGGCAAGCATCTCGCACGCTTTTTTGGCTTCCGGCGTGATTTCCTTAGGATGATTGAAGTGCGTGTTCAGCCAGACAGGATGGTATTTTTTCAGGATCTCGCAAAGGTTTTCGGTGATGCGTTGCGGGAATACCACTGGTGCGCGGGTGCCGATCCGGATGATCTCGACATGCGGGATCGCGCGCAGATTGCTCAGGATATACTCCAAAACGCGGTCATTGATCAACAGACCGTCCCCGCCCGACAGCAGCACGTCGCGCACTTCCGGGGTTCTGCGGATGTAATCGATGCAGGCATCCAGCTGCTTTTTCGGAACGCCCATCCCGATTTGGCCGGAAAACCGGCGGCGCGTACAGTAGCGGCAGTACATGGAGCACTGGTTGGTGACGAGGAACAAGACACGGTCCGGGTAACGATGGGTCAATCCCGGTACGGGTGAATCCTCGTCTTCATGCAAAGGATCTTCCATATCGTATTTGGTGCGGATGATCTCCGAGGAAATCGGCACGGATTGCATCCTCACCGGATCGGTAGGGTCATTGACATCCATCAGCAAGGCATAGTATGGGGTGATATTCAGCGGGATGGTTTGACTGGAGATGCGTACCCCTTCCTCTTCCTGCGGTGTCAGATTGATTACCTGTTTCAATTCATCAACGGTCTTGACGGTGTGGGTCAACTGCCACATCCAATCATTCCATTGCTCATCTGTCACGTCTTTCCACAGCTCTACTTCGCGCCAATTGCGCATGGTTGCAGCCGTTGTTGTCATATCTTCATCTCCTCCCGTCATTTCATGCATTGCCACATGCACTCATGCAGAAGAAGTTGCAACACTCATGCCAACTTTGAAGAAATGGATATAGAATAGCGTCAAAGCGCTTTCCAGCTGCGTGAAATTTTCTGATCCGAGCAAATATTCGGATAAAGGACAGCGTGCTTTGTGCTGAATTTTCGGCACCATTTACTTATTTTTCGGCAGATTGGTCAGCTTGTACTGGAGGGTCTGGCGCGGAATCCCCAACAGCTTGGCGGCTTGCAAGATATTTCCTCCCGTCTGCTCCATCGCTTGAGTGATCAGCATCTGTTCCATTTCATGCAAAATTTCCGGCAGGCTGCGCGTTGTCTCCCCGTGCCCTCCTCCATTGCCTATGAGAGAAGCAATCGCGACCTCCTTTTGCTTGGACGAACGCTCCCCGATATGCGGCGGGATGTGCTCGATCAGGATGACAGGGCCCTCCACCATATTCATCGCAGCTTCGATGACATGTTCCAGCTCGCGCACATTTCCTGGCCAATGGTACTGCAGGAACACCTCTTGAACCCGTTTATCGAGACCCGTCACATTCATTTTGAACTTCTGGTTGAACTTTTCGAGAAAGTGGTTGGTCAAAAGCGCAATGTCTTCCTTCCGCTCACGCAGAGGCGGCAGGGCGAAGGAAACGACGTTTAGCCGGTAATACAGATCGGTCCGCAGCCTGCCACGCTCCATTACGATTTCGGGCTCTTCGTTGACCGCAGCGATGACACGCACGTCCACCTGAACCGCTTGCATGCTGCCGATCCGGCGAATTTTCCCGTCCTGGAGTACCCGCAAAAGCTTTGCCTGCAAGTCGAGCGGCATGCTGTTGAGCTCATCCAGAAACAGCGTTCCGCCATTGGCCAGCTCGAACAACCCCGGCCGATCTTCCGCACCGGTAAAGCTCCCTTTGGTCGTGCCGAATAAGATACTCTCCAGCAGTGTGTCTGGCAGGGCGGCACAGTTTTGCGCGATAAAGGGACGAGCATGTCGCTCCGATGCGTGGTGAATCGACTGGACAAACAGCTCCTTGCCCGTCCCGGTTTCTCCATAGATCAGGATCGGCGAGCTGGTTTTTGCTGCCCTTCTCGCACGCTCGATCAGCTGCAGCATCGTCTTGCTGTTGGTGACGATGTCTTCAAAAGTATAAGCGGTTCCGTCGGATTGCAGGCGTTTCGTCCGCCTCGGCTTGCCCAGCTGGGCCTGCAGATCAATCAGCCGCTCGGAAAGCTCCTTAAGCTTCCCGATATCCTTGGCGACCTCCACGGCACCTACCAATCGTTTATCGACATACACTGGAAGCGTCGTATTGATCGTTTCGACGCGCATTCCTTTCCAGTTGCGGTAGGCCTGCGATTTGTTGTAAATCGGCTCCCCGTTTTCAATCACACGCAGCAGTGTGCTTGAGTGACGATCCAGGGACGGGAACACCTCCAACAGCGGCTTCCCCAGCACTTCCTCCTCCGTGAGCCCATCGAGCCTGGCTGCGACGTGATTATAAAAGATCGTAATGCCATTCGCGTCTACCACATGGATGCCTTCATCAATCGTCCCTAAAATGGCCTGCAGCATTTCTACTGTCTCTGATACAGCCATCGATTCACCGTCCTCTTGACCAAGCTGCCGAAAATTTGTCTGTATGCCGAAAATTCAGCACTCGACTTGCTAGCGCTGCTTTTCCGCTTGAAACGCCAAAAACAATACATACAACGCGTGCCCCACCACCCAAATGGCAAAGGCCGCAAAGGAAAGACTCTGCTTGCTTAACAGACTAAACGGTATGTAGAGAAGCGATAATGCACCAGCCCAGATAGCGAGGTAGCGTGCTGTCGGTGCACCGCTGTAGCGTGGATAAAACCAGAAAAAGAATGAGGCAAGTACGATGGAGATTCCCAAGTGAATCAGCAGCTCCAGGACGGAAGGCAGTCCCGCCAGCACCGGCACATAACTGACATCAATCAGGACTGTAAACGTTTTGGTTGCAAACAGCCCATCGCATAAAGCTAAAAAAGCTGCAAGAATCATGCCGGAAATTAGGCCATTGATCAAGAAGAAGCTCATGCCATTCCTCCTCGTTTTATGCCTCCATCCACCGAAAAAGGAAATGAAGTTCATAGTCACCCAAATATTGCCCATCCAGCCATTGCTGGTAGAATACACGCGCTTCCTCTGGTCGCCCTGCTGCTGTCTGAATCACCTGCAGCTTGCGTGTGTAGATTTCCATGCGAAACCGTCCATATGGGGTCACGTACATGCTTTCGCTTTGTTTCCCTTTTTCAAATTCCTGCTTCATGTTCACATGTCCCTGACGCAAAAGGCTGAGCATGGACTCTGTGATTTTGACGATAGTCGGGACCTTTTTCCCTTCTTCCATCTCTTCGGTATAAGTGAAAAACCAGCCGCTTTCCTTTTCAGCGGCCTTGGCTGTCGTCTCCATTTGGTGATGTTCGGTTTGGCCGTCCTGTGTATGTATGATCGATACTCGTATGGTTACGTCTTTCATTCGTTGCAAGTTCCCCTTTTTGTTCACTTCTTCTTTATTGTACAGAGTGCTGCTCATTGCCCGCAACCTGTACATGGAATCATTGGCGTCTGATTAAAAACTTGCGGATCAAATGCAAGTGCAGCAGCAGCGCCACCAGGAGGAACGGATAGGTAAAAAATGAGTAGATCAACTTCCAGCTGCCATGATAAAAGAAACCAAATCCTCTGGAGAAAAGCCACTCCAACGCGGTAGAGAGAAGCGTCATCCATAACAAATAAGCAATTTTACGAGATACCCTCGACTGATACGGATACAGATTCAAAAAGATGATGCTGAAAGCCGGATACAGGCCCCAGATGACCAACAAGGATCGATAATTGGCTCCTGTAGAAAAATACCCGTACATATCATGTCTCAAGTTAAGGTAAACGTCCACCTGAACCGCAAAGTAGACGGCAAAGAGCGAAGTCACGTAGATCTCGAGTCTCGTCAACTTTTTCGGGATCAAGAAAGCGATCGCATTCAGTACGACAATACTGATGAGCAAGAGCAGCACATGAAATCATCCTTATCCATTTATAGCTTTCTCTCATTTTGCGACCATACTTCCTTTGCTATACGCCTTCGCCCTTCTACACAAAAAATCCCCTCTTCGTGTGTGTTCCCTGTATCTTGCAGGCTTTACACGTTCACAAAGAGGGGATTTCACTTGTTTGTTTACTTCACAAATCCAAGGATCAGCTCGCGAAGAATCTTCGAAGCGACGATTTGCGTCATTTCACTGTGGTCGTAGATTGGCGCCACCTCTACCAGGTCGCAGCCGATCACGTTCGCACCGTTTTGCGCCATGAAATGGATAGTTTCCAAAAGCTCACGGGAGGTGATACCGCCCGCTTCCGTGGTGCCTGTACCCGGTGCAGCCGATGGATCCAGCACGTCGATGTCGATCGTCAGGTAGATCGGACGGTTGCCGATTGTAGGCAGGACCTGCTTCACAGGCTCCAGCACATCGTATTTGTACAGGTGCATGTTTTCTTTCGCCCACTCAAACTCTTCCTTCATCCCGCTGCGGATACCGAAGGAATACACATTTTTGCCGCCAATCAGATCGCATACCTTTTTGATCGGAGTGGAGTGGGAATACGGATAGCCTTCGTAGTTGTCACGCAGGTCCGTATGGGCATCGAAATGGAAGATGACCAGATCCTTGTATTTTTCATAGACAGCCTGGAATACCGGCCAGCTGACGAGGTGCTCCCCGCCCAGACCAATCGGCATTTTGCCATCTGCCAGCACTTGGCGTACAAAATTGCGAATCGCATCGAGGCTTCCTTCTACGTTTCCGAATGGAAGCGGAATATCGCCAGCATCGAAGTATTTCACTTCTTCCAGCAGACGATCGAGATACGGGCTGTATTCTTCCAAGCCAATCGATACTTCACGAATGCGGGCAGGACCAAAACGGGAACCCGGACGGAAAGAAACGGTCCAGTCCATCGGCATGCCGTAAATCACAGCCTGGCTTTCTTGGTAATCAGCATGGCTGCGGATAAAGACGTTACCGGAATATGCTTCATCAAAACGCATCGACGCTTGTCCTCCTAGTCGCGAGTGAGCTCAGCCACGAATTTTGGCAGCTTGAACACTGCATGGTGCAGCTCTGGAGAATAGTACTTGGTTTCCAGATCTTTGATGCTGCTTGGATCTACTTCGAGCGGATCATATTTTTTGGAAGCGATGGTGAAGCTCCACAGACCCGATGGATAAGTTGGAATGCTGCATGTATACAGACGGGTCACAGGGAAAATGGATTTCAGGTCTTTGAATACGCGTTTGATCAGTTCGCGGTTGAACCAAGGAGATTCGGTTTGCGCAACCATGATGCCATCTGGTTTCAATGCATCAAAAATGCCTTGGTAGAAGCCTTTTTCAAACAGACCCACTGCTGGTCCCACTGGCTCAGTGGAATCCACCATGATCACATCGTATTCGCCTTTATGGTCATGGATGTGCTTGATGCCGTCAATGACTTGCACGTCTACTTTTGGGTGACCCATCAGCGCGCTTGCGATCTCTGGGAAGAACTTTTTGCTGGATTCGATCACGCCGCCATCGATCTCTGCCAATACCGCTTTTTCTACAGCAGCATGCTTCACGATTTCACGAATCGCGCCGCCGTCTCCGCCGCCAACAACCAGCACTTTTTTCGGATTCGGGTGGGTATTCATCGCGATGTGCGTGATCATCTCGTGATACACGAACTCATCTACATCCGTTGTCATGACCATGCCATCCAGTACCAGCATGCGGCCAAATTGTTTCGTATTGATAATGTCTATCTGCTGAAACTCTGTTTTTTCATGGTAAAGAGTCTCGGTAATTTTGGTTGTAATGCCGTGATTCTCGGTTTGTTTCTCGGTGTACCACAAATCCATGTTCATCAGGTAGTACCTCCCTATACTCATAAGTCAACAAGAAAATTATAGTGGCTTACCCCCAAAATGCAAGGATTTTTTCGGTATGCGGGCAAACTCGCGCGAAAAAGTATGGGATTTGCCATTTCCACCCATAATGATTAGTGAATTCCCATATTAGTATGCCTGTTCATGGATGAAATAACCCGAGCGCAATCGAGCGCGAGCCGGACTCTGGCTTAGGAAGGATGTGATCGTACGTGGAAGTGATTCGAGAGGTTCCCCTCATACGTTGGTTCCGCTGGTTTCGACGACTGGTCAAACTGGCTTTGTTTGGCGTACTCGGCTGTTCCTTTGTCCTCTTACTCCTTATCTTTTTTCTGCGTTCCCAGCCTCTGCCCGTAGCGACCATTAATCAGACGACGACCCTTTTCGCCAGCAACGGAGACGTGCTGGACACGCTGCACCGCGGAGAAAACCGGTATGTGGTCCCTCTGAATCAGATCGCACCTTCTCTGGTACAAGCGACTATCTCTGTAGAGGATCGCAAATTTTACGAACACTACGGCTTTGACCTGAAACGTTTGGCCATGGCCATCTATGTGGATATCAAGCATCTGGACAAGGTACAGGGGGCCAGCACGATTACCCAACAGTTGGCTCGCAGCCTTTACTTGACCAACGATAAGACGTGGGAACGAAAAATCAGAGAGGCCTTGCTGACCATCCAGCTGGAACTGAACTATAGCAAGGACGAGATATTGGAGATGTATCTGAACCAGATCTATTATGGCCATTCTGCCTATGGGGCTCAAGCGGCGGCCAAGACATATTTCGGAAAGGATGCCAAGGATCTGACGCTGGCAGAAAGCGCCTTGATCGCAGGTGTTCCGAAAGGCCCTACCTATTACTCTCCTTATGTGGACTGGGAGAAAGCAAAAAATCGGCAAAAAATCATACTGGATGCCATGCAGCGCGAGGGCTTTATTACGGCAGAGCAAGCGGAGCAAGCATACAAAGAAGAGATTAAGCTGCAAAAGAAAGAAGCCCAGAAAGGTCCCGATGTTGCCCCTTATTTCCGTGACTACATCGCTACGCTGGTTACCCAAAAATATGGGATCAGTGAAGAAATGTTTGTACGCGGTGGGCTGAAAATTTACACGACGCTTGATCACAACATGCAAAAAAAGGCGGAAGAAGCCGTCGCCAAGTTTATCCCGAAGGAAAACAAAGAACTGCAAACCGCCTTGGTTGCCATCGATCCCAATACCGGAGAAGTCAAAGCCATGGTCGGCGGACGGGATTATCAGGAAAGCCAGTATAATCGCGTGTTTAGTCAGCGCCAACCCGGGTCTTCCTTTAAGCCGATCCTCTATCTGGCTGCACTGCAAAATGGGTTTACGCCGTTAACCATGATGAAAAGCGAACCAACCGTCTTCAGTTATGACAACGGCAAGGAATATATCCCGAAGAACTTCGGTGAGCGCTATGCCCATGATTATATTTCCCTGCAGCATGCGATCGCGACATCGGATAACATTTATGCGGTGAAAACGATTGAGCAGATTACGCCAGAAAAGGTGATCGATCAGGCAAAAGCGCTGGGCATTACCAGCCCGATGCAGGCTGTGCCGTCACTGGCTTTGGGGACTTCGCCCGTCTCTCCGTTTGAGTTGACCTTGGCCTATGCCACGATCGCGAACCAAGGGGAAAAGGTGAAGCCCATCGCGATTACCCGTATCGAGGATGCACAGGGAAATGTGCTGGTGGAGGAAAAACCGGAGAAAACCCGTGTGGTGGATCCGATCCCGACCTTTCTTTTGACCTACATGATGCAAAGCGTTTTTGAACAACCGGGAGCGACCGCCTATCGCGTCGCCAATCGGTTGAATCGGCCTGTTGCAGGAAAAACCGGCACGACAGACTATGACGCGTGGTTGAGCGGCTTTACCCCTCAGCTGGTTACCTCCGTGTGGCTGGGGTATGACCAAGGCCGCAAGCTGGAAGAGGTACCCGAAGCACGTTACGCCGCCCAGATCTGGGCCGAATTTATGGAGAGCGCCTTAAGCGATCAGCCTCCAGCGCTGTTTGACATGCCGGCGGGAATCCGCTCCGTATACATCAACCCTGAAAATGGGAAGCTGGCAACCGAGCATTGCCCAAAGACACAGCTGTATTTCTTTGCAGCCGGCTCGGAGCCGCAGGAATACTGCACCGACCATTTGCCTGAAAACACTACACCGACACAGCCTACCCCGCCGGAGGATCGATCTTTTTGGAATTGGTGGCGGAATTAAAGTACGAACAAAACCCACACTGCACGGGCACGATGCCTGCCGTGTGGGTTTTGTTTGGTTTAGGAAGGGTTTTGGTCCCCGCCGCCGACAATGCCGTTGCCATCAGCAAAAACATGGTCATTCACGACAGTGATCAGCCCCGCTTCGTCCAAATGATCCATGACTTCAAACAAGCTGTCCCGTTTACCGGCAGGCAACTTGCGAACATAATTGTTGATTTCCTGTGGGGACGCATTCAACGTGAAATGAACGCCGCCATGGCGGACGTAATGATCATTGGCTCCTTGATTGGTTCCCTGATTCGCTCCCAGATTGGTTCCATTGCCCGTTTGCAATGTGCCACACCCCTTTAGCAGTTACAGTTTATCCTTCACGAGTAGTGTGTCTCGCCAAAGAGCCTTTGATAATGGGAATGGTTTACTGCCAACTCGCATTCATGGGACGAAAAAAAAGACAAACAGGGAAAGACGACGGCATCCTTCCCTGCTTGTTGACCTAGTGTAACGTGTATGCAGTTTTCAAATTAAGTTTACCTGAGAAGGTTTTTTGTCACAATTGCTTTCACAAAGTGTTCACAGACCGTTCAATTTTAGGCGAGCGATTGCTTCAATTCGTCGGAAGAGTTATCCCAGAATTGTGGTTTATGTTCCATTAATAGTTTTTTCAGCGCCTTCTTGGAGGTCTCATCCAGCTCTGACACCATAATGCGGCGTTTCATCGCATAGTCCATACGGTTCACATGATCAGCAAGGATTTTGTATCCGCGGCGCGCTTCTCTGTCGATCTCCATGTAGCATGCGGTCACACCTGCGTAATAAGGACCTTCTTCCTTTTGATCGACCGTTACCCAGACGAGCCAATAAGGCTTGCCATTGGGAACCTCTTCTTTATCGGTCGTCCATTTGATCCCTTTTTCGACCACGCTTTTTGCGTGCAAGGCCCCCATGTCAATGTAAGCCTCGTCACCGTCAATGATCACAGGGGTCACACTGCTCAGATCCAGCACTCCTTGGCCAAATCCGCCATGCACATCCGTTTTACTGCTCATAATCGTAAATTGGTTATTCTTGTTATTGAAAATATCCATCTTTACACCTCTCGCACATTGCCTTCGTTTCTTTATTGTACCCCGAAACAGCCGACATGTGCAATTTGGCGAGCACATCTGGCTTATCGGAAGAGGGTACTGCGGGTATGCTATGCAGGAAGGGAGGATGACAAGCATGGCTGATGGCCCACGCAAAATCGATATCGATTTGAATCGGGAACGCCAACTGATGAAACCATATCCGACAGAAGCAAAGGTGCTTGATCAAATCGTCGCGCAAAAGGCGGCCGAATCTCCTGTGATATCGAATGTGAAAGAAGAACCGCCGCATTCCGCTGTCGGGATAAAGACGAGTGTTCCTTCCATGTATGAGATTCATCTCGGTGAGGGCGGCAGCGTGACGAAGAGTCTGACCGATTTTGAGGTGAAGAAGACTCCTGGGCGGTTGTAGATGTAGGCTCTGTTCCGGATGTGCGTTTATGATTCTCCCCCGCTTGTGTTTTTGGGGCGGGGGGTGAATTTTTTAGAAAGAACCTTAATCAACCAAGCAACAAAAAGAGCATTTATAGTCGCTGCGATTGCATAAAACGGCCATAAGGCTTGATTTAGGTGTAAATAACCGGGATTGTAGCTGCTATAGACATAGAAAGAAACTCCTGAAATGATAAGACTTATGATTGTGGTTATCCAGAACCTTTTCATGAATCGATCGACTCCCAAGGTTATCCCTAATACAAGCCAATAGAGTACCGTTCGAAAAGGTAAAATGATGATTAGCATCAATGTGATAAAAACGCCTTCTAGCATAGAATCGTCCTTTCGGCATAAATTGATGCTTATGGTTGTAATTTCAGGAAATCGTTATTTTGCAGCATAGTACGTTTGTTGCTTTCTTTTCCTGACCGATTCCCTTCCGAAGAAAACTGTTCAATGATGACCCCGCTTTTTTCCGAGTTGACTATGGGAGAAGATGTAATCTGATACCCCATTGCTTCACTTTTTGTTTTTTCTTGAGGCATAAAAACAACAATGACATTTCCATGATACTCAATTCGAACATCTCCTACTTTTTGTACACTTTCATCCAGCCTAATCGCTTTCCGTTTACTGGTGAGAGTGACTTCTGGGAAATTTCCATCTTCTCGATAAATTACATAATAGTTGTAGGCAAAGCTTTTCTTCGGCTTTTCACTTAACTGAGGTTGAACCTTTTCTATCCCTAAAAGTAAATGTGCAACTTGCTGGATCACGTAGGGGTTTTTGGGGAGAGTGGCATGCTCCTCCGTCACATAGAATTTTTTCTTGATATCCTTATTATCATGATTGGCACTATCAAACGGAACCGTTCCATCACCTTGTGCTTGATCGAAAAAAGCCACCTGGCTGGAGGGATTATTCGCTTGAACAGTATATCCCCCTAATGTTGGAAAGCCTTGTCCAACAATCAAGTATTGCGGGACATTAAGCTTCTTTTTATCCCATTTGTTATGGAATTGGTCGGCTTGCATCCCCAAAGGCGTATATGGCAACTGTAAGTCCGGATCCGTAAACATAGCCGTATACGACATTTTCTTTGTGACGTTTCCAATTATTTTTTTGAGGAAATCATGAGTCTGCACATATGTCCGAGATGGGAGTAATTCATATACTGCTGGCGAATATTCGCCAACCTGTCTAAGCGTCTCTTCATTTAATAACAGTATTCCAAAGTCATATCCATACTTTAAAGCTTGATAGGCTCGTGGTGAACCCAAGAAAGGTGTACCCATGTAGATAACCCTTTTGGTTTTTGCTTGATAGGAAGGATTCGATAATAGCGTTTCTTTCGTCAGAATGCCTCCCATACTGTGACACACTATTTGAACTTGCTTCGCTTTTGAAACACTTAATGCTCTATCGATTCGTGCTTTCAAGTTCTTTGCATTTTGGGTGCTGCTCAGTCGCCAATCGTATGGATGCCCGAATAAAGTTACCCCGCGTTGATATCCCATTTTTTCCAGATGTTTGCTCATGCTGTAATATTGTTCAGATTTGTTCCTAGCAAAATCAATATCCGTATAGGTCAAATACTCAATACCGCGAAGTCCATGATCATCTTCCTCAGGGAAAATCTCCACTCCTTTATCCTTTGGAACAACCTCCGTTCCACCCCATTTTTTCGGATACAAAGGAAGAATTCTCCTGTGAACATCAATGATATTGTCAAACAGCATTCCATCTAAATCAAGCCAAGCGTCTGATACACTTCCGTTTTCCTTTACCTTTAATCGGGAACCGCCTATCCCCGGAATTAAGATAACCGGAATCGTACGGATAACGCCTTCCATCTTGTACTCATGATGGACAAGCACCGAACGTTTGCTAGCCACAACCTTTACGTAATAGAACCCTGGGTCTCCGTTATAGATGATAGACTCGTCTGCATGTTTTGCTTTGTCAGACTTTGCCAGCTGCTTTTGATTGCTGTCGAGGAGATAGATATCCAGATCCATGCCTTCCGGGATATTCGTCAAAGAGAACTCCATGGTGGATGCCAGATCTACCCGAAACTTGTAATAGTCGATGTCTCCCAGTTCGTGAGTCGTCCCTTGGTATACGGTATCGCTTTGCGCTTCGGTTGCATTTGCCGGAAAATTGTTCGATTCGTATTTATCAGGCATCACGATTGATCCTGCCGCCAAATATTCGATTTTGACATGGTAGTATCTGTCTCTGTCCGAAGATTCTCCTTTTCCTGCTATCTTGATGTAATACCATTCGTCTTTCACAAATGCGATGTTATCGATCACTTCATCCATGGTCCCGGAATTGAGCGAACTTTTTACCTCTTTTCCGTCTGCGGTATACAAGTAGAGATCATAGTTTTCATTGGCAGGCATTTCTCCCAGCCAGATTCGAAAGTTCCCCGTTTTCGGAGCTTTTACTTTCCAGTAGTCGACATCGCCGCTTTCTCTGATCTTGCCGTATGCATCCTTGCCGACAAAGATCCAATCCGCCTTGTCTAGGGTATTGTTAGGCTCCAATTCGAATGTATCAAGCAGGTCCTTTGCCGATACTTTTCCCCCTTCTTCCTTTTCCTCCAGAGCATGCTCGGGATCTTTTGAGCCGTATGCCCGTTTGTAAAAGGTTTCTTCCTGGTCTTCCAGAGAGGAGGACTTCTCTACTTTCTCAATGGCAAACAGTTGTAAGAAAAGCGCATCTTCTGAAGGCTCCTTTTTCCATTTCGCCTTTTCAACCTTGATATCATCCCCATCCAGATCGTCCGTTTCTTGAGATAAGCCAACGCGATACAAGGCAGTATGTACGAGGTGCTTTGAATCATATGCACGGATTTGCAGCCAGACGCTTTCCTCCAGCCCTTCGATCTCCAGCGCGACTCGATCTGTCTTTTCAAATTCAACGCGATCGGACGCTTCCTGACCAGCTGCCACAATCTCTACTTCATCATATTTTTTATCCAGCTGCATCTGGATATGTCCGCGCTCCTTCTCCATCCACGCCAGATATTCTTCTATGAATCCTTGCGTGTCTCTAGCATATGCACCAAATGAGGCATTGCCCAGAAGTGCAATCAGCAGGAAGAGACAGACGACGAGTCTTCCATGGCTTCCTTTCAAAACAACAACCCCCTCACTCATCTTCCCTTTTAAGGTAGAAAAAGACAGAGAGGGGGTGCAAAGAAATTTTAATGAGAAGTATGGTTGCGAATGCCTTGTCGCTCCCAAGCGTTGGCAATAATGTTGAAAACAGCTCGATAGTCAGCCTGGTCGTGACCCGTACCCGTTTGTTTGTTCGCAAACGCAAATCCCTTGCCCACACCGAATGCGAACTGAACGTTGAAATAGACTGCATAGCTGGAGCCCTTTTTGAAGCCCTGCTGCTTATCACCCATCAACGTTGTATCCACACCCATTTCTCTTGCTCCCAGCTTTTGAACCTGATGGCTGGGACCTTTCCACATCGTAGAGGAAGCCTTTTGAAGGGCTAAGGTAGATTGCAGCAGTGCCGAACGCTGGCCCGTTTCCGAAATCCACCCGTTCGCAGCTACTATGTCCGGGTACCGATTGCTGAACGGATGTCTATGCTTGGCGTCAAATTGCACCCTGATCAGAATGCGTTCGCCTGCATAGAAGTCGTTTTCCTTGCTTCCGGGGTAACGGTCTCGGGAATGGTACTCTTTCCATTCTGCGGTATGGTCGAGATAGCCTTTGGCATTTAGCTCGTATACTTCAAACTGAGTCTGGTCGCCTTTTACCACGATCGTATATGTTCCGGTAAGCGTTCCCGTTTCTGTGCCAGGAGTGCACGTTTTCTCATCTTCCTCTTCGCCTTCCTCACCATCTTTCTTTTCACACTTGGAATAGCGCACCTCGAAATCGATACGGTAAGGTGCCGTGATCGTAAAGTCTTCCGTCGATACGCGATAATCGTCGGCAAGCAACGTGAGGTTCCAGGTCGTTAAGGTCGGGGCATTCGTCCCTGTATATATTTTGGACTGCGTTTGCAGCTTGGGTTGAAGCTGATAGGATTGATCAATTCCCGGCCCATCTACCTTCATTTCAAAGGAAGACGGCCAGACAGTCGCGGAATTTGTTTTTGTATTCCATTGGGCAGGATCGATCCGTACTTGAACGCCTTCGTACTCTTCACCCGCGAATTTGGACTCATACTCGGCTTTTTTCTCCTCGATCGCCCTGCGAATTTCCGCATCTATGGTGGAAAAAGCACGATCGATCTTGCTTTGATCAATGGTTACTTCGATCCGGACAGGCTCTTTTTCCCATACCCCGTCAGCTGTGCTGGTAAGTAACCGATCGGTAGAATCATAGAGGCGGATGTTCATTTGTCCGCCGTCTACAGGACCGCCGGGACCGTCTTCTGAAGGAGGTGTGCCCCCGGTTTTAATTGTGATGGTTAGCAAAAACACGCATCCATTAATGTTCGGATTTGCAGGTTCATTGACGGTAGCCTTAATGGTATAAGTTCCTGCCGGTGTACCCTTGCCAATGAACAGACTATCGGCAAACTCGGATGGCGCCTGATTCACCAAAGAAGTCTCCCATTTCACATCAATATTGTTGCCAATTTCCGTGGGCCCGTCGGACACTAAGACGGCAAAGCGATCCAGCGTATTCGTTGTAACAGTGAACGATGCCGATCCTGTATGTTCGGGAGCTGGCGCCACGTCCAAATAGCTCTTGGCTTCGGTCAGCAGATGCATATAAACATCCTGACAACGGAGTTCCGGATCCACTGGAGGTTGTTCCGGATCCGGCGGCTCTCCAACCCTAAATACGATCCAACGTTCACAATCGATATTGTCGATGAGCTCTCTAACTCTTACGGAATAAATATTTGATCCATTCGGTATCGTATAAGAGAAGTTCGTGACTTCATCCTTATACTGGAATACGTCATTTCGATAAAGACTCCATTCGTAATCATCGGTCAGTACCTCGCCATCCAAGGTCAAACTCAATGTAAAGCGATTGTCTTGTCCAGCTGGCATATAAACTACGAATGGATCTGCTTTTGTTCCATTCCCGGTTACATCTGCTTTTTGGTTGTTGATCTTGGCCACGATACCAAGATCGTTACAATCCTCTCCAAACGTAATGCGAACCGTCTTCACACAGGTTTCATTACCGATCTTGTAGGTGATCGTAAGGACGTATTCACCGACTTCATCCAGTGTGTAGTCAAACGTGCTAGCATTTGTTGCCGTTTTTAACGGGGTCGCACTATTTACACTTTTCAATACCCAGCTTGCATTGGTAGCGTCGCCAGCAAACTTCGATGTAAATTTCAGTGCATGGCTGGAAACGTTTTTCGATAACTCCAGGTTGTATTCTCCCGTTTCAGCATCCTTGTTTGCATACGCTGCTTTTCCATTGTCCGTTACAGAGAAAGTTGTATTCTCACACGCACTTACATTCACATAGATCGTCCACGGGCAGCCCATTTCCTTCCAAGACTTATACGGGTCATTTCCGGCAAGCTTGTCATAAAAGTATGTAATGGTATACGTTCCGACTTGTTTGAAGCCACCCCGTATGGTCAATAAGCTAGTAGGCTGCAATCGCATTTGATCATGATCATTGAGTTCCATTTGGTACTCGCTTACGGAACCATCCGGTGCTGTAACTCTCCAATAGACAGGTACATGGTCAGCTTCTCCACCAGGAGGTTCAAACCAAGCACGTATCGATAAATCACTGTTTAAGCCCTGGGTAATTGTATTCCCATCAAAAAGTTTACCATTCCACCCATCTTCTGCAGTAAACCACGGACATTCATATTCTCCTGTGTTACGTTCACCGACGTAAAACTTTTTTACCCAGCACTCCTTGCCATCTTCCGATCGATAGCTCAGGGTAAAAATGGAGCCATCCGTCGGAAAGGTCCCGCTATATAACGTTGTCGCAAAACCTGTATTGGACTTCAATACGGTATTTCCGATACGAAATTCACCACGTTCATCAGCTTCAAGCGTGATGGTATCTGTATCGTATGCAAGCTTATAAGCCGTATCTGGATCTGATGGCATTTGTGTTTTGATTTCACCCTTGCCTGAACCTGTCATCGTCGAAACTTCGAGGATATCATCGCATTCGTTCTGCCCTGGATCTTCACCATCACCACCGCCTCCACCTGAAGAGGTAAAGGTTTTTTCCCAGGTGCAATAGGTAGCGTTTGCTGGTGTAAATTGAATTACCGTAGAGTCATCAACGAGAAGACTAGCGAAGGTCGTACCTGTGCCTCTTGTAGCCCCGTCTATCTTTAATGTTCCTGATTGGGGAAACACCAAGGTGATGGTGTTTTTTCCGCTAGGTAATGGTTCAGTTCCTCCATTACTGAGTGTCTTGTCTGCTTGGCCGGATACTTTCAGTGTACCGGATATAGCCGTACAAACTGCTGCCTCAACAGATATGTAGATCTCTTCAGGGGTACTATTGCCTGTATCACTTGACCTTTGTGTTGTCCTACCGTGCTTATCTGTGGCTACAAAGGTGCCCTTGTAAATGTTCTCTCCAACAGAAAGCGGAGGAGATTTTTGTAACTCCGTGCCACCTTCATTGCTTTGATACTCGCTGTTCGCTTTCGTATTGATAATGGCAATATTTACAGGTGTTGATCCCTTATCGTAGATCGAATAATCAGTTACTTTGCCTTTTAAAGTAATTGTTTCATTCGATTTGAACCGGGTCTTTTCAATGTTACCACTGTACGCTTTAATCTCAGCTTTCGGTCTGGGAGTGGCAATAAATTTGCCATGGCTTTCCCACCAATCTTCTTGGGAATTTCTTGTCTCAACAAGACCATCCGTTGGACTTTCAACCCCTTGGCCTCCTGAATGATAGGCAACTTCGGCAAGGTTGTATGCGTTGTAAAGGAATTTTCCATCTCTATCTGTTACTCTGTATGGAAAAATTTTACTCCTCACATAGTTTGGATTTCCGTTTAAAATTTTTATCCAGGTTACTAACTCCACATCGTCAACCATGATATAGCCTGCGTCTGCGGTTTTCGCTAGATCAGCGAATGCCATTGCGTATCCAGTTAACGTTTGGATTGATTGTCTATTTTCATCCCATCTTTCCACTGTTATTTCTGACTCAATTGGCCCAAATCCATCATCTGATTGAGCTTGTATCCTATCAAATTTAACTTTTGAGGAACCAACTACAACTTTGTCCTTATTAATCTTACCGGGAGTAAGCCCATGTTTATTAATCGATGAAATCATGCTGTTTGAGACAGAATAATAGTAAGCACCTGTTGACGCAGGCGCTGCATCAATAACTTTAATGTCTACAAACGGAATAGTGGGTATAAGAAGGGAAAGAATCATTAACACTTTCATTACTTGGCTAATTGCTCTCCGCATACAATCCTCCTTTCTCATAAATTTTAGAGTCGAATACTATTTCACTTTTGGCACTAGAAAAGGCATATCATATGATACTTGAGCGTGAGTAGTGCCCTTCCCTGTTCTATCAAAAACCCATAATATAATATTTTCTACATCCCTCACTCTATAAGAGAAACTTCCCCCATTTTCAAGTACCTTGCTATTTCCATCCTTAAGCCAAATATCCAAAGACACGAGCATATTTTTACCTTTAGGCTTCGGAACAGTTCCCGTTATAACACCGTTCTTTATCTTCAAACTTTTGTGAAATGCGATGGCATATGGATCTTTACTACTTATAGGAATATTGGCACCAATAGCATCTTTAATTGGTTGTACTCCTTGTCCATTCGTAATAGAGACAGTCCGATCTTTTTCAGACCAATCAACCTTCGCTCCGAACGTCTCACTGACAAAACGAATCGGCACATACGTACGGCTTTCCTCGATTACAGCCGGAGCATTGAAAGTAAACGTCTCCCCATTAACTAGAGCCTTGTTTGACCCAATCTTCAGTTCAATGGTGCTGTTTTGCCGCGTCATTTTCACGGTTTTCGTATTTTCTATCCATTCAACTTTCGCGCCAAGGGCTTCGCTTACAAAACGAACCGGAACCATGACACGATAGTTTCTCAAATTGTAATAGGCTTCCCCGTCAGGAAAAGTAATTACCTTGTTATCAACCTTTACAGTCAAACCTTTCACGTAGAATTCATCTGCAAAGACTCCTGATACCAGAGTCAGAGCCATAACAATCGAAACAACACTCATTATCATTTTTTTCATCAAAGCTCACTCCCGTTTTTTAATAGATAGTCCTTTTTCTACAAATACCTCACTCATCTTTTTAACAAGGATGACAGCTTGTTCATTCGTCAGAGATGATTCCATATCTTTCGGATCGGGAAGCCACTCATAAACATCGGCTATTTGCATCGCAACGTTCCCCGATTTCAAATGAATCGCATTCACAACAAACTTCGCAGCCTCCCCAACCGTAAGCGTTATATTCGGCTTAATCTGACACCCACAATCAATAACCCCCTCTTGCTTCGCTGTCGCATAATACCCTGCAGCCCAATGATTCTCCGCCCCCGCAGGGACAAAAACCCCCGGTTTCTTGGCATCATATACCGTCATCACCATCTTCAAAAACTCCGCCTGCTTAATCGGCTTTTCCCCGTTCACACCCTCCGCCAAAAAACCCTGTGCACGGGCCCACTCCAACTCTCCCTGTGGTGTCGTTTCCGCTTCGGAACCGCGCGCGGCATACACACCGCCTGCACTTAGGATTGTCGCGATTAGCAGAACCATGAAGATCCATTTCAAACGATGTCGACGATTGTCACCCATATATTTCTCCCTCCATTCAGGAAAATACTGCCTGTTGTGTACATTTTTTTCACCTTATCAAACTTCTGAGGGACAAAAAAAAGACCGATCGATTCCGATCAGTCCCAACCAGGTAAATGATGTTTCATAGAGTCCTGCTTCCATCCTCTATTTATTCCGATTCCGATAGAGCAGATAGATAAAAAACGGGGCACCCACTCCTGCCGTAAACACACCCGCGGGAATATCCATCGGTTGAAAGGCCGTTCTGGCAACCATATCGGCAGCCATGAGCATGAGACTGCCAATCAGAGCGGCTACCGGGAGCAGAGTATCGAAGGAGGGGCCAACCAGCTTCCTCGCGATATGCGGCGCTATCAAGCCGATAAATCCGATCGCACCCGCTACGGCCACTGCCGAACCAGCCAAAGCCACACAGACGAGCAAAAGCAGGCCACGGTGAAGCTGGACAGACGCTCCTAGCCCCTGCGCCATTTCGTCGCCCAGCTCCTGGACATTGACGTTTCTGGCATAAATCATTGCTGCCGGCAGAAAAATGATCATCCATGGCAGCAGTGCATACACGTTATCCCAGGAAGCGCCGTAAATACTCCCCGTAAGCCAGGTAAAGGCTTGGCTTGCCGAGCTCATCGGGCTCAGGATGATCATCAGCATGGTTAACGAGCTTGCCGTCGCGGAAATCCCGATGCCGATCAGCACCAGCCTGGTCGAAGTCACCCCTTTGCTCCATGCGAGCAAATAGATCACGATGGAAATCAAGCCGGCGCCTACAAAGGCTGCTGCCGGAAGCCACTGGATGCTTACCGTACCCGCAAAATAGGTGATGAAGGTTACCGCAGCCAGAGCTGCCCCGTTTGTGATTCCGATCATATCCGGTGATGCCAGCGGATTGCGGATCAGCCCCTGCAGGATCGCACCGGATACGCTCAAAGCGGCTCCCACCAGGACGGCGACAATCACTCGCGGCAGCCGCAGCGTACCAATGACCAACGCGTTGGCCTCCGTCCCTTGCCCGATCAGCGTTGTCCATACATCCGCAAAGGACAACCCGTTGTTCCCCAGCGCCATGCTGAACAGAAACAAAGCGAGGGTGAAAACGAACAGCACAGCAAGCACCAAGACGGCTCTCTTTTGCACCAGAAAAGAAAAGAATCCCGTCTTGCTGCGAATGGTGATAAGCCGACTCATGCTGACACCCCTTTCGAGCGAAGCCCTTTTCGCGCCATGTAGATGAAAAATGGTCCGCCGATCATCCCGGTCATGACGCCAATGGGCAGCTCTCCGGGCATGACGACAAAACGTGCCACGGTATCCGCTACCAGCAGCAAAATGGCGCCGAGGATCGCACTGTACGGGATGACCCAGCGATAATCTGTGCCCACCAGGATGCGGGCCACATGGGGAATCACAAGTCCCACGAAACCAATCGAGCCGGCAACCGCGACGGAGCTGCCCGCCAGCAAAATGACCGTAACCGCGACCGCCAGCTTCACGAATGTGGTTCTTTGCCCCAATCCTTTGGCGACCTCCTCGCCCGAAGCCAGGATGTTGACCGGCTGTGCCAATACGAGCGCTGCGACTCCGGCAACTATCATATAAGGCAGGACCGGCAATAGCCCATCCGCCGTTTTTCCCGCAATCGACCCGGCTAGCCAAAACAATACGCTTTGCAAGCGGGCTTCATCGATCACCAGCATGCCCTGCGTGAAAGAAGTAAACAACGCAGTCATCGCGGAGCCGGCAAGCACGACTTTCACCGGAGTCAATCCGTCCCTGCCCAAGGAACCGAGGAAGTACACCGCGAAGGCCGCAAAACCAGCCCCCAGAAACGCGATCCATACCAATTGGTTGAGCGAAGAGATGGGGAGAAAGGTCAATGCCAGGACTACCAAAAATACAGCGCCCGCATTAATCCCAAAAATACTTGGCGATGCTAACGGATTTCTCGTCAATGCCTGCATGAGCGCTCCGGCGATGGCTAAATTGCTGCCGATCAACGCGGCGAACAGAGCGCGGGGAAGCCGCGTCGTCTGAATGATCACATGGTCATTGGAGGAAGGATCATATTGAATAAAGGACTCGACAGCCATCATCACGGGTATCTTGGTCGTCCCGAGAACGATACTGCCTACAAAACAGATGATGAAAAGAAAAAATCCAAACACCAAGCCCCATACTTTACCGGGTGTTTGGCGGAATAATGGGCTCACAAGGTCCCTCCTTTTTGCGTGTTGGTTGGATGTGGATGAAACCCACCGGAGGCTGTTGACACATTTGCACGGTCAACAGCCTCGGACACTCAATCAGGATTATTTCAAGCCATAAAATTCATAGAGATCTTCCACCATCTCCACTGCCGCCAGTGGGCCGGAGCCATTGTTCCATACCGCTGTATCCACTTCAAATACGCGGTTGTTTTTGACGGCCTTCAGGTTTTTCCACAGCGGATGCTCGCTCCATTCCTTGCGCAGATCCAGTCGTCCGTCATTTCGCGAGGTGCTGGTCTGGTCAAAAATGATGTCCGCATCCATTTGCGGGATATTTTCCTTCGAGGTGAGCTGTACGCCCCAATCTTCGCCGCGCTGGCTTGCAGGCCGTGCAATCCCCAGTTCTTCCAGGACGAGAGCCGAAAATCCGGTGTATACGATACGGGCATGATCGACGCGGAAGTCAACAATCCCCGCTTCCAGCTTCAACTTATCGCCCATTTTACTCTTGAAATCTGCGACCTTCTGCTCCCACTCCTTGAGGAATTTTTGCTTTTCTTCCTGTTTGTTCAGGGCCTCTGCCGACAGTTCCAGCGAGTCCCTCCAAAAGTGGACCTCTTCGGTCATGACGGTTGGCGCGATGGCCGACAGTTGCTGGGCGATCTTTTCATGCCGTGTCTTGGAAGCAATGATCAGATCCGGCTTCAGTGCCACGATCTGCTCCAGGTTGGGCTGGTTTTCCGAGCCGAGGTTGGTTACGCCTTCCATCTTGTCTTTTATGTAGTTGTACCAAGGTTTTTCAATCCATGCTTCCACGGCTCCTACCGGCTTCACTCCCAGTGCCAGTGCAGCGTCTGTCGCTCCTTGGTACAGCGTGACGACTTTTTGCGGCGTCCCTTTTATTTCCGTCTCTCCCATGGCATGCTTGACGACTCTCACGTCCTGCTTTTCAGGAGCTGTCGCTTGAGCTGCTGGCGCCGGCTCCGTCTTGGCAGCAGGAGTTGCTCCGCCTTGTTGATTTGCCCCGCAACCCGCCAGCATGAGCATGCATAGAAAGATCGCCAGAAGTTTGAATGGTAATGGATTAAGCCTAAACATTTCTGTTTCCTCTCCTTTTGTTGACTGCATTGAACAACATTGATTCTCATTCTCATTATAAGGGAGTAGTCCAGAATGAACATGGATTTTTGCGACGAACTTTTGGACATTTGCGACATGCCAGCCGCGCATGTCCATCAGACTCTGCTTGCAGCAAACCCAAGCGGCAATCCAAGATGTTCCCTTAAAGTGCGCCCTGTATATTCCGTACGGTAAATCCCCCTGTTTTGCAATTCGGGAATGACTTTGTCCACAAAATCATCCAAGCCGCTTGGCAATAACGGCGGCATCAGGTTAAATCCGTCTGCAGCATGGTCGTTCAACCACCGCTCCATCACATCCGCGATCTGTACGGGCGTTCCCGCGAATGTAAAATGCCCTCGTCCTCCTGCTGTCCGAATGATCAATTCCCGGATCGTCAGGTTTTCTCTGCGCGCCAGATCCACATACAGCTGAAAGCGGGCTTGCTGTCCTTTGATCTCATGTACGCTGGGCAGGTCTTCAAACGGCACGGGACCGTCCAATGGATAGGCGAACATATTCGTTTGCAGCGTATCGGACAAGCACTGGATGCCATATTCGGACACAGCCAGCTCGTTCAATTCCCGCTCTTTGTCCTTTGCCTCCGCCTCTGTATCCCCGACGAACGGAATAAAGCCGGGCAGAATCTTCAGTTCATTTTCCGAGCGGTTGTATTTTTTCATCCGGGTCTTTACATCCTGATAAAACGCCTTTGCTTCCTCGATCGTGTGCTGGACGGTAAAGACCACCTCCGCCAGCTCTGCAGCAAATTCCTTGCCGTCTTCGGAGGAGCCGGCTTGCACCAGCACGGGATGCGCTTGCGGGGAACGCGGGATGTTGAGCGCACCCTGCACAGAAAAATGGTTTCCTTGGAAATTGGCCCCATGAATTCGCTCGATATCTGCATAGATTCCGGACTCTTTATCGATGACCAGGGAGCCTTCCCCCCAGCTGTCCCACAGGCGTTTCACGATCTCCACGAATTCCCGTCCGCGTTCGTAACGTTCCCTATGTCCCAGATGTTCATTGCGGCTAAAATTGCGTGCGGTCGCATCCCCCGTCGAGGTCACGATATTCCAGCCTGTTCGGCCACCACTGATGTGATCCAGCGAGGCAAATTTTCTCGCAATGTGATAAGGCTCATTGTACGTGGTCGAAGCCGTAGCGGTCAGTCCGATCCGTTCTGTCACAGCGGCGATCGCAGACAGAAGCGTGAATGCTTCCATCTGCGGGATGACCCGATATTTGATCATCTTGTTCAAACGATATTTCTCCGCAAGAAAAATGGAGTCCATTTTGCCCCTTTCCGCTGTCTGCGCCAGACGCTGGTAATAGCGCAGATCGGTAGCCATATGCGGCAATGCTTCCGGATGGCGCCAAGAGGCCTCATGATGTCCCGTGCTCAAGATAAACAGGTTTAGATGCAACTGGCGTTTGGGTTGACTCATGATTTTCACCTCGAAAAAGGAATGGTGTCAGCAATGTGGCAGTCCGTATCCATACTGCTGTCTTTTCAATTCTTCCTTTCGCTGCTTCTCCAGCGCGACCAGACCGATTTCACGCGCATGCTGCGGCTGGATGGCAAACAGACCGTCATCGTCGCCCACAATCAAGTCTCCGGGGTGAATGCTTACCCCGCTTACGCTGATCACCGTGTTGACCTCACCCTCCAGCTCGAGCTTGCGTGTGGTAAGCGCGCTGATTCCTCTGGAGTAGACGGGAAAGCCCAACCCGGAAATCGCGCGGACATCCGAGACGCAGCCGGATACCACGACCCCCGCGAGTTTTTTCGCAAGGGCCGCATACGTCCGAAATTCCCCCCAGCATGCGCGCTGCTCGTCACCAGACATGTCGATGACAAGCACATCGCCAGGCTGCGCCAGCTCCATGGCGTGGCTGATCGCAGCGGAGTCGATATGGGGAATGCGCACCGTCACGGCATTCCCCAGCAGGCGAATCGGACGATACAGCGGCACCAGTCCCTTCAGAAAGCCAAAATCCGTCAGATGGCCAATGGTGGACGGGCTGATATCCTGATACAGCTCCAACAGCTCCGGGGTTACCCCCTGTACTCTTGGCTGAATGCGAAACATCTCCGTGATCCTCTCCTCTCCCAATCGAGCCACGTTCTATACGTTTCCAAAAGCGGTGGCCTTCGCTAGCAATGGGTTGGGCACTTCGCCCTGTCCAAACGGCATGCTGCCCGGCACTCTCAAGTGTTGCTTCACCAATGGCCGTATCACCTGTTTCCACGGCCATGTTTCCTTCTCAAGCAAGCATTCATGCAGGACATTCCGTACTTCCTCAGGCAAAGCAGCGCTTTTCATTGCCTGCTCCAAGCATTCACGCAGCTCTCTCCATAAGCGCTCTTCCTTGATTCCGTAGTATTGGGACAAAGCTTGGAGAATCGCGCTGCAGTTCACCTGGATGCCAAGCATTTGGAAGAATGTGAGCAATTTATGCGGCGAAGCATGGTAGAGCGAATTCGGATAGCCTGCCCTGAGTGTATAGACCGGATCCTCCAGTCCATTTGCCTCCAGCCACGGAACATGCAGACGAAGCGCATCATGATCGCGGAGCAGCAGCCCTTCGATTTTGCCGTGCTTCCAGACGAGTACTGAATTTTGCCCGTGGATTTCCGGCATCATACCCAGGCGGAACAGGCGGAAGCAGATTTCAAAATAAGTCAGGCAAACGTCACGCAATAGCTGCAATATCGCGGCTTCGCTTTGCTCCCGTCCGATCTCGCGCAGCCACTCGTCAAACAGGTGGCCGCTCTCCGTCCGGTCATAGACGGCTAGGGCAGACATCGGCAGCAGCCGGACCGCCTCATCCTCCACCAAGGCTTGCGGGTATTGCCTTACCATGGCAGATAAATGTCGCGGATAGTCGGCAAACAGGTCCCTGCTTTCCGGCAGATAAGCCCACCAATTTGTCTCATCGCAGAGGAACAGTCTTTGTTTCAGCACAGGATCGCGCTCCATTCCCTGTCTCATCAAGCTTTCCGCCTTTTGCCCATTCATCAGCTTGATGGCCGACAGATAGCGAAGCCCTCCCAGTGATTGAATGCCCAGCGGAAGCTTGACATGAGCTCTGCCGCTTTGTTCAGACATCAGGGACCGCACGGAAGAGGTGGCGTAAAACGTCCCCGCTTTCACCTGCAAAGGAACGCAGATCCCCGCCTTGATTTCCTCATCCAATTTTTCCGGCAGGATGGTGGTCATTTGCCATGGATGAACGGGTATCGGGATATACGCCTCGCTGTCCAGCTCGCGTCTATCCAGCTCTTCCTGGACGGTGCCTCTCTCTTCCTCCGAGAGCAGCAGCTGGCTTACGGCTTCCCAACGGGCTTGATCCGGTTGACCACTGATCAGATAGTCGCGTTTCACCGCCATCCAACGGAGCTGAATCGCTTGCCCGTACTCCGCCGTATACCGGCTGCACTCTTCTTGGCCCCAGCCCAGCTTGACTTTCGACACGGGATGGAACGGTCGATCGCGAAAGGATGCTTTTCGCTCGGTTCGCAGGAAGGAAGCCATGGTCGGCAAGCCCAAAATTCCAGCCCCCGGTTGTTTGTTCGCAAGCGACCACGCAGATTGCAGCAGCGTCTGCTCAAGCATATGGACAAATTGCTCTGCGCCTTCCGTATCGATGGTCGCAGGGTCGTCGCCGAAAAAGCGGATGATATGGCGCATGAAATCGACCGGACCAAGCTTTTTCACATCGACCCGTTCATCTTGCCCCACCCGTACCTCATACACCGCCGCTGACGCCTCATAGCGATAAGGCTGTACGATCGCTGGATAGACAGGGAAGACAATCGCGGCATCTTGATCATCCTGCAAACGCCAGTGGTAGACATCGGCCTCCTTGAAATCCGGACCCCAATCCTGTTCCACGATGTTCATCCCGCTGTCTCGACGCTGAAGTGCTTCCCATTGCGCCGGGGAGAGCCGTTCGATGAGGGCATTCTCCTCAAAAAACTGTTCAGCCAGCAATGCGTTGACCAAGTCCTCCATGACACGACGTTCGGCTTCCAGAACCGCATAATCTGTCATACTCATACCATCCCTTCTTGCAGCGACCTTCTGTAGTGGAAGAGCGGATTCGGCACCGGCCTTGGATCGACCTCGATGTCTTTCCATAACCGTCTTCTCGCCAGCTGCTCAATCTGAATCGTTTCCGAGAACAAATCATACCGTTCGAAATTTTCGTGAAACTCAGGATGCTCCTGCTGGTATTGGCGAATGACCTGAGCCACCATTTCCCAGAAATGCGTCTCGTCCAGTCCATAGCGTTCATTCAGAAATATGCCCATCTCGCTCAGGCAGACAAAGAAGAAGGCGCTGTGCAGAAAATCCTTCACCGCCGCGAGATCGTCGGTCTGGATATAGGAATGGCGATTGATCGCCCGATGCTCGGCCGGCTCGCGATGCAGCTCGGGATACAGCTCCGGCTGCGTCAGATGCTGATACGAAAAACGCACTCCGTCGTGGAAATCCTTCAAAGCCAGACGGCAAGGCCACCCGTCTTTATGGATGAGAATCAGATTTTGCGCATGAGATTCCAGCGCTACCCCATGTGCATAAAGCATATGGATGAGCGGAGTCACGGTAACGTCAAGCAATTGGCGTACCCAGGCTTCCAGCCCATATTTGCGCACCCATGGCTCAATCGCCGGCAGACCGTTGTCCACAAGGCTCACAGCGCTTAAAGGAAACGCTTGTTCATCCTCCTTTAGAAAACGATGGACGCTTTGTCTCCAGACCACACCAAGACTGCCGTATGCGTTGACCTGAACAGGGGACGGAAGCTGCTCGTAATCATAGGTAATGCCCGCGAATTCCGGCAAAAAGACGAAATCGAGCTTTTTAGCCGTTTCATCGTCCTTGGTGAGCGTCAATAACCACTGTGACACGAGCGGTGCGTTCAGGACCGTATGCTTTGCCAGCATCCGTCTGGTCGACGTATTGACGATGTTCAGCGCCATTTTCAAATACGACTTCTCTTTATGCGACACATTCGCCCAGCTGCGAATCGACTGCTGCGCACGGTAAAAATCCACTCCGCTGCCAAGCGGTACGATCCGCTTATCCGCTAACTGGCCATGGAAGGCAGGCATGATCGTGTGCTCCCACTGCCAAGGATGAACCGGCATGATCCAATAATCCGCGATATTGAGCCCTTTTTCCCGCAAGGATGCCGCAAATCCCTCATAGACATCGCTGCCGAGCTCTTCCTCGATAAAGGAGCGGTAGTCTACCTCCTGCAGGGAGGACTTGAGGCTGACCACCTTGGCAACCGCCAGCCATACCGGCTGCAGATTGGCCTTGAACTCCGGTCCGTACAGCGCATTTTCCTGCAAGCTAAAGCCAATCCGCGACTTGTAGCACGGATGATAGGGGTGTCCGTCCAATAATGCTTCCCAATCATCATAGCCGCGCTGATTCTCCGTCACAGCCGCAGCAGCTTTATGGAACTGCGCCTGCAGGTCATGGACCAGCGTATGCTCGAGCTCAGACAACAACATAGCGACTCGATCTTTGGTTTGCACTTGCCCAAGGATCTCTTCGACAAACAGAGACAACGCAGCATCCCGTGTTTCGCCATTCGCTGCCTCTCGGGTAACCGTCCCTTTGGCCACGCGATACCGTCCAAAGCTGAATTTTCGCTGACAATGGAAGCTGTACGTAACTGGCTCCCCTGTTTTTGTTTTTCCCTCAAGAACCAGACGGCCGGCGAATTCTCCTGCTTGCGGCAATCCGCTTGGGGGAACCGCAATTTCTTCGTATAGCACCGCTTCTATCAGCTGGCAAAGCACTCTTTGCTCAACATCGGCATACTGCTCTGTTGTAAAGGCACGAGCCCAATCGATTGTCTTCATCGTTACACCTCACTTGTATACTTCCTGACCGCTCACGAGGGTAGCGGCCTCCCGATCGTGCTTGACCACCGGAAACACTGTCCATTTCATCCATAGATTGTTCAACAGCAAAAGAACGGCGGAACCTATAAAAATCATCGATATGCCAAACCAGGATGCGATCACCCCCATGCCCAGGGAACCCAGCATGCCTCCCAAAAACAAGGAGCAGCTGACATAGCTGTAGGTTCGGCTTTCCATGCCTTCTGGCGCATAATGTCTGATCAGCGTATTGACGGAAGGCATCATGCCAGCCAGGCAAGCCCCGGTGCAAAACCGCAGTGCGATTAACTGCCACAACTCCGAAACGAACGCCTGCGGGATCGAAAAAAGGACCGCGCCAAACACCGAGAAAAGAAAAATGCGATGGGAACCATACTTGTCTCCCAGTTTCCCCAATTGCGGTGCAGAGAGCATGTTGGCAAACCCCATCGCCGCCGAAGTAACACCAGCCAAAACCACCAGATTCTCCTGACTGGTCGCCAATTGCTGGACATAGAGCGGGATAAGCGGCAGCGTGCCCGTCATCGCGGCCCGAATGATGGCTGCGGAGACAAACAGCGGGCCAATCGGCTTGTGGGAAACGATTTTTTTGAAGTCCTGCCGGAAGTCCGTTTTTGCTTCGGTTGTTTCTTTTTTCACAAAGTTTTCCCTGACCCCGAAGATGACGATCAGCGTCGCGATAAAAATTGCGCAGCCCAGATAGAAAAAAACAGCGCTGAAGCCTAGACGATCGGCCATAAATCCGCCGATCAGCGGCCCGCAGATCGTGCCGGCAACAGTGCCGGAATGCAAGGTCCCGAGTGCGTACCCGCTCCGCTCTTTTGGGGTATTGGTGGCGACTAAGGCGACGGCAGCCGGACTGAATCCGGAAATCATCCCGTTCACCAATCGCAGCAGCAGCAGATGAACCGGACTGGTCGCAAACCCGAGAAGCGTCACCGTGATGGCCATACCCAAACCGGAGCGAATCAGCATCACTTTGCGCCCGTGCCGGTCGGCAAGCCTGCCCCAGATCGGCGAAAAGATGAAAGCTGTCACCAGATTGGCGCTAAAAATAAGGCCGGACCACAGCAGCACTTCATCGTGATTGGTTAGCCCCATTTGCTGCAGATACAGCGGTAAAAAGGGAGTCACACAACTCATGGAGGCCATGGCCAGAAACTGCCCGACATACAAAATGAACAGGTTGCGCTTCCACTTTTCCACGCTGATGACACATTCCTTTCTCTACTTCGCTCGCGGGCAAGCGGAGCAATATTCACCTTGGGCGGACACCTGATAATACAAGCAGCAGGTTTTGCGCATCCGTACGCCATCCGTTGGAGACAGATCTGCCAGTGCCTCACTTCCGTATAACGAGACAAATGGGTTTTGGCTCTCTCCGAATACCGCACCCTGTGCCCGATTGACCAGATAAGCAAAATCGTCCTCGATTCGTACCCGCTCCTCCTCGCTTGCACCCGAGGCTAATCGCTTTTCATACAGCGAAAAGAGGCGAACCGCCGTATTTTCCCAGAGGATGGGCATGGGCACCCGAGCGACAGCGGAAAGCTGGCGCCACAGCTTGGTGATATTCCCTGCAAATAAGCTGCCAACGAAGTCCTCGCGCCATTGCTCCCGTTTTCCGGCCTCTGGTTCCGTTACCTCTACCTGATCAAGATAGATTTGGGGCGGCCACATGCCTCTCCGCTCCTCGGACGGGCCCAGATAGGCATTTGCCAGCGATACCTTCAACCCTTTGTTATACCGGGTCATGGCAAATATGCTGGGGCCCACCGCGATAAACGCATAACGCTTCGCGAACAGCGAGGCCGTATGCAGCCTGGACGGGGATTGCAATGCCTCGGTCAACCGATCCAAATAGGCAGCGCACCTCTCCCCGTCTCGCAAATCCTCCACGAGAAAGGAAGCCGTTGGATTGGGCAAAGGGAACACGCCGACCTGAAAGCTTTTTGCGAGATCGTTCCATTCTTCCGGTTGAAATCGAGACATTGCGTACATTTATGGCACTCCTTTGATGGGATTGGGAATCTGGATGAACAGGGGTGTTTCTCCCCTCGCTAGAAAACAACTGGTGAAATTCGCTTTGGCGGGCAGGTGCTCGCTATGCAGCAAGTCGTCAATATAAGCCAGCAGCCGCTCGCAAGCGCCCTCCCTTTCCTGCAGGAGCAACGCCTTGACGATGCGCCAGTAGCGCTCCTCACCCTCCTGCTGGTAAGCGGCAATGGTATGAATCAACGACCCGAGATGGTTCACAAAGAAATAATATTTCGTCCGCTTCCACGTCTCGGCTTCCTGGTAGAGAACGGGGCTGTCGTCCGGCATCAGCGTACCGATCCAGCCAGCCTCAGCCGCTTTCCTCCGATCGACGCTGACGCCCTCCAGATCACGAACATAATAGCAGTGAGGCAGACCATCCTTTATCGATAACAGCGAGTTTTGCAAATGCGCCTCAAAGCTGATCCCTTTCTCGGCTAACATGCGTAGAAACGGCAGCATCGAAATGCGCAGATAGCGCTCCAACCAGTACCCGAGCTCCGGCATTCGCCCCGAAGAGCTCTGCCGTATCGCTTGGATCAGCTTCGGCTCCGCTGCATCCGGCAAAGTTTCCAGCAGCGAGGCCATGACAAACGTGTTTTCGCTCGTGATCGCCATGGGACGGTAGATCACCGTCAAGCTTGCTGCCAGCTCCTCCGGCATGTGCGGAAAACGGACGCTTCTGTAGCCTGTTTCCATCAGGATCTGGAAATGCCCGGTCTGCAGCTCGTGTCTGCATTGCTGGAGCACTCTTGCGGCATCCATGGTACGTTTGGCTTGTTCTACCGTATTGTCGCGAATCAGATTGGTAATCCGGACGTGCAGCGGCAGCTTGTATCCATACCCACTCAGCGGCTCCCATACCGTTCGTACGGATGAGGTAGGGTAAACGGTAGGACCCAGCAATCCAAGGCTGATGATGGCCCCTTGATTCATATGCTGTTGAATCTCCGGCTGCCCGATCAGATAACGAGCCTGCCACGGATGCATCGGCAGCAAAACATACTCGTCTGCCTTTTCACCCAATCGCTCTGCTGCATACGTGCTAACAGATGGGGGCAGGACTTGCTCTTCGCCTTTCAGCCATTCTTCATAGACAAATTCCTTCTGAACAGCAAAGTAATGCAGCGAAAAGGCAGCACGCATTTCCGGGCTGTACTGGGCAAGATCGTCATCCACAAAACCCTCGGAGCTTTTCGGGTAAGGATGAAACGGATGGCCAAAATAGAGCGATTGCTCGGAGCGGATGAAGTCGAGCTTTTCGTTCATTTCCGGCTGCAGCTTGCTTCGGTAGTGCTCCACGTACAGCTTCATTTTCTCCACGCTGTTTTCGATGCGCGTTTTGATTTGATTGGCATAAGCCGCGGAGCTGGTGTGTGCTTCGCGATGGCTCAATTCTTCAAGCAACAGTTCAAGCAGCCGCTGTAAATCCAGCTCCTGCCACATTCCTTCGGGGGTCAACGTAAAAAACGATGGTCCATAGACATGCTGTCCGACAGCAGAAAAGTAAGCAATCGTCCCTGTTATGGTCTGCCCGCTCGAAGGCAGATGGAAGGCAATCGTTTCACCCTCTGCAGGATGGGGAGTCAGTGCGGCTTCCGTCCCCACTCGAGGATCGGTTTCCCCGATTTCCCTGAAAAAACTGTTCAGCAACGTGCGTATGGTGGCTTGTTCGGCTATTTCCACGGATGTTGGCGCGTCAGTATGCTGTTGCAGCATGGCTTCCGGTCACTCCCTTCTCAGACAACCGTTTTCGGCGTTTCATCTTTCGCCTCCAGCTTAAGCAGGCTGAATCTCTCGAACCGCTTCGATTGCCGCTAGAACAGCATCGCTGAATCTCTGCGCGATCTCATCGATTTGCTGCTCCGTTACGATCAGGGGTGGCAGGAAACGCATGACGGACGAGTGTCTGCCGCCTACCTCCAGGATGACACCTCTCTTGAGGCATTCCTTCTGAATCTGGCTTGCCAGCTGCGGGAAGGCGGGATAATGGCCCAAGCGATCTTGCGCTGCTTCCGGGTTTACAATCTCCACGCCTACCATCAAACCGCGTCCACGGACATCGCCGATGGCATTCACTTTGCTTTTCAGCGTCAACAACTGCTCTTGAAGCCGATTCCCCAGCCTCTCCGCGTGTGCCGGAATATCGTGTTCCTTGATATAAGTTAATGTGGCAAGCCCTGCTGCCATCGCCAGCTGATTGCCCCGGAACGTGCCGATATGGGCTCCCGGCTTCCACACATCATATTTTTGATGGTAAATCATGACCGACAATGGCAAGCCACCGCCAATGGCCTTCGATAGGATCAAGACATCCGGGATAATGCCGGCATGCTCAAAGGCAAACATCTTGCCGGTTCTCCCGATGCCGGTCTGAATCTCGTCGATGATCAACGGGATCTGTTTTTCTTGGGTGATCCGGCGAATCTCCCGCAGCCATTCAATAGGAGCCGGGATGGAACCGCCTTCCCCCTGTACCGCTTCCAAAATCATGCCGCACGGCGACACGATGCCGCTTTCCGGATCGTTCAGCAGATTTTCGATGTAGCGGCTGCTGAGCTGATGCGTCTGCTCACCGCCGACTCCAAACGGGCAGCGGTATGCATACGGATAAGGCATATAGTGCACATCCGGGATTAGCCCGTTGATCTTTTCTTTCATTCCCAGCGTCCCGCTCAGGCTCATCGTTCCATGGGTCGCTCCGTGATAGCCGCCTTGAAAGGAGAGAATGCTGCGATTGCCTGTCGCCGTTTTGACCAGCTTGATCGCCGCTTCGACGGCATCACCGCCAGTAGGTCCGCAAAATTGAATCCGGGCGTTCTTGGCAAATTCCTCCGGCAAGCTTGCGAAAATCTCATCCACAAACTGCTCTTTTAACGGAGTGGTCAAATCCAGGGTGTGCAGCGGTCGCTTGTTGTCCAGCAATTGCTTCATCGCTTCGATGACAACGGGATGGTTATGTCCCAGCGCCAGTGTTCCAGCTCCGGCAAGGCAATCGTAGTACACCTTGCCGTCCATATCCTTGACATGAACCCCTTCCGCTTCCTGTATGGCGATCGGAATGCGCCTCGGGTACGATCTTGCATTGGATTCCCTAGCCGCCTGGCTTTCGAGATAGTGATCATTTTTTGACTGTCCAGCAACAAAAATATTCCCCACTCGTACCACTCCTTCGATACTAGCTTGTGAGTCGATTTTGATAAATGATACTGATTATCAATATCAACTCAACTGTTTCTAGCATAACAACAGGTCCAAGTGGGGTAAATTCTCCAATCGGATAATGTCCTTCATCCGATTGGAGTACGCTTATCCAGATCGACGCTTCCCTTTTGCAGCATTTGCTGCAGGGCATAAATAAAATCGGCACCGCTTAAATCGGTATTCAATGCCTTTTTCATATTTTGAATGTGTTTTTTGACGGTATTGACGCTGACGAATAACTCGCTGGCGATTCTTTTGATCGAATAATGGTTGCACAGCATTTCCGCAATTTGCCGCTGCCTTTCACTCAACGCTCCGCAATCAAACGACGTGTCCAAATAACCAGCACCGGGCAGCTTTGCTGGCGGCAAATGGCTTTCGACACCTTCAACCTCCATCGTCACTTTGACATAATCATGGATTTCCAAGCGCATGACTTGATGGACAACAATCTGATGCAGTTCGGTCAGCTTCGCGCGCTCCAGCTCATCTTTCACACTGGAATCGATCATCAGTCGCATTTTGGTTTTGGTCATGTTCTCCCTCACCATCCCTGTCTACAACAGTGCTTCAGCAATTTCATCCACGATCTGATGAATGGCAATGGGGCCATAATAACCGACCCACAGCGTCGTATTGGCCATGTACACTTGATCAGCTTGTACGGCGGGGAGACTTTTCCAAATGGGGGTCTGCTGATACTCTTCCACCAGCTCCGCATTGGAACCGTCCTGCAGTACGATCAGGTGATCCGCATTTAATGCCGGCATGGCTTCCAAGGAAATGGAGGAGCTCGTTTTGCTGCGGTCCACGGCCATCTGTGGCGGCGCCATCCCCAGATCGTCGTATAAGATCTTTGCCGTGCGATGTTTCGTCGTTTGCAGCCGGATCAATTGATCACGCGGCCGGATCAAAGCGACGGATTGCCCGCCCAGTTTCTCGGTCAGAGCGGCCTTCAGCTCCGCTACCCTTTTCTGATAGGCGTTCAATGCATGTCGAGCCGTCTTTTCTTTCCCCACGATGCTTCCGAGCGTTTGAAGGGTCGTGCGCCAGTCTTCATTTCGGTCGAACATCACGGTCGGGGCGATATGGGCCAGCTTTTCAAAGAGATGCTCCTGAAATGCCGTGCAGATAATCAAATCCGGTGCTGTCTGGGCGATCGCCTCCAAATCAGGCGCTTCCTTTGTGCCAAGCACCCGGATATCCTGCGCTCTGCCTTTCAACTTGCCAGGGTAAGATCCTGACAGCGTCATTGGAAAAACGCTGGCTACTGGCGGTTTCCCGAGCTTTAGCAGCTGATCGAGATATTGGTAATCCAGTACCACTATTTTCTCCGGCTTCTTTTGGAGTGCCGTTTCCCCTTTCTGATGCTTTATGATGGGCAGCGTGCTTGCATCTCTATGTATGACCGCGTTCACCCTATAATGAGAATGGTTTTCATCATTAGCAGTATCACTATACAGTTGCACCCTGTCAGGAACAATGGATGATTGCGACGGGGGCAATGGAGTTTGGCGACGCATCTCCAGGGCTTCTGCCTGCTCTTTATAATGGCGTGGCGGAACCCCTGTATATTTTTTAAACATCCGGCTGAAATAGTAGCTATCCTGATAGCCCACCGCCTCTGCGATTTGGGCTAACGTCAGGTTGGTCTGCCTGAGTAACGCCTTGGCCTGTTTGAGCCTGACCTGGAGGAGATACTCCATCGGGCCGATATTCAGCCTCGCTTTAAAATGCCGCTGCAGCTGGCGTGCATTGCAGTCCAGCATCGCCGCCAAGGAGTTCAGCGTAATCGGCTCAGCATAGCGCTCCTCCAAATAACGAATCGCGTGGGTTAGCAATTGCGGTTGGGTCATCGCGCTGCCCTGCGCCTGCGACTGCTGCAAGAGGTCGTAGACAAAATGATGGAACAACGCTTTGACATGAAATTTTTCCAGCGTGTCGGGCCGCTGCCATTGCCGCTGCATTTGCTCGACCCTGGAAAAAAGGGGAAGCGGATGCGACGGTGCAAAAGCGTATTGCGCACGAAATGGATTGCTGGTGTGGTAGAGTCGCAGGATTTCCCTGCGGCAAGGCATGGTTAACACCGCCTGATAGAATACCATGTACGAATCCAGCGCTTCCTCCACCTCCGCGATCTCGAGCTGCGCCCCTTTCCCCGCATGGCAGACCAGGCTTTTCTCTGCTTGATAGGAAACCCCGTCCACCAGCACCTGTGCCACTCCTCGTGTCGTGAGCAAAAATACGCTGGACGGAAGCTGATAAGCGGGCAGGCAATCGCCCGGATGCAATGTGACGCGGCGTACGTCCAACACCTTGAGTGACGCATGATTCCATAACATCAGCTGGTCTTCAAATGACAACTCCCGACCCCTCCTGCGATTTGTTTCTATTCCCTTATTTTGGTTACTGTCATTATATCGATAACGATTCTCAATATCAATGATTAAAGGGCTTTCAAACTGCTGAACTGCCCCAAAGAAAAAACCCGGAGCATCGCCCCGGGCCAGTCTGTGTAGATATGCATGCTATTGATTTAAGTACCTAGTTCATTAATCCGCGAAGCTCTTCGACAAAAAGCAGCCCCTTCTGGATTTCCTCTTCATTGTACCGTTGCTTGCTTTTTAGCGTAAATACCTTTGTCTTCATCTCGTCATAAGCCAGATCGTCAAAATACAAGATCGTCGAGACGAGCTCCAGGAATCGGGAGTTCTCCTCGTTCATGCGGCTGATGAGGCGCTCTCCATTGCCAAAATCCACATTGTGAAACCGCAGAAAGTCACGCCCTTCGTCATTGAGCGTGTAGCGATACAGCTGAATGGCCCCCTTGCTTTCCATCTGCTCATCGATGAGACCCAGGTTGCAGAGCTCGTCCACGCGCAAAGTCAGCTCCTCCGAGTACGGCCCAAACATGTGAAATTGGAATCGCTCCACAAAATCCATCTGCATTTTTTTCGCGATGTACACCATCTTGTGCAGTTTCTTCCGCCCCGTCACTTCACCGGCAATCTCAATCAGCCGGATGATCTTGGCGTGATCGTTCAGCATCCTTCATCCACTCCTAAACATTCACAAATCGCTCGGCAGACAGGCTCCGGCAGTGTCCGCACTTTATCCAAAGGGAAGTAGAGCTTGTAGTCAAATCTCCTTTTCCCGCTGATGGACTCGACAATTTCCGACTTCTGCGATAGCTCGGCCATCTCCCCAGACGGCATTCGCAGCATGATCGGGATGCGTTCTTCCTCTTCTCCCGGCCGATAGAAATCATAGGGCAAATCTGATGTGGAATCGACTTCCACATAGTAGGCTGGGTCGATGCCCGCTTTGGCAAAAAGCTCCTTCAGTTCCGCTATCATACGAAAATTTCTAGGATTAAATTCGACGTATTTATACAAATTCCTGTCGAGAAAACGAGATGCCAAATCTTTTAAAATCGGATCTTCCTCTGCTTTCCACTGCTGCATGAAATAGAGCACGACACCTTCATCGAGTGCCAGATAATCAGCGAGCGTGAACTGCTCGCGGAAAAAAGGCGCAAGCGGATGCGGGTAAATCGCAAAGGAATATCCTGCTTGGTACAGCTCTTTTGCGCGTTGGAACACTTTGCGCAGCACCACTTCCGCACTACGTGTAACCGGATGAAAATAGACTTGCCAGTACATTTGATAGCGCGACATGATGTAATCTTCCACGGCATGCATCCCGCTGAATTTGAATACGATCCCGTCCTCATGCGGTCGCATCACGCGCAAGATCCGTTCGATGTCAAAGTTGCCGTAGTTCACTCCGGTATAGTAGGCATCGCGAAGCAAATAGTCCATCCGATCCGCATCGATCTGGCTGGAAATCAGGCTGACGATTAACTTATTTTCATAGGTTTTGGCAATCACTTCCGCCACTTTTTGCGGGAAGCCCTCCCCTACTCGGCGCAAAATGCGATTGATCTCGGTTTCACCCGTAATAATCGCCCGCGTCCAATCCTCATGGTCAAAGCGGAATACTTTTTCAAAGGAATGCGAGAACGGACCATGGCCGACATCGTGCAGCAGCGCAGCGCACATACACAAGAGCTGTTCTTCCCTGCTGAGCGCAATCCGTCCTTCAAACGTCTCCAGGATGCGGCGCATGATCTCATAAACACCAAGAGAATGGTTGAATCGACTGTGCTCTCCCCCGTGGAAGGTCAAATAGCTGGTGCCCAGCTGCTTGATGCGGCGCAACCGCTGAAACTCGGGAGCATTGATCAAATCCCAAATCAGAGTTTCCCGTACATGAACATATCGGTGAACCGGATCTTTAAATACTTTTTCTTCGCTGAGTAGCTCTGGTGTATGCATCGGGCCGCTCCCTTCGCCAGACTTTCCGTCCGTTTCCAAATCTAATAGATTCATTATAGCATAGGAAAATAGAGCTTATGAGAGATTGTGCAAACATTGTGGTGGGGGAAGGGAAGAGAGGGCGGGCTGCGTTCTTGCCACACCCGCAAGGGAGTGGAAACTGTCCGGTTCCGCTTCCAAAAACGGTACGTCACGCAAAAAGGTTCGAAGAAGCGTATTCATACGTAGCGTTTGCGTGACAAGCGTGTCCCGTTTTTGGAAGCTCCACCTCAGCAGGTGTGGCAAAGACTCCGCCCGTCCCTCTCTTCCCTTCCTTACGCAGCTTACTCTCTTTGAACTGCTGAAAGAAAAAGCGACGAATAGGCTATGCCTGCGAAGCTATTACAAGCAGAGCGGTGAAGTAGATCTGCAAACAGAAAAATCCCGAAGCGTTTTGCAACACTCCGGGACTTCTCTTTCTACTTATCCTTTCAACTCCAGCTCTCCACCCGGTCCATACAGATCCGGCCTCTTCGCTACCTTTTTCTCCTGCTTCTTTTTCTTGCGCTGGGCAAGAATCGTATAGAAGGAAGGCACGACGACTAGGGTCAGCACCGTAGAAAAGAGCAAGCCGAAAATGATCGTTACGGCCAATGGCTGGAACAGCACATCGCCTGAAATCGCCAGCGGCAGCAAACCGGCTACGGCTGTCATCGAGGTCAGCAGGATCGGGCGCAGACGGGCTTCACCCGCCTGGATCACAGCCTGCTTCAGCTCCACGCCCTCATGCCGCGCTTCTTCGATAAACTCGATCAGTACGATGCCGTTTCGCACTACGATACCCGACAGTGAGATGACCCCCATCATCGTCATGAAGCCAAGCGGGGTCTGAGTGACGAACAACCCGATCAGGCTTCCCGCAAAGGCAAGATAGATCGTGCTCATGACCAGCACTGGATAGCTGAGCGAGTAGAACTGCATTGCGATCAGGATCAGGATCAGGAAAACGACGATGACCGACAATTTCCCCATGTCGATAAAAATATCGGTCTGCTCCGAAGTCTCCCCGCCCGTATCATAGCGGTACCCCTCCGGAAAAGCCGTCGCATCCAGAATCGGCATGATCTCACCCATCACTTCCGTCGGTGTCCGATCCTTTACATCGGCAGAGATCGTGACCGCACGAGACAGATCGCGGTGGGGAATGGTTTGCAGACTGAAGGAAGGCTTGATTTCTGCAAGCTGGGACAACGGGATCTGCTCTCCCCGCGCGTTCGCTACTGTCAGTCTTTGGAAAATGATGCTAGGGTCTTCTTCCCCCGCTTTATCCAAATACATATTGATGTCAATCAGATCGGTGCCCGTATCAAACTCGCTGACCGTAATTCCTTCGCTGACGAGACGCAGCGTGCGGGACAGGTCGGTATAGTTGACCAGCTTTTCTTCCATCAAAGCTTTGTTGACCACAAACTCCAGCGTATTGCGCTCCACTCCCAAATTGTCTTGGATGTCAAACACACCCGGCACTTTTGCGATCTTTTCCTTCACCTGCTCCGTCAACGTACGCAGCGTCTTCAGGTCTTCCCCAAAGATGCGGATGACGACCGGGCTTCCCACTGGCGGCCCTGTCTCCAATTCTTTCGGAATGACGCTGGCTTCGGGATAAAGCTCTTTAAACTTTTCGCGCCAAGGACCGATCATGTCGGTTGCCTTTACCTGGTGCTCGTCATACCGCACCACGAGCTGTCCCACGGTCACACCGGATCCGGCAGCTGTGTCGCCGCCAAACATTTTCGGCGCACTGCCTCCCGCATAAGCGCCTACGGACTCGATCCCCGGCTGTTTCATAATCCAGTCAGAAACACCGCGTACCACGCGATCGGTCTCCTCGGCACTGCTGCCCACCGGCAATCGGACATTGACCAGAAAATTCGGGCGGTCATCCGGCGGGAAAAGCTCAACCGGCGTCAGTGGAATCAAGCCATATGCGCTCGTACCGATCAATACGCCTACCATCCCCGTCAAAAGCGGACGTTTCAGGATGCGCGGCATCAAGGTATTGGCATACCACTGCGTCAGATCGTGAATCTGTTTTCCCAACAGTCCCGGCGGCTTGCGGTATCCATCGACACCCCTCCGGCTGCGGGCTTCATACCATTGGCGGAAGATCGGAATAATCGTCAGCGACATGATCATCGACGCCAGCATGGTCAAGGAAATAATCACCGGAACCGGACGGATAAATTGCCCCGCATTCCCTTCCAAAAACATCAACGGCCCAAATGAGGCAATCGTGGCGAGCGTCGCCGTCAAGATGGAGATCGAAACCTCTTTGGCTCCCATGGAGGCCGCTTGCATCGGTTTTTCCCCGAGTACGGACAATCGCCGTTCGATGTTGTCGTTGACCACCACCGCGTCATCCACCAAGATGCCCAGCACGATAATCAGAGAGACAATCGAGATCATATTGAGCGTGATCCCAAGCGTCGGCAAAAACAATAGTCCGATCGCCAGCGAAATCGGGATTGCCAATGCCACCACAAAGGATGTGATGAGATTCAAACCAAGCGTACAAACCAGCAGCACGGCGATGACCGCGATGATCATTTCACGGGACAGATCGCCGAACAGCTCATCGACCCGCTCCTTCTGGGAATAAATCGAATCCATCTTAGCCCATACTGGCAGCTGCTTTGCCAGCATGGCCATCATTTCATCGACCCGCGCCTGCAGGCTGGGCACGTCGCTGCCTGTCTCGGCGTTGATGCTGACCGTGATGGACGGCTTTCCATTGTAATAGGAATACGCCTTTACCGTCTCCGTCGACCTTGAGACCTTCCCGATATCCTTCAAATAAATCGGAAAGCCTTCCGGTGTGCGGGAAATGATCACGTTGTTCAAAGCTTCCACATCGTACGATTCAGCAAGCTTCAGCTGGTAGGTCCGTTCTTCTACGACCATGTCCCCCAGCGGAACCCGTTCATTTTCGCTTTTCACAGCCGCCATGACTTGAGCCCAGCTCAATCCGTACTGATTCAGCTTCTGCGTATCGATATCGACCCGGATTTGCTCCTCTGGCAAGCCCTCAATAGTGACATCCGCCACATTGGGAATCGTCCGCAGCTGCTCTTTCCATGACTTCATCATTTCGCGAAGGCTGTAAATCTGCTCGCGGCTGTCGGCTGTGATGGCCAACGACTGGACAAAGGTGCGATTCAAGTCGTCGTTAATGATCGGCTGCTTGGCGTCCTCCGGCAGATCGGCCTCCGCATCCTTCACCTTTTTGCGCAATTCATCCCACTTCTGCTTCGGATCGACGCCGCTGTTTGTCTCCACGATAATGCTGGAGACACCCAGACTCGAGGTCGAGGACACATATTTGAGCCCTTGCAGCTCATTGATTTTTTCTTCCAGCTTTTTGGTAACTGTCTGCTCCACCTTTTCCGGAGATGCACCGGGATAGATGGTCGTCACCGTCGCCATGTTGATGATGATATCGGGCGATTCCTGCTTGGGCAGCTGGAAAAAGCTCAAAAACCCGAGGAGCACCACCATGGTGAAAAAAAGCAGCGTGATTTTCCGTTTGCGAATGATGAATTCAATCACGGCTGGTTACCTCCCGCCAGCTCGATCGGGTCGCCGTCAAACAGACGATCCACGCCTTTCACTACGAGCTGGTCCCCTTCTTTGAGTCCAGAGGTCACTTCCAGCAGATTGTCCTGAATTTCTCCCACTATTACATCTGTCTTGGCCGCTTTGCCATTCACATGCAAAAACACATACGGCTTCTCGCCACCACGGCTGATGACCGCTTCGATCGGGACAAATATCCCTTCTTTTCCGGCGATCTTTTTGCTTGCTTTGACAACCTGGCCGGCAAACCAGTCGCGCTGCGGGTTCGGTACGGTCACTTCTACCCCAATCGTGCCCGTGCTTTGGTTGGTGGCCGGATGGATCTTGCTCACTTTCCCTTCGCGCTGGCTGCCGTACAAGGAAAGCGTAACCGTCTCGCCTTCCTTCCACATGCTGATCTCACGGTCTGGCACCGGCAATACCACCTTGAGCGTTTGGATGCTGCCAATCCGATAGATCGGAGTGCCCACCCCCACCAATTCGCCGGTCGAGGTCAGCTTGCTGATGATCGTTCCATCGATCGGCGCTTTCAGCTGGGTCTTTTCCAGCGATAATGCCGCCTTCTGCTTCGTAATCACGGCTTGCTCGTAAGACGAACGCTGCATCGTACGGTCCTCTGTGCGCGCACCTTGCGTTACCAGGGAGTAGGCCTGCTCGGCGGAGATCAGATCACGCTCTGCCAAGGCCAGCTGGTCCTGAACATTCTCAAACGTATCCTTGGAAATGGCATTTTCTTTAAAGAGCTTTTCATACTTTTGGAAATCATCCTTGGCTTTGTTGAACGCGATCTTCGCCTTGTCCAGCGTTGCCTGTGCCTGGATCAGCTCCTGCTGCCTGGCTCCGTTGTTGACTTTTTGCAGTCCGGCCCCGGTCTGCTCCACGAGCGTATTGGCTTCCTGAACCTGCAGGGCATAGGTACTGGAATCAATCTGGGCGAGCACTTCCCCTTTTTTCACTTGATCGCCTTCATTGCGATGCAGCGCGACCAATCGCCCTGCGACTTCGAAGGAAACCATCGCTTCTTCCGTCGGCTCAAGCGTTCCCGTCAGCTCGGAGATCCGCTCTGCCTGCGCACGCTTGACTTGGGCGACCTCCACCTTTTTCGTCTCCTGCGCCGCTTGGATGACATTTGCTGTTTCCTGGTTGCTGCAGGCAGTTGTCGTGAACAATCCCGCCACCAGACCTATGTAAAGCCACGTTTTCTTCATTTCTCTACCGCTCCCATCCGAACCGGATTAATGACTTGGCTATTTTTGAATGCCTGCTAATAAAATATCAACCGATTTGTCCAGCAACTTTTCAATCTCTATGCTGATATCCTGATTTTGCGTATGGTACAAGATCATGAACGCCGTATACAGCGATGAGATGAACATATGGCCCGCTGTCTGACAATCGGCCTCCCGCAATTTCCCTTCCGCTGTTAACACAGCCAGCTTTTCAGCCAGTACCATGCCTGCCGTAATCGGTACACGAGCGAAGAGATCACACATCTCTGGATCATCCCCCGACTCGAGAATACAAATCATGAGGAGCTCCTTGCGCTCGACCATCAGGTTGTAATAGGCGCGTCCGTAGCTAAGCAGCATCGTGCGAATATCGGGATACGCTTGCTCGAGCACCTCTTTCATCAGGGACCGCGTATCCGTCATCTCCTCCATCACGGCCATCAGGATGCCTTTTTTGTTGGTAAAATGGCGGAACAGCGTGACTTCGTTGACCCCAGCAAGCTCAGCAATCTTTTTGGTGGTCGCCCCTTTCATCCCCTTTTTGGCCATCAATTGTCGCGCAGCTGACAAGATTCGGTCTCTTGTTTCCTGCTCTTCACCGTTCCCTTCCGCATGAATCCGATTTTGTTTATCCATGTTCTTTCCCCCATGCATGCAAACACTTGCATTCTTTATCAACGAACACATTATACTCAATGTTCATAGTGCATGTAAATGCTTGCATGCGCTTACAAATGTAAAAATTTTGTTTCCCTACCAAGACGAATGAACCCTCCTTTTTGTGAACGCGAAAAAACCCTTTCCTGAAAAAAAGAAAGGGTTTCTGTTTCTGTTATTCAGCAAAGCTATGCCAATGTCACCGCAAACTGCGCCACAGTCAGTTGATTCAGGTCCTCCGGCAGCTTCGCCGTCACCTCGATCGCCTCTCCTCCAATCGGATGGGGAAAGGCCAACCGATAGGCATGCAAAGCTTGACGGCCAAAGTCGACAGTGCTCCCCCCATACAACCGATCGCCAGCTAACGGACAACCGATGTGCTGAAAATGGACGCGGATCTGATGCGTCCTGCCTGTATCCAGCCACACCCGCGCCAGTGTATAACGTTCAGAGCGTGCCATCACCGCGTAATGCGTAACGGCGTCATCTCCCTTTTCCGTTACACGCCGCCTCGTATGGTGAAAAGGATCTCGCCCAATCGCGGCGCGAACCGTCCCTTTCTCTTCCTCTAACTGGCCGCAAAGAACGGCGATATACTCCCGCTTGATCGTGCCCTCGCGCAGCATGCGATCCGCCAACTGGTGGGCATAGCCGCTTTTGGCGAAAAGGATGGTGCCGCTCGTCTCTTTATCCAGCCGATGGACTGCATGGACCGTAGACGGCTTCCCGTGATGCGCAAGCCAGGCTGTGAGCAGCTGGACAAGCGTGCCCTTTTGACCTGGAGATGTCGGGTGAACCATGAGTCCTGCCTGCTTGTTCACAATCAGGAAATGCTCATCCTCAAACAAAACTTCCGGATGAAAAGCGGGATCGTAATCCACCGCTTCGTTCGCCTGCTCGCGAGCTTTGTCAGCTACGCGAACGGATACGGTATCGCCTGCTTTAACCGTCTTTTGTAAAAAGGGGGCTTTCCGATTCAACAAGACGCCCTTGCTGCGGGTCAGCCGCTGCAGCATCCTTCCCGATACGGCCAGCTTCTCCTTTACGATCTGCTCTACGGTCATGCCCGCCTCTTCTGCCGTCACGACATAGTCCAGCCAATTGCTGCGTTTCATGATGCTCCCCCTTCACGTCCCACTCGTTCCTCTCATTGTATCGAAAGATGGGGAAGACTGCCAGTTCACCGCTTTTATCCGTAAAACACCGTATGATCCAACGCTTGTTGATAATCCTCAATCGCTTCCTGCTGGCCCAGCTCCAACAACTGGGTCACATACCCTTCATCCGTCCGATAGTCCTGCTCCATCAGTTTTCCTGCAATGACATTGCATAGCCCTCTGCACCACTGAAGCTGTCTGGTCATGAGTGCCACCTCCACACTTTTTATACTTGTTTGTATAATAAGTGTATTTCATCAGAATTACTTTGTAAACATTTTTGTTTAAGAAGTTATAAATTATCCCCTTCTTCTTGGCCAAAGCTTAAGGATTGTTAGCGCAGGATTTATTCCTTCAAACTTTGGCTGGTCCATTCCACAAGCGTTTGCTTATGGCGTCCGCGATAAGGAGCATGATGACGCTTGCCTCCACATTTTTCCTTTTGAAATAAACGTAAGAGAGAAGGCTCAGACTGAACATACCCAATTCCAAATACCAAACCGAGTGGTCATTTAGCGGTAAAAATATTCCCTGGTTCATGCCAAGCGCCACCCATATGTCAGGCTTGGCTTATTTTATCCACCTTTTACCTAGTGAATTCTTGAAACGGAACGCGGTCGTATGTTGTCGCTGTAACCCAACCCATTTTTCCAACCTATCTGGAAGGGATAAAACTCGCATCGTTGAGGCGATTCAGAAAGTTTTGGCCCACCAACATCGTGTTCATACAGGCAAAAAACGACTGTCAAAACGGCAACGCGTTCCCCTTGCAGGATGTGAGCCTTGTTTGCAAAAAAAAATCTCCTTCTTAATGAAGGAGATTTCCTTTATTTAACCGATCAGATTTTCCGGGTTTAATCCTTTCAATTCCTCAAGCACAAACAGGCCGTCTTTGCGGATCAGCACATCGTCGAACCAGATTTCCCCGCCGCCGTAATCCGCACGTTGGATGTTGACCAGATCCCAGTGGATGGCGCTCTTGTTGCCGTTGTCTGCTATCTCGTAGGCTTGGCCGGGCGTAAAATGGAAGCTGCCCGCGATTTTTTCATCGAACAGGATATCGTTCATCGGATGCAGGATGTACGGATTGACCGCGATGGCGAACTCACCGATATACCGTGCGCCTTCATCGGTATTGAGGATATCATTCAGCTTCTCCGTATTATTTGCGGTTGCCTCCACGATTTTGCCTGCCTCGAAGGTGAACCGGACATTTTCAAATTTTGTGCCCATGTAGAGACTGGAGGCATTGAAGCTAATGGTCCCGTTGACCGAATCACGTACAGGAGCCGTATAGATTTCCCCGTCCGGGATGTTGCGTTCGCCCGCGCAAATGATGCTGGGGATCCCTTTTATAGAGAAGGTCAGGTCGGTTCCAGGTCCCACCAGACGGACTTTATCGGTACGGTCCATCAGTTCCTTTAAGGGTTGAAAAGCATTCGCCATCTTCTGATAATCAAGCGAGCACACATCAAAGTAGAAATTGGTGAATGCTTCTGTGGACATAGTCGCATTTTGCGCCATAGCCGGAGTTGGGAAATTCAGCAATACCCAATTCAGATTCGATGTGATGTAGTCATTGATCTCTTTTTTCACTCGCTGGGTGATGCGTCGTTTTTCCACAGGCACATCAGATGTTTCGCTGTCATTCGTGAATCCATTGATCACGATGAACGCTTGCATATCCTTCCACATTGGATCTTCCCATTTCACAACAGCAGATAACCGTTCCTCGGATGTACCCATGAGCAGTTGCCGCTCGATCAACGGGTCTAATATGCGAACATGCGGATAAGCCCCTCTCGCATAGGCTTGCTTGACGAGTTCTCTGGCCAATTCTTTGCCTTCACCGCGGACCTCGATCATGACATGTTCCTTTTCCTGCAGGCCCACCGAATGGTTTAACAAATTTTCCGCCAGCTTCACAACGCGTGGATCCAACATCAGCGCTTCTCCCCTAACACAAATTGTTTTACCTTTCCATATTTTAGCACAATTCCGACTTGCTTGGTATTCCTTTGATCAAATTTATTTTACCGTTTTATCGCTTGGTATACGGACAAATTTGATCAAGCAAAAAAATTTCTTGCATGTTACTTCCCATGTCGAGTATTCTATGTTGTAAGAAAAATCCAACAAAAACAGTTGCGGGAGTGTTGTATTCATGGTAAATCCGGTGGTTTTGAATCAGTAGCTGGGGCCTTGCAGAGGGCACCAGTCCCTCTACAACCCCATCTGCGTGATTGAAACTGCAGGATGCCGATACTTCACCTTCCGTCTCTATAATCGGACGACTAGGGGCAATCTTGTTTTCCCGTTACATCGATGTACACGGGAAGCCATTGCCCCTTCTTCGCACCCTTTCCCAGCAGGGAACGAGAGCTTTGCGTGAAAAGCGCAGACGGACGTGATGGAGATCTCTCCACCATCGAAACGTTTGCGCTTTTTTTGCATCCTGCAGTCTGCTTACAAAATAAAACGAACGGGAGGCATTCCAACGATGCAATGGCTGGCCTGGGATTTGAATTTGAAGGTAAGGCTGATTGGGGAAACGATTTTTCATACGCTTTTCTGGATGTACTTTCCGTTTATCGCGCTTCATTTCAGCGATGCTTTCGGTAAGGATTTGGCTGGCATTTTATTAACCGTGCCGCCTTTGATCGGGATATTGGGCAATCTTGCCGGCGGTTATTTATCCGATACGCTCGGTCGTCGTCCGACCATGCTGACAGGAGCCTTTTTGCAATGTATCATGTTTGCCATTTTTACATTCTCACCCGGTCCTTTGATTGATTATCTGGCCTTTATCGGAATTGGCCTGGGCGGAGCTCTTTATTGGCCTGCCAGTTCCGCGATGGTCGCTGATCTCACGCCCGAAGAAGACCGCCGGCTCGTTTTTGCTACCTTTTATACCGCGATGAACATCGGCGTGGTCTTTGGTCCAGTCCTTGGCTCGATCTTCTTTCTTCATTACCGCATGGAGCTGCTGGCAACCTGTACGCTGGTCACCTTGGCCTACGCGATCGCGATTTACTTCCTGATCAAAGAAACTCGTCCCGCATCCGTGAAAACAGAGGACACGTCCAAGGTGAAAAGCTCGATAATCAAGGAGCAATGGCAGAGCTACAGTGTGATCCTGCGTGATAAACCCTTTGCGCTGTATATCTTGTCCGGGATCCTGGTCACCATCTGTTTTATGCAGCTCGACTTGTACATGGCCGTCTATGTCAAAGAATTCGTCCCTGAGCAGCCGCTCCTGTCTTGGGGCAACTGGTCATTGTCGCTTGGCAGCACGGAAGCGTTTGGCTGGATGGTCGGGTTAAACGGTCTGTTGGTTGTCCTCTTCACCATGCCGGTCACCAACTGGTTTCAGCATTGGAACGACCGCAATTCCCTGATTCTTTCCTCCGTATTGTTTGGACTGGGCATGTTTCTGATGGCCTTTACCACCCATATCTGGCTGCTGTTTGGCTGTATCGTGGTGCTGACGCTAGGAGAATTGATTCGCACGCCTGTCGTGCAGAGCTTCGTCAGCAAGTACTCGCCGGAAGACGCACGCGGTCAATATATGGGGGCATCCAGCCTGCAGTTTTCGATCGGCCGCTTCATCGCGCCTCTCACCATCGGCCTGTCAGCATGGATGCCGCCTGTAGGTGTATTTGGGATCATTTTTCTATGTGCCCTGATCAGCGCATTCCTGTATGTAAAGCTGTTTCAGATCCTACCGAAAAAGGTCGGTACAGGCAGTGAAAATAACGAGTAAAGGATGTTCGCGTATGCAAGATATGGTGATCGCCAAATGGGACAGCAGCGAAGAGATTCCCTACGAATTGCTCTTGCTGGCAGATGAATCCCGGCAGATGGTCGACGATTATTTTCCGCGGGGGGAATGCTTTATCGGCCGCCTCCCCGATTCTACCATGGTGGGGCTGTATGTCCTGCTGAAAACGAGGCCCGCTACCTTTGAAATTCTGAACATCGCTGTCGATGAGCAGTTCCAGGGAATGGGCTATGGAAGAAAGCTGCTGCGGCATGCGATCGAGCGGGCGAAGGAGCTGGGAGGCAGCACGGTGGAGATCGGTACAGGCAATTCCGGCATCGGCCAGCTTGCGCTCTACCAAAAATGTGGGTTTCGGATCGTAGGAGTGGATAGCGGGTTCTTTTTGAAGCATTATCCCCAACCGATTGTGGAGAACGGGATCCCTTGTGTGGATATGGTCCGGCTTCGGTTGGAGCTGTGAGGCTTGATGCTGGAATACAGCACCCTGATATGAAAGAAACTACAGGTAAATATGCTGAAAAAGGGTGCGCCGGCCAATGCTCGAGGGCTTCGAAAAAGTTATCCACATGCAATATCAATTGCGTGACGCCGAATTGGCCCATTGGTTGCAGGAGGATTTGTTCTCTTTTTCCTGGTGGGTCGGACTCTCTTCCCTCGTTCTTTTTTATTTTTGGCTCAAAATCGTGGACCGCTCCCGTCTAGCGGAAATTGTCATGATGGGCTTATTCATCGGATTATCTTCAACCCTATTGGATGTCATCGGCTCTTCCTTTGTGCTCTGGAGCTACCCCGACTCCGTTGAGCCGATTTTCCCGCCGATGTTTCCGGCCAATCTCGTCGTGCTGCCAACCGTGTATATGTTTCTATACCAGATCTTTTACACCTGGAAGCCGTACTTGGCGGCAAGTTTTGTGCTCTCGCTGTTTCTCTCCTTTGTCGGCGAGCCGCTCGTTGTCCTGCTAGGCAGTTATGTCCCCCTTCACTGGGAATACGTGTACTCGGTACCGTGGTATCTATTGCTCGCCATCGGTGGGAAGGCGTTTACGCACAAAATTTTCCGTTACCAAACGAGAAGCTAGCAAAAGAAAGGCCACCATGCAATTCATTTGCTGGTGGCCATCGCTATGGATGTTATGCTCCGAACTTTTTCCGATATCCGCATTTTCTGCACAATTCCTCAACCGCTTCTCTACGGGAGAACCCAAAGTAAAGATTATTGGCTCTTTCGCTTTCCACGATTTCAGAGAAAGGAGTCTGCTGCACATTGCCCAAATTAATGACACCTTCTCCGTCCAGACAGCAAGGCACCACTGTCCCGTCAACCAGAATGGCAGCGTGGCTCCGCAGGGCATGGCAGAAGCCCTTGCCATCGTCCTCTGGCGCGTGCAGGCTTGGCCATTGGAATTCATGATCCTGGTTCAGGTAGACGTAGTCGGCAATTTTGACACCGCTGCCCGGCACCACTTTTTCTTCAATCCGGTAGTCCAGGTTGAACTCCTTCTCCAGTATTTCCAATGTCTCGCGGTTTCTCTGCCGCTGCATATTCGTCATATTATCCTGCGTCAAATTCCACAGGCGAAACGAGATCAATACCTTATGCTCGACCACTTGACGGACAAAGGAAAGAATCTCAGACAGGTAGCCCTCCCGATTGGTCGAGCCCTCATGTCCATCAAAGCTGTGAAGGGAGAAATTGATTTGACGCAGCGCCGGCTTCCCGAGCAGTTTATGCTTCGCCTTATGAATCAAGGTTCCGTTTGTCGTCAAATTGACCTTGAACCCTTTCTCGTGGCTAATATCCAGCAGCTCGTCGATTTTCGGGTGAAGGAGCGGCTCCCCTTTGACGTGCAGATAAATATGATTGGTATGCGGTTTGATCTGGTCCAAAATATTGGAGAACGTATCCAGCTTGATAAACGTCGCCTGACGGCTGGTCTGCGGGCAAAAGCTGCAGGCCAGGTTACAGATGCTCGTAATCTCGATATATACTTTTTTAAATGTTTTCAAGAATCATCCAACCCCATATGTTCAAGTTACTCGGATCGTTTTAAACTCACTGAATTATAACATAGTGAGTCGACCAATAGGCTGGCTTAATATTTCCTAGTGTGCAAACATTGTGGTGGGGGAAGGGAAGAGAGGGCGGGGCTGCGTTCTTGCCACACCCGCTTGGAGGTTATTACTGTCCGGTTCCGCTTCCAAAAACGGTACGTCGCGCAAAAAGGTTCGAGGAAGCGTATTCATACGTAGGAGTTTGCGCGAAAAGCGTGTACCGTTTTTGGAAGCTCCACCTAAGTAGGTGTGGCAAAGACTCCGCCCGTCCCTCTCTTCCCTTCCTCACGTGGCTGTTGCAGTACTTCATAAATTAGGAATTATATCCCCCTTCCAACAAAAAGAGCCTGCTCCCCCAGCTACAGGGAACAGACTCTTCCATTTACTTTTGAGTTGCCGCGGGCGCTTGTCCCGTGTCAGGCGTCGGTGTCACCTGCGGCGGCAGCAAGTACTCCGTCAGGTTAAACCGTCCGCGCATCCACTGATACGTATCATCATAGACCGCTCTTGCCTGCGGCTCTTTGTTGTTGACTGCTTCCAGCAAGCTTTTCGAGCCGTAGTAGTAGGCATGGACTTTGTTTTTGTCGATGCCTGCCTTATGACCGGCGATCAGCTGGTTGTAGTAAAGCTGATAATAACGCAGGTCGCGGACCATCCGCTCGTCGCCCTCGATCTCGATCCCCATGCCGTATTGGTCAGCCACTTTCAGCGCCGCTTCGATCCGGTCCACCGGAATCTCTTTGTCGCTGTAGAAATTCGGCTGGACAAACGCATAGTCGAAGCCTAGATCCTTCCATTCCTGAAGGCCGGTCGCCCCGAAATAAGGGATCCAATAGAAGCGCAGCGCCTGATTATGCACCATGTCCGCCGTTTCGCGGATCAACTGGCGCTCGTCAGGTACGGAATCCTCCACCAGCTCGTGCCACCAGTAGATGCCCTCGAGCTTCAGATACTTGTAATCGGCTTTTTCAAAACGCTGCAAAAGCTCTTGGAAGTACCATTCCAGCGCCTTCTTCCGGTGACGGTACGCTTGCTCTTCTCCTCCGCTTTTTGCGGAGAAATTGAGCGAGACCTCATCCGGATTGACCCGCCCGAAATCGGACACCGCCGGATTCGGATACGGCAAGGTGAGAACAACCTTCTCGATTTCAGGATCAATATAGAGCTTCCCGCGCTGCTTATTGTATTCCTTCATCGCCTCATTCAAGGCATCCAGCTGTCGGCCCGGACGGAAAATATCGTCGAGATAAGCTTCCCAGCCGGCTTGGGTCGTCGGCATGACCGGATACGGGAGGAACAGGACAGCGTCAAACATCCGATCCTTCACCTTTCCATCCGTGCCGATATAGCCGACCAGCGGCAGGAAGTCGTTTTTTGTCCAGGTTCCCCGCTCCGCATGTGCCCCCGAGTAGGCGAGGAGCATATTTTGCATACGATCCTCCGCTTTTTTATCCACCATGGCTGCAGTGATGGGAATCGGCGCCAGCAGCAGCGGATCCGCTTCGTCACCATCCACATCTTTGCCCCATACCTGCAGTTGACGGGCAAAGACGAAGATTTGCACCGGGAAGCGTACCCGTACATAGCGGGCTTCCACCTCTGGCAAGCTGAGTGAGAGGGTGCGCACCTGTGCGGTTTCATCCGCTGGTGACACTCCATGGGTCACGCGGCCTGCATAATGCCATGCTTTGCCATCATGGGATACCTCTACCTCCATTTTGCTTGGCATCAAGATCCCCATCTTCTTCTCATGACGGAAATTGAGGGAAACGCGCTCGATGGCTTTTGTTTCCGGCAGAGCGAGCGTGATTTCACGGCCGAATTGGCGCGCATAGCCTGTCCACGTCTCGGATGGCATCACCAGCCCGCCGACTGGTCCGGGATAACTCTTCTCCAATGAGCGAAAATACGTGTCGGCCGGCCCTGTCGTTTTCACACCGAAAAAGCTTTCCGGCGCAAAGTTGGTCAGCCCTTCTTCCGCTCCGGGGGTTACGTCTGCTTCTGCCTCTGTTTGCGCTCCTTCGTCTGATGGCGAGCCATCCGCTGTCACCTCTACAGGGATCACCATCGTTTTATACCCGACGGACACGGTGATTTGACCTTTCCCTGGGGTCGTCCCGGCGACAAAGGTACCGTCCGGCTCAATCGTACCGATCTCGGGCCGGTCAAACGAGAAGATCGGAGTAAACGGCAATGTCGCCCCGCTCGGGCTGCTGACTTTCAGGCGTTGGCTTGCCCCTGCTACCAATGAAAGCTTGTCCGCATTCACAGCAAACACGACATTTTCCGCTTGCGAGACCCGTTCGGCCAGCACGCGATCGGCAATCACCGCAGCCTCTGCCCTCGTCACTTTCTGCTCAGGATGAAACTGATTGGCGCTTCCCGTCATCCATTTCTTTTGCGTCACCGTCTCTACGGCTTCTTCCGCATAATCCGCGATCTGGTCCTGATCCTGGTACACCACCGGCACCGCTTGTCCCGCATCTGCATCTGCCCCAGGCGTACTGCCCGTCAGCTCCATGAAGCGCGCAAGAATGACAGCCAGCTCTTGGCGGGTAAGCGGCTCATCCGCCCCAAACTGCTCGGAGGTTCTCCCCTTCATGATCCCGGTCTGCGCGAGTCCGTACACATAGGGAGCAAAGGGTCCATCAGTCTCAATATCCTCGTAGCTGTCCTCTTTCGGTACGATCGGTTGGATGCCCGTCGTTTTGGCAAACAGGACGGAAAAATCTTGTCTGGTCATCGGCTGCTGCGGTTGAAACTCATGCTCCCCCATACCGCGGATCAGCTGCAGGGTAGCCAGCCGCTCCACCGCTTCCTGAGCAAAGTGCCCTTCCATATCTACAAAAGAAATGTCCGCTGCCTCCTCATCGGTTTGGGCAACAGGGAGTGTCGACGTTTTTTCCTCAGTATCTGCCAACGCCGGCCATGCCGCTGTGAGCAGCAGGCTGGCTGCCATGCTGGCTGCAAGCAGTCGGCGCAGTGCAGTGTGCTTCCTTTTTTGCATGGTTTTCCCCTCAAATCCTCTCGCTATATCAATGAATGATTAGGCGCGTCTTGCTTCGGACGCGGCGGTCTTGGGCCGAAAAACTGGTAGTAATCGACCTTCAGATTTCCGTTGTACAGCTTCCGTTTCTTGCTTGCCTGACGCCCAAAATACTTTTCGAATTCTTCGTGGGAGGTAATGACATAGTACGACCACGTATCGAGCTCACGGAATACGTTGCCCATTTCCTTGTACAGACGCTCGGCCTGGTTATAGTCTCCCAGCCGTTCCCCGTATGGCGGGTTGCAGATGATATAACCGTATTTGCGCTTGGAGCGCAGCTCGTTCATTGCCATCCGCTGAAAATGGATCTGATCGTCGACTCCCGCTTCCTGTGCATTGTGGCGTGCGACGCGCAGGATGTCTTCATCGATGTCGGTGCCGATGATCTCCAGCTTTCGATCATACTGGGCGAGGTCATGGGTTTCCGCCCGCGCATCCCGCCAAAGGTTTTTCGGGATGATCGGCCAGCTCTCCGCCACGAATTCCCGGTTCATCCCAGGCGCGATATTTTGCCCGATCAATGCCGCCTCGATCGGTATGGTGCCCGATCCGCAGAAAGGATCCACCAGCACGCGATCCGGCTTCCAACGGGACAACAGGATCAGCGCAGCCGCCATCGTTTCTTTTAACGGGGCTGCCCCGATCAGCTCGCGATACCCGCGCTTGTGCAGGCCAGCCCCCGTCGTATCGATCGTCAGCGTCGCCACATCCTTCAGTAGCGCCACCTCGATTTTAAACAGTGGTCCCGTCTCGGCAAACCACTCTGTCTTGTATGTCTTTTTCAAGCTCTCGACCACAGCCTTTTTCACGATCGCCTGACAGTCGGGAACGCTGAATAAGGTTGATTTGACCGATTTCCCTTCCACCGGAAAGGTAGCATTTTCCGGGATCCAGTCGGCCCAAGGCAACGCTTTCGTCTGCTCGAACAGCTCATCAAAGGTAGTCGCTTTAAACTCGCCTATTTTCAAACGAATCCGGTCTGCCGTCCGCAACCAGAGATTGGTCTTGGGAATCGCAGACAGATCGGCGCTGAACATCACTTTTCCGTTATCCACGGTTACATTTTCATAACCGAGATTTTTTACTTCCTCCGCGACGACCGACTCCAAGCCAAAGGTAGCCGTCGCAATCAAATCCACTTTCTGCATGGTCCATGTCTCCTGTATTTACCGTATTGGGTCTGGGATACTACTCTCCCTACTATCATACCCGATCCAGGAGACAATTGGTAATCGGACACTGCCAGAAGATAAGACGAATCTTGCTTCGTTCCCGTTACATCGTTAGATCTGGAAAAAATGCCCGGTGGACATGCTTCCCTCTCGCAAAGGATCATTGCCTGAGACTCTGGTGAAACTACGAATGCTGTAAACGAGCAGTTCATTTATGCCAGCGGAAAGGATGGACCACGATGCCAGAATTGCCGGAGATGGAAACCTATCGCAGATTGCTTGGGGAAAGAATCACGGGGAAAACGATTACGCGGGCAGACGTACAGCGTGAGAAAACGGTGAACCTCCCCGCAGAAGCGTTCATACAACGGGTACAAGGACGAACCATCCGTTCCGTCCAGCGCAAGGCCAAGCACTTGCTCTTTCATCTCGACAACGAAAGCGTCCTGCTCCTGCATCTGATGCTTGGCGGGTTTCTATACTATGGCTCCGAAACGGATAAATTGGACCGTACCGCACAGGTGACCTTTCATCTGGGCGGGCACACCCTATACTTCCACGGGCTGCGGCTCGGCTATCTTCATTTGTATTCACTGGAGGAATGTGCGCAAAAGCTGGCAGATCTCGGTCCCGAGCCTCTGGATCCGCTTTTTTCTGCTGTCTCCTTTGGGCAGCTGCTGTCCGAACGACGGGGCATATTGAAAACCACCCTCGTGGACCAACACGTGCTGTCCGGCATCGGCAATTGCTACTCCGATGAAATTTGCTTTGATGCAGGCATCCTTCCCATGCGAAAGATTCCTGCGCTTTCTTCCACTGAGCTCGCTTCCCTCTACCAGTCGATGCATGCCGTGCTGAATGAGGCGATCCGATATGGTGGCTACATGGAATACCCCCTGTATAAAGGCGACGCTTTCACAGGGGGTTATAATGAACGCTGTAAAATTTATGATCGCGGACAGGATCCTTGTCTGCGCTGCGGTACCCCGATCATTCAGGAGGAGCTGGCCTCGCGCAAGGTCTTCTATTGTCCGCGCTGTCAAAAATAAGCTTCGTTACATCTTTTTCATCATGTATACCTGTTCGATGCTCGGCGAAAATCCAGCCTCCTCCAAGATCCGGACAACCCGCTCCTGGCCAGCCGGGAAATTGAAGGTACCGCGCTTGGCTACCTCTCGCTCCGGTTCAAACACATGGTTGAGCGCAAACCGGATAATTTCATCCGCGTCCTCGCGCTCGGGTGCAGCCGCGCATTGGAATAAGGTGATGGCAGAAACCGCTCCTGCTGGATCAAAAGCTCGTCGATACAACGCATAGCCGATCGCTTCCCCAGCTTGGTCCTTCACCAGGACGGATTGCCCATCGCGCAGCCCTGCCCACTGCGTCTGCCAGGGTGCCATCGCCTGGTAGAAGGACAGCCCTTGCACATCCGCCGGGACTCCGCTTGCGTACCGGTACTGAGCACCCTCTGCTTGCGAAAATGGATTGGTGCGATCAAAGGCTTCCGTCCGCTGCAGGAACAACAGACGATCCACGATATCATACCCCATCGCCTTGTACAGTGCGATCGCCTTTTCATTTTCGCGGAATGCTTCCAGCGTACCCCATTCCACTCCTTCCTCCTCATACACTTGGAGAACCGCTTTCATCAATATCTTGCCTAAGCCTTGGCCGCGGTAGGCTGTGGCTATACAGGTCCCCCCGTTCCAAGCAACCTTTTTCCCCTGAATGTTCCGTATCCCGGTCAACACCATGCCGACCGGCTCATCATCCACATATGCCACCACCGACAGGCTTGGCGACAGTCCTTCCATGCCGAGTCTCGCTGCAAACCGCTCATCTGTCGTCGTCGCATCAACAAAGTAACCCTCGAAGCCTTTGTTCCATATTTCCGCAGCCTCTGAAAACGTGCACGTACTCAAACGTTTGATGACGATCACCATGAATCAGCTCCTTTGCTTGCATTAATAAAAATATTTTAATCGATAAAATTTTGAATAGCAATAATTGGTAGAATATTTTTTCTTGTGTCGATTTTTGTCGGGATGAAAAATTTATTGGAAAAGCAGGGATAATATTGACGGATTGAGAAGAAAATCATAGCTGACAATTTCTAAGAGGTGAAGCATGAGTACGAAAAAAGATTCAGGGAAGCTGACTTTCATGATCGTCCCTCATGGAAAAAGCAGCACTCACTCCCTGCAAGTCTCCCTCAAGCATCTCAAGCTTGCCGGAATCGGCCTGGCCTTCCTCGGCTGTCTGGGCCTATACTTATTCACCGATTACATACATATGAATGCCACCTATGAGCGCATGCAGTCCAAAGCACAGTCACTGCAGGAGCAAGCGGACGCCTCGAAGCTGGAACTGCAGAAGGGACGAGAGCAATTCGCTTCCATCATGGATCAGGTAAAAGAAATGGAAGCCTATGTGAAGCAGCTGGAGCAAATGGAGCAAGAGATCCGCAGCAAATCCGGCTCTCTTTCTCTGTCCGGTCCGACAGATCAGCACGTGGCCCAGGTTACTCAGACGGTACTGGCTAGCCGTGGCGGTCCTGAGCGCATCTCGCTGGAGCAGGAAGTCGTCGACCATGAGCTGAACAGCGAGCAAATGCTGCAACAGACTACCGCCCAGCTGCGTTCGCTGCAAACACGATTGCCCCATACGGTCGGCAAGATCTCTCATTTACAAAAAGAAGTGGAGGTCTGGAACGAGAAGATGATCCATACGCCCACCATCTATCCGGCAGTCGGCACGGTCACTTCTCGTTTTGGCTATCGCCGCGACCCTTTTCATGGCCAAAAACGATTCCACGATGGCTTTGATATCGCCAACCACTACCGTTCTCCCATCCATGCCACGGCGAGCGGCAAGGTCGTCTTCGCCCAGCGCATGCAAGGACACGGGAAAATGATCAGGATCGCCCACAGCGATACGCTGCACACTTCTTACTCACATCTGACGGAAATCGCCGTATCGGTGGGGCAGGAAGTCAAGAAAGGGCAAGTGATCGGATATATGGGCAGCACCGGACGCAGTACAGGCGTCCACGTTCACTACATGGTGTATGAAAATGGGCAGCCGGTCAATCCGGAAAAATACTTGCCCGAAGAGAGGGGAAAATAATGTTTAACAGCAGTAAACAAGCCAAACCAACCATCACGGACAAAATCGAGACGATCATCGGGGCGGGAACTGCCGTCAAAGGAACCTTGACCGTGTCAGGCACCATCCGGGTAGACGGCATGGTGAACGGAGAGATTTTCGCAGACGGAGATGTGATCATCGGCGAAACCGGCCATGTCATCGGAATCGTGAAAGGAAGAAATATTACCGTTGCCGGCCGTTTGGAAGGCAATGCGGATGCAGCGGGATTGCTGCAGCTCACCTCTACCGCTGCCGTTCGCGGCGATATGGTCGTTGACTCCTTCACGGTAGAGGAAGGCGCCAAATATAAGGGAAGCTTCCAGATGAAGCAGGATGTTGAAGTTAGCGAACAATTGGAAGTCATGCCGGCATGAGCGGCAGGCTGGAAAGTCGCATTCTGCTTTTTACCGGGGGCAATCTGGGTACCTGGGCGCTTCAGGAGATCCGTACCGGTGATACGCTTGTCGGCGTCGATCGCGGCGCCTTTTTTCTGTTGCAGCACGGAATGAAACCGGATCTGGCCATCGGTGACTTCGATTCCGTCAGCGAGGAGGAGCTGCAATCGATACGGACACAGGTAACCGATCTGCAGACCTGTGACCCGGTCTGGAAGGATTGGACCGATACGGAGATGGCCTTCCACTGGGCGCTTGAGCAGTCCCCTTCCGAAATCATCCTGCTCGGCGCACTGGGAACCCGCTTCGATCATTCGTTTGCCAATGTGCAGCTGTTGGTGCGTGCCTTGCGCGCAGGCGTTCCCTGCCGAATTGTAGATGAAAAAAATGAGCTGATCTTGCTGGACCGTACCGGTCATGTCAGCAAAAGCAGCTTTTCCCATATCTCCCTGCTTCCCTTCAGCCCAGAGGTGACCGGCATTACGCTCACCGGATTTCAGTATCCGCTGGAGCAGGCAACGCTTCGCTGGGGCGAGTCGCTCGGGGTCAGCAATGTGCTTGTGGAGGAGACAGGTACGATTGAGCTGGAAAGCGGGTATCTGCTGGTGATCCAAAGCAAGGATTAGCATGCCGTAGCAGTGGTGGAAGGAAAGAAATGAGCGTGGTTCCTGCAATAGCCTTAGAAGAATAGGTATTAGACGATCCAAACCTCCCATACAAAAAACCAGTCAAAACACGAAAGATATAGTGTTAGACTGGTTTTGGCTTTGTTAAAATGTTGTTCTCTTACCTTCTTTATAGTTTCTCTTTAATTCGCTTTTCTTACGGACTAATGTCATATACCTCCCCGTTTCCCAAAGAATAAACTTGCCCTTTTTCATTCAGCAGATACAAGCGATAGTCCGCAGAAGTAAGATCGCGAATATTTTTAAGTTCAGGCAATGCTTTCCAAGGGTTAACAAACATATCCGGGAATCTCATCGTGTCGTTTGCTACTTGATACCCCACTACATCCTCTTGAATTATATACTCGTAGAGTCCATTTTTATCCTCCATCTCCTTTCTTGCATAGCCCAAACGGCCATTGAATAACACCTCCTTGTAAGATGAAGGCAGATCTTTCGGTTTCTTGATCTGGAATTCTTTCATACGAAAAGAGGTTGTCACCTCTTTGACCATGCGATGTCTATCATTCCAATAAAAATAACGATCAGATAGTTGTGTAACCTGGTCACACAACATTTGCTTCTCTGACTCCTGAAGTGGTGTATAGGCCCATAACTGATTGTTCTTCAGATAATAGATTCCTCTTGTAAACTCATATTGCTTGGGATTAATGGGCAACAGGTCAAAAGCAGCTCCAAGCTGGGTTACATCTTGATCAATTATTTTCCTGCTCAGATCTTGTTCAACCCTCACCAAATTATTGTTACCATCAATGGTAAAATAACCGTCCTCTTTCATTTCTCCGGAAGTTAATACCACTTGCTTCGTTTGATTCTCAACAAGTCTCGGTTTTGGATAGTTTTTTGTATCATTATTCGAAAAGTCTGCGTACCATAACGATCCGTCCTGAAGTTCGGTATAATACCCACCATACTCTGAGATATACACCTCTTTCGCCCCAGTCAATTCCGTTATTTGAATAGGAGCTTTTCCATCCATAGATAAGTAAAGCCGATCTTCCTGATCTATACCGAAAAGATAATCGTGATGGACGTCTAACTGATTATTTCTAGAGCCGAAAATTCGCTTCATTGACATGTTCTGAAACGGTTGAAACAGCCTATAATTTCTCCCCATATAAGCATCGCTCATGCCACGCGTATCATAGGGATAATCCTCATAGTAAGCAGGCAAGTTAGCATGGGTTTCTTCCATTATGACAGGCACCTCCGCATATGCTATTGAGCAACTAGCTGCAGTGCTTATCAACGCAATTACCCCGCTTTTTACCAATAGCTCCGTTATTTTCATCATTGTCCTCCCTCTCTCTCTAATCAATATTGCTATTGAAATTAGCAACCTAAACTTGATTTTTTTCAGCTGCAATCCACGAATCTGGATCTAAATCGACCAGTGGTTGTTGAATGAATGAACCTATTCGTTTGTTTAGACTTTTCTTAGGCTTTTTGTGTAAGCAATGTCTGATCTGCACGACGAATCAGTATGAGTATCAGAATCGTGACAATAAACCCGCAAATAACCATTGGGATCACTAAGACGCCAAGAAATGGTGAGATTCCAGTAGCTAGCAAAGTGAGTACGAAAAACGCAACCGTAAACCACAGATAATATCTCCATCTATTATTGGCCATGTCTGCAAGCTCCATTTTTCCCGAGTGAAGGGCCAATCAACATCAGGATAAAACCGATCAGATCCGGCAAGATATCAAAACCGTTAAACCTGAAATCGAGAAAAACCAACAATATCCCCCAGAACACTTTGGATAAACCCGTCATGTACCTCTCCTCCTTTTCAATATTTTAGGTCATTTCCAACTTTTTGGAAACACCAATGCACCACTCTCACTACGTCCATCAAACAAAATGCAGCTTCTTACCAACGCAAAAAAGGGAGATGACGCATCGGCTTCTCCCTTTTTCATCCTCTCACTTCACATGCTTAAGCTTCTCCGGATTCATCATGATATAAATCTCCTCAATGCGGTTTCCCTTAAGCTTGAAGCTGAGGACGCTATGCACTTGTTCGTCGATCAAACCGATGAAGCCCGGCTGCCCATTGACCTCTGCGGGTTGATACCATAATGAATCTGGCCGTTTTTTTGCAATACCCGTTAAGAAAAGCGCCACACGCTCCGCAGTAGTGATCGGATTGAGTGCTGCTTTGACGACGCCGCCGCCATCCGAGTACAGTACGGCCTCTTTCGTCAGCAGTGAAAGCACTCGCTCCACATTCCCTGACACAATCGCTTGCAAAAAGTCCTGGACCAGTTGTCTATGCTGTTCCAGCGGGATCGATGCTTCCTCTGATTCGTTCCCCAGCTTCTGTTTCACCCGCGAAAGAATCTTGCGGCAATTCGCCTCCGATTTCCCCGTCATCTCTGCAATTTCCGGATAGTCAAAAGCCAGCGCTTCACGCAGCACCAGCACGGCTCTTTCCGTTTCCGTCAGCTTTTCCATCATGGTGAGATAAGCGAGAGACAGGTGGTCCCGCATAATTGCAGAAGATTCAGGATCTCCGTTTGCGACATCCGTCAACAATGGCTCCGGCAGCCAAGGCCCGACATAGACTTCACGTTTGCTGCGTGCGGAACGCAGTTGGTCAATACAGCGGTTGGTGACCATTTTGCATAAAAAGGCCTTCACATTCGTGACTCTCGTCGTATCTACTTTATCGAGGGCAAGAAAAATATCTTGTACCATATCCTCGGCATCCATTACGCTCCCGAGCATTCGGTAGGCCAAAGAAAAAAGCAGCGGTTTATAGGTTACGTACAGCTCCTGAATCTCGATTTTCCATCACTCCTACTCCCTTAGCAAGCCAGATCGTCTTTACCTCCCATTATACAACTCTTATTTCCATAAAAAACCACCCTCTCGTACTTTTGAGAAAGTGGTTTTTACATGTCCACATGCGTTTATGTTTTTTGCAGAGCTTCTCTTTGCTCCCAACTGATAAACGTATCTTCCCACATGATTTGATACCGATTCTCCTCCACCGCTATCACGAGGCCGCGGGTACCATCCCTGACAAACACGACGTAGTCGCCGATTGCCAACATGGATCGTTACCCGAGACGAAAAATAATGCCGTGGCCGCCCTTGGGATATTCCCATTTTATATTTTGATAAGGGCATCCGATCCGGCAGCTTCCGCATTCATGGCAGCCTTCATAGCCGACATGCATGCGGATCTCTTCCCATTTGTACACTTCCGCCGGACAGAAGATGGTGCATAATTTGTCCGGGCACTTCGTCATGCAGATGTCCGTATCCAGGACATGCAGATGGGACTCTGTATTCGCCTTAAAGCGGATCAAGTACTGCTTTTCTTCAATCGTCGCTCCTTTGGGCTGATTGCTCACTACTTCATCACCTTCCAAGCAGCAAGTAAGTCGCGGGCGATTTTGAACTTGTCGCCGGCTCCCCCGATGTCTTTCCAGATCTTCTTCTGTTTTTCCCTCTTCGGTGTGCCATCAACGGTAAACATCTGGCTGGCCGCCTTGTTCATCAACGGAATGTATTTTTCAAAGTAGTGCGGGTATTTTTCGAAGTGATGGGTCGCATCCTTATACTTTTTCAGATCCTCCCCGACGAAGCTGTTCATCAGGTTGACCCGATAGCTGTCCAGCATGGTGCGGGAAAAGTCTCCCGCCTCCTTGGCGCGCACGATCGCTTCTGCAGCCATGACGCCTGAGGTCATCGCCATGTTGGAGCCTTCTCGGTGGATCGCATTGACCATCTGCGCGGCATCGCCGACCACCACGACCCCGTCACCGACGATGCGCGGCATGGAGTTGTAGCCGCCCTCAGGGATGAGGTGGGCCAGATATTCCTGCTGCTCCGTGCCCTGAATATAGGGGCGGATCATCGGATGCTGCTTCACATACTCTAACAGTTCGTATGGCTTGATTTTCGCCTTGATCAGGCCGGACAGCATCGCACCGACGCCGATATTCAGGCTGTCCTTGTTCGTATAGAGCCAGGCTGTTCCGAGGATACCTTTGGTCGAATCGCCAAAAATCTCGATCGTGCAGCCTTGATCCCCTTCCAGATTGAAACGGTCCTCGATGATTTTTTTATCCAGCTTCAGCACTTCCATGACGGCGAGGGCCACTTCATCCGGGCGGAATTCCTTATGAAAGCCGAGCGACTTGGCAAGCAACGAATTGACACCGTCTGCAAGCACCACGACGTCCGCATACACGTCGCCATCCGGGCGATCCGTGCGCACCCCGATCACTTTTCCGTTTTCGACGATGCACTCGGTCACGACGGTCTCATTGATCAGCAAAGCTCCTTGCTTCACCGCCTGATCGGCAAACCACTGGTCAAACTTGGCGCGCAGCACCGTGAAGTTGTTGTAGGGCTCCTGAGCCCATTCCATGCCTTTATAGCTGAAGGTCACTGCTGATTCGGCATCCAGCATCATGAAGCGCTGCTCCACGATCGGACGCTCGACAGGGGCTTCCTTGTAAAAGCCGGGGATGATATCGTCCATCATTTTGCGGTAAAGCACGCCGCCCATTACGTTTTTGGAGCCCGGATACTCGCCGCGCTCGATCAACAGGACATCGACGCCCGCTTTCGCCAAGGTGTAGGCACATGCTGTTCCGGCTGGTCCCGCTCCAACCACGATCACATCAAACTTTTCCGCCATACTGTACCTCCTCGGCTTTCCCTAATGCCTCCCGAAACCCTTCGATCAGCATGGGCACGATCTCGAATGCGTCTCCGACAATGCCATAATGGCAGGATTGAAAAATGGCCGCATTGGGGTCTTTGTTTATCGCGATGATCAATCCGGAATTGTGCATGCCCACAATATGCTGGATGGCTCCCGAGATCCCGATAGCAAAATATATCTTTGGCGTCACGGTGACCCCCGTCTGCCCTACCTGATGATGATGGTCGATCCAGCCTGCTTCGACCGCATCACGGCTGGCACCTACTGATGCTCCCAGCACCTCGGCGAATTGGTGGATCAATTGGAAGCCTTCTTTGCTGCCCAGTCCTTTTCCGCCTGCGACGATGATATCCGCCTCATCGATGCGGACTTTCTTTTCGGTATCGCGGACGATCTCCAAGACCTTGGTCCGGATATCCTCCTCGCCAAGCGACAGCGTCTCTTCGATCAGCGTGCCAGTGCGGCCTTTTTGCGGTTCAAGCGCTTTCATGACTTTCGGGCGGACGGTCGCCATCTGCGGACGGTCTTTTTTGCAGAGGATCGTCGCCATGATATTGCCGCCAAAAGCGGGACGGCTCGCTTCCAAGAGACCAGTATCTGCGTCCACATCCAGCATGGTGGTATCTGCAGTCAGACCCGTCGCCAAGTCAGTCGCTACGGCACTCGCTAAATCCTTTCCTGTGGAGGTCGCCCCGTACAGGAATATCTCCGGCTTATATGTCTCGACACAGTGAATGACCGCGCGCATGAATGTCTCTGTACGGTAGTGGCGGAAGATGGGGGCGTCATAGAGGTATACGATGTCGGCACCGTAGGCAAACACTTCATCAGCTAACGGTTTCACCTGATGTCCGATCAGGATCCCGGCGAGCGGAACTCCACGCTTGTCGGCCAGCTTGCGTCCAGCTCCGAGCAGCTCAAGCGATACGTGTGCGATTTTGCCTTCCTTTTGCTCGATGAACACCCATACGCCTTTGTAGTCCTCCAGGTTGCTCATCCCGTCACCTCCTTATCACGGAACAATTCTTTACGCTCCAGCAAAAGGGAAAGAATGCGGGATGCCTGCTCCTGAGGAGTGCCTGTAAGCATCTCTCCGCCCTTCGGTTTTTCCGGCGGCCATACTTTGGCGACGATGGTAGGGGAGCCCTTTAGCCCGAGCAGCGTGCGATCGACTCCCTCCAGATCATCGACCGACCAGATATGCGGCTGGTAGCGTGCCGCCCGGATCACATTTGGCAATGGGGAATACGGTACCTCGTTGATTTCTTTTTCCACCGAAAAGAGGCAAGGAAGCGTGGATTGAATCACCTCATAGCCATCCTCCAGCTTCCGATGGACGATTGCGTAGCCTTTTTCCTTGTTGACCTCCACCACCTTTTTCACGCTGGTCAAAGGCGGGATATCCAGACGACGGGCGATCCCCGGTCCTACTTGCCCGGTATCTCCGTCGATGGTCATTTTGCCGCAGATGATCAAATCGATCGGCAGGATCTTGCCGATTTTCTCCAGCGCTTTCGTCAAGGAATAGCTGGTCGCCAACGTGTCTGCCCCTGCAAAAGCCCGATCCGTGATCAAATAGCCTTCATCCGCTCCGATCTCGATGCATTTCTTGATCGCTTTGACCGCAGGCGGCGGCCCCATCGTGACGACAGAAACCGTACCGCCATAGCGCTGTTTCAGGCGAACCGCTTCTTCGACCGCATGGGCATCATACGGATTGAGAATGGCGGGTGCACTGGCCCGGTCCATCGTATTGGTCTTGGGATTCATCTTGATGATCTTGGTGTCGGGGACCTGCTTGATACAGGCCACGATATGCAGCATCCTATCTTCCCCCCTGTTCTTCTCTGTTCCAGGTTGTCTGATTTTTCCGCAGGATTTGAAAGCTTGCTCTGCTTTCAATCTATTTGTGGTCCGGATAGCCTATACCACTTTTGTCGGAAATGATGCTCGGATTCCACCTCCATCTTTGCAATGGTCAAGGGATTTTCCCTAAGCTGGATGACTTTATGTCAATTGGCACGGATGGCCAATCCTGCCCGGTATGGGCCGAGAACAGTGGGAAACGGGATCGCAATGGATTCGTGTAAGCGATTTCAGGAAAGGGTCAATGGAGTGAGTTTTTCGTGAATGTTCGAAACGAGGAGATTGGTTGTTAGGATTTTCACATGAATAGATGTGAGTAGAAGTGTTGGTAAGGAGCAGGCGAACGATGCCTAGCCTATGTGTGGAGTATGGCTGTACCTCTCCTTACCATTATAGAGAATTTTCTGAAAGGTTCAACGTGAAATTCATCATGCTTCTTTACTGATATGAGAGGATTCTTACATAGGTTCCTTTCTTGGACTTCTCTCTTGCCCGGCGATTTTGTTCCTGTATGGCAGGTGAGTATTCGCTGGCGTTGCACATGGTTCCATCGGAAAGCAAAAGCGGCGGGTCAATGAGGCGTTCCTTCAATCTGAGCGAGCAATCGTAATTTTCTTCATCCTCGGCCACCCGCACTCCCGGGCGAAGCTGCTCGAGCAGCAGTGCCAATTCCTGATCTTGGGCGTCTCTCAGCTTTTGCAGCACCTTTTCATCATCGCCTAAAAAATCTTCTATGGTCAGCAGGCGCTTTTCCAGTGCCAATGAGAGCAAACGAATCAATCGGTCATACCCGTAAACATTCAAGGGGTGCAAAAAGAAATCAATGACTTCCCGGTAGAAGGTGTCGACAAACCATTCCGCTGCTGCGATGCTGGTGATGGCGATTTTCCCCTCCGCCACTGTGAGAGAAGCGAGAAACCGAACCGCCTCCTCGTTGGTGATGACTCCATACGTGGCCATATCCCGCAATGTATAATCAATCCGATCCGCGCACAGCTCCGGAAGCGGCCGGTCCAAAAGCCTCCACTCCCCAGCTAGCAGGCTTTCGAGGCTCAAGCCGTGTCTTGCCAATATCTGCGGAATCTCCGAGCTTTCCAAAACATCCGCGAAAATATGCTCATGGTAATCTTCCTCCGCATGCTGGAGTACGTGGTCGATGACGTGGGAAAAAGCAGTGTGCGACACATCATGAAGAAGCCCTGCGATCTGCTCTTCCAGACTGCCGCCGAGCTTGCGGATCAGCAGCATGACCCCGAGCGAGTGTTCGTACCGGGTGACATTCCACGCCGGATTCACCAGATAGCTCGCTCCTCCCTGATGGATTTTTTTTAAGCGCTGTACGGGTGCCGAGTTAATCAATTCAGCCAATACCTCCTCCACTTCAAAGGTTCCGTACAGCTTGTCAGTTACGATCATTGGGTATCCTCCTGTTTTCCAACATAGTGGTGGGGGAAGGGAAGAACGGGCGGTGCTGCGTTCTTGCCACACCCTCAAGAGGGTATATACTGTCCGGTTCCGCTTTCAAAAACGGTACGTCGCGCAAAAATTTCGCGGAAGCCTATTCATACGTAGGGGTTGCGCGACAAGCGTGTACGGTTTTTGAAAGCTCCACCTTTGTAGGTGTGACAAAGACTCCGCCCGTCCCGTTCTTCCCTTCCTCACGCGGCTATCGAAATGGTTCGAATGGCCGTGGGGCGTAGAATGAAGCGGAGTTTTGAAATATGCTCTCCCCACCGCAGCAACTTACCTCCACATGACTTGCGCCGTTTTCAAACAGCAAATAAAAGCCGCTGGTCAATCCCAACCAGCGGCCAAGCAAATCAATTACGCTTTCGGAAGCTCGAACGAACTCTTCAAGGATACGATTCGGTTAAACACGAGTTTATCCTTGGTCGAATGCTTCGGATCCACATTGAAGTAGCCATGACGGAAGAATTGGAACTTGTCATGCGCTTGGGCATCCTTCATGTTGTCCTCCACAAAGCCATGGACAACCTCCAATGAGTTTTGGTTGATATGATCGAGGAAGGACGAGTTTTCATCTTCCTCCGCATCATCGAGAATCAATGGCTCATACAGACGGAATTCCGCAGGCACGGCATGTTTGGCATCCACCCAGTGGATCGTCCCTTTTACTTTCCGGCCGGTAAAACCGCTGCCGCTCTTTGTTTCCGGATCATAGGTGCAGTGCAGCTCGATCACATTGCCATCCGCATCTTTGACGACATCCTCGCATTTGATGAAATACGCATTTTTCAAGCGCACTTCATTTCCCGGGAAGAGTCGGAAATATTTCGGCGGCGGTGTCTCCATAAAGTCGTCTTGCTCGATATAGATTTCGCGGGAGAACGGGATTTGGCGCGTGCCCATTTCCGGATTTTCCGGATTGATCTCGGCATCCAGCATTTCCACTTGGCCTTCTGGATAGTTGGTAATGACGACTTTCAGCGGACGCAGGACACCCATCGTGCGCGGCGCTTTCAGCTTGAGATCTTCACGGATAAAGTGCTCCAGCATTTTCTCGTCCACGACGCTGTAGCTGCGCGATACACCCGTTTCGCGCATGAAGGTGCGGATCGATTCCGCCGTATACCCGCGACGGCGCAGCCCGGAAATGGTCGGCATGCGCGGATCATCCCAGCCATCGACCACTTTCTCATCAACCAACAGCTTCAGCTTCCGTTTGCTGGTCACGGTATTGGTCACATTTAAACGGGCAAATTCATATTGATGCGGCACATGCTCCATCTCACACTCACGCACGACCCAATCATAGAAGGGGCGTTGATCCTCGAATTCCAAGGTACAGATCGAGTGCGTTATGCCTTCAATCGCATCTTCCAGCGGATGGGCAAAGGCATACATCGGATAGATGCACCATGCGTCTCCGGTTCGATGGTGATGGGCATGGGCGATCCGATAGATGACGGGATCGCGCAGGTTGATATTCGGAGAAGCCATATCGATCTTGGCACGGAGTACTTTTTCCCCGTCCTTGAACTCCCCGTTGCGCATCCGGGCAAACAGATCCAGGTTTTCCTCGACGGAGCGATTGCGGTATGGGCTTTCTTTTCCCGGTTCTGTCAGGGTGCCGCGATATTCGCGGATTTCATCGACGGACAGATCGTCGACATAGGCTTTTCCTTTTTTGATCAGGAGGACTGCACGATTATACATCTCTTCAAAAAAGTCGGAGGCAAAAAAGAGCTGCTCCCACTCATAACCGAGCCATTTCACATCTTCCTTGATCGCTTCTACGAATTCGGTATCTTCTTTGAGCGGATTGGTATCGTCGAAGCGCAGGTGGGTGCGTCCTTTGAACTCATCGGCCAATTCAAAATTGAGGCATATCGATTTGGCATGTCCAATATGTAAATAGCCGTTCGGTTCTGGAGGAAAACGGGTGACGATCTTGTCTACTTTCCCCTGCTCGAGATCCTCCACCAGGATATTGCGAATAAAATTGGATACTGCGGGCTTGTTCTCCATGGATTTCAACCTTTCATACACGTAAAGTCTGTCGACACGTAAAATTCTTATTCCATCATACTGTGAAGAGAAGGAGAGTTCAACTTTTGCGAACGAAAAACACGTATGCGCAAAATGCAAAGAATCCCTTCCCGTCATGAGAACGGGGAGGGATTCAACAATTGGCGATCAGTTCGCCTGAGCTACGATGTTTCGGGCAATCCATACGCCTGCGGCACCCGCTTGGGCGAGCCCGCGGGTAATCCCCGCACCGTCGCCGCCGCAATACAGTCCTTTGATCTCGGTTTCAAACTGCTCCGTGAGCTTCGGACGAGCGGAGTAGAACTTGGCTTCGACGCCGTAGAACAACGTATGCTCCGAAGCGATACCTGGCGTTACTTTTTCCAAGGCTTCCATCATTTCAATCAAGCTTTTCATGGTGTTATACGGGAGTACGAGTCCCAAATCTCCCGGCACGGCTTCTTTCAAGGTCGGCTCCAGGAAACCTTCCTTGATGCGGTTCTCAGTGGATCGTCTGCCCCGGATGATGTCTCCGTACTTCTGTACGATGACCCCGCCGTTGGACAGATCGTTCGCACGCTTGCAGATCTCGCGTGCATACTCGTTCGGCTTGTCAAATGGCTCGGTGAATTTATGCGACACCAGCAGAGCAAAGTTCGTATTCGGCGAACCCAGCGCCGGATCTTTGTAGGAGTGACCGTTTGCAGCCATTACACCGCTGTGGTTTTCAACAACGACGTGGCCCGAAGGATTGCTGCAAAACGTGCGTACCCGTGTCCCCACAGATGTATTGAAGACAAACTTGCCTTCATACAGATGCTCGTTGATCTCCTGCATCACCACATCGGAGGTTTCCACGCGCACGCCTACGTCCACCTGGTTGTTGTACATTTTCAATCTGCGCTTTTTCAAAATCTCAGTCAACCACGCGGAACCGTCGCGCCCTGGTGCAATCACCACATAGTCGCTGTGGAATTCTTCCCCATTGCCCAATACGATACCCTGCACCCGATGCTGGCCATCCTCTTTTACGGTCAGGATGTCAGCCACCTCGGTCTTGAAGACCATGTCGATACGATCTTTCAAATATTCATAGATCGATTTGAGAATCTCCAGATTTTGCTCCGTTCCCAGATGGCGGACCTGCGCGCGCAGCAGCTTCAATCCGGCAGCAAAGCCGCGCTGCTCGATATTCCGCACCGTATCCGTGGTCGGATCGGTAATCGACTCGGTCGCGCCATGCTTCAGATTGATCTCATCCACATAGGTAATGAGCTCCAGCACTTTGGAAGGGTTCAGATAATCGGTCATCCAACCGCCGAACTCCGTCGTGATATTGAATTTCCCGTCGCTGTAAGCACCGGCTCCGCCAAATCCGCCGGTAATCGAACAGGCGGGCAAGCATCCGGCAAAATCCTTCTTCCCGGCTGGCGGCGGACAGAGCTTGATTTTTTCCTCCAGGATCGGACAGCGGCGATCATAAATATTGTGTCCCTTGTCGATGAGCAGCACTTTCTTTTCGGGAGCTTTGAGGCTTAGCTCGTAGCTGGTGAAAATGCCTGCTGGTCCTGCCCCTACAATAATCACATCATATTTTTTCATCGTGAATACCCCCAACTCATCTTGTAGTCTCGCTAGAAAGTATGGACTTCATACTACGCGGTGGCGCCAAGCTTTAGGCGGAGCCTTATAAAAAGTTCCTTTCCACGCAAAAATTCCTGCCGCGAATAGGATGTATGAAAGACCACCCTATTCGTAGACAGGAATTTATCGGTTCCTTGTAGAGACCCTCAAACCATATTATTGAGGATATACGAATAGTCTTAGTATTTAGCATGATCGGTTACGGAAATTATCTTAACGAAAAAAGATTAACAAGTCAACGGGTTGTTTTTAACAATATTCGTGTTTTGTTCACCAACATAACAAACAACTTAAATAATTTTAATATAAAATCAACAAATACGAACATTCATTAACACACTCCGAAAAACTCCTACAAACCCATTCTTCAACAAAACAAAAACGAAGATGCATAAATACGACATCTTCGTTCGGATATTGACGTTATTTTTGTGGACGGGTTCGATTTGTAGGCATCGCTTCCAAAGGATTATCTGGCCAATAATGCTTGGGATATCGTCCTTTCAGGTCCTTTTTCACTTCGAAATACGTTTGTGACCAGAAGCTGGCGAGATCCCGCGTCACTTGCACCGGACGTGATGCAGGAGAAAGGAGATGCAGCAGCAGGGGGATTTTCCCCTTTCCGATCTGTGGCGTATCGGCAAGGCCAAACATCTCCTGCAAACGTACCGCAAGCACCGGAGCGGTTGGATCGCTGTAGTCAATCGGAATGCGAGAGCCGCTCGGAGCGAGATAATGAGTCGGCGCTTGCTCGTCCAGCACCTTTCTCTCCTCCCAGGACAGCATCGCTTCCAAAATCCCTGTCAGCTGCAAGCGATTCAAATCATCACGGCTTTTCATCCCATAGAGATGCGGCGCCAGCCAATCGGAAAGCGTACGAAGCAGCTGCTCGTCAGACACGTCGGGAAATCGGGAGTCGAGCTGATGCATGAAAATCATACGCTGCTGCAGCTGTCTTGCCTTCCGATCCCACGGCAAGATCTGGATGCCTTTTTTGCCAATCGCCATAAGCAAGGCGTTTACTACTCGCTCCTCATTGGGACGAGCTGCCGGTTCTTCCGCGACGACCAAAGCCCCCAACCTTTTTCTCCTCCGCGCACGCACCATTTCTTTTTCTTCATCCCAAGTGACGACATCCTCTTCGACCAGCGCTTCCTGCTCCTCTCGCAACCATTTGGCAAGAGGAAAAGAAGCCGCAAGCAAGATCCGGCTGTCCGCTCCCTGATCATCCAATTCGATGGCGACCAGATATGATTCTTGGCCAAGCCGCTGCCCCTGCGGCAATACAGACCCGCGGCCATTGCTTAACAAATATCGGCCATCCTCTCGCCGCTGAGCGATCCGATCCGGAAAAGCGAAAGCCAGCAAGAGACCGCAATCAGCAAGATCTCCGCTTTCATCAGCCTCAATCCCCAGCTGCCGCTTGAGCTGACTGCTTTCCTGCCGGATCCTCCGCAGAGCCGCCTGATCGACACGCAGCTTTTCGCCAGCGGATCCGGTCCCCTGTAAAGCTTCTACCCGCAGCTCTATGTCGATATCCGCTAGCCGATTCTCTCCCTGCAGCAGATCCCGCTCTCCAAGCAAGGCTGCCAGGTCACAGGCCAGTGCTCCGCGCCCGTGGACACAAGCCCGAATCACCATATGGGCCAGCCGTGGATGAATCCCCAACGCAGCCAGCTTGCGACCATGCGGTGTGACTACACCTGTCTCATCGATCGCTCCCAGCTGCCGCAGCAGCCCCTTCGCCTGTTCCACCGCTGCTTGCGGAGGAGCATCCAGCCATAGCAATTCTGCCGGATCACGCACTCCCCACAGCGCCAGCTCCAAGACCAGCGGAGTCAGATCCGCATCCATGATCTCCGGCTGACTGCACGCTGCCAAGTGACGATCCTCTTGCTCCGTCCAAAGCCGATAGCAGACACCCGGTCCCAAGCGCCCCGCCCGCCCGCGCCGCTGATCGGCAGAGGCTCGTGATACGCGAATGGTCTCCAGGCGGCTCATTCCCGTGCGCGGTGAATAACGCGGGACGCGCATGAGGCCGCTATCGATGACAATCCCGATACCCGCCACCGTCAGACTAGACTCGGCAATGGAGGTGGCCAGCACGATTTTTCGCGTTCCCTGCGGACTCGGTGCAATCGCCAGATCCTGCTGCTCCTGTGTCATATTTCCGTACAGCGGGGCGATTCGTACCGGCTCCCCGCTATGCTGCTCCTTCAGCACGGCTTCCACCCTGCGAATTTCCGCCACCCCTGGCAAGAAAACCAGCAAATCACCCGGATGTTCCCGAAGCGCCTGCGATACGGCTTTGGCAGTCGTCGACTCGATCGGCTTCCCTGCTTCGGAGCGTTCCAGATAATGCGTCTCGACCGGAAAGCTTCTGCCTTCACTTGTGATTACCGGGGCCCCACCCAAAAGCGCAGCGATCGGTTCAGCATCCAGCGTGGCGGACATGACCAGCAGCCGCAGATCATCGCGCAACAACGCTTGTGATTGCAGACAGAGCGCCAGACCCAAATCGGCCTGCAGACTCCGCTCATGAAACTCGTCAAAAATAACCAGTCCGACTTCCTCCAAAGCTGGATCCGTCTGCAGCATGCGCGTCAGCACACCCTCGGTAATCACTTCCACACGTGTATGCGGCCCCACTCGCGTATCCTGCTTGATCCGATAGCCAATGCTATCTCCCACCTGCTCACCCAGCGAGGACGCCATATAGCGCGCTGCAGACCGTGCTGCAAGACGCCGCGGCTCGAGCACCAGGATTTTTCTGCCCTCCAGCCACGGTTCATTCATCAATTCCAGCGGCACCTGTGTGGTCTTCCCAGCTCCCGGCTCCGCTACGAGGATTCCATTTCGACTCGACTCTAGCATCTTTTTTATATCAGGAAGCACTGTATGTATAGGCAGTGTGGACATCATCATCACTCCAACTCACTTTGCACTTCGCTACCAACATCCTATCCTACTTCTTCTATTCGGACAAAAGTTTCATGATTCATTAGAGAGGGTAATGATAGATTGTTAAAATAGCAAATCTTGCTTATAGTAAAAATTACTAGCATTCGAAAAAGGCAAAGCCGTCGAAAGGCGGTGACGCAAAGCTATAGGGGCTAATGTCTTTGACTATGCCTGCCAGCTACCGAAAAAATCAGGTGATCCCGCCAGAGGTCTACCCGTTTTTCGGGTGGCCTTTTTTCTTAGCAGCCCATACTCGACCGAATGCGCTGTAATTCAAATTACTGAACTGGAGGGATTTCACATCATGAAACGTTTCCTATTCTTGTTTTTTTCTCTTCTTTTAGTCTGTATGTATGTACCTCATGCCTCTGTAACTACCTATGCGCAGTCACAAACGGTTAAGGTGCAAACCAAAAAGGCAGACGGAAAGATAACCAGTGTAGACAGCGCAACGGGTAGCCTTTCCATCACAGCGAAAGAGAAGACAATCGAACTGTCAATCGACTCGACTGCTATTCTGAAAGTGTCAGGCATCAAGAATCCGTCCCTTTCCGATATTTGGGTCGGTGACAAAGCAAGTGTTTCCTACGTAGAAGTGAATGGCGTAAATACAGTCAAGATCCTCTCTCTTTCCAAGCAAAAAGGGGCGCTAAAAGGGGTTGTCGAAGCAATCGATTTGGAAGCACGCACGCTCACCGTTTCCGGAAAAACCGCTGCATTGACGGATCAAACTGCGATCCGTCTCGACCGTGCGTCCCTCTCCCTTGAGAATATTGTGGTGGGAGATAAAATCGAAATTAGCGGATTCATGAAGGATGGTGTCCTGCAGGCATCCACCGTCGCGGTCAAGCGGAAAACATCCGTTATCAAAGGAGAGGTTACCCTGATCAGCGAAGCAGGAGAAAGCATCACGATCAGCAAAAAACAAGTGAACATTACGGATCAAACAAAAGTGTACGTAAACAAGGAAGAGGCGACATTAGCTGATATCTTCACCGGCGACAAAGCTTCCGTCTCTGCCAGCAGCATTGGAAACGAGCTTTTCGCCAATGCCATTCAGATTACGCGCAAGCCAGTCGAGATTAAAGGCATTATCGAGACAGTTGATCTGGAAGGTGGCTCTATCATCATCGACGGAAAAACGCTGCTGATCGATGATGAAACCGAAATTGAGTCTGACGATGAAAACGCCGATATCGCTGTACTTGTTGAGGGAATGGAAGCAGAAGCAAAAGCGCTTCGCGTCGGAGAGAGCGATTGGGCAGTGCTGAAACTTGAAGTAAAACTGCCAGAAGAAAAAGAAGACGACGAAGATAAAGACGATGATGATGACAAGGATTATGACGAAGACAAGGACGATGGCGACAAAGATGACGAGGATAAAGACGGCGGCGATGGCGAAAAGGTACGCAACGGCGAAGTATCCGGCCGAATCGAGTCTATCGATCCTGCTGCGATGAAGCTTACAGTCAAAGGAACAGAAGTGACCGTAACCGAATCCACCCTCATCATCGGTAAAAAGGATAAAAAGTTGACATTAGAGCAAATCCCGGTAGGCACCAAAGTGGAAGTAAAAGGGATTCAAAGTGCGGAAAAACTGCTGATCGCTACGAAAATAAAAGTAGAATTATAAATTGACAATTAAAAACGAAACAGGACAATAGCCAATCACCTCAAGGCTTTCGCCCTGTTTTTTCTTATCCCTTGCGCGTCTCGAGGAAAGCCACCGTCTTGGCAAGCCCCTCTTCATAGGAGGTACGCGGCAGCGGCCCAATCAGCCTTTCATATTTCACTCCCGACAGCACCACGGGCTCTTCGTTCAAATACATCATCTCATAAAATTCACGCATATAACGGTTAAACAGGCCAAGCAATCCAATTGTTCCCTTTCCGACCGTTCCTACCTTTCCTTTGTAGCCAGTCAACGACCGCATGATCTCCATCAGATCGTCCCCCGAGATCGTGCTGTGCCCCGGGATGTTCCAGACCTGCCCATAAGCCTCAGGATGCAGTGCCAGCTCCACTGCTGCTTTTGCTCCGTCCGGTGTAAAGATATACTCCCGCTCGAGGGATGGATCACCGATAAACCGAGCCGTTTTCTTCGCATGCATCGCTTCCAGCGTCACATGGAGCAAGGTCTGACCCGCATTTGGACCGTAAAAATCGGGAAAATGAGCAAGGATCACCGGCACCCCCTGTTCATGTGCAGCAAACGCCATTTGCTCCAATTGAAGGCGAATCTTCCCTTTCTTCGTATGTGGTTGTTTGGGAGTCATTTCGGTGACGGATTGCCCTGGACTTCTCCCGTAGGAATAAATATTATCCACGATGAAAAGCTTCGCCGATACCTGTCTCGCCGCTTCCAATACATTGGCCATCAGCTTTGGCTGTTTTTCTTTCCACTCCGGATACGGGATATTGATCGAATGAAAGATCACATCGACACCTTCACATGCGCCGATCAAATCGTTCAGCTTGAAAACATCCCCGCTTTTGATCGTGACAAGGGATTGATGGGCAAATAGCGCCTCCAGCTTCTCCGCGCTTCGGGCAAAAGCGGTCGTGTCAATCCCCCTGCTGACCAGCTCGTTGACGAGCGAAAAGCCCATGCCACCTGAAGCCCCTAAAACTACAGCTTTCTTCATCATGAATGAATCGCCTCCTCTTAATTAACCACCGTTCAATTAATGGATAAAAAAAACTAAGGAATGATCTTGCACAAATTTCCCACGTGGGCCTGCGCCAAAGATTCGACATCCTCATAAGATTGGCCCGACTTGCAGTAATGCGAGACAAACCCATGCAGCGATAGAAAAATGGACCAGATCATGGTCGGGTTCGCCTTTTTTTCACTCAGCAAAAAAATCGCCTGCGCAAACTTCCCATACGTCTGGTCCGGATTCCCAGACAAATACGGTTGGAGTTCTTCATCCTTGATCATAAACATGATCTCGTAGTGACTCTGATGCTCCAGTCCAAAACGGATGAATCCCAAAAGCACATGGAACAGCTTTTTCCTTGGCTCTTCTTCGGTGCGCAGAACTTCCTCGAGCTTTTGATCCAGCAGAGAAAAATCCTGATTGACGAGTGAATAGAACAAATCCGCTTTGCTCTTGAAATGATAATAAATCGAGCCATGGCTATACCCCAATGCGGCAGCAATCTGACGCATGGACACGGAGCGGTATCCCTGCGTTACAAACAGGTCCCTAGCCACGTCGAGTATTTTTTCTTTTGTCAGCTCCTGATCCACTGCTCTTCTTGCCATTTGGTTCACCTCCCCCATTAATTAACCACTGTTCAATTATTGTTGTTTTCATCTTAGCATGATGCATTTCCATTTACAAGTGTTTCCTTTTTTCGTTACTGTGGCGGTAAGAAGCATCAATAAAAAACAAAAAGCCGCCCCAGCTACCGAGGCGACTTTGCAATTCCCTTAATTCACGCTGTTAATGCTGCTTACTGCTTGAGGCATCTCTTCCTGCCGATACTCCACTTTCTTCGGATCAAATCCGTGCCCCAGTGACGCATAGACCTTCCCATTGCCCGGATCGATCAATTCCTTGTCCTCGAAATAAATGCGCGGTGTTTTCCACAGTGAGATCAGCGCACGGCCCAAAGGCATCTCATGGTAACGCTCCGGCCACATGTTCTTGATGTGCTTTTTCACGAGCGGATAATATTTTGAGCTCATCCCTGGAAACAGGTGATGCTCGGTATGATAAGAAAAGTTGAAGTGTAGGAAATCAACCCAGCGAGGAACGGTTACACTCAAGCTGTTTGCGAGCGGATCATTTACCGGCACAATCGGGTTCAGGCGGTGATTGGTCGCAATGTAACCCATCACGATCGCATTGGCAATCAGCAACGGGATGAGATAGGCGAACAACCATTTGTCGAAGCCCATCCAAAACAAGAGTCCAATCCAAAACGCCCAAGGCAGCAACAGCTGCAGCCAGACAGCGGGACGATTCTTCTCGTCAAACTCTTTGATGAAGCGGACAAACATTCGGGTTGAATGCAGTGTAAAGGTAATCGACAAAGCCGCAAAACTAAACAGGGAACGAATAAACAACGGCAGGCGATAAATTTTGACCATGATCGGGCGCTTCAGCAATTGCTCGAGCGTGGCCCACGCATCCGGGTCATCGTGTTCGTCCTGTGTATGAACATGGTGGGTCATGTTATGCCATTTGCGCCAGAGTCTTGGTCCCGTGCTTAACGGCCAAAAGGCGATCGCACCCAAGAAATTGCGAAGCCACGCTTTTCGCACGACGGTTCCATGCAAGATTTCGTGTCCAAGGAATCCGAGAGAGGCAAAGCAAGATCCCAATACGAGAGCAATCAACAGATTTGCCCAGGCGTGGAGGTCGATCAGACCGATGACGAGGAGTCCTGCTACGGAGAGCGCGAGATAAGCGAGACCTCCCAGCAGGCGCAGAGGCACTGGTTTAAACGCTTTCTCAGGCAGGTGTGGCTGTATGCGTCCTGCATACCAACCGAGTGTTTGAAGTTCCTTCATAAATTGGCTCCTTTCAGGATCGTAAGTCCATAAAAAAGTTAGAGATAAAACCTAAGGCAAGAGACTAACGGTCATCCAGAAAGAAGTCAGAGGCGATCTATGCAAACGCTGCTTATCCCATCAGCGCACTGTCATCGCTTTCTACTCAGTCAATCGTAACAAGCTGAGAAAATAAAAGCAATCAATTTTTTAATACCTGGTAATAAATTCTGGTTCTAATTGGTAGAAAAGTGGGACATTTTGTTATACTATTCATAAAAGCGAATTTGGGAAGGGAGGGCTTCCATCTTGTCCGTCTACGATTTCACAGTCACAACCATCCACGGGACCGAAAAATCCCTGTCCGATTATCGGGGCAACGTGCTGTTAATTGTTAACACCGCCAGCAAATGCGGGTTCACTCCGCAGTACAAAGGGCTTCAGGCTCTGTACGAAGCTTATCGCGACCAAGGACTCGAAGTGCTCGGCTTCCCCTGCGACCAATTCGGTCATCAGGAGCCTGGCGATGAAAACGAAATTCTCCAGTTTTGCGAATTGAATTTCGGGGTGACCTTTCCCCTCTTCGCCAAAATCGAAGTCAATGGCCCCCATGCCCATCCCTTGTATCAATACTTGACCAAAGCGAAACGCGGCATATTAGGCTCCGCCGCAATCAAGTGGAACTTCACGAAATTTTTGATCGATCGGAATGGTCAGGTCATCAAGCGATTTGCCCCTACCGACACGCCGGAAAAGATCGAAACGGAAGTAAAGAAACTGCTAGCCGATAACGCCTGAAGCAGGTTGACCTTCCAGCGATTATCTTTGCTTTACTGGGGCAGTTCCGATAAAATGAATAGTGTAGACCTATTCTTCTACAAAACAGGAGGAACATACAAACAAATGAAAAAACTTTGGATGCTTTTGATTGCTTTTGCATTGGTTTTCGCACCGCATGCTGGCGGATTTGATCAAGTGGACGCCAAAAAGAGCTACTCATCCGGCAAAAAATCGTTCAATTCAACAACCACTCCTACCAAGAGTGATACTCACGTAAATACATCCAAACCTGCTCAAACGACTACACCCGTCAAGAGCCCTTCCGTTTCCACTCCTAGCAAAGGTGGTTTTATGAAAGGAATTTTGTTCGGGGGATTGGCTGGGCTGATGTTTGGCAGCCTGCTGAGCAGCCTCGGATCTTTCGGCGGCATTATCGGCTTGCTCATCAATATCCTGGCGATCTATGTATTGTTCTCGCTCGTCCGCCGCATTTACCGTTCCTATAAGGCGTCGCGCAGACATCAGGATGTGCACGTATGGAAACGATAAAGTTTGCCGAACAAGATATCATTAATGCGATCTGCTTTCATATCGCAAGCAAAAAGCAAGTCGAGCCTCAGCAGGTCCTGGTCGAGCTGATGTGGGATGAAGACCACGGCTTTTCAGCGGAAGTGACGGTGCATGAGCGAACCCAGATATTGGTCGAGGCCAATTTCCTGGAAGCCATTCGCTACTGGCTGCAAACTCAGCTGAACCGCGATCCTTACGCTGCCGCTGTAGAGCTGCAGCTGGATGATGAGGAAGGAATCATTGCTTTCGCGAAATATCAGTAGAGTAGGAAACTGAAATTTTTCGGGCGACCTTCGGGTCGCCTTACTCTTTCAGCTCCC
>NZ_SDKD01000029.1 GCF_004521915.1 Brevibacillus migulae | reverse complement strand
GTGAGAGGTCGGGGGTTAGTCACCCCCTCCTACTCGATTGGTGGATAAGAATTTATAATAATTCTTTTCAGCATAAGTGCTGCGGGTACGCCAAAGGGCTCAGTGAAGCCAAGTTTTTCCAATTGAAAAGAGACGTGTAGCTCGCGTTTTCTCAGGAAGGCAAACCGTGTATACTGATAACAGAAGAGGTGAAGATGATGAAACTGTTGTTTATTGGAGATATTGTAGGCTCTCCCGGACGCGAGATCGTAAAGGATTATTTGCCGCGCCTAAAGCGCAAATATCAGCCAACCTTCATCGTAGCAAACGGGGAAAACGCTGCGAACGGTAAAGGAATCACGGAAAAAATCGTGAAAGAGCTGTTTGAAGCTGGTGTTCAGGCGATAACGCTAGGCAACCATACATGGGACAATAAAGAGATTTTTGAGTTTATTGATGACCAAGATCGGGTGATTCGACCAGCCAACTTTCCTCCTGGGACACCAGGTAAGGGCATTACTTATATCAAGCAGCCTGAAGGAGAACTGGCGATTATCAATTTACAGGGTCGTACCTTCTTGCCGCCGCTAGACTGTCCGTTTGCGAAAGCGGATGAATTGGTAGAGCAGGCAAGAAAACGAACAAAGTATATCTTTGTTGATTTTCATGCCGAAGTTACATCTGAAAAGCAGGCATTGTCGTGGTACTTGGATGGTCGCATCAGCGGGCTGGTGGGAACCCATACGCATGTCCAGACCGGTGATGAGCGCATTCTTCCGCAAGGCACCGCCTATTTGACGGACGCGGGCATGTGCGGTCCCTCCGATGGGATATTGGGGATGGATCGCGAAGTGGTGATCAAGAAATTCCGCACACAGCTTCCGGTGCGTTTTGAGGTGGCAAGCGGCCCTACCCAGCTGAATGGGGTTGTCATTACCCTCGACAAAGCAAGCGGAAAAGCAACCAAGATTGAGCGCATCCGAATTGACGCTGAACGCCCGTTTATGGAATAATGTGTTTAGATCGGAATTTTGTGAATTTTTCCGACCTGCATGCAGGAATTTTTAGGAATCATGAGAATATCATTCTAATAATGATTGTATTCCTAACAGACGGGAGGTTCAAAAGGATGGAGGTATTAAAAGTTTCAGCAAAGTCTAATCCCAACTCCGTTGCAGGTGCCCTCGCAGGTGTTCTTCGCGAACGCGGAGCTGCCGAGATTCAAGCCATTGGTGCTGGGGCGCTTAATCAAGCTGTGAAAGCAGTAGCAATTGCACGAGGGTTCGTAGCGCCTAGTGGAGTTGATCTGATCTGCATTCCAGCCTTTACCGACATCGTGATTGATGGGGAAGAACGCACTGCGATAAAATTGATAGTAGAACCAAGATAAAGGTTCATGCAGTACCCGGCCTGTTTGTTCAAGGAACGAAACAGGCTTTTTTGTGCTTTTGTCGATTCAAGTCCAAACAAGAGAGGCGAAAAACCAACATGCGTATTTTCGATGCACACTGCGATGCCTTGTTAAAACTATGGAGACATCCCGATTTAACTTTTACCGAAACAGATGAGCGCTTGCAGGTAAGTTTGCCGGAAATGGAAAAAGGGAAGATAGGATTACAGGTGTTCGCATCTTTTGTCCCTTACGACGTACCTGTCACCAATCGATATGCAGCTCTGCTGGAAATGGTGCAATTGTTCCATGAAAAAATAGTTGGATCAGGGTTAAAGCCGATATACGCCAATCAAGATTTGGCGCAATGTGTATTAAAGAAGGAGAAAGGGGCTATTCTGTTTGTAGAAGGGGCGCATCCCATCGATGAAAATCTGAACTACCTCCATACCTTGCATCGACTAGGCGTACGAGGTATGGGACTAACCTGGAACTTCCGCAATTCCGTGGCGGATGGTAGCCATGAACCAAATCCAGGGGGATTGTCTCTGTTTGGCAGACAGGTTCTGGCTGAAATGAATCGGTTGGGCATGATGGTGGACGTTTCTCATCTGGCCGAACCGGGTTTTTGGGATGTCGTGGAGCTGGCAGAAGCTCCTTTTATCGCTTCCCACTCGAATGCGAGAGCGATTTGTGACCATCCGCGCAACCTGAGTGACGAGCAGATCCGGGCGATCATCAAAAAAGGGGGCGTCATGGGTCTAAGCTTTGTTGATTTCTTTGTCACCTCCGAAAAACGGACGGTATGGATTGACGATCTGCTGCGTCATCTAGATCATGTATGTGCCCTTGGCGGCAGTGAGCATGTCGCCTTTTCTTCCGATTTTGACGGGACTGCGGTAACTTTTGGCGACCTGAAACGAGCGGGTGATTATCCTTTGTTGGTGGATGCGTTATGCAAAAGGTATAAAGAGGCAGAAGTTCAGAAATTCTTGTGCGAAAACTGGTTGCGTGTTTTCAGAAACGTGCTACAATAAAAATGTCGAAACATTAATGTACCAAGTACAATTTTCGATTCAGGTCAAAAGTATTTTTAGTAAAAGCACTTGCATTTTTAATAGGCTCGGACTACAATTTGGTAGGAGTCTATACACATTTTCGTCACATCTCGCGGAGGCTTCTCACACGAACCGATTTACGAGCTGCATGGCAAATAGGACCGGGAGAGGAATCCAGCGGAGGTAGACTTTTTTCACAGTCACTGAAGGGGTGGAAATAGGATGATTAGTCAACTTTCTTGGAAAGTTGGAGGACAGCAAGGGGAGGGTATCGAGAGTACGGGTGAGATCTTTTCGATCGCAATGGCTCGCATGGGCTACCATCTGTACAGCTACCGTCACTTCTCCTCACGTATCAAAGGTGGTCATACGAACAACAAAATTCGCGTGAGCACAAAACCAATGCGTGCGGTTTCCGACGTATTGGATATTTTGGTGGCTTTTGACCAAGAAACCATTGATGTAAACGCACATGAGCTTCGTGAAGGCGGAGTAATCATTGCGGATGCCAAGTTTAACCCCAAACTTCCTGATGGTCTGAAACCGGTTCGCATGTTCGCGGTTCCACTGACGCAAATTGCGGAAGAGCTGGGAACTTCCCTGATGAAAAACATGGTGTCGATCGGAGCTTCTGCAGCGATTCTGGGAATGCCGGTCGAGAGCTTCCGTAACATTGTGGAGGACATGTTCCTGCGCAAGGGTGAAAAAGTTGTTGAAAAGAATATGGAAGCAATCAAGCAAGGCTTCGACTTTGTAAATAATTTGACAGGTGGACAACTACCTGAATTTCAATTGGATAAAGCAGATGGCAGCAAGCGTCTGTTCATGATCGGTAACGATGCAGTAGCACTTGGTGCGCTCACGGCTGGCTGTCGTTTCATGCCGGCATACCCAATCACACCGGCATCCGAAATCATGGAATATTTGATTAAAAAATTGCCGAAATTTGGCGGTACTGTCATTCAAACAGAAGACGAGATCGCAGCGATCACCATGGCAATCGGTGGTAACTACGGCGGTGTTCGTACGATGACTGCTTCTGCAGGTCCTGGTCTTTCCTTGATGATGGAAGCAATCGGCCTTGCAGGTATGACCGAAACACCAGTTGTGATCGTAGATACACAACGTGGCGGTCCTTCCACAGGTCTTCCTACCAAACAAGAGCAATCCGATATCAATGCGATGATCCACGGTACGCACGGTGAGATTCCAAAAGTGGTTTTGGCACCTAGCAGCGTAGAAGATTGCTTCTATGACACCGTTGAGGCATTCAATATCGCCGAAGAATACCAAGTGCCAGTTATCTTGGTAACTGACCTGACACTTTCCCTCGGGAAATCTACGGTTGAACCGTTTGATTACAGCCGCGTAGAAATCCGCCGTGGTAAATTGCTGACAGGCCAAGAATTGCCTGAAAAAGAGCAAAACGATCTGTTCAAGCGCTACGAATTGACGGAAGATGGCATATCTCCACGTCCAATCCCAGGCCAAAAATTTGGTCTTCACCATGTAACAGGGGTTGAGCACGATCAAACAGGACGCCCTTCTGAGAGCCCAATCAATCGTAAACAACAAATGGATAAGCGTATGAACAAGCTGAACACGCTTGTAGATCGTTATCCAAACCCTGTTCTTTTCGATGCTCCACATGAAGATGCAGACGTATTGCTCGTAGGTATTAACTCTGTAGGCGGAACGATCCAAGAGGCAAAAGAGCGTTTGGAAAAAGAAGGCGTGAAAGTGAACCACGCGCAAATTCGCTTGATCCATCCGTTCCCAACTGAAGTGATCAAACCTTATGTGGAAAAAGCGAAAAAAGTGATCGTAGTGGAGAACAACGCTACCGGTCAAATCGCAAATCTGTTGAAATTGCATGTTGGTAATGCAGAGAAGATCGATTCGATCTTGAAATATGACGGAAATCCATTCTTGCCAAACGAAGTTTATACACAGGTTAAGGGGCTGATTAAGCATGGCGACTATGAAAGAGTTTCGCAATAATGTGAAGCCGAACTGGTGCCCTGGTTGCGGAGACTTCTCCGTACAAGCGGCCATCCAGCGTGCGGCAGCGAATGTAGGTCTTGAACCAGAGCAATTGGCGATCGTATCCGGTATCGGTTGCTCCGGTCGTATCTCCGGTTATGTAAACTGCTATGGACTCCATGGTGTACATGGTCGCTCCTTGCCAATCGCACAAGGTCTGAAAATGGCTAACCGCGATCTGACTGTGATCGCAGCAGGTGGCGACGGTGACGGTTTCGCAATCGGTATGGGTCATACTGTACACGCAATCCGTCGCAACATGGACGTTACGTACATCGTAATGGACAACCAAATCTACGGATTGACAAAAGGTCAAACTTCGCCTCGTTCGGCTGCTGGTTTCGTAACCAAGTCAACACCAGGTGGTTCCATTGAATCTGCGATTTCTCCAGTTGAGCTGGCATTGTCGGTTGGTGCAACCTTTGTTGCGCAATCCTTCTCCAGCGATCTGAAAGGCTTGACTGAATTGATCGAAAAAGGAATCCAGCATAAAGGGTTCTCTCTGATCAACGTATTCAGCCCTTGCGTAACTTATAACAAGGTAAATACGTATGACTGGTTCAAAGAAAACATTGTATCGGTTGATTCTTTGGAAGGCTATGATCCACACGATCGCATCAAGGCAATGTCCTACTCGATGCAATACAAAGGTTTGCTCAACGGTTTGATCTATCAAAACACTGAGCAAAAATCTTACGAACAACTGGTTGCTGGCTTCAAAGAAGAACCTTTGGCTTACCAAGATCTGTCCTTGTCCAAAGAAGACTTCGATAAACTGGTTGCTGAATTTGCATAAACCACCTAAAAAACCTCTCCGCTTGGGAGAGGTTTTTATTTGCTTGCTTTCCGAGTTCTTCCCGTCCATTGCCGCCAAAAAAGCATTAGCAAAAAGAACACGACAAACTGGCCAAATAATGGATACAATAAAGCTAATAGTGATCGAAATCCTAAAAAGCTGACTACATAACTGATGGCAAGGATAGCCAGGCATATCTGTGCTGCAGAAAGCCGGAGGTAGGTGCGCAGCTGTTCAATCAAGCCGTATACGTTGGCAATCAATGTCGAAAAAATCTCCGCCAGGACGATGAGGGCAAACAAAAAGGAAATACTTTTGCCCATGCCTGACAGCAAGGCGATCATCGGCATTTCCACATGGAGAACGGCGGAAAGATGGGCAGACATGGACGCATAGGCCAAGATGAGCAGGAGTCCGATTCCGAGTCCTCCCAGGAGCCCACCACGAATTAACGTCTTCTCATCAGAGCTTTCTCTGCCAATCGGTACCAGGACGGCTTGAGTGAGCGTAATATTCAGGGCTACATAATAGAGTGGTGAAGTGAGCCAGACCATCGGTTTCACGGTTTCAACTGTCGCCGTTTGGAAGCTGGACCAAGGCTGGGCTTCCCAAAACACGAGGATGGTAAACCCGATTAAAAGCGGGACGAACAAAGAGTTGACCGAGTGAATGCCGCTTAGTCCTTTTTGAGTGACAAAAAAGATGCAAATCATCGCGCACCAGATACCGATCTGCGAGGAAAGGGCAAAATTTTCGCGAAAGATCGCACCAGTGGCGGCGAGCATGACAGAGGTCGTTCCGAGCAAAATCGTCAGCAAGGCGACATTAAATACTGTGCCGATGGTACGCCCGAATAAGTAAATGCTGATATCTTGATAAGAGTCGGCGCGTATGCGGTGGGCGATCAGCATGACCTGAATTCCTGCCCAAATAAATAAAAAGGTCGCGATCAGGATCCCGATGAGACCGCTTGAGCCGTATTGGACAAAAAATTGCAGAATCTCTCTACCGGATGCAAATCCCGCACCGACAACAGTGCCGATGTAGGTAAAGGCGATCTGCAGGATCTGTTTTACTGGTTTAGGCATGGTGTACCCCCTGTCCCAACTTATTTCCATCCTATGAAAAGGAATGATAAATATGCGCATTACGATTTTGGGTTGTCAATCGCCCTATCCCGGTCCAGATGGCGCGACGGCGGGATATTTGGTGCAGACCGCTACGACGAATCTGCTATTGGATTGTGGGAGCGGCGTGATCAGTCAGTTGGGAAAAGAATTGCCCATCTATAAGCTGGATGCCGTGGTCCTCAGCCACTATCACCATGATCACATCGCGGACGTAGGAGTGCTGCAATATGGAATCATGGTCCATCAAAACGTGAAAGATCGGGATGCAAACCATCCGGTTCCGATTTATGGACCAGCAGAGCCGGCTGACCGTGCAGAATCCTTGACGTATCGGGACGCGACACGCTTTTTCCCGGTTGATGAGCATTCCCATATCGAAATCGGTGACATGAAGCTATCTTTTTTACGTACGGAGCATGATGTACCGTGTTATGCGGTACGGATCGAAGCGAATGGGAAAACGTTTGTGTACGGTGCTGATAGCGGACCTACGACGAAATGGGAACCATTTGCCAGGCAAGCCGACCTGTTCATCTGCGAAGGGACGTTTTTGCGCAAATATTACACGCCAAAAGAATTGAATGGACATCTAACGGTTGAATTGGCTGCTCAAGCCGGACAACAGCTCCAGGTGAAAAAATTGGTGATCACACACTTGTTTCACGCGTATAAAGAGGAGGACATTCTCGAAGAGGCGAAGAGCTATACATACGGAGAGTGTCTGGTAGCAAAAGAAGGTATGCAAATCGTTCTATGACTGAGGGGAGTCGAGAGAAAAAGTGTTGCCGAATGTCTTGGAAGTAGCCAGAAGATTGATCGTGGAGAGGATCCAACCAGGCGAATTGGCGGTTGATGCGACCATGGGAAATGGAAATGATACGCTGTTTCTCTGCAAAACCGTTGGGGAGCAAGGGCGCGTGATCGCGTATGATATCCAGCCGGAAGCGATGGAAAAAACAAGGATGCGGTTAGAACGGGAGGGAGTGTTGGAGCGTGTAGAGCTTGTCCTCGCGAGTCACGAGGAAATGAGCCGGATCACCGAGAAGCCGGCAGCCATCATGTTTAATCTCGGGTACCTGCCGGGCGGTGACAAGGAAATCACGACAAAAGCGGAAAGTACCATTCGGGCGATTGAAGCGGGGATATCCCTACTGCGGCCGGGTGGGATCATGACCATCATCGTTTATTGGGGCCATCCCGCAGGAAAAATGGAGAAAGACGCCGTCATTCAATATTGTCAAAAGCTCGACCAGACGGAATTTCTCGTGCTGCAATACCAATATGTGAATCAACAGAATCAGGCACCGTTTCTCCTTGCCATTGAGCGAAGGGCGTGAAAGTCCACTCCAGAAGTACATTTGTGCAAGTTTAATCGATATTGTCTTCATCGTATGGACACGAAAAAGTTCCCTGTGATATGCTAATGATAAAGAAAACACACTGCCATTCCAATATGGAAAGGGTAGATATAAGGATGGGAACAACGATGAAGGCAATCATGAAGCATCATTTGGGTCCAGGAGCAGAATTACGGGAAGTGCCAATCCCTCAAATAGAGCCGCACGAAGTATTGATTCAAGTTAAAGCGACTTCGATTTGCGGTACAGATGTTCACATCTATACGTGGGATGCGTGGGCAGAGAGCAGAATCAAAGCCCCGATGGTTTTCGGCCACGAGTTTTCCGGGGTGGTCGTCGAAGTGGGCCGTGACGTAACCGGAGTGAAGATCGGTGATCATGTTTCAGCGGAAACCCATGTCGTGTGTCACCAATGCTTGCAATGCAAAACGGGTCAGTACCATATTTGCCAAAACACGAAAATCCTTGGCGTCGAATTTCAAGGTTGCTTTGCCGAGTATGTGAAGATGCCTGCGGAAAATATCTGGAAAAATCCAATCGATATGCCTTTTGAAAAGGCTTCCATTCAAGAGCCGATGGGGAACGCTGTACATACGGTACTGGCGGGTCCTATTGCCGGGAAAACCGTGGCGGTAGTCGGGTGTGGACCGATCGGCATCATGGCAGTTGCAGTCGCGAAGGCTTCCGGGGCTACAGAAGTCATTGCGATTGACATCAATGACTATCGTCTGGACCTTGCCAGAAAAGTAGGGGCGACAGTCACGATCAACTCCGCACAGGAAGATCCGGTGAAACGCGTGATGCAGGTCACCGAGGGGACTGGCGTCGAGGTTGTGTGCGAAATGTCCGGCCATCCGGTAGCGATCCGCCAAGCCTTTGAAATGCTGACCAATGGCGGGAGAATGTCCATTCTCAGTCTGCCAACGAAGCCCATCGAGCTGGATATTACCAACCAGATCGTATTTAAAGGGGTGACGGTCCAGGGGATTACGGGGCGTAAAATGTATGAAACCTGGCGTCAAACAAGCGGCTTGATCCATTCCGGACAAGTTGATGTAACACCAATCATTACACATACCATGCCGCTGGAAAACTTCAAAGAAGGCTTTGACCTGATGATCAGCGGTCAATGTGGAAAAGTCGTATTATTGCCGTAGGGAGGCTGTCAGATGAAAGGGTTTGAACATTTGCAAGCTGAATTGGATCAAATGAAGGAAAAAGGCACTTTTCGTCAATTGGTGGAAATCGAAAGTGATCAAGGACCGTATGTCACGATTAATGGTAAACAGGTGATCCAACTTTCCTCCAATAACTATCTCGGATTGACCACCCATCCAAAATTGAAACAGGCAGCCTTGAAAGCGGTGGAAGAGTTCGGAGCGGGAACAGGTTCCGTACGGACGATTGTTGGTACTTTTAGCATGCACCAAGAGTTGGAAAGACGTCTTGCTGAATTTAAGCATACCGAAGCTGCGCTCGTATTCCAATCCGGATTTACGGCAAACGTCGGTGTGTTGAGTGCCCTGCTTGATGACAAAGACGTAGTGATTTCCGATGCATGGAACCACGCATCAATTATCGATGGGATTCGTTTGACGAAAGCGGCTCGCCGCATTTACAAGCATAGCGATATGGCGGATCTGGAGCAAGCCTTAAAGGAAACGCAGCAGTACCGCACACGCTTGATTGTAACGGACGGTGTATTCTCCATGGATGGAGATGTGGCGCTGCTCCCGGAAATTGTAGAGTTGGCTGAAAAATATAACGCCATGGTCATGGTGGATGATGCCCATGCCAGTGGTGTATTCGGCAGCAACGGTCGCGGAACCGTGGATCATTTCGACTTGAACGGTCGTGTCCACATTCAAGTTGGCACACTGTCCAAAGCGATAGGGGTCCTGGGCGGCTATGTGGCAAGTACACAAACCGTCAGAGATTATCTCATTCACCGTGGGCGTCCATTCTTGTTTAGCACCTCCCACCCACCTGCAGTGACTGCAGCATGCATCGCCGCACTGGATGTATTATTGGAAGAACCGCAGCTGATTGACAAGCTGTGGGATAACACCCGCTTCTTCAAGGCAGGCTTGCAATCTCTCGGGTTTAACACAGGAAACAGTGAATCGCCGGTAACACCCGTGATTGTGGGTGACGGGGCCAAAGCAATGTTGTTCTCAGATCGTCTGCTTCAGGAAGGGGTTATGGGGACAGGAATTGCTTACCCTACCGTTCCAGAGGGGACAGCGCGCGTCAGAACTATTGTGACCGCGGCGCATAGCCAGGAAGATTTGCAAAAGGCACTACATATTTTTGAAAAAGTCGGCAAGGAACTCAATATCATTTAATTGATGAAAAGCATGACATCCACCTCGCAAGGTGGATGTTTTCTTTTCCCGGGCAAGCGCATATTCTGACAATTGTGACGATTCTTGTCTGCTGATGGTGAAAATGGGCAAACCTCTCTCGGCTTTTGCACATACCTTATGATGAGAATGGCTGCAAAACCAGCTTAAGTAAGAGGGGATATGTCGTGAAACGAATCGGAATCATGCTCGATTGGGCGCTGATGGAAAACGGTATCGCGGGAAAACCAACTTACGAACGCTTGGATTACTATGTGGACATTGGAAAGGAACTGGGCCTTGAGCCGGTTTTTTTTCACCCGCGTCATGTCAACCTGAAAGCAAGACGTGTCAGAGGCCACTTCTGGCACAACGATCGTTTAACCGCACAGACCGTTCCCATTCCCGAGGTGATACACAACCGTGTTCTGAGCGGCCAACCGTCAACAAGAGCAATCATTCGACATTTAAGCGGGAGATATAAAGTATTCAATGAGATCGTCATGCGTGATAAGCTGCGCGTCCATCAGCTCTTATGGAAAAATAAATGGATACGCTCTTACTTGCCTAAGACGCAACTGTACACACGCCAATCCTTTCTGCAGTTTCTGAACACGAGTCCAGTCCTTTATGTAAAACCGTCCATTGGCTCGGTCGGGGTCGGTGTGGTACGCATTGAACGGCAGGGAGATCGTTATTTATCCATATCATCCACGCAAAAAAAATTGCTTGGCAGGCGCGCGCTGATTCAAGAAATCGGGAAATGGGTAGGGAAAAGGCGGTTTGTAGTGCAGGAGGGAGTCCCGCTTGCCACTTATCGTGGGGAAACCTTCGATATGCGTGTATCCGTCCAACGAAATGGGATCGGTGAGTGGTGTATTTCCGGCATGGTGGCCAAGGTAGCAAATAATGAAAACAAACTGAGCAATCTGGCGCAAGGAGGACAGGCGCTTAAGATTGATCAAGTACTGCAGGAACTTTTTTCGATGGAAACGGCGGAAATAGTCAAGATGCGATTAGGTGTCGCGGCCCTCGAAATCGCCAAGCAGTATGCGGCTCACTTTCCATCACTGGCCGATCTGGGAATGGACATGGGGATTGATGAGAAAGGCAATCCGTATCTGATCGAGGTAAACGTACGCGATCAGCGATACTCTTTTTTTGAAGCAGGAGAAATCGATATGTTCCGGCGTGCGTACCTGCATCCAATGGAATACGGGAAAAGTTTGTTTCAGATGAAAAGGAACAGGAAAAAACAGATCTGAACGGTGATCAGATCTGTTTTTGGCGTAAACGTTGCTTACAGGTTAACTCGGATTGTGCTGGCGAAAATATTGGTAGTTAAGCGCCAATACATTTTTACGGGTGAGAATTCCAACGAATACCCCGTCTTCATTCTCCATACAGACAAAGGGATGGTTGATGGAGAGCTCCAGGGCTCTAAGGAAATGCTCGGATTCTTTCATACGAGGTATTTTGGTATTCATCACTTGATCAACAGTATGCTCGCCAAGACGTTCATACTCAATTCGCTCTAGTCCAAGAATTTGATCTAATATCATCGTGGTACTGATCAAACCTTGAATCCGATAACTGCTGTCAAGGACCGGGATGGCTGAATAGCCTGATTTAATCAGCACAAGCAAGGCGTGCTCCAATGAATTGCCAAGTTGTACATGGGCTACCTTCGATGATGAGATGATCAAATCTTTAACAGGTCTTGTCAAAAAATCGTTCGGTATATCCACCTATGCATCACCAGCCTAACTCAACATCATAATTCCGCTCTTTACCATCTTACCTTATTCGGAGCGGAAAGAAAAAGTGAAAGTCGGGCGAATAAGAAAAAATGCCCAGCGAATGACGGGCAAGTGATCGAGGTGTGGAACAGAAGTCCCTGTAATTAGTATGCACGAATGGCATTTCTGTTGCATTAGGTGTTTAAAGGAAAAGACCTGTAACTTTTTACTTACCTTCCACGTCTTACCATCAGGAGATGATGGGAGAATGCGTTTGCGAAAAAGTTACCGGTATCTTCTGCTGGCGATGATATGTCTTAGCGGCTGGGTGCTGTATTTGCTCCACGCCAATTTTATGAGCGCAATGGAGACGCATGTGGACAGTGAAGCAAACCGCGCGCATACTGCGTCTATTCCAGATTGGCTAGTCGAAGATGTCCGCAGCCGGTTAGCTCCTGAGATGCAGAAACTGGTGGTGGAAAATGGAATCAGCTATTCGCAGATACAGCTAGACAAAAGCGAAACTGGAAAAAGCAATGAGCCGGAACTAGCGGTTATTGCGAACACCGGTCACCGTAACGGGATCTTCCTTTTGTATGCATACAAAGATGGACGTTATGAAGCTGTATTTGAAATGAAGCAACCAGTCATCGGGTTCCAGGTGATCGGTCGAGAAGAAAAAATGGTGGTATTGACGACAGAGACTAGCGGTGGGAAGAAAGACGAAGATAGCTTATATGTGATTCGTTCTACTTCGAATGGATATAAAGTGGTGTGGAGTGGAATCGGGCATAGCCGGACAGAAAATGAGACGATCGAGACGATTGAGGGGAATCTGCAGCTCGATGATGAAAAAAATCTGATCTATCTGCAGCTTCGTCGCACGCTGGAGCCTACAGGGGTGCCGATCATGGAACAAAGTTCGGCGAAATTGTTTTGGTACAATGAGAAAAAACAGCATTTCGAACCCAAATAAAAAGCGGAGCTCATGAGGAGTTCCGCTTTCCTTTCTTTTATCGGGGCAATGACCAGCTCGTTTGCTGCAGCTCTTTCGCTTGATAGGAAAACAAGCCGAGCTTTTCGGTAAGATGCTGTCTTGCGTCTGCTACATACGTGCTAGGGGCAACAAAGGGAGTGTTTATGATGTTCCATTGGGAAGAAATCGAAGTAAACAAAGCTTCCTTTACTTCAGCTGCGCTCAAGGAAAGACCCGTAGCTTCCGCTAGGCTGCCGATGGTTGCTCCATTGATTTGGGGAATCGGCTTTCCATGACTCATTTCCGCCAATCCGGCAATGTGGTAAAAACGTTCCATCAAATCTCCGCGAGGTCGGTCATCCACATTGATACAGAGCTGCAAAATGGATCCGTGGCGTGTTCGTCTTTGCGCCATTCCGCCAATTTTTTTGCCATCACAGGCAAAATCGTAATCCCCTACACAGTAAGATCCGGTTACCTCGCCGAATGTGACGTGGCCATAGGTGCGTAGTCCGACTTGCAGCATGGATGCGACCAGCTGAAAAAAAGAGTCGATGGAAATCGAAGTATCAGGGAGCAGAAATGCCATGTTGAGCACTCCCGCATCTAGAGGCACACAGGCCCCTCCCGAAGAACGGAGGACAGCGCCATATCCTTCCGCTCCCATCTGGCGAAGCGCAGCTTCAAGATGAGGGAGTTTCGCATCGCGTCTTCCCAAAAAAAGCGCTTGATCGTAAATCCATAAATGGATGAGCGGCATTGCACCTGGCTCACTCATGGCACGAGCGAAGGCTTCATCGAGCGCAAGTGGTTCGATGGGGGTGGCGGTATGCGTACCTGAGTCCATCCATTGAAATTGTTCAAAGGCATAATCGCTTGACAAGTGAGTATCTCCTTCCGCAAAACGGCAAAGAATCGCTACAAAATTATACACCCGAATGTTTGTCTTTTCCATGCTTACGCATAAAAAAGCCCGTTTCCCTTACCAGAGAAACGGACTTCGAGTGGCGCTTATTTTTCCAATGCCTTGAACGAGAAGTTGTCGAGCAGCGTCATATCTTTTGGAAGATCTTCTGTCGCTTCACGCTGCAGGTACAATCCCAGCTTCGTAGTAGGTGTGGAACTCAATTTTTGGCCGAATACAAAGGTGTTGTTAACAAACACTTGATATTGATTGCCATCCACAACCACTTTGAGGCGGTTAGATGAGCGCAGATCATAATTGCTGGAGGCAATGTTGCTGATCTCTTCTGTCTCTGTATCATTTACATAGCCCACATTGATTCTGTCTTTGGACAGATAGACCACGTGTGCTTTTTCGCCCGAACCGTTAAAATACAAGCCTGCCAGGCCGTCTGTGCCTTTTGGAAGTACATCCACTTCGATTTGATACTTTTTCGGTTTTTTGCTTTCTTCCCATTTCAGCGGGAGGTAATAGTGGTCAACGTTGCTGTCAGTGGAGATCGCTGTAACCGCTTTGTCCATGACGCCCCATTTCGCATTGGCATTGTTGGTCAGCCAGTTGCCCAATTTCGAATCATTGAAAGCGTCCGTTACGCTGTCTGGCAAATCATTGTCTGGTTCTTGCGGCTTTCCGGTATCAGGGAAAACCACTTTCGTCTCGTCATCCGCGTCGCCTTTTTCAATCAGTGCGCGGTAGATGAGGGAAGCAGCTTCCGCACGGGTAATCTCGTCTTGTGGACGGAAATAGCCTTTGTTGTCGCCTTTGATCAAGTTGGTTTGCACGGCCAGCGCTACATAAGAACGAAGCGCAGGAGAGATGTCGTCGTCATCGCGGAATTTCGAAATCACGGACAGATCTGCCTTTTTCGAACGATCATAGCCCAAGAGGCGAACCAGTGCGACGGCGATGTCTTCGCGAACGGCATCTTCATCCGGTTTGTAATAGTAGCGGCTTCCGGATTTGTACCCGGTCAGGTACGGCTTTGCATACTCCACATAGTTGAATGCCCAGTGGGTGCGAGGAACATCCGTGAAAGTTTGGCTTTTGCTTCCGCGAATATCGATATCGGCTGCTGCGATCATAATTTTCGCGAATTCTGCACGGGTTACTTCCTCGTTTGGATGGAATTTTCCATCATTGTATCCCTTGATGATGCCTCTTTCTGCCATTTCGGTAATCTCTTTGTAAGCCCAGTGAGACTGGGGAACATCAGAGAAGCGAGGTGCAGCGGATGCGAGAGGAATCGCGGTCAGCACCATGATTGCTGCAAGAAAAAACGTTAGTAATCTTCTCATAGGAACCTCCTTGTTTCTTGTTCTTGTAAGTTTGCTCGCATGTATGACGGAGGGAATTGATGGAAGGTTTCAAAGAGGACAGGCCCAAATGAAAAAATAGGCCATCGGTCTTATCCTCAATCGATGACAGTAGAGAAAAAGTAGGAAACGGCGGAAAGGGGATGGTGTTTGGCAGCGGCTGCCAAGTGCTATACTGGGAACGACAGGATTTGTCTAAGATTTTGCCTTATTCTTCAATGGCGTTTAGCAGCTTGTGTGCTATAATTATTAATTGGTTCTTACTATAGGAAATAATCCTCAAGAGGTGATTCGGATAATGACACAAAAAACAGAGGCGACAACGGACTTAAAATCCGCGAAGTCACCGAAAACCGCAGAAGATTTTGCCAAGTATTTTCAAGCGCCTAGCTTGAAGGACGCAAAAAAACGCGGCAAAGAAGAGGTCCAGGTTCATTATGATTTTACCATTCCGGAAGAGATGGAAGGCATCGGAAAAGGCAAGACGTATGCGATCAGGACCTATGGCTGTCAGATGAATGAGCACGACAGCGAAACGATGGCAGGGATTTTGGAGCGCATGGGGTATGCACCTGCAGAAATCGAGGAAAACGCGGATGTCATCCTGTTTAATACCTGTGCGATTCGGGAAAACGCCGAAGACAAGGTGTTTGGCGAATTGGGCCACCTTAAACGGGTGAAGCGCAACAATCCAAATCTGATCTTGGGACTGTGTGGCTGCATGTCCCAGGAAGAGAGTGTCGTCAACAAAGTGTTGAAAAGCTATCAGCATGTCGATCTGATTTTTGGTACGCACAACATTCATCGACTCCCGGTATTGCTCCGCGATGCTTTATATAGTAAGGAAATGGTTGTCGAGGTATGGTCCAAGGAAGGCGACATCATTGAGAACATGCCGAAGGTGCGGGAAGGAAACACCAAGGCATGGGTGAACATCATGTATGGCTGTGACAAATTCTGTACGTACTGCATTGTACCGTACACGCGCGGAAAAGAACGCAGCCGCCGTCCGGAAGACGTGATCGCAGAGGTCCGTGAGCTGGCCCGCCAAGGATTTAAGGAAGTAACCCTGCTTGGACAAAACGTCAACGCGTATGGAAAAGATTTTGAAGATCTGGAATATGGCTTTGGCGACCTTCTGGATGCGATACGCAAAATTGATATCCCCCGGATCCGCTTTACGACAAGCCACCCTCGCGATTTTGATGACCATCTGATCGAGGTGTTGGCGAAAGGCGGAAACTTGGTTGAGCATATTCACCTACCAGTCCAGTCAGGAAGTACCGAAGTGTTGAAAAAAATGGCGCGGAAATACTCCCGTGAGCATTATCTGGAGCTGGTGCGCAAGATCAAGGCGGCAATCCCGCATGTGGTGTTGACCACCGATATCATCGTGGGATTCCCTGGTGAGACAGATGAGCAATTCGAAGATACGCTGTCTTTGGTCGAGGAAGTGGGCTACGATTCCGCGTATACCTTCATTTATTCTCCACGCGAAGGCACTCCGGCTGCAGCGATGGAGGATAATATTCCATTAGAAGTAAAAAAACAGCGCCTTTATCGGCTGAATGAAGCGTTGGCCAAATCCGGATTGGAGAAAAATCTAGCGATGCAAGGGCAGACGGTCGAAGTGCTGGTTGACGGCGTCAGCAAAAACAATGATCAGGTATTAGCTGGACGTACGCGCGGAAACAAGCTCGTCCATTTTGTGGGCGATGAAAGCTTGATTGGAAGCTACGTTCATGTGAAAATTACAGATGCAAAAACGTGGACACTCCACGGAGAAATCGTATCCAAGGTTGAGGTGTAGGAGAATGGCAGAAACAGTAAAGTATACCGATAAAGATATTTTGGAAAAAGCACGTGAATTGGCGAATATGATCGCCAGAACAAAAGAAGTGGATTTCTTCAAACGTGCGGAGCAGCAAATCAAGCACAACGATAAAGTGCAGGATCTCATCAGCGAACTGAAGCAAAAGCAAAAACAAATGGTCATGTTTGAATCCATGAATAATACGGAGCTGGCGAAAAAAGTAGAAGCTGAGTTCAATGAGCTTCAAGACCAGCTTGACAATATTCCAATCGTAGCGGAATTCAAGCAATCCCAGGTGGATGTCAATGATCTGCTGCAAATGGTGACACATGTCATCACCAACACGGTTTCGGAAAAAATCATTCTCGATACAGGCGGAAATCCGTTGACCGGCGAAACTGGCGGCGGAAAGGCCAAGTCGAACGATGATTGCTGCGGCATCTAATAAGAGTCCGTAGGGGCGTGGTGTTTCCCGGTTGACCCGACTTTTTCACCCAGATAGTTAACAGGTTTTCTTGCACCCTAGTCGAATGCCCTGCATACAAATGTACTGAAACGTTGTATGGAGGAGGTAACGAAATGTCGGGTATAGAAAAAGACCTTCAGTGCCGGGAACTCATCGCGAAAGCTGTATGTGGCAAAGGACATAAATTCTCACAAATCACACATACCATTACACCAGAGCACACTCCTCAGACAATCCTCGGAATCTGGATCATAAATACACAATTCCAGGCTGAGAAAGTTGGGGACGCGGTTGAAGTATCTGGTACGTATGATGCCAACCTGTGGTACTCATATGCCAATGCCAATAACTCGCAGACGGATGTAAAGCGGGAGAAAGTACGATTTAGTGTAACAGTGCCACTGTCATTCTATGATCGCAACGTTCGTGGTGATCTGGAAATTACAGCCCATTGCGTCGAACAGCCAAAATGCGTCAAAGCAGAACTCGATAACGGCCTCGTTGTATTCAAGGTAGAGAGTGAGTTCGCCGTAGAAATCGTAGGGGAAACAAAGGTTTGCGTGGTCGTCTGCGATAATTGCGATGGAAAAGAATACCATTATGATGAGGATTACGAAGACAGCAGCGACGAATTCGATGATTTCGACTCGGCCGGTTTGCTCGATGACCTTGATTAAAAAGAGGGGGATTGTTCTCCTCTTTTTCTTTTTTTTGCAACACGCACAAGCGGGTTCCTTTTCACCCGAAAGTGGGCGATCGCATACGCTGTTACAAACGCGTCGGATAGGGGGGAAGGCGATGGCTGGCTACCTGGCTTCAGCGCAACTGGAGGGACCCTTGAAAAATCGTCCTGAACAGGTGAAGCTTTGCCTTGATCAGGAGAAAGCGCTCATGCTTTTGCGCCTCCATGGGATTCCTGTCCGCCGAATGGAGCATGTGGATGAGGTCACTCCACAACGAAGATTCATGCTGCTGGTTTTTCAACACAAGGTACTGCAAATGTTAAAAATGGACCAAGAGCCTGTATGGCTGCACGATAACCTGATTCCACGCGAGCAAGAGGAATTTGAAGCATTAACCGGAAACGAAACGGAGCAGGAGATTAAGATAGCCAAGTATTTGGCCGTACGGAGCATTTATGCGCTGGGGCTTGAATACGGGTTGGTTACGATTGGAGCTTACTCGCCAAAACGGTTGAAAGTGATGCACGTCAGCCCTGTCGTTCCGAGGAATCGGCTCATAGTCGAAGCGATGGAGGAATTTGCTGATCAGGAGCTTCTCGAGCGGGAAAGTCCTCCCGTGATCCTGCTAGGCGCTGATCCCGAATTTGTCCTGCGCAATCAAGCGGGAAAAATGGTCATGGCCTCACGCTTTCTTACCAAAAAGGGCATGGTAGGGTATGATGCGGCACGCTACCGGGAGGAAATATCGGTGCCCCAGTACCCAATAGCAGAGCTTCGACCGACACCGGCAGAGGAACCAGGAGAATTATTTCGCAATCTCTATCAGACGATGAGACTGGCGAAAAAGAAAATCACCGATTCTTCCCTCCAATGGTTAGCTGGAGGAATGCCTTTTGCCGGGTATCCGATCGGTGGGCATCTCCATTTTAGCGGAGTTCGTCTAACCTTTTCCTTGCTGCGCAAGCTGGATGCCTATCTCATGCTACCGCTTGCGTTGATCGAGGACCAAGGATGTCGAATGAGAAGGCCGCGCTATGGTTTTTTTGGTGACTTCCGGGAAAAACCGCATGGCGGCTTCGAGTATCGTACGCTGCCGAGCTGGCTCATTTCTCCTCGTATTACCAAAGGCGTGTTTGCTTTAGCCAAGGTGATCGTAGAGCATTACCGCTCGCTACGCTACGATTTTTCGTTAGATGTGCGGATGCAAAGAGCTTACTATCAAGGGGATAAAGAAGAGATTGCGCCCGCCGTCCAGCGCATGTGGTCAGAGCTCAAGAAGCTTCCGATCTATCAGACCTATCAGCAAGATCTGGAACCGTTTTTCCAACTGCTGCTATCAGGCCAGGAATGGCGTGCTGACGAGGATTTGCGGATCGCTTGGAAATTGGCACCTTAACGGGGGAGTGTCCTCTACTTCTGATCGAAACCATGGTATAATAGCACAGATAGATTTGGAAGTGGGAGAGTTAAACATGGCACAATATACCCCGATGATGCAACAGTATCTGGCGATTAAGCGTGATTATCCGGATACTTTCTTATTTTTTCGCTTAGGTGACTTTTACGAACTGTTTTTTGAAGATGCGATCAAGGCTTCGCGAGAATTGGAAATCACCCTGACAGGTCGTGAGGGTGGAGCTGAAGAAAGAATTCCAATGTGCGGAGTGCCTCACCACTCCGCTGATACATACATCTCTCAACTCCTGCAGCGCGGCTATAAAGTGGCCATCTGTGAACAAGTAGAGGATCCCAAAGAGGCAAAAGGGGTCGTTCGCAGAGAAGTGACCCGGGTGATTACGCCAGGCACCATGATGGAAGGCAAATGGTTGTCTGATAAAGAGAATAACTATATGGTCGCAATCGCTGAAGTGGATGGCAAGGAGGGGGTGGCTGCCTGTGACATGAGCACGGGTGAAATGTATGTCACCTCTTTTGTTGCTTCTGGCAATGCAGCACTGGACGAAGCCTTGCATTACCGGCCGAAGGAGCTGGTCCTATTTGGCGGTCTTGTTTCCCGTTATGTGACAGACCTGCCGTTTACGCATCTTCGTTCCGAGGAAGTCGCGGAGGATGCGGCACAGCAGCAGTATGGACAGCAGGCGGTCGAGCTAGAGCCTGCCATGAGAGCGGCTGTAAATGCGCTGCTCTACTATATGGGTACGACGCAAAAACGAAGCCTAGCCCATCTGCGTCTTATTCGTCGTTATGAGTCCAAGCAGTATCTGCAAATGGATCATTTTTCCCGCCGTAACCTGGAGCTGACGGAAACGATTCGCGATAAAACAAAAAAAGGATCCCTTCTCTGGCTCTTGGACCGTACGGAAACAGCCATGGGCGGTCGCTTGCTGCGCCGGTGGATTGAGCGGCCGCTGTTGCATGCGGGAGAAATTCAGCAGCGCTTGGATGCCGTAGAGCAGCTGAAAGGCGATTTTCTATTGCGCTCCGACCTGCGTGAGTGCCTGGACCGGGTATACGACCTGGAGCGTTTGGCTGGAAGAATCGCCTATGGCAACGCCAATGCGCGTGATTTGCTGCAGCTGAGACATTCGCTGGAAGCCATCCCGGCCCTGAAGCAGTTGTTATTGCAATCGCAAGCGGAGGTATTGAGCCGTATCGCGCAAGGAATGGACGATTGTGAAGATATCGCCGCCTACATTGCCAACGCAATCGTGGATGATCCGCCGCTTTCGGTCAAAGAAGGGGGACTCATTCGCACCGGCTACGATGCCTATCTGGATAAATTGCATACCGCCAGCCGGGAAGGGAAAAGCTGGATCGCCCAATTGGAGCAGATGGAGCGGGAAACTACGGGGATCCGTTCGCTGAAGGTCGGCTTTAATAAGGTATTCGGCTACTATATTGAAGTCTCACGCAGCAATCTGGCGAATATCCCCGAAGGCAGATACGAGCGCAAACAGACGTTGGCCAATGCGGAGCGCTTCATTACGCCCGAGCTGAAAGAAAAAGAAGCCTTAATACTCGAAGCGGAAGAGAAAATGGTAGAGCTCGAATATCAATTGTTCACAGAGATTCGCAGCGAGGTCGCCAAGCATATTCCGCGCATTCAGGCATTGGCAGAAGGGGTAGCGGCAATCGATGCCCTTCAATCCTTTGCCACGGTTAGTGAAGAGCGTGGCTACACGAGACCCCAGATCAGCACTACGGGTGACTGTGTGATCAGGGAAGGCCGTCATCCTGTCGTAGAAGCCATGCTGGATAAAGAAAAATATGTAGCCAATGATGTCGAGATGAATGAGCAAGACAGGCAGATCCTGCTGATTACCGGGCCGAATATGGCGGGGAAAAGCACGTACATGCGGCAAGTCGCCCTGATCATCATCATGGCGCAGATCGGCTGTTTTGTACCGGCAGTGGAAGCTCGCCTCCCTCTGGTGGATCAAATTTTCACGCGGATCGGGGCAGCAGATGATTTGGCGGGAGGACATTCTACCTTTATGGTGGAGATGCTCGAGACTAGACATGCTTTGGTAAAAGCGACAGCGAACAGTCTGATTTTGCTCGATGAAATCGGCCGGGGAACCTCTACGTATGACGGTATGGCTTTGGCGCAATCCGTCATTGAATATATTCACGAGAAGATCGGGGCAAAGACGCTCTTTTCCACGCACTATCACGAATTAACCAGTTTGGAAGAGTCGATGTCCCGTGTGTGCAATGTGCATGCTCGTTGCGAAGAGCGAGATGGAAAGCTCCTCTTTTTGCATAAAATTGAACACGGACGGGCTGATAAAAGCTATGGGATCCACGTCGCTGAGCTGGCGGAAATGCCTGAACAGGTCATTCAGCGGGCGCGTGAAATCTTAGCTGGCTTTGAAACCGGACAAGCTCACAGGACAAATGAGCAAATGACCTTGGAAACGCTCTGGGAATCTGCACCGCCTGTGAAAACGGTGGTAGCGGAATCCACGGTACAAGTACAAGCTGAGCCTGCCGTTCAAGTACAAGCAGAAACAAAAATGGACGAAGCGAATGCAGCGGTTTTGCGCGAGCTTTCTGATGTCGATTTGCTGCAGATGACACCGCTTGATGCATTGCTGAAACTAAATGAGTGGAAAAAACGTCTGAAGGTGTAGAGACTCCTTCGGCAGGAGGGGGGAGCATATGGGGAAAATACAGCTGTTGGACGAGCAGTTGACCAATATGATCGCTGCGGGGGAAGTGGTGGAGCGGCCGGCATCGGTGGTCAAGGAATTGGTCGAAAATGCGATTGACGCACAGGCGAAACACATTGACATCGAGATCGAGGAAGGCGGACTGCAGCTGATCCGGATTGTAGATGACGGAGATGGCATGGATCGGGATGATTGCGCCCGCGCCTTTGAACGTCATGCAACCAGTAAAATTCGGACGACTCGGGATTTGTTCACGATTCGCTCGCTAGGGTTTCGCGGAGAGGCGCTCCCCAGTATCGCCTCCGTCGCCAAGGTAGAATTGCTCAGCACAGAGTCCAGCGGCGAGGTCGGCACCCGGTTGGTAGTAGAAGGCGGACAAGTGAAGAGCATCACGGATGCAGCACGGGTGAAAGGCACGGAAATTTTGGTGCGCGATCTCTTTTACAATACGCCGGCACGATTGAAGTACATGAAATCCATCGCCACGGAGATCGGGCATATTTCCGATTATGTGAACCGGCTGGCCTTGACTTATCCGCACATCGGATTTACGCTATCTCACAATGGAAAAGTTTTACTGCAAACATCCGGGGATGGAAAGCTGCTGCATGTCATCGCAGCCATTTATGGCGTCCAGGTTGCGAAACTACTGCTGCCGATCAGCGGGGAAACGTTGGACTTTACCTGGAATGGATTTATCTCCAAGACGGAAGTCACAAGGGCAAACCGTTCGTATCTTTCCACGCTGGTCAACGGACGCTATATCCGGCACTATGGTTTGAACAATGCGATCATGCGGGGGTATCATACGCTGCTGCCTGGCGGGAGGTACCCGATCGTTGTGATGCAGATCAACATGGATCCGGTGCTGGTCGATGTCAATGTCCATCCAGCCAAGCTGGAGGTGCGTTTCAGTAAGGAAGACGAACTTTGCGCAGCTGTCGAACAATCGGTCCAATCTACACTGCGTCAAGGTCTGTCTATTGTAAAACCGCTGCAAGCGGAGCGCCCTCGGGACCGCACCGGACTTCAGCCCGTGCAAACTTCCCTCGATTTGAGCCTGCGCACTCCGAGTATTGAGAATGCTGCCGGAGCCAGGGTCCGTGAGTGGCTGACACCGCTGCCACCTGTGTTCGCACCGCAGCCGAGCTCGATGGTCATGCCCTTGCCCGTTCCGGAGGCCCCCGTTGTGGACAGTGCTTTGCCATTGCCGGAAAAGGAAGAAACGGCAGTGAGGGAAGAACCCTTGTACTATGCGGAAGAAATGCCTCTGATGGAAGTCCGGGATGACACAGGACAGTTCCCGCTTCCTGAGCCCGAGGAGATACATTCCACAGCAGAAGGCGAGACGATGGCACCCGCATCCGCCTCGGCTGTTCCGCTCTTTTATCCGGTGGGGCAAGTGCACGGGACCTATATTGTGGCACAAAATGAGACAGGCATGTATCTGATTGATCAGCATGCTGCTCAAGAACGCATTTTCTATGAATATTTCATGGAAAAATTAAAGGAAGAGGGCATAGCCAGTCAAATCCTGCTTTTCCCGCACACGATGGAATGCACGGTGGCGGAAGCGGAGCGATTGAAAAAAAGACTGGATTTGTTACAATCATTTGGGTTGGAGATCGAATGGTTTGGCAACCGCACTTTTCTTGTACGTGCCCACCCGCATTGGTTTCCGGAGGGCAGCGAGCTGGAAGTGATCGAGGAGCTGGTCCAATTTGTGTTGGAAATGGGTGAATCGAGCAAGGTGGATATCCGGCAAATGCGGGAAAAAGCTGCGATCATGATGTCCTGCAAGGCATCGATCAAGGCAAACCGTTTCCTGACCCATGCGGAAATGGAGAGTCTGCTTAATCGTTTGCGGGAGACGACCAGTCCCTTTACATGTCCGCATGGCAGACCGATTATCATCCACTTCACTTCCTATGAATTGGAGAAAATGTTTAAGCGAGTGATGTAAACATGATTGTCACCACTGGCTTAGAGCCGAATGCGGCAACCATTGCCCATGCGCAGCGGTTTGCCTCGCAATATGCGCTGCCGTTAGTCAAGCGACGCGATGAATCGCTAGACCAGCTGCGCAGTAAGTATGCTGTAGATGAAATTTTTGTAGTCTCAGCGAAAGGGGTGCGGCTGGATCTTCGGGAAGAGGATGCCTTCTTTTTTCACCCGAACAATGCCGCCTTTCGTATAAAGCGCCTGGAACGCGGCGATACTGATACTATGCTTTCTGTTTGCCAAATTGCACCAGGTGATCGCGTTCTCGATGCGACGCTTGGGCTTGGTGCTGATGCAATCGTATTTGCCTACGGGGTTGGCGAGTCTGGACGTGTGCTTGGGATTGAATCACAACCCGTGGTTGCCATGCTGGTTGCGGATGGTCTCAAAACGTGGCAAACCAACTCACCGTCGCTTAAACAGGCGATGGAGCGGGTGGAAGTGGCAGCCGGTCATCACCTGGATGTTCTTCGCTCGTTGCCTGATCATTCCTTTGATGTGGTGTACTTTGACCCAATGTTTGCCAACACGGAGCAAGCATCCACAGGAATTCAAGGCATACGCAAATACGCCAATTATGAGCCACTTACACAAGAAGCGGTTACAGAAGCGCTGCGTGTCGCCAAAAGACGCGTTGTCCTCAAGGAAGGCAAGGGATCGCAGGCATTCCAGCGATTGGGATTCATGCCTTATCGCACAAATCAGCATCAAGTCGTGTACAGCTATAGAGATAAGATTGGAGGGGAGTGAAATCGATAAGAAAGAGAAGCTTGTTGTCATCGTTGGGCCGACTGCGGTGGGCAAAACCGCACTAAGTCTGCAATTGGCTGCCCGATTCCATGGAGAAATCATCTCGGGAGACTCCATGCAGGTCTATCGAAAAATGGATATTGGCACTGCGAAAGCGACACCAGAGGAAAGAAGCCTGATTCCCCATCACTTGATTGATATCATTGATCCGGATCAGGATTACTCGGTCGCCTCCTTTCAAGCAATGGCTGTGCGGTTAATCAGCGAGATTAATCAACGGCAGCGATTGCCTTTCATCGTGGGGGGGACGGGTCTATACATAGAATCAGTCACACATCAGTTCCAGTTTGCTGAAACCCCACAAGATCCAGAACTGCGCGAACGGTTACAACGCATCGCCGATTCGGAAGGAAATGAGGCCTTGCATCGTCAGTTGGAAGCGATCGATCCGATTACGGCCAAACGCCTTCATCCCAATGATGTGAAGCGTGTCATACGGGCCATTGAGATCTACGAGGTGACCGGTTACAAAATGGCGGAGTTCCAGCATCGAGCGAAATATTCGCCGTATGATCTGTATATGATCGGATTAACCATGGATCGCGACAAATTGTATGAGCGCATCAATCAGCGGGTCGAGCTGATGATCGAGTCAGGGCTGGTGGAAGAAGTAAGACAGCTGCTCGATCAAGGATATGATCCTTCGCTTGTCTCGATGCAGGGATTAGGGTATAAAGAATTGATCCCGTATCTCTATGGGGAGATCACATTGGAGAGAGCGGTCAATGAGATCAAGCAGCGGACACGGCATTTTGCCAAGCGACAGCTCTCTTGGTTTCGCCGCATGACCGAGATCGAATGGTTCGATATGACCGATCCGGCAGGTCATGATGAAGTCTTGCAAACAATCACAGAGCGTTTGGAAGGAAAGTTTCACCAAATGCCGAATATATAACTTACAAGTTCCGTTTAGGGGGTATTGAACATGAAACAGACGATCAACATCCAAGATACGTTCTTGAACCACTTACGCAAAGAAAATATCGCAGTCACCATTTATTTGGTGAATGGTTTTCAATTAAGAGGGTATATCAAGGCGTTCGACAATTTTACCATCGTGATTGACAGTGAAGGAAAACAACAGCTCGTTTACAAGCACGCTATCTCTACGTTCACACCGCAGCGTCCGGTATCCCTGATGTCGGCGGAAAACAACCAACAATAATACAAGCAGTAGACGAAGCCGGGATTAATCATCTATCCGGGCTTTTTTCATTTTTAGAGGCACGTTCACGTATACTTACTTCAGGTACGATCATAAGGCAGGTGATCGCAAGTGAAACAGCCATCCATTCATGCGACCGAATCGGCAGACGATAGGCAGCAAAGCGTGCCTCATCGGATCCAGGTTGTACTGAATCATCCGACGAAAGTGAAAGAACCAAAGACGCTGGCAGAAACCGTGAAAACGACGGCAGGCGCGCAGCTTGCCCTCGTTTTCGATGAGCTGGAGAAAATGATCGGATTGGAAGAAGCGAAGAAAGTGATGTACGAGATATACGCGCTATTGCGTGTCAATCAGGAGCGGGAAAAGCAAGGGTTGAAATGCGGCAAGCAGGTGCTGCACATGGTGTTCAAGGGGAATCCGGGAACCGGAAAAACGACGGTGGCACGGATCGTCGGCAAGATTTTCAAAGAAATGGGGATTCTGCAAAAAGGGCATCTGATCGAAGTGGAGCGGGCTGATCTGGTCGGTGAATTTATCGGGCATACGGCGCAAAAAACCCGGGAATTGATCAAAAAAGCGATGGGCGGCGTCTTGTTTATCGATGAGGCGTACTCGTTGGCGCGTGGCGGCGAAAAAGATTTCGGCAAGGAAGCCATCGACTGTTTGACAAAGGCCATGGAGGATTCCAAAAACGATTTCATTTGCATCCTGGCTGGCTATACGCATGAGATGGACGATTTTCTTTCGCTCAATCCGGGTCTCCCCTCGCGTTTTCCGATACAAATCCATTTCACCGATTATTCGATTGAGGAGCTTTTATTGATTGCCGATTTGCTGGCTGCCGATAAGGAATACGAAATTTCTCTTTCGGCAAAAGCGAGGCTGCGGCATCATCTGGGGAAATTAAGAAATGATCCGTTTCAGGAAAACTTCAGCAATGCGCGCTACATCCGCAACAAGATCGAGCAGGCGATTCGCAAACAAGCCGTTCGCATCCTGAGTATTGGGGAACCGAAGCGGGAAGAATTACTAACGTTGACATCAGAGGATTTTGTTCTGTAGTCTGGTCTGATAAGATAGGGTGGAAGGGATGTGACGCGATGAGTAAGGAGCAAGAGAAAGAGCGTGAAACAGCGATATTGGTCGCGAGCTATTTGGACGGCCGCGACGAGGAACGGGCACGCCTCTCGCTACAGGAGCTTCATGAATTGGCACGTACGGCTGGAGTCGAGGTGCTAGAAACCATTACCCAAAATCGGGAACGCATTGATGTAGCCTGGTATTTGGGAAGCGGCAAGATCCAGGAGATCGCCCATCGTGCGGAAATCCTGGATGTCGATCTCATTATTTTCAATGATGAGCTGTCGCCAAGCCAGGTGCGCAATTTAGATACCGCTTTTGATTGCAAGGTGATTGACCGTACGCAATTGATCCTTGATATTTTTGCCGGACGCGCCCAGTCGCGGGAAGGGAAAATTCAAGTGGAGCTGGCGCAATACAATTATTTGTTACCACGCTTGGCCGGGCAGGGCAAACAGCTCTCCCGGCTCGGGGGCGGTATCGGGACGCGCGGTCCGGGTGAGACGAAGCTGGAAAGTGACCGCCGTCATATCCGCCGCAGGATCGGCGAGCTGAAGGCGCAGCTGCAAGACATCGTACGCACCCGTGAGCTGCACCGGGAGCGCCGGAAAAAGAACAATGTATTTCAAGTAGCGCTGGTTGGCTATACGAATGCGGGCAAGTCCACCTTGCTGAATCGATTGACCAATGCAGAGGCGCTGGAAGAGGACAAGCTGTTTGCGACACTCGATCCGACAACCCGTCAGCTTACCCTGCCAAGCGGCATGGAAGTGCTGTTGACCGATACCGTTGGGTTCATCCAGGACCTGCCGACTTCGTTGGTCGCGGCCTTCCGTTCGACGTTGGAGGGTGTGCAGGAAGCTGATTTGATTTTGCATGTCGTAGATGCCCATCACCCCGATCTGGAGATTCACATGGAGGTTGTGGAGCGGGAGCTGCGGAACCTGAAAGCAGATGCACTGCCGCGGATGACGGTCTTTAATAAGGCGGATTTGATTCGACCAGGGACTTATTTGCCGAAAACGGAAGAGTCGCTTTTGATCTCTGCTCTGCAGGCTGACGATTTACAGCTCCTGTTAAGACGCATCGAAGAGCATGCTTATGCCGCATTCAAAGCGATGCTCTTGAAGGTTCCGGTCAGTCGGGGCGATATCCTTTCCTTGCTGCATCGGGAAGGTCTGGAGATGGAGCAGGAGTATGCGGAAAACGAAGCGGCTTATTTGGTGAAAGTGCGTTTGAATCGGGAGCATCCGGTGTACGGACGGATCTTGCCGTTTATCGCAGAGGGAGCAAAGACAACAGAAGAGAGTTGGTAAGAGTCGTATGTATGAGTTGTTTCAACACGGTGCTGAATTACGGCCGATCGTCGAAAAGGTAGAAGAACAAATCGCTTCACGCCATCGGGAAATCGACAGGTTGGTGGATTATAATCAGCTTAAGGTATTGCGTTCGTTTCAAAAGCATGAAGTCAGTGACTTTCATTTTGCTCCTTCTACGGGCTATGGCTATGATGATACCGGCCGCAGTACGCTGGAGTCGATCTATGCGGATGTATTCGGGGGCGAAGCGGCACTTGTGCGTCCCCAGATCATTTCGGGGACTCACGCGATTGCCATCAGTTTGTTTGGAATTCTGCGTCCAGGTGACGAGCTGCTATACATTACCGGGAAGCCGTATGATACGCTGGAAGAGGTCGTAGGGGTTCGCGGGGAAGGGCAAGGCTCCTTGAAGGATTACGGGATCGGCTATTCCGTGGTTCCCTTGACTGAGGCGGGGGAGGTTGATTTTAAGGAGGTCGCCAAAGCCATTAGCCCGGCAACCAAGGTGATTGGCATTCAGCGTTCGCGTGGTTATGCGGACCGTCCTTCTTTTTCCATCGCGAAAATCAAGGAAATGGTTGATTTTGTTAAAGAGATCAATCCGAACTTGATCGTATTTACCGATAATTGCTATGGCGAATTTACGGAAGAAAAAGAGCCGCTTCAAGTCGGCGTGGATATCATGGCGGGGAGCTTAATCAAAAACCCAGGCGGCGGGATCGTCAAGACAGGCGGATACATCGTCGGGAAAGAAGAGCTGGTGCGACTCGCTTCTTACCGGATGGCGGCGCCAGGGATCGGTGCGGAAGGCGGCGCTTCGCTTTATTCCTTGCTAGAGATGTTCCAAGGCTTTTTCTTGGCACCCCATGTTGTCGGGGAAGCCTTGAAAGGAGCCGTCTTTTCTTCGGCCATATTGGAGAAGCTGGGTTTTCGAACAAACCCGCTCTGGCATGAACCGCGCACGGATTTGATCCAATCGATTGAATTTGGGTCGGCGGAACGCCTGATTGCGTTTTGCCAAGGAATTCAGAAAGCGGCCCCTGTCGATTCGCATGTGACGCCTTATCCAAGCGAAATGCCGGGGTATGCCGATCAGGTCATCATGGCTGCGGGCACCTTTATCCAAGGGGCGAGTATCGAGTTTTCCGCAGATGGTCCAATTCGTCCGCCCTATCTCGGATTTGTGCAAGGCGGGTTGACGTATTCCCACGTAAAAGTGGGGATTTTGACAGCGCTTGACGGGCTGATGGCTAAAGGATTGCTAACCATTTCATAGGACGAAAGGTGATAGATGTGCGAATTTGCGCATTTATCACTTTTTTTATGGGGGGCGCTTGACAAGTCGGAATATGTCAGGTATTCTAACACTATAAAGATGTCAGATATACTTACATCCCTTGACAGAATAGAAGCAGCACACCTACAATGGATACATAAACCATTTTGTTTAAGGGAGGGCAATCATGAGTGACGACATTCGCCGTAACATGGCCCTGTTTCCAATCGGCATCGTAATGAAGCTGACAGATTTAACAGCAAGGCAAATTCGCTACTATGAGCAAAATGAGCTGATTCATCCAGCTCGTACAGAAGGAAAACAACGACTCTTTTCGTTTAATGACGTAGATCGACTGCTCGAGATCAAATCCTTGATTGAAAAAGGTTTGAATATTGCAGGCATCAAACAAGTTCTGCTGCTCAACGAACCAGAACCGGTGATTACTGAAATCACAGAAAAGTCCGAGCAGAAGCGGAAAGAGCTTTCCGACAAAGAATTGCATGAAATGTTGAAGCAGCAACTCTTTAACCCCGCCGCAAGCCGGTTGGGAGAACCATCGTTAATTCGTGGAGAGCTTTCACGCTTCTTTCACTGATTAAATACACTATTGCCGCTGGAGGAGAGAAACCATGAGCAAGTTCACAAAAGATGACATTTTGCGTTTGGCCCAAGAAGAAAACGTGAAGTACATTCGTTTGCAGTTCACCGACTTGTTGGGTGTAATCAAAAACGTGGAAATCCCTTTGTCCCAATTGCCAAAAGCACTGGACAATAAAATGATGTTTGATGGTTCCTCGATCGAAGGTTTCGTTCGTATTGAAGAATCCGACATGTACCTGTATCCAGACCTTGACACATGGGTAGTTTTCCCATGGGGCACGGAAGAAGGCAAAGTAGCTCGTTTGATCTGTGATATTTACATGCCAGATGGTTCGCCATTCGAAGGTGATCCACGCCAAATCCTGAAGCGTACATTGAAAGAAGCGGAAGAAATGGGCTTCACTGCGTTCAATGTAGGACCAGAACCAGAATTCTTCCTGTTCAAACTCGATGAGAAGGGTGAACCGACTCTTGATCTGAACGACCAAGGCGGATACTTCGACTTCGCTCCATTGGACATGGGTGAAAACTGCCGTCGCGATATCGTGTTGACTCTGGAAAAAATGGGCTTTGAAATCGAAGCTTCCCACCATGAAGTGGCTCCAGGCCAACATGAAATCGACTTCAAATATGCAAACGCATTGGAAGCAGCTGACCAAATCCTGACCTTCAAGCTGGTTGTAAAAACCATCGCTCGTCAACACGGTCTGCACGCTACGTTCATGCCAAAACCATTGTTCGGTGTAAACGGTTCCGGTATGCACGCGCACCAATCCTTGTTCAAAGGGGATGAAAATGCGTTCTACGATGAATCCGATGTATTGGGCTTGAGCCAAACAGCGAAACACTACCTGGCTGGTATTCTGACACACGCTCGCGGATTCGCGGCGATCACCAACCCACTGGTGAACTCTTACAAACGTCTGGTTCCTGGTTATGAAGCACCTTGCTATGTAGCATGGTCCGCGAAAAACCGTTCGCCACTCGTACGTATCCCAGCTTCCCGTGGAATGGGAACTCGTATCGAAGTGCGCAACCCAGACCCAGCAGCAAACCCATACCTCGCTTTGGCTGTCATGCTGAAAGCTGGTCTGGACGGTATCAAAAACAAACTGGAACTCGCACCTGCCGTTGATCGCAACATCTATGTGATGAACGAAGCTGAGCGCGAAGCGAACGGCATCGAAAGCTTGCCATCCACTTTGAAAGAAGCGATCGAGTGCCTGAAAGCAGATCCAGTCATCTGCGAAGCACTGGGTGAGCATGCACTGGTTCACTTCGTGGAAGCAAAAGAGATCGAATGGGATATGTTCCGCACTCGTGTACATGAGTGGGAGCGCGACCAATACATGGGTACTTATTAATACCCCAAAAGAACAGGCGTTTCTGGATGTACTTCCAGAAGCGTCTTTTTTTCGTGCAGCTAGATGTGTTGGAAAAAGCGATAAATCGATACAATTGCTTCCTAAAATTGGTATGATGGAAGGGGAGAATTTGGGGGTGGGTTTGGTGGATCATATTAAGGTTTATCATATTGATGCGTTCAGCAAACTTCCCGATAGGGGGAATCCGGCGGGAGTCGTACTGGATGGCGAAACGCTTACGGAAGAGCAAATGCGAAAAGTCGCAGAAAAGGTTGGGTTTAACGAAACGGCCTTTGTCTGTCCGTCTGCTCAGGCAGATCTAAAAATTCGCTTTTTTACGCCGGGGCATGAAATGAATGTATGCGGTCATGCTACGATGGCTGCGGTGTATGCATTACAGACAAAAGGATGGTTAGGAGATCGAAAGGAAATAACCATCGAAACAAAAGCGGGCGTCTTGCCGATTCGAATCGACATTGATGAAGAGGTTTGCATTACGATGAGGCAAGCGGCTCCTCAATTTCAAGCGTTTTCCGGTTCCGTCGAGGCATTGGCACACGCTATGGGGATTGAAGAAACCGATATCGAAACAAAACTACCGATTTTGTATGGAAGCACGGGGATATGGACATTATTGGTTCCTATTAAAACGCTGGCTGCTTTTACAAGAATGAAGCCCAAAAATGAGCGTTTTCCTTCCGTTTTAAAAGACATGCCTCGCGCATCGGTTCATCCTTTTTGCTTGGAAACGTACGATGCAAATGCCCATATGCACGCGCGTCACTTTTCTTCGCCCTTTTCGGGTACTGTGGAGGATCCCGTGACAGGTACTGCTTCCGGTGTGATGGGGGCTTATTATGCTCGGTATCTCAATCGTATGGGGGATCAAGACACATTGCAATTGGTCATTGAACAGGGGCAGGAAATCGGTAGGGACGGAAGAGTTCGCGTCACGGTAACGAATGGGGATATCGTTGAAATTACCGGTCATGCCGTATACGTTGCCGACATGGAGATAGATTTGTAACCGATGACATGGTGGAATTTCTGTAAGGGGATAGGAGAGTCGATGATCGATAAGCTCGTTTATTTGATCACGGTAAACGTCCTCATTCTGTTTTTCTTTTACCTGATCGAGGGAAGCCGTGTTACTGACGGATTTTTAATCAAAAGTGCTACGTTGGCGATTGGTAGCCTTAGTGTAATAGGATTCCATATTCTATTCCAGAAGAGAGGATATCCTTATCAAGCGAAAATGGTCATTGCATTTGTTTCCTTTTATCTACTTTGCAGTATCCTTGCGATGCTAGAGGTCGGGCGCCCACAATGGGCTGTAGGTGTCACTGTTCTACAAAGGATTGAGTGGTTTGTCAGGGATGGGTTGTCACTTGCTTTTATTGATCTTGATGCGATTAAGGTGTTTTTCTTGAAATGGTTTGCTTCCATGATAGCAGCATTTGTATTGGTAAGGAAAACGTCTGGTTCGAGCAGATAAGTCAATAAAGAGGTAGATCGAGCTTGAAATTTTTGATGAATTCTTTTGAGTGAAAAGGAGAATGCTATGAATTTTACGATGAGTGAAGCGATTGAGCTTTTGGAGCGCACGCCCCGATCCTTGGAGCATTTATTAGCTGGATTATCAGAAAGCTGGTTGCACTGTAATGAGGGGGAAGGAACCTGGAATGTCTCACAGGTGGTTGAACACCTGATAGAGGCAGAGAAACAGAATTGGATTCCGCGCCTAGAAATAATTCTTCAGGAGGGGGAGGCGAGACCATTTCCACCTTTTGATCGTTTACCAGACTCGCAAGCAAAGGACGAAAGGACGATTGAGCAAAAACTGCAGGAATTCAAAACGATTCGCACGGAAAACATATTGAAACTGCAGGCGCTCGTGGATCCGCACATCCATCTGGAATTAACAGGGACACATCCTGTTTTCGGTACAGTCAAAGCAAGAGAATTACTATCAACATGGGTTGTCCATGATCTGGTCCATACCGCCCAAATCGTACGTGTCATGAGCAAAAGATACAGCACAGACGTCGGTCCTTGGATTGAGTATTTAGGGATATTGAAAAAGTAAGAAGTTGAACCGGAGAACAAGCAAATTGGAAGCCAACCAGCAAGATGGCGATGTAAGCAGAGCAGCCTCAAAAGGGGGGGGTGCTCTGTTTTGTTTCCAGGCCTTCTCATCAATCTGCATGAACCAAAAGCCTGTAGGACATAACAACACATAAATGCAATGTGAAAAGGTGGATCAGCAGGTGGCAAAACAACAAATTGGTGTAATTGGTTTAGCGGTCATGGGCAAAAATCTGGCCATGAATATAGAAAGCCGGGGATTTTCCGTCTCCGTTTACAATCGGTCCCCGGAAAAAACAAAGGAACTGTTACAGGAGGCAAGCGGAAGAAATCTGACCGGTACATACTCCATAGAAGAGTTTGTTCAATCGTTGGAGACTCCACGAAAAATATTGATCATGGTGAAAGCGGGCCAACCGACCGATGATACCATCCAGCAGTTAAAACCTTATCTGGATAAGGGAGATATCATCATTGACGGCGGAAACTCCTTTTTCAAGGATACCCAGCGACGGAACAAAGAGCTGGAAGCAGAGGGTTTCCGTTTCATTGGAACAGGTGTGTCTGGTGGAGAAGAAGGAGCGTTGAAAGGCCCTTCGATTATGCCAGGCGGACAAAAAGAGGCGTATGCCCTGGTTGAACCCATTTTCACCGCGATTTCGGCAAAAGTGAACGGCGATCCGTGCTGCACGTACATTGGTCCAGACGGGGCTGGGCACTACGTGAAAATGGTCCACAACGGAATTGAATACGGGGATATGCAGCTGATATGCGAGGCCTATCATTTGTTGAAACAGGTGCTGGGACTTGGCACCCAGGAGCTGCATGAAGTGTTTGCCGATTGGAATAACGGGGAGTTGGACAGCTATTTAATCGAGATCACGGCAGACATTTTTACAAAAACGGATGCGGAAACCGGTAAGCCACTGGTTGATATGATTTTGGATACAGCAGGACAAAAAGGGACCGGTAAATGGACGAGCCAAAGTGCGTTGGACCTGGGGGTTCCTCTATCCATTATTACGGAGTCGGTTTTCTCTCGTTTCTTGTCGGCGATGAAGGAAGAGCGGGTCATGGCCAGCAAAATCCTGAAGGGACCTCAAGCCACCGCCTCCATAGGTGAAAAGCGGGAGTTTATTGAAGCGGTACGCAAGGCTCTTTATGCCAGCAAAATCTGCTCTTATGCGCAAGGCTTTGCCCAAATGAGGGTCGCATCTGAAGAATACAACTGGGATTTGCGGTATGGGGACATCGCCATGATTTTTCGCGGCGGGTGCATTATTCGGGCAAGATTTTTGCAGAACATCAAAGACGCGTATGACCGCGATCCAGCTCTAAAGAACTTGCTGCTGGATCCGTACTTCCAAGGAATCGTCGAGAATTATCAGGATGCATGGAGAAAGGTGATCAAGATCGCGATCGATCATGGAATACCCGTACCGGCATTTTCAAGTGCGCTCGCCTATTTTGACAGCTATCGGACCGAGATACTCCCTGCTAATTTGCTTCAGGCACAGAGAGATTATTTCGGTGCCCACACCTATCAAAGAGTGGATCAACCAGGGGTCTTTCATACCAACTGGTCGCAAGGATGAAAACAGCGATGCATCAGGATACTGCTCTTTCAGATTCTTTTTCGATGGAGGAACATATGTCTGTACCCCAACACTCGGACTCATCTGCGATCATTTTATTCGGTGCCACAGGCGACTTAGCCAAGAGAAAACTGTTCCCGGCGCTGTTCAGCCTTTTCCGCAGAGGGCTGCTGCCTGAAAAATTTGCCATCATCGGTACCGCAAGAAAGGAATTATCTGTTTCGGCGTTCCGAGAATATGTTCTGCAGACCTTGCGCGAATTCGGAAGGTTTGACCCAGCTGAAAACGAATGGTGGAACAAATTCGCCCCGCACCTGGAATATGTTTCTGTCGATGCCACCTACGGCGAAAGCTACTCCCGATTGAAAAGCACCCTGAATCGGATCGAAACGGAAATTGGGCTTTCAGGCAACAGAGTATTCTATTTGGCGGTCTCTCCAGAGCTGTTTGGAACCGTTTCGCAGCATCTGAAAACAAGTGATTTACTAGAGACAGAAGGCTGGAAGCGGCTGGTGATCGAAAAGCCGTTTGGCCATGATTATCAATCGGCAAATGAGCTGAATAAGGAAATTCGTTCTGTGTTTAAAGAAGAGGAGATCTACCGCATCGACCACTATCTTGGCAAAGAGATGGTACAAAATATTGAAGTGATTCGTTTTGCCAATTCCTTTTTTGAGCCGCTGTGGAACAACAAGTATATTGCCAATGTACAAATCACATCCAGCGAAACAGTTGGTGTAGAGGAGCGGGCCGGGTATTACGAGAAATCAGGGGCTTTGCGAGATATGGTGCAAAACCATATGCTGCAGATGGTTACCATGATTGCGATGGAGCCTCCAAGCCGCTTGGTTACGGAGGCGATCCGTGATGAGAAGGTCAAAGTGCTGCGTTCATTGCGCGGTTTCGCGGTAGATGAGGTGAAAAAATATGTCGTACGTGGCCAATATGCGAAGGGGGTTGTCGGAGGAACGACCATTCGCGGATACCGGGAAGAGCCGGGGATCACACCGGAATCCACGACCGAGACATATGTTGCGGCCAAATTGTTCATCGATAATTTCCGTTGGGCCGGTGTGCCTTTTTATATCCGCACAGGCAAAAGGATGCCGATCAAATCTACGGAGATCCTGATCCAATTCAAGAATCTGCCCATGAACCTCTACTTTAACAAGTACGGGGATCTGCAGCCCAATATTTTAAGCATCCGCATCTTTCCCTTGGAAGGCATTTATCTCAAGCTAAATGCGAAAAAACCGGGGACGGATGGTGTCGTTTCACCCATACCGCTTGATTTTTGTCAAAACTGCGAAGCGGGGTATAATTCTCCGGAGGCTTATGAGCGTTTACTTCTCGACTGTTTGCATGGCGATTCTACCTTTTTTACCCGGTGGGACGAAGTCGCGTTGGCATGGAAATTTGTAGATCCGATCTCGACAGCCTTTCGCGAGGAAAAGGTGGAGTTGTTGCAGTATGACGCGGGTACTTGGGGGCCAGCGCAATCGGCAAGCATGCTAAAAGAAGATGGATTCCGCTGGTGGCCGATCAATCCCGAGAAAGAGTTGCATGAGGAGAAGGAAGCGCATTTTGTTCGCATGTAAAAGCATGATCATGAGCACAACTGATAAATCGGTAGGAAAGATCGCCCAGCTATACATCCGGAAAAGAGGGCGATCTTTTTGTGTTTGAGTGTGGGGGAACAGATTGGTTATATTAATACTAGGGATTGATCTTTTTGGCAACAGCATTTTATTTCGCGAAGAAAGAAATCGGGTGGTTAAAAATGAAAATGTATGATGTCAGCGCATCGATTTATGAAGGAATGACGGTTTATAAAAATAAACCGGAAAAGCAGCCGAAGCTGAACCGAGTAACGAATGGCTATGTGACAGAAACGCGTATGGAGTTAGATGTACATACGGGAACACATATCGACGCACCGCTCCACATGGTTACAGAGGGAGAAACTTTTGAGGCCGTGCAGTTGGAAAAACTCGTGGGTGCTTGTAAAGTCTTAGACCTGACTGCTGTAGAGGATCGGATCACCAAGGCTGAATTGGAGAGCTTTTCCCTGCAAAAGGGCGATTTTGTTCTGTTCAAAACGAAAAATTCATTGGAAGAATCATTCAACTTCGATTTTATCTTTCTTGCAGAGGACGGAGCCGAATATCTCGCGGAGATCGGAGTGCGTGGAATCGGCATAGATGCACTGGGGATCGAACGAAGCCAAACCGGACACCCGACACATAAAACCTTGTTTGCTCATGGAATCATCGTCATTGAAGGTCTTCGTTTGCAAGAGGTAGAACAAGGGGAATATTTTATGGTTGCAGCTCCGCTTAAATTAGTGGGCACAGACGCCGCCCCTGCAAGGGTGCTGTTATTTGAAGGCAGCATGGGTTAATCACTGATTACAAACCGCATCGTAATGGGGTCGATGTGCCAATACTCGGTTTAGAAAAAAGATGGAAAGCCGCATGATAAGCATTTTTTGTATGAGGTGAGCCGAGCAATCGGGGGTACGGCTTACCTATTGTGGCAATGACCAATATGGAGCCGGGTCGGATTACGCGCTTCGGAGTCAAGGTAATTGAGGCGGTGAAAGCGCAAGTGCCGTTTGAAATGCCTTCGTTCTTTTGTATCTCTGCAGTCGAATCTACAGACGGCGGATATGACATTGATCACGCTATCCGGCCCTGCAAGGCTTATCAAGCTGCGGGCGTAGACTCAATAACAGCTGCTGCAAGCGCCATCCATGTATGACAAAAAAACGACCCTTGTCAGGATCGTTCTACAGTTGCTGTGTTCACGCTAACTTTCTTTGCCGTGGCCTTCCGAACCCTCGTTTTCATCCGCTTCCAATGCAATCTGATAGGCGTCCAATACCGATGCTGCTTCCTCGGGATCATCAATCCCCACCAGATATTGGTCTTCACCCTCCCCGTCTACCACCCGCATAAGAATGCGATCCTCATCTGATGTTAATAGTGCGTACCATTCTTCGTTCATATCGAACAAAGCTTCGACGGCATACTCTTTTTCCTTACCTTGCTCATCCTCGATGGTTATACGATTATCATTTTGCACGAGACCAGCTCCCCTCACTTTAGGTTTCGCTTATTATGTACGAGAACAGGTCGCTCTATTGATGGAATAGGAGATGACATGATGGACAGTCCACACCAACCGAGGAAAGATGAAGTATTCACGCGGATGATGTCCTGGGTAGAATCCCGCTATGATTGTGAAGTGTATTTTTTGGAGCATTCCCGGCAAGCAAATGGCTTTGTGGAATATCGAAACGGGAAAAACATTATCTACATATTGGCGGACAAAGAGGACATCAGCCTCGATGCGTTTACTGATATTCTTGCGCATGAGGTTGGCCATGTTATCTATAATCAGCGCATGATGCAAAACGGGTTGTCCTACAAGGAGATAGTAAAGCGGACGCAGGACAAGCTGGATTGTTTTGATCTGTTGTTGGAAAGAAACGTAATTACCAAGGAAGAGTACGAGCGGCTTTATCGTGCGATTGAAGAGGAATGGGCCAGCAATCAAGAAAAGGGGCGAATTATCCCTGAGTTGCGAAAACTGGTAGATATGGACAAACAGCTGCCCACATAAATGGTCCAGTGACGGGTGATAATGAGCAAAATGAGTGGGAGGAGTTGTGGTCATGAACAATCATACCAAAAGGGAGCCAATGGTTTCGGGCACCTTCCAGCTAGCCGAAGATACTCGGGTTGAATCTTTGGAACAGCTTTCCGACAAAAACGAGATGGAACAGAAAGCGCTGGACGATGAGTCGCTTTACTATGCGCGGATCTTTATGGAGGATTGATCATCGATCCTTCTCATGATAAGGCTGCCTTGAAAACTGCAGGCAGTCTTTTTCATTCATCTACACGGGTACGAATTGCTTTTCGTTTGCTTGGCACACCACTGCGGAGCATTCAAATAATTGTTCAACGAAAACGGGTTCGACATTTGGATAATTTTGGTCATTGATTTAAAGGGTAGTTACCTGTTATATTGTTAATCCGGCCATCAAACGACGGCCAAATTCATGGGCCTATAGCTCAGTTGGTTAGAGCGCACGCCTGATAAGCGTGAGGTCGGCTGTTCGAGTCAGCCTAGGCCCACCATTTTCCATTGATTTGGGGCAACAAGATTTGGTAGAATCAAAGTCCAAGCGGTTATGGGGCTGTAGCTCAGTTGGGAGAGCGCCTGCCTTGCAAGCAGGAGGTCATCGGTTCGATCCCGTTCAGCTCCACCATCGTATTATTCCTTGGTAGCTCAGTAATCCCACTCCATCTGCCAATAAAATGCTTTGGCCCGTTGGTGAAGCGGTTTAACACAGCAGCCTTTCACGCTGTCATACAGGGGTTCGAATCCCCTACGGGTCACCATTAAGTTGTTTGGGGTCCCCGCAAAGCGCAAAGTACTCGGATTAAGCGACGAAGCATATGCTTCACTTTGTGGGGTTAGATAAGGAGGCTTAGCTCA
>NZ_SDKD01000028.1 GCF_004521915.1 Brevibacillus migulae | reverse complement strand
CTCGTGGGTTCGATTCCCATCGATCGCCCCACTTCTTTTCTATTTTTGGGGTATAGCCAAGCGGTAAGGCAACGGACTTTGACTCCGTCATTCCTAGGTTCGAATCCTAGTACCCCAGCCAGTGTTTATGCGGACGTAGCTCAATTGGTAGAGCGTCGCCTTGCCAAGGCGAAGGTCGCGGGTTCGAGACCCGTCGTCCGCTCCATTAGATGGAGGTATAGCCAAGTGGTAAGGCACGGGTCTGCAAAACCCTTATCCCCCGGTTCGAATCCGGGTACCTCCTCCAAAAGTATCTTGACTAGAATAATGAAAAATGCTAGAATCGATACTAGAATTAAATGAAACCTATGCCGGTATGGCGGAATTGGCAGACGCGCGCGACTCAAAATCGTGAGGGAAACCGTGGGGGTTCAAGTCCCTCTACCGGCACCATACATAAGAGTGATGACCTAGAAATCAAATTTCTAGGTTTTTTTGTTGTTTCAAGCCATACATAGCTCCCCAAATAGATCGATGGGTCCTCCTTATAAACTTTCTCAACGTGACTAGGGTCACAGCAAGGCACCTACTATTCACTTAAAATGTACTCGTACTCAAGAACGAGTTTTTGACAACTTGAATGGTAGAGGGGGATATTCATATGGAGCGCATCTTTACGGGCAGTGATGTGGTTGGGGAGATTGTGGCCGCTTATCCGGGAGCAACCAATTTGTTTGCTCAGTACAAGATTGATTTCTGCTGCGGTGGAAATCGTTCGTTGTCTAGCGCACTCCAGCAAAAGAAGATAGACGAAGCAAGCTTTTTGACCGCTCTCAACGCGGCGTATCAAAATGCTCATCGTGAAGACCATGGAACCGATTGGCGCGTGGCACCATATCCAGAGCTGATTGACCATATCGTGACCAAACATCATGGGTATTTACTGACTGAACTGCCGCTGTTAAGCGAGTTTGTCACGAAAGTAATGCGGGTGCATGGTCCAGAACACCCAGAGCTTGCTCGCCTGCACCACCTGTTTCACCAATTTAAGATGGAATTGGAGACGCATATGATGGAGGAAGAGCAGCTTGTCTTTCCTAAAATAATCGAATACGCGGAATCGGGCTCGCAGGACGTCCTGAAAAAAGCGGCGGATATGATCGAGAAACTAGAAGCGGAGCATCGTGCTGCAGGAGAACTGCTCCGTGAAATGCGCGAGGTTACCCAGGATTATCAGCTTCCCCCAGGGGCATGCCGTACGTATACGGTAACGTTTCAGAAACTAGCGGAGCTTGAGGCGGATATGTTTCAGCATGTCCACCTGGAGAACAATATCATGTTTCCTCGTGTGATCCAGGAGGCAGGCGGGACGTGTGGCTGCTAATCCGTATGGGATAAAAATAGAGACAATTCCGCTTGGCACCGATTATTTAATTTGCGTTACAGGGGGAAGGGCACATATTGGGGCGGTTGTCACCGCATACCAGGATGACACACAGATACACATGCAAACACAAATCATTCCTGGGCATCTTGAGGGGGAGCTGGCCACACAGATCGCCAAACAGGCATGTACGCTGCTTGGACACACGATCACGGTGGTCATGGGCATTCATATCGACAACGCGACGAAGCAAGAGATTCATGAGATCATCAGCTGGGTGGAGAGGCTGGCAGGGGAGGAGCTGGACCGTCTCGCCCGGCAGCTCGGTACAAAAAGACATGGATGATTGCATTTCCCAAGGCGGTATCCTACAATGAAATGGTCATCTTAGCGCTTGATGCCTTTGATGTTGGCCAAAGAATGAAACCATGCGTTTTTTCGCTTTCGGCGAAGAAACGCTTTTTTGGTCGATAAGAACTTATAAAATTCTTATCGACATAAGAGCAACTAAGCTCCGCCAAAGTTGGCGTAGCCAAGTTTTTTCTAACGGAGTGGGAAACCAGCAAGGGGAGAGGTTCCTGGCCAAGCAAAGCAAACCAAAGCAAGTTATGAAGAGCAGGAGGAAGAGATAGAGTGGGATACGGATTACACGAAAAACCACCGTGGGGCGTTACACTGATGTCGGCATTGCAATGGATCATCGTCACCATTTCCAGCAGTGTGGTCGTGCCGCTGGTCATCGGTGATGTTTATGGTCTGTCTGCAGAGGACACTGCCCGTTTTATGCAGCAAACCATCTTTTATGTAGGGGTGGCCTCTTTTCTGCAAGTATGGAAAGGGCACGGCTTTCCGATGATGGAAGCCCCGGCCGGACTATGGTGGGGCATCTTTCTCATTTTGGCGCAGCTTGGAGCGAGTGCAGGGGTTGCGCCGCAGCAAGTCGGACAATCGTTTCAACTCGGGTTACTCGTAGCCGGGCTCTTGTTTGTGATCTTGGGAACGACGGGCACGATTGGCCGAATTCAGCGTTGGTTTACGCCAGCGGTAACCGGGACTTATATGGTACTGCTTGCCGTTTCGCTGTCCAGTAATTTTATCAAAGGGTTACTCGGCATCGGCTATCAGCACGCCACAGAGGTTCGGCCGGGAATCGCGCTGTTTTCCCTCTTGATCATCGGATTGGTGATTTTTTTCATGCGCATCAAAAAGATTTCCAGCTTTGCCGTATTGCTGGCGATGGTCATTGGCTGGATTGGCTATGCGATTCTCGGCTGGACAGAGCCGATAAAACCCGCCAGCGGCCTGATTTCCTGGCCGCAGCTGTTCTTTTGGGGGCCGGTCCGTTTCGATGCCGGAATCTTGCTGACGAGTATATTGACCGGTTTTGTGCTTTTGACCAACCTGATTACGAGCCTTGCCGTGATGGGGCGTACAGTGGAACAAGAGGCGACTACCCGGATCTACAATCGTGCGGGCGTGTTCACCGGGGTCTCGCATATGCTCTCCGGCTTGTCCGGCGTAGTCGGGATGATCCCGCTCTCATTGGCGGCAGCCGTGATTTCCGTGACCAAAATGGCTGCACGACTGCCGTTCATGATTGCGATGATCGCCTTGATGGTGATTGGGTTGCAACCAGGCATCTCTCAATTTCTCGCCGCGTTGCCCACACCGATTGCATATGCCGCGATGCTTGTCTCTTTCACACAGCTGCTAGGCTTTGGCCTACGCGACTTTACTTCCATCAAAATGGATGAACGCGCAATCACGGTGATCGGACTTTCCATCTTGAGCGGCATCGGTGTGATGTTTGTTCCTGCTGAGGCTTGGCGGGGTCTGCATCCGTTGATTAGCTATTTGTTTGGCAATGGACTGCTGCTGGGGGTATTGCTCTCTCTCTTGCTGGAGCATGTCATCTTTCCCCAAAAGAAAGAAGCTACGCCTGAACGAGGCTGACATCGACGGCTTCACCGCCGTTGATTTCGGTAAACATGCGAGCGGTCGAACCGGCGATCTCTTCACGCTGGCTGACAGAAAGCTGGCCATGGAAGAAAATGATCTGCACTAGGGAAGTAGCGGCAGGTGTCACGCTGCTGCGGGTCGAGTCGACGATAGGACTGCCAAAAGCACCTTGGGCATCGGCGAGCAGCAATTTTCCTTCCATGTTGACATCGCGGCCGTTCAGCCCTTCATAATGATCGTTTTCCTTGCCCAGCCGACAAACGATGTCTCCAGAAAGCTTGTCCGCGTCATAGAGACCATAAGGCAAGGTGTGCAGGACCGACAGAAAGTTGTTTACATCCACACCCGAGTTGATCCAGAAAAACGGATTGCCTTGCAGCAGGCGACGGGTCAGCGCTTCCGAGGAGGGACGGTAGCGCGAGGGATCGATGCCGAGCTTTTTGAACATCGCCCTCCATTCACGGATACCCTCGATCTCGGAAATCTGAGACAGCTCACGTTCGAGCCTGAGCGTTTCCACAAAGAGGTTGATCCGTCCCTGCAGCATCTTGGGAGAATCGGAAAGCGTGACGCCGGCATAACGAATGACGCCCAGCGAGAAGCCAGGCAATTGATCGTGTAGAGAAGCATCGATCGAGACTTGCATCTAGGTGACAACTCCTTCCAAATACGGAATGCTTTTTCGTATAGCATAGCACAGCTGATGGTTAGAGGGGAAAATGAGTATATGCTACAATACAAGGAGATGTCAGGAGGGGGATTAGAGTCCAATGCGGGAAGTAACGATCTATACGGATGGGGCATGCTCCGGAAATCCCGGTCCTGGAGGCTGGGGAGCGGTATTGTTTTATGGGGAGCATAAAAAGGAGATGTCCGGCGCCGCTGCCAATACAACGAATAACCGGATGGAGCTGCAAGCTGCCATCGAAGCCTTGCGTGTGTTAAAAGAGCCGTGCAAGGTGACGTTGTACAGCGACAGCGCCTATCTGGTGAACTGTTTTCAACAAGGCTGGTACAAGGGCTGGATCAAAAACGGCTGGCGCAACAGCAAAAAACAGCCGGTAGAGAATCAGGACCTGTGGAAGGAACTGCTGGAACTGATGAAGACGCATCACGTAGAGTATGTCAAAGTCAAAGGACATGCGGACAACGAATGGAACAATCGCTGCGACGAGCTGGCGACGGGGGCGATTCGACAACTGTGACGGACAGAACATATTGGGAACAGACGAAACAGGCCATTATTGACTACGCCATAGAGATCGGCATCGACAAGATCGGCTTTGCTTCAGCAGATCCTTTTACAGAGCTGCGCGAGCGTTTGCTGGCCCATCGAGAAAAAGGGTATGAGTCCGGCTTTGAAGAACCGGATATCGAAAAACGGGTCGATCCCCAGCACTCACTGGCAGGTGCCAAATCGTTGATCGCCATCGCGCTCGCGTATCCATCCAAGTTGGAGAATGCGCCAAAATCACAGCCGGGTGCGTATCGCGGGATCATGGCCCGGGCTGCTTGGGGAACGGATTATCATCATGTGCTACGGGAGAAAATGGAGAAGCTTACTGCTTTTATCAAGGAATTGGAGCCTGCCTCACAGGTCGTGTCCATGGTCGATACAGGGGCACTTTCTGACCGCGCTGTAGCGGAAAGGGCCGGGATCGGCTGGGTGGGGAAAAATTGCGCGGTGATCACACCTGAATTCGGCTCCTGGGTCTATCTGGGAGAACTCCTTACAGATCTTCCACTGCCGCCAGATGTACCGGTGGAGGAAGGCTGCGGGGATTGCAATCTGTGCGTCGATGCCTGTCCAACAGGGGCGCTCGTCCAGGGCGGTCAGCTCAATTCGCAACGATGTGTTGCGTTTTTAACGCAGGTTAAGGATTTTATACCAGATGAATTTCGGGCGAAGATCGGCAACCGGCTCTATGGCTGTGATACGTGCCAGACGGTTTGTCCTAAAAATAAAGGCAAGCATTTTCCTCATCAGGAAGCGTTTCGGCCGGATCCGGAGATTGCCAAGCCGCTTCTGCTGCCGCTTTTAACCATGGGCAACAAGGAGTTCAAAGAAAAGTTCGGCCAATCCTCTTCGTCTTGGCGGGGCAAGAAGCCGATCCAGCGCAATGCGATCTTGGCACTCGCCCATTTTAAAGATCGTACGGCGGTGCCGACCTTGATCCAACTGATGGAAAAGGATCCGCGGCCTGTGATCCGCGGCACGGCTGCCTGGGCGTTAGGCAAGATTGGCGGCGACGAAGCCCAAGATGCACTGGAAAAAGCGAAATTGTGCGAAAACTCGCCGGAAGTGCTCGCTGAGATCGAAAAAGGACTAGCCTTCCTGCGAGATGAGTCTTTGTCCACATCGCTAAATCGCTGACTTTGGACTATCATGGAAGGGATGGGAAGCTTGTACCAACATTCCATGAGCAGGGAGGAAACGCGATATGGCAAAACGTTTAGGCTACAGCTGCATGCCTTCGCCGATTGGCGACTTGCTGCTTGCGGCGACGGAAAAAGGGCTATGCTTTATCGGCTTTGGCAACGAAGACAAAGAACTGCCGGTCCTGCAGCGTTGGTGGAAAAAGCAGATGCTTCCTGCTGCTCCTGTACTCGATGAGGACATGACGTTAGAGGCAAGAACACAGCTGGAACAATATTTTTCCGGAGAACGCAAGGAATTTGCTCTCTCCCTTGATATGTATGGAACCGCTTTTCAAACAAAAGTCTGGCAGGAACTGACGAAGATTCCTTATGGCGAGACGAGATCGTATAAGGATATTGCGCTTTCCATCGGTGCCATCAAAGCCGTGCGCGCGATTGGCGGGGCGAATAACTGCAATCCAATCCCGATCATCGTCCCTTGCCACCGGGTGATTGGTTCCAATGGAGCGCTTGTTGGCTATGGCGGTGGTCTTGCCATCAAGGAGCATTTGCTGCATTTGGAAGGTGTCTTGCCAACGGGGTATGAGCAGCAAGCGATGTGGTAAATAAAAGGAAAACGTCTCAACCAGTGCCCTGTGGTGCTGGTTTTTCTTTTTGCTCATATACTTGTTCTGATGGATCTTCTTCGGATGCACAGGACAAATGGGATCGAATGGCGAGAGGAAGGTTGAAGATGGGCAAAGCTTGGACGGAGACGCTTAAAAGTTATCTGGAAGAACTGAATCAAACGCATGTGGACGGAGAGTACCAGCGGCTGACGCGTTTTTTTAAAGAAGAAGGAAGCCGGCAAAAAGAAGCAGAACGCTGGCAGCGGGAAAGAGAGCAGCTGCAGTCTCGCGGAGCGATTCCCCATACCGTCAAAACGATTGCCAAGCCGCTGTACACCGTGACCTTTGGCGCGGGAGACCAAGCACAAGAGGTGGAAGCGGCGGTCGCCCTGCACCAACAATTCGCGTATCGGCTGGGGAACGAGACGTATTTGCAGGAAAATCAGCGCATCCAAAAGATTCGGATGAGACGGGAAGGGGACGACTGGGCGTTTTTATGGCCATGGGGCTGGTATTTTGAACAGCATCATTTGCAGGATCTTCCGCCCATTCCCCCTGCGAAACCGGAGGAGCCACAGATCGAAGAAATTGTGTCCAGACCGGTGCGGGGAAGCTATGACAGGGCGCGGGCGGTTGCCTATGCGGAAAGGTACTGGAATTCCTATAATCCCGCTTACATTCGCTTCGAAAATGATTGTACCAGCTTTATTTCACAGTGCTTGCATGCAGGGGGAATCCCGATGATTCGGACAAACAACCGGAGTCAGGGCTGGTGGTATCGTGGCGGGGCGAAACCGAGCTGGAGCTACAGCTGGGCGGTGGCGAACAGCCTCTATCTATTGCTGCGGTCCGGCAAGGCACCCATGCATGCGGTGCAAAGAGCGCATCCCTCACAGCTGCAGATTGGTGATGTGATCTGCTATGACTTTGATGGCGATGGACGCTGGCAGCATAATACGATGGTCGTGGCCAAGGATAGCCAGGGCATGCCGCTGGTGAACGCGCATACGACCAATAGCAGGATGAGGTATTGGGCGTACATGGATTCTACTGCTTATACGCAGAAGATTCGATATGCGTTTTTTCATATTCGCGGGTCTTAAGGATTGTGGGAGCGACTGGGGTGGGGAAGCATGTTTGGAAGTATGCTTTTCCACGGTGCCGAAGCTCAGGCTTGGAAGCATTTCATGCATTAACTGCAATCAATGATTTGGATATACATTGTGACTCTCTTTTGCTTTTAGTAAAAGCCGCGTGAGGAAGGGAAAAGCGGGACGGGCGGAGTCTTTGCCACACCTGCAGAGGTGGAGCTTGCAAAAGGGGTACACGCTTGTCGCGCAACCTCTACGTATGAATAAGCTTCCTCGAACCTTTTGCGCGACGTACCGCTTTTGCGAGCGGAACCGGTCAGTTTTTACTCCCATGCGGGTGTGGCAAGAACGCAGCCCGCCCGTTTTTCCCTTCCCCCACCACAATGTTCCCCAAAAGTTGACATGCTCGCTCCATAGATAGTAGTATTCATGAATAATAACAGTGATGGTATAACGGAAAGGAGTTGCAAGATGATCATCGACATGCTGCGCAAGCTGGGGCTATCCGAGCTGGAAGCGCGTTGTTACCTGACTTTGCACGATGATGCGGAGCATTTGTCCGGCTACGAGGTAGCCAAACGCGTCTCGGTTTCACGTACAAATGTATATGCCGCGCTGCGGGCGTTGACTGACAAAGGAGTGGTGCGGATGATCGAGGGCGATCCGGTCCTCTATGATGCCGTCCCGATCAAGCAGGTGATTGCTTATTTGCGTGCGGAGTTTGACCAGACGGCGGACGTGCTGGTGCAAGAGCTGAAAGCGCCGCTAGCGGCACCGTCTTTCTATAACTGGCAGGGCCAGCAGAATGTGAAAGCAGCCCTGACCCGCCTCATCGTCAACGCAAAAGAGTCCATCATCGTCGACATTTGGGCCGAGGATCTGCATTGGGTGGAGGACGCGCTGATTGAAGCAGAAGCGAGAGGGATCGCGGTCATCCTGATCACACTCGGAGAGGTTCATACTCCGCTGAAACACGTACATACGCACAAACGGATGGAACAGATCCATGCCCCAGTGATGCGCAAATTTACAGTGCTTTGCGATTGTGCCGAAGCTATCATGGGGGGATTTGGCGGGGCGGTAAAATTAACAGCGCTGGAAAGCAACCATCCGGCCATCATTGAGACGTTGAAGAATGCTTGCTATCACGATCTAGTCATGATGCAGGTGGAACAGGATTTTGGCACGCAGCTGGAAGAAGCTTACGGGCAAGACTACGAAAAGATCATCGCTCCACTTTTACATACATGGATGAAATAGGGAAAAGCCGACTGTTCAGGATTTGCGCCGCTTCCATACCGTCACCCAAAAGGAGCAGATGCGAATCAACAGGACGATGGCGGTGACCCATACAATATCGGGATAATGATGCGGTGAGCCTTTGATGGAACCGACATAAATCACTGCATGGAAGCTGACGAGTATGAACAACAGCAGATTGTTCATATGAAGTCTTTTCCATGCGGCTCCGCCAAGCAATCGTTCCGCACGGGTAGATGAGGTAAGTGTCAAGGATAAAATGATCAGGATGCAGATGGCCCCCATATAGTTGGCATACCCGGTCAGGCTCAGATTCGGGGAGATGGTTCCGTCCGGGTAGTGCTCGAAGAAAAGCCGCCACCAGCCTTTTTGCGGGGAATCCTGCCCCATAATGATCAGCTTCGGTCCTTGTTCATACATGATCAACACCAGGATGACATGCAGTGCCGCAGCACATCCGCCCGCAATCCCGATATCACGGCGAAGGGAAAGGAGCTGGCGTGACCAGCTGGGGGGCAGCCACATTTTCACCGGACCGATCACCAGAGTCACGGCGATCAGGATAAAACTGAGATAGCCGAGAATCATGCTCCACGCTTCTTTTCTTCCCAAAAAAGCAAAAGATCCATACAAAAAATCGAGCAGCATCATGATGGCAACAACTAATAGGAGTGCTCCTGTAAGGCGAAATCGGCTGCTGGCTAGCTTGAAAAAACGGTCCATGCGTATCCCTCCCGGAAAATCGTTGCGGATTAGATGCGGGAGAGCGCAAGCAGGTTACACGCTAGCGGTTAAATTTTGCAACAGGTATAATAAAAGGGTTGAAAACGTGTGAAGGGAACATGCATAAGATGCCGTTACATATTGTTTTGCACGAACCGTTGATCCCGGCCAATACGGGGAATATCGCACGGACCTGCGCTGCAACGGGCACCCATCTTCATCTGATCCATCCGTTGGGCTTTTCGACCGAGGATCGGTATCTGAAGCGGGCAGGGCTGGATTATTGGCATGCAGTCAGCGTCCATCACTATGACAACTTTGAGCACTTTGTCGAGCAGCATGGCAAAGGCCCGGGCACCTTTTATTTCGTGGAGACCTGGGGAGAGAAGCTGTACACCGAGCCTGTGTACAAGGATGGGGACTATATCATCCTGGGCAAGGAAACGACAGGGTTTCCCCAGGAGATTACCGACGCTTATCGCGAGCAGGTGATCCGCATTCCGATGGGCGGCGCTACTCGTTCCATCAATCTTTCCAATTGCGCGGCCATCGTGGCATTTGAAGCGTTGAGGCAGATCGGCTTTCCCGGACTCGAGTAGGCCAGCGCAGGCAGCGGACAAGCCCCGGACACACGATGGCTTTGACGATGTCTGAATGAAAAAAAGAGGAGAGATCAGGTATGAGCACCCGCGATACGATTTTGTTTGATTTGGATGGGACCTTGTTGGAGTTGAGAACGGAGCCGTTTATTCAGCAGTATCTCGTCGAGCTTGGCAAATACATCGGCGATCGCTTTGACGCGAAAAAACTGCTGGGCATCATCTGGGATGCGACCAAAGCGATGATCATGAACCTGGATCCCGGCAAGACGAACGAACAAGTATTCATGGACTACTTTCTCGAAAAAAGCGGCCTCAACAAAGAGGAGATCTGGCCGATATTTGAGGGATTTTACCGAGACGTCTTCCCAACGCTGTCCCATCTGACCTTTCCTTCTCCTTTGGGCAAGAAGCTGGTGGAAGCAGCGAAAGCCCAAGGCTATCGCGTAGCGGTAGCAACCAATCCAGTGTTTCCGAGGGATGCGATTCATAGCCGGCTCGCTTGGCTGGAGCTGACGCCTGCGGATTTTGATCTGGTTACGGTCTACGAGGAGTCGCATTTTACGAAGCCGAACCCGGCTTATTTCCAGGAAGTGTGTGATCGTCTGGGCGTTTCACCGTCTCAATGCATCATGGTCGGTAACCACATGCAGGAAGACATGGTCGCCAGCAAGCTGGGGATGAAAACCTTTTTGGTGACCAATTACATGGAAAATCGCGGGGAGCCTGTCTATCCGGTAGACCAACAGGGCACGATCGAGGAACTGTACGAAGCGATTACGAGTCGCAGCGGTGTTTTTGCGCCATAAGCTTTATAAAGAAATAGCGAAAAGGCAGGTACCTCAGGGGCACCTGCCTTTTTAATGTGTTCACCGCTCTTACAGATTCCAGGTTTTATCCTCGTTGTATCCAGCGGTGAGGATGAAAAATAGAAACAAAGCAAAGACGAGAGCAACGATAAACGTACCCATCTGGACAACTCCTTTTGTCACCATAGTTATTCCCATTATAGCGTAGCCTGCCCTGTTTGCAAATCCGTATCCCGCAAGGTTTTGGTGATTCTTATGAACGTTTTATGACACTTTTTGGCGATGAGGGTCTTGCTCCCACCATGATTCCAATTTACGTAGAAAGAAGGGGATAAAGCTGTAAAGCAGCAAATAAAACAAAAAGGAGAAGAGCGGGGTCCAGGCTTTATAGTGATAGACCCTAGCGAGGGATGCCAGCCATTCGATGAAGGTTGTTTGCACGCACCAACCCACGATAAAGGGGAAGAGAAGGGCAGGAGTACGCTCCCTAATCATTTTGAAGAAGTGGCAGAACATATAGCCGTAGGGCGGATAAGCGAAATTGTAGATCGCGATATCGAACCAATCGTATTGACCTGTATCCATCGTATCGTACATATCAAGATTTTTGGATGTACCGATGAGTTGATCGATGAAGATGCCTAAAACGGAGTACATCATCCAGATGATGACAAGCAGTGCAGTTGGATATAGTTTTGGCAAACGGCTATACACAAAAAGGAGCACAAGAATCGATAGCAGCACCACCCATTCGTTCAGATCAAACCGAATCGGCGCATTAAACATACGAATCACCCTTCAACAGATGACGTTGAAAATAATGGCTTGCTGTCAGGGTAACCATTTGAATCGCGATCCAAAAACAAATGGATAACCACAGGGGATAATCTGTGTACCGAAACAGTCCTATTTGCTCCAAAGTGTATTCACCGCTCACGGACAGTGCTGTCCATAGCAGGATAAAACCAAGCTTTTCGTACCATTGAGTCAGCCTGCGAATAAGATTCACATAAATGAGCATTGATAACGGCACCAACGTATATTGGGCGATGCGAAAGGCAAAAAACCATTCTCCTTTTCGAATCTCGATCAGCTTTTGTGTGCCCCCAACGGATCCTACATAGTAAGCCACGATTTCAGCTGAAAATAGAATAATGGCCACGATCTCCAGCTTGGAGCAGCGATTGATTTTGCCAAACACATACCCCACTGCCAAACTGAGCAGGCACATCCCAATTATGACCAAATGCTATAATCCCTCCTCACCGCAGACACTCGGCGTATTCCTGATTAGTATGGTTCGTCGCATAAAAAACCATTCAATGGGCATATTCCTGTAAACAATCGGGTAACTTGGCTAACCTACGCGCATAAACATATGAAAAGGTGTCGAACGTACACGAATGCGATGTTGTGTGCGGACATATATATAGCAGTACATTGTTGAGCGAAAGAGTGAGGGCGAAGAGGAGGAGTGACTAGCATGGATATAATGAGACGGATCGCTGAGCACCGAGCCCGTGAGGAAAAGCTTGCGTGGAGAGGGACGTTCGCTGAATATCTGGAGCTCGTAAGGAAAAACCCCATTATTGCACAGACGGCACATTCCCGCGTGTATAACATGATCAAAAATGCCGGCGTAGAAGAAAATGAAGATGGAAGCCGCTCCTACAGTTTTTTCAGCCGTGAAATGTATGGCTTGGATCGATCGATTGAACGGTTGGTGGAAGAATATTTCCACTCCGCCGCCAGAAGGCTGGATGTCCGCAAACGGATCCTCTTGCTTATGGGACCTGTGAGCGGGGGGAAATCCACGATCGTCACCATGCTCAAGCGAGGCTTGGAGGACTATTCCAAGACCGATGATGGCGCCGTCTACGCTTTGGATGGCTGCCCGATGCAGGAGGAACCGCTGCACCTGATCCCGCGTGAGCTGCGCCCCGAGATTGAAGCGGAGCTGGGCGTCAAGATCGAAGGGGAGCTGACCCCGTACAACCGGATGCGTCTGGAAACCGAGTATGGCGGACGGATCGAGGATTTCCCTGTGCGCCGGATCTTTTTCTCCGAGGCGCAGCGGGTGGGGATCGGCACCTTCAGCCCGTCTGACCCGAAATCCCAGGATATCGCGGATTTGACGGGAAGCATCGATTTTTCGACCATCACCAAGTATGGCTCGGAGTCGGACCCGCGGGCCTATCGTTTCGACGGGGAATTGAACAAAGCCAACCGCGGTCTGATGGAATTCCAGGAGATGCTGAAGTGCGATGAGAAATTCCTCTGGCATCTGCTCTCGCTCACCCAGGAAGGAAACTTCAAAGCGGGCCGCTTTGCCCTCATCTCAGCCGATGAGCTAATCGTGGCGCATACCAATGAATCGGAGTACAAATCGTTCATTAGCAATAAAAAGAATGAAGCGCTGCAGTCCCGGATCATCGTCATGCCGATCCCGTACAATCTCCGTGTCAATGACGAGGAGAAAATCTATTCCAAGCTGATCAAGCAATCCGACCTGGGGCATGTGCACATTGCACCGCACGCCTTGCGCTCCGCTGCCATCTTCTCGATCCTGACCCGTCTCAAGGAATCCAAGAAGCAGGGCGCGGATCTGCTGAAGAAAATGCGCCTCTACAACGGCGAATCGGTGGAAGGTTTCAAAGGCTCCGATTTGGACGAATTGCGCAACGAGCACGCCGATGAGGGCATGGGCGGCATCGATCCGCGCTACGTCATCAACCGGATTTCCAGCGCCTTGATCCGCCGCGATACCGAATGCATCAACGCGTTGGATATTTTACGCGCTTTGAAAGAAGGGCTGGATCAGCATCCATCGATCACGAAGGAGCAGCGGGAGCGGTACTTGAATTTCATCTCGCTTGCCCGCAAAGAGTACGATGAGCTGGCCAAGAAGGAAGTGCAGAAAGCCTTTGTCTACAGCTACGAGGAGTCGGCCAAGACGATGATGGATAACTATCTGGACAACGTCGAGGCGTATTGCAATATGAACCGCCTGCGTGATCCGGTGACCGGGGAAGAGATGGATCCGGATGAGCGCCTGATGCGTTCGATCGAGGAACAGATCGGCATCTCGGAAAATGCCAAGCGCGCATTCCGTGAAGAGATTTTGATCCGGATCTCCGCTTACGCTCGGAAAGGCAAACGCTTTGACTACAGCACCCATGACCGCCTGCGCGAGGCGATTGAGAAAAAGCTGTTTGCGGATCTGAAGGATGTCGTGAAAATTACGACGTCCAACAAAACGCCGGATGAGCATCAGCTCAAGAAAATCAACGAAGTTACCAAGCGCTTGATCGAGGAGCACAGCTATTGCCCGATTTGCGCGAATGAACTGCTGAGGTATGTCGGCAGCCTGTTGAATCGTTAAGTGACCAGAAGGCCTGTCTTTCGGTTTGATGAACCGGGGGATGGGTCTTTTTTTGTGGATAAAAATTCTTATCCACATAAGTGCTACGAAGGCTCCGCAAAAGGCTTGGAGCAGACAAGTTTTCTATCGGAAAAGTCCTATTTATCTTAATAGGCTGTTAATTATAACTAGACTGTATATTTTCAATCGTATTGTATATTGTGAATGGTTGCTGTAAAATACAAAAATACTTTAGCGCTTAAAAGCAAACAAGCATAAAAGCATAAAAGTGTAAAGGTGCGCAATATTCAAGATGGAGGAAGTAAACATGAAAGCAACAATCGAAACAGATAAAATCGTATCGCAAAGGCAAGCGATCGGCATCATGATCGTTCTTTGCGCGGTCATGGCTGCATTTATCGGCGGATTGAAGGCAGCGCCTCAGGTACCGCTGCTCCTGTGCCTGCTCTGTTTTATCGTTTTTGGCATGTGGATGAAAAGCCCGTGGGAGCGGGTAGAGAAGGCACTCCGCGATGGAATCACGCCGGGGATTCCCGCCATTTTTATTTTCATCCTGATCGGTGTATTGATCGCGGTGTGGATCGCCAGCGGAACCATCCCTTCCATGCTGGTCTACGGGCTCCAGTTGTTATCCTCGGAATATCTCCTGGTGACGAGCTTCGTGCTGACGTTGATCGTAGGCTCTTGCATCGGCAGTGCGTTTACGACGGTCGCGACCATTGGCGTCGCGTTATTGGGGATTGGGCATATTTATGGCATTCCCCTACCGCTGCTCGCCGGTGCGGTCATCTCGGGTGCCTTTTTCGGGGACAAGATGTCGCCCCTGTCCGATACGACCAACCTGGCCGCGAGCATTTCCGGTGTGGATATGTTTCAGCATATCCGGCATATGATGTGGACCACGGTTCCAGCGATGCTGATCTCCTTGCTGCTCTTTCTGCTGCTGGGGAATCAGGTGCAAGCGCAAGTGGAATCTCAGCAAATCAGCGTAATTGTCGAGACCATTTCACAGGTAGCCTTTATCCATTGGGTGACGCTGCTGCCTATCCTCGTACTGGTTGTACTGGCGTGGAAAAAGGTCTCGGCGGTGCCAACCTTGCTTGCCGGAATTGTTGCAGGACTGCTGCTTCTCTTTTTCACCAATGATACCGTGACGTGGTCATCCCTTGTGGGGATCATGCAGGATGGTTTCGTTGCGCAAACGGGCGTTGAGGAAGTGGATAGACTGCTGTCCCGCGGCGGTATCCAGAGCATGATGTGGTCGGTGTCGCTGGTGCTGCTTTCCCTTGGTTTGGGTGGGCTGCTGCAGGAATTTGGCGTGATTCAGCGTCTGGTCGAGCCGATGCTGGGAGTCGCCAGCAGAGCGAAGCTGATCTTCTCTACCGCCCTGTCGGCGATCGGGGTGAATGTGCTGATCGGGGAGCAGTATCTCAGCATTTTGCTGCCGGGGAAAATGTTCAAGGACCGGTATGAAGAGGCCGGGCTGGACAGCGTGAACATGTCGCGCGTATTGGAGGATGCCGGTACGGTCGTGAACCCGTTGATCCCGTGGGGCGTGAGCGGGGTGTTTGTCTCCGGGGTGCTGGGGGTGTCTACCTTGGAGTATTTGCCGTATGGGTTCTTTTGCCTGCTTTGTCCGGTCATTACGATGGTTTGTGGGGTGACTGGGTGGGGGATCCTCCCCAAAAGGGCGCAGTCAACGGATCGTTCGCAGAAGGTCCACTAACCATACCGTAACATGAGAAGGCTAACGCTATCTGGTACGACGCGTTAGCTTTTTCCTTCTATGAAATTGCAGTTGCAATCGCCTTTTCCCAAATTGCCGGTCAACTTCCCGCCAGACAAAGCATAAAAATAAGAAAAGATGCTGCAAACGAATGGCAAGGCTGATTGGGTCATATAAATGAAACCACAGGTCCAGTGAATCGATAAATCCGGCGTCATGGCGCCAGTAGGGAGGCGGTTGCATGGAAGACTCATCATCGTTTGTCGTCTCCAGGGAAGATTGGTCGCTTCATCGCAAAGGCCATCAGGATCAAGCCAGACACCAAGAGAAAGTGAAGGAAGCGATCAAGAAGAACCTTCCCGAGCTCGTGAGTGAGGAAAACATCATCATGTCCAACGGTCGGGATGTCGTCAAAATTCCGATTCGTTCACTTGATGAATATCGGTTTCGCTACAATTTTCAAAAAGGCAAGCATGCTGGCCAGGGCAAAGGGGACAGCAAGGTAGGCGATGTCGTCGCCAAGGATGGGGAACCCGCAGACGGCCCGGGCAAAGGGCAAGGAGCGGGCGATCAGCCGGGCGTCGATTATTATGAAGCGGAAATCACAGTGGAAGAGCTGGAAACGATGCTGTTCGCCGAGCTGGAGCTGCCTAACCTGCGGCCAAAGGATGAGCAGCAGATCATCGTGGAAGAAACGCGCTTCAATGATGTGCGCAAAAAAGGCTTGATGGGTAATATCGACAAACGGCGCACGCTGCTCTCGGCGATCCGGCGCAATGCACTCGCGGGATACGATGACTTTGAGCTGGGGATCACCGACGAAGACCTTCGTTTCAAGACGTGGGAGGAGATCGTCAAGCCGCACTCCAATGCCGTCATTATTGCCATGATGGATACGTCCGGCTCGATGGGCGTCTTCGAAAAATACATCGCCCGCAGCTTCTTCTTCTGGATGCTTCGCTTTTTGCGGACCAAATATGAGAAGGTGGAAATGACGTTTATCGCCCATCATACGGAAGCGAAGGAAGTGCCGGAGGACGTCTTTTTCTCCAAAGGGGAGAGCGGAGGAACCATCTGCTCATCCGCCTATAAAAAGGCGTTGGAGATCATCGACTCGCGCTATCCGACGTCGCAGTACAATATATACCCGTTTCATTTTTCCGATGGCGACAACCTCACCTCAGACAATGAGCGCTGCGTCAAACTGGTCAAGGAGCTGATGGATCGCTGCAATATGTTTGGGTATGGGGAGGTCAATCAGTATAATCGGCATTCGACGCTCATGTCAGCTTACCGGCACATTCGCGATCCAAAATTCATGCATTGCGTGATCCGGGAAAAGGGCGAGGTGTATAAGGCGCTGCGGACGTTTTTTGGGAAGCAGGAAGCAACTGTATAAGTGGACATCATCTTATGCTGAAAAAATCGTCGAGATCACCTCGGCGATTTTTTTATGCACCGTGCGTTTCAATTTGGCCAAATCTGGAGATAGCTCCCCATAATAGACATCTATCGAATATGAGGGGATCCTATGAACCGGGTATGGGCGTTTTCCTCCTCGAAGGTAGGAGATCTTAATAAGTATTGATAAACAGAGAGCCATCCTTTTGACGAAACAAAAAAAGGACTCGTAAATTATGATTACGAATCCTTTTCGACAAAACACGATCAATGCATGCCGGATTCCATGATGATTTCCCGTTGAGGACCGAAGTCTCCGGACAACGCTGCTTCAAATGCATCAAGTATTTCAAGAAAACGCGATGCTTCTCTAAAAACATGATCTGCCAGTAGGGGTGGAATAATACTTTTAATACGGCATGCTTCAATCAGATCGCGAGCTGTTCTTTTGAAATCACGCAATTGCCGCACCGATACCCGGTTCTGGTCCACAAATTGGCTCAACAATGGCTGGGTTTGGGACTGCGGTTTCATGGAATCGAGATCAATGGCTTGAAATACCAGTTGATCAAAATCGTGACTAAATTCTCGTGCCTGCTCTACAAGTTTTCGTTCGGACGGATCAAGCAAATGATTAATGAACTTTGCATGGTCCGCCATTATTTTTAGGAAGAATACATTTTCGTTAATAATGGCATCCGGAAGTGGATCGAGAGTGCCTGTATTTAGTTGCTCGAGACGTCGCATAAAGTATGCAGCTTCTCTACTTACATGGTCTACCAGCAGTGGCAGGTTGCTTCCGCCGATTTGACATCTCAAAATGAGGCCAAGTACACGACGTTTAAAAACATAAATGTGGCAAACAGCATTATGAACAACATTATTGAATTCAATAATTCTGCGCGGATCAACGTCTGTTGTGAAAGCACGAGATTGGTTTTCGATGTTTTCAAAAATCGCATAAAAGCGATTGGCTTCATCAATCAATTGCGTATCATCACAATTGAATCCTAACCGTAGAAATAGAGAATGTTCCTTCATAATTCTTGACCAAAAACGAATTTCATCTAACGACCTTGCAACGAATGCATCTGCCATATAACTCCTCCTCATATTTGCGGCGGTTCCCAGTATTTGTTTGGAGGACAACAGATGGTAGTACCAAGTATCGATTTTATCTAAATTTGTACGTGTAGAATCTGAACTCCTCCTGGGTATTGGGTACTCTGTATTTCTATGCGTTTACCCAACTCAGGGAATAGGCTGTAACCTAATATGTATTGGTTACAAACGCCCAATTTTCTAAACGTAATGAAGCTGACGGTGGCCTGTCAGCTTTACCAGATCAACGTGCAGCATGCTCTTTGACACGTGTGATTGCCGTAGCCGGTCCCAAAGTAACAAAAAAGTGACGGACGTAAAAATGTTCGACCTTTAGTTGGTTCCCCAGCAATGTCTGCAGCAATTGAACCAATGGTAATCCCTGTCTACGCAATTAAAAAATGTGAATCCCCATTCCTGTAAGCCAAGAATGAGGATCTCCATTGTTTGTTATTCCCTTTGCTAGGTTAATTCCGATCAGAGACCAGAGCACTCCGGTCGACTGCCTGGGGAGGCTGCTCCAACCAACCATGTTCAATCAGGATATTCGCTCCATCCTCGACATAGTTGGCAACTTCCGCAAGAAAACGGACATATTTCGTAGCCACATCATGTCTCGCGCACATCGATACCGCATTGCCATAGGCTCTGATTCGAACCGCATACATATCCAACTTATGAAACAGCATTAATCGATCCGAAAAAGGGGCAGTAGTCGAGGTTGTCACCAACCGGTCTAAGAGGGAATGGGAGGTTAGCCCCTCCTTTTGCAGGATATTGCTGAAAGTGTCGTAATGCTGGGTGGCTATTTCTATCCCTCTCCGAAAATAGGCCTTTGCCTGATTGGATCTCGCTACCTGACTGAAGCCAATCAAAACGGCTTTGCTCGTCGCATTATTTTCCACATTATCGTAAAGATGTGTAATCTCAAGAGCTTGCAGCGGTCTGACTCTGCCAAGAAAGCCATTGAGATAGCTATGTTGCTCGATAAAATCGACGTTTTCAGGATAGGGAATATAGGGTGCCTTGTCCATGAATCCTTTTTTAAGCAATACAATGTTTACCAGATTAATGAGCTTGACGGTCTGATCAATACATTGTGTAAAGAACGCGCGTATATCGGATCTGGTTACCAACGGAACCGCGATTCCATACAGACTGATTCCCGCTTTGCTCACATATTTCAAGTAGTGAAGGTAAAATTCGTCTTCAAATAATCGCGGCGCTGTGATGTCGACATCCTCTTTTGTGAAACCTGTGGGAATCGGGTAGTTTTCTTTCACATAGATCCCTTTGATCGCTTGTATAAATTGTCTAGACAAACCGAGTGCCTTCTCCAGAACCATCTTGATTTCCTGATCCTCAACATGATTGAGCATATAGCTTAAGACGCAATCCGACATGGTATTCCCAACGTATGTAGCCCAAAGCTTCCCTTGCTCAGCGGACGTTAATTTATCATGATCATTTTGACTTAAGTTTTCTGATTGCTCAAAGAGACGATCTTTCCCATCCAGAATGGTTTCCACAAAGGACCCCTCCGTCCAAAAATTTTCCTTATCATTTTCACCAGTTAATGGCCGAGGTATGTTTCCTATATATGGATTTGGCTTGGCGGCAACCATGGAATCTCTATTAAATGCGAATGCTGTCATCCATTCGCCTTGCGAAAAAGCTCTGTCTCTCAGACATAGCTTTTTTCTTTTGCCTTATAACAGCCTTACCAATTTCAGTGGATACACTCTCCTATACAAGGAAATAACAAGATTGTATTCATCGGATAAAGGAGGCAAACACGTGAAAAAGAGTGGATATCGCAACTTCATGTCCATCCTGTTAACCGGTCTTTTACTGGCAGGCTGCGGCACCGCGAACAACAATCAGCCGGCTCCAAGCGGCAATCAAGGAGCTGCACCGGCTCCAGCGCCAGCAGGGGGACAGCTTTCCGGAAAAATTACGGCGTCCGGCTCTACGGCATTGCTCCCATTGGTGAAGCAGGCCGCGAATGAATTTCAAAAGCAAAATCCGAATCTGACCATCGACGTGTCTGGGGGAGGCTCAGGCACAGGGCTCAAACAGGTTGCGGAAGGCACGGTCAACATCGGGAATTCGGACGTGGAGGCAGGAAGCGAATTTCCTGGTTTGGTCGATCATCAAGTGGCCATCGCTCCATTTGTCCTGATCGTCAACAAAAGCGTGACGGTCGACAATCTGACGAAGGAGCAGGCTGGTCGGATCTTTACGGGGGAAATCAAAAACTGGAAGGAAGTAGGCGGTCAGGATGAAAAAATCACCATTATCGGACGCGCGGAATCATCCGGCTCCCGCAAGCTGATCAAGCAGCTCGTCCTTCCGGAAGGCAAAGACTTTGCCAAGGAATCCATCGTGCAAGACTCCTCCGGCTCTCTGCGGACGGCGGTTGACCAGACAAGCGGAGCGATCGGGTACGTCGATGCTCCCTATGCCACTGGAAACGTAAAGATCCTGAAATTCGATGGAGTCGAATATACGCCCGACAACGTGGTTAACGGCACGTACAAGCTGTTTGCCTATGAGCATATGTACACAAAAGGCGAACCTGACGCGAATACAAAAGCGTTCCTGGATTATATCCTCTCCGATGAATTCCAGGGCACCTACGTGGAGCAGCTGAAATTTGTCTCCGTGAATAAAGGCAAGAAATAGCGGATAAAGGGGCAAAGGCCATGTCCAAACGAACTGACCGCTTGATGAGAGGAGTCTTTATCGCAAGCGCGACTTTCGTCAGCATCATCATCTTTTCGATCATCCTGTTTGTCGGGAAACAGGGTGTCCAGACATTTCGCGATGTCAGTCCAGCGGAGTTCTTTTTCAGCACCGATTGGACCCCCTTGGAAAATCGGTACGGCGCTCTCGTTTTTATCCTGGGGTCGTTTCTTTTAACGGGACTGGCCCTGCTTTTCGCCGTACCCTTTGCCGTGGGGGGAGCGATTTTTCTGGCAAAATACGCTCCGTCGTGGGTGCGTGAGATTCTCCGGCCAGCCGTCGATTTATTTGTCGGGATTCCCTCCGTTGTCTATGGCCTTGTCGGTCTTACGGTATTTGTCCCGTGGATCGGGAAGGCAACGGGAACGGCTGGATTTGGCGTTTTGGCAGCGGCCCTCATTTTAGCCATCATGATTCTGCCGACGATCCTGAGCGTGAGTGAAGATGCATTGCGCACGATATCGCGCTCATTGGAAGAAGGGTCCTACGCATTAGGGGCCACGCGCTGGCAAACCATCCGTCTTGTATTGCTACCTGCGGCCAGTCCAGGCGTCCTTACCGGAATCATCCTGGGGATGGGGAGGGCAATCGGAGAGGCGATGGCGGTGCAGATGGTCATCGGAAACGCTCCTTTGCTGCCGACAGGGCCGGGAAGCCCCACCTCCGTATTGACGACGGAAATCGTCAAGGATATGCCGAACTCCATTTTCGGCAGTACGGTCAACAATGCGCTGTTTCTCATGTCTCTTGTTTTGCTGCTGGTTTCCCTGGTGTTGATCTTGTTGATACGCGTGATTGCTTCGCGGAGGGAGGTATAGATGGGGAAGCTTTCTGATCGTGTGGCGACGATCTTGCTTTGGTTCATTGGACTTTCGATTCTGGCCATTTTGTTCTGGTTCCTTTACCGGATTTTATCGCAAGGGCTGCCGCATCTCGCTCCTCGATTCGTCTTCGGTATGCCGGAAGAAATCCTGCCTGGTGGCGGGGTGGGGCCGCAATTGTTCAACTCGTTCTATATCCTGCTTCTGTCTTTGGCGATTTCCATTCCGCTGGGGATTGGGGCAGGCGTATGGTTAGCCGAATACGCCAAGAAGCACTGGTTTACCGATTTGATCAGGCTGTCCACGGAGATGCTGGCTTCCGTTCCGTCCATCGTCTTCGGGTTGTTTGGCATGCTGGTCTTTGTGACCGTACTGGGACTCGGGTTCTCGATTATTGGCGGCGCATTAACCTTGTCCTTGCTCAACTTGCCGATCCTAGTACGGGTCACAGAGGAAACGCTCCGCGGTCTGCCGGGCTCCTACCGCGAGGCAAGCGCAGCGTTAGGCGCAACCAAATGGCAGACGATCAAATCCGTGCTGCTTCCTACCTCGCTCTTGGGCTTAATCACCGGGATTACGCTGGTAGCCGGTCGGGCTTTGGGAGAATCCGCGATCCTGATTTTCACAGCAGGGGTGTCCGTTTCCCGCTTTGCTCCTGATTTCAATGTATTCGCTTCCGGCGAGACCTTGTCCGTGCATCTGTGGTATGTCTTGTCCGAGGGATTGGTTCCGGACGCGCGTGAGATCGCAGAGGGATCAGCTGCCCTGCTTGTCTTAGTCATTCTGATTATCAATTTATGCCTGGCTTTGCCATTTCGCTATTGGTACCGACGTTCAAGCGGAAGGTAAGGATAGGAGGAGGGGAGGGCTACTTTTTGACGTCCGAAAAAATACGCGTCCAGGATTTGAACTTGTATTACGGTGATAACCAAGCCCTGCATGACATACAATTATCGGTAAAGAAAGGATCCATCACAGCTTTTATTGGACCATCCGGCTGCGGCAAATCGACCTTGCTGCGCACATTGAACCGGATGAATGATCTGATCGATAATGTGCGGATTACGGGAAAAGTGTATGTGGATGAGCAAAACATCTACGACAACCAGGTAGATGTCGTCCAGCTGCGAAAGCATGTAGGGATGGTTTTTCAGCGTCCGAATCCATTCCCCATGTCGATCTACGACAATATCGCGTACGGCCCCCGCATCCATGGGATCAAGAAGAAACGGGATTTGGATGAGATCGTGGAGCGCTCTCTGCAGCAAGCGGCGCTATGGAATGAGGTGAAAGACCGTCTGAAAAAATCCGCCCTGGGGTTGTCCGGGGGACAGCAGCAGCGGCTCTGTATCGCCCGCATGCTGGCGGTTGATCCCGATGTGCTGCTCATGGATGAACCGACTTCCGCTCTGGATCCGATCTCTACGCTAAAAGTAGAAGAGCTGACCCAGACGCTCAAATCCCGTTATACCATTATCATCGTTACCCACAATATGCAGCAGGCAGCCCGTATCTCGGACTATACGGTCTTTTTTCTGAACGGACATCTTGTGGAGGCCAGTGAAACAAACGCCATTTTTACGAACCCAAAGGACAAGCGGACAGAGGATTATATCACCGGAAGATTCGGGTAGTGAGATAAAAATGAACGGAGGAATGGCTTTTGGAAACCCGATCCAACTTCCACCTATCTCTGGAGCAATTACATACGGATCTGCTTCGCATGGGCCACCGTGTAGAAGAACAAATCCATCGTGGGGTAGACTCCCTCGCGAAGCTGGACATGATGCTGGCGAAAGAGACGATCCAGCTAGATGATGAGATCGATGACATGCTGATTGCGATCGAGGATCATTGTGTGCGGCTGATCGCTTTGCAGCAACCCATCGCAAGGGATCTCCGTCTGATCAGCATGGCGATGAAAATCGTGACCGACCTGGAGCGGATCGGGGATCACGGTGTCGATATCGCCAAAATAACGCTGCAGCTCACGGGAGAAACCCTTGTAAAGCCATTGGTGGACATACCCAAAATGGCTTCGAAGGCGATAGAAATGCTCCATCAGGCGCTGAAGGCGTACATCGATCAGGATGTTTCTCTGGCCGAGCAGCTGGCTCCCATGGACGATGAGGTAGACAAACTGTACAGCGATATTTTTGAGGAAGTTACCTCTCTCATGGGAACGGATCGAGCGACGAACCGCCAGTTATCTCATCTTCTGATGGTCGCCCGTTATCTGGAGCGCATTGCCGATCATGCGACCAATATCGGCGAGTGGGTCATATATGTGGTTACAGGGGAACGAAAAGATTTGAATGTTTGAGCTGTAACGGGCAGGTTAGTTTCAATATGTGTTAATATAATGCATGGTAACGCCGGTGACCTTAAGAAGGTGACCGGCGTTACCATATTAGCGTTTCGGCATTTTGCTCTCATCCATGTACAGCAGGTTCCAGCGGTGACCGTCCAGGTCAGCAAATCCTGCGCCATACATCCAGCCGTCAATTTCACTCGGCTTACCAAAAATGCTTCCTCCTGCAAACTCTACTTTTTGTATAAAGGTATCTACTTCTTCTCTGCTTCCAGCGCCGATGGAAAATATTACCTCCGCACTATGGGAAGTATCTGCGATTTTTGAACCTGTAAACTTCTCAAACGCCGCATCCGGGAACAGCAGAATCGTTGTTTGGTCAATGGCAAGCTTGGCTCTTTCGTTACCTATGCTCACCGCATGGAATCCAATTTCATTGAAAAAGGCAGTTGACCTCTCAACATCTTTGACCGGCAGGTTAATCCAAATCTCCTGTGACATGGCTATACCCCCTAGAATATATTTTCAACTAATCCAACTATACCCTACTTCTGGCAACAGAAGCATCTTATAAAAGAAACCGCAAGGTATTACCTTCAACATACATGTAATCGTCAAATATCGAGGAGCATCTTAAGTAATAAGTAAGATCCCACAATTGAACTAACGGGTACGCTAGCTCAATAAAGCAGCCGTAGTCTAAGACTTCATTTTTCAAGTCATAGAATGCGGCTGTCTTAACTTTAGGGTGAGTCTAGTACTTATTTTTCGTAGTCTGCTGGCTTTGCAATTCAGAATCCGCGTAGGATCAACATAGTCAGTCTAAATTTTTTTTCTTCGAACACATGTCTGAATTAAACAAGGTGTTAGAGGAGATAAGGCAATACCCGTCTGTTGAAATTGTTTTTTGTATAAGACAGCTCATAAATTCGCACGAGGAGTTGCGCAAAGTAAGAATAATAAACTTGTAATCGATCGAGTTGATAAATTATTGAAGGGTCCGTTGCTGTATTCTCGGCTTTTGCCTCTGGTGTTTAAGAACTTTCTTTATTCAAAAGGAGATTTACAAGGCGGTAAAACCGTATCTGTAAACTAATAGAAGGACAAAGAAATATAAATTCTAATGATATCAATAAGAACGAAGCAATCATTACGTTAACATTCTTAAGATGGCTGCAGTCATTTGAGCCGTCTTACTGTACGTAATTCGTTATGCGAAGAGGTTACTGATTCTAATGTCATAGGTGGACTGAGAAAGACAGGAATAAGGAATGATTTCACAAAGTGGTAAATAATGGTTATAATATCATATCAACTTATAATCGTTGGAGTGAATTCATTTTATTTTTTTTGACAAGAAACAGAGTAAAAGAATAACAGGAGTAAAATGTCTGCTACCCCTTATCCTACTCATTTATGTATTGTCGGTACCTTCTTGGGTTCAGGCGTCATCAGGCTATTTTCCTAATTACGATCCACCTCAGTATAAGCCGAAGATCGATCCACTCAAATATCAGCCACCTCAGTTACAACCGCCCGATTATGAAAAAGTCCACTGGGAAAAACCCGATGATCAATCGAAATCATGGGAAGAAACGGTTCAAAACAGTTTGGATCCAAATGTCCCAGGAGGGGACGATCAAACCACCTCCACGTGGGACGCTCTACTTAATCTGATTAGAAAGCAAGAGGGTGGTTTCTTCCACGAAGCAATGTTTGTTGCCTCAGCAATGATAGGTGCGCTGGGTGTCATGGGGGTAAAAAGTGCAACTACCTCAGGAGGGACATCATCGAAAGGAATATGGGGACAACTCTTTCGTCTAGGTGGTTTGCTGACTAGTGGTACATCCATGTTGCACGGGGCTTGGAGCCTTTGGTCATCCAATAAAGGGAAGGTTACTGCAGGTGCCCTAGCTATACTCGTATTAAGTGGGGCCGGTGTGTACTGGTATCAACAGCAGTTTACTCAGGAGCCAATTAACGGGTATGACGCTATAGCAGCAAAGGAACGTTATCAATATTATCTTCTCAGCAAGATGGAAGATTCAGCTACATATATCAAGATCCGGTACGGTGACCAACCCCGGGGCTACTATACAGATGAGCAGGGAATATTACGGGATGCCAACGGTGCCATCGCATGGGATTTTATTGGCCAGTACCAAGAGCGAAATCCTGCCCTCTTTGAGAAGCTTATTTACCCAACAATGGAACATGGAGAGCGTGTAGAATATTGGGGGAAGAAAGTGGCAGAATGAGCATACGCTAACAATATGGATGTTACCGATGCCCTGGACATTGTTTCTTTTGTACCAGAAGAGTTGGAAGAGGAAGTGTTTGTAAACGCAATTGTTCAATTTAATGTGAAGGTAGGTAGAGAAAATGCGGACGCACCCGAGTTTTGGGGTGCTCCTATAGCAGTCGGATCCTTGAAAAATACAGGTAAAACGGTTACAAATGTTGAAAGTGCTACTCAATCACCTAATAATGGTTCGTTGGCTAGTTCTAAGGGGCCGGGTAACGGTAGTAACGTTGCCCCCAATCAGTCTCAAGGTGGGGGGCACTGGGGGGAACCTGGACATATAACAAAACCAGTAAATACTCCTGATCCAAACGCCAACCCACGAGGATACAAAACAACAATAAGAGAAAATATGGATTAAGAGACGAAACGTTCCTTGTCGCGAGAGAATGAAGCTGCAGAGATTCTGACTAAAAAGGGATATGATGTTGAACAGAATCCCAAAATAACGGATTCAAATAAAGATCCTGACTATTTAATCAATGGTACAATCTTTGATTGTTATTCACCTAAAGGTGAGACAACTCCACGTGCAATCGCTTCACAGCTAGAAAAGAAAAAAATAAATAAAGGCCAAACGAGAAGAATTGTTCTCAATCTTGGGGACTGGAATGGGGATGTTGGTGAACTGCAAAAGCAATTTAGGGATTGGCCAATACAGAACTTAGATGAGGTCATCGTAATAACTAAAGATAAATCGATAACCCACATATTACCATAAAAAGGAGGTTAGTACGTGTGGCTCTAGATTACTCTTTTATGTTAGAAGAATTAAAACTATCCAATGAGGATATCTTTGATGAGCTGAAAAAAATGAGTATACCATTAGACGTAAACACAATAAATAAAATACCAAAAGGGATTCAAATAACAGAAACGTATGACACGCTTGGATTTTCTTTAGCGTTAATAGATACTTCTGATTCTTATTATGGTTATGAGTCAGAATACTTCTTGGAAGAATTCAAATGTCAACAAGATTTAAGTTTTAGAATTAACAAGTTCTTTGATTGGGAGAAAGCAATAGTTAATATGCTAACTATTGTATTTGAAATTATGAATAAGGTTCCTCATTCAAATTGTATTTTTGAGTTTAATGGTGATACGGTTTATTTAGCAAGATTTAATGAAGAAATCCATATTAATAATAATACTGGGTTTTGGGATAACGAGAGCTTCAAACAATTTATAAAGCACAGAGAATTTATGTTATTAAAACCAAACGAGAAACTTTAAAAAACCAACATTGATACACGGTTACATCAGTATCTGCCTAGAAGCTGTCGTTGAACTTACGGGTTCGATAGTTGAATAAGAAGCTCAAAGGAATCTGTCTCCATGGGGAGCAGATCCCCTTGCTTCTTCATAAAATGCCGGATTTCATACATAGGTTACTTAAACCAGCTGATAATAATCCGGAAAGCAAGCAGAACTGAAAACAGTAAAGGAGCAGCCGCAGCTGCTCCTTTGACGTGCTCATGGAAATTCTTGCACACTAAATAATAATGACCACAAATTGAGGTCTCACTCACTTCAACTGTTCATCAATGCCTGCCGCTGAACCGTTTGATCGCTTCCTCGGTCACCGGCGCGAAGAGATTAACCAGATTGCCGTCAGGATCGCGAAACAGCACAGCACGGTTCCCCCATGGCATCGTGGTTGGTTCCTTTACCCATTCGTTGACAAACGGCTTCAAGCGCTCGTATTCGGCATCGACATCGATGACGCGGAACTCGAGGATGACAGTGTGATTGTTGGCCGCCACTGCGGAACCATCGCCGAACAGTTGCACCGTCTGGGAGTGGCCGATCGCCAGGGTGCCCGATGGCACAACGAATTCGGCAAAGACGGGCGCGGGGCGTTCCGCTGAAACACCTATGACTTTCTCATAGAACTCGACGAGACGATCCACGTCGTCGGTAATGATGCGTACAGAAGCAAAATGCATGTATTTCCCACTCCTTTATGTTACTTACTCCGATTATAAAAAAACGCTACTGACAATAGTGTGTCAGTAGCGTTTTCATATTTTTTGGACTTACTCCCGAATTCGACTTCGGAATGCGCCAGTACACGATATGGATGCTGCTGCGTTCCAGGTGCACGACTTGGAAAATGAAGTGGAACCTATATTTTACACACAGTTAGAGTTGGAATATGTTCGAATAGCGACGAAGTCACTGGATGATTTTTTTGTATTATTTTTTTATCAGCTCAACAGTTACATGGAGTAGTAAATGATCGCTACCAGTAATGGAAGAAGCAAAAGAGAAATGCTAAAACAGACGATTTTTCTTATCCCCTTTAATGTAAGGGCATAACAAATACCAAAATATGTGATGATGATGGGAACCCCGAAAAGTATTAATAAAGCGGTAAAAATATACCCGGCAATATTCGTAGAGGTATATTCGGAATGTACTAAAAAAAGGAGATAAAAGATAACGACGATAATCCCTAATTTGTAGCGCTTCCTCATTGCTTGCAATCTTTTGAACTTCCCTGGTAAAAAAAGCGTACCTCCTTGGTCTAGAGATATTAAGAAGTAAGCCAATAGAAACATTGCCATGAAAATAAATGCAATGAAGAATACGATCATATGTAATCATCCTAGAGGAATTATAGTAAGAAAGCATCAGTATATCTCAAAGGTACCCGCAAAGGCAAAAAAATCCCCAAATTACGAGGACTTTAAGTAGGAGAATGGGGTCTACCTGGTGAATATGCTGCAGTTAGTACACAAACGACTATGGATAAAGGAGCAGTGATGAGATATAGGGTTGTAAAATACGGAACAGCTTCCGCCTCTGCAAACCCCATTACGCTTCTGTAGGTAACGATCCCGTCTCCTCCTCCGTCTCCCCCGCTTGCTACAAAAAAAGCTGCAATCAGATAGATGAGCACTTTTTCGGATATCGACGGGACGATCCCAACCCATAGCGCTGTTTGTCCGACGGCATGCTTAGCTGTTTTACGGACATAGTAACCTCCGACAATATAAGGCACTACTACCATGAAGCAACCAAGAACAAGACCGGATAGGTCCCTCTGGTGATCGATAGGAAGACCAGTGATGGCGGTATAAGAACGTGCAACAATCATTAATGTAATAAAATAAGCGCCTGTAACGAGAAACCATCCGTTGACAATCTCTTGTTTTATTTTGATCATCCGCGTACCCCACTTTTGTGTTTTCTCTCTCCGTATGACGTCTAAGCCTATGGAAAAGTTATTGGATCCGCGAATTATTTATAAAAATAGAACCCTAGCTGTGCCGCCACGATGGAGAAGCCTTTGCCATGCTCTCCAGCAAAGCCGCTGCCTGAATGTAGGCTTGGAACGGAATAGATACCTGTGTTCATTGCCTCAGGCTAGCCAATAGCGTAAACCAACTTCGTGAAAAAACGGTGAAAAGCAGAATCCTTTTCCGCGGTAGAAGCATAAAAAAAACTCCCCGTTTAGTGAACTGCACCTCCAGTTGTTAGATATGTCTTACAACTAGGGTGCAGTTCATTAGTAGGGAGTTTATGTCTCAATCTCATTTCCGCTAACAGCTGCTGCTGTCATGCCAATGCCGCCTCATCTTCATCTTCTCTGCGTAACGGACGAATTGGTTCTCATGATAGAAATGCTTTTTATAGTAATGAATATGCTTGTGTGGATCCTTATGCTCATAAAACGCTGCCAGCATCTGATACTGCGCCGCTTTTTTGAAATGATATTCCTTTTTATCCTTGTACACACCTATCCCTCCTTTGCGCTCAATTCTTTGCATCATATGCAAAGCGGGGACATGGAGAAAGGGACAAGTACCTATGTCATGAAAATGATGAGAATGACCAGTCGTTGCCCTTAAAAACTCTTCCACAGAAAATCAATACTGAGGTATCCAACGGGCTTTTCCGTAAGAGTAAAGCTCTCTTTTGTTGCCAGCTCCGGTTTGCGGAAACAGACGAGGTCTTTGTGATAGCCAAAAGCGCGGCAAACTTCAGGACGATCGTCATGAATGCCGCATTGATCACGACGCTGATCGTAGAAGATGCAGGTGCCCGGAAATCGTGGTTGATTTTCCAGCTCTTCACGGAGCTTTCGCGGCATCGATTTCATCCGCTTCTGTATTTTTTTCAATTCTTTCTGCGTAATCGGAACAGGCCCGCAGCATAAACCTCGACAACCCTGGCATGGCAATGTCTCCATCTTTCGCACAACTCCCTGCAATGTTTTTCGATCAAAACGCAAAAAAGGGTATGCCCGCGAGCACCCCTTTCTTCAAAACAAAAGCCCCCGAATGCGGAGGCATCATTTCCTAACTGTTACCAACATTATAGCACATATTTCATAGCGAGAGGAATTAGTTTTTTTCCAGTATCAGCTAGCGGCAGCTGCTTTGTTTTTCTCGGCGGGTGCGGCACCCCCGAAGCGGTTGGCGCCAATCACGCCGGCAATGATCATCGCGGCTCCGACCAGATGGTACAGTGTTACTTCTTCGCCAAGAAACAGCGCTCCAGCCCCCAGCGATACAACCGTCGACAGGTTGGAAAACACACTCGCTTTTGACGCCTCGATTTTCGACAAGATGTAGTTGCTGAACACGGATGTCACCAGCGAGGAGAGCACGCCGAGATAAAGAATCGCTACCGTAAACTTACCGGTAAAGAGAGGCGTGAAAAACTGATGGAGGGTCCCGTTGACCGCATGCTTCGTACCGGATAGCAGCAAAAAGGTGACAAAGCCTAGACCCATCATGATATAGCTTAACTCGGCCGGACTGAACTGCTTCGACAGCGAGCGGGAGAGCACGCTGTTTCCGGCAAGCGCCAAGCCGGACAGGAAGAGCAGGAAAATGCCCGTTACGTTTTGCAGGTCAATGCTGTTTCCCTTGATCAGAAAAATCAACAAAACACCCAGCACCGAGAGAATAATGGAGAGCTTCTGCTTGAGATTGGTCTGTTCCTTCAAAAACAGGGAGGCCAGGATCAGAGTCAGCACTGGAGTGAGCGCCAATAAAATCCCACCTTCTGCTGAGGAGGCATACTGCAGCCCAAACGTTTGAAGCGTGAAAAACGAGGTCGGGTAAAATAAGGCAAGCACCAGCACCCACTTCAAGCTTTTTCCGCGATAATCGAGCTTGATTTTGCCGAGGGCAACGGGGATGGACATGACCGCAAATGAAGCGATAAACCGGAAAGCGAGCGTATCCAGCGGATCGGCAGCTTCCAACGCGTATTTGGTAAACAGGAATGAAAAGCCGATAATGATTGCATTCACAGCGGCACATGTATAAGCAAGCCACAATCCTTTATTGTCCATGGGTACGAACTCCTTCGCATTTTGTCTCGCTCCAAAGCTTACGAATCCAGTATACAATTTCTGACAAGAAGTCTCATCGGTAGATCGATGTAAGGAAAGATACGAAAAAGGGACTGCATATCGATGGAGTGGTCTTACGCCAAAAGTCTGATTGGCAGGGAAAAGGCTGGGGAAGAGCGAAAACGAAGGATGACGGAAAAAAGGAGCGCGCTTTTGGATAGGCTAGAGCTGGGAGGAATGCTTATGTGCGGACGTTTTACCATCATTGCAGACCCGGCAAAGGTCATGGAACGCTATATTCTGGACGAGATTCCGTTTGCCTACGAGCCCCGCTACAATGCCGCGCCGGGACAATGGATCCCGGCTGTCATCGAACACAAAGGGCAGAGGCGAATCGGGCAGCTGCGCTGGGGGCTTGTCCCCTCATGGGCGCAGGATGAAAAAATCGGCTACAAAATGATCAACGCCCGTGCTGAGACACTGATGGAAAAGCCCGCATTTCGCAATCTGGTGGCCAGGAAGCGCTGCATCATCCCGGCAGACGGCTTTTATGAGTGGAAGCAGTCAGGCAAAAGGAAACAGCCGATGCGCATCATGCTGAAATCGGGCGAGCTGTTCTCGTTCGCCGGATTGTATGATACGTGGGAGCAGCCGGATGGAAGCAGGCTCGCGACGTGTACGATCATTACGACACGGCCCAATGAAATCGTGGCAGACATACACGACCGCATGCCAGTGATCTTAAAAGCGGAGGATGAGCACCTCTGGCTGGATCGTGAGCGCTATGACGCGGATCTCCTGCTCTCGCTGCTTGTCCCATATGAGGCGCGGGAGATGAGGGCTTATCCGGTATCCGCTATCGTGGGCCAGGCCAAAAATGATGTGCCGGCATGCGTTGAGGAAATTTCAGAGGAGGCTTGGCAATGAGGAAGGCCTCTTCGCGGAGGAGATGACTACATCGAGTCCGCTTCTGCCGTTTTCAAAATATTGAGAAACCGGACAGAAAACGGTAAGCTAAAGATATTCCCTTATTCATGAGAAAAAGTGACGGGGGTGGCTCCTTGTTTAACGAAACGCTTTCTCCAAAAATATGGAAACGTTTTGTACAAGACGGTGTAATCGACTCTGCACGCATCAATAAGCGGATATCGGAATCTTGGTTTCGCTGCAAAAATCGGTTTGTCAATCCTTATACGGGAACCGGGCGGGAAATCCTGCAAGGGGAGTCCTTTGAACGCCAAAAGCGAAAGCATCAGCCATTGCTGGATATCACCCTGCCCCATGTCGAAAAGCTGACCAAATTCATCGAAGACACCGGCATGCTCGCCATCCTGATTGATTCGGATGGATACGTGCTCTCCATGAAAGGGCAAAAACCCATTTTGCAGTATGCCAGGGACATCAATTTTGTACAAGGGGTTCGCTGGACGGAGGAAGAGGTAGGGACGAATGCCATCGGTACTGCCCTCCATGCAAGGGAACCCATCATGATTATCGGCACAGAGCATTACTCGGTAGCTTCGCATAACTGGAGCTGCTCGGCGTCTCCGATCCATGATGAGGACGGCCAACTGGTGGGGATTCTCGATATCTCCAGTCCGGTCGAGCGCAGTCATCCGAATATGCTCGCGATCGTCTCCTCAATCGCCTATACCGTTGAACAGGAATGGGGCAGAAGGCGTGAGCAAGACGAGCTGGAGCTGATTCGCTGTACATGGGAGCTAGCGGAAAGCAATCAACCGATTGTGATCCTGAACCAGAAGCAGCAAGTCATTTTTGCCAACAAGGCAGTGCGTCAAAAGACTTCGCAATGGTCCGGCAAATCCGAATACCGGAGCTTGCTGGGCGAATATGGATATACGGAAAAAAAGCGAATCCCTATCTACTCGAAACAGCACGGGGGATTGATCGGATATGGCGTGAAATTGACAGAGCCTGCTGCTTCGGTCCGAACTCCGGTGCGGATGCCCTTTACGGCCGAGCCAGTTCGGTTCCAGGGAGAAGCGGGGACAAGCGGAGCCTTCCAGCAAGTTCTGCAGCAGATTGAACGGATTTCCCGCAGCAGCGTGAACGTTTTCATCCGAGGCGAGAGCGGCACGGGAAAGGAGCTTGTCGCACGGGCCATCCATGAGAACAGTCCGTATAAAGCGGGCCCTTTTGTGGCAGTGAATTGCGGAGCGATCCCCAAGGATCTGATCGAAAGCGAACTGTTTGGCTACGCAGACGGCGCATTTACGGGTTCGCGGCGTCACGGTCATAAAGGAAAGCTGGAGCAAGCGAATGGAGGAACCTTGTTTCTCGATGAGATCGGAGAGATTCCCTATCAGATGCAGGTTGCGTTGCTGCGCGTGCTGCAGGAGAGGAAAGTGACTCCGATCGGCGGCACTTCCGAAATAGCTGTCAACCTCCGAATCATCACCGCCACACACCGGGATATTACCCAGCTGGTCAAGGAAGGCAAGTTTCGCGAGGACTTGTATTACCGGCTGCACGTTTTCCCGCTGTATGTGCCGCCTTTGCGCGAACGAAAAGAAGATATTCCCCCTCTCATACGCTATTACTGCCTGAAAAACGACCTGGATTTGCCGATCCTTCCCCACATCATGCAGCAGCTTATGGACTATGACTGGCCAGGAAACATCAGAGAGCTGTTCAACACGTTGGAGCGCATCAGCATCTTGGACGACGAGGAAATAACGATGCTGCTTCAAGAGCTGTTGCACTCCGGCTCAAGGGACAGTGCTTCTACGACTGTAGCTAGGGATGGCCGGCTCAAAGAGCGCGGGACGGTTCACGCTGATCGGCTGACGTATCGGGAGGAAATCGAGAAACAATCCATTATTCAGGCTTTGCAGAAAACGAATGGAAGCGCTTCCGCCGCAGCGAATCTTTTGGGCATTCCCAGAAGTACGTTTTACAGGAAACTGCAAAAGTACCGCCTGTAGGGCAGCGCAGAAAGGAGAAGAGATGGACGGGGTAAGCTTGCCTGTACGGTTGGGCCTCATCGATACCACATCCCATTGCATGAGCGGGGACATCCTGTTTCCTTTTGCATTTGACGAAGTGATTGGGAAGCAGGTAGGAGAAGAGCAGCTTGAACCGATCGTTCATATGTGGAGGCACCAACGAGCTTTTGTACTGGGCGCAAGAGACTATAAGCTGCCAAATGCCCAAGCGGCAATCAACTGGCTGCGGGGACAGGGATACGCGGTAGCGGTCCGCAACTCGGGAGGGGCGGCTGTACCGCTCAATCCAGGGGTAGTCAACCTTTCCCTGATCCTGCCGAATCGCCAGGGCAGTCTGGACGTACAGCGCCATTTTGAAATGATGGCAGCGCTCATTCGCAAAAGTCTCTGGAGCTGCAGCCGCAGGATTGAGACGGGAGAAGTCCACGGCTCCTATTGTCCCGGAACGTTTGACGTTAGCATAGAGGGGAAGAAATTCTGCGGGATTGCCCAGAGAAGGCAGACGAGAGCAGTGATCGTTCAAGCATTCGTGCTGATCGAGGGGAGCGGCGCGGAAAGAGGCAGGCTCGTCAAAGAATTTTATGACATCGCCGCACAAGGATCGGCACAGGCGGATTATCCACGAGTGGAGCCAGCAAGCATGGCAAGTCTCTCAGAGCTTGTGGGCGGAGGAAGCGTCGAGTCGTTTGTCGCGTCGATCAAGCAGCAGCTTGGCATCGCCAGGGATCTTACCGGGTATCAGGATTATTCGTCGTTTAACCTGGAGCGCATGGAAAAGACGCTGGCTGATTATCGTATGAGGTATCCAATGAATGTATCGTGCTAAAAAAGCTAGAGCCACTGGAATAGACGCCAGTGGCTCTTTGTTTTGTCCGTAGATCGGAATTGATAAAAATTCTGATCTACATAAGTGCAACTAAGGCTTGGCCATGCCAAGTTTTCGAAAAAGCACGTTGAGACAAAATGAGACGATTTGGGAAATTATCTCATTTTGTATTACCGGCTTACCTGTATGTGCGCTATTGATACCGATGTTTCCGCGATTCCGCGGTGCTGCCCGCGTTGGCACATGACTTGCTATATTTCTCTGTCAGGAAAGAAAGGAGGATGGTGTGATGAGTTGGTGCAAGGCTTGGGGGCAAGAAAAAAATGATGGGAGGAATCGCCGATGAAAGCAACCGCAAAAGAAGAAAAGGTGCTGTCTCAGGATAAGGCAAGATGGATGTATCAGAAGATGCTGGAGATTCGCAAGTTTGAAGATGCCGTTCACTTGTTGTTTAGCCAGGGAAAACTGCCGGGATTCGTCCATTTGTATGCGGGGGAGGAAGCCATCGCGGTTGGAGTGGGGGCCCATCTGGAAAAGAAGGACTCGATCACAAGCACCCACCGCGGACACGGCCACTGCATTGCCAAGGGCTGTGACCTGGACGGGATGATGGCAGAGATTTACGGCAAAGCAACCGGCTTATGCAAAGGCAAGGGCGGCTCCATGCACATTGCCGATCTGGATAAAGGCATGCTCGGAGCCAACGGGATCGTCGGCGGAGGTTTCCCGCTGGCATGCGGTTCTGCGCTGACAGCCAAGCTGAAAAAGACCGATGCCGTCAGCGTTTGCTTTTTTGGGGATGGCGCGAACAATCAAGGGACATTTCATGAGGGAATCAACCTGGCAGCGATTTGGAAGCTGCCCGTGATCTTCGTAGCAGAAAACAATGGCTACGGAGAGGCGACGCCATTCACATATGCCTCCAGCTGCACCAATATCGCCGATCGTGCAAGCGGTTACAATATTCCCGGTATTACGGTTGACGGCAAGAACGTGCTGGAGGTGTATCGGGTGGCGGAAGAGGCAGTGAGGAGAGCACGGAACGGTGAAGGCCCGACCTTGATTGAATGCATTACCTATCGCAACTATGGCCATTTTGAGGGAGATGCGCAGAAGTACAAAACGGACCAGGACAAACAAAAGCATATCCAAGAGCAGGATGCGATCAAAAATTTCCGGGAGTATCTCATCTCTCAACAGTTGTTCTCCGAACCGGAGCTGGCACAAATGGAGGAAGCGGTCGATCAGTCGATTCAAAATGCCATCCAATTTGCGGAACAGAGTCCGTTCCCGGACGCAAGCGAATTGTTGAGCGATGTGTACGTGTCTTATTGATTGAAAGGGGGAGAAGGCATGACGAGAAAAATCAGTTTTTCACAAGCGATCAATGAAGCGATGAAGATCGCGATGCGGCAGGATGAAAATGTCATTTTGCTCGGCGAAGATGTAGCGGGAGGCGCACAGGTTGACCATCTGCAGGACGATGAGGCATGGGGCGGCGTGCTGGGTGTGACCAAAGGGCTCGTCCAGGAATTCGGGCGCGATCGCATACTGGATACACCGATCACGGAGGCCGGCTATGTCGGTGCAGCGATGGCAGCCGCGGCGACGGGATTGCGGCCGATCGCTGAGCTGATGTTCAACGATTTCATCGGCAGCTGCCTTGACCAAGTGATGAATCAAGGGGCGAAATTCCGCTACATGTTTGGCGGCAAGGCACAGGTGCCGATTACGATTCGCACCATGCACGGGGCTGGTTTTCGCGCAGCAGCGCAGCATTCGCAAAGCCTATATGCCATGTTTACACACATTCCGGGGATCAAAGTCGTAGTCCCATCCACACCGTATGACGCAAAAGGCTTGCTGCTCGCCGCGATCGCAGACAACGATCCCGTCATTTTCTTTGAAGACAAGACACTCTACAACATGACAGGAGAAGTGCCAGAAGGTCATTATACGCTTCCGCTCGGGAAGGCCGACATCAAGCGAGCGGGCAAGGATTTGACCATCGTGGCCATCGGCAAACAGGTGCACACAGCGCTCCAAGCAGCCGAACTGCTTGCGAAAAAAGGCATCGAAATCGAGGTAGTCGACCCACGCAGTCTCTCGCCGCTGGATGAAGAGACGATCCTTTCGTCCGTAGCGAAAACCAACCGGCTGATTGTGATCGATGAAGCGAATCCCCGCTGCAGCATCGCGACCGATATCGCGGCCCTTGTGGCGGACAAAGGCTTTGATACGCTGGATGCGCCCATCAAACGGATTACGGCTCCGCATACACCTGTGCCATTCTCGCCACCGCTGGAAGACCTGTATTTGCCCAATCCGAAAAAAGTCATTGAAGTCGTCTCCGAACTCATTGGCGACGCATCCATCCTGGCTGTTTCCTGATAGAGAGCTGGGCACTCCATCCACATGCGCGGCGGGGTGCCCGATCAGCCAACGAACGAAGGAGGGGAATTGAATAAATGGCAGCAGAAGTCATTATGCCGAAATTGGGAATGTCCATGGTAGAAGGAACGGTAATCGCGTGGAAAAAGAAGATTGGCGATCCCGTCACAAAGGGAGACGGGGTTGTTGATATCAGCTCGGAAAAAATTGAGATGGAAGTCGAAGCACCGGCAGATGGAGTGCTGCTCGCGATCACGGTCACGGAAGGAGGAGTGGTGCCCTATGGAACGGTTCTCGGGTATATCGGACAGCCCGGTGAAAACATAGACGCCGCTCCCCAGTCTGCCGCTGTCTCGGCCGTACATCAAGAAGCAGCAGCAACAGCGGCAGTGGAAGAGAAAGTCTCTGCTGCACCTGTCGCCAATAAAGGCAACAGCCCGAAAATTTCGCCGGTTGCCCGAAAAATGGCGGAAGAAGCGGGGATTCCGATTGATTCCCTCGTAGGGACGGGTCCACAAGGCCGGATTACGAAAGAGGATGTCGAAAAGGCGTTGGCAACCAGAGCCTCTTCCCCAACAGAAGCAGCTCCGCCCTCTCCCGAATCCGGAAAAACAGTCACGGCTCAAGTAGCGGCAGAAAGCACTCCGGTCACAGGCATGCGCAAAGTGATCGCCACGCGGATGCTGGAGAGCTTGCAGACAAGCGCTCAGCTCACCATGACCGCAAAGGCTGATGTGACAGAGCTTCTATCGCTGCAAAAGGAAGTGGCGGCTGAAGTCCAAAAACGCCAGGAAGGAAAACTCACCGTAACCGACTTTATCGCCCGTGCTGTCGTCCTTTCGCTCAAGCAGCATAAACGGATGAACAGCGCTTATTTCACCGATACGCAGGAAGCAAGGATCGAGACGTATGGCCATGTTCACCTGGGTATCGCTGTCGCGCTGGAAAAGGGATTGATCGTCCCGGTGATTCCCCACGCTGATAAGCTCTCCCTGCTTGAACTGTCGAAAGCAATGAAATCGCTTAGCGAGCGTGCGCGCAGCAACCAGCTGGGCAGCGAGGAGATGAAGGGCTCTACCTTTACGATCAGCAATCTCGGGGCCTACGGAATCGAGTACTTCACACCTGTGCTGAACCCGCCGGAGACCGGCATTTTAGGCGTCGGTGCGATTGAAGCGGTTCCGGCCTATCGGGGAGAAGAATTGCAGCGGCGCAGCATGCTTCCGCTCAGCTTGACCTTTGACCACCGTGTGCTGGATGGGGCTCCGGCAGCCCAATTCCTGGGAAGCATCAAGGATTATCTGGAACAACCGTACAGTCTGTTGTTGTAAGGAGGAGACCCGTGGGAACAGTGGTGATTATTGGGGGAGGACCAGCAGGCTACGTGGCTGCGATCACAGCAGCCCGCAAAGGCCAGCAAGTGACTTTGATCGAGCAGCAGCAATTAGGCGGAACGTGTCTCAATGAGGGATGCATCCCGACCAAGTCGCTTTTGGAGAGCGCGGAAACGTATGAAAAGGTGAAGCACGCGGCGGTCTTTGGGATCGACGTGCCCGATAGCGGGGTGTCCGTCAACTGGCAAACGGTCCAGCAATACAAAAACAAGGTGATGAAAAAGCTTGTCGCGGGTGTCGGCTACCTAATGAAGAAAAACCAGGTGCGCGTCATCTCAGGCAAGGCCACCTTTCTGACCGACCAGGTCCTGCATGTGGAAAAAGCAGACGGAGATGAGCAGTTCACTGCTGACCGATTTATCATCGCAACTGGCTCCGAGCCGATCGAGCTGCCGTTTGCCCCTTTTGATGGCGAATGGATCATTGATAGCAAACAAGCGATGTCGCTTACCAGCATCCCTTCCTCCTTGCTGATTGTAGGGGGCGGGGTGATTGGTTGTGAGTTTGCCAGCATCTATAGCAGGCTGGGGACAAAGGTGACGATGGTCGAGATGGCCGAGCACATATTGCCGGGGGAAGACCGGGATATTGCAGATGTTTTAAAACGGCAGCTGGAAGCAGCAGGCGTGGCTATCCACACCGGGACGGCGCTGGAAAGGCTGGACAGGCGGACAAAAACAGCACGGGTGCAAAAGAAGGACGGAGTAGAAGAAATATGGACGGAGAAGGTATTGGTGTCGATTGGCCGCAAGCCACGAGTAAAAGATCTTGGACTGGATCGGATCGGTGTGAAGTATTCCAAGCAAGGCATCCATGTGAACGAAAATATGCAGACAAGCGTTTCCCATCTATATGCCTGCGGCGATGTCATCGGTGGCATTCAGTTAGCCCATGTTGCGTTCCATGAGGGAGAGGTAGCAGCCCTCAATGCTTGCGGCATCGAAAAAAAGGTAAATGTTCGTGCTGTTCCCCGCTGTATCTACACTTCGCCGGAGATCGCCAGTGTGGGACTGACTGAAAAGCAGGCGAAAGAGCGGTACGGAGATGTGCGAATTGGTGAGTTTCCTTTTTCGGCGAACGGGAAAGCCTTGATTCTTTCCGAACAGGAAGGCAAAGTGAAGGTCATCGTCGAGCCGGAATTCAATGAGATTGTCGGACTTGCCATCGTAGGTCCTCGGGCAACAGAGTTGATCGGTCAGGGAACCTTGATGCTGCATGCGGAAATGACGACGGACGCAATGGAACATTTTATCGCGGCCCATCCGACGCTATCGGAAGCGTTGTTGGAAGCGGTGCTGAATGCAACAGGTCAAGCGATACACGGGTGAGACAACATTGTTTGAGTGCGGGGTGAAGATGAGATGAAAGCAGCTGTCTGGCATGGAATTCGCGATGTTCGGGTGGAAGAAGTACCTGAACCTCAGATTGAACCGGGAATGGTCAAAATCCGTGTGGCATGGTGCGGCATTTGCGGAACGGATCTGCACGAGTATCTGGCAGGCCCTATTTTTGTTCCCAAGGAGCCACATCCGCTGACGAATCAAGGGGCTCCCGTTATTTTAGGCCATGAATTCTCCGGGGAAGTGATCGAAATCGGGGAAGGTGTTACCAACGTTGTGATTGGCGATCGCGTAACCGTTGAGCCTATTTTGGCATGCGGAACATGTATTCCTTGCAAAAAAGGGCTGTACAATGTTTGCGATTCGATAGGCTTTCATGGATTAAGCGGAGGTGGCGGCGGGTTTTCTGAAGTGACCATGGTGAAAGCTGGCATGGTGCACAAGATACCGGATGACATGAGCTTTGAGCAGGCTGCAACCGTTGAACCGACGGCGGTAGCCTTGCATGCAGTGCGGCAAAGCCAGTTGAAAGCGGGGGATACCTGCGTAGTTTTCGGCACGGGCCCCATCGGCCTGTTGGTCATCCAAGCCGCCAGAGTGGCCGGAGCAAGCCTGATCATCGGGGTAGAGGTCTCTGCGCAAAGACAAAAGATGGCGAGGGAATGCGGCGCACATGTGGTCATAGACCCGACGAAGGAAAATGCGGTCGCAGCCATTCATCAGCTGACCGAGGGCGGCGCTGATGTTTGCTTTGAAGTCACAGGCGTTGAAAAAGGGATGCTCGGGGCCATTGAAAGCGCAAAAACGGATGGACAAATCGTCATCGTAAGCATATGGGAGTCTTCAACATCGATTCCGCCAAATCAATTTGTGCTGAAAGAGCGTCAGATGAAGGGTGTACTCGCTTATCGTGACATTTTTCCTTCCGTTATCCAGCTGATGGCGGAAGGAAGATTTGAAGTAAACAAATTGATTACGAAAAAAATACCGTTAGAAGAGATCACAGCGGGAGGATTTGAGGAATTGGTCAAGACGAAAGACCATATCAAGATTCTCGTTTCTCCTTAATAGGAGGGGGGCCGGGGCGACAAATTGTTGTATAAAGGTATCGGCAGTCACAGACTTTTTTAAAAGTCCATCACTGCCGATGCCTTTTCCTTTCTAAAACGGTTTAACACGATGACTCAACGGTTGACCAGGCTATACGTGCCTGCATCAAGTGCACTTCTTCATTTGATCACAAATGGCAGCTTGAACGTCCACAGTTCAGTCCCATTCGTCTTCAAGCTGCTCCCCACACCAAAATCGTTATCGTTGATGATCAGAAGCGTGTTGCCGTTCACGAGTGATATTCCTTCAATTTTTTCGTACGGGAACTGAAAGGAAGTGGCATCCAGAATGGTCCGTTTTGCTGGCGGCAGAATGTGGTTGGCTCGCAAATCTGCCAGCGTCATTTGCTCCAGTGTTTTTCCGGCAGGCTTGGCCAGATCGTATTTGCCGAGAATATTTGTCGCTTTGGAGAGATCAACTGCGTAGATGCGTTTTACTTGCGCTTTGTCTCCAGCGTCTTTATCTCGTTCATCGATCAGCAAAGTATGCTCATTGATGGCGATCAGGTCGGAGATGACGATATCGGATTGCTTCAAATTTTTAAATGCTTTGGCATCCTCGGCCAAATAAGCATACTCGGCAACCGGCTTCAGTGTTGAAAGCTCAATCTTGATGATTCGCAGCTGGCGTGAATGGTCGGTAGATTTGTCCGGATTGCGAAGCGGGCTTTGCATGGCCATGAACAGATAGCTGCCATCAGGAGTGATGCCTACTGCCTCGGCGCCGCGATTTTGGCGAAGCTGATTGTAGACAGCGGGCAGTACCTCACTTGCAGGCACGAGTGGCGTAGAGACTTGCTTTGCCCAGCCCTTTGGCACGATCCGTTCGATGATGGTACCATCGCGTTTGACATGGACGAGCGAGGGGCCGTATTCATCCGAGAGCCAGAAGGTATCGTCCTTGGCGTTATAGGCGATGCCTTCAATGTCCAAGCCGTATGGATCATATGCCAGCTCTTTGGTTCCCTGCGGATGAAAAGGCACTTCGTCACGGCCTTTGATGTTCGGCAGACCGGTAATCTGTGCGTTGCCTGTAACGGGGTCTTTACCTTTTACCTTCAAAGGAATTTGATCCAGAATTTGAATGTTCCCATGCTTGATCTCGATTTTATAGATGGATGGCGTATAATCTGGGATGGGAAACGTACGAACGACTTTTCCGTTGACCTCGATTTCCCCATTCGGCCCGCGGTCCGCCGTCGTATAAAAGACATGGGCCGGATCGCTCGGCAAGTGTGTCAAAGACGAACCGATCCCCATTTTGATGTCAGCTGCCAAGTCAGGCGCATCTAACACATACTTTCCGGTCAGAGCGGGCTTCGGCGTAATGGTTACGGTGCCCCGAAGCTCGTCCCGATCCACATAATTGTTACTTGAAGGATTGATCGCTGCAGAGCTTGTACCTGCAGCTGAAGCAAACATGAACGACGCCGTCACGGCGATGAGCCATTTTTTATCCATCATCTGAAAATCCCCTTCCACATCGATGAGATCTTTATTAATATGTGGACAATCGTATCAACCAATTGTGAACGGAAAGTTATGGATGATTGATGTTTCTGTAAATTTGGCAGTCAGGAGGAAAGGGCTCAGCAAAAAGCAAGCGGCCCTGTCGCATACGATGCGAAAAGAGCCGCTTGCATTTCGATCAATATGATTGCAGATCAGGAACGCCTTCGTCGACTCGACATAGCCGTGTTGAACGATTGATAGGCATGCAGATTGGAGGAAGCGATGCTTATTTTTCGATATAGAGTTTTCATTTTGATGTCGGTAGTCTCCTTATTGATGGTACTTGTCGGTTGTTCAACTGGCAGTGATCCCCAGACGAACGATCAACGTTTGCAAACGATGTTTCCCTTGGAAGAACTCAAGGAAGTACATGTACAGCTTTATCGTGAAGGTACATCGAAAGCCCAACCAGAACTAATGGCGATGTATGTGGAGGAGCCCGATTTATCGAGAATCGTGAATTGGATTCATCAAGGGGTCAAAAGCGATTTTGAAGGGAATCTTGAATCTCTGTCTCTTTTTCAGTTTAACTATGGGACGAAGGAGAAAGTGACCGGAACGAAATATATCATGTATGCTGCAACGACTGAAGCCGAATTTTATATCAAGCCATTCCACAAAACACCGGAATTTGACTTTGATACGTACAGACAGGAGGACGGAGAACAGCTAGTATCCTTGTTAGGGAAAACCGATTGGTATAAAGTTGAAGAAGCGAAATAGTAAACATGCAGAGGAGGAAAATGAGTGCAACCGAGAGTGAGGCTGCGTGAGCTGGGCATCAAGCTCGGACAATATGAAGCCGGTCCATGGAACAGCATTACCGACGTAGCAGGCGTGCGGGTCGGTCATCGGACGATCCAGCAGGATTTGTCTGAGCATACCTGCATCCGTACAGGCGTGACAGCGATCCTGCCGCACGCAGGCAATCTGTTTCGCGAAAAGGTACTTGGCACCTGTCACGTCATCAATGGCTTCGGCAAAACAACAGGAACCGTCCAGCTGCAGGAGCTCGGGTTGGTGGAGAGCCCGATCATGCTGACGAATACGTTATCGGTGCCTGCGGTGGCGGAGGGGACGATCCGTCACATGCTTCGTCACAATCCGGACATTGGCGATACGACGGGAACGGTGAATGTGATAGTCGGCGAATGCAACGACGGTTATTTGAACGACATACGCGGTCTTCATGTACGTCCGGAAGACGCGATTGCGGCGATCGAATCCGCCCGGAGTGGACTCGTGGACGAAGGCGGCGTCGGCGCAGGAACAGGAATGTCCTGCTTCGGTTACAAAGGCGGGATCGGCACCAGCTCCCGCGTCGCGTCATTTGGCTCCCGCGCATTTACCATCGGCGCACTTGTGGTCAGCAATTTCGGGAAACAAGCGGATATGCTTTTGCCTAAGGGGACCAGAGGCAGCGCGGATGTTGAACGGGGAGACCATGCCGGGGACACAGGCGCACCGGTGAGCGATCCGGGACCAGATGGCTCGATCATGATCGTGCTGGCCACGGATGCACCAGTGAATCGGACTCAGCTGGATCGGATTGCCAAGCGAGCCGCGTTTGGTTTGGCTCGGACCGGTTCCTTTGCCGCGCATGGCAGCGGAGACATCGTGCTCGCGTTTTCGACGGCGCATCGGTATGCCCACTATCCGACGGCCTTGACAGAGTCGCATGAGTATCTGGCGGACGACGGAGATAGGCTTACCCGCCTGTTTGAGATGACGGCAGAGGCAGTGGAGGAAGCGATCTGGAACTCTCTGTGCAAAGCAAACACCACCACGGGACATCAGGGAAGAGTACGGCAGGCCATCCCTTATGAGCTTTTTCGGTAAGGAAGTGCGGGAAGCCGAAATGGTTGGGCAAGGCTTGGCTGTACAAAACGTGGTACACTTAAGACGAGCCAGCGGAAAAGATAGGAATGGAGTGTAGTCGATCATGGAAAAGGTAATGTTTATTGAAATTGGCATGGGCATCGATCTGCATGGTCAAAACGTGACCAAGGCGGCAGTCAGAGCCGTACAAAATGCGATCCATCATAATTCCATGCCGGGATTGCGTTCCGTGCTGCCAGGGAATGACCTGCATCAGATGAAGGTGAATGTCAGACTTGCCGTGCCGGCAGACAAGGACAAGCTCGATCTTGAGGTTGTGAAAGCGGAGCTGCCTTATGGTCAGGTATCGTTTGAGGTGGTAGACGGCGGGATGCTGACATCCAGCGGTGTCGTGCTTGCCGAGAAGGACGATGTCAATGATCTGGCCTATGTGGTGATCGCCTCGGTGGAAGTTGGCTATTAACGATACGAAAAGGTCGCCTCTCGTGTGAACTGCACCCCAATTGTTAGACACACCTAACAAGAGGAG
>NZ_SDKD01000027.1 GCF_004521915.1 Brevibacillus migulae | reverse complement strand
GTGAGAGGTCGGGGGTTAGTCACCCCCTCCTACTCGATTGGCATGCACCAAAGACCAGACGATGCAAGGATAATAGAATCAAAAAAACAGTTGCCTTAGCAACCAATTTCTGATTATACTTTAAACAGTTGCCATGGCAACCAATATGTCTGAGGAGCTGATGGTCATGGTTCAGGATGCGTATTATTTGAAAAGTGATGCAAGACGGTTTGCCGAGTGGAACGGAAGCGATTCTTTGTCACTTGCCTACCAGAGCTTCTTGCAAGAGTCATTTGTCCCAGGAAATCTATCCAGGAAGCAAAAGGCATTGATTGCAACGGCGGTTTCGATCGTGCTCGGTTCTGCGTATAGCATCCAATGTCAAGCCGATCGGGCAAAAGAGGAAGGCGCGACGAAAGAAGAACTAACCGAAGCGATGTTTGTGGCTACCAATGTAAAAGCGGGCGCTGCGGCCAGCCATGGCGTCAATATGCTGAATGCATACGATGGGCAGGGTGGAGAGGAATTGTACCGGTCGTCATATCTCCGGCGCCTCAACGAGTTTTTTGTAATCAATAAGAAAAATGCGCAATCCTTCATGCATTTTCATCATACGGCCATGAGCGAAGGAGTCCTTTCGGCTAAAGACAAAGAGCTGATTGCGATTGCTTGCGCGCATACGACCAGATGCCCTTATTGCATCGAAGTACATGTCCGGGCAGCAAAAGAGGCAGGGGTAGAAAAGGAAGCGATCAGTGAAGCTGTTTTCGTGGCGATTGCCGTTCACGCAGAAGCATCGCACATACACCTGCAAAGTGCCCTGGAGCTTTTTCAAATGTAAGCATGCAAGGAGAATAATGAGTACAGGCTGTATGTAATGGTATAGTAGGAGTAATACCGAGTAGCAAGGAGCGTTCATGCATGTCACAAGAGCAAGCAGCCCGCGAGCAGTTGCTGAGGGATTTTACCCTCGAGCAAGGGGTTCCGTATAAGGTGTACCGTACGTGGAGGCTGATCCGGCAAGTGTTTTTCAGTTTGGCGCAACAAAAAGGGTATGATCTGAATCCCGAACAATTTTTCCTGTTGATTCGCTTGCATGAAAAAGACGGCATTTCGCAAGTGGAGCTTGGAGATAATCTGTTCAAGGATAAGGCCAATATTAAAAGGATTCTGGATGCGCTGGAGAAGAAGTCCTACATCGAGCGCACCTCCGATCCGGATGACAAAAGAAAGCACAAAATCTTCCTCACTCCCTTTGGCCGTGAAGTCTTGGGCCAGATCATCCCCATCGTAGCGAATGTCCGCGAGAATCTGTATGCGGGAATGGAGGAAACTGAAGTCTCACAACTTTTCCATCTTTTAGAGAAAATTGATAAAAATATTTTGCTACACTACGCGGATGCATTCCCTTCTGGGGAAGCAGACAAAAAAACGTCACGCAATCACGCGTGACATTTTTTCTTCCACGTAAGAAGGATTCGGCTGCATCATGAAAAAGCTTCAACCGAGCTTTTTTTAATCTTTCGACTTGTATACGCTTACTTTTCGCTTTGCGGTGCATACATCAATGCTCTTTCCAGAGTCACCCGATTTTTTTCGGAAATCTCCTTGCGTCGCGGGATGACAGGCAGATCCGCGAGGTTATCAAACAAGCGCGCAGGTAGCTGTTCCTCGCTTTTGTCCTGCCAACGCTGCAGCCACTCGGCAGGAAGGGGCCTATCGCTCAGCGGCTGATCGGTCATTTCCGACCAGAGCAGCGTCCAGGCACGTGGTACGACGCGCCAAATATCGTAGCCGCCACCACCGACAGCGATCCATCGGCCCTGACACCATTCATGGGCCAGCTGATGAGCCAAGCGGGGGATTTGCTGGTAGATCTGCATCGAACAGGAAAGATGGGTCAGCGGGTCGTAAGCATGGGCATCACAGCCGTTTTGCGTCAGGATGACATCCGGTTTGAAGCCGCGGATCAGCTTGGGAAGCAAGTCACGATAGACCTCGAGAAACGATTCATCCTCCGTAAAAGCGTCCAGCGGGACATTGACCGAATAGCCGTAGCCTTGCCCTGTTCCACGCTCGGTAATCTCGCCAGTGCCGGGGAATAAAAATTTGCCCGTTTCATGGATCGAGACGGTGAGAACGTTGGGATCGTCATAAAACGCCCACTGTACGCCATCCCCGTGATGGGCATCCGTATCGATGTAAAGGACGCGGGCATTCCATTTTTTCCGCAGGTAGGCGATCGCAATCGAGCAATCGTTGTATACGCAAAAACCGGAAGCACGACCGTTAAACGCGTGATGAAGACCGCCGGCAGGGTTGAACGCATGCTCCGCCTCCCCATTCATCACGAGATCGACCGCTTGCAGCGACCCGCCCACGATCAGGGAAGAGGCCTCATGCATGTTGGGAAAACAGGGAACATCCTCCGTTCCGAGCCCATAGCTCGCAGATTGGGGCAGCAGCTGTTTGCTGTGTCCTTGCTTGCGAACCGTCTCCAGATACTGGCGATCATGGACAAGAGCGATTTCATCGTCGGTCGCGTAGCGCGGAGGGGTGACATCTTCCTTCCGAAGCAAGCCGAGTGCTTGCATCAGGTCGTAGGTCAAGAGCAGCCGCCGTTGGTTAAAGGGATGCTCGTCATGAAAATAGTAGGTAGCATAGTCTGGCGAATAGATCAGACGCGAGCGACGGCTCAAGACTGGACGCCTCCTTCTGTAGGAGCAACCACATGAAACCCATGCTCGCGCAGCTTGGCGACCAGCGGACGGGTGTCGATGGTCTGGACGCGGAACAGCAAAATTTTATGTCCAGGCTCTGCGGTGGGAGTGATCACCATGCTGCATACGTTGACGCCAGCCTCACGAAACACGCCGCTTACCTCGGCCAGTGTGCCGGCACGGTCTTCGACTTTTACCTCCAGTACTGAGCTAGGCCGATTGACGCCGAATAATTCCACCAGACAGTTTAATATATCCGACTCCGTGACAATCCCGACCAGACGGCCGCCTTCCAAGACCGGTAGTGACCCCACTTTGTAATCGTATATGGTCTTGGCAGCATCTTGAATGAAATCAAGGGGATGAGCCGTAATGACCTCTCGCTTCATAATGGCGCTAACACTCTTTTTCAAGACCTCGCTGTCGTCATCATGAGCCAGGAGCGATGAGGGGAGGGCGTCGCGTAAATCCCGGTCGGAGACGATTCCGACAAGCTTATCGCCAGCCAAGACGGGTAGGTGGCGAATACGATTTCCCCTTAGCAATTGCAGCGCATCTCCAATCGTTGTCTCTGCAGCGACGGTTACGACCCGCCTGCGCATGATCTCTTCGATTCGCATGAAATCCTCTCCTTAATAGAAAAAGCGATTCTGGAACCGCATCGCATCAAAAGCCGCGATACTCTCTGACGGGACTCTTTTGCCGATCCGGGCCATCAGGCAATTGGCGGGATGGGAGCAAATCTCAGGATCATCAGTAGCCATCCAGCTCAGACCAACACTTCCCATCACCTTTTCCATCACCTTTCGATACTCCCACACATCCAGTCCGGTACCTTTTAAGTCCCAATGCCAGTAATATTCGGTCGTGATGACGATATAATCTTCCAACGCATCATCAAGAAAGGCGACATGGAGCAGTTGCTTGGCAACTCCGCCAGCCCGGACTTTCGCGCTGACTTCGATGCCGCCGAGTTCCAGCAGATCCTCCATCTGCGCCTGCGACCACCGTTCCATCGGATCCGGATGCAGGAACGTGGCGTAGCCGAGAACCAGATCGCCATCCCGGGCGAGAATAATTCTGCCTTCCGGTAATCCTGCAATTTCAACGAGTGCTTTCTGCTGTTGATCCGGAGGACGAAACGCTTTCAGCCCCTCGTCAAACCGCATCGCGGCCAGCTGCTCTGGCTGGACAGGCCCTTCGATCACCAGAGTTCTTCCAGCAACCGCGATCTCGCGTTGATAAAACTGCTTCTTGTGAATCATAAGGTGAATCCACCTCGTTTTAGTCAGTCATATTACTTACCATTATAACGGACTGAGTATCGATTCAGCCGCGATTGATATGACAAATTTTTGCCGGGTGCGTGGACGGAGCTAAACGACAAAAAAAACCACACGGCGCAAACATGCCGTGTGGGGGAAGGAAAGGCTTAATCAGCTGATATTCCGTTGAGCTGCTGGCCTTGCGGAGATTCGCCATAGCTGTTTACCGCAGTGACATAATACCAGCCATTCTGGTCTAGCACTTGATGGGTGTACTTGTTATCCGTGACGGTTTCTAATAGCACAAAGCCATTGACCGGATCCGGGGTGTAGTAGACTTTGTAGCCGATTATCTGTTCATCGGAAGGATTCTCCTTCCACTGCAGCCTGATGCCGCCGTCAACCTTCTTCAGCCTGAGATTCTGGACAGTGGAGGGTGCAGACGCTTGCGGTTCCGAGCCAGATGTTGATGAATCTCCAGGTTCTTCTTGTCCATCAACCTCGGGTGTCGGCGTCAGGTCCCCGGCCGGATTGCCAGGTAGCGTTTCCGGAATCGTCCAGCTGCTTGTGCCTGCTGTAGAGGCGATGGCAGATGGGGAGGATTCCTGACCGGCAACATCCACCGCAGTGATGTAATAGCCTGATTCAGTCGGTGATGCGGCATTATCCGTGAACGTTAAGGTCAGTGGATCTTTGACGGTTGCGAGATGCACAAATCCATTCTCTACGCTTGCACGATAGATGCGATAGCCCAGGAGATCGGGCTCCGCTCCGGATTGCCAGGTAAGCACGATATTGTTTCCGGTGCGGCTGATGGCGATGTTTGTCGGAGCCGCCGGCGCACCCGGCTGATCCGTGCGGGGATCTTCCGTTTCCGGCAGGCGCTGATCCCAGTCGGGAGGTCTAGTCCCTGCCTTGCTGTTCTTGCTCTTGATCTGTTCCGTCGTAAGCGTCAGCGGCTCCGGACTCTTGAAGAAAATGCCTTCCGAGACGAAATCCGCTGGCGTGGACTCTTTCGCCAGATAACGGTTATCGCCTACGACGACCACCCTGGCCTTTTGGTGGGTGTCGTCTGTTTTCGTCGGGATAAATTGACGATTGAACAGATCCGTTATCAAATGATTCGCTTGCTTAGACAGCTCGCTGGGCAACAGGCCAGACTTGCTGTCAACAGTCATCGTCGTAATCCCTTCCGGCTTCTGAAACGTTGCCGTTGGTGAAGAGAGATCCGGCCTTTTCTCGATGACCTGCTGCATGACTTTCCCCCATACCGCCATCGGTCGGTATTTCTCCGAATCGGGCATTGGGTAAGGCTCGTCAAACCCAACCCAGACGCCCATGGAAAGCTCTGGCGTATAGCCTACGAAGACAAGGTCGTTGGAACCGTTTGTCGTTCCGGTTTTCCCAGCGACATCGATGCTTCGTGGCACGTACTTGCGAATATGCGCACCAGTACCCGCGTTGACAACCGTACGCATCATATCGGTGATGAGGTAAGCGGTTTGCTCGCTGAATACAGGGACAGGCTGAACCTCATGCTGGTAGATCACTTTCCCCGTGCTGTCCTCGATTCGCTCGATCATATAGGCATCGATGAAGGAACCGTGGTTGGCAAACGTTCCGTAAGCGTTGGTAAGCTCTTCGGTCGTCAAGCCGTAGCTGAGACCGCCGATCGCACCGGTCGCCGCATAGTTGTCGCTCTCGACGAGGGTGGTGATCCCCATTTTCTTCACGTATTCTAGCGCGGTTGGAATGCCGACTTTCAAATACGTCTTGATGGCAGGGACATTCCATGATTGCCGCAATGCTTCACGAGCGCTGATGATCCCGTGATACTTGTAGTCCCAGTTAACCGGCAGATGGCTTCCTTGTGTGCCGTCAGCAAGCAAAAGCGGTGAGTCATCGATCGGTGAACCCGGCTGCAGAATCCCAAGCTCCAGCGCCGGAGCGTAGGCGGCAATCGGCTTCATCGAGGAGCCAGGCTGACGCGGCGCAGTCGCATGGTTGGTCTGCTCCACATTAAAATCACGTCCGCCAATCATTCCTAAAATGGCGCCGGTCTTGTTTTGAATCAGCATGGAACCGACTTCTTCCAGTGCATTTTCGATCTTTTCCGTTTTGCCGTTGGAGCGGCGTACCGTATAGGTTCGGTTTTTCCCAAAGTTTTTGGGATCGCTCGCGACTCCGGTCATGATCTGCTGAACGTCCTTGTCGATGGTCGTGTAAATCTTGTAACCATTGCGCAGGATTTCGCGGCGCTGATCCTCGAGCAGCTGACGGTATTCATTCTTGCCGACAGTCGACTTGTCGCGCCCTTCTTGTTCCAGCTGCGTATCGACCAACGCGGTAGCGGCACGCTCCTCGATCTCCATCATGAGATGGTCGACGGTTCGGGTCGATGGCGGTTTGGCCAATGCCATCTTCAAATCGGCATGGAGCGCTTCGTCATACTGGGCTTGGCTGATGAAGCGGTTTTCCATCATCCGGTCCAGCACCATCTTTTGCCGTTCTTTTCCGCGTTCATAGCCGGCCTTGGAAAACGGATTATAATTTCCAGGGTTTTGAATCATTCCGGCCAGATAAGAGGCTTCACCAAGCGAGATATCCTTTACATCCTTGTCGAAAATTCCTTTGGCTGCCGCTTGGACACCATAAATATTGGAGCCGCTGGCGCTTTTTCCGAAATAGATTTCGTTCATGTACGCTTCCAGGATCTGATCCTTGGAAAACATCCGCTCGATTCGCAAGGCTGTAAAGATTTCCTTTGCTTTCCGTTTGTGGCTCACTTCCGGTGACAGAATCGTCAGCTTCACGAGCTGCTGCGTCAGCGTACTCCCCCCGGTCACGACGGGCTGATTCGTAAAATCCTGATAAGCCCCGCGCAGGGTAGAAGTCGGCGACACACCCTTGTGCGTGAAAAAATTCCGGTCTTCAGTCGCGATGATCGCATTGATGAGATGAGGAGAAACATCCGCGCGTTTCACCAGGCGGCGATCTTCATCGGGTGTACGCATCTGGGCAAGCAGGGTGTTGTCCTTGTAATAGACAAAGCCCGTCAAGTCAAAGCTGAAAATCTTCTTATGTATCTCGTCATAGCTGCGTACAGGCTCGTCCCGTACGAGAGAGGCGACATATCCAGTCAGGATGCCTCCAGCAGCAAAGATGCCCATACCTCCAAACAACAGCGCCACTTTCAGAAGCAGAAAAAATGCACTTCTCCGATTTTTGCGGCGACGTTTCGTTTTGGAAGAATCCGAGGCAGGCGATTGGTTGTTTGTCATATAGAGTACGACCCCCCATTTATCGACCCAATTATACCATATCTGCCAAAGGCGGGATACAAGAACTGACAAGTGGAGAGGCGTCCAATTGACACGGCTGTGACGAGTATGTTACAAATAAGGCTAGTATGTGAAAATGAAGAAATTGGCATGGAAAGATGAGAGTAGCGGGGCATGATGCAGGGTATGGAAAGAGAGCTGGTGGTCGGTGAAAACCAGCGCTAGTGCTTGCGTGAAATACACATCTCGAGCTGCCGGGTGATGCCGGACGGAACAGGCCGTTATCCTGACGAGCGGAAAAGGCGCTTTCTTGCCTTTTCAACTAGGGTGGTACCGCGAGAAACATCTCGTCCCTATTGGGGATGGGATTTTTTTTATGCCATTTTGACGAAGAAAAAGGAGTGGAAACAGGCATGGAACAAGAAAAGAAGTACACACTGACCCCGGAGCAAACCAAGGAAGTTGAGCGTCAACTCTCCATTTTGCGCCGCGGCACGGTAGAGATCATTCCAGAAGAAGAGCTGCGCAAAAAGCTGGAACGCTTTGTCGTGACAGGAAAACCGCTGAAAATCAAGCTAGGACTGGACCCATCCGCACCGGATATCCATGTGGGACACACGGTTGTGCTGCAAAAAATGCGCCAGTTCCAAGAGTTGGGACATCATATCCAGCTCTTGATCGGGGACTTTACCGGTCGAATCGGCGACCCTACCGGAAAATCGGAAACGCGCAAGCAATTGAGCGAAGAGCAAATCCAGATCAACGCGAAAAGCTATGTCGAGCAGTTCGGCAAAGTGCTGGATACGGAAAAAGTGGAGGTTGTCTTCAACTCCACCTGGCTCGCTCCGATGACGTTCGCGGATGTCGTGCAGCTGGCTGCGAAAACGACTGTGGCACGCATGATGGAACGTGATGACTTTGAGAAACGGTTCAAGAATGAACAGCCGATCTCGGTCCATGAATTCTTCTATCCGCTCATGCAAGGCTACGATTCCGTCGCGCTCGAGTGTGACGTGGAGCTGGGCGGAACAGACCAAAAGTTCAATCTGCTGATGGGCCGCCAGCTGCAAAAAGAATACGGCCAAGAGCAGCAAGTGGTAATGATGATGCCGCTGCTCGAAGGTCTTGATGGTGTGCAGAAAATGTCCAAGAGTCTGGGCAACTACATCGGTGTCAATGAACCGCCGAATGAGATCTATGGCAAATCCATGTCCATTCCGGATGAACTGATGATGCGTTATTACGAATTGGCGACGGATCTTTCGCAGGAAGAAATCGAGGAGCTGCGCAAAGGCCTGGTGGACGGTACGGTCCATCCGCGCGATGTGAAAATGAAGCTGGCCAAGACTTTTGTCCGCATGTTCCACGGCGAAGCGGAAGCGGAAGAAGCCGAGAACTATTTCAAGACGGTGTTCCAGCAGCGGGCGCTGCCTACCGATCTGCCGGAAGTCACGCTTGAAAAGTCGGCTTATGAAAATGGGGAGGCCAACATCGTCAATCTGATCTTTGATTTGAAGCTGGCTGATTCGAAAGGCGATGCGCGCCGCAGTGTGCAGCAAGGCGCCGTCAAGGTCAATGAAGAGAAAGTCGCGGATATCAATGCAAATGTAACGCTTGCTGAAGACATGGTCGTGCAGGTAGGGAAGCGAAAGTTCGCGAAAATCAAGCTGAGCTAAAAGGAAACAGGGCACATGCAAAAGAAAGTCCGTATCTCTTTTTACATGGAGATGCGGACTTTCTTTACATATTTTCCCTCCGCGTTATAATATACAAAAACCATTCTGCAAGGGAGCGGATCGCATGAAAGCATTGATTGATGCCTATTTGCAAGGGGAAGAGCGGCTGCGGGCAGCCATCGCAGGACTGACGGAGGAAGAGCTGCGCTTCAAGCCGGCGCCGGGGAAATGGAGCATCCATGAGATTATCGTCCATGTTGCGGATGCCGAAATCGTCGGGGTTCAGCGCATGAAAAAAGTGCTGGCAGAGGAGCGCCCCTTACTGACTTCCTACGACCAGGATCGATGGGCCAATACGCTGCATTATGACAAGCAAGATCGTGAGCAGAGCTTCATGTTGTTCAAATTGCTGCGAGAGGGCATGCGGCCGATTCTCGAGCAGGTGACGGATGAACAGGGGCAGCGCATCGGGCTTCATGATGAAGCGGGGGAACTGAGCTTTCGCCAATTGCTGGAGCGCTATGTCAACCATGTCGAAGAACATTTGGCCCAAATTGAACATGTCAAAAACGCCTGCCAGCAAAGCAAGGCGTAAGCAAGTACGTATGTAGAAAAAACCTAATCGTTCAGAAAACTCTGTAACCGTTCTTTTGCCAGATGCTCATCTCCGTTAATTTCAAAGAGGATGCTCAGATGACTCTTCTCGGGCAATGACAGCCTTGTTGCATGGTAGAGCTTTGGCTTTTCCGACTGAAGGGTAATCATGACCTCTGAGATGGGGGGCGTGATCACACGGATACGGAGCAGTCGGTGCAGATGAATGGCCAATTGTCGAATCAACGGAAGTTCGTCTGTATTCGGCATTTCCATAATCGTATGGATGAGCTCTTTCACTTCCATTTTCTTTTCCGTGATCGGATCCATAATGGAGTCTTTCATTTTTTATCGCCTCTATGCCAGATTCTGAGTCTTCGCTTTACTTCTATCGTTATATCATACTCTAGTGACAATTTGAATGGGAAAGCAGGAATTTTGATGCAATTTGCAGATTTTTGTCTACTAGATGGGCTTTCTCCTGCTGGATGTGGCCAAATGGGATGAATGGGAAGAAACCAAGGCTAACGTGGAGAATACTCTTGGCCAGTGCGGCTGCAGCAGGGATGCTGCTCATTGCTTTACTCGCTCACTCAATCTGGACGTACTCATCCATCAATCAACTGGAGAAAACGGATGCGGCCATCGTGCTGGGGGCTGCTGTCTGGGGGGATCAGCCATCTCCCGTACTCCGTGAGCGGCTTCATCACGCGATCTGGCTGTATCAGCAAGGCTATGTGGAACATTTGATTTTTACCGGAGGAACAGGAGAGTTACAGGCCTACGCGGAAGCCGAAGTGGCGAGGAACTATGCGCTTGCGCATCAAGTGCCGGAGGATGCCATTCAAATCGAGACCAAATCCACGATTACGGAAGAGAACTTGCAGTATGCCTTGGACATTGCGCATGCACATGGCTGGAAAAGCTTTACGATCGTGAGTGATCCCTTGCATATGAAGCGTTCGATGATGATGGCGGAGGATATGGGGATGAAGGCCTTTGCTTCGCCGACTCCTACGACGGTCTATCGAAGCTGGCGCACGACTTTGCCCTTTTTTGCGCGAGAAATTTTCTTTACGGCGGGATATATCCTGACCAAGCCATTCCGTTGAGAAACGAAAAAAAGGTAGAGACCAAAACGGCCTCTACCTTTTTTGCTATGATTAACGGCTGTAGTACTCAACGATGAGTTTCTCGTTGATTTCAGCTGGCATCTCTTCACGGTCTGGCAGACGAGTGTAAGTACCTTCGAGTTTGTTGTCATCGAAAGATACGTAGTTTGGCAGGAACGTGCGAGCTTCCACGGATTCTTTTACGATAGCCAGGTTGCGGGATTTCTCACGCAGGCTGATCACATCACCTGGTTGTACGCGGTAGGAAGGAATGTTTACCTTCTTGCCGTTTACGAGGAAGTGGCCATGGTTAACCAATTGGCGAGCTGCTGGACGAGTAGGAGCAAAGCCCATACGATATACCAAGTTGTCCAGACGGGACTCGAGCAATTTCATGAAGTTTTCGCCGTGTACGCCTTGCATTTTGGAAGATTGATCGAACGTGCGGCGGAATTGTTTTTCGTTAATGCCAAACATATGGCGCAATTTTTGCTTCTCTTGCAACTGGATACCGTACTCAGACAGTTTGCGGCGGTTGCTGTGGCCGTGTTGTCCTGGTGGGAAGTTGCGTTTGATGTCTTTGCCTGTACCGTCCAAAGAGATACCGAGGCGGCGAGCCAGTTTGTGACGAGGTCCTGTGTAACGTGACATGGATTCATTTCTCCTTTAAATTAGATTCGCAGGTGTTTACTTCCAGAAGGGTAGTTCCATCTTTCCCTACACGAACTTCGGACGGTAGCGTTTCCGCATCGTGCTCCTCATGGGTATTCAGCCGCTGCCCATCAAGGGATGTAACTAAGAGGGTTCACCTTCTGTTTTTACCTACAATCGTTTGCTACCCTGCACACATACAGTCAATAATATATGAATTCCTAGCAAAAAGTCAATAACCGTTGCTAGTATAGATTTCGTTCATTCTGCAATTCTGACCGTTTTTCCAGAAACTTCACAAAGGAAAGAGCCGCCTCTGCCCGCGAGACCTTCGCTTTCGGATGGAAGGCATGACCGTCCGGCTGCATGATTCCGATTGTCGTCACGATGATGATCGCGCCCCTTTCCTTGGCATCCTTGAGATCGGTCAAGTCGGATTGGAACATCTCATCATATGCAGAAAGCTGCTTCAGACCGAGTGCGCGTACAATCATATCAGCCAGTTCTTCTCGGCTAATCGGTTCGTCAGGTTTCAGGGAGGAAGAGGACTTATCCAGGAGTCCGCGATCGACGGCAGCTTCTACAGATGCGAAATACGGAGAGCTTTTGGAAACATCCGCATAGGAAGCTGTGCGCAGCGCATAGGCACCCGGATTAATGCGCCCCTGATTCATCGAGACCATGAGCATTTCGATCATTTCACCGCGGGTAATCGCCCGATCAGGCAAGATTTTTCCGTCAATCAGGGAAAGAGCGTCGTATTCGTACATGAGAAGCAAAGCCTGCTCCGCTTGATGTCCGCGGATATCGGATGGAGCCGGACGGTGCAGCTCAACGGTTTTCCCGTCGGCCTCACTCCGCCATTCGCCTGTAACCGCATCAAAGCTGTATGGCTGCTCAAACGGTTCATCCGATAGACCAATTTGGCTTCACGCGCAGGTATGGTGGCGGTGCCGCTTTTGGCAGAACTGGCCAGCGCAGGATCAATCTGTTCAAACTGATAGACAAGCTCCACTTCCGATTCTTTCAGCCATGCATCGATGGCTTCTTGCTCGGAAAGGTGCTTTTCCAGCTTAGCGGGATAGCTTTCCTTGCCGATGTCGACATAATACGTAAGGAGCTCGCCTGTGATCGCATCGAAGGCTATCGAGGCATTGCCGGTCGCCGCGGGTACGCCGTTTACCAAGCGCTGGAACTGGTAGGTGAGCCGCGGGGAACGGGGATCCATGATTTCGCCGTCCGCTGTATCGATCAGGGCAAAGGAAGAAGCAAGCGATGGTGTCCACCTGCGCAAGCTTTCAATGGCTTTCACCTTGAGATCATCCTTGGTCCAGCGAGGTTTGGCATTTTCCGACAGGGCTCTGATCTCCTTGGAATATTGAAAGACATCCCCGTTGCTCGCATCAATCGTCAAGATCAAGAAGCTGGGGGAAATGCCTGAATTTTTCGCCCGAAATTCAAGATTCCAGATCTTCTTGTTGCCTCTGAAGTCTTTGTCGCTGTAATTGGCGCCCTGCAGCTCATATAAGGAAAGGTCAAACAGCTTTTGGGCATAGCGTACGGCTTCGTCCTGGCCAAGCGGTTTTCCCTGATAGAGGGCGGGCAGCGGTGTTGTGCTGACCGGAATCGGCTCAGAGCGTGTGTCCAATGGCTTGAACGACTGCGTCAAGGGCTTGCCGGTACCCGCATCGATCAAAAACGTGAAAGGATTACGGTAGGTAAGAAACGGCTTTTGCTCTGCATGATCTCCGTTTTCCCAAGGCAGCAAATAGGAGAGTTTCGCATTTGCATGGGTCCGGAATTGCGCGGCTGCCTGAGCTGCTGAGAGTGAGCTGCCTGCTTTGGAAAAGGTGATCCGGTCATTCCATTCCGTCTGCATATTGATAATTTTTCCACTGCTGTCCACGGTAATGTCGATATAGTTTTCCGGGAGCAAAATGCCGTTTACCACGCGTACGTAGTGAAAATTATAGGAAGTTTGCGAGGTGAGCGGCGTCTTTGGCGTAGGTTGTGAGCGATTGTAAAGCTTCACTTCGGACCGTTTCGAAGCCAGTGATGCGGTCATGAAACGCTCCGCTGCCTTTTGTGCCTCCTCGCGGGTAATGACAGAGGCATAGGCGGTCGGTTTTGGTGTCTGCTCATAATGGGAATAAGCGGTAAGCTCCCCTTTGTCCGCATGGATGCTGGCATTGATGGTGATCGCATCCTCATTCCCGCGCTCTCCCTTTTTGCGCCAGCTGAAGGACCATTCCGGAAACGGACGCCATACCTCCATGCTGCGGAAGGAACTGTTTATCAACTCCGCATCGGCGGGGATCGGCAAAATGCGTGTTGCGATTTGTAAAGCTTGCTCTTTTGTTAATTTTGCATTCACCGCAGCCGTTGCGGCAGTATAAGCAGCGACGGATTTGGCGTCAACCGCTGCTGGGTATACAGGCAGCAGCAGACTGGCCGATAATAGCATGAAGCACGATTGTCTAGGGATAAATCTCATGGTCGGGTCCCTCCGTGAACGTTGAATGTTTACCTGCTGTGACGACGAAGATGGCAGAGATGTTTCAGTGCTGAGCATCAAATCTGCTAAAAAAGAGAAAACTCGTGTGATAATGGATATGGTTCGCGAAGAAGATTATGGCATGATGAACAGATATCATTTATAATTGTACTTATCGAGTCTAGCTGGGGGGAGGGAATCTACACATTATGGAGACCATCCTCTTTTTAATTCGCCATGGTGAAACCGAATGGAATCTGGCAAGACGAATTCAAGGACACAGCGATATCCAATTGAACGAATTGGGGAAAGAGCAAGCCAAAAAATTGGCCGCATGGTATCAGAATCATCATTTTGATGCCATTTACTCGAGTGATTTGTCACGTGCTCATCGTACAGCTTTGCCTTTGGCTTCCTTACACGGACTTGAAGTGCAGAGACTTTCTGCTCTGCGCGAACGGTGCTATGGGGATTGGGAAGGACTTACATACGAAGAGATACGTGAGCGATTCCAAGATGTTGATCCTGAACAATCGATTTACGGCATCGAACCTTTTGTGAAGATGCAACAAAGAGCCGATGCTGTATTGACGGATATAGCCTCCCGCCATCCTGGACAAACTGTTGCAGTTGTCAGTCATGGCGGTTTCATTAATTCGTTTCTTCACTGGATCACCGAAGGAAAGCAAGGAACAGGAATATCCCGGATCGATAACACGGGAGTGAGTTTGCTCCGCTTTGAAAGCGATCGTTGGGAAGTTCTGAAGGTAAACGACACAGCGCATCTACAATCATGAATAAAGGAGAGGGATTTATTACGTGGCGAGTAAAATGCTGGGTAAATTAGAGACTGTTTTTTCCTACATGGCCCACTTTTTTCTGCAATCATGGCCCGAACATCGCCCAGGATTCCTTTTCTTGACAGATGATGAAGGATGCTTGCTAAAAGTCATACCCTTGCATATCGGTCAAAACTGGGGTCCACACTCCTTTTCCTGCCAAGAAGGAGAGCTGGTCAGAAATACTCCGGGATACGAAGCTGCCATTCAGAACGGAAAGATCGTCGTAACCGAATGGCGTGAAGACGATACAGACATTCTCTACGGGATCTATCCGATTTTGGAAGCGGATGGTACCGTGCGTGCCGTAGTTGGACTTTTGGCTCCGAAAGATGAGATTCATTTTGATCTCGCTTCCTATTTACATGGGCTGGAACCCTTGGTGCTCATGGGATACGATGCCTTCATACAGCATGCATCGAGCGAGATCGTCATGAACGTGAACAAATACGATAACGTCAGAAGCCTGATGAACAGTTTGATTCAGCAAATTTCTGCGGTCATCGATAAAGGATATTGCTCTGCTGTTATGCTTGGAAAAGATGGGACACTGCTATCGCAGGCGCGCTTTACCACGGAGGATCGGGAGAAGGACGAGACGCAACTGTCCCAGCTTCTTGGACGGTTGATGCATACGGTCATCAAACCGATGGTCCTGGATGATGAGCACCTGATTGTCTTCCCGATTTATTGCGAGGGACGTCCGCTTGCAGCGCTTCTGCTGCATCTGTCCCCGGAAGATCCACTTAGTAAATACGATGTTCGTGACGTTGCCTTTTTGCAGGAGGTAGGGGAACGGTGTAGCTACTCCATCCTGAGGGCCATCGTAGCAGATGAGCTGCGTCAGGATGCGCGCAAGAAAGACCTGCTTTATCAATTAACGAAGAAAATCCAAGCATCCATTGATGTGAATGATGTTTTGGAAGAAATCATGAACAGCATCCACCAGCTCTATCCGTATCTGGATGCAGAGCTGTACCTGACCGTTGAAACCAACACCACGCTTCCCGTTAAGCCGCTGACCTTTCAACCGGGAGAAGCGGAAACGAGCACACAGGCTTATTTGGAAGGAAGATTGGTGATGGACAGGCTGGAGGTAGACGGCGAGCACAGGATCGTCATCGCAGCTCCTCTTCTCGGCAAGCAGGGGATCTATGGCGCTTTGCAGCTGACAACAAATGAGCTGGCAGCCATGAACGATCATGAAATGACCTACATCTCCAACCTGGCGGAAACTGCGGGAACCGCTTTTGAAAATGCGCAGCTGTATCAGCAATCGCGCAATTTGATCCGCGAGCTGCGTCTGATCAATCAAATGGCGCAGCAATTGAATCGGAGCTTGAATCTCGGCGAAATCCTGCAGTTTGTGACCAAGATGCTCCTGGAAACCTTTGAGGCGCAATACTGTGCCATTCTGCGTACGATTCCGGATTCAGATCGGCTCGAGGTCCTGCTGTCTTCCAATCCGGAGCATGTGGGAGCGACGGTTTCTTCGACGGAAGAGCCTTTTGCGGACATGTTCCGCAGCAAGCAAGCATTAATTTTGACACAGTCGGATATTGCTTCCATCGAGTTGATGCCGTATTCCTCCATGATGGGGGTTCCGCTGCTCCAGGACTCCAAAGTGAGCGGTGTTCTCCTCGTGGCCGATACGCGCCCGCATTTTTTCAGCTTTGATGATTACAAGCTGCTGGAGATTTTCGGGCAGCATACCAGCCTGGCGATTACGAATGCAATGCTCCATAACGAAGTGGAGCGCATGGTGATCACGGATAATTTAACGGGGCTCTACTCCCGCCGTTATCTGAATGAGCGGGTGCAAAAATCGTTGGAAGCGGATCCGTTTGGGTCCCTGATCCTGATCGATATCGATTACTTCAAAAAGATTAACGACACATACGGGCATCAGGTAGGGGACGAAGTGCTGGTCCAAGTATCCAATCTGATCCGCCGATGCATTCGTGAATCCGATATCGCGGCTAGATGGGGCGGGGAAGAGCTGGCCATTTATCTTCCACGGGTGGATATTCCCACTTCCTTGGCGATTGCGGAGCGTATTCGCACCAATGTGGAAGCAGAAACCGTGCCTGCCGTGACCATTTCCAGCGGTTTGGCCAAATGGGATCGGGATCAAAATCAAAACATGAGCGTGGAAATGCTGTTCCACGATGCAGATATCGCTCTTTATGACGCGAAGCATAGTGGACGCAATCAGGTGAGATTAGCGTAGGAAAAAAGGGGCATTATGCCCCTTTTTTCTGTATATATGCGAGAAAAGGAAAGGCAGGGAAGACCGATGCATGAACAGAACAAAACGACGCAGCTCGCACGCAGAGCTGCCGAAGGGATCTGGCAGTTCGAAATCCCGACGCCCTTTGCGGTGGGACCCGTCAATATTTACCTGATCGAGGGAGAGCATCCTACGCTGGTCGATGCCGGGCCGTTAACAGAAGCAGCCTGGCATGCGCTTGAGCAAGGACTGCAGGAAGCAGGCTATTCATTTGCTGATATCCGGCAAATCATTTTGACTCATCATCACGTGGATCATATCGGTTTGCTGGAAAAAGTGAGAATGGCCTCGGGGGCTATCGTGTATGCCCATCCGCAAGCCGCGCCGTATGTTGCCCAGGACAAAGATTTTTTCAGTTTTCACGATCAATTTTTCCTCGATTTGTATCGGGCATGCGGCGTACCGGAAGAGAAGCTGCTGATCATCCAAAAGTACCATCAAAAGATGCTGACCTTCGCCGAACCGAGCCGGATCGATGGCCATTTGAAGCATGAAGCGGCCGTTCCCAATCTGGATGAATGGCAGGTTCTCTATACGCCCGGCCACTCGCAAAGTCACGTCTCCTTTTACCGGGAAAAAGACAAGTGCATGATCGCTGGAGACCATATCATCAAAAACATCTCTTCCAATGCGTTTATCGAGCCGCCGCGCAATCGGTCTTATACACGTCCGCTCACGCTTGTCCAGTATCGGACCGCCTTGGAGATGTGCGCCAGCAAAGAAATCGAGCTGATCTTGCCAGGTCATGGCGAGCCCGTGACGCAGCATCGGGAATTGATCGCGCAGCGCCTGCAGCGAAATTGGGAACGCACGAATACGCTGCGCCAATTTCTGCGCGATGGGGCGAAGACTGCGTATGAATTGACGGCCCTGTTATTTCCCAAGATTTATGAAAAGGAATTGCCGCTTACGCTGTCGGAGACCTTGGGACATATTGATCTGCTCCTGATCGTGCATCAGCTGGAAACGCAAGAACGCGACGGCGTGATCTACTACTCCTTGTAACGCCTGGCTATAGCGGAATAAGCCTTTTCTTCCTCGGAAAACCTAACGGGGAGGAGGAGGGAAATGAATGAAACGGATATCTCGTGCCCTAATCAGTTCGTGTCTTCTGTTGGTGCTTACCGCTGCTGCGGGATGTACGAGGGATAATGCCCAGCAATCCGCGGCAGGGAGTTTTGAACAAGTACGTGACCGTTTTTTTGCCCAGCAAGCCTATGAATTTCATGGGAAAACCAGTCTCCTCGCTGGAAATACAGCGAATGGAAACTTGGTGAATTTCTCTGGCGTAAAGCAAGGAAACCAAACGGCGATGACCGTCTCGCTATCCGTTCCTGAGAAAAATCAGGTCAATACGCTGTCGCTGCTTTCCAAGAATCAGCAGCTGTATGCCAAGTTCAATGAAAGGGAATCCTGGCAATCGGTTGAGGGCGACCCGTCCTTCCAGCAGGAGTTTGCCAACTGGGATCCTGTTTTCAGCTTTGAACAGATGGACAGCATGCGCACCAAAGTCATCCCGCTGGCTGACAATAACAAGGAAGACGGGCGAAAGTCATTTCGCGTTTTGCTGGATTCCAACAAGCTAAAATCATGGCTTGCTGAACAGATGAGGGCGCAAAGCAAAGGGGGCGGCAGCAGGATCCAATCTACCCGGGCCCATGCTCCGAACCTGAAGGCCGCGATGCTCCTCTCGGAAAGCCAATGGTACAGAAGGCCGGAAGGAGCCCGCATCCAGTCTTCAGAGCAAAAGAACAAAATCAATGAGATTATCGATCGGATGGAAGTAGAAGCGGAGTACACGGTCTATTACGATGAGAAGCGAATGCTGCCGACGAATGTCATCATGAATATCCGCTCGGAGTATGATATGCAAAACCAGCGGGTCTTCGAGCATTCCAAAGTAGAAACCTATTTGAATAACTATGGCCGCAAAAATGCAAGACAGCCATAGACAAAAATGATAAAAGCGCTCATCCGCAGGTTGGATGAAGCGCTTTTTCATTTCCACGCATCCAGCTCCACACGCATGCTCACTGGAAAATGGTCAGAGCGGCCAAAAGACGGTGCGTACGCATAAAGATCATGCAAATGCGGAGACAAAAATATATGATCGATGGTCCCATAAGTCACCTTCCCGCTGATTGTCACCAGGCGCTGCTTCCGTTTGAAGAGCGGGTCCTGAAGCAGCGTGCGGATGGGCGTAAACAAAGGGTCATCGGCTCGTGTATTAAAATCGCCCATGAAGACGACGGGTTTTCCGGTGTAGTCCTCCAAGTAATCATATAAAAATTCAAATTGTTTGATGCGTTCTGACTTTTTAAGACCTAGGTGTGTCGTAAATACGATGAGCTTCTGCCCGCCGAGATCCATTTCGACCTGCAGCAGGCTGCGAGGCTCCAGCAGGTAGGGTAGATCCACGGAGGTGGAGGAAAGAATCGGATAACGACTTAATAAGGCGTTTCCATACGTACCGACCAGAAAGTTGATGGCTGGTGCGAACACGTAGTTCATGCCCAGCTTTTCCGCAATGATTTTCGCCTGATCGCCAAAATCGGATCGAGGAAGACCATTGTCCACCTCTTGCAAGGCGATAATGTCCGCGTTGGTCATGCGAAGCTCGTCCGCTATTGCCACCGGATCGGCCTCGCCAGCATCGTCGCGGGCACCACGAATATTATATGTAACCAGGGTGAGCGTCTTATCGTCTTTAGGGGGAGGTGAGGGCAGCATGGCAGTTTTAGACTCAATCCGTCCTTGAATGAGGAAGACAGCCCCCAGAATCATGAAAAGTGCCAGCGTGAAAACGGTTTTTTTCTTCATGAAGTCCTCCTCTCATCTCTCTTCATCATACTTCTTTGCGATGGGGAGGAATACTGGAAAACACTGTCGAATTTACCGGATAGACCGCTTTTTTTGCCAGGTAATCTGTACTATAATGTATGGATGTGAGCCAGTTGGCTGTCTGATTTTCCTCGCAGAGGAGTGAAAATCGTGAGTGAACAGGAACAAGGGAAGTCTGCGCAGCAAACCAGACAGCGAATACTGGAAGCTGCCGCCAAACTGTTTGATGCCAATGGATACGATGGTACCTCTGTTCGCCAGATCGCCGTGGAGGCCAAGGTGAATCTCGCTTTGATTTCCTATCACTTTCAAGGGAAGCAAGGCGTCCTCGAGGTGCTGATCGCTCATTATTACGAGACGTTTTTTCGGCTGCTTGCGGAAGAAGCAACCCGCCAAGATGACAGTCAGACATGGATGGACAAGCTTCTCCATGTGGTGCGTCTCTATGTGTATTTCCAACGTGATCATTCTGCGATTACCCGTCTGATTCAGCGCGAGCTAAGTGTGGAAACCATGCTTGCGCGGGAAGTCATGACGCTCTATATTCATCGCTGGAAACATGAATTTGCAGTCATTATGGAAGAGGGAATGAACCAAGGGGAATTTGTGAGAGTTCCGGTTGACCAAGTGTTGCTGGCAATGTCCAGCTTACTGATATACCCCTATTTGAATCCGCAGTCTGTTCGTGAGGTCTACTATTTGGAACCAGCTTCCGATAGCTTCTGTGAATGGTTGATCGAATCCGTAACCGTGCTGCTGCGCTCCATCCTATTACCCTCTCAACCTTGAAAGTAGAAATTAAAGGGGATGTCCTACTGTGAAGAAGAAAATGTTGCTGCTGTGCATGGCCGGATTGCTTTGCTTTGCCAGTCCTGCGGGCGCTGTACCTTTCCCGGAAAAGACCGACGAAGTCGTTCAGGATAATGATGATTATTTATCAGATGAGGCCAAAACGCATTTCAACGAGTTTGCCAAGCAATTTACGGATGTGACGTATAAGCTGGTCGTGGTTGAAAGCACGCAGCCCGAAGCCCAGACACCAGATGAATACGCGCAAAAGCTGTATGACAATTATAATTTGAACGAAAATACGATGATGATCGTATTGGATATCAATTCGCAGCAAATCGGGGTCTACCCGGGAAAAGCGTTGGTCGAAAAAGGCGCCAAGCTGGAAATGCTGCATGAAAAGATCGTTTCCTTTTACGATCCATATCGGAATCAAAAGGAATACGCCAAAGGCATCGAGATGTTCATCACCGAGACCAATAACGAATTGACCCGCATCGCTTCCCAAGGCACAGCGGCGGGGGACAAGGCACCGGCTGCACCTGCAACCACGACCACAACGCAGACAGATGCAAATGGCAGTAAGCCATTCTGGCTGAGCCTGCCGTGGTGGCTGTATTTGATCGGGTTTTTGTTTATCGGCATGCTTGGCTTGCTGATCTATTCATTTATCCGCCGGCGTCAGGTCTTTGCATCGGTAGACCGTGTGGAAGACTGGAAAGATCAATTGGTAGAAAAACTGCACATGATCGAAGTGGATAAATCCTTGCGGAGATCATCCGGTACTACCGAAGAGCGTTACGTCCAGTTGGCCAATCGCAAGGAGCACATCCTGCGCGTGCGTGTCCCTGACGTGGAGATGATCATTTTGGAGGCGGAGGAAGCCTGCGACCGTTTTCGCTTTCAAATGGCGACTGGCCTGCTGGAGGAAGCAGAGGAGCTGCTTGAGCAGATTGAAACGGAAATGTCCGAGTTAAAAGCGGACATGACCATGGTTGTCCAAACCAAGAAGGAGAGCAAAGCGGTTCTGCCGGAGATTGGCAAGCTGTTTGAAACCGTTGGCCGCAAGCTGGATCATGCTCGCCTGGAATACGGTCTATCCTTTCATGAGCTGAAAACGAAGCACGATGAAGTCGAGCGGATGCGGGCAAGCGTCAAATCGGCCCAAGCGTCCGGGGATGATGTAAAAGCCTATGAGACGACGATAAATGCCCAAGCCATCCTCACTGAACTGGCGGAAGGATTGGAAAAAATACCTGCACTGGTGAAAACGGTTATGTTTGAAATGCCGGAAGAGTTGAAAGAGATGGAAGAAGGGATTGCGGCGGTTCTCGGAGACGGCTATGATCTTAGTCAAACCACATTGGATGCAGCCATGCTGCAAGCCCGTCAATTGCTGACAGCTGCCAAAACCGCTTTGGAGGAAGGGAATCTGGAAACGGCAGCCACCCATGCAAAGGCTTTCCGAGTCAAGCTGGATGGGACCTTTCAAAGCATAGAAGAAGCTGTGCTCAAACAAAGAGAAGCAGCGGCGCAAAAAGTCGAACCGGCTGAAATGCCGCAGATGGAAGCAGCGCTTGAGCAAGTGAAGGAATACGACCACCAACAAACAGGAGAAGGGCTCGCGTGGGCCGGAATGGCTGAGGCTGCTCCAGCAGCCGCGGCTGTGGTGGAACTTGCAGCTGAGGTGGTGCCGACAGAGGTTAAAGAAAGTAATAATGGCATGCTTCCTGAGGAAATGTATGAAGAGGAGTATCCGGAAGAAGATCCGGCTGCTTCTGATGGTAAGAAAATAGAGATTCCTGTGGATGATCGCCAGGAGCAATGGGCACAAAAGAAACGACAGTACGAAGAGCAGATGCGCCTCCAGCAGATGAGCAAGCCAGAAGAACCTGATGACGTATACGAACCTGATGACGTATACGAACCGGAAGAAGTGTACGCACCTGAAGCAGCGTACGAACCGGAAGAGGTGTACGATGAACCCGAGAACAGGTACGAACCGGAGGAAGAGTACGAGCTCGTCATACCAAGGCGTCAAGCTATGGAGGAAGAGGAACCAAGCAAGAATTACCTGCCGATCATTGAAACCGAGGATGACGTGCTCGATGAGCTTGAACGCATCTCCGGCGTCCTGGTGAAAGTGCGGCAGCAAATCAAGCGCAGCTATCTCCCCGGAATTCCCGACCAGCTGAAATATCATTTTGAACAATCGGTTCAGCTGTTGGCGACGATCAAGTCCACGATGGAGCAGTACCGCTATGAACTGGCTGAAGTAGCAGTATTGCTGGAAGAAGTAAATGAGTTTGTCATGGAGACGGAGAATTTGACGGAAAAAGTGATCGCCAACTGCCAGCTTGCGGAGGGAGCGATTCAGTACACCAACCGTTATCGCCGTCAAAATCGGGAAGTGAATGTATTGCTGCAAAAAGCGGAGCAAGCATTCCGCCAATTGTCTTTCCAAGAAGCGTATCAGTTGGCGGAAGAGGCCCGACTGCTCGTGGAAGGTGAGCCGGAAGAACCGGAAAGCCGCTGGATCTTGCGGAAGAAGAAAAAAGGATAGAGAGGGAACGCCATGGGATTCTCTTTGTTCCTGATGGCAATGGGGCTGCTCGTGATGTGGCAGCCCCGTACAGCCCGATGGAAGAAACGACTGCTGAAACACTTGCACGGTGACGAGAAACGGCTCAAGCAACGGGCCAATACGTTCTTCCTGTTGGGCTTTGCTTTTTTTCTGGCAGGACTCTCTTTGCTTTATCGCGTAACGACGCAATGAGAATTCTCATGAAGGAGAAATAGAAAAAGGGAGCGTCGTACGGACGACGCTCCAAAGGATAAAGATAAAGGGAGTAGAGGTGTGAGAATCAGCAACCTACTACTAGGGGGAGTAGGGTTCTGAAACACTCTTTACGAAAAAGAGCACCTAATCCAATCTTTCCCCATTTGCAAAAGGGATAAACATCGATTGCTCGATTTTTTTAAAAAAACTCTTTCTACCCGATAGAAAGAGTTTTTTGGTATTCACGGATTTTTCTATGAAAGACTCATCTGCTGCCGAGCAAGCTGCGCACTGTGCGTGCCAGCAACATATCCGGAGGAAAACGCAATCGTGATATTGTATCCGCCAGTATGCGCATGCACATCCATGACTTCCCCGGCAAAAAAGAGGCCGTTCATCAGCTTCGACTGCATTGTTTTCGGATCAATCTCTTTCACATGGACACCTCCGCCTGTAATGAAGGCTTCCTCCAGTGTGAGCGTACCGGTGATTGTCAGCGGAAACGCCTTGGCGAGCGCCGCTAACGTCTGCCATTTTTGCTTCGATAGATGACTCAGCGTCGTATCCTCAGGAATCTCGCTTTTCTCCAGGAGAAGCGGGATCAGCCTTTCGGGGAAAAAGCCCTTCAGGATATTCTTCACCGCTTTTTTCGGCTGCTCCTCAAACAATGACCAGCTTTCCCGGGCAATCTCCTCGACGGATCGGTCCGGCATCAGATCAATGTGCAAGGGGAGAGGCTTGTTCCCATTTCGGCGCATCGTGACCGATACATAATGCCCCAATCGCAAAGCGGCTGGTCCGGATATGCCAAAATGGGTGAAAATCATGTCGCCTTCCTGCACGGTTACCTTCTTGCCTTTCTCGGAATAAAGCGTAAGGGTCACATCGCGCAATGACAGTCCCATTAACGTTTTGTCACGAATGAAAGGATCGTTAGCCGTTAGCGGAACTTCCGTCGGGTACAGCTCCGTGATCGTATGTCCTGCCTCGCGGGCCCATTGATAGCCGTCTCCCGTTGAGCCGGTTTGCGGGACAGAGCTTCCCCCAACCGCAATCACGACACACGGCGCACTCAATGTGTTCCCGTTTTTCAAGCGTACACCGCGACATTGGCCATTCTCATACAAGACACGTTCTACAGGGCTGTTCAGCATGACCTCGACACCCTGCTGCTTCATTTTGCTGATCAGGGCATTGGCGACCGTGATGGCTTTATCGGTAACAGGGAACATGCGCCCGCGGTCTTCTTCTTTCAAGGCGACACCCAGCTTGTTGAAATAGCCGACGATGTCTTTATTGCTGAATTGAGCGAAGGCGCTATGCATAAAACGGCCGTTGCCGGGCATTTCCTTGATTAATTCATCCAGTTCTTTGGCGTTTGTGACATTGCAGCGGCCGCCGCCGGAGATGATCAGCTTGCGGCCCAGCTTTGCCCCTTTTTCGACCAGGCAGACCCGAGCCCCTTGGGCGGATGCGGCGATGGCAGCCATCAATCCGGATGGGCCGCCGCCAATCACGATGACGTCAAATGCGGTTGTATCCATATCCATTTCATCCTTATCTTTTCAGCGTATGGTGGTTGGTTCTTCCATCATAGCGAAAAATGGCGCAGGATGCTATCGATAGGTCTCGCTGCTCACCGTGCAGGCATCCAAACGCTTTTGATTCACCTGATAGCCGATTCCGGCTTGGGTGGGGACATGAATGAAGCCATTCTCGACGGTTACCTCCGGTTCGATGATATCCTCATGCCAATAACGATTGGAGCCGGAAGTGTCCCCTGGGAGGGTAAAGCCGGGAAGTGTGGTGATCGCCACATTATGGGCACGGCCGATTCCCGATTCCAGCATGCCGCCGCACCATACCGGGACTTGTCTTGCCTGGCACAGATCATGAATGGCTTTGGCATGACTCAAGCCGCCCACACGGCCCACTTTAATGTTGATGATCCGGCAGCTGCCCAAATCCAGTGCCTTGCGGGCATCTTCTACGGTATGAATGCTTTCATCGAGGCAGATCGGTGTCTGCAGCTGAGCCTGCAGCTGGGCATGATCGATGATATCGTCGGAAGCCAGCGGCTGCTCAATCATCATCAATCCATACTCATCCAGCCGCTTCAGCAGATGAGCGTCATCCAGCGTATAGGCAGAGTTGGCATCCGCCATCAACGGGATAGCACCAAATTCTTTGCGGATGGCGGCGATTACATCCACATCAAAGCCAGGCTTCACTTTTACCTTCATCCGTTGGTAGCCGGCTGACAAGTATTGCTCCACCTGTTTTAACATGTCGGCAATATTGTCCTGAATGCCAATGCTGACCCCGACAGCGATCTTCGTTTTGTCACCCCCTAGCGCTTGCGCCAGCGGGCTTCCCATACGTTTGGCATAAAGATCCCAGATAGCTCCCTCAAGGGCCGCTTTCGCCATCATGTTTTTACGGATATGTCCGTACAGCTCGATACAGTCATCGGGATGGGCGAATGTATGCCGCAGTGTCAGCGGAATCAGGAAATCCCGCAGCAGATGATGGTTGGTTTTCATGGTTTCTTCATTATAGAAGGGACTCACCATGGCCGTAGACTCACCGTAGCCCACGCGGCCATCTTCATCGTATGCTTCGATCAGGAGAAATTCTTTCTCGGTTGTCGTGCCAAAGCTGGTGGTGAACGGGGACTTCAAGGTCATGGACATATGACGCAATACGATCCGGACAATCTTCATTTCTCTCCCACTCCTTCAAGCGCAGCCATCGATTTGCTGAGCATATAATGGACAACCGGTTCTGTCTCGCTTCGCAGAACATCCACGACGGCATAGCCGGCAGAAAAGGCCTTCGTGAACAAGGTTCCCGTCTGCTCGCGCCAAGCGATGGCAGCGGACATGTCTGCTTTTTTCAAGTCTTGAAAACGGGAAGGGACGCTCACGAGGAGGGTTTCCGCATGGAATTCACTCGAAATAGCGGTTACCCGTGGATGGCCGTCCCCTCCGCAAGCATAGCTGAGCGCGGGCACTGCTTCCTCACCGTATGCGGCCTGTACACCGGGCTCTGTTTGTTTACAGATCACCCGTTTGCTCTCCAAAAACCATTCGACGAGAAAACGATCGGTGGGCAGCCCGCGATTCATGTCGTCCTCCAGATTGCCATAGCAGTTAGGCAGGTAGTGGCGGACAATCCCGCCAAGCTTGGCTATATTCAAATAAGCATTGACCGCTTCAAGCGGATCGTACGTCCAAGTAATGCACGTATGGCCCAAAAGCAACGCTTCGTCCCGCTGCAGCCATTTCATTTGCACGCCTAAGCCCTGCTTGCGGTATTCCGGCAGAAAGCCGAGCATATGGGAGCATAGATGCGGCTGTCCGTCCCGAAATCCGGGAAAGCTGTAGAGAAAGCCAATCATCCGTCCTTCATCAAAAGCCCCCAGGAACAGACCGCCAAATTTCTGCAGGGTCAGTGTCATATGCAGCGGGATCACAGAGGCTGGACTCCAGACGGCTGCTTCCAGCTCTTCCAATTGCTTTAGCTCTGATTTTTCAGTCAGTTTGCGCATTATGATCGACATTTTCGTTCACCTCGCGAAGTAGAAAGAATATAGCTACTATTCTGAGTTTGCAGCACACGCCTGTCAAGCGAACGGTTGCATTCATGAAAAGGGTGAACGATAATAAGAAAGGTAAAAAGGAGGAGATCGTATGGCCGATCCGTTTCAATTAGAGCTGTGGAAAAAACTGACTGAAGCACCGGGTGCTCCAGGTTTTGAAGGGCCTGTGCGAAGCATCATGCGTGAATACATATCGACATATAGCAATGAAGTGATTACCGATCATCTCGGCAGCATCTTTGGGATCAAGCGCGGACAGGAGAACGGACCGCGCATCATGGTGGCCGGACACATGGATGAAGTGGGCTTCATGGTCACACGCATTTCCGAAAAAGGGTTCATCTCTTTTCAAACGCTTGGCGGATGGTGGGGGCAGGTATTGCTTGCCCAACGCGTCCAGATCATTACGGCGGCAGGACCGATTGACGGGGTGATTGGCTCAATTCCTCCTCATTCCCTGAGTGAGGATCAGCGCACCCGCCCGATGGATATCAAAAACATGTACGTGGACATTGGCGCGGACAGCAAGGAAGAAGCGGAAAAGCTGGGCATTCGTCCGGGGCAACAAATCGTTCCGGTATGTCCGTTTACCCCGCTCGCCAGTGAGAAAAAGTATATGGCGAAAGCGTGGGACAATCGCTACGGCTGCAGTCTGGCAGTAGAACTGTTGAAGGAATTGACGGAGAATCCCCAGCATCCCAATGTGGTATATGCCGGTGCGACCGTACAGGAGGAAGTAGGGACAAGGGGAGCAAAGACATCCAGCCAGATGATCCAACCGGATGTATTCTTTGCCCTGGATGCCAGTCCGGCAGGCGATGTGCCAGGTTCGCGGGAAAGCTACGGCAAACTCGGCGGCGGTCTCCTGATGCGGATCTATGATCCATCGACGATCATGATGCCGGGGATGCGCGATTTTTTGGTGGATCTTTGCGAACGTGAAAACATTCCTTACCAGTATTTTGTGGCAAAAGGGGGAACTGATGCGAAAGAGGTGCAGCTACATGGCAAAGGCGTGCCAGCAGCGGTGATCGGGATTCCTGCACGCTACATTCACAGCCATGCAGCGATCATGCATGAGGATGACTATCTGGCGGCAAAGCGCTTGCTGTTTGCCGCGATCAAAAGCCTGGATCACAGTACGTTGAATACGATCCTGGGACGATAGGGGGCAGCACGATGCAATCGATTACCCTATATCGGCATGAGGAGGCGGGTGACGCCGTCCTTGAGTATAATTTTTATGATCATCAGTTTGCCCCGACGAATCTGGTAGTGCGCAAGGTGCTGATGGCGATGCTCTCATCGGTAAAAGAGCGCTTGACCCATCTGGAAGTGGAATACAATGACCGGATGCTTGCCGAAAAGTTTGGCAAACGGGCGAGCGAGCTGCTGCGCTTTCTGGGAGCAAGCAAGGAAAATGTACGGGAGAACAGGAGCGGCGAGGAAGTCATCAGCCGCACCTTTCAAGCTGAGCTGACTGCAGAGCGGTATGATTACTTTTACCTGCTCAAAGATGTCTCGGAATTATCGCATTATCGTTTACGCGAGCAGTCCTCGGACCGGGTCGTTTTCTACTTCAACCGCTATTTGCTGCTTCGCATTCCGCTTGCCGAGGAAGAGAAGCTGTATCAGCAGTTAAAAGAGCTGCAAGTGCCGACACAGGTAAAGGACATTTGAACCAGGTTCGGCTGATGGATAAAGCACCTCTGTCCCCGGTATACTAAGGCACAAAAGAGGGGTGCATATCATGAAGCAGCAGGACGAAATGCAGATGCCAGATTTTAAACAGTTGAACGATCGCGTGATTGCTCCGCCCTCCCAAGGGCCCTTTCTTCGCATTCGAACCAATCTGGACGAAGCTGCGAAAGACATCGAGAATAAGACTTCGATCCAATCCGACTGATCCTGTACGTAAAAACCCGGAGCTCGATAGCCCCGGGTTTTCTCATGCGCTTGTAGTTTTTTCCAGATCGTCTTCCATTTGTTCGAGCAGCAAATCCTCTACACGGGTGAGCTGATGGGCATGGAAGAAGCTGTCTTCGGTAATGCTTTGCAGAAAAGCCTCGACTACCTTCGGGCAAAATTGCGTCCCGGCGTTGGCTTGAATTTCCGCTGATGCTTTGGAAAAGGAGTATCCCCTGCGGTACGCCCGATTGGAGGTCATGGCATCGAAGGAGTCAGCGACAGCTGCAATCCGGGCGATGAGCGGGATTTCCTCCCCTTGCAGGCGATCAGGGTAGCCGCGCCCATCGAAGCGTTCATGATGCGATCTTGTAATGGTCAGGATCGCATTTACTTTGTCCTGATCGTATGAATCGCTTTCACTTTCCGCATACAGCTTCCGCAATAGCGCTTCACCACGGATCGGATGCGACTTGATCACTTCATATTCTTCCGGCGACAATTTTCCCGGCTTCATCAAGATCCTGTCTTCAATCCCGATTTTGCCGATATCATGGAGCAGTCCGCCTGTATAAATCACTTCCAGCATGTCTGAAGAGTAGTTCATTTTTTCCGCAATCTCGCGCATGTAAAAAGCGACGCGTTGCGAATGGCCGGAGGTGTACGCATCTCGTTCTTCCAGGGCGACGGCCAGTGTTTTTAAAATGCTTTGGTTGGTCTGAATCAGCCGCTCTCTCACGGAATTTGTGCGGCGCAAATCATGTTCCTTACGTTTGGCAGCAAGAAAAATAATAGCGGTAATGATATAGCTTCCCAATACCAATAGAGTTAGCTGCAGCTTGATTTTATCAAACGGCTGGTAAAAGTTTTCCTCGTAGCTGGACAATCCCACATACCAGTCCCATGCCGGAAAATAATGAACCACTGAAATTTTGGGACGTGCCTCTGTATCTGTGGGGTTTTGCCATAAATAAGATAGGGTTTGATGCGGTTGGCTAATCATTTCTTGGATGATGAAACGCCCCTCGGCATTGCGGGTATACAGCAAGTTGCTTCCTTCGGTTTCGGGGTGCATGACCATATTTCCCTTTGAGTCAAGGATAAACAGGTAGTCGCCAGGACCTAACGTCAGATCAACCGCGCTCAGATCACGTCTGCCATTGTTTTTCATCGGACCGGACAATACGTTTTTGATCTGGTCTTCGGCAGCTTCGACGTTGAGCAGACCTGATTCGACATCATGCTGATATTTGCTGATCAAGTGGATAACCGTGTTCATTTGACGATCGAGGGCTCGTATTCCAGCTTCACGGTATTGGATTTTGGCTTGCGAGTATCCGATGTATATGATTCCCGTGAAAAGGACCGGTAGCAAAATCAGAAAAATGGTAAACGCGACGGATCTCGTAGGAGAATGTGGCAATTTTGCTCTCGTCCTTTCTGAGAAGGATATTTATCTTGTTCTCATAATAGGCGAAATTCACAAAACGTTCAACACTTCTCGACTTTATCTGCGACGATTTTAAAAACCCGCATGGCTGGCAATGGTTTTGCCACATGCGGGTACCTACAAAAAACGACAAGTTCAATTACTCAGCAGGGCGATTGGGGCCCTCAAGCTTTTTATCGCCATACCCCGGGCGGTCATCCTGTACTCCTTTTGGCTGCCTGTTTACCTCTGAATGGTTTTGCATTTGCTGTCCTTTTTTTCGGTTCATTTTGCTTTCTCCTTTCGAATATTAAGTGAAGGCATTGTCGGCTCATGGGGTGAACCTTGCTTGTGCCTGGTCCGCGCATAATTGGCGAAGAGGCCCAAGATACTTGCGAAAAACAAGGCGGTAATGCCGTAGGAGATCCATGGAGCCTTGCTGCCTACGCCTCCAAGTCGTTCTACCATGCTTCCGCCCAGGCTTGTCCCAATCGCGCTGCCGATACCGGACACAAAGTTAGAAATGCCAAAGTAGACGCCCAGCCATTCCTCCTTGGCAAAGTATCCAACAAGGCTGTCCACTACTGGCATAAACAACATCTCGCCAATGATAAATAGAATGGAGGAGGCACTGAGCGTGAGAAAGCTGTCGGCCCAGCCCAGGGCAAACAGGCCAAGGCCCAGCATCAACGTACCAGCAACCAGCGAAACGTATGGATTGATCCGGCCCAGGATAAAACGGTAAAGCGTCCCTTGCAGCAAGACCACACTTAAGGAATTAATCGTTACAATCAGCCCTACCAGATTCTCGGTGTGCAGGACATGCTCTGCCCGCAATGGCATGACCAAGGCAAATTGGGCATAGAGAGCCCAGATGATCATGGTGATGATGGAGAACATCAGAAAGCTGCGGTGACGAAGGATCTGCCGGTATTCAGCGAAAGGGATGGACTGGCATTCTTCTCCTTGACATCGGTCATATGGAAGGGTAAAGCGGGCAACTGCCGCGAGAAGGAAGAAAAAGACAGAGGCTGCCCAAAACAGGCGCTGGTCAGCTAACGCCAGCCAGGTAATCAATATACCAGCCAGTATGATCCCGCTGTGCGCGACGATGCCGCGCCAGGAAAAGGCTTTTGTCCGTTCGTCCGCAGTGACCGTATCCGCAATCATCGCTTTGACCGTAGGGGCCAGCAAACCAAGACCAAGACCATTAATCGCAGAGAACAGCAGATACAGGATGTAGACGGGACTAAAAGCGTACCCCGTCATCGCGATCCCCTGCGTAATGGCTCCCGCTATCAGGGTCGTCCGTCTTCCGTAGCGATCCGCCAGCAGTCCGCCAAACAAACTCCCGATTTGATACGTAATGCTACCAATACCCAGTACGAAACCCACCTGGCTGAGGGAAAGCAGCCGTACCTTTTGCAAAAAGATGGGGAAAATCGGGATCACCAGATAGGAAGCCACGTGCATGAAAAAGACGACGGCCAAGAGAAACAGGTAGATACGGTTTTTGATCAGCGAGGAAGCCGTTTCGCTCAATCCTAGTACCTCCTTCACCGTGATGGTAGGTCACGTCTGCTTAGTATGGGGGAAAAAAGGGATCGCTTATGCGCTGTCATAGGCAGGTGCGGATTTTCTGTATCCAGCGGGCTACTATCCAAACACATTCGTCCTGTCCGACATATACCTATACTGTAAACGCTGGGCCATGCAGCGAGCAGGGACAAACGGCAAACTGTTGGGGGACAGGAGGGAAGGGGAATGTGGAGATTTTCAGACAACGAAGGATTTGAAATTGTCATATGGATTTTGCTGATTATTTTTCTTATCTCCATTTTCTTTGATGAAGGAATTGATTGAGCCAACAAGACGGGTCAGCAAGGGGGATACGCGATGCGGCCAATCCGAAGACTGAATCGCTATTATCGGGAAAACGCCGGTTTTCAGAAGTGGGTTCGGGCAAATGAAGCGTGGTTTCGGGAAAATCCGGAAGTGTTTCAGCAGTTGGTAAAAAATCCGAATATGCTCAGCATGTTCATGGATTTGATGGTGCTGAATGCGACGCGTATTCAACGCAAATTGCAACGTTCGGGACGAAGGAGATAATATAAGCGGCATGCTGTTCGGCATGCCGCTTTGCTCGTTTCCCAGAAAAACCTATTGGAGACTGTTTGCGTCCGTGACCGTTTTATCGTCTAGACGGTGATCATTTTCCATCGCGAGTGTTTGCGAGTGACGCTGGTCCCGTACTTTTTCCATCACCCGATCAAAATCCTGCAGCAATACCTGGGGTTTGTCCCCATGGTACTGCTCTCCACGCACAAAACGCTGCGCCATATCGAGAGCAAGATGAATCTTTTCCAAATCACTCAGTTCAAACATGACTGTACCCTCCTGTCATTGCTTGGACGTTGCACGCTGATCGGCTGCTTGTGCCCGTTTTTGCGCTTCCAGATCAGCCTCATCAGCCATTTCGGAACGATATTGGACATCCTCATTATGTCCGATGGGCAGCTTTTTTGTACCGGTTGTCTTGTTCGCCATGTAGCTCCCTCCTTCCATTGTAGTGTAAGAAGGTAGGGGCATTTTTATTTGTGAGCGGAAGCAGGCGCGATACGGTTCATCATATTTCGCGGACAAGGAGCGTAGGGATTAGCTATGAGGATTGCGAGCAGGGAGGCGGACGAGCGATGGGTGTCATCGACCAATTTTTCATCACGTTATTTGTTGCTTACGGGATTGTAGCGGGCGGTTCGATAGCAGGCGGATTTGGAGCCTTGTTTACGGAGCGTCCGGCGTTTTTGGCCATGTCCATTTTGGCGGATCAGTTGAAAATATGGGGATTGGTTGGGGCGCTCGGAGGCAGCTTTGATTCGTATATGCAAATTGAAAAAATATTTGTCGGAAACTTTTCTCCTGTTGCCAGACAGCTCATCATGATTTTCGCAGCATTCCTCGGGGCTACCGCAGGCTCTATTTCCATTCAATGGCTCGTCCAGGTTCGTTCTTGATGGAAGCCAAAAGTCGAAGCAAGGCGATCAAGCGGTATTTCGCCTTGTTTGTGCTGGGAATGGTTGCAGGAGGAACGGTTGTCCTGATCTGGCAGGGGAAAATAACGGAGAGCCTGATGAAGCAAAATCAGTACAAAAGCGCAGAAATCGTCCGATTGAATGAAGTGATCGAAGATATGAAGCAGCTGCAAAAAGTGGCCAGGAAAAAGCAGGAAACGACGATTGAGGAGGTCAAGGTGTTTGTCTTGCCGCCTCGACCGCATGAATTCATCGAAACAGCTGCGATTCGCCTGATTGAAAAGGAGCTGGACCCGCTGAAAGGCATGAAGACGCGAACGGTTGCGGATCTGCATGCCATTTTGCATGAATTGCTGTATCGGCGGGAGTATCTGGTGGATGGAAAAACGGTAGAGGTAAGGCTGAAGACCGCTTATATCTCCAGTGTGCTGGAAGTGTATGTAACCATTGAGCTGAAGCCAGAGGTTCCGTAGGCAATGAAAGTTGAAACGTATTTCTCCCTTCTTCGTATATGTGAGTAGGTGCACGAGCGCAATGCTTTTGCAATGATGAAGGAGGAGATACTTTTGTCCATGTTCAAAAAATTGCTGGCGAGCGTCGGGATCGGTTCGGCGCAGGTCGATGCCCGCCTTGCTAAAGATTCTCTCATGCCGGGTGAAATGGTTACTGGAGAGGTACATATCAGTGGTGGCGATATCAGCCAGGAGATTGATGAAATCTACATGTATGTCATCACCCATTATGAGCGCGAAACAAATGATACCAAAGTAAAAGAAGATTGCATCCTGCTCAAGCATCGGCTGTCGGAACGCTTTGTGCTGCAGCCAAAGGAGCAAAAGGCGATTCCGTTTTCATTCCGATTGCCGTATGAAACCCCGCTGACGATGGGCAGACAGCCTGTTTACCTGCGGACGGGGCTTGACATTAAAAATGCGGTCGATCCGGGCGACTCGGATTTTATCGAGGTTTTGCCGCATCCGTTGATGTCCAAAGTGCTGGAAGCTGTGAAGGAAATCGGCTTCCACATGTACAAAGTGGATTGTGAATACAATCGACAGCTGGGAAGAACATATCCGTTTGTCCAAGAGTTTGAGTTCCGGCCGAATGGCAAGTACAGAAGCCGTTTGGAAGAACTGGAGGTTGTCTTTTTCCTGCGTGAGAATGAGTGTGAAGTGTTGCTGCAGGTAGACAAGCGAGCACGCGGCCTCTTAGGTGCTTTTGAGGAAGCATTTAACCTGGATGAGCGGTACGTGCGATTCCGTATCAGCAATGCGGATCTTTCCCGTTCCACTAGCGAGATTGCGCACTCCATCGATCAACTGATTGATCGTGCCAGCCGCTAAGTGAAATATCCGTTTCGAAGAGAAAATCACCTGTTAAGGGTGATTTTTTTTTTGTATGTATGAAGCCATATTTTTCTGACAATACTGGTGCTAGATACATATCGAGGAGGAAAAATTTCCCATGAACTTATTGGAAAAAACAAGAAAAATCAATGTCATGCTGCAAAAAACGATGGGGGGAAGCGGTGTCACATATCCGGATCTCGCCAAGCTGCTTTCAGATGTGATCTCGTCCAACGTGTACATTATTACAGCGGATGGAAGCCTGTTGGGAAGCGGATTTTCGCAGGAATTTACTTTACAGGAAGAAGGCAGATTCACCAGCCTCTTGCCCGAGGGTTATCACGAGCGTTTGATGAAGGTGGAACAATCGCTGGCCAATGAAGGCGTGACAAGCCCCTTTAGCATGGTGCCTCGTGAATGGCACAATCTGTTCCCGCAAATGGTCACGACCATCGTGCCGATCAATGCGGGCGGAAGCCGGTTGGGAACATTGGTATTGCTCAGAGCGTTCGGTCACTTTGAGACAGAAGACCTGATTCTCGCGGAAATCGGTGCAACGGTGATCGGGATGAAAATCGTCCGTCATCGAACCGATCAAATCGAAAACGAAGTGCGTGACAAAACGTTTGCAAAAATCGCGCTCTCTTCCCTTAGCTACAGTGAACAAATCGCGATTGAGAAAATCATGGAGCAGCTGGATGCCAAGGAAGGTTTGCTCGTAGCCAGCCAATTGGCAGATCAGGCAGGATTGACCCGTTCCGTGATCGTGAATGCGCTGCGCAAACTGGCAAGTGCCGGGGTGCTCGAGTCACGCTCTCTCGGAATGAAAGGTACGTATATCCGTGTCCTGAACGACAAGTTCCATGCCGAATTGCAAAAGCTGAAATCCTCTTGATAAATAAAGTCGATCCTTGGCTTGATGATAGGATCGACTTTTCATTTTGGTTCATTTTGAAACATAACTGTTGAATAAATTTAGAAAATGGATTATATTCCCTTTAGATTGAAAAAAATGGGGGATAACGATGCTTCTCTTATGGAAACAATCAAGCTTTCGTCTATATTGGCTTGGTCTGTTCCTTTCCGGGCTTGGGGATCAGTTTGGATGGTTGGCGTTAAGCTGGTTTGTGATGAAAAAAACAGGCTCACCGCTGGCCATGGGAGGAGTCGTGTTCACCTATTTTCTTTCCCAAGTGGCTGCCGCCTTGGTGGCGGGTGTGCTACTTGACCGTTTTGACCGGAGAAAACTGATCATCTTTGACAATCTCTTCAGGGGAAGCATCTACGTCATCATCGTATTGCTGCTTCAGACAAATGCGCCCTTATGGATGCTCTATGCGTGCATCACCATAGCCGGGCTGCTTGCCCCGCTTAGCAATACAGGAGCCCAGACGATGCTGCCACGTCTTGTACAGGACAAAGATTTACTGCTAAAGGCAAACGGCATGATGGAAACGAATTGGCAAATCGCTTATTTGCTCGGTCCGGCTGCGGCAGGCGTGCTTGTATCATGGGTAGGTGAAGCGATGGTACTTATTATCGATGCAGCAAGCTTCTTTCTTTGCGCGGTCTGCTTTTGGTTTTTGCCTTCTGACGATGCCGGAGAGGGCGGGAGCAAGCACCAAAAAGAGAGCCGGTGGACCAGCTCTCTTCTTGATTCCTTGCAGACAGATTTTCGAACCGGCTTCCACTATCTATTTGCCAATCCGTTGTTGCTTTCACTCATTTTGCTTACCTTTCTGTTCAACATGGCATATGGGCCGATTGAGGTGGGCTTGCCATTGTACGTAACGTCTGTCTTACAGGATGAAGCCACTTCCCTCGGCCTCTTATGGATGGCGTTCGCTTTCGGATCGCTCGGGGGCTCTCTGTTTTTCTCGTTGGTCAATTGGAGGGTGCCTACCGGTTACTCACTGGGATCGATCATCGCGTTATGGGGAGTCACGACGCTTCCGCTGGGCTTGTCCCATCGCCTGGATCTGGGCATGATATCCATGGCCTTGGCAGGTATGACCTTTGCACCGTTTGGGGTGTTGTACCGGACATACCTGCAGAGACAGATCCCGCAGGAACTCATGGGAAGGGTGTTGACCTCGATTCGGACGATTACCGGTTTGGGCTTGCCGGTCGGTTCATTTCTGACTGGATGGCTCATTCCGTGGATCGGCATTAACCAGCTGTTTTTGGCTGCCGCATTCTTTTCCATGGTCGCTGGTGCGTTTGCGTTATTTGCTTTGCGAGGAATTCGCCCTTAGAGTGCCTTTACTTTCGATTAATCAAGGGGGCAAAGAAACGCTTGGCCGCTTCAGGCATGACCAGATACGCTTTTGCTAACAAATGCAGCCGGGTCGGGAGGGCGACTTCCTCCCGCCTTTTTTCTGCCGCACGGACGATACTGCGGGCAGTCTGTTCCGCCGTGAGCAGAAAGGAGCCTACATTTTTTCGGTATTGTCCGGTCGCATCGGCATGATCAAGAAAGGGTGTGTCGATGGGACCGGGCATCGCACAAGTGATGTGAACGCCGCTGCCCCGCAGTTCATGCCGCAAGCCCTCGCTGAACCGGATTACCGCTGCTTTGCTGGCTGCATACACCGCTGCTTTTGCTGTAGCGACATGTCCCGCCAGTGATGCAATCTGGATGATCCGGCCGGAGCGAGCTTCCACCATCATGGGTAAAAAAGCTCGTGTCACATACAGCATGCCCATGAGATTCGTATCGATGGTTTGACGGATATCCTCGAGGTTCATCTTCAAAAAGGGTGCGAAACTCGCGGTACCAGCATTATTGTAGAGAAAATCGCAGCGTTCAAATTGGATGTGAACCCATGCTGCAAAACGTCTGACCGCTTCATTATCGCAGACGTCTAGCGGATACGTATGAAGCATGGGAGGCGAACCAAGACTTTGCTTGATTTCCTCCAAACGTCCTTGATGGCGGCCGGTAATGATCACTTGATCTCCTTTTTTCAGATGGAGCGCTGTGATGGCTCGTCCCAACCCGCCAGCACCACCGGTAATAATAACGATACGCTGTTGGCTATCCATTTTATCCCTCCTCTCGTCTGACGATTGTCGATCATGCGTAGCCCAACTTGGTTGCCAATCCCTTGGCAGGCATCGTATAAGGAGCACTTCACTGGTGAAGGATAGCTCTAGGAGGTGATCCCATGAAACCTGTGGTGAAATGTAGTGTAGCAAACTGTAGTTACTGGGGCGAAGGTAACAACTGTAACGCCGACATGATCATGGTGGAAATTGACAGCCATGCCAAAGCGAATTTCGATACAGAGTTCGCAGGCGAGTACGGGTATGACACGAAGCACAAAGATGCAGCAAAGACTTCATCTGCCACCTGTTGTCACACCTTCAAACCAAAAGAGTAACCCGGGATCTCGTAAAAAAGACGTATCTGTCAAAAGATACGTCTTTTTTGGTAAATCAGAAAGTATCAACATTCCAGTTTACATCATTGCAACTAAAGCTCCGCCAAAGACTTGGCTGCGCAAAGTTTTACGAACATCACGGTTTCATTTCCATTTCCTTGACAATCGCGGCCACTTCGTCCCAGGAATAAATCCGGCGAACCAATGCAGGGAGCTCTCCTTGGTTATAAGGTGTATCGAAAAGAAGCACGGGGATGCCCAATTCTTCCGATAATTGCAAGGCGTTTTCCCGGCGGTCCTCCAGAAAGAGATCGACGTTCCACCTTTTCGCCGCAGACAATTTGTCATGTGATCCGATCAGTTCAATGTGGTGATACGGAATTGCATAGCGTTCAAACCATTGCAACGTAACGTCCCGATGCTTGTCCTCTCTGGCGCTGATGTAGACCAACTGATGGAGCTGCTGTTGATGCCAAGTCTGCAGGACCATGTCAGCCATTCCATGTACAGGCGCTTCCCTGTAAAGCCGGGGGCCATATTCGTCCAACCAATCCACGAATTCCTCATCGCTGATATTGTATACGCGTGCCAGATTGTATTCCCGACATTCCGCGTACGCCAAATTCTTGCCAAAGGCTTCGTTCATTAATGGCACAATACTGCCGGGATCAGTCACTGTACCGTCAATATCAATGCCAATCGTTAGGGATTTCTCGCGTTTCATCCTCTCGCCTCCAGTTTAAATTGTACACTGAAAACAGAGAATAAGGCTACTTCCTTCACCACAATCACTTTGTGAAAAGGGGTCTGATCACACATGACGTACGATCCAAAGACACGTATGAATGATGATCCGAAGGAAGCTGCGAACGCCAGCAACATGAATGATGGGAAATCGGATACCGAGCTGGCGGCTGACACGTGGATGGGGGCAGTTCTGAATCCGGACGTGAGCAAGTCAACGGACCCGAACAAGTCAAATGACGTGAACAAGTCAAATGATCCGAACAAGTCTAATGACACGAGCATGTCTACGGAACAAGGAAACGACCGAATTGCCTACGACCCTTACACGATGACAGAGAGTTACCAAAGCGGCAACACATCTGACGACGGTTCGGCCGCGCAAGCTTCATCTGGTCAAGGACAGATGCAAGCCAACACGGGTAACGCAGGGGGCTACCAAGAAGATAAGCCGGTTGTCAAACGAATGATCGTGGATGACAACGTCGCCGATTGGGAAAGCGGGACCAAGTATGAGGTAGCGGCTGAGGTGAGCCCGACCTATGCGGAAATCAAGCCGCGCTCGCCGGTTTCAGAACCGACCACGGAAAACAACCCTGGCGGCGGCATGGGGTTGACAGCCCTGGGTCTGTCCATTCTTTCGCTGTTTCTGTTCCCTTATCTGCTCGCACCGATTGGCATGATTGTGGGTTACCTGGCCATGCGCAGAGGCGCCCGCACATTGGGGATATGGGCGATGGTCATTGGCGCAATCGCGATATTGGGAGCGATGGTGATCTACCCGTATTTTGTCGCCAGATAGCGAAAAAGCAAGCGTTTGCCTCCCCCTATGCGGGGAGGCTTTTTTCATTTCGGTTGATAAAAGGAGGAGTGGAAAGGAGTCAGGGCAGCAATCACAGCTTCACAGAAGACATTTGCCCGGACAATCCGGTTGTTGGTCAATAAACCGTAGGCTCCTCCTCTTTGATTGCTTCCTTCCATTCCTGCCAGTTCATCAATCACGGTTCGCAGTTCGATTTGTTCCTTTTTTACACGTTCCCCGATGTGAAAGGGAATCGGAAAAGCGAGGCCTTTCCCGATCGAAAGCTGTTGACCATCCCAAGCCGCACAGATGGAGATCAGATACCACATCTCTGTATAGACGTCGTCATATGTAAGGCCGCCCTCCAGTCCGAGGCCAATTGTCGCTTCGGGCACTTGCGCGAGGGCTTGTTTGGCTCGGTGAATGGCGCCACGGATCGTTTCATCTTCCGAAAGAGGCTGATCTGCTACTCCAGAAGGGACGGACAAGCAGATCGGCTCCATGCCGGTAGCCAGCTCGACCGCCTTTCGTTTTGCTTGATTGGTGGTTCCTAATGCATAGCGCACCATGTTTTGCTATTCCCCTTTTTTCTTGTCAAGATTACCTCTCAGTATATCATTCTATGGTAAAATGTTTGCATATCTGGCCAACAGGAAGCCAAATAATGCGGAAAAGAAAGAGGACGTACCATGAAATTTACCAAAATGCATGGATTGGGAAATGATTATGTATATGTCAATGCATTTGCTGAAAATTTGACAGACGTTGATCTTCCGGAACTTGCCAGACGGGTAAGCGATCGGAATTTCGGGATCGGAGGCGACGGCTTGATTCTGATCATGCCATCTGACCAAGCCGATTTTCGCATGCGGGTGTTCAACAACGATGGCAGTGAAGCGAAAAACTGCGGAAATGGATTGCGCTGTGTCAGCAAATACGTATATGATCACGGCTTGACGACCAAGACAACGTTCACGGTGGAGACATTGGGAGGAATCGTGGTTCCAGTCGTCGAGATCGGTCCGGATGGCAAGGTGATCCGGGTGACGATTGATATGGGCGAGCCCCGCTTGGAGCGTGCAAGCATCCCGATGACCGGGGAAGGCGCATCTCCCTTTATTGAGCAGCCGATTTCAGCCAATGGTCGTACCTTTACCATGACGGCTGTTTCCATGGGAAATCCTCATGCCGTCCTGTTTGTGGATCGCGTAGATGAGCAGGAAGTGGTAGAATACGGACCACTGATTGAAAAACATGAATGGTTTCCGGAGCGGGCAAACGTTGAGTTTATTGAGATCCTGAATCGGAATGAAATTCTGTTTCGGGTATGGGAGCGGGGGACTGGAGTGACCCTGGCTTGCGGGACAGGGGCTTGCGCTGCTACCGTTGCGGCAATTTTAAGCGGGAAGACTGACCGTACCGTCACCGTACATTTGAAAGGCGGCGACTTGGGGATAGAGTGGCGCCAGAGCGATAATCGCGTATATATGACCGGGCCTGCTGCGGAAGTGTTCCATGGCGAATATCTGGAGCCGCTGCCTACGAATAGGTAACTTGGCTTCGCCTAATCTTTGGCGGAGTTAGTTGCACGTAAAAAATTCTGATCGATCGAGAAAAACCCCTTCATCGATAAGGGGTTTTTCTCATTTTCGTGTTTATTGGATTCCAGCTGCTACTTTGATCGCTGCCTGATGGCTTGGATCAATTTGGCTGTCTTTATGACGCAGGCTGTTCAGGAAATGGATGTCGAAATGGCCGTCAAAATTGTTGTCCTTGATGTAATCGATATCATGCGGCATGGAGGCCATCGAAGCGGCGAGACGTCGCCCATCCACTTCCACGATGACCGGGCGGACTGCCCAGGAGTAATTCCCGCCCCAGATTTCTTTGATGATGGCGGAATCAGCAGCTGTCAGTGGCTCAGTGTCCGAGTGGAAAGCGCCGATGGTTCTTTTTACTTTAAACTGTTTACCGGTTTTAAAATCGGTCACAGTCGCTTCCGCATTAATCGGAAACACATATTGAGCTCCTGTAAACCAGTCGAGATATTCCCCATATTTGCTGCTAGGAGTGTCCAGCTCAGGAACATGGTGTACCGGGATTTTGACAATCTGGCCGATAGAGAGATACGCATTGCTGCCAAGATTGTTCACTTGCAAAAATTCGGTCATCGGAATGCCGTGATCAATCGAAATGGACCAGCCCGTATCTCCTTGCTGCACTTTGTAATCAATCATTTCTACCCATGGTTTGTCGGAATCCTGCTCCGGCTGCGTAACTGGCTCGGGTTCAGGCGCTGGCTGTTCAACCGCGGTTTCCGCATCCGCAGGAGGTGCTTCAGGGGTGGTGACTGCATTTTCTTCCGGTTGTACCGTTGCTGGCGCTTCCGGCTGCTCCGGTGCAGTCGTTGCCGGAGCTGTTGCAGATGGCTCAGATGCTGTCGGGGCCGTTGGGGAAGGGCTTGTCCCACTTTGCGGAATGATCAGCACTTGGCCGATATTCAAGCTGTACGACGTTAATTTATTGGCATCCACGATGGCCTGGATGCTCACTTTAAAGCGATCCGCGATTTTCCACAGAACATCTCCGCTCACTACGGTATACGTGTTAGTTTGTCCGGTAGTTGGCGTGGTAGCTGTAGTTGTAGTTGTAGTTGTAGTTGGCTGCGCAGTCGGAGCAGGGATCACCAGTTTTTGCCCGATAGTAAGCTCAAAGGCCGTCAGTTTATTCGCATCCACGATGGACTGGATGCTGACCTTGAATCGATCTGCGACTTTCCAGAGCACATCTCCGCTGACTACGGTGTACAATGTCCCACCCGCAGGAACTTCAGGTGTAGAAGAACCTACAGTCGTGGATGGGGCAGAAGTCGTTTCGGGAATCAATATTTTCTCACCGACAAGCAGACTGTCACGTGTCATTTGATTGATTTCTTGAATCTTCGCAATGGTTGTTTGGAAGCGAGTGGCTACCTTCCACAAGGTATCACCGCTTTGCACGGTATAAATGGCAGATTTCGGAGGGATATACAAAGTGGAACCGACAAAAAGGACATCACTCGTTAAATGATTCGAAATTTTCAGATGTTCAATGGTAACATTATACTTCGAAGCCAGTTTCCCCAGCGTATCACCGGATTGGACGGTGATTGTTTGGGCAAATGCGATCGAGCTTGGCAACAATAGAGCACTGGTGAGTAGTGTAGGCAGTACAATGCGTTTCCATGATGTTTTCGAAAACATGTGACTCCTCCTTGGATGCGAAAACTGGATGTTTAATGGCTTTATTGTAAAGGGAGGAGAAACATTCTTTCATTGGATAAAAACATCCACCGCTCCCGTCCTTTTCCAGTGATGAGAAGAAAGTAGGGGAAGCTAGGCTTTGAAAAATAGGACAATCGTCTCTACTTTTATCGCGCAAACTGCCGATTGCAGGCAAAAGAAAAAGGTAGCAATCAGCTGGAAAATTCCACTGATTCCTACCCCGTGTCTCGACAAAATAAGCGCAAAGTCTTAGGCTCCTTTTTTACCCATTATAGACTTCTGTCAGGTATACATCGGTCTCGATCCGTTCAAACTGGCTGTTTTTCTTCTGCATGCTGTCCAGCTCTTTTTTCAGTCGCTTGATTTCATCTTCCATTCTCTTGATCTTTTCTTGAACCGGCATTGTGTTCATGGCTTCCCTTCTCCTTTGTCTGTAAATTATATCTGAATTTAATGACAATTCTAACAAGTGAGCCTAAAGCTGTAAATACTCGATTATCGATGTAAGCGCTTCCTTTGTTAAATGTTTTGTGACAGGAATTCCCCGCTTATTTTAGGCGTTCCTCACCCGGGAGAAGGAAACGCTAAGAGAAAACAGTTTTTCGACTGAACGTTATGGAAAACACCGGGTACTTTCAGTTATGATGAAAGATAGGCTGTATTTCGACAGGATGGAAGGTGTCTTATTTGATTTACCTCGATAACAGCGCCACAACACAACCAGACCCTCAAGTCACGGATGTGGTTAAGCGTGCTATGGAAGAATATTACGGCAACCCTTCGTCTCTACATAAATTGGGAGTCGACGCCGAAAACGTCTTAAAACAGGCCAGGAGTGTAGTGGCCCAAGCCTTGCGCTGCAAACCGGCGGAGATCATTTTTACCTCCGGGGGTACAGAAAGCAACAATACCGCACTCAAAGGAGTCGCGCTTCAATATCAGTCCAGAGGCAAGCATATCATCACCTCACAAATCGAACACCCCAGTGTCTATGACGTTTGCAGGCAATTGGAGGATTTTGGGTTCCGCATCACGTACTTACCCGTGGATGCGGATGGCCGAGTATCCCTGGAGGACGTGAAAGCCGCGATTCAGTCCGATACGATATTGGTTTCACTCATGCACGTCAATAATGAATTAGGGACGCTGCAGCCTGTAAAAGGCGTCGGAGAGTACTTGAAGCAATTTCCCAAGATCCTGTTCCATGTGGACGCTGTGCAAAGCTTTGGCAAAATGGCGATCGCTCCTCGTGAATACGGGATTGATTTGCTGAGCATTTCGGCCCACAAGTTTCATGGTCCCCGAGGAATCGGAATTCTTTATAAGAGGGAAGGAATCCAGCTCCAGCCACTGCTGATGGGTGGCGGACAGGAAGCGGGTATTCGTTCTGGTACCGAAAATATTCCGGCGATCGCCGGGTTGGCCAAAGCGGTTCGATTGCTTGAGCAAAGAGGGACACAGGAGACGGTGCGGATGGCCGCGATGATCAGCCGCTTGCGGGAAGGCGTAGCAATGATCCCCGGCTGTGTCGTGAATACCCCGGAATACGGAATCGCTCCGCATATCCTCAATTTTTCCGTGCCGGGTGCGAAAGCGGAGGTGCTGGTGCATGCTTTGGAAGAACGAGGTTTTTTCGTTTCGACGAAATCAGCCTGCTCCTCCAAACTCAATGAACCCAGTCGTGTCTTGATGGCAACAGGCATGGATCGGGCTCGGGCCTTGTCCGCAGTTCGGATCAGCGTAAGCCATCAGAATACGATGGAAGAGATCGAACAGTTTGTCGCAGCTTTTGGAGAGACGGTGGAACAGATCCGCCCTTATATGAATGTGTAAAGGATGACTAACATGAACTATGATCATATTCTCATACGCTACGGTGAACTTGCCTTAAAAGGGAAAAACCGTGACGCCTTTGAAAATACATTGATGCGCAATGTGCGGATCATGCTCAAGGATTTTCCGGAAATCCGGGTGAGCCGCAATTACGGCCGGATGTATGTGCAGCTGAATGGCGCCGATGCACAGCCCATCCTTGAAATTTTGCAGCGTGTCTTTGGCATTTCCTCGATAAGTCCGGTTGTTAAAACCAAGCAGACGGAGGAGGCCATCAAGGAAACGGCTTTGCAGGTGATCAGCGCGATCCAGCCTCAGCCACGTACCTTCCGGGTGGAGACAAGAAGAGCGGACAAACGCTACAACATCCCCTCCATGGAAGTGAGCCGGAGAGTTGGGGGATATATCCTGCGTCAGCTGGAAGGCATCAAGGTGGATCTGCATCAGCCAGAGGCCGTGGTAAATATCGAGATACGTACGGAAGGGACGTTTATCAGCAGTCAGACGCTGCCAGGCCCAGGCGGTTTGCCGGTAGGCGCAAGCGGCAAGGTACTGCTGCTGCTCTCCGGAGGTATCGACAGTCCGGTCGCGGGATGGATGATGCTAAAACGCGGCGTTACCTTGGAAGCGATTCACTTCCACAGCTATCCGTTCACCAGTGAGCGCTCCTTGGAGAAAGTGCGCGATCTCGCGTATAAGCTCACTCGCTACGGAGGAAAAATTAGGCTCCATGTCGTTCCGTTTACGGAAATCCAGACAGCGATCCGGGACAATTGCCCGGAAGACTATCTGATCACGATCATGCGCCGCTTTATGATGCGGATTTCAGAACGCATTGCGGCCCAAACCAATGCACTGGCCCTGGCGAGTGGGGAAAGTCTTGGACAGGTGGCCTCGCAGACGTTGGAAAGCATGAATACCATTAATAGCGTCATCAATATCCCGATATTACGACCTTTGATCGGAATGGATAAGGTAGAAATTACCGAGATCGCGAGAAAGATTGATACCTTTGATTTATCGATTCTTCCATATGAAGATTGCTGCACCATCTTTACCCCGAAAAGTCCGGTGACGCGACCAAAACCGGAGATCGCGGCCAATTTTGAAGCCGTTCTGGATATCGAGACATTGGTGGAAAATGCAGTGAAAGGCACTGTTGTCGAGCCGATTATCGGCGGCAAGAGAGAAGCTGCGGTTGTCGATCTTTTCTAAGAGGGAATGGGGAGGAGAAAGCTGTGATTATCCGGTTTGAACGAAATGGCAAGAACAAGCATGGGTGGATGGTTGAGGAAGAAAACAAGGTTCGCGTGATTGAGGGCGACATCTATAAGCGGGATGGCGGAAAGCCAGTGATGACCGGCTTGGAAGTGCCGCTTAGTGAGGTCAAGCTTCTTTCGCCCAGCGCGCCCAGTAAAGTAGTATGCATTGGAATCAATTATGAGGACCATATCAAAGAGATGGGAAGCGATGTACCCGCAGAGCCATTGATGTTTCTGAAGCCGTCCACGACGGTGATTGGTCCTGGTGACGCCATTGTTTATCCGTCGGCAACACAAAATCTCCATTATGAAGGAGAATTGGCGGTCGTCATCAAAAAAGAAGCACGTAACATTACTGCAGCAGAGGCCGAAGACTATATCCTCGGTTTTACCTGCGCGCTGGATATCACCGCCCGTGACCTCCAACAGCAAGACGGTCAATGGACCCGAGCGAAAGGCTTTGATACGTTTTGTCCGCTCGGTCCGGCCATCGCGGCAAAAGTCGATTATCAAAACCTCCGGATTGTTACGAAAGTGAATGGGGAGATCCGCCAAGACGGATCGACTAGTCAGATGATCTTTTCCGTTCCGCAATTACTTGAAGCCGTGACTTCCGTCATGACACTGCTTCCCGGTGATGTGGTGCTGACGGGCACGCCAGCCGGTGTCGGTCCGCTTCAGCCGGGTGATGAGGTGTCCGTTACGATCGAAGGGATTGGTACACTGACGAATAAGGTTGTAAGTAAATAAGGAAAAACACAAAATCCCTCTTGCCGGTATCGGAGCAAGAGGGATTTTTTTGAAAAGGATGGTTGGTCCTTTCTTGAGATCATAAAGGTTCTTCGTTAAGATTCGGATCGTCATGGGTCGGATGGGATGCCGGTTCCTGTCTAGATAAATCTTGGTGAAAATTGCGGTTCTCGTACGCCATGTTGGATATGACATGCTGACCTTCTTCCCAGCCCGTTGCTTTTCCAAGACGCGCTTCATTTGTAGGCGCGCCATAAGGACCTTCGGGAAATTCCTCTGGAATGATTTCATTTCGCTGGGATTCTACGGTGGAAAGCTCACTGGAATATTCATTTTTATATTCCTGATAAGTTGGTTTCGGTTTTTTTTTACCCCACATGTGGATATGCACCTTCCTTTACTGTTTTTGATAGTATGAAAAGGTGCCTGCTGCAATATACTTTTGGAAAAAATAGGAGCCTTGTTTTCTATTGACTTGTTAAAAGAAAAGTTGTAAATTTTAATACTGCTAAACTTATATTTGAACAAAGCATGAATCCTTTTATCTTGGATGGGGTAAATTAAGTTAGCAAATGACTCTTGACTTAATTATATGATTTTTGTTATATTACTCCTTGTCAGTTGATCGATAGTAGCAACCAAGAATTAACACTTGCTTCTTGTTCGCTGGCATGGTATGATCGAAAAGTCGCCTTGAGGGGCGGGCGGAAAATGTTCTTTGAAAACTGAACAGCAAAAGCGTGAAACGA
>NZ_SDKD01000026.1 GCF_004521915.1 Brevibacillus migulae | reverse complement strand
TGTAAGGCAGATGCTCTCCCAGCTGAGCTAAGCCTCCAGATTAAGTTGTTTTGGGGTCCCCACAAAGTACTCGGAATCAGCTTCGAAGCTTACCGTCACTTTGTGGGGTCTCTAGTGACCCGTAGGGGATTCGAACCCCTGTATGACAGCGTGAAAGGCTGCTGTGTTAAACCGCTTCACCAACGGGCCAAGACTTTCATGGCGGATGGAGTGGGATTTGAACCCACGAGACGGTTCGACACCGCCTACACGATTTCCAATCGTGCTCCTTCGGCCGCTCGGACATCCATCCATATGGTGGCTCCTTGGGAGGGACTCGAACCCCCGACCGATCGGTTAACAGCCGATTGCTCTACCAACTGAGCTACCAAGGAATATGATCATGGTGGAGCTGAACGGGATCGAACCGATGACCTCCTGCTTGCAAGGCAGGCGCTCTCCCAACTGAGCTACAGCCCCATAATCGTTTGGACTTTGATTCTATCAAATCTTGTTGCCCCAAATCAATGGAAAATGGTGGGCCTAGGCTGACTCGAACAGCCGACCTCACGCTTATCAGGCGTGCGCTCTAACCAACTGAGCTATAGGCCCATGAAAGTTTCTAGCAAGATTGATAGGTTTCTTTCCATTGGGCCACCACTTGATGGCCGGATTTATAATATAACCGATCGTATACAGATAAATCAACGGCCAAAATTAGGAAAATCATTTTGCTTTCATTTGCTGGCAAAACGAAACGGCCTTTGTCCCATGGTATACAGGACGAAGGCCGCTTTCTCTTTTATCTGATGTACAGTCTAATTGACGAGGGCCAGTTCCTTGGTTAAACCAAGCGTCCGCCCTGTCGAAGTTTGAATTTCGTCGATGAGCTCTGGTTTTTCCAGCAGTGATACGCCATAAGATGGAATCATTTCTTTTAATTTCGGTTCCCACTCTTGGATATGCTGCGGGAAGCATTTTTTTATTAAGTCAAGCATGACGGAAACCGCGGTTGAAGCACCCGGAGAAGCACCGAGCAATGCAGCAATCGAGCCATCAGCGGCACTGATCAATTCTGTTCCAAATTGGAGTGTTCCTTTGCCGCCCTTGACTGTATCTTTGATAACTTGCACACGCTGGCCCGCTACCACGATATCCCAATCCTCGCTCTTGGCGCTCGGGATAAACTCGCGTAACTCCTCCATGCGTTCTTCTTTCGATAACATCACTTGCTGGATCAAATATTTCGTTAGCGGAACATTTTTGGCACCAGCCGCCAACATCGTCAAGACATTATCCGGCTTTACGGAACCCAACAAATCAAACATGGAACCGGTTTTTAAAAACTTTGGAGAGAAGCCGGCAAACGGTCCAAAGAGCAACGACTTTTTATTGTCGATAAATCTGGTGTCAAGATGCGGTACGGACATTGGCGGAGCGCCAACCTTAGCCTTACCGTACACTTTTGCATGATGCTGTGCGACAACCTCCGGATTTTTGCACACCATAAACAGTCCGCTTACCGGGAATCCTCCGATATGTTTCCCCTCAGGAATACCGGATTTTTGCAGCAAAAGCAGGCTTCCTCCACCGCCACCGATGAACACGAACTTTGCAGTATGGCGTTCGACAGCACCGCTATCAACATTGCGCACTTTCAATTCCCACGATCCGTCGCCAGAACGTTTGATATCATCAACACTATGCTTGTATTTGATATCGACGTTTTTACGCTTTAAGTGGTCAAACAGCATGCGTGTTAAAGCACCGAAGTTGACGTCAGTCCCAGAGTCGATTTTCGTTGCCGCTATCGGTTCATTCGATATGCGGTCTTTCATGATAAGCGGAATCCATTCCATCAGTTTTCCGGGGTCATCGGAAAATTCCATCCCTGCAAACAGTGGGTTGTGATTCAGTGCTTCAAACCGCTTTTTTAAGAACGTTACATTGTCTTCCCCTTGGACTAAGCTCAAATGAGGCAATGGCATAATAAAGTCTTGGGGATTACGGATCAGGTTGCTCTCTACAAGATAAGACCAAAACTGCTTTGAAACCTGGAACTGTTCATTAATGCTTAGAGCTTTGCTCACATCTATGGATCCGTCCGATTTTTCGACGGTGTAGTTCAGCTCGCATAGTGCGGCATGCCCCGTTCCCGCATTATTCCATTCGTTGGAACTTTCCTCTCCTGCGTTTTCCAGCTTTTCAAACACGGTAATGTTCCAGTCAGGTACTAATTCTTTCAGCAATGTCCCCAAAGTCGCACTCATGATTCCGGCACCAATTAAGATAACGTCTGTTTTGGTTTGTCTGTTACTCATTTTTACCGTCCTAACTCGCTAATATTTGAAGAAAAGATGCAGGCACTCCTGCTTAACTCCACGCAAGCAAGGGGTAACCTAGTTACCCATCTTTTCTGAATCAATACTATCTAATCCTAGTTTATCACTATTATTTCTAGAATAAAATATTTGCTATTATTTGATAGTTAAATGCAATTGAAAAACCGGTAAATTTCAGTAATGAATTACACACAGGAAAGAAGGCAGACACCGTCCAAAAAACGCTGGGAACATAGAAAAACCAAGGCCATATCCCGGCTATTTGCAGGGAATGTGGCTTTGGCTTGCCGCTTCCAATATATAGACACCTCGCGACCTCATCAGCTGAGACGAACTGGTGTATGTTGGAGATGAACAACGCTCCGCTTTCCGGAAGCAGGTTTTTCTGTTTTAATTTGTCATAATCTCCGTGTAATACTGCTCATGATCAAGACCAATATTCATTTCTCTTTCCTTGACCAATGCCTCATCTTTGCCTTTGCATTCCACTTCCTTGACTACTCGATTCGTGGCACATTCCCTGATTACGACTTTCATCATGACCATCCCTGCTCTTCTATGAAAGATGCATACAACCTTTGCCACTCCCATTTTATCATAAGATCGCGTGTCGATTAAAAAAGAAAAAGCACTAGCTAGAATGCCAGCGCTCATCATTTTGGCTATTTCCTATCGGATAATCGGAACCGGCCCGCCAAAGCGGATCCTTTCAGCTTTCCCGTATGGTTAACACTACATTGCCTTTTTTATGCCCCTGATCCACATAGCGGTGGGCCTCCGGTGCTTGCTCCAGCGGGTAACGTCGGTCGATCACCGCACGTAGCTTGCCGTCCTCGATCAGCTCTTTCAAATACATCAAGTCTTCCGCGTTTTCCCTCGCCGTTCCGCCAATGACCTTCTTGCCGCTCGTCAGGTTTACCCATAGCCCGTAAATGAGCGGCACAGGGTTCATATGTACCGCTCGCAGGTAGAAGCCGTTCGGGGTCAGATGCTTGAGGCAAGCATGGAATGGGCTCTTCCCGACCGTATCGAAAATGATATCGTAGGCTGTGCCGGTATCCCCGAGCTTTTCTCTTGTATAATCGATGACTCGGTCGGCTCCCAGCGATCTCACCAGCTCTACATTAGACGTACTGCATACTGCAGTTACTTCCGCGCCAAAATGCTTGGAGAGCTGCACCGCATATGTCCCGATGCTGCCGGAAGCCCCGTATACAAGCACGCGACCGCCGCGTTGGATGTTGCCCTTCCGTAAGAATTGCAGGGCCGTATAAGCGCCGATCGGAACTGCGGCCGCCTCCTCGAATGTCATGTTCGCGGGCTTGAGCGAGACTGCACCGTTCTCGGGCAAGCATTTGTATTCGGCATACCCGCCAAAGCCGAATCCGCAGGCGGCATAGACGGCATCTCCCGGCTTGAATCGTGAAACGCTGCTGCCCGTCGACTCGACCACGCCCGCCAGTTCAAAGCCGAGAATGTTGATTCGCCTCGGTCTCCACAGACCATTGAACATCCTCGCCAGGAAAGGATCTGCCCTGCGTATGCGGCAATCCCCCGCAGTCACGGTAGTCGCATGCACCTGTATCAAAATCTCGTCGTGCTTCGGTGCCGGCTTGGCGACCTCCCGCAGCTGAAGCACATCCGGCGGCCCATAACGCTCGTATACGATCGCTTTCACGTCTTCCCCTCCGTTTCCCTTCATCATGCTTACATTGTATTACGGTGCCATCCGAATTAGGTTCCGGAAGAGGGGGGCATTCCGCTATTTTTCAGAAGCTTCCTTGCTCGTTCGCAAAATGAGGCTGCCGCTTGGATCGCGACAGCCTCGTGAAATCATTTTATTCCGTTCTGGAAGAGATGAAGACCACTTACATGGACTCCGCTTTTTTCTCGAGGACGGCAGATTGATTTTTACCAGCCTTGCCCCAGTGCATCGTCGCTACAATCACTCCAGCCACGATCAACAGAGATCCTGTCATCTGGACAGCCGTTACCGTGGAGCCTAGCAGCAGAAAGCCTACCAGCATGGCCACGAAAGGCTGCAGATTAAGGAAAATGGCTGCTCGCCCTGTACCCACGATCTTTAACTGCTGATTCCATACAATCGAGCACACTCCCTGCATGAGAACCGCTGTGGCCACCAGGAGCGACCATACCCAGACTTCATGAGGAATATGAGTGGAGAAATCAACGGACAGCAGCGCAGCAGGCGTCAGGAACAAAGTGCCAGCCACGGTGGAATAAACCGTCGCAATGAACGGTTGGATGGTTTCTGTCAGCTTTCTGGTGATGATGATCGAGCAGGAAAATGTAATCATCGCAATCATAATCAGCAGGATGCCTTTTGATGAAGCAAAATTCACTCCAGTCCCTACTACAAAAAAAGTGCCGATGAGAGCCAGCCCAGATCCAATCATCATTTTTCCTGTAAACTTCTCTTTCAAAAACAGCGAAGCCAATGCCCCGGTTAATATGGGGGCGAGAGAAAGAATCAATGACGCGGTGGTGGCATCTGTCGTTAACAAACCGTTGAAATAAGCGGTCTGGTTTGCCAAGGTGCCGATCAGACCGAGCAGAAGCAACAATCCCCATTCTTTACGCCCGATTTTGACAAACTTTTTTGCCGCATATGCGTATGCCACCAAAAATGTGGATGTGCAAAGCAAGCGGACATCAGCCAGAAACAATGGCGGAAAATGCTGGACCAGAATGCTGCCGAACACAAAATTGCTGCCCCACAATGTGACACAAAAAAGCAAAAGCAGGTATGATCTGATCATGCTGCGCCTTCTTTCAGCCTCAATTGATTTTTTAGCGCTATCGTACATCAGTGTTACAGAAAAGTCCATATGAAGATTGGCTCCCAAAACCATGTTCAGGTAAATCGTATGAAGTATATTTATTAAGTATCCTATTCGGAGTATGATAATACTTAAAAAAAAGGAAAGAGGCTATCATATGGATTCATTCACGCCGAGAAGTACCACGACAACAAAAACCATCGTCATCAATGCCCTTTTCATCGCTTTTACCTTAGCAGCGACAATGTTCATTAACCTACGGCTTCCCATCATGGGGAACGGCGGGCTCATCCATCTGGGGAACGTGCCTCTTTTTCTGGCAGCCTTTGTTTTCGGCAAAAGAACGGGAGCGTTAGCAGGCGCTTTCGGAATGGGCTTATTCGATATCATCTCTGGTTGGACAGCATGGGCGCCGTTTACATTCATCATCGTAGGCACGATGGGTTATGTAGCCGGCCTCATCGCCGAAAAGGTACCAGGGAAAAGAGTGCTCGTATACGCGCTGGCAGTGGTCGTGGCGCTGATCATTAAAATCGTGGGCTACTACTTTACCGAAGTGATCCTCTATGGCAACTGGATACAGCCATTTGGCTCTGTCCCTGGAAACATTCTTCAAGTCGCCGTGGCCGGTATCATTGTCGTGCCAATTGCAGGACGCTTAAAAAAAATCGTTGGATAATATAGTGGTGACACCTTTTTAGGAACGATCACCGATCAAAGAAAACAGGGGCAGACAAGGATGAAAAATCCTCGACTGCCCCTGTTGCAGTTTTTCTGCAGCTGATCCCGCACTTCAAACGTTTTTCCATAATCGTATGTTTCTTGATTCGGTACGGGCACTCCAGTACCATAACTCTTGGGGTGATAAGATGGGAGAACAAACGACATCCGTATTTCAGCTAATAAAAAGCAAAGCCAAGTTATTGAAGCGGGAAGCATTCGTCCTTTATTTTGCTTACAAGGATCAGCGTGTTCCCTGGCATGCGAAGCTATTTGCGATTTGTGTGGTAGCCTATGCCTTCAGTCCAATCGATTTCATCCCTGACTTTATTCCGATCCTTGGCTATTTGGATGATATCATTCTCGTTCCCTTAGGGATTTGGTTAGCGCTGAAGCTGATCCCTGAAGAGGTGATCAGCGATTGTCGGGCAAAGGCGCAGGAGCTGATGGCGAAAGGAAAACCAAAAAACTGGGTGACAGGGATCTCATTTATTGTGATTTGGATTCTCTTGGGCACCTGGCTGAGTTGGTATCTATACAAACGGCTCCTCTCGTAAGGGGCTTTTCTTTTTCTCCTGCGCTGCAAGTCTTGTTTACCAGTTCTTTGGAAATCCTTAACAAAATCCTCATACCACCTTATTCTTCCTTCGTTATCGTAGATGCAGACTGATTGAATAATAGGGAGGATTCATATGAAAAAGGGGCAACTCTGCGCAGCGGTGACGCTCACCGCAACATTGCTTGGCAGCTATACGGCCTTGCCTGTACAGGCGAAAGAGCAGCAGGCAGAAATCGAGCCTGTGAAAATCGCCATTTTTTCCGATCCGCATTACTACGCTCCTGAGCTCGGGATTACCGGGGAAGCCTTTGAAAAGTATCTGGCCGGTGACCGCAAGCTGCTGGCGGAAAGCAAAGCGATTCTCGAAGCGGCGCTCGACGATATCATGGAAAGTGATGCGGATGTCGTACTGATTTCCGGCGATTTGACCAAAGATGGTGAAAAAATCAGTCACGAGCAGTTCGCCGAGCAGCTCAAAAAAGTTGAGAAAAGCGGCAAGAAAGTATACGTCATCGAGGGGAATCACGACATTTACAATCCCCACGCCGTATCCTTTGAAGGCAGCAAGACCAAGCCGGTAGACCACATATCCCCCAAGGAATTTAAATCGATCTATAAAGATTTCGGGTATGGTGAAGCGATTGCCAAAGACCCCAACTCTCTTAGCTATGTAGTAGAGCCCTCCGAGGGAATTCGTCTGATCGTGATGGATTCAGCCCTTTACAGCACAAATCTGAAGGACGACTATCCCAAAACGGGCGGTGCCTTCTCCAGCAGCCGCTTCAAATGGATCGAAAATCAAATCAAAGAAGCCAGAAGCGAAGGTAAGCTGGTCCTCGGAATGACCCATCATGGAATCATCGAGCATTTCTCTTTGCAGGATGAATTTTTTCCCGACTATGTCGTAAAAAATTGGCAAACCGTTTCCAAGCGCTTAGCTGATCTGGGGATGAAGGCTGTCTTTACCGGCCACTTCCACGCGCACGACATCGTGAAAAAAGAGACGAACAATGACCGTTTCCTTTTTGATATCGAGACGGGCTCCCTCGTCACGTACCCGTCCCCTTACCGATTCATCGAGATTACCGATGACTATGAGATGAAAATCAGCACCAAGACGGTCAAAGAGATTGACTACGATACAGACGGAAAGTCTTTTCCCGAATATTCCAGGCAGTTCCTCGAGGATGGACTGGACAAGCTGGTTCCAGCCATGCTGGCCGAGCTGCTGATCGAGCAAGGGGTGCCGCAGCAAGAAGCTCTTAAACAGGCACAGCAGCTGGCCAAGAAAGAAATCGGAAATGACCTGACCATCGGGGATCTGCTCGCCGGCGGCATGATTGCCCATTATCGAGGTGACGAACAAACGGATAAGAGCCTGGAAATGGTGATTGAACAACTGATAGACTCAAAAGACGATATGACCCGGACTCTCGGAGAAGCGCTCGACTCTCTCTATCACGATACTCGCCCGAAAGATGGCAAGCTGACCACTGATCTGGAAACGGGAAAAATCAAATAATCAGCTTGGCGAGACGATGATCACACCTTGACGGCCAAAACGAAAAAGGAGAGGAAACGGATTCCTTCTCCTTTTTCGTACGTTTCCTGCCAAGATATATCGTGCCCTAATCAACTGTTGTATTGTACACCAATCGATCGGACAGATATCTACCAACCAAATGCAGCAAGTGTATACACGATAAAACCCGCAGACAAAATGGCAGAGAGGATGGTCACCACCTTCATGATCTTTGAACAACGCTTATGCCGAAGCATGCGGTAAAGTGACACACCGATCGTGATCGCAGTCGCTATGATCATCAACCTGCGCACCCAGATCATGCTCGACATGGTCGCCATCACGCTCGTCTGGCTCCCCAACAAAAATAAGAGGCCCATATGCAGCCAGTGATGGGAAGAAGCCAGAAAGGCCAGAAGTACAGAAGTGATCGAGGTGGTTACCTGAGATTTCGCATTCATTGCGCTTCCCCCCTTGTCTGCTTCAACGCAGCCGTAAAGATCTGAAAGCCCTCCAATACCTTTTGCTGCTCGTTTGCTTCCACGTTGCTCAGGATGGACTCGTAGAAACGGATGGATTGTTCACGCAGCGTCTCCATGGATCTTTCCCCTTTTTCCGTTAATCGTAGAACGACTTCCCGTCGATTTTGCTCATTCAACTCTCTGGAAACGAATCCGCCTTTTACGAGACTATCGATCAATCGGCTGACTGAGCTTCGTTCCAGCCGCAGCTTTTCCGCAAGCTCTTTCATCGACATCGAGCTTTTCTCCAGCTCCTGCATCGCGAACACTTGGGAGAGGGACATCGAAAAGCCGCAGGGTGTCTCCGTCTGCTCCAATACCCCGAACAAACGGATGAATTGCTGCACTGCTGATCGCAGCGTAATGATTTCGTTACGGTCCATGAGATCCTCCTTATTATGTATCGATCAACTGTTGTATTATACATCAATAATAAATCGCTTCATTTCCCCTGTCAATCCTTTCACTCTTCCCTCAGTACATTGTGGTCTCTACTCTAAAAAATAGCACCTAGTATCCCGAGGGAGGGAACTAGGTGCTTGTCTTTTTCAGCCATCGATGCAGTTAGACTTTAAATGTTGAAATGAGCTCCTGCAGCTCTTCCGCCATTTTGGAGAGCGCATTGGCCGATGCAGATATTTCCTCCATCGAAGCCAATTGCTCCTCTGTTCCTGCGGATATACTTTGTGTGCCATACGCTGTAGCACTGGAGAGTTCGTTGATCTCATCCATAGAAGCTACCACCTTTTGCGTGTGCACCGAAAGGGTTTGTGTCGCCGTGGATACCTCTTTAATCTGTTTGGCAACTTCATTAACGAATTGATTGATCTGCGTGAAGGAAAGTCGCGCATTGTTCACCACATAGATTCCTTCCTGAACTTCCTTTGTTCCCTGTTCCATCGATTCAACTGCTTTACTGGTTTCTGCCTGGATATCTTGGATCAGTGCAGTGATTTGTCGAGCCGATCCGGATGCGTCCTCCGCCAGCTTTCGAACCTCATCTGCAACTACTGCAAACCCTCTTCCGTGTTCGCCAGCTCGGGCAGCTTCAATGGCAGCATTAAGTGCCAGCAGATTAGTCTGGCCCGCAATTCCTGTAATCGCACTGGTAATAGTGCCAATCTCTCCTGAGCGTATACCTAAGCCTTTGACTACGTCTGCTAGTCCCAAAATCGTCTGCTGAATGGCATTCATTTGCTGGATGGCCATATGGATCGATTGATTTCCATTCTGAGCGATTTCAGCTGCTTGACTCGCTACTTCGGAAACATGCTGCGCGTTCGATGCAATCCGTTGAATTCCCATCGACATCTCTTTCACAGATTGAGAGCTGTCTGTGATATTCTGGACTTGCTGCTCACTACCCGCTGCCAGCTCCTGAGCGGTACTGGCGATCTGCTCTGTTGCCTTGCTTGTCTGATCCGCGCTCGCATTAAGCTGCTCTGCGGAAGCAGCAACCTGCTCAGAGTTGTTTCCAACCTGCTGAATGAGATGGCGCAATTTGTGTGCCGTTTGATTGAAGCTGGTACTCACCTGACTCATTTCATCCCTAGTTTCCAGCTCGACTTGGATTTTCAAGTCTCCGTCCGCCAGTGATAGCGTGGCTTCCTTGAGCAGTGTAATGCTCCGGTTGATAGACAGATAAAAAGCGATGAACCCGTAAATAGCCAGCAAGATGACAAGCGTTGATAGCATAATCGTAATCGTTCTTTGATTGCTCAACTGGTCAGAAGCATCCTGCAGCAGTCCCTCCATATATTTCTGCTGTTCGTCCAACACGACAAAGCTGCTATCGATTGTCTTTGTGGCAACATCCATGTACGCTGCCGGACTATATTGAATGGAGGAGCTTTTCAACAACTCTTTATCCACCAAATTGAGAAATCCCGCCGTTTGTTCCTGCATCTTCTCATAGGCGCTCTTAACAGTCGGCGACGTATTCATTTCCATTTCATGTTCGAGCGTCTGATTTCGACTGGTCACCGAGGAATATAAATCGATAAGTTTCCGTTCAAGCTCTGGAGTCAATTGCTTTGTATTTAGAACCGTGAGTCCGTTCGCTCTAACTTGACCGAGTTTTTCCGATAATTCCGGAAGCGTTTTTACGATACTAGAGATAACATAGTAATTTTCCATATTGTTCGCGAGGTACAGATTCGAGTTTTCTGAAGCCGCTACCATAAAATCAAGTACTTTGCCGATATAAGCCGTATGCTGCTCAACAGCCTCGGCCGCTGTCACCCCTTCAAATCCGGGAACCATTGTTATCCACGCCTGCTTAATGTCCGTCCATTTCTCCAGTACCCCTGAAAGGGATACGCTCTCATTCAGCAACGTCTCAATTTTCTGTATATCCTGCTCGATTTCTTGCTGCTTCGCTTTCATTTTCTGTTGGTAGCTTGCATCGCCGCTTAAAAAGGAATTGGCAATGGCTCTATGCTGCTGGACGTCCTGCAAAAAATCCTTCGTCAATCCATTTAGAACCAAACCCGCTCGTCGTGTTTCCAAAGTGGTTAAGTCTACGGAGACTTGCTGCACTACCATCCAAACGAAGATTATGATTGGAATAATCAACAGCCCTCCAATCAGGCTAAATTTCTGGGGATACTTAAAGCGATTAAGTAGTATGATTCCTGGTCGAAAAAATGCGTTCATGTAGATTCGATCCTCCTGATGAATATTTCCATACTTTAAGGATATACCCCCGTATATTTCTTCCAAAACAAAAGAACTGCCCATCAGCTTCGGGCAGTTCTTATTTCCTTTACAAAAACCGGCGATGCACCTTTTTTCCATCATAGGTAAACAGCACACCGCGATCTTCAATGACGGTCTCCAGATGAACGCTCTTGCTCCACAGCGTATGCACGTACGGGAGCGTCTTCTCGATGTATTTGGTATCCAGCTCAAGCCCTTCAAAATGATGCTTGAGATACAGCTCTCCCATGCGCAAATAGTCGCCGTCCCACACGGTAATATAAGGAAAGCAGCCATTTACCCGCACGCCGGCCAGACCGTCGCGCACTTGCTCCCATGCCTTGTCGGTGACCACCCAATCATTGCCCTGCTTGCCGAACATGTACAAATCCAGCTTGTTGACCAGATCCTCCGTCAAATAATTGCGGATGAAGCTGGTATCCGACTCCAGCTCGCGCACCTCGAATATTTTGGCGCGTCCTTCCCCCGGCTTGCGTCCGAAGCGTTCCTGCTCTTCACGTGTCGGGTTATTGTAGCGCTCTTCAATGTCCTCAAAGATTTTCAGCCCCAGATGATAGGGATTGATGCTTGTTGGGGATGGCTGGATAACGGATGCGTGCAGTTTGGCAAACTCGATGGTCTCATCCTCTGTCAGGTCCATTTCGCGCAGGATGCGGCTGTGCCAGTAGGATGCCCAGCCTTCGTTCATGATCTTGGTCTCCATCTGCGGCCAGAAGTACAGCATTTCATCGCGAATGATGGTCAGGATATCCCGCTGCCATTCCTCCAGGCCACTGGCATGCTCCTGGATAAACAGCAGCAGATCTTTTTCTGGCTCGGGAGGGAAGCGACGGGATGCTTTTTGACCGCTCTCGTCGTTATTCTTCGTGCCATCCAAGCGCCACAAGTCGTCGTAAGGAGAATGGCTCTCGCGCTTCGCAGGCTTCTCCTCGGCATCTTTTTTCCAGCGGAGCTTCGGACGCAGCAGGCTCGGATCGATATGCTCCTGAATCGCCAGGCACGCGTCGAGGAAGGTCTCCACTGCTTCTTTTCCATGAGCGATTTCGTATTGGCGGATCCGCTCAGAGCTTGCCGCCATGCTCTCCACCATATCCCGATTGGTGTTGGAGAAACGGGCATTATTTTTGAAGAAATCGCAATGTCCCAAGACATGGGCTACGATCAGCTTGTTCTGAATCAGGCTGTTGCCATCGAGCAAAAAGGCGTAGCATGGATTGGAATTGATCACCAGCTCGTAGATTTTGCTCAAATTCAGATCGTAGCTGAGCTTCATCCGATAAAAGGACTTTCCGAAGCTCCAGTGCGAAAAACGGGTAGGCATGCCATAAGCGCCAAACGTATAAATGATATCCGCCGGGCAAACCTCATAGCGCATCGGATAAAAATCGAGCCCAAAGCCCTTGGCGATCTCCGTAATTTCATCTATCGCACGATCCAGTTCACGCATTTCCTCGTTGGTCATTCGTCATCCCCCCGGTCGAAGATCACATTCCTCTTCTACCTTATGTATATGGGATTAAACGAAAATGACGACAGTTTTGTCTGTTCTGTGGCAAATTGGCCATCGCTAAAGCGGATCGGTTACAATAGATAGGATATCATTACGGGTTCGAGGAGGTATTCTACGTTGCGATTGTTTCTTTTGTTAGGCAGCTTGCATGGATTTCTATCTGTAGCACTCGGTGCATTTGCAGCCCATGGATTGAAAAGCAAGCTTTCCGAATACTCGCTTTCCATCTTTCAAACCGGCGTGCATTACCAGGCGATCCACGCCTTGGCCTTGCTTGCCGTAGCCATTTTGTACAAATTGACGCCTGCCAGCGCAGCACTGACTTGGTCTGGGTGGTGCTTCTTCTTGGGGATCGTCATTTTTTCCGGAAGCTTGTTTGCGCTAAGCCTCACCGGCATCAAAGTACTCGGGGCGATCACACCGATCGGCGGAGTACTGTTCCTGGCAGGCTGGGTGCTGCTTGCGTATCACGCTTGGACAAGCGCTTCCTGATCCGTTCATTCGAAGTTTTACCATCAGCAAGGTTTGGGCAAACATGGTGACGAAGGAAGGGCCCTCTCTCCCCTTCCTCACGTGGGTGTTGCCAAAAGTCAAACGGAAAGAGAAAAAGAGTGAAGGATAAATGCTGCTTCCTTTCACTCTTTTTGTCGTTTTATCTTAAGCTGCTGCCACGCTGGAGAGCCTCTTTCGAAACGGAGCGGTCAGTCTCCACTTCCCTGCATTACGGAGTTGCGGAAACGCGCTCTCCCCACCGCAGCCACGAAGCAAGGCTATGTTTCTGTTACCAGCGGCAAAGACAGATGAAAAGTCGTCCCTTTTTTCTCCTCGCTCGTCACCGTCAACGTGCCGCCTTGATCTTCCACGATTTTGTGGCATATGGACAATCCCAATCCGGTTCCATTCTCCTTTGTTGTATAGAAAGGCAAAAAGATATGAGGCAGCTCAGACTCAGGAATGCCGCGGCCCGTGTCGATCACTTCAATCATCGCGTTGTCCTTCTGCCGTGAGAGGCGGATGGTCACGGTCCCCGATTCCTGCATGGCATCAAAGGCATTTTTCACGAGGTTCAACAGCACCTGGATCATCTTATCCCGATCGATCCGTACATAGAGACTGTCAGCCAGGATTTCCACGTGCAGCGCATGTCCTTTTAACAATGCTTCCGATTCGGTCAGGTAGACAATACGCTGGATGCAATCGCTTATCAATTCCACGCGAAATTTGGTCATGTGCGGCTTGGAGAACTGCAGCAACTCGGAAGTCAGCTCACTCACCCGAGAAATTTCGTGCATCAAGATATCGTACCAGCGCTCGATATTGTAATCATTCTCCTTGGATATTTGCAAAAATCCTTTGACCGCAGTGATCGGGTTACGGATTTCATGTGCCATGCCCGCCGCCAGTTCACCGACGACCCGCAGCTTTTCGGAGCGGAGCATATCTTCCTCCAGCCGGAGCCACAGCTCACGTTTCATGCTGGCCACGCGTTTTTCCGCTATCGTCAGGATATCTTCCTTGTTTTTCGCCTCGCCCGGGAAAAAGACACAGCCGTAGGTCACTTCGATTCCAAAGGATTGCTTGGCTTCACCGGCAAATCGGATCACCGAATCATTGATGGATTCCGCTGTCTTGTCCGCTACTCGTGAGACGACGACAAACTCATCTCCCCCATAGCGCGAGATGAAATACGCATCCGGAAACCAATCGTGCAGCAGCTGGCTCGTGCGTAACAGGATCCGATTGCCCGCTTCATACCCATAATCACTGTTCAACGATTTCAAATCATTGCAATCGATCAGGATAAAACATAAGGAAGCCCCTTTATGGACCAATTCCTGCAGCCGGATATGACATTCCTGAAAATTGACCAGCCCAGTCAAGGCATCGTGCTTGGCCAAAAAGTCGTAGCGCCTGTCCAGATCGTGCTTCTCCCTTTCAAAACGGACGATAAAATGCACGGCGGCCGCAACGGCCATAGCGGCCATGATATCACTCAAGATCACCAGCGCATGGCTGAGATCAAAGGGATCGTAAGTAAGGCGAATCGTCGCAAATACGACTATGTAGGTAAAGGCAGCGGCGATGGATTTTCCCAATTCCTTGAACCGATACGCTTCCTTCCCGACAAAGAACAAATAAAGCGGAGTAAACCCATTTACCATACTGGACCATTGAAACAGTGCCAAGGTCAGCAGCTGCAGCAACCAGAGCCGCGGATACATCTTTTCCATCCAGACCAAGAACAGCAGCAAGCCGCCGGACACGAACAGAAAAGGGAGATGACACACCGTGTTCAACAAAATCGATGACAACGATATGTGAATGACAAAGATCGTAATCGCCAGTCTAAATAACAAAGCACATCTCCTCGGCTCTCCCTGTACAAAGATCGTCTTTTTCTATTCGGCACCGTTCGCGAAAAACCTTCCTGATTTTACGTAGTTTTCCAAGAAAAACCTCCCTTTTGGAAAAGGGAGGAGGTTCGTTCCTTATTCGATTTTGTGTTTTCCTAAATCATCGATGACATCAATGCCTTTGCTTTCCCATTCATCTGCAGGATCAAAGGGGCCGTTCACACTCGTATTGCCCTTGTGAACACTGCTCTTACGCACCAACGTCTGATCCACCGTCCTGACACCTGTTCCCCAGGCAGTGCCCGGATCGACACCGACCGCTCCGATGACATCAATCACGGTTCCGGTCTTTGTGGTGGGGTCGAAGTTCTTATAGAGCACCAGTGCATCGTCCCCATTAAAGTAAGTGACCGTGCTTGTCGCTTGCGCCTTTTCCAAGATCGCTGCATTGGCAGACGCATTGGCAATCACATAGGTGCTGCCAGCCGCCAGCTTTCCGGTAAAGGTGAAGGTATTGGTAGGGGACGTGTTCCCGTTAGCATACAGCACCAAAGCATAACCCCCAGCCGCGAGGTCGATTTCCTGATCCGTGCCGTTATAGATTTCGATCGCCTTGTTGTTGCTTGTGCCCTCCACATATTCGGAGATCAACAGATCCGTTACGACAGGGTCTGGAGTCGTGCCGGATTCCGCCTTGATCAAGACGGGGAATCCTTGCACATCGACGGCTTCTCCTTTTTTGATGGTCGCCACCAACGTGACGGTTGTATCGTGCATCAGTCCTTCGCGGTTGACTGTACCTGTCGAGAGCTGAATCAGATCACTTTGCACAGGATTGCGCAGGCTCCATTCAATTGTCGACCCACCTTCTCCTGCTGTCGGCAGCGCAATGACAGGCGATGTGCCGTCGTAATCGAGTTTCAGCGCTGCTTTATCGGCAGCCACTGTCAGACCATCCGCCACTTCCTGTGCAGGCATTGGGTCATAACCGTTCTCCTCGGCTTCCTCGGGTGATGCGAAAAAGACGCGGGCTTCCACCGGGATCGCCTTAAACTCCTCAGGCGCTACATATTCATGGGTATAGTAGTTGCCGACATAGCGGGTCAGGCCTTTGCCTTGCTCGCGTCCGCGGAACTCAAACGGCAGCTCCAGCAATGGATCATACGGATTCCAGATGCCTTTCCCATCCAAAACCGCTTCCTTGACAGCTCGGGAATAAGGCTCGTAGACCTCTTCATCAAACGGCCAGATGAAATAGGTCGCAGCATATCCGCTCTGTACCATTTCCATATTCGTGTTCAGCTGATCACGATCCCGTATGACCTCCGCAAGCAATCGGCCATAATCATCGGTAGCTTCTACGCCCACCTTTACCGTGACATCCTCACCAGCCGGGAGCAGCGTTTTCAAATAAGCCTTCGCTTTCTCCCCATGGACCTTCTGGTTGCGATCCAGCTCATTATTGACGGTATGATACGTTTCCGGAGTGTCGATATTCACGTAACGGACCTTGGTGATGCCGATCACTGGCTCCGACAAATGTACCGTATCCCCATCGACGACATCCGAAACGACGGATGGATACGAACCGGCTTGCGTCGGCGGATCCGGCTGCTCGGTCAGCAATTGCAGATCAGATTCCTTGCGCGGGAGCAATTGGTAGCCGCTGTCAAACTGCCCAACGATCGCGGTGATCTTGTACCATTTTTTCGCCTTTACGCTGCTGATGTCCATGCTGTCCTGCATGATGCGCAGGGTGACGCCATGGAATTGGCTGTCGATCAGGTTGACGTTGTATCCTCCGCCCGCCGGACTGCCCGGAATGCTATCGATAAAACCGGTGACTTCCACCAATGTGCCTTCCAGCGGCTCCGCAGCGCTTGCCTCTTCAAGCTGCGCCAGATCGATCGCGACAGGCTGCGGCAATGGGTTATTCTGTGACAACACCTTGACGCCATCCGCAGCAGGAACGATTTCCGTCAGACCACGATACACCGTGATTTTTCCCGTTACCTCCACCTTATCACCCTCCACCAGCTCTGGAAATAAGCTTGCATTTTGGTTAAAGATGTTGATACCGCCGCTTTGGTCCTGCATAAACGTTGACAATTTTCCGCCGCCAATCGCCGCATTGTCTGCGGTCACGATCCCTTTGATCGTCACGGTTTCTCCTTCCATGGTACGGGCCTTGGCGATGCTCAGCTGGTCAGGGTCATGGAAATCAAACCGGAACGGTTCACTCTTGAGATCATCAGTGGCCATTGCCACTTTCTCCTTCGTTACGATTACCCGCGCATCCGCGACATCATCCGCATCCGCATGATGGTTCGCTTTTCCGGTAAAGGCAATCGAGAAGCTCTGTCCATCGATGCGTCTGATGTCATAGTTCAGGCCTTCCGGCAGATTCGTAATCAGTACGTGATCTTTGCTAAGATCATCAGCAAAAGCGCCGTCCTCGACGGAAACGATCTGCTCTTGCTCGATGCTTCCGTCATTCTCGTCCGCTTCGACGATCGTCTGCTCCTTCAGGACAAGCACAGGATCCGGCTGCAGCTCGCGCAGTTTTTCTTCCGCATCGACAAGCTCGTCCAGATTGCGGATCTCGCTTTCCTGTGCTCCCAGCGCCAGCGCCGCATTGACCTTTTCTCTTGCTGCTGCTACGGCCGGAGCATCCGCTAACGTCAAATCGTCAAGCGATGGGAGCGCGTCGATGGCTGCCGTTGCTTCCCGCACTGCGCGCTCTCTGTCTGAATTGTCTTTAAACTTAACCGTTACTTCGAATACCGCTCTGACGTTGGCCATCTTCGCTTCGATTTCGGCAGTACCGGGACGAACGGCCGATACGTTTCCGTTCTTATCCACGACGGCTACCTTTTTGTCCAACGATTTCCATTGAATCTTCTTGTCCGTGATGACGTTTCCATTTTCATCCTTCGCGGTCGCTACGAGGGTAAGCGTCTCGTCGTCCTTGCTGCCCAACTGCAAAATCGCATCGGTTGCCTCATTGGCAATCTCGATAACCGCTACTTTTCCTTCTTTTGCTGCTTGCACGTCATCCTTCGCGCTTTGATGCTGGGGAGCTGCAGTTGCTTGCAAGACCGGTACGGCAACCAGGCTGCTTGCGACCAGCAAAGCCGCTATTTTGGGGGCTTTCCGTTTCATAGATTCCTCCTTCAATTTTTTGGGAGATTCTGTACTTCCATGATACTATGGAGCCCACTAGGCATTGTGGCTTATTTTGTCGACACTTTTCCCAATTTTTTGTAAAGCGAATGTAAAAAAGCCCGCTCCTTCGCAGAAGGAAACAGGCTTTTTTTCTGGTCTCGCAATTACTCTGTCAAACGCAAAAATTCCTCGATATCCGCTACGGCCAAATCCACAGCTTGCTGCCAGAACTCGACTTCCCCCATCTCTACACCCAAATGACGTTTGGCCAGCTCTTCAACAGGCAGCCTGCCTGTGTCACGCAACAGATTGATGTATTTCTCCTCGAAGGCGAGTCCTTCTTCCAAGGTGCGGGCATACAGACTCAGGCTGAACAAATAGCCGAATGTATACGGAAAGTTATAGAACGGATAAGTCGTAATGTAAAAATGCAGCTTCGATGCCCAGAAATGTGGTTCGTACGAGGAAAGAGCATCTCCATACGCCTCCCGCTGCGCTTCCTCCATCAATTGATTCAAGCGGCCGACCGAGACAAGCCCTTTTTTGCGCTCCGCGTAGAAGCGCTGCTCGAACAGGAAGCGTGCCTGGATGTTCATAAAGTAAGCGACGCTTTGCTGGATTTTATCTTCCAACAGGGCGATTCTTTCTTCCGGGGTGCTTGCTTCCCGGACAGCGGCATCCGCCACGATGGTTTCCGCATAGGTGGAGGCCGTCTCCGCTACGTTCATCGCATAATTTTGCGCCATCGGCGGCACTCCGCTCATGACGTGCTGGTGAAAAGCGTGCCCCAGCTCATGGGCCAGCGTAGACACATTGCCGGTATTCCCCGCATAGGTCATAAAGATCCGCGACTGTCCGCTCTGCGGAAAGCTTGTGCAAAAGCCACCGGGACGCTTGCCAGGCCGATCCTCCGCCTCAATCCAGCGATCCGCAAATGCAATGCCAGCCATTTCCTTCAGCCTCGGACTGAAACGACCAAAATGCTCCTGAATGAAGGCCGCTGCTTCCTCATAAGGGATCACTTTGTTCACACTGCCAAGCGGTGCGCCGACATCCGCCCAGCTCAGCTTTTCTACCCCCAACAACTTCGCTTTTCGCTCCAGGTATGCGACGAGCCGGTCTTTCCGATTGTTGATCGCTTCCCACATCGCATGCAAGGTACGCTCCGACATACGGTTGATATCCATCGGTTCCTTCAGGATATCGTCCCAGCCGCGGTGGCGATACAGCTGCAGGCGGAAGCCGCCCAGATGATTGAGCGCCTGTGCGCACAGCTCGCCCTGCTCTGCCCAAGCTTGCTGCCACTTGGCGAAGACGCGTTCGCGGACATCGCGATCGACATGAGACATCAGATTGGCAGCCTGCCCGACCGAGAGCTGCTGCAGCTTCCCTTCATGCTCTACCTCGATTTTGATCCGCCCTACGACTGCATTGTACAGATCCTGCCATCCATGGTAGCCGTCGACCGCCAGATCATTGGCCAGCACTTCCTGCTCAGGAGCAAGCTTTTCCTTCGCCCGGCGTCTTCTCTCCTCCAGCGGGAAAGCAATCTGCACATGCTCCGGATGGTCAAGCAAAGCTTGCCACTGCTCATCGGAAATGTTCAGCAGTTGCTCCTCCCATTTTGTCAGGGCTCCATGGTAGGAAGCGCCGATCGATTTTACCCGCCCGCTGACGAGCACTGCATGCTCATCCCTGACATCCTGCGCGGTGAGGCAGGATGTAAATGCCCCGGCCTGCTTCAGACGAACCGCAATGCTTTGAATGGCAGCAATCAAGGCCGCGTGGTCCTCGATCGTCTGCGCCCCTTTGTCGATCGCTTGCTGCAGCTTGGCAATATCCTGTTCCAGCTGATCCAGATGGGCGCTAAACTCCGCCGATTGACTGCCTCCTGCAAAGAACACATCCAGATCCCAGGTTTGCGACAAATGCTTTTCCATGTTACTCCTCCTTCTTTATGGCTATCCCATTCTTACTCCCGATTGGGCTTCTTATACCGATACATGGCGTGATCGGCTTTCACCTTGCGAATGGCCAGCATGACCGGCAAGCCCCGGGCCACCCAGCGCAAGGCAGATAAAATGTTAGCTTCCTCTTCAAACTGCTCCACGATCGTGATCGTTTTCTCATTGATGTATTGCTGCAGCTCTTCCCATCCCAAACCGGAATAATAATCCGTGCCATAGGTGCGCAGATCCACAAAATCCTGAAATTTTGGATTTGGCATCTGCATCAGGCGCCGCATCGCCAAAACGCATTCAGGATGAATCCTCTGATCGGTTGACACTTTTTTCTCGGTTCCTTTCTTTTGATCGATTGATTATGTATTCTCCCAGTAGATGCCAATTCCCTTTCTTACGGATTCACATATCCCTTCAAGCGCTGCTTGACTAACTCCGGCACGGCGATCCCCAGCAAAATGATGATGACTCCCAGCCACTGCAGCCCGGTCACCTGCTCGTGCAGGACAAAGCGGGACATGACCACTGCTGTCGGCAGCTCCGCCGAGCCCAGAATGAGGGCGAGCATCGATCCGATCCGCGGGACGCCGAACGTAAAGCACAAGATGGAGATCAGGACGAAAAGAGCCAGTCCTGATCCATACATCCATAGCCCTTCTCCCAATGCGCCATTGTAGAGAAAGCGTGGCGGATAAACGAGGAACGTCATCAGCATGGCTCCCGTCATCATGATCGCGTTGCGCGACCAGGAGCTGACCTGCAACGCCACACGACCACTCAGCAGGATAAAGAAAGAATACGAGATCGCTGCCAACAAACCCAGCAGCATGCCAAGCAACGAAAATTGCTGCTCGGCTTCGATGACCCCTGAGGCCAATACGGTACCCACCAAGAGGAGGACAAGTGCGGCCAGCTTGGCAGGCTCAGGCCAGCTTTTGCTGAGCAGACTCTCCCAGAGCATGCCGATCCAGGTGAATTGAAACAGCATGATGATGGCCAGCGAGGCGTCCATGTATTGTAGCGCCGCATAATAAAAGATACCGGTAAGCCCTGTGCATAGGCCGGTGGCCAGTAAGGAGAGCCATTCTTTCTTCCCTGCCTGTCTGCCACCGAAAAGGAGCACGAGCAGCCAGGAGAGCAGAGCCGCTATCAACAGCTGGCATCCGGTTACTTCATCTACGGTAAATCCTGCGTCATAGGCAAATTTCACGATTGTGGAGAGCACGCCGTAGCTGCAAGCCCCAATGAATACTAGTAGTGTCCAACCCATCTGTACCTTCTCCGATCTTCTTTTCATCCGGCAAAACGTTCCCTATCTTATCACGCTGCTGATCGACATCGCAACTATCCATGGTCATCCTCCGTCCATTCTATTTTGCAGCAGCATTAGAAAAAACTTGGCTACGCCAAGTCTTTGGCGGAGCTTAGTTGCTATTATGTCGATGAGAATTTTATAAATTCTTATCGACTGAAAAAAGCTATCTCGACCTGAGACAGCCCTCTTGCTTTCATTTCCCTTTTTTCCCCTCGTCCTCAGCCGCTGCCGCACGCGTTTTTTGTCTTTCCCGAAAACGACGAACCTTCATCAGATTCCCGCACGTTTTATCTTCACACCAGCGGCGTACGCGGTTGCGGCTTTCATCATAAAAAATCCAGCAGCAATCCTGGTTGTCGCAAATTTTCAGCCGCCTTATATCTTCGTGGACCAAAAAATCGGCAAATGATGCCGCGATCTGACTCGTGACCAGCGGCCAGCCTGGGACGGACGATATCTGCTCAAGATGAAACCCAACGGCTTCTCCTTTGACCAATTGTGGATGAGAGGGCGCCAACGCCAGTGCCTGATTGACGACGGCAAGATCCGCAGGCTCGTACCCGACATCATGTACCAAATCCTCGATCATTCGTCTCATGGCTTCCCGCAATTCCCCTAATCGTTTCCTTGCTTCGGCATCTATGGGAAGCGGCGCCTCTAGCTTCCATCGCGCGCAAAAAGATTCCAGCCAACCTTGCCGATCCAGTCGGTCTTCTGAACGTCCTGTACCGCGCCAATCCCGCCAATCGCTATTTAAAAAATCCATAAACAAAAAATCCATGCCAATCCCCCAGCTTTCCTGTTGACCCCACCATCGGCATATGGTAAATTGTTCCTGTAACCAACGTTTATTGTTTTGATGGTTACATTCTTTACCTTCTTACTTTTATTATACCGTGAACAGACTGGTGCGAACATTGTTTTCAAAAACGAATAGAGGAGGTTGCTTGCAATGAATCGTATCGAAATGTTGCGAAAAGAACTGAATCATACCTTTGCTGAGGAATCTTGGTATCCCCCGCTGCAGCCTGCACTGGAAGGCCTGACTGCGGCACAAGCTAGCTGGCGGCCTACCGGCGAAGCAGCCAATACGATCTGGGAGACGGTCAATCACCTGCTCTACTACAAAGAGCGCCTGTTAAAAAGATTGCAAGGCAAAGAACTCGAACATGTCATCGATACAAATGATGGTACCTACGAAGTCGTCGCTCCAGAGGATGAAGCTGCATGGGCAGCTACTGTAAAACGTGCGGAAGCGATCCATCGCGAGCTCCAGGAAGTGTTGGCCACCCTCCAAGACGATGCCTTCGACCGCCCTTCTCCCCAACCTTCTCTCGGGGAAGCCGTTCTCAACATCATCCTGCACGATGCTTATCATACGGGACAAATCATCCAGATCCGCAAGCTGCAAGGATCCTGGGTTGCACGCCGATCGTTCGAATGATGACAGAGAGCCTATCCATACGCGTTATTCAGCCTGACGAGATTGAACGCTTTTCCTCTTTGTGTGGTCACGCATCGTCTGCCCACGCTGTCCAGCTATACATGGAAAACATGTTTTCCACTCGCTCGATGCGTCCACAATGGTGCTATTTTCTCGAAGAAGCAAATACACCGATTGGTCAGGCAGCCCTTTGGACGCTGCCCAAATTGGATATTCCTCTGTCTATGGTACTGTGGGAGCTTCCATGGGAAAGTGAGAATCTCATCGAACTGGGTGCCGCTTTTTTTGCCGACTTGTTTCCGCTGTTAAAGCAGCAGGGGGCGAAGCAATTGGAGTATGTGCTAGACACCCCTCCCCATGCTCCGCAGTTTCAAACGTTTCCTGAAAAACGAGCCCAGTTGTTACGGCAAGCGGGTTTTACCCTTGAACGCGAAACGATGCGATTTGAGTGGAATTCGGCTAGTAGTACGCTTCCGCCTCATTCTCCTCCGCTCCAGTACCGCTCTCTGTCACAGGTAGGAGAAGAGGACATGATTGAAGCCATTATGCGCGTCTCCATGCATACCTTGGATAAACGCATCGAAAATGAGCGAGAACAGCTTGGTGCATATGCGCATGCCAAAGAGCTATACGCGGATCTGCAAAACATGCAGGCGCACCCGGACTGGTGGCAAATCGGATACACCCATGAAGGGGAACTGGTGGGAATCGTGTTGCCGGCATTTGCACCTGCTTTTGCCACGATCGCCTATATCGGAGTGGTACCCGAGCATCGTGGAAAGCGTTATATCGACAGCTTGCTCGCACAGGGGACCAAAACACTGCTTAATGCCGATGTTGATGCCATCCGCGCTGACACTGACATTCGCAATGTTCCTATGCAACATGCATTTTTGCGGGCAGGCTATCAACGGTTTGCCCAACGAAGCGAGTATTTGTTAAAAACGATCCCATAAGCAGATCCCATGCTATTCTCTTGCACATGTTTTTCTAATGTCGATGGGAATTTTATATATTCCTATCACGAAAAAAGACCGGAGCGTCGATCTGCTCCGGTCTCTTCTTTATCAGAATGCAGGCCTGCCATTAACCGAAATGTTTCGCGAATGCTTCACCAAAGCTCCGGCACTTTTCCTTCTCTGCGGCAGTGGGAGCCAGCTCTACTTTCAACCCTTCCAGCACGACTTCCGCTCCACGCTCCGCTGCCTTCGCAATCAATAAGTCAACAGCAGCCCCCACATGCTCGTAAGCAGAATCGCACGAACCGAATACGGCTACTTTTTTGCCGGCCAAGTCCAATTGATCCATGTCTTCATATAAATCCAAAAACACATCAGGCAGCTCTCCGTCCCCCCACGTATAAGCGCCAAGCAAAATGCCGTCATAAGCTTCCAGATCGGCAGCTGATGCGTCCATTACCTCTTTTTCCACCAGATCAAGCCCGGATGAGCGCACGCCTTCCGCGATCGCCTCTGCCATTTCCCCGGTGTTTCCTGTCATGCTCGCATAGATCATGATCAAAGATGACATGAAAGTCTCTCCCTCTCCACATAAAAGATAATGAAAATCAATCTCATTTACATGTTAATCTCATTGAGAATGATTGTCAATTATCTATTTAGAGTATTAGGAGTATGCATCAAATGACTCACTAGGGCTATTGATTCGATTCAATAGATACTCTATATTTTCAATAGTACTAAATTTTCTTCGAGGTGTTTACTCAAATGAAACTTTTCCGCAATAGCCTTTTACCAGTCGCAGCGCTGATGACCTTACTCGTTACTGCCGCTTGCGGTTCAACCACTGGCACCGATCACGCGCAGCACGCTTCGCATGGAACAACCGGAGAGCAGCAAGCTCAGGAGGTGCAATCAGAAGCCTCTGGAGCCGCACACGAACACGCTGAACACGCTTCAGCCGGGCAGTCAGAAAGCCACCATCACAGTGATTCACTTGCCATTGCCTTTACGCCAAATGATCACATAAAAGCAAATCAAGAGACTACCTTGTCCGCAGTGCTGACCAATGAAAGCCAGCCTCTGACCGGAGCTGCCGTAAAGTTTGAATATTGGCTGGCTAACGAGGAAAAGCATGAATTCATCGATGCATCCGAGACAAAGCCTGGTGAATACGCCGCTGCGCTTACGATCGCGAAGTCGGGAGATTATACCGTGAAAGTACACGTCGAAAAAGGCCAAGAGATTCATACTCATCAAGAGGCCGCTTTCAAAGTCGAATAAGACTGCAATGCCGTCACTATGTTAAGTGACGGTTTTTTTGCCTTTTGCGTGAAAAAGGCAGCCGCTTTTTTGGGAGTGGCTGCCTTTCTGTTTGGATTATCGATCAATAGATGCTCACGACGTACTCTCATTCATGTCGAAATCTTGAGTTTATGATATATCTTTTGAATTTGAATGGCGATATAGACCAGTTCCATATCCGACATTTCAAAATCATATTCTTCTTTTGCAAATTGGCCTGCTTTTTGTGCACACCAGTAAAATTCCTTGTACGTTTCTTTGATGACTTGAGAGATTTCCGGTTTTAACAAATTGGCTGATTCGCCCGCTTCCGAACGTTGTATCGAGAAACGCAAATGGGTTACCAATCGTTCAAAGGCAACCGTCTCTTCGGGAATCTTGATATGCAAGCAGTCTTCGATGACTTCAATCATGTCATGTATCATTGTCGTCAGATCCATCGTTTTTGTCATATCCCCGACGTTCATTTTAGCCGTATGGATATGCATGGCGATATAGCCGACCTCGTCTTCCGGGATCTCTACGCCCAGCTTATCCTGGATGAGTGCTTTTGCCCAGCAGCCAATCTGGAATTCCTTCGTATACAGGATTTTAATCTCCTTGAGCAATGTATTTTTGATCACCATCCCTTTTGCTAATCGTTCCAAGGCAAAAGATAAGTGATCTGTCAATGCGATATGAATATGCTCCCCTAATGTAACGCCCAATTCTTGCTCCGTGTAGGAGATAATCTCCTCCGCCACCTGGATATGCTCTTCCGGGAGAGTAGACAGGATTTCTTCAAATTTTTCGTGCTCCGACCACCCTGTCGTGACAAATACTTTTTCAATCTTTGTCCGATCGATCAGGTCATTCTTCCTTTTCTGAAAGGCAATAGCCAAACCCAGAATGATTTTCTCTTCTCCCTGATCAGAGACCACAACCGCATTATTGTTAAGAATTTTTTTGATTTTCATGGTATTCCTCCTATCTTGCGCCCTGCAGTTGTGAGGAGTTCCACTACCTAAAAGTGTACCGTAGCTATCCCCTTTGTGCGTATCCAATTTCACCCACCGGCACGGATGATGTGTCTAATCGATCTCTTCGTCTTTCATGCCCAGCATCCACGTAGCGAGGAAAGCTCCGATGACGGAGATGGCAAAACCCGTCAGATAATGCGTAATATTCAAAAGTCCCAATGGCGCTACAATCGCGATCATCGGGATTCCAGTTAACCCATACGAATTCGCCAGCACATGCGTAAACACTACATAGGCACCGCCCAGGCCGCCGCCAATCGCTGCTCCTATAAATGGCCTGACCAATCTCAGGTTAATGCCAAATATGACTGGTTCAATGATCCCCAAAAAAGATGAAAGCGCTGCGGGTATTGCTATCTTCCTCAGCCTCTTGCTTTTCGTTTTGAAATATACGGCTAAAGCAGCGCCTCCTTGGGCAACGTTTGCCATCGACCAGATTGGAAGCAAGAAGTTGGCACCGACAGTCGGATCAGCGAGCAGCTCCGCCTCGATTGCATGTAAACTATGATGGAGTCCCGTAATCACAAACAACGCATATAACCCCCCAAAAAGAAAGCCTGCCAAAAATCCTCCATAATGGTAGACATACTCCAGCCCGCTTGTAATTAAGCTGCCAAAATACAATCCCACCGGGCCGATCGCGACCAGCGAGATGCAGGCGGTAAACATCACCGTAACAAAGGGAATCACCAACAGATCTAATGAGGTGGGCACAAACCTTCGTAAGCCTTTCTCCACCTGGCTCATCACATATACGGATAGCAACATCGGAATCACCGTACCTTGATATCCGATCAAAGGAACGACATATCCAAACAAATTCATCGTATCCGGGACTCTGCTGCCAAGCTCCGTAGGATTTAATAATGACGGGTGGGTTAAAATCCCCCCGACGACTGCACCCAAGTATGGATTGCCGCCAAATTCTCTAGCTGCACTGTAACCGATCAATATGGGAAGAATAATAAATGACGAGCTGGAAAAGATCTGCAGCATACTCATCCAGGCGCTGCCCGGAGCTATCCAATGAAATGCCTTTACCATACCAATCAGACCCATCAGCAAGCCGCTGGCGACAATTGCTGGAATAATCGGTACGAAAATGTTTGAGATTGTTTGAATCAGTCGAGCAAATGCAGGCATTTTCCTTGGTTTCTCTTCTTGGCGCAGGGCCAAATCTTGCGGCGGTTCCATCTCCGGTGTGACTGTTGGAGAGATCATGTCTTCAGCGACAAGAGCCCTATAGATCCTGTTTACTCTACCGGATCCAAAGATAATCTGCATTTGACCGCCCCTGAAAACTACCCCTTCTACCCCTTCTATGTTTTCAATCGCTGCCATATCCGCCTTTTCCTCATCATGGAGAAACAGCCTCAGGCGTGAGGCACAATGGGTCGAACTAACAATATTTTCCTTCCCCCCAACTAAAGGCAATAGCTCTCGAACGATTTCTTTCGGCTGCATTCCCATACCTGTCACGATCCCCTCCATTTCCCAATTATCATCCCACCAGAATGGATAACTATGAGCCAGAAAGGACGAATTATATAGAACAAAGACGTTCAGAAACTAGCTGAACGTCAATGCCGTTATATCAATGGAAAACTCCTTGCTGCTTTTCATGCACAATTTTCGTCTGATCACCGGTGATGGAAAGCTTCAGCGATGGTGCAAGCATTCCGCCAAAATGCGCAAGCTGGTACTCCGGTGATTGTTCACCAATTTCATAAATGTTTTTTCCCTCTACATTCACGTAGTTGACAAAACTGATTACAGTGCCGTTCTGCATGACCATCCACGAATAAGCCTGATACGGATTCTCTTTCGGGTTGGCGATTACCAATCCGCTTCCATTTAGCGGATGAAATCCTCCCATGATCGTGTCTGAGGTAAAACCGTATAATCCCTCTGGTGCATCGAGTCCGGGCGCAAACTTTTCCGGGTGTGTTTTTGTGAACAAATAATATTGGTTGCCTTTTACGCTTAGCGTAGGGCGTTCAAGCTCTTCATTTACACCGTTTGCTTCCAATAAAGGAGGGAGCATTTCAAACTCCGTCAGATTGCCATCGACTGCTTTGGCGATACCGATGCTTCCATTAAACTCCTGTGGGCCATCCGCCCCGTGTTGCTCCAGATAGTCGGTTCGCTCTGCCAGAGTTCCAGCAGAGTTTGCTTCAAACACAATGTACTCCTCATCCGTCTTCGGGTCTTGGAAAAAGTAAGGGTCACGGAATGCGTAAGAATCCTCGCCTTGTTCGGACTGTTCGTTTGTTTGGTAATACTGACCTTCCGGCTGAAGGATGATTTTATGATCGGACCAATCGGTAAAAGCTACATGTGTATGGCTAGTGACGATCTTGCCGGTCGTTGTCGCAATGCGCTGTTCATAGGTCAGCTGGCTCTCATTTTTCCGACCGGTTGCCGTGTAGAATATATGGACTTTTCCGCCTTTGTCGATGATGGCTGAGCCTGCCCATTGTCTGGAGCCTAATGCCTTTCCGTCGTTGAATACGAGGCCGCCTAGCTTCCAGCTCTTCCCATCCTTCGAATAAAAATAGCGTATTTCCGAGCTGTCATGTCGTTTTCCCGGAAGCACATCGCTTGGTACGGTGAGGGCAAAAATAATCTTATACCCGTTGACCACTGCGATGTTCCCATTGCGATCCTGCAGCGGCCACGTATCCCAGATATAATAATCCGATGCGATCTTCTGAAGGTCGTCCATCTGAATGACAGGCGCTGTATTGCCTTCATTCATGGTCGCTTGACTGGCAGCATCACGTGTCCATTGGGAAGCAGCCTCCTGCGCTGATACATTCGTGTCCATCCCCGTTGCTATAAACGTAAAGAACCCTAGCAATGTTGCAGATAGGAGTAGTTTCATACTGTTATGGTTTCGTTTCATGCTTTAACCTCCCGTTGCAAATCTTCCGCGTAAGAAACAGTACGGCCAACCAAACAGCCGCCGGTTGACCATACATGAATACTGAGGAAGAGAAATCTTTCAAGTCATGGAAAAGATTATTTAATCCATCCCGGATCGTATTGTTGTTCAACCTTTGTACGATCGTCTTTGATGGAGAGCTTCACCGTAGGCGCCAAAGTTCCGCCGAAGCGGCTGAATTGGAACTCCGGTGATTGGTTGCCGATTTCCCCGATCGACATCCCATCCAGATTGCCAAAATGAGCGAAACCGACCACATTCAGATTCGGCAGGACAAGCCAGGAGTACGCTTGGTATGGATTGGCCGGAGGATTCGCCAAAACCAGTCCGCTTCCATTCAGGGGTTGGTAACCGCCAATGAGAGAGTCGGATACAAATCCGTACATTCCTTCCGGGCCGGACAGTCCCTCTGCATATTTGTTGATGTGGCTGTCAGTAAAGAGATAGTACTTTTTGTCCTTCACCACGATATGCGGGCGCTCCAGCTCCTCGTTCACGTAGTTCGCTTCTATAAGCGGGGGAAGCATCTTCACTTTTGTCAGATCGCCATTTTCGACTTCAGCGATCCCGATGTTTCCGTTTGCGTGGACGGCTCCAGTTGGAACGCTATGCTGCCGTGCGTATTCCGGGCTCCCGACATACTCCTGCTCCAGTGCGCGCTCGCCTACAGCGCCGCCAGAATTTCCTTCGAACAGCAAGTATTCTTTACCGGTTTTCGGGTCTTTGAACCACATCGGATCACGGAAAGCGTAACCGCCGCCTTCCCCTTGCTGCGCTTGTTCTTTGGTCTGATAGTATTTGCCGTCCGGTTCCAAAATGATACGATGCTCGCTCCAGTTTTCGAAACGGACGCCCTTGCTGTCGGCCACCAATTTACCAGTGGCGGTAGCGATGCGCTGTTCATAGGTCAGCTGTTTCTCACCTTCGCGACCGGTAGCGGTGTAAAACGCATGAATCTGATCGCCATCCAGCATGGCCGAACCTGCCCACTGACGGGAACCAAGCGCGGTGCCTTTCGGGAACAGCTCTCCACCCAAGGTCCAGTCCTTCCCGTTTTTCGAATAAAAATAACGGATCGTGGCGATGTCGTGAACCTTGCCCGGAAGTACGTCGCTTGGAGCAGTGAGAGAAAAAATGACCTTGTAACCCTTGAACGAGGCAATGTTCCCGTCCCGGTCAAGCAGCGGCCAGGTATCCCATACGTGGTATCCAGGCGCCAATTTCTCCAATTTGCCGATGTCGGTATAAGGCAAGGTGTTGTCTTGGTTCAGGACAATGTTCGATGCTTGCTCGCGAGTCCAGTGAACAGTCTGGTCTCCTCCCTCAGCAGATGCTGAGAGAGAAGAGAAGCCAGAAGTGACAACGCTTGCTGCCAAAACCAACGCCGTCAATGCTTGCTTGTTTTTGCGGATCATGTTTTTTCCCCTTTCCGTTCGAAAATTCGTGTTTAGCGGTTAGGTCCGAAAGGCTTGATTTCGCCTGCTTTTCCCTCTTTGACGATCTGTGATTTGTCCCCGTCGAGGTTCACTTTCAACGTAGTGGAGAAAGTTCCGCCGAATTTGGTTTGGCCGTTTTCATCTTTCGGTTCATTAATGAAGCTGATCACCTGCTGGTTTGGAAGCACCATCCAGGAATACGCTTGATAAGGATCTTTCTCCGGATTTCCAATGACCAGACCGCTGCCGTTCATCGGTTTGTAGTCGCTGCGCAGACCTTCGCCGACAAAGCCGTATACGCCGTCTGGACCGGTCAAGCCCGGTGCGTAAGTGAAGGTGTGGCTGATGGTGAACAGGTAATAATCATCCCCGTTTACCACGACATGCGGGCGCTCCAGCTGATGGTTGGTCCCAACGGATTCGAGCAGCGGCGGCAGCAGTTTCAACTTGGTTATGTCGTGGTCGAGCACTTCCGCAATCCCGATGTTGCCGTTGTACAATTCCGCTCGATCCGGAACCGGATGGGTACTGCGGTACTCCTCATCGCCAATGTTTTCCGGTTTCAACGGATTGGCGTTCCCGGCCTGTCCTTCAAAAATAATGTATTCCTTTCCGGTGTTCGGATCCTGGAAGAAGAAAGGATCGCGGAACGCAGTAATGATATTGCCTTTCCCTTGGAACTGATCGATAGTCTCGTAATAGTTCCCATCCGGTTCAGCAATGATCTGGTGTTCCCCCTCATTGGTCAGGTGGACGCCGTTTTTATCCGCACTGATGTCAAAAGTGGTCTTGGCAATTCGCTGCTCCGCTCGTTGCTGCCATCCTTCTTCATTCCACTCTTTGCCGCCGTTCGCATTCATATCGGTAGTAGCCGTATAGAAAAGATGGACTTTTCCATTCTCGTCCAGCATCGACGTGCCTGCCCATTGCATATGGCCCAATGCCTTTTCGTAGGTATAAGGAACGCCGGCGTAGGTCCAATCTTTACCGTTTTTCGAATAGAACATGCCGATTCTCGCCTGAGTATGGCGTTCCCCCCAGCCTAGAGAGCGCGGAGCGACCAGGGCAAATGCGACTCTGTAGCCTTTGACATTGGCAAGGGAACCGTCTCTGTTCTGCAGTGGCCATGTATCCCACACCCATTGGTCGGGTGCAACGAGTTCAAAGTCCAGGTTAACTTGGGGAGCCGTATTCTCTTTTGTAAGAGCCACGTTCTCCGCTTGCTGGCGAGACCAGATAGCCGTATAATCATCGCCGACGTTTGCTGCCATCACCGGAAAAGCAGCAAGGCAATTCGCAGCCACTACTGCGGAAAGAACCAGTTTCTTAAGCTTTGTTCGATTGTTTTTAATCATATTGAACTTCCTCCCTTTTCGTTTTCCACAGGATTGATACTGCAACATGTGAGCCACTTGGTAATGTCACCCTCGTCGAAGCTAACAAAAAAGACCTAAAACGCATAAGGGATCTAGCGATAGTCACACTTCGCCCTTTACACGTTTTAGGTCTTGCCTGCTTAGCAGTTACAATCCCACGTTATGTTGTTTTCATCATCATTCTATTTTTTTCGACTATTAATTTCAATGGTATTAAATTCCCAAACATTCTTACGCAAGTAAAGGAGAATATACCTAGCCTATGGGCAAGCATTTATACGCTCATTGACTCGCCGCTGTTCAACATCCGCACTTCCACCGCCCGTTTTTCCCCTGCAGCCAGCAAGCGCTGTGCAAGGTCTTGCGTCTCGATATAAAAGGGCGGGTTGTGAAACGTGCCAAAATGGATCGGAATCATCGCTTTGACCCCGAGCAAATAAGCCGCATCGACGGCTTGCTCCGGTGAAAGGACCGCCTCTACCTCACTTTGCCGATCCAAGCCCGGGACCTCGAGCAAGGGGCTGTTTACCGGAAGACAGGCGATCTCGATCGGGCCATGCTTGCGCGCGATCCCCCACCAAAAACCATGCCATAGTGTGTCCCCGCAATGAATGACTTTTTTCCCATCTGCCTCCACCAGCCATGCTACCTGCGGTGTTCCAAACCCGTCGACGGAATGCGTGGCCGTCACCGTTATCTCACCGTGCTGGAACTGCTCTCCGACTCGCATGCCCACCACCTGTGTAAAGCCTGCCTTTTGCGCGACTCCAACCGATTCTTCCGGCAGCAGGAGCAAAATATCCGCTCCGTATGCCTTTTGGAGCGAGGTCGGATCGAAATGGTCGGGGTGGACATGGGTGACCAGTATCAGGGAAACATCCGGATATTGACTTAGGTCAGCAAGTGGTTCCAGCGGGGTGCCTGTCAGGGTAACGTTCGGGGCCGCATCTCCCAAGGGATCGATCAATAGCTGCGCATGCTCGGTTTCGAGCAAAACGCCTGCCCATGGCAATTTGTGAAGGATCATGATTGGTACCTCCTAAATGGAATGATATGGATGAGGTAATTTTATGATACTAAGTATAAAAAAACAACTAACTTTTTATAATTTATTTATGTGCCTGAAATGTTGTAAAATCATCTGTAAAAGCGACGAAAGCCATTATTGGGGGAAATCGAGGGAGCTATGAGCAAAAAATATAACTATTCCTGCAATATCGCCTCTACGTTGGACATTATCGGAGATCGTTGGACGCTCTTGATTATCCGGGATCTGTTTCGTGGAAAACGCAAATTTAATGAATTGAAGCAATCGCTGGAGGGCATCGCCCCCAATATTCTTTCCGAGCGCTTGCAGCATCTGGAACAGGCAGGGATCATCCACTCCTCGCTGTACAGCAAGCATCCTCCCCGCTTCGAGTATGTCTTGACGCAGAAGGGGAACGAGCTGCGCCCCGTGCTTGCTGCCATCGCGATCTGGGGCTCACGGCATCTGGAGCAGCGCTATTCCAAGATCATTCATCAGGCGTGTGGCGAAGAGGTCAGCATCACCTTTTATTGCCCTCACTGTGACAGCCATACGGATGATGTTCGCACTGTCATGCTTGACGAGGAGCATGAGACGCATGAGGTGTGAAAAAAAGCCGGTTTCACCCTACAAAAGGTGAGACACGGCTTTTTGCTTTCTAATCGTGTTTTAAAATCATATCGCATACGGTAAGGGAGCTCGAGAAGGAAAGCTCGGACAGCTGCCCTTGCCCCTGGCACCAGTCACCGGCGAAGAAAAGGTTGCGATATTCAGGGAAGAACACTGGCATAGCTTGCTGATGCATATTCCACTTGATCTCCTGTACGACTGCCCGCTGGGAGACACGCGGCACGACCAATTCCTCTCTCCAGCCTGGGAAGTGCTTGTCGTACATCTGCTCGATTTTGGCTTTGTACGCTTCCAAAACCTCTTTGTTCCCCATATCCGCTTGTCGCAGGTAGGCGGTCGCCTGCAGCAGCTGGCCGCCCTCAGGAGTACAGCTGGTATCGTAGTAGGAAATGTCTGTGATGAACATATTGTTTTGTTTATCGTAAATGTACGTGTACGGACTCTCAATCCGTTTCTTCAAACCGATATCATACACCATGACATACGTTGGGTCGTATTGGGCGTAATGCTTGACCAACCCTTCCACTTTGGAGCCTGTCATGATTTTCTCCAGCTCTTTTGGCGGAATGCACATGATGAACTGATCTGCCGTAAAGCTGTCTTCCTCGGTATGGACACTCGTGATCCGATCATTCTCGTGAGTGACACCTACGATTTTGGTCTTGGTAAAAATCGCTCCGTTGTTGCTCTCGAGCACGCGCACAAATTCGTTGATCAACGCTTGCCAACCGCCGCCGATATACGCTACAGGCTTATTGGTAAGGAAAAGGCGGGAGTAGTAACGGAAAAACACATCCGAAGGGATTTTCTCCGGCTCCTTGGTAAAGAAGTTGGAGGATGCCAGCGTCAGCATCATTTCCCTTACATCGTCCGGCGTATTTTTTTGCTCCAGCCATTTTTCAATGGACAGATGCGGATGGCCGGATTCCAGCTTCAGCATGGTCTTGAGAATGTTGAAGGTGAAGGAGACCTTATCCAGTCCGCCCATTACCTTCGTACGGAAAAGCCCCAGGATATTCGCAGGGACATCCGTCACTTCATCCCCCATGTCATATTTCGCTTTGCTAGGGGAAAAATCTTGCCATTGAATGGAGAGTCCCAGTTCTTTTTCAAACGTGCGCAGCATGGAGGTGTCGCGACCGTAGATGGCATGAGCCCCGAAGTTGAAGTGAAAGCCTTTGATGGGCAACGTAACTGCTCGACCGCCCAAGACTCCGCGCTCCAGGACTGCTACTTTCTTTCCTTTGTGGGACAGGTACGCTGCTGCGGACAAGCCCGCAAGCCCTCCTCCCACGATGACGATATCATAGTGATGTTGTTGAGCAGACATAATAATTTCCTTTCATCAGTTCTGATCTGATTATCATATTGAAATGAAATGATTAATGAACTTAGTATATTGATTTTTCGCGCTTTTGACAATGGGTTTCTCCATGCAATATCAGGGATTGTGGACGCAAAAAAAGCTTCTGCACAATCCGCAGAAGCTTGCCATTTCTCACTTGATTTAGGATGCCTTGTTTTTGTTGTAAATATCAAACGCTACTGCCAACAACAGGACGAGTCCTTTGATGCCCTGCTGCCAGTCAATTCCGAGGCCGATCAACGACATCCCGTTGTTCATGACGCCCATGACCAGACCGCCGATCATCGCTCCGATCACGGTGCCAATGCCGCCCGTGGCCGATGCTCCGCCAATAAAGCAGGCTGCGATCGCATCCAGTTCAAAGTTCACGCCGGCTTTCGGGGTTGCCGCATTCAGCCTGGCCGCAAAGATCAGGCCAGCCAGTGCAGACAGGACGCCCATATTGACGAACACCCAAAATGTCTTTTGCTTGGTCCGTACACCGGAGAGAGAAGCTGCCTTCTCATTCCCGCCCAATGCGTAAATATGCCTTCCCATCACGGTTTTCTTCATCACAAACGAATACAGGACGATAAGAGCAAACAGCAAAATCAGAATGTTGGGAATCCCTTCATAAGTAGCCAGGACAAACGTAAACAAATTGACAACCGCGACCATCCCGATTAATTTGGCGATGAAGAAGCCCGTTGGCTCCACGTCAAACTGATAGGAGCGCTGCGTCTGCCGGCGACTCCATTCCGTCCACACGAGGATGGCCGACAAAAGAACACCGATGACAATGGTCAAGAGGTGAAGGCCGCTGCCCCCGAACAGGTCAGGCACAAAACCGGAGCTGATCAATTGGAACGACTCGGGAAACGGCGCGATGGATTGTCCATCCAGCACGATCATCGTCAGCCCGCGAAACAGCAGCATACCCGCCAGCGTCACAATGAAGGAAGGAATTTTCACGTACGCTACCCAAAACCCTTGCCATGCTCCCACCAATGCACCGATCAGAAGCGAGATGATCACCGCTACCACAGGATGAACCTGCATTTTCACCATGAGGATGGCGGAAATCGCTCCGACAAAGGCGGCAACCGAGCCTACGGACAAATCGATATGCCCCGTGATGATCACCAGCAGCATCCCGATCGCCAGCACGAGGATATAGCTGTTTTGCAGGATCAGGTTGGTTATATTCAACGGCTTCAGTAACAGCCCGTCTGTCAGCACCTGAAAGAGCAGCATGATCAAGACCAGCGTGATGATCATCCCGTATTGACGAATGTTGCCTTTCCACATTTTTTGAATCGTCTCCATCTCTCCTACCCCCTGGTCTTCGTCATATCTTTCATTAATCTTTCTTGTGTCGCTTCTGCGCGCTCTACTTCCCCGGTGATTCTTCCTTCGCTCATCACATAAATGCGGTCACACATGCCCAACAATTCGGGCAGCTCCGAGGAAATCAGCAGGATGCCCTTGCCTTCCGCTGCCAGCTGATGAATGATCGTGTAGATCTCGTACTTGGCTCCGACATCGATGCCGCGGGTCGGTTCATCCAGGATCAAGACATCCGGCTCGGCGAAAATCCACTTGCTCAGCACGACCTTTTGCTGGTTGCCGCCGCTCAGATTGACCGCTTTTTGCAGGATGCTGGGCGTCTTGATGTTCAGCTTTCGCCGGAACTCCTCGGCTACCTTGATCTCCTCGTTTTCGTTCACGACAGAACGTTTCGACAGTTTCCCCAGCGCCGCCAACGAAATATTTCGCTTGATATCATCCATCAGATTCAGCCCATAATGCTTCCGGTCCTCTGTCACATAGGCGATTCCCTGCTCGATCGCCTCGGGAATATCAGTGATGCGAATTTCCTTGCCATGCTTGAACATCTGTCCGCTGATTCGCTTACCGTAGGAGCGGCCAAAAATGCTCATCGCCAGCTCCGTGCGCCCTGCTCCCATCAAGCCGGCAATCCCGACGATCTCGCCGCGGCGGATGTGCAAGCTCACCTCATCGATGACTTTCCGCTCCGGGATGACAGGATGATAGACATTCCAGTCCTTCACTTCAAAAATCGTCTCACCGATCACGGGAAAGCGCTGCGGGTAGCGCTGCGTCATGTCCCGGCCGACCATCCCTTTGATGATGCGTTCCTCTGTGACCTCTCCCGTTTTTGTCTCCAGCGTCTCGATCGTCTTGCCGTCGCGCAGGATGGTGATGGAATCCGCTACGCGGGACACCTCGTTGAGCTTATGGGAAATCAGGATGGAGGAAATGCCTTCTTTTTTGAATTCGAGCAGCAGCTTCAGCAGATTATCGCTGTCCTCTTCGTTGAGTGCAGCAGTCGGTTCATCCAGGATCAGGAGCTTCACTTTTTTGGACAATGCTTTGGCGATCTCCACCAGCTGCTGCTTGCCCACCCCGATCTGGGAAATGAGCGTGTCGGGCGATTCCTGCAGCCCTACCTTTTGCAAGAGCTCCCTCGCTTTCACCCTCGTCTGCTGCCAGTCGACAATGCCTCGACTCGCCTGCTCATTGCCCAAAAAAATGTTCTCCGCGATCGACAGCTCCGAGATCAGCGCCAGCTCCTGGTGGATGATGACGATACCCAGCTGCTCGCTCTGCTTGATGTCTCGAAATTCGCAGACTTTTCCTTGAAAAAGGATGTCTCCTGTATATGTCCCATAGGGATAAACGCCGCTCAGAACCTTCATCAGTGTAGATTTGCCCGCACCGTTTTCGCCCATCAGCGCATGGATCTCGCCTTCCTTGACCTGCAGATTGACGTCTTCCAGCGCTTTTACCCCCGGGAATGTTTTGGTGATTCCTCTCATTTCCAACAGAGAAGCCGCCATGCTCTCACCCCTCCTCAATATAGAAATGATTTAGTGACAGCCAGACTTTTCAACCGTCACTAAATCATTTGGGTCACACCGTTTTCTCTCTATTGAAGCTGGTCTTTTGTATAGTAACCACTCTCTACCAATGCTTTCTCGTAATTGGACTTATCGACTGAAACCGGTTCCAAAAGATAAGAAGGAACGACTTTTGCCCCGTTGTTATAGGTCTTGGTGTCGTTTACCTCCGCTTCTTTTCCTTTCATCAGGCTGTCCGCCATCGCTACGGCTTTTTTCGCCAGTTCGCGCGTGTCCTTGAATACGGTTTGCGTCTGCTCACCCGCGATGATCGACTTCACCGAAGCCAGCTCCGCATCCTGACCCGTAATGATCGGCATCGGTTTGCTGCCAGAACCGTAGCCTACACCCTTCAGCGAAGAAATGATCCCGATGCTGATGCCATCATAAGGAGACAGAACCGCGTGAACGTTTTCCGAAGCGTAATGTGCACTCAACAGGTTGTCCATCCGCGCTTGCGCCAAAGCACCATCCCAGCGGAGCGTCGCGATCTGCTCGAATTCGGTTTGCTTGCTGCGGACAACCAATTTTCCAGAGTCAATGTACGGCTTCAGGACAGACATCGCACCGTCAAAGAAGAAGTAGGCGTTATTGTCATCCGGCGAACCTGCAAAAAGCTCGATATTGAATGGACCTTTGCCTTCTTTCAGCCCCAATTTCTCTTCAATGTAGGAAGCTTGCTGCACCCCGACCTTGAAGTTGTCAAACGTCGCATAGTAGCTGACATGCTCGCTCTTTTTGATCAGACGGTCATAGGCGATGACCTTGATTCCCGCGTCATTCGCTTTTTTCAGCACGTCGGTCAATGCTTCGCCGTCGATCGGCGCGATCACGAGGATCTTGACGCCTTTTGTGATCATGTTTTCAATTTGCGAGACCTGGTTTTCCACGACATCCTCCGCGTATTGCAGGTCGGTTTTGTAGCCGAGCGCTTCAAATTCCTTCACCATATTGGCACCATCGTTCACCCAACGCTCGGACGATTTGGTAGGCATGGAGATGCCGACAAACCCGTTTTCTCCCCCTGATCCTCCTGTAGCCGCACCGCAGGCAGCCAGCATCACGGCCATAACGAGCATCATGATGATGGATAGACTTTTTCTCATTTGAAACTCCCCTTTCTTTTCTGTTAAATGGATGTACGTACAAGTTGGAATAGCATTGATGAAACCGTTTTCTTATTTGATAGTAACACAATTAGAAAAAGTTGGGCAATAAGTAAAATAAACTTGACCGTACAAGTGAAGGCAAAAGGAGAATGTACATCCTCCTTACACCCTCTGCGTAGACTTGCGGATAACCAGCTCCGGTTTATAGACCACAGGCGGCAGCGTTTGCCGATCTGCTTTGCCCTCGATGATATCCAGCAGCATTTTCGCGGCTTCTTCCCCCATGATGGTTTGCGGATGCTTGATGGAGGTCAGCTTTACTTCGGATGCTTCCGCCAGCAGCGAATCATCGTAGCCGACCATGGAAATATCCTCAGGCACCCGCAGCTTGAGCTCACGAGTCACATCGAGCAGACTGATCGCAATCTGGTCGTTATAGCAGACGATGCCGGTCGGACGACTTCCTTTTGCCGACAGGAGCTCACGCAGCTCTTGCTGTGGCTTCCACTCCTTTTCCTCCGTATTGAAGGAAATGATCGTGCTTGGCGTGATCGGCAGCTGATGCTCGCGATGTGCGCGGACAAATCCCTTCATCCGGTTCACCCCTTGCAGGTCATCCGTTTTAAACAGCCCGACGATCTGCTTGTGCCCCGAGTCAATCAGATGCTTGGTCGCGATATAGCCACCGAGCTCATCATCCATCGTGAGGCTTGGCGGCTGCAGCTGCGGATAGGTGGCATTGATCATCACGTAGGGGATCTGATTCGCTTCCAGCTGCAGATAGTAATCCAAATTGGAGTTGTACATCGCGCTGCGGGTCGGCTCGATAATCAGGCCATCGATATTTTTGCCCAATAGCGTCTGCAGGCAATTTTTCTCTTCTTCGATCTGGTTATTGGTGCTCGCCAGGATGATGCTGTACCCTTTGCTGCTGAGAAAGCTTTCCGCTCCCCGGATAATCGAGGGGAAAATGTAGTCCGATATGTAGGTCGTCACGATCCCGATCATTTTATCCGTATGCTTCCTGCGCAGATGCTCGCGATAGGCGCAAAAGGTCCCGCGGCCTTGCTCCCGATACAGCCAGCCTTCATTCACCAGCTCACCGATGGCTTGGCGCACCGTATGCCGGCTGACCGAAAAATGCTCGACCAGCTCGTTTTCTGACATGATTTTTTGATGCGGTGCTACTTTCCCCTCGACAATCCAGGATTTGATCGTCTCTTTTACGAGATTATATTTCGTCGTCATGTATGTCCTATCACCTTTATATTTGAACTTGTACGTACAAAATGGCGTATGCCGCTTCTGCCATACAGGCGCTGCTCACTGGAAAAAGTGTATCATACTCGCTGGACAAAAAACATGCTTTTCAAGGTGACGTTCATGGACGCAAAGGGGATTGAGTGACCGCTTACCGGCTAGGCTTACATCCGTTTTAGCTGTTTCAGCACCTTCATCACGTCGTTTTCGCCCCTGCCGAAATAGTCGTGCAGGCGCTTATACTCCCGATACAGCTGGTCGTAAATGACCTGGTTCTCCGGGATCGGGACGATGGTTCCCTCCTGGAGCTTCGCGATCTTTTCCGCCGCCTCCAGGATGTTGCCAAAACCGCCTGCATCCTTGCCCGCTGCCACCGCGCCGAACATCGCCGAGCCGATTGCCGGTGTCTGCAAATGCGCGGCGATGGAGATTTCCCGCCCGCACACGTCTGCGTAGATCTGCATCAGCATCTTGTTTTTGTGGGGAAGTCCGCCGCATGCCACCAGTCGCTCGATCGGTACGCCATGCTCGGTGAACATCTCGATGATGACCCGCTTGCCAAAAGCGGTCGCCTCGATCAAGGCACGATAGATCTCTTCCGGCTTCGTATCCAACGTCAAGCCGATGAGCATCCCCGTCAGATCCGCATCGACGAGCACCGAGCGATTGCCGTTGAGCCAATCTAGGGCCAACAGACCGCTCTGGCCCGGCTTGAGCAGGGCTGCCTTCTCCTCCAAGAGCTGATGGATCGAGATGCCTTGTTCGCGTGCCTCTGCCTGATACGTCTCCGGAATTCCATGCTCGACATACCACGCAAACACGTCTCCCACACCGGATTGTCCTGCCTCATAACCAAAGAAGCCCGGAATGACACCATCCTCCACCACGCCACACATGCCTGGGACAATTTTTTCTTCCGTCCCCAGCAGGATGTCGCAGGTCGATGTCCCCATGATCATGAGCATTGTCCCAGGTGTTGTGACTGCTGCCGCTGGCGCGGAAACATGGGCGTCCACGTTGCCAACCGCGACTGCCGTGCCTGCGCGCAGCCCCGTTTTCGCCGCCATTTCCTCTGTCAAATCACCAGCCCGGCTGCCTATAGGCATGATCTCACGGGACAGCTTCTCTTCGACGACATGCTCCAGACGCGGGTCCAGTGCTTTGAAAAAGGATGGGTCGGGGTACCCCTTTTGTTTATGCCAGATCGCCTTGTAGCCAGCTGTGCAAGAGTTTCGCGTTTCCTTGCCGGTAATCTGCCAGATGATCCAATCCGCCGCTTCGATAAAGCGATCCATCTCGTCATAGATTTCCGGCGCTTCATTCAAAATTTGCCAAATTTTTGGAAACAGCCACTCGGACGAAATCTTGCCGCCATAACGGGATAAAAAAGAATCCTCCATGTTGGCAGCGATTTCATTTAAGCGGTTGGCCTCATCCTGTGCCGCATGATGCTTCCACAGCTTCACCCAGCTATGCGGATTCGGACGCCATTGTGGGATATTGCACAGCGGAGTCCCGTCCTGCTTCACGGGCAGCACGGTGCAGGCGGTAAAATCGATCCCCACTCCGATGATCTGCTCCGGCGCGATCTGTCCCTCTACCTCCTTGACTACCGTGGAAACGGTTTCAATAAATGCCTCCACATAGTCGTTTGGATCCTGCAGGGCCCAGTCTTTCTCGAGACGAACGCCCAAGCCTGGCAGCTCTTCTTCGATAACTCCGTGTGTGTAGCTCTTGACAGCTGATGCCGCCACTTCACCTGTAGAGAGATCGACCAGCACAGCTCTTGCCTACTCTGTACCGTAGTCGACTCCGATTGAGTACCTCTTTTCCATTGGGCTCCCCTCCTTTTGGATGTACGTACAAGTTATTCGTCAATTGCAAGCAGCCTCGGCTATCTCAGCTTCCAGGCAATTTCGCTCCATTTCAATTCGTTGCGGAAGCTTCGCAATTTCGTGTCCTCATCGATCACGACGCATTCGACTCCCGCCATTTCCGCCCAATCTGCCAGCTGCTCGGTGGTAACCACATAAGAAAAACCGGTGTGATGAGCGCCGCCTGCCAGAATCCAGGCCTCCGCCGCTTCCGATAGAGAAGGCAATGTTTTCCACAGGACGCGTGCTACAGGAAGCTTCGGCATATCCTGCTCGGGTTGGACGGCCTCTACTTCGTTGATCAACAGACGGAAACGATTGCCCAGATCGATCAAAGATGCATTGAGTGCCTTGCCGCCTTTTCCGTCAAATATGAGGCGTGCGGGGTCGGCTTTGCCACCGATCGAGAGCGGATGCACTTCCACTTTTGGCCGGTTTGCGGCGATCGTCGGACATATTTCCAGCATATGCGCACCTAAAACCATTTCATTCCCTTGTTCAAAGTGATAGGTGTAGTCCTCCATAAAGGACGTTCCTGCGCCGCCAGCCATGATCTTCATGATCCGGACCAGTGCCGCTGTCTTCCAGTCTCCTTCACCGCCAAATCCGTAGCCATCCGCCATCAAGCGCTGTACGGCCAGTCCCGGCAGCTGCTTCATGCCGTGCAAATCTTCGAAAGTCGTCGTAAATGCCTGAAAGTTTCCTTCTTGCAAAAACGCACGCAGTCCGAGTTCAATCCGCGCTTGCTCTAGGATCGAATCGCGAATCGGCCCTGGCTGGAGAGCTTCGGGTGCCAATTCATACAAATCGGCATATGTGTCGAACAGCTGTGCGACTTCTGCGTCCGGTATTTCATTCATGCGTTGCACCAAGTCCCCGATGCCATACGTATTTACCGACCAGCCGAACTTGATCTGCGCTTCTACCTTGTCACCCTCGGTCACCGCCACTTCGCGCATGTTGTCGCCAAAGCGCGCGACCTTGAGCTGCTTGCCTGCGGTAAAGGCTACGGCCGTGCGCTGCCAGCCGCCGATTCGCTGACGCACCGATGCATCTTCCCAGTGTCCAACGACAACCTTTCGCGCCACTCCCATCCGTGTGCCGATGAAGCCATACTCGCGGTCTCCATGGGCGGACTGGTTGAGGTTCATAAAGTCCATGTCGATTTGATCCCACGGAATGTCACGATTGAATTGAGTGTGCAGGTGGAGCAGCGGTTTGCGCAGCTCGGTCAAGCCTGCGATCCACATTTTCGCCGGGGAAAAGGTATGCATCCAAGTGATCACGCCCGCGCATGTATCGTCCGCATTGGCTTCCAGACATACTTTACGGATCTCATCCGGCGTGGTGCATACGGCTTTGTAGCGGATGGGATAGGCAAGGTTGTCATCCTGATCAATCCCCGCGGCGATTTGTCGCGAATGGGCTTCTACCTGCTCAATCGTTTCCGGGCCGTATAAGTGCTGACTTCCCGTGACAAACCAAAATTCGTACGGTTTTTGGTGTAGCATGGCTCATCCTCCTCTTTTGGCTGAATCGTTGTACGCGACTAACTTGTACGGATAAGTTAAGATATGAAACTCTCTGAAAATATATTGACTTATCACTTCAGCATATCTGTACATTTTGAATTGTACGTACAACTTTCAATTTTATTCTATACTTCCCTTCCCCGCATTTCAAGAATATTCTCTCCTCTGATTTTTCATAGGGAATCAGACATTTTCACGTTTTAGATCAGATTTGGATGGACGAGGGTTTCTTTTTTTATTTCGACCATTTCCGAAAAACCTTCCCATCTGTATAGAAGGCGATAATGAAAGCAATCAAACTGAGCACAAGCAGAGTCATCAAGGCTTCAGTGGGTAACGGTTTTCCTTCAAACTTTACATTGTTGGCACGATACTCTAGCCGTTTTGTTGCCCATTGAGCAGTTAAAACGTCCTCGCTTCTAGCCAAATCTTCAAGCGTAGCATCAAAGACAAATCGGTCTGACTTTTTGCTATGAATGAATTCTAGCGGCACACCCGCATAAAATGACTTCCATTGGCTTTCGACGTTTTGGGATAAGAGAAATGCTTCAGTGCCTGTTACAAAAAATCGATCCAATGCAAGGGCATTAGAGTCGTGAAACCGGGCAATCAGGTTCAGGTTATGTTTTGTAACAATCGTTCTATCCTCGTTTGTTAGCGTAAACATCTTAGTAGTTCCCAATGGTGCGTACGTATCAAACACCGAAGCAAGTGCCCCTTCCTCCATGCCATCATAAAGCAGCACGCCTATCTTTTCCTTGTCAAACTGAAACGCCAGATTCAAATAATAGATGGCCTCGGTCCAATCGATGTAAAATGGCTCCACCTCAGCATTTTCAACAAAGTGATATGAAGGGTAATTGATTTCATTCGCAATTTTCTCTGCCGTAGGTTCCCCCAAATGTTGAGAGATGACGCGGAGTACAGCATCAATTCCGGAGGTAAGACCGGCGGAGTTCATCATGTTCCCCTCTTGAATATACCTTCGATCTCTTACCCAGTCCGTATCGGGATAGTTCCTTTTCACCTGGTCAACAATGCGCCAGTGTATCGTTGAAGATTTCCCATTCAATAAACCAGCGTCTGCAAGGTTCATCGCCCCGGAACAAATGCTGAGTATTTCCGTGTTGGCATGTTTTTTCAGCCATTTCCGGACAGGCTGATACTTCATTTCATCGACCATGGGCATATAAGGGACCACAATCAGGTCCGGGCTCTTCCCCAGCAATCGATCCATTTCCGCAAAAGAATAGTGCGGAATGATATCCAATCCCCCCGTGAGTGACGTAACCTCATGGTTCGGTGCAACCGCGTAAACGTTGTAGGCATCGGTCATCGCAAACAATTCATAAGGCACCATAAAATCAAATATCTCGGTAATTGGGCTTCCCAACACGACTGCCACGGTCGGTTTATTGGGTTGATGGATGGGCACTTTTCTTTCTAGCGCAATATGCTCTGCCGTGTTGCGAACGGAAAGCCAATCCGCCCGTGAACGAACAGCTCCAAATGCGCCTATTCCCCCTACTAACAACACAATAATAGAGATGGCAAGGATAATCCTCCGAAAATTTCTGCTCATGGTTCGTCTCCAATCCGTATTTGTCGTTTCACGTTCAGGATAAACTCATTGTGTGAACCGAATATGAATTGGGAACAGACTTTACACGCAATATAGCGCCCATTGCTTAAAAAGGAAAGGTAGCCGGTCACTCTGAAAAGGAACCCGCTACCTTTCGTATTTACCTTGCTATCGCATAAGCTTCAATCTCCACGTCTGTTAGTAAGGGTCTCCAACACCTACCACCTACCATCTTTCATGGCTGTCGTACCTGCCACTTCCATGATGTCTCCGATCCGAATGGCACGGCAGTAACCTACCGCAAACCTCAGCCTTCGATGTCCGATTCCGCTTTCACTGTAAACAGGCTTCTGAAGTTATTCCGAAACATCCACAATAGATAGGCTTCCAGCACAAAAACAAGCAATGCCAGAAAAAGGAGAGCTGGGTCCACAAACAGATGAAACAGCAAAATGTTGACAACGCCACCCGTTATATCCAGCACATAAGAATATCAAGCCGAGCAATACCCGAGGAATATGCAAGCGAAAGAGCTGCAAAGGGGACACCTCCATTTCGTTAACCATACAGCCATTATACACCCAATAGTTTCCAATTTTCAGGATCCTTCTTTCCTTTTAAAGGAACTTTTCCGCCCCCATAGATGAAAAAAAGATGCAATGGCCATTCAGCCACTTGCATCTCGTTTTCCCTATATTCAACATATGTCTACTTGATATCTCTGCGATCAACCGAGGTATGTGTCAATATGGCCCGGATGATCTGTCCCCAATCCTCCTCGTGGATTTCGTGCCCTGTCCCTTCCAGCGTAAGCAACCGGGCACCGGGGATTTCCTGAGCCAGCGCTAAGCCGTGCTCATAGGGAAGAATCGTATCTTCTGTACCGTGAATCACCAAAACAGGTACGTTGATCTCTTTTTCTTTTCCTTCGTAGGAGTCATCGCCCCTAAGAAGGGCGTGATTGAACATACTGAGCAGATTGTTCGCCCGCTTCATTTCTTGCGTCACCTGCTTATACGCCCGTTTCTCATCAAACGTATGCTTGGAGCCGCAGAGCATTCGCGAACCGCTGACCATGTAATCGGCAACCGCTTTTTCATCGGACCAGTCCAACGTGGCCCCTTTTGCGTGAAACGCAAGGATCCTCTCGTCCATCGGAGGCAGGTTCCGCTTGTTGTCCTCCGAGCCGTAAAAGCTGGAAGCGATCAGCGTCAAGGTTGCTACCCTTTGCGGATGCTTGATAGCCACGATCTGTCCGATCATGCCGCCCAGAGACATCCCGACGATATGCGCACGATCTATCCCATAGGCATCCAATACTCCTACGGCATCGTCCGCCATGTCCTCTACGGTATAATGTGATGTTCCCGGTTCATAGGCAATGGAACGTCCGACATCCCGGTTGTCGTAGCGAATCACGTAGCGGCCCGTGTCCGCCAGCTGCTGGCAAAATTCTTCGTCCCAATACACCATCGAGCAGGTTGCTCCCATGATAAGCAGGATGGCCGGGTGGTTCGGATTGCCGAAGCTTTCTGAACATATATCAACGCCATTGATTTGATGGATGTTTTCCGTCATGATGATTCCCCATTTCATTCGTTTTTTGGTTAATGGAAAAAGGCATACCTAAATAAACCCTTGCTTAATCCTTCAAAAATGCAGGGGTTCCTGGGGCAGTGCTTTTCATTAACGCAAACGAATGAACTTGATAATCATGTCTGACACTCCTTTAATGAAAAGTGAGAGGAGCGATCCTCCCCTTGATTATAACACAAGAAGCTTGTCAGTCTTTACTCTTTGCCTGAATTGGCTTCCAGCACTTGAATCAGCTTGTCCAACTTCTCGTTTCGCGCTTGATCCAGTTCGCTTTTCTTTTTCATAAAGCGCAATACACTGACCAAGACATATATCACGAACACATAGATTGCAATCATGATTAATAGCGGAATGATCATCATGATACCTCCGACTCCGACGCTTTCCATCGTGGATCCTCCTCTTTTCCGTAAAAATCGTATCCTCCAATGATCGGTACAATTTTTATCTCCCTGTGCATTCAGCATGAATCGCGCACCAAAAATTGGATACCCCTAGGATACAATTTCTCGCTGATCGGTGGCAATGCGGATGATGAAAAATAGCGGGGTGTAAATTCCCATCGCTGAACCAAAAGCCTGACGTTTAGCCGGGCTTTTTTCAACAGATGCTAGAAGCAGGAGGTGCTTCCATGCCAGACAAGCAGCAAACGACACCCAATCAACCGATCCCGGACGTATTAAACCAGGTTGAAAATACGATTCCGGTGGGCTCCGTCGACAAGTCCAGAGCCCACGCTGGCGAACCGGACGAACAGTATCCGATCCCGGCGGCGAGACCCAATCCGTTTGCGGAAAATCCGTCGGGTTAAGCTCATGCGGCTCCCTCAGTGATTGGAGATGCCATTGTGTTGTGGCAGGTATCGTTACGTTCTAAAGAAAAGGGTCGCCATCATCACTGAAGTGACCCCAAAAAGTTAGACACGTTTGTTTAATTAA
>NZ_SDKD01000025.1 GCF_004521915.1 Brevibacillus migulae | reverse complement strand
GTGTGAGAGGTCGGGGGTTAGTCACCCCCTCCTACTCGATTCTAATGTCTAAAAAGTTTTTGAAGAAAGCGAGGAGATGGCATTGCTGGCCTACACGATACGAAGAATTCTCATGCTCATCCCTGTGCTGTTTGGTATGTCACTCGTAGTATTTTCCATTATCCATGCCATTCCAGGCGATCCGGCATTGACCATCCTGGGAGAGAGAGCAAGCGAAAAAGCGTTGACGGAATTGCGGGAAGCGCTTGGTCTGAATTTGCCTTGGTATCAACAGTATTTTGCTTATCTGAAAAACATCCTTTCCGGTGATTTGGGTACCTCGTTGCTCACAAATGCACCGATTGCCAAGGAAATCGGTCCTTATCTTGCTGCGACAACGGAATTGACGATTGTCAGCATGCTGTTTGCCGTCTTCGTTGGTGTCAATGCAGGGATTATCTCGGCTTGGAAGCAAAATTCTTGGTTTGACTACATCGCGATGCTGGTCGCGTTGATTGGTGTATCCATGCCAATTTTCTGGCTGGGCCTGATGGAGCAGTGGCTATTTGCACAGGAGTTGAAATGGTTGCCTTCTGTTGGGCGAGACAGTTCTCGAGATCCAGTTACGGCGATCACGCAGTTTTATATTATTGATGCGATGCTTGCTGGACGATGGGATCAGTTACGTGATGTAATCGAGCATTTGATCCTGCCAAGTATTGCGCTCGGGACGATTCCAATGGCGATTATTGCCCGCATTACACGTGCGAGCATGCTGGAAGTCATGCGATCCGATTATATTCGTACGGCTCGAGCAAAAGGGTTGGCTCAGTTTTTTGTCGTGTACAAGCACGCTTTGAAAAATGCGTTGATTCCAGTCCTGACTGTGATCGGCTTGCAAGTCGGAAGCTTGATCGGCGGTGCCGTGCTGACCGAGACGATCTTTGGTTGGCCGGGAATTGGCCGCTACATCTATACCGCCATCGGAAATCGTGATTATCCGGTGATTCAGTCAGGCGTTCTGGTCATCGCGACGATTTTCGTCTTGATTAACCTGCTGGTTGACCTGCTGTATGCTTACGTCGATCCGCGCATCAAATACCGCTAAGGAGGATTCCTGATGGCAGAGACCACTGTTCAGACGACGCCCAACACGCCAGTAAACGAACCCGTATCCTCCCCATGGCGTGATGCATGGAAGGCACTCAGCAAAAACAAACTGGCGATTGTCGGATTTATCATTATTCTATTCTTTATCATGGTGGCGATCTTTGCGCCATTGTTGACCGAATATCCGTATGATGAAGGAAACTTGCTCGACAAAAACAAGCCGCCTTCCTCCGAACATTGGTTTGGTACGGACTATAATGGTCGTGACGTGTTTACCCGTGTCGTATTTGGCGCACGCATCTCACTGTGGGTCGGTACGTTTTCCGTTCTTGGCTCCATCATCGTGGGGACGGCGCTTGGCCTGATCTCCGGCTATTATGGCCGCTGGATCGACATGCTGATCTCCCGGATCTTTGATGTGATGCTCGCTTTCCCTAGCATTTTGTTGGCGATCGCGATCGTGGCGATTCTGGGGCCTTCTCTCCAAAATGCGTTGATCGCCATCTCGATCATTAACGTTCCTACGTTTGGTCGGTTGGTGAGGTCCAAGGTATTGAGCTTGAAGGAAGAAGAGTTCATCATGGCTGCGAGAGCAATGGGGATGAAGGATTCACGCATTATCATGAATCACATCCTGCCGAACAGCTTGGCTCCGATTATCGTGACGGGTACTTTGGGAATTGCGACGGCGATTATTGAAGCAGCGGCACTCGGTTTCCTAGGTTTGGGCGCACAAGCACCTGAGCCGGAGTGGGGCAAAATGCTGGCCGATTCTCGCCAGTACATTCAAAAAGCACCGTGGAACCTGATTTTCCCTGGGGCCTCCATCATGCTGACGGTTCTGGGATTCAACCTGATCGGTGATGGTTTGCGCGATGCGTTGGACCCGCGGATGAAAAACTAAGGAAACGCGTGGCGACAGCCTTTCTCCGTGATGGAGGAAGGCTGTCCTTGTTTAGGTTCTGAGTGCGACAGATGAAGTGAGAAAGGAATCGCATAGCTGGTGAAAGGCGGAAGGCGCTTTTGTAATCACTTGATGCTTGACACCGGGTACGAGGTGCAATTGGGCATGAGGGAGCTTATGCTGGAGAAGCTGCGCGTAAGGAAGCATGGCGCGATCTTCTTCCCCATAGACAAGCATGACGGGGATTTTGATCGTCGGGAGTTGGTCCGTACATGTGTAATGGTGCCCGGCCAGGTACATCTGATGAAGAGAAAAGCCATCTGTTTTTTCTGCGTGAGCGATCCACCGTTTTTGCTCGTCGGGATCATCAAGATGCGAGCGGGCTGTGGAGTGTGCCAACCATTTCACGCCGTGCATGGAAGTGAGAGCTTCTGCCAAAAAGAAACGAGCATGCAAATACAGATCATTGACCTCAGAAAAGCTGCTTACCAAGATCGCTGCATGGAACCGATCCGGATAAGCAAGAAGGCATTCCAAGGCAATGGATCCCCCTTGCGAATAACCGCAGATACTGGCTTGCTCCACTTTTTCAGCATCGAGCATGGCGTGGATATCCGCTGCGATCGTTCTTAAAGTGAAGGGTTCACGAGCGGGGCTGCTCTCCCCATGTCCGCGCAGGTCAGGGATCAGCAATCGGTGGGAATGGGAAAGCGGCATTTGGCACGAAAAATTGGCCGACCCAATCCCAGGAGCATGGACCAATACAAGCGGTGGACCATCCCCGATGGACTGGTAGGCCATCGTTGCCGAATCAGAAAGCTGAACGTATTTCATCACTTTCACCTCTGTGCTCAACATAATCTTTTACGGATGCTTTTTTCGTGATATGCTCACAGTAAAACCCTAGAAAAGAAGGTGCCATCTATGGACCAATCTCGTTTGCAAAAGCTTCGTACATACATGGAAGAGCAGCAGCTTGACGCAGTTCTTGTTACTTTACCCAAACATGTGTATTATTTGACAGGCTTTTTGAGCGAACCCCATGAGCGCTTCCTCGGGCTCTTGATTCCACGCGATGGCGAGGCAACCCTTGTCGTGCCTGCCCTGGATCTGGAAGCGGCAGAAAAATCTTCGGCCGTCAAAAAGATAGCAACTCACAAAGATACGGACAATCCGTATGAGATCGTCAAAGGAATCCTTCCTGAGAACGTAAAACGGGTAGGGTTGGAGAAGGATCATCTGACCGTGAATCGATACGAAGCACTGGCAGCTGTTTTAGGAGCTGAGCTGTATGTGGATATGGAGCTTCCGCTGCGTGAAATGCGTCTCATCAAGACAGCAGAAGAAGTCGTCCGGATCAAGCATGCGATCGCCCTTGTGGAAAAAGTGCTGGCGGAAGGGCTGAAAAAGGTAAAAGCGGGTGTCACCGAAGCGGAAATGGTGGCAGAGCTGGAATATTTGATGAAACGCTTTGGAGCGAACGGCCCTTCCTTTGATACGATGGTATTGGCCGGAGAAAATTCGGCACTGCCTCATGGGCATCCAGGGGAGAGAGTGATTCGCGAGGGCGATTTGCTGTTGTTTGATATGGGCGTAGTGGCAGATGGCTATGTCTCTGATATCACCCGCACCTTTGCAGTGGGTGAAATTAGTGAAAAGCAAAAGGAAATCTACAACACGGTCCTTGCCGCCAATCTGGCTGCCATCGAGGCGACTCGCCCCGGCATGACGCTTGCCAGTCTGGACAAGGTTGCCCGTGACGTCATTACGGAAAAAGGCTACGGCGAGTATTTCATGCATCGACTCGGCCATGGAATGGGGATGGATATTCACGAGTACCCTTCCATCCATGGAGCCAATCAAGATACGGTTCGCGCGGGCATGGTGTTTACGATTGAACCGGGCATCTATCTCCCGGGGGTTGGCGGCGTACGGATTGAAGATGATGTATTCGTGACGGAAAATGGCTGTGAAGTACTGACCAGCTTCCCGAAAGAGCTGACGGTAATCGGATAATTGTATCTGCTCTTTCAGACCTGAACTCCTATGATGGGTTCAGGTTTTTTTACTGCTGCATATGAAAGGGGAAGAACATAGCCGAGATCGTTTCACCTCTTTACCACGAATTTTGGACAAACAAATGAGGGTGCTTCGTGACTGCGGTGGAGTGAGCATGTTCCGAAACTCCGCTTCATTCTACGCCCCGCTGCGGGTGGAGACTGTCCGCTCCGCAGCAAATCGCGGGGGTGTGCAAAAAGTAGTAAACGCTTTGTAGCCTAGCCAAGTTTGCACCCCTTTTTCCCGCGATTTTCTGCTCCGCTGGGACGGCTTCGCAGGCGCTCCGTTTCGGAGCATGCTCACTTGCTCGTGACTTAGGTGGAGTGAGCATGTTCCGAAACTCCGCTTCATTCTACGCCCCGCTGCGGGTGGAGACTGTCCGCTCCGCAGCAAATCGCGGGGGTGTGCAAAAAGTAGTAAACGCTTTGTAGCCTAGCCAAGTTTGCACCCCTTTTTCCCGCGATTTTCTGCTCCGCTGGGACGGCTTCGCAGGCGCTACGTTTCGGAACATGCTCACTTGAGTAGCAGCAGCTGTCATATTTTTTTGAAAGCCACGCGAGGAAGGGAAGAACGGGACGGGCGGAGTTTTTGTCACACCTACCGAGGTGGAGCTTGCGAAAACGGGACACGCTTGTCGCGCAACCTCTACGTATGAATACGCTTCCTCGAAACTTTTGCGTGACGTCCCGTTTTTGCGAGCGGAACCGGGCAGTCCTGCTTCCATGCGGGTGTGGCAAGTACGGAGCCCCGCCCGTTCTTCCCTTCCCCCACCACGATGTTTGCACAAACAATAAAAGTGGATGTAACGTTCTGCATCCTTGCTGCATCTAATCAACAAACCGCCACGTCAAAAAAAGAGGAGGAGAGACAACTGGCTGATCTGGAACCGTTACAGCAAACAATTGATGCACAATTGGAGCAGCTGATGCGCGAGTATGGAACCCGGATCTTGCGTCTCGTCTACCTTTTTGTGAAAGATCGCGCATTGGCGGAAGACATCACCCAGGATGTATTCGTGAAAGTGTATCGTCACCTCGATTCGTTCCGCGGAGAGAGTGACATTCATACGTGGATGTATCGCATCGCGGTAAATGAGTGCAAAGGTTATTTGCGGTCCTGGTCGTTTCGTCATATCTTTCCGGGACAGCTGCCCGAGAAAACGGATGAACGTACGGTGGAGCAAACCGTGATGCGGCGAGTGGAGCAAGAAAATATCGCTCATTTGGTATTGCGGTTGACCCGTGGGCATCGGGAAGTCATAGCTTTGCATTACTATTCCGATTTATCAGTGGCCCAGATCGCAGACATTTTGAAGATGAAGGAAGGAGCAGTGCGCACAAAGCTTCATCGTGCCCGCTTGCAATTGAAGGCTTTGATTGAAGAGGAGGAGGGGCTGGAATGGACGTAGAAAAATCATTGCGAGAGCTGAAGGCGGAAGCAGATTCCGGCCCGTTGAAAGAGATTGTCTTTACCTCAGATATGGAAAATGCTGTGAAGGAGAGATTGCGGAACAGACGGCGGCAGAGCATACGGATTCGTCTGCTTGCCTCAGCTGCGGTTGTTGTGTCTGCAGCTGCTATGTTCGTGCTTTCGCCATGGATGCCGGCTTACTGGCGAACAAACCATCAAGAGGCAGCCCATTCTGTAGCGGTGGAAGAACAAGAGCTGCATTTGCCAGGAACGGTATGGAATCCTCCATCACTATGGAAACCGTCTCCCCGCCATCAGGAGACATATATGCAGGATAGCGTTTCCTACATCGGAGAAAAGCCGGTACGCATCATTGCGGGTGATTTATATGAGAATCAAGCAGATAAGGTGATGTGGCTGCTTAATGGACTGCATGCAAATAAAGTGGAGCTGGTCGGCATCCATGAAAATGGTCAGCGCTATTATCTGGGCGATTGGGAGACTGCCGGACCGCTGTATGATGCCGATCGCCATTTCCCATCTGCAATTATGCTGCCTGAGCCGGGCATATGGAAACTGCAGGTGCTGGCCGATGATGTGCATTTCGGCCAAGTATTCGTGGAAGTGAAGCCGGGTATTTCGCCATCGAATAGAAGCTTGGCAGAACCATTAATCCAAACATATGTGGAGACCAATCAAGCATTTGCGGCGTCCGAGAAAGATGTGGAAGTCACCATTGAACTGCTTGGCATTAAGAAATATGATGCGGATCAATTTCAAGTCTACGCATGGATTACGGTCCATTCGGGGGACCCAGCAAGCTCTGCGGGTATCCGGGCACCAGTCAAATTTGAAATCCACTATGTCGGCCAATCCTATCGCGTGCTGGGACATACCATGCCTGAGCCGGGTGCCGCATACTGGGCGCAGGTTGAGCAGATCTTTCCGGCCAAGATTGCAGAACTGCTGAAGAAGCGGGCGGTGCAATCGAATCTATAAGAGAATATGGATAAAAAACAAGCCGCCTTCCCGTTATGGAAAAGGCGGCTTTGCAAAAGCTATGGGCAGAGCCTTTAATGGAGCTGTTGATTCGCTTCGTCCTCCAACGGTTTATCGAGCAGCATTCCTGCCGGATCGAAATAGGAGAAGCCATATTGCTCGGCAGATTCAATCCGCAGCGAAGCATTATAAAGCGGCAGCATCGCAGCGGTCGTATTGGGATATTGAATCGTAGTGGCTGGTACGCCCATGATCTTTTCGAGAATCTCCAAGTCAGCTGTAAAGGTAGTGGTGCGCAAGACGGCTGCTTGCGGATATCCGCGAGGGGTGTCACGAGGCTTGTCATACATGACAAACCACGGCAGATGAGGATATGTGCCCAGCATTTGAAACTGAAAAGGATTCCCGGATGCATCGGTCATGTGCTGGACAGGGGTCACGGTGACCGGGTACTTTTCTTCTTCAAGAATGCGTTTAACACGATCGAGATCATCGGTTTCTAAGACCATCGCCGTAAAGCTGTCCCCTTGTTCTTTCAGCAGCTCGGCCATGGCTTGTCCTTCGTTGGTTTTATTTGCTTCCACCGCATTTTCAATGAAAGCGACTTCAAGAAAGCCGCCGCCTGCAAATGGATAAATCCGGGTGGCTACCCCCGGAAAAGAGTGACCGGATGCCGTAAGCGTGAGCCCGCGCTTGGTTCGTATTTGTAAATCTACTTGATCTGGCTGGTTGGTGGCATAAACCAACCGGTCGAATTGAAACATGGCAGAATCTCCCTTCGAAAGTGACAGAAATATTTTCCAACTTCTCGTAATCCAATCTACCACAAGTATGAGACGGAGGCGAGACATGATGATCATTGGTTGCCGTGGGAATAGGGCTTTGCTATAATAAACCTTAGTGCATTTTTTCGTAAGGTAGCTCGCAAAGCAGGGATTTTACGAGTCTCGCTTGCGTGGGAGGGAACTAATCGACATGGATCGCCGTGAAAGACAGAAAAAAATCCGCAACTTTTCCATCATTGCCCATATTGACCATGGCAAATCGACATTGGCTGACCGCATCTTGGAAATGACAGGTGCGCTTACAGCCCGTGAAATGGAAGCCCAATTCCTCGATACCATGGAGCTGGAAAAAGAGCGCGGGATTACCATCAAGCTGAATGCCGTACGTTTGAATTACAAGGCGGATGACGGCGAGGAATACATTCTTCATCTCATCGATACCCCAGGGCACGTGGACTTCACATACGAAGTATCACGCAGTTTGGCAGCCTGTGAAGGAGCTTTGCTGGTCGTTGATGCTGCGCAGGGGATTGAAGCCCAAACGTTGGCGAACGTATATCTGGCACTCGACAACAATCTGGAAATTATCCCGGTTATCAATAAAATCGACCTGCCCAGCGCCGAGCCGGAGCGGGTAAAAGATGAAATTGAAGAGGTAATCGGCCTGGATGCCAGCGAGGCATGTCTCGCGTCGGCAAAAGCCGGGATCGGGATCAAGGAAATTTTGGAGGCAGTTGTGAAAAAGGTGCCTGCGCCAGAAGGAGATCCGGATGCGCCGTTACAAGCGCTGATCTTCGACTCTTATTTTGACCCATACCGTGGCGTGATCGCGTCCGTTCGTGTGTTGAACGGAACCATGCGCAAAGGCATGAAGATCAAAATGATGGCGACGGGCAAAACGTTTGAAGTGACGGAAGTAGGTACGTCTACTCCACGACAAACGCAAGTTGAAGAATTGACAGTAGGCGATGTAGGGTATGTGGCTGCAGCTATTAAAACAGTCGGGGATACGCGTGTCGGGGATACGATCACTGATGCGAGCAGACCGGCTACAGAGCCGCTCGCAGGTTACCGCAAAATTAACCCGATGGTATTCTGCGGTCTGTATCCGATCGATACGAGTGACTACAACGATTTGCGGGATGCATTGGAAAAGCTGCAGTTAAATGATGCTTCCTTGCAATTCGAGCCGGAAACTTCGCAAGCGCTTGGCTTTGGTTTCCGTTGCGGATTCCTCGGACTTTTGCACATGGAAATTATTCAAGAGCGGATCGAGCGTGAATTCAACATTGATCTGATCACGACAGCACCAAGCGTAATTTATCGTATTACAAAGACAGATGGCACTACGCTTGAAATCGACAATCCGTCCAAAATGCCGGAAGTGCAGAAGATCGAGCATATTGAAGAACCATACGTTACTGCGACTGTCATGGTACCGAAGGATTATGTCGGAGATGTCATGCAGCTTTGCCAGGGCAAACGCGGTGATTTCCTCGATATGCAATATCTTGGGGAGAACCGTGTGCAGCTGAAATATGACATGCCGCTATCCGAGATCGTGTACGATTTCTTTGATCTGTTGAAATCGGGTACGAAAGGCTATGCTTCCTTCGACTATGAGATGGCAGGCTACAAAATTTCAAAGCTGGTGAAGATGGACATTTTGTTGAATGGCGAAGTGGTGGATGCCCTTTCCTTCATTGTTCATAAAGACAGTGCCTACGCTCGTGGTAAGGTCATTTGCGAAAAGCTGAAAGAGTTGATCCCTCGTCAACAATTCGAGGTGCCGATCCAAGCGACGATTGGTCACAAGGTCGTCGCTCGTGAGACCATCAGCGCGATGCGCAAAAACGTATTGGCCAAATGTTACGGAGGAGACATTTCCCGTAAACGCAAGCTGTTAGAGAAGCAAAAAGAAGGGAAAAAGCGGATGAAAGCCGTTGGTTCCGTAGAAGTTCCACAAGAAGCATTTATGGCGGTACTCCGCATGGATGACAAGAAATAATCGAAGGAAGCAGATTTCCTTCCCATCAATGGACCTGGCGGGGGCAACCACTGTCAGGTCTCTCATTTTACTATCAACCTGTTAGCAGGGAAGGAGGGGAATGAGTTGTCCCCACATTCTGTCTATATTCATATTCCGTTTTGCACCAACAAGTGCTACTACTGTGATTTCAATTCGTTTGTGACCAATAACCCGCAGTTGATCTGGGATTACCTCGAAGCGCTCGATCGTGAAATGACATTGACCTTTGAACAAATGCCGCCGACGCGGATCGAGACGATCTTCGTTGGGGGAGGCACTCCTACGTTTTTGGATCATGCGCAAATGAAACGTTTTCTGGAAATAGTCCAGCGCCATCTGGGCAAGCATATGGCAGAAGGTAACGAATATACCATGGAAGCCAATCCGGGAACGACCGACAAGGAAAAGCTTGCCTTGATGCATGAGTACGGAGTGAACCGCCTCAGCTTCGGCGTGCAATCGTTTGATAATGAATTGCTCAAAAAACTGGGTCGCATCCATAGTAAGGACGATGTCTACCGCAGCGTGGATAATGCCTTGGCCGTCGGCTTCCAAAACCTATCGCTTGACTTGATGTTCGGCTTGCCCGGCCAAACCGAAGAGATTTTTCAAGCGACTTTGGAAGAAGCGCTGCGCATGCCGACTACCCATTTTTCCGCATATAGCTTGAAGGTGGAGGAAAACACGCTGTTCCACACGCTCTATCAAAAAGGGCAACTGCTGCTGCCGACCGAGGATGCGGAGCTTGCGATGTATCTCCAGTTGATTGATGCGATGGAAGCGAACGGCTACCAGCAGTATGAAATCAGTAATTTTGCCAAAAATGGCATGGAAAGCAGACACAATAAAACCTATTGGCTGAATAATGACTATTATGGAATCGGGGCAGGCGCACACGGCTATGCTGCAGGAGAGCGCCATGTAAACGCGGGTCCGCTGGCTATCTACATGCAGATGTGCAAAGAAGGCTTGCCGCGGGTAGACCAGTTCTCGGTAAGCAAGAGAGAGGCCATGGAGGATCAGATGATTCTGGGGCTTCGTCTGCGGGAAGGGGTTGACCTCCAACGTTTTGCCGACCGTTTTGACAGGACGGTGGAAGAAGAGTTCGGCGAGATCGTGGATGATGAACTGAAAAAAGGAATGCTCGAGCGCACAGCTACTCATCTTCGCTTGACCAAGAAGGCGCTGCCGCTAGGAAACGAAGTGTTTGCGCGCTTTTTGGGAGCTGAGTAAAAGGAGAAGCAGTTTGCCAACAATGATTGACAAATGCTGTATCAATTGATAATTTTATAGTATGGTTTTAGCACTCGTTTGTCAGGAGTGCTAACAATCTACAAGCAAGATTGTTTTTGCTAGGACGCATGCCTATGATCCCGCATGAAGGAACGGTTTCCCGTAAATAAGCTGGTATGAGACAAAGGGGGAAGAAGCAGCATGTTGACAGATCGACAACGCATGATTTTGAGTGCTATTATCGACAATTACATCCAGTCGGCTGAACCCGTTGGCTCCCGTACCATTTCAAAGCGTGAAGGGGTTGGCTTCTCTTCGGCAACCATCCGAAATGAAATGGCGGACCTGGAAGAACTGGGTTATTTAGAGCAACCCCACACGTCAGCAGGGCGTGTACCATCGACCAAGGGATATCGCTTTTATGTAGACAACCTGATCCAGCCCCGGAACATTTCCGAGAAGGATCTCTTCAATATAAAGCAAGTGTTTGCCGATCGGATCAGCAAAATGGAACAAGCTATCGAAAGCACGGCTTCCATTTTGTCGCAAGTGACCAATTATACCTCCATCGTCCTTGGACCAGAGATGTTTGAGCATCGACTCAAGCATATCCAGATCGTCCCGCTGAGCGAATCACAGGCAGTAGCGATCATCGTGACCCATACCGGCCGCGTTGAGAATAAGCTGCTCGACTTGCCGGTAGGCGTACATCCCGGGGAGATCGAGAAACTGGTGAACATCCTGAATGCGAAGCTGGTCGATGTGCCGCTGTGGCAATTGCGTCAGCGCATCTATCAGGAGATTGCGGGAGAGATGAGACGGCACGTGGAGCAGTATGAAGAGATGCTGCACATGCTGGAGAATTCGTTCATGACGGAAGAGGCGGATCGCGTATTCCTGCGTGGTGCGACCAAAATCATGAATCAACCAGAATTCCGTGATGTGGATAAAGTAAAAGATATCATGGAACTGTTTGAACAAAATGATCAATTGATCAGGCTGCTTGATTCACCGGCTGAAGGCTTGCAGGTGCGCATTGGTCAGGAGAATGGTCTGGATGCGATCAAGGAATGCAGCATTGTGACGACCCCTTACTACATTGGCGGAAAAGCCATTGGTGTTGTCGGGATCCTCGGCCCCACCCGTATGGAATACGATAAAGTCATCTCCGTGCTGGATTATCTGGCACGCGGATTGTCAACCATGTTAACCAATCAATTTGATAAGAAATAAAGCCGTTATTAAAGCGTGCTAGGCAGGAGGTCAGTGTTTTGAGTGAAGAAAAAACAACCGTTGACGTGGATCAGAACAACGAAACGGTAGAAGAGCAAAACGGCGAAAACGCTCCGACAGAAGCAGGGGATCTTGCGGCTGAGGTAGAACGTTTGAAAGCTGTGGCAGACGATTTTCAGAACCGCTATCTGCGGGCGATGGCGGATATGGAGAATATCCGCAAACGGATGCGTAAAGAGCAGGAGGACTTGGCTCAGTATGCATCCTTGAAGGTCATCTCTGAATTGCTGCCAGCGCTGGATAACTTCGAACGTGCGTTGGCTGCTGACAAGGATTCCACTACCGTTGAGTCTCTCCTGCAAGGGGTAGGCATGGTTCACCGCCAGATGGCACAGGTTTTCGAAAAGGAAGGCCTTGTCGCAATCGAGGCAGTTGGCAAGCCGTTTGACCCGCATCTTCATCAGGCGGTCATGCAGGTGGAAGACAGCAACTATGAATCGGGTGTCGTGATTGAAGAGTTCCAAAAAGGCTATCTCTTCAAGGATCGCGTCATTCGCCCATCCATGGTGAAAGTGAACAGCTAAAATTCTCAATTTGAAAAATGATACTCGTTTGAATCACAGAAGGAGGACATATCGATATGAGTCGCGTTATTGGGATTGACTTAGGGACAACTAACTCTTGCGTAGCAGTGATGGAAGGCGGCGAGCCAGTCGTTATCGCCAATGCGGAAGGAAACCGCACGACGCCATCCGTGGTCGCTTTCAAAAATGGCGAGCGCATCGTCGGTGAAGCGGCAAAACGTCAAGCAATCACAAACCCTGACAACACCGTTATTTCTATCAAACGTTGGATGGGTACCAACCATAAAGAAACACTTGAAGGAAAAGAATATACCCCACAAGAAGTTTCTGCGATGATCCTGCAAAAATTGAAAGCCGACGCAGAAAGCTATCTGGGTCAACCGGTTACACAAGCGGTTATTACGGTTCCTGCTTACTTCAATGATGCTCAGCGTCAAGCTACCAAAGACGCTGGTAAAATTGCCGGTCTGGAAGTACTGCGTATCGTCAACGAGCCAACAGCGGCTGCATTGGCATATGGGATGGAAAAAACAGAAGACCAAACCGTACTGGTCTATGACCTCGGCGGCGGTACTTTCGACGTATCCATCCTGGAACTTTCCGAAGGCTTCTTTGAGGTAAAAGCGACTTCCGGTGACAACAAGCTGGGCGGCGACGACTTCGACCAAGTCATCATCGACTATCTCGTAAACGAGTTCAAAAAAGAAAACGGCATCGATCTGTCCAAAGACCGCATGGCGATGCAACGTCTGAAAGACGCAGCGGAAAAAGCGAAAAAAGACCTTTCCGGTGTATTGACCACCACCATCTCCCTGCCGTTCATCACAGCAGATGCGACTGGTCCGAAGCACTTGGAAGTGAACCTGACTCGCGCGAAATTTGAAGAGCTCTCTGCCCATCTGGTAGAGCGTACGATGGGTCCAACCCGTCAAGCGCTGCAGGATGCAGGCCTTTCTCCAAATCAAATCGATCGCGTCATCCTGGTAGGTGGATCGACTCGTATCCCGGCTGTACAGGAAGCGATCAAAAAATATACAGGCAAAGAGCCGCACAAAGGCGTGAACCCGGACGAGGTTGTAGCGCTGGGTGCAGCTGTGCAAGCGGGCGTATTGACTGGGGACGTAAAAGACGTAGTCCTGCTCGACGTAACTCCGCTCTCTCTCGGGATCGAAACATTGGGTGGCGTCTTTACCCGTCTGATCGAGCGCAATACTACGATTCCTACAAGCAAATCTCAAGTATTCTCGACTGCGGCTGACAACCAGACTTCCGTAGAGATCCACGTCCTGCAAGGTGAGCGTCAAATGGCAGCGGACAACAAAACCTTGGGCCGCTTCACGCTGAGCGATATCCCGCCAGCGCCACGCGGCATTCCGCAAATCGAGGTATCCTTTGACATCGACGCCAACGGTATCGTGAACGTACGTGCGAAGGATCTGGGTACAGGCAAAGAGCAGCGCATCACCATCACATCCAACTCCGGATTGAGCGATGCGGATATCGAGCGCATGGTAAAAGACGCTGAGCTGAATGCGGAAGCGGACAAAAAACGCAAAGAAGAAGTAGAAGTTCGCAACGAAGCGGATCAATTGGTCTTCACGACTGAGAAAACACTCAAAGAAGTAGAAGGCAAAATCGATCAGGCTGAAATCGACAAAGCAAACGAAGCGAAAGAAAAGCTGAAAACAGCGTTGACTGGCGGCAACATCGAAGAGATCAAGACTGCCAAAGATGCGCTTTCCGAAGTGATCCAAGCGATCTCGGTGAAGCTGTATGAGCAAGCAGCACAAGCTCAACAAGCAGCGCAAGGCGCAGCAGGAGCCGATGTCAACGCAGGGCAAGCGAAAAATGACAACGTCGTAGATGCCGACTACGAAGTCGTAGACGACAAGAAATAAGCAATCTCTTACATGTCATGGGAAAGAAAGTCAAAGTCAGGTTTGTGACTTTGACTTTTTTTCAAGTCCACTGCGTGATATGATTACATTTAGTCTGTTTTGCTACGGGAGTGATTAGAGAATGAAACGGGACTATTATGAGGTGCTTGGTGTCGGCAAGGATGCGAGCGCGGACGAAATCAAAAAGGCGTATCGCAAGCTGGCGCGTCAGTACCATCCCGATGTCAATAAAGAGGCAGATGCCGAGGAAAAATTCAAAGAAGTAAAAGAAGCGTACGATGTCTTGTCCGATGATCAGAAAAAAGCGCATTATGACCGCTTTGGGCATCAGGATCCGAATCAGGGCTTTGGCGGCGGCGGTTTCGGCGGTTTTGACGGAGCAGGCATGGGCGGCTTTGGCGATATTTTCGATATGTTTTTTGGCGGCGGTGGCGGCCGACGCAACCCGAATGCGCCGCGCAAAGGATCCGATTTGCAGTTCAGCCTGCAGGTAGAGTTTACCGAAGCGATCTTCGGAAAAGAAGTGGACGTGGAAATTCCAAAAGAAGCGGAGTGCGACACCTGCCATGGTTCAGGCGCGAAGCCAGGCTCTGGAGTTGAGACGTGTAAGACTTGTAACGGTTCTGGACAGCAGGAAGTCGTGGCGAATACGCCGTTTGGCCGGATCGTGAATCGCCGTGTCTGCCAGACTTGCGAAGGAAAAGGGCAAGTCATCAAGGAAAAATGCGGATCCTGCCGTGGAACGGGTCGTGTCAAAGTACGCCGCAAGATCCATCTCAACATTCCAGCCGGTGTGGACGACGGTGCGCAGCTGCGCGTAGCCGGAGAAGGGGAACCGGGTGTAAACGGAGGGCCTCCTGGCGATCTTTATGTCGTGCTGCGTGTCAAATCGCATGAATTCTTCGAACGGGATGGAAATGATATATACTGCAAAGTACCGATTACATTCGCCCAGGCTGCGCTTGGTGATGAAGTGGAAGTGCCAACGGTAGACGGCAAGGTAAAGCTGAAGGTGCCTGCAGGTACGCAGACCGAGACCATCTTCCGCCTGCGTGGACACGGCGTGCCGTATTTGCGCGGGAATGGCCGTGGCGATCAGCATGTGAAGGTACGGATTGTCACTCCAGCCAAAATGACAGAGCGTCAAAAAGAATTGCTGCGTGAATTCGCGGGAATCAGCGGAGATGCGCCGTTGGGCGCACCGCATGAAGATGAAGGTTTTTTTGAAAAAATGAAGCGAGCGTTCCGTGGAGAATAAACCACCCTACAGGGGCGAGGCAAGTCAAGCAGGGGAGTTGGTAGGCATGAATTGGACGGAAATCAGTATTCACACGACAGCGGAGTCTGTTGAAGCGGTATCGAGTATCCTGTATGAAATAGGAGCAAATGGGGTGGTGATTGAAGACCCCGAGGTGTTGCACCGTGAGTGGGATACACCGTTCGGCGAAATCTACCAATTATCCCCGGACGATTTCCCGACCGAAGGGGTTTTTGTCAAAGCCTATCTGCCGGTTGGCAGCGGTGAATTGGGAGAGACACTGGAGACTATCAAAGAACAATTGTCCCAGCTGGCATCCTACGGGTTGGATCTAGGCAAAGGTACAATCGCAGTAAATGATGTACACGAAGATGAATGGGCGCATGCCTGGAAAAAATATTACAAGCCGGTCGCTGTATCGGATCGCATCACGATCAAGCCGGTCTGGGAAGAGTATACGCCGAAAAACGAGCAGGAGATCGTCATTGAGATGGATCCGGGCATGGCGTTTGGGACAGGAACGCATCCAACGACTGTGCTCTGTCTGCGGGCTTTGGAAAAGTACCTGACGCCGGGAGACAATGTCTATGATGTAGGTACAGGCACAGCGATTCTCAGCGTCGCTGCGGTCAAGCTGGGGGCATCGGATGTCGTCGCGATGGATCTGGACGAGGTAGCGGTTCGCTCGGCCCAAGCCAATACGGAATTGAATCAGGTGCATGAGCGCATCCAGGTCATTCAGAACAACCTGCTGGACGGCATGGAAGGACCGGTCAAACTGGTCGTTGCCAATATCCTGGCTGAAATCATCGTCCGCTTTACCGATGATGTTCATCGCGTGCTCGTTCCAGGAGGGACATTCATCGCATCCGGCATTATCAGTGCAAAAGAGGCGGATGTAAAGGCAGCCTTGGAGCGATCCAAATTGGAAGTCGTTGAGACAGTTTCCATCGATGATTGGGTAGCTATCGTTGCGAAAAAAAGGTAAAATAGTGAGGTTGGAAAGATGCAGAGATACTTTGTGGAGCCTGCTCTTTTTACCGAGCAGGAAGTGACGATCACGGGGGATGATGTCCACCACATCGTCACGGTCATGCGCTCGGAAGTGGGGCAGGAGATTATCGTCTGCGACGGACAAGGACGGGTTGCCATAGCCCGTCTTTCACAGCTTTCAGCCAAAGAGGTGAAAGCGGATGTGATCCGCATGCTTGAGTTACACCGCGAGCTGCCCGTACGCGTGACGATCGCCCAAGGCTTGCCCAAAGGCGACAAAATGGAATGGATCCTGCAAAAAGGGACCGAGCTGGGTGCCCATGCGTTTATCCCATTTTCTTCGGAGCGGACGATTGTGAAGCTGGACGCAAAAAAGGAAGGGAAGAAGCTGGAGCGCTGGAGCAAGATCGTAAAGGAAGCAGCCGAGCAATCGCATCGCGCCTGGCTTCCGCAGGTGCTGTCGCCGCTTACCTTCAAACAGATGGCCGAGGAAGCTGCAGGCTATACGCGTGCCGTGATTGCCTACGAAAAGGAAAATGGAGTTACGCTGCACGAAGTCTTGCAAGACCTATCCTCAGGCGATTCCTTACTGGTCATGATCGGGCCGGAGGGTGGTTTCAGCGAAGCCGAGGTAGCGCTTGCCCAAAGCAAAGGGATCATCTCGGTCGGTCTAGGTCCTCGCATCTTGCGGACAGAGACGGCCAGTCAATATGCGTTATCCGCCATCTCCTATCATTTTGAGCAGATGCCGAACAAATAGACGATATACTTCTTCCGGAAGAAAGGAGGAACAGCAATGTCAACAGTTGCTTTCCATACGTTAGGTTGCAAAGTGAACAGCTACGAAACGGAAGCGATTTGGCAGCTCTTCAAGTCCAACGGCTACCAACGCGTTGATTTTGAATCCGATTCTGCGGATGTTTACGTGATCAATACATGTACCGTTACCAATACAGGGGATAAGAAAAGCCGACAAGTCATCCGCCGTGCGATTCGCCGCAATCCGGACGCGATTGTCGCCGTGACAGGCTGCTACGCGCAAACCTCTCCGAATGAAATTGCCGAAATCCCCGGAGTGGATATTATCCTCGGTACGCAAGGCCGGGAACGATTGCTGGAATACGTAGAGCAAATCAAGGCCGACCGCCAGCCGATCAATGCCGTAGGGAATATTATGAAAGCGCGCGATTTCGAAGATCTGGATGTTCCAGCGTTTACGGACCGTACGCGTGCTTCCCTGAAAATTCAGGAAGGCTGCAATAACTTCTGTACATTCTGCATCATTCCTTGGGCACGTGGCCTGATGCGCTCCCGCAAGCCGGAGAGCGTTATTGAGCAGGCACAGAAGCTGGTGGACGCAGGTTATTTGGAAATCGTACTGACCGGTATTCATACGGGTGGCTACGGGGAAGACTTGGAGGATTACAATCTGGCCAAGCTGCTGGTGGATTTGCACCAGGTAAAAGGCTTGAAGCGGATTCGCATCAGCTCGATCGAAGCGAGCCAGATTACCGATGAAGTGATCGAAGTCATCAACAACTCCGACAAGATTTGCCGCCATCTCCACGTGCCGCTTCAGGCCGGCGATGATGATGTGCTGAAACGCATGCGCCGTAAATATACGACCGCTGAGTTTTATGAAAAAATGGTCAAAGTTCGCGAAGCGTTGCCGGGTGTAGCGATCACGACTGACCTGATTGTCGGCTTCCCGGGAGAGACGGACGAGCAGTTCGAAAACGGGTACAACTACATCAAACAGATTGGCTTTGCCGAACTGCATGTATTCCCTTACTCGATGCGTACAGGCACACCTGCCGCGCGGATGGAGGATCAGGTGGATGATACGGTGAAGCATGCCCGTGTCGCGAAGCTGTTGGAACTTAACCAGACACTGACCATGGATTATGCGAAAGACTTTGTAGGCGACGTCCTGGAAGTCATTCCAGAGCGTCCATACAAAGAAGATCCGACCAGCGGCCTCCTGATGGGATACTCTGACAACTATTTGAATGTGGTGTTCCCTGGAAGCGAAGACTTGATCGGCAAGCTGTGCATGGTGAAAGTCGATGAGCCGGGCTCGGAATATTGCAAAGGCACGTTGGTTCGCGTACTCGATGAAAGCACTGCGCCTTTCCTCAAGGAGAAGGCGATATGAAAGAAATCTCAGCTGGCGGAGTTGTCTATCAAAAGCTAGATGATGAATTGAAAGTTCTCATGATTGTCGACCGCTATGGCAAGGTGACCTTGGCAAAAGGCAAGCAGGAGCCGGGGGAAACCATCGAGGAAACAACCCTGCGGGAAATTTCCGAAGAAACAGGGATTGCCGGAAAGCTGGTCCAGCATCTGGAGACGGTTCATTACGACTACCATCATGCCGTCACAAAAGAGCTGGTCAACAAGGTTGTTCATTACTACCTGGTGGAGGCTCTTTCCAGCGAGATTACCGTACAGGTGGAAGAAATTCAAGGGGTTCGCTGGTGCGCTCCTATGGAAGCATGGAAGCTGCAGCAGGAAAAAGGATACCTGAACAATGAAAGCGTGCTGCGAAAAGCACTTGCCCATTTCGGCCTTCAGGTATGATGCCAGATGGCTTGGAAAGAATGCCGCATTTCCTTTTCATAAGGAAAGATGCGGCTTTTTTTCTCTTGTCACCCCACCTTTACCCACTTACAATGAAGGGAAGCATGCGGAGGAGGGGAAACGAATGCGTGGTTTTTTCGTTTTGCTGCTTTTCTACGGGGTGGGAGTTGCCGGAGCAAAATGGCTGCACATCCCGATTCCCGGCAATATGCTTGGCATGCTCCTGCTTGCAGGCTGCCTGCTGACAGGGATGGTAAAAGTGGAAACAGTCGAAAAAGCAGCGTCCTTTTTCATGCGGCATATGCTGCTTTTTTTCATTCCCATCCTGATAGGTGTGACGGCTTATTTTCCCTTGCTGAAGGGCCAAATGTCACCGATTCTGTTTGCCCTGCTGCTGGGGCCGCCGCTTGTGATGATTGTGACTGGGTGGATTGTGCAATGGGGCAGCAGTCGCTTGGTGAAAAAAGATACCGAGATCGAGCCGATCCATAAGCAGGAGGGAGCCTGAACATGACCGTGGCAGCCATCCTTGTGACGATATTGGGATATGCAGGGGCCAAGCGTCTGCAGGCCCGTCATGCTTCTTTTCATCCCTTGCTAGTGTCGACTTGCTTGGTCTGGTTGATCTGGTGGGGAATCAGCAGCGACTGGGAGACCTATAAAACCGGGGGAGAGTGGATCTCCTTCTGGCTCGGACCTGCGACGGTTGCGCTGGCTGTCCCATTGACCAAGCAAATCAGGTCTCTTCTGCCGATCTGGCGTCCTGTACTGCTCGGCGTTGCAATCGGCTGCGGTACGACCCTCTTCTCCGGCTGGCTCGTCATGTGGCTTGCAGGCGGCAGTGATCAGTTGATCCGCAGCATCCTGACGAAATCGGTCACGACTCCTTTTGCGGTAGAACTGACAAAAACCGTGGGGGGAATCCCGGAGCTTGCCGCTGCGTTTACCGCCACAACCGGCTTGATTGGGGCTGTGATCGCGCGTCCCTTTTTGAAAATGGCCAGGATAACCGACGATTGGGCAATCGGTATGGCGATTGGCACCAGCTCCCATGCCATCGGCACAGCCAGTTTGAGCGGCAAGTCGGAAGCCCAGGCGGCGGCCTCCAGTGTGGCTATGATTTTATCCGGCATTATTACGACTTTTTATCTCATTCCTTTTTAAACCCGCCTTGGACCATCAGCAGGGATCCCCCATTGAATCAGCGCCGCGATGTGATTGGCGAAGGGGAGAGCAGCAATGGAACAGACCAGATTGAATATCGTCTGGGCATGCGCGATCTGCATCGAAGGATTATCGGTAAGAACAGCGGATACACTGGCAAGACTAGAGAGAAACGGCATGAACAAAAGGGCGCCGACAAGATTGAACAGCGTATGGCACCAGGCTACCTGCTTGGAAGCAGCATTCGTGCCAATGCTGGCGATGACTGCGGTGAAGCAGGTCCCGATATTGGCGCCAAGCACGACAGCCAATCCGGTTTCCATGCTCATGATCTGATGACTCATCAGGCCCATTGTAATGGCTGTGGTGGCAGAGCTGCTGTGGATCAAAGCGGTGAAGATCATGCCGGTCAAAAGACCAATCCAGATCGATTGACTGCTTTCCAAAAACAGATGACGAAACGTGGCGGATGCTTGCAGCGGCTTGGCCATCACCTGCATGGTGTCGATGCCGAGAAAGATCAAGCCAAATCCGGCGACGATCAGGCCAATGCAGCGGACCATATGCTTTCGTTGTAGCCAGAGGGCCACCCCGATGAGGAGCATCGGTACGGCGAGCCTTTCCAGCCGCAGCGCGATCAGCTCGGTGGTGACCGTCGTGCCGACATTGGTTCCAAGGATGATCCCGACGGTTTGCGAGAAAGTGATCAAGCCTGCATTCGTCAGGCCGATCGTAAGCACGGTAACGGCACTGGAGCTTTGCAGCACAAAGGTGGACAAGACTCCGGTGAAAAAACCATGTGTCGGTGTTTTTGTAAAGCGGCGAAGCGCCGCCTCCATGCGTTCGCCAGCCAACTGTTGAAAACCCGAGCGCATGGCATACATACCAAGCAAGAAATACCCCAGCCCCAGCGTAAAAGGGAGGAGAATTTCAGTCAGGACTCGCATCTGATAGGTCCCCCTTGCGCATCTCGATACTATACGCTATGCCTGTACACAGACAAGCATGACAAGGAGGTCATTTTCACCATATGGCAAAAGTACTGCTGCAAAAAAATCGGAAACGCCGCCTGGAAGCGGGGCACCCGTGGATTTTTCAGTCCGAGGTGCTGGAGATTCAGGGAGAATACCAACCAGGCGATCTCGTCGAGGTAGCCAATCACCAGGGACATTTCCTTGCCCGCGGATATATCAACCCGGCTTCGCAAATCATCGTTCGTATATTGTCCTATCATCCGACAGAGGAGATTGATCAGGCTTTTTTTACCCGTCGCATTCGGGAAGCGATGGAATTTCGCACGCGCTTTGTCGATAATCCGCAAGCCTGCCGTGTTGTCTATGGGGAGGCGGATTTTCTGCCGGGTCTGATCGTGGATCGCTACAATGACGTGCTGGTTGCTCAGATCCTTTCCCGTGGGATGGAGAATCGGCTGGACCTGATCAAGCAAGCCTTGATTGATGTGTTTCAGCCAAAAGGGATCTTTCTGCGCAATGATGTGCCTGTGCGCGAGCTGGAGGGTCTAGAGCAGACGAAGGAAGTGCTGTACGGCGAATGTCCGCGGGAAGTCGAGATCGTGGAAAATGGTCTCACCTATATCGTGGATATTGTAGAAGGGCAAAAAACCGGCTTTTTCTATGATCAACGGGAAAACCGAGCGGCCATTGCCCCATTGATGCGTGGATGGGGCGAAAAGCATGGCATCACGCTGCAGCCGGTGGGAACAGATGGGGAACCGTTATGGGACCGTACGGGTAAACTGCGCGATGGAGTAGAACCTTTGCTGGATGACGCAGAGCAGCCAGTTACCAAGCCTGTAGACAAGCGTGGCAAAATCGTGAAAAATCCATTCTGGGATGGAGCCGAGGTGCTGGAATGCTTTACGCATACCGGATCGTTCACCATGAACGCTTGCAAGCACGGGGCGAAAAAGGTTACTGCCCTGGATATATCGGAGCATGCGATTGAAACAGCGAAGCGCAACATCACGTTGAATGGGTTTTTGCACCGGGTGGATTTCGTCGTCGCGAACGCATTTGATTATTTGAGGGAAAGCGTGGAGGAGGGGCGCTCGTGGGATGTTGTCATTCTCGATCCGCCAGCCTTCGCCAAGTCAAAATCCGCAGTGAAAGGCGCAGTGCGCGGCTATAAGGATATCAATCTGCACGGGATGAAGCTGGTTCGTCCGGGCGGCTTCTTGGTAACCGCTTCTTGCTCCTACCATATGTCGCCGGAGCTGTTTCATGAGACCATCATGGAAGCTGCGTATGATGCCAAGAAAATTCTCCGCCTGATCGAGTGGCGTGGGGCAGGAAAAGACCATCCCGAGATCAGTGGAACACAGGAAGCGCACTACCTCAAGTTTGCGATTTATGAAGTGCGTGACCGGAAATAATAGGGCGAAAGGCATGTTGTTGCCGTACAACATGCCCTTTTTTTTCTTACTTGTTTCTTTTTCTTATTTGGTTTGGTAAAATGAGGAGTCTATTGATGAGCGGTTTTTACTTTCGTGTGTATGCCAAACCTGACAATCAGGGAAAATATACGAGACTGTACGCGCATGTACAAGCGTTGAATATAAAAACTGCTATATGTTTCGCCTATAAGGAAGGGGTAATTAGTTAGTGAAAACATTTTTTGAATTTGGTTTGCATCAAGCCATTACACGTGCGATTTCGGAGATGGGTTTTGAGGAAACTACACCGATCCAGGAGAAGGTCATTCCGATTGCACTCTCCGGGGTGGATTTGATTGGGCAAGCGCAAACAGGTACAGGGAAGACAGCGGCCTTCAGTATCCCGCTGCTTCAAAAGATCGACATCCAATCGGATAAAATCCAGGCATTGGTGCTCGCGCCAACTCGTGAGCTTGCGATTCAAGTAGCGGAGGAGCTGTCCAAGCTTGGCTCGCTGAAAGGCGTAAAACAGCTGCCGATCTATGGCGGCCAGGATATCGGCCGACAAATCCGCGCGTTGAAAAATCGCCCTCATGTGATCATCGCTACTCCGGGACGATTGATCGACCATCTGGAACGTCGGACCATCCGTCTGAATGACGTGGAAACCGTCGTATTGGATGAAGCGGATGAAATGCTGAACATGGGCTTTTTGGAGGAGATTCAAAAGATCCTCACAGCAGTTCCCGAACAGCGCCAGACGATGCTCTTCTCTGCGACAATGCCGCCGCAGATCCGCAAGCTGGCCGATCAATTTTTGCAGAATCCGGAGCACATCACAGTTACGCCAAAAGTGATGCAAAAGCCGTCCATCGCCCAGTACTATTGCGAAGTGTCGGAGCGCCAAAAATTTGACACGCTCTGCCGTTTCATCGATATGGAGTCTCCGGACCTGGCGATTATTTTCGGCAGAACGAAAAGAAGGGTCGATGAGCTGAGCACCGCGCTGCAAAAACGTGGATATTTCGCAGAAGGCCTCCATGGGGATCTGTCCCAAAATCAGCGCGACCAAGTCATGCGCAAGTTCCGCGATGGCCAGATTGAAATCCTGGTTGCAACTGACGTGGCTGCACGCGGGATTGACGTTTCCAACGTAACGCATGTGTACAACTTCGATATCCCGCAGGACCCTGAAAGCTATGTTCACCGTGTGGGACGTACGGGCCGGGCAGGACGCAAAGGGGTAGCAACCACGCTGGTGACACCGCGTGAAACCGATCATTTACACTTTATCGAGCGAATCAACAATTTTAAAATTGCGAAGCGCGCTGTACCTACGACCGCCGAAGCCATCAGTGGGCAGCTGCGTTTTACCGTAGAGAAGGTAGTCAATACCATCGAAGCAGGTCAACTCGAATCGTATTTGGCGGTGGCGAATGACCTGTTGGACGAACACGATGCCAACCGTCTGGTAGCCGCTGCGCTGAAGCTGCTGACTCGTGAATCCAATGATATCCCGGTAGAGCTGACTCCGGAAAAACCGGTGATGGGCAAGCGCCCCAAATTCAGAGACAACCGTGGACCAGGCAACCGAGACCGTCGCGGACCACGCCCAGGCTTCAAGTCTGGCGAACGCGGTGACGGGGGCAAACGTCCATATGGTGGCGGCGATCGCGACCGCGGCGGCAAGATGAAGCGCACACCAAGCCGTACTCCTGTTAAGCTGTAAGCGAAGGTCATGCATACAAATAACCCCGTGATTCGATCGCGGGGTTTTCTCTTTTTGGATAGGGCTTCACTCAGGCATATTGCTTGTTGGAACGGACCTCGCGCAATATTTCAATCGCACGTTTTATCCCCAGTTCTTTCCCGATCAAGACCTGTCCCTCCGCCGGTGTAGCAGCGCGGATATCGGAAAGGGAATTCAGCTCATGCTCCAGTAAATGCTCGACGATGTGCAGCTGGACTTTCCCGATTTCGCGTTCACTGCGCCTGTTCCATTCGCGATATTTCATCTCTTCCATGCTTTCTTCCACATACTTGTCGATGTCATCTTCGAGAAAATGATTGTCGTTACAGATGATATTCATATACTCGTCGGTCTTGGAAGGAATGGTACGCAAGGTATGCCCCAGGTGCGTAAGCAAAAATTTATGAAGGACGACGCTATTCCGGGTATATTCATTATGCAAAAGCGAATACTCGCCGAGAAAGGTGTTTGTTTCTTTGTCATAGCTGTGCAGCAAAGTATAAGAGGAGCAATACGTGCAGTACACCAAAAAGTCTCTCATACGCGCATACCTCCAGTCTTGCGTGTTTGCCTGAGCGGGAAGGACTTTCCCCCCATCGTTTTCCTACAGCTTATGAGGCTGCGGAATTGGTGGTGAGTCGCTCTCCTCTTGTATTCGCCCAAGTCATTGTGTATGCTGGATTAATGACCAAAGAGGTCAGGGCAAGCAAAAATCGACAGCTGTGCATAGCATAGGGAAGGACCCTGCACGGGCTAGATGGTGCAGAGGAGAAAGGAGCAATTCAGATGGGGAACAAAATCCGACTCGGGGTCATTTATGGGGGGAAATCTTCAGAGCACGAAGTATCGCTGCGCACCGCCTATTCGATCATGAAAGCGGTCGATCCCGGTAAATATGAGGTTACACCGGTTTATGTTCAACTGGATGGTTCATGGGTCAAGGGAGAGCCTGCAACCGGCATTTTACCCAATGTAGAAGCGCTGCGACTCACCGATTCGGGAAATCATGTGGATAAAGAAGGTTCGGTCGTTGAATTGACAAGCGGTGGGAGGGCAGCATCCGCTCTGGCGCTTGGCAAGGACCTTGATGTCGTATTCCCGGTCATTCATGGACCGAACGGTGAGGACGGCACCATGCAAGGGCTGCTGGAACTGGCTAACCTCCCTTATGTAGGAACTGGTGTAATGGCTTCCGCTGTCGGGATGGATAAATGGATGATGAAAAATGTGTTCGCGCAGGCGGGTCTGCCCCAGGTCAAGTATCTGGGTATCATGCGTAACCGCTTGAAAAGCGAATTAAATGATATCGTGAAAGAAATTGAAGAAACATTGGGGTATCCTTGCTTTATCAAGCCGGCAAATATGGGCTCCAGCGTGGGCATTAACAAAGCGAAAACACGTGAGGAACTGGTGGATGCTTTGCAAATCGCGGCCAAATTTGACCGACGCATCGTCGTGGAACAGTTCGTCAAAGCGAGAGAGCTGGAAATCGGCGTGCTGGGTAACGAAGATGTCATTACCTCGGTAGTAGGAGAAGTCATTGCCGCCAAAGAATTTTATGATTATGAAGCCAAATACAAAGGTGCCGGCACTGAATTGCAGATTCCGGCGATTGTTCCCGAGCATGTGGCCGCTGGCATTGCCGAGATGGCGGTCCGTGCCTTCCAGGCGATAGACGGCTCCGGATTGTCTCGTGTCGACTTTTTCTGGGATGAAGCCAATGATCAGCTGTATATCAACGAAATCAACACGATGCCTGGCTTCACTCCATTCAGCATGTATCCGATGCTGTTTGAAGCTGCTGGCATCCACTATCCCGAGCTGATTGACCGCTTGGTGCAGCTGGCCATCGAGCGACATACTGACAAAGCGCAAAATATCGTGGCTGCGGAAGATTTCTAATCAACTGCGCGTTTCACCCCTGCAGATCGGCTGTAGGGGTTTTAAATTTTTCGGGGACAGCGGTAAGAATCGTAGCAAATCAATGCAGGGGATGAAAAGGAAACTGGGTGATCCAGGCAATTTTGTGGTAAGATCGAGGAAAAGGAAAGACCAGAAAGCGGGTTAAAAACGTGAAGCATCTGTTAAATCCACGTGTACAAGACATTCAAATTTCCGGTATCCGGAAGTTTTCCAATATGGTGCTGCAGGTACCTGACGCGATCTCTTTGACCATTGGACAACCAGATTTTGCGACTCCTGCCCATATCAAGCAGGCCGGCATTGCGGCCATTGAGAACAATCGGACCATCTATACACCGAACGCGGGGCTGCCCGAGCTGCGCAAAGCCGCATGCCATTTCGCAAAGAGCAAGTATCAGTTGGATTATGACGCAGCGACCGAAGTGATCGTGACCAATGGAGCCAGCGAAGCGCTGGATATAGCCATGCGCACGATCCTGACGGAGGGAACCGAAGTGATTCTTCCCGGACCGATCTACCCAGGCTACGAACCGTTGATCCGTTTGAGCGGGGCAGAACCGGTTTACGTGGACACGACGGGCAGTGGTTTTAAGCTCAATGCCCAGCTGCTAGAGGAGAAGATTACCGAGCGGACACGTTGCATCATCCTCCCGTATCCTTCCAATCCGACAGGCGCACTGCTGACGAAAGAGGAATTGGCGGATATCGCACGCGTGGTTGGGGATAAGGAAATTTTTATCCTTTCCGATGAGATTTACAGCGAACTGATTTATGGCTGCGAGCATGTTTCCATCGCGACTTTTCCTAAGATGCGCGAGAAAACGATCGTCATCAACGGGCTCTCCAAATCCCATTCGATGACGGGCTGGCGGATTGGCTTTACGTTTGCTCCTGCCTACCTGACGGAACAGATGCTCAAAGTCCATCAGTACAATGTGACCTGTGCAAGCTCCGTCAGCCAGTATGCGGCCCTGGAAGCATTGGAAAACGGTCCGGATGATGCTATGCCGATGCGGGAGCAGTATCTTGTGCGCAGAGATTATGTGTATGACCGACTGGTTGCGATGGGGCTGGAGGTGGAAAAGCCGGACGGTGCTTTTTACATTTTTCCATCCATCAAGCCATTTGGCCTCGGATCGTTTGAATTTGCAACGAAGCTGCTGCATCAAGAAAAGCTGGCGGTCGTGCCGGGGGACGCATTTTCTCCTTTGGGGGAAGGCTACATCCGGATTTCCTATGCGTACGCCATGCCGCAGCTGGAAGAAGCGATGGATCGATTGGAGCGTTTCATTCATAGCCTTTCTTGATAAACGAGAAACCTCACCGGAGGCCTTGCCCAGTGAGGTTTCTTTTTCTCATCGACACATGAGCAACTAAGCTCCGCCAAAGACTTGGCGGAGCTTAGTTTTTTCTAACTATTTTTCGAGCGCCTCGATCAACGTCCAGAGCGACATTCCTTTTGATGCTTTAAACAAGAGCGCGTACTGGTTCGTCCATAGCGGGCGAAGCGTTGCCAGTGCCTCTTCCTTGGTCGGGAAGTAGCGTTTTTCCCCTTCGTACGCATCGTATAAATGGCGGGACTGCTCCCCGATCGCCACCAGTAAGGAAAGCTTCCCTTGAAAACGGTTGGCGGTTCTCCCCACATCGGCATGCATGGCCGCGCTGTCGTTCCCCAATTCAAACATATCTCCGAGTACAGCCACTTTTTTACGGTCCGGATAAATTTCCGCAAAAGTAGAAATGGCTGCTTCCATGGAAGCGGGGCTAGCGTTGTAGGCATCGTTAACGACGATGGCTCCAGAGTCGGCATGCTGCACTTCGAAACGCATGGCGGACAGCCTCAGTGTGGAGAGGGCTTCCCGAATCTCATCCATGGTCATACCAAAGTGCCGCGCGATCGCAATGGCAGGAAGCACATTCAATACGTTATGTCTGCCAAAAAGCGGGAGGAACAACCGATCGTTCAGCCCATCCGCAAAATGCACGGTGAAATGCATGCCCTGCTCGTCAGAAACGAGATTGTCTGCCCAGATGTCGGCAGGGCCTTCCGTCGAGTAGTAACGCACCTCGCCTGTATACAGGCTGGCTATTTTGCGCAAATACGGGCTGTCGCCGTTAAGCAGGACGAAGCCCTCCGGATCGGTATGGGGCAGCAGCTCGGCCTTGGCCAGCGCGATTTTTTCCAAGGATCCGAAGTACTCCATATGAGAAGGTCCGATGAACGTAATCACGCTGATCTGAGGTTTGACCAGTGAAGCTAATAGGTCGATTTCCCCGGCATGGTTCATGCCCAGCTCGAGGACGGCGGCTTCATGGGAGTCATTCAGCTGCGTGAGCGAGTAGGGAACGCCCAGATGGTTATTCAAATTCTTATAGGTTTTATATAAGGAACGCTTATGTCCGAGAATGTGTCCGATCATGTCCTTCGTCGTGGTTTTGCCGTTGCTTCCGGTTACCGCGATCATCGGGATGGAAAAGGCGTCGCGATAGGCTGCGGACAGCTTTTGAAAGGCACGCAATGTATCGTTTACCAAGATGATGCCAAAATCCTCAGGCAGATCCTGAGGTACGCTCGCCGGCTCGGAGACAATTGCCGCTTTCGCTCCCGCCTTGGCAGCCACTCCAATAAATTCATGACCGTCCCTCGCTTCCCCGCGGATCGCGACAAAAAGCGATCTTTCCCGAAGCTGTCTCGTGTCAAAGTGAACGGAATCGACGGTGTCGGCAGGCTTCCCTTTTATCAACAGCCCTTGGGCCATCTGTGCAGCTTGTTGCAGTGATATCGGATTCATGCAGATATCCCCTTCCATTTGTATCGAAGCCATGCTACCACGCGTATGACCTTTTCGCAAGGAGAAGATCGCAGTTAGCGGGCGGCTGGCTTGCCAATCATTGGATGACTGGGCTATAGTGGAAATGAAGTGTCCCATCGTGAAAGCATTTTTAAAGAGTATGAGTCGTAGTGTTTTTTTACGATATGTATAGGAGGGTTTCGAGTGGAAAAAAGTATCTTTACGCGTATTATGGATGGTGAGATCCCGGGACGTTTTGAATATGAGGATGAGCAGGTGATTGTCATTCATGACATCGCTCCGAAAGCTCCGATTCATCTGCTGATCATTCCGAGAAAACCGATTCCGACGTTGATGGATGTGACCGAGGAAGATTTGCCGTTGATTGGACATATTCATGTGGTCGCGCAAAAACTGGCGCAAAAATTGAACCTGAAGGGTTTCCGTTTGGTAAACAACTGCGGCAAAGAGGGCGGGCAGGAAGTTTTCCATATTCATTATCACTTCTTGGCCGGTTTCCAGGAATAATTTCATCGTGAGGTTGACCTAGGCGGGTGCTCTGTCCTATAATGTAATTTGACAGTCTGTGCTTGAACAGTTTGTCCCACTGTTTATAGCGGAGGGAGGGAAGACAGATGGCAGAAATTCGCGTTAAGAAAAACGAGACGTTGGATAGTGCTCTTCGCCGCTTTAAGCGTGAAAGCGCAAAGGCAGGGGTACTTGCTGAACTTCGTAAGCGCCGCCACTTTGAAAAGCCTAGCATTAAGCGTAAGAAAAAATCCGAAGCGGCTCGCAAACGCAAGTTCTAATTGGATTACGGGGGACTAATCATGAGTGTAATAGAGCGGTTAAATCAAGATATGAAGCAGGCGATGAAGGACAAGGCGACCTTGAAGCTCTCTGTAATTCGCATGGTGAAAGCTGCTATTACCAACGAACAGATTAATAAAGGCGGCACTTTGTCTGAAGACGAAGAGCTAACCATCTTGACCCGTGAGCTGAAACAACGCCGTGAATCCCTCCATGAGTTTGAAAAAGCCGGTCGTGAAGATTTGGCGAGTAAAACAAAAGAAGAGATTGAAGTTCTTACAGCATACCTTCCTGCGCAATTGAGCGAGGATGACATACGTCAAATCGTTCGTGAGGCAGTCGCAGCATCCGGCGCATCTTCCAAAAAGGAGATGGGCAAAGTGATGGGGTTGATCATGCCAAAGGTAAAAGGAAAAGCTGATGGAAATCTCGTCCAACGAATCGTTTCCGAAGAACTTCCATCATAAAGTATATAACCCGGTCGGGCTTTCCGACCGGGTTTTACTATGTTCGCCGATCTTTCCGTTGCTTCGTTTTTCCAATCAGATCAGGAAAATAATGAAACATCTTTTCAAGTTGATCGTATACCAAGTTAGCGATCGTGAGAGTATGTCAGGAAGGAGGGAAAAATGACAGTGATTGTGGAAAAAGTCGATCTCCAAAAACGCAGCCGACTCTTCGTGTGTCTCTTTCTCGTGATCTTTAGCCTCTCGATGCTGTTAGGAGCAGCAAAGCCGATGCATGCGCAGGAGTATAAGCATGCGGTCTGGATCTCGGTTCAGCAAGAAATCGAACGGGGACTGGAAAGCTATCTGACACGTGCTTTTGCGGAGGCGCAAGAGCAGGGAGCCGATCTCGTAATTCTGGACATGGATACCCCGGGCGGAGAAATTACCGCTGCGGACAGTATCGGGCAATTGGTGCGGCAAGCTCCGATGGATGTGGTCGCATTTATTGATAATCAAGCGTTTTCCGCGGGCACGTATATCGCTTTGAATGCGGATCAGATCGCGATGGCTCCAGGGGCGAGCATCGGTGCAGCTACACCGATCGACACGGCTGGAAATGCTGCAGGGGTAAAGTTGATCTCGGCGTGGTCGAATAAAATGCAAGCCGCCGCTGAATTAAATCAGCGGAATCCGGAAATTGCCCGCGCGATGGTGGAAATGGATCTGGAGCTTCCAGGGATAAAACCCAAAGGAACCGTCCTTTCTCTTGATGCCATGAAAGCAAAAGAACTGGGCTATGCAGATTTGGTCGTGAAGGATCGAGATGCCCTCTTGCAATCAATAGGGGTCGATTCTCAGGCAGTCCAGCAAATTGAACCGACCGTCGGGGAAAAAATCGCCCGTATCGTGACGAGTCCGGTTGTGATGAGTATTTTGCTTATCATTGGACTGGTGGGCATTGCAGTAGAGATCTTCCATCCCGGTTTTGGGATTGGGGGTGCAATCGGGATATGCGCGTTTGCGTTGTATTTCTTTGGCCATTACGTAGCGGGATTTGCGAGCTGGGTCCATATCATGCTCTTTTTGCTCGGGGTATTGATGCTGATCCTTGAACTGTTTCTGCCAGGAGGTATAGTAGGTGCGTTGGGCTTTGCCAGCATGGTTAGTGGACTGGTATTGGCTGCGTATGATACCACGCAAGGCATTACCTCGCTCGGGATCGCCCTGCTGGTCACGGTGATCGTCTCCATTGTGCTTTACAAATACTTTGGCTTCAAAGGGATCTGGAAAAAACTGATCCTCGATCACTCCCAGCAAAACGAGGAAGGCTATGTAGCTCCGCAAAATCAGCGGGAGCTCCAAGGAAAAACCGGGATCGCCTTGACGCCGCTGCGGCCATCGGGTGTCGTCAAGATTGAGGGCAAGAGGGTGGACGCTGTCACATCCGGAGGCTTTATACCCGCAGGAACTGCGATCGTGGTGGCTTTCGTGGAAGGCACCCGTGTCGTCGTGCAAGAGCAAGACAAAATAGAGTAAGGAGCGATACTTCGCATGGATGGACTATTACCGATTATTTTTATTGCCTTTGTGGCAATTATCGTACTCTCAATCTTCTTTACCTTTGTGCCGGTGATGCTGTGGATCTCGGCATTGGCTTCCGGTGTCAGAGTCGGGATCCTTACGCTGATTGCGATGCGTTTGCGCCGGGTTATCCCTTCCCGGATCGTAAACCCGATGATCAAAGCGCATAAAGCAGGGCTGGCTATTGATACGAATCAATTGGAGAGCCATTATCTGGCCGGCGGGAATGTAGACCGTGTGGTTGATGCGCTGGTAGCGGCACAGCGTGCAGATATTCCGCTTGGTTTCGAGCGTGCGGCGGCGATCGATCTGGCAGGTCGTGATGTGCTGGAAGCCGTACAAATGAGCGTAAATCCAAAAGTGATTGAGACTCCGATTGTGGCCGCGATGGCAAAAGACGGGATTGAAGTAAGAGCAAAAGCCAAAGTAACCGTACGTGCCAATATTGACCGTCTTGTCGGTGGTGCAGGCGAAGAAACGATTATTGCCCGTGTTGGCGAGGGGATTGTCACTACGATCGGTTCCTCCGGCAGTCATAAGGATGTGTTGGAAAACCCAGACCGCATTTCGCAAACCGTACTGAATAAAGGGCTGGATGCCGGCACAGCGTTTGAAATCCTTTCCATCGATATCGCAGACGTAGATGTAGGCAAAAACATCGGAGCGCAGCTGCAGACCGACCAAGCCGAGGCGGACAAACGAATCGCTCAGGCAAAAGCGGAGGAAAGACGCGCGATGGCGGTCGCTACCGAACAAGAGATGAAAGCCCGCGTGCAAGAAATGCGTGCGAAGGTGGTCGAGGCGGAAGCCGAGGTGCCTCTCGCGATGTCGGAAGCGCTTCGCAGCGGCAAGTTGGGCGTGATGGATTATTACAATCTGCAAAATCTGGCGGCGGATACCTCCATGCGTCAATCCTTTGGCAACACCAAACCGACAGAAGACGAAAAGAAGTAGGGCAAGCTTATGGAAGAGCTAATTGAGTTAGCGATTGCCCTGATCGTCAAGTTTTGGCCGGTTATATTGGCTTTCCTCGGCTTTAAAGCGCTGGGTAGGCTAAAAGGCGATGCAAGAAACAAGACAAGTACCCGCCGGCCAGTATTAACCCCGGTGCACGGTGGCGGCATCCCCCAGCCTCAGCCGGGAGATGTAATGCGTTCCGAAAGGGAAGAAACCGTATTGCCTCAGTCAGATGCGTTCAGCTACGAGGAGACACGGGAAGAAAGCGCTGTTCAGGCGCAGGTATGGGAACCGACCCCAGAGGCTCCGATCGAGACCCCGTCTGTTCAAAGGAGCGCGAAAGAGATTGCCGCCCGGGAAGGCATGAAGTGGGCGATGATTTTCTCTCCTCCCCGCGCCAAGATGCCGTATAGGCCCCATGAATATCAAAAAAAGCAGTGATCGATGGAAAAGCTCTGTCGCCTTGATGAACGAGGCAGCAGAGCTTTTTCCATGCTGACCATTATCTCTCGTTCAAGGGAATCGACAGACGTTTTTCCTAGCATGAAACCTTCCCCCATCCGCATAGGGTTATAAGAGGAATGTACCCCTTTTGGGAGCAAGCTGGTTTGCTTTTTTAAAAAGTCGAAGCGCTACTACGAAGTACCCGCGGGGCACTTGGATGTGGCTTGCCAATGTAGATATTCGAGGTAGTTGCGCCACTACGATGGGGGGAGGGGCTTACCATGAAGCGATGGAGCCGTCGATTGCGCCATTTAGCAGTTGGCGTACTGGATTTGCCGCAGGATGTGGTTTTGGAAGTCCCGCGCATCACGATGATCGGCCAATTGCAAATGTACATAGAAAATCATCGCGGAGTTCTTCATTTTTCAGAAAAAGAGCTTCGCTTGCTCTTAACGAATGGCCAATTGATCGTTCGTGGCGAACAGCTGGTCATTCGGGCAATTTTGCCGGAAGAGGTGCTCTTGGAAGGCAAGATCGGAGGAGTCAAATTCGTGGAGAAATCGTAAGGGGGGCCTATCGGATGCGAAATTTGATGAGGGAATGGTATGAAGGACACATTACCGTGACAATTCGGGGGAAACGGTTTGAACGATTGGTGAATCTGGCGGTGCGGGAGGGGATCCACATCTGGAATATCTCCCGCAGTGGAAGTGGACAAGGGCAATTTGACATCCTCATACGGGACTACTACCGTCTCCGTCCGCTTCTTCGTGAGACAGGCTGTAAAAGTCATGTGACCAGCCGCGGCGGATTCCCTTTTTGGCTGATACGGATTCGCAGGAGAGCTGGTTTCGCTGTTGGCGCTTTTTTATTTCTTTTCGGAATGTACATGCTCTCCACTTTTGTGTGGACCATCGAGGTTCAGGGGACAGTAAGGTTAACACCCGGGCAGGTCGAACAGGTTGCTGAAAAAGTGGGGATTAAACAAGGGGCGTGGAAGGTCAAACTAAAAGAACCGCAGATCCTGCAAAAAGAAATGACCGCCCTTCTTCCGGAAGCATCCTGGATTGGGGTGCATATCGAAGGAACCAAAGTGACCATTCAGGTCGTGGAAAAAGAGGTGCAAGAGCCAGCCAAGCAGTTGGGCCCTCGTCATCTGATCGCCAAAAAGAAAGCCGTCATCCATCGGGTGGAAGCGGAAGCGGGGAAGAGCATGGTGCAGGTCAATCAATTTGTTGACAAAGGACAAGTTCTGATTTCCGGCGTAATTGGCAATGATACGAGACAAGGGCTGGTCGCAGCCAAAGGGAAAGTGGAAGGCGAGGTATGGTACGTCAGCAACGTTTCGGTGCCGCTCAATCGCAAGAGCTCGCATCTGACGGGGCAAAAGCAGGACTTGTTCTATCTGGTCGTAGGATCCTATGCCGTGCAGCTGTGGCCGCTGCAAACGATCCCGTTTGAAAAGTACGAGGCCAGCGAGACCCGGGTCCAACTGGGCTATTCCCAATATTCTCTGCCGGTTGGCTGGAAGAAAGTAAGCCTGTATGAGCAGGAAGACCGCAGCAAAAGCCTCACGCAAGAGGAAGCTATCGCGTTGGGCAAACAATTCGCTCGTCAGGACATCCTTTCCAAAGCCGGCAAAGAGGCCGTGATCAAGGATGAAAAAGTTTTGCACGTCAAGACAGAGAATGGTAAAGTTTACTTGAGTATTCACTATGCGGTCATTGAGGATATTGCCCTTGAGCAGCCGATTGTGGCCTTGCCACCGGCTCCGGGACAAAATACCAGTGACAAAGCCAATTAGTAATGTTGGCCAATAAATTTCCCATCACCGTGGCAAGGAGTTGGAGACCTTTTGCAGGTACAAGAAGAGGTAAAAATCCAGTTTTCAGACGCAAACGAGGCATTATTGCTGTTAGGTCCGCATGATGTGTATTTGAAGCAGATTGAGGAAAAGACGACAGCAAAAATCTTCACCCGCAATGACGAATTGGTGATAAGTGGCGACAAGGCGGAAGTGGATAAGCTGACGGAGCTGTTTGACAAGCTTCTGCAGCTGATCAAACGCGGGATCACCCTGTCCGAACGAGACATCACCTATGCGATGCAGCTTGTCGAGCGCGGGGAAGGCGATCAGCTCCTGGAATTGTATGAGGAAGAAGTAGCCCGTACGCAAAAAGGCAAGCTGATACGCGCCAAAACGTTGGGACAGCGTCATTACCTATCGGCCATCAAACGATCCGACATCGTGTTCGGTATCGGCCCTGCTGGTACAGGGAAAACCTATCTGGCGGTGGTCATGGCGGTTAATGCTCTGAAAAACGGAAGAGTCAAACGCATCGTCTTGACTCGCCCTGCTGTCGAAGCGGGAGAAAGCCTGGGCTTTTTGCCCGGTGATTTGCAGGAAAAGGTGGATCCTTATCTGCGTCCGCTTTACGATGCGTTGTATGACATGCTCGGCAACGAACAGGTAAGCAAAATGATGGAGCGCGGCTTGATTGAAGTGGCTCCGTTGGCATATATGCGCGGCAGAACGCTGGAGGACTCGTTTGTCATTTTGGACGAGGCCCAGAATACGACTCCCGAGCAAATGAAAATGTTTTTGACGCGGCTTGGGTTTGGCTCCAAGATGGTCGTAACGGGCGATATTACCCAGATCGACCTGCCAAAAGGAAAAAAATCCGGCCTGCGGGAAGCGGAACGGATACTGGAGCGAATCAAGGAAATCGCCTTCATCCGGTTCCAGGAGACGGACGTGGTTCGTCACAGCTTGGTGCAAAAAATCATCGAGGCTTACGGAAAAGAAGAAGTGGTTTAATCGTAATCCGAAAAAAGGGGCATGCCTGTGTTAACCATTGAGATTTTACACGAAGAAGTGGAAGAATTGTCTGCTTCCGTACAAGACCAAATCATGCAATGTCTGCAAAAAGCAGCCGAGCTCGAGGGAGTCAACGGGGAAGTCGTGATCACCATGGTGACAGACGAACGAATCCATGAGCTGAATCGCGATTACCGCGGCGTAGATCGCCCGACCGATGTGCTGTCTTTCGCCTTGAATGAAGGCGGCGAGGAAGAGCCGGACATTTTCTTGGATGAAGAAGAATTGGACGAGTACCCCAATATGCTGGGTGACATTATCATATCCGTGTCGAAGGCCGTCTCCCAAGCAAATGATTACGGCCATTCGTTTGAAAGGGAAATCTGCTTTCTCGCCGTTCATGGCTTCCTGCACCTGCTCGGCTATGACCATGGCACGGAGGAAGAGGAGAAAGCCATGTTTTCTCGCCAAGAAGAGGTTTTGCAAGCGATTGGCCTGACGAGGTAGGAGATCGTATTGAAAGAGTGGCATCGGTTTGCCAGGAGTGTTTCATACGCGTGGGCGGGAATTCTTCATACCATCCGCACCCAGCGCAACATGCAAATCCATTTGACGGTTACCGTGCTGGTTCTCGTGGCGATGTGGTGGCTGGAGATACCACGGGGAGACCGCTTGCTGGTGTTTTTTGCCATCGGGCTGGTGCTTGCGCTGGAAACGTTCAACACGGCTATCGAAGCGGCGGTGGATCTGGTCACGACAGAGCGGCATCCTCTTGCCAAGATCGCCAAGGATGCCGGCGCTGGTGCCGTATTGATCGGTGTCTTTACGGCCGTACTGATTGGGCTGTATGTCTTTGTACCGCCTCTCTGGACCTTGGTAAACACGATGTGAGAACCTTCGCCTGACGAAAGGAGACTTCCGCAAGATCGTGATGCAGCGAATCCGTTCGGCGTTGTTCGTAGGCTTTATGGTGTTGTTGCCTTTGTTTGTGACGGTGTACTTGCTACAGTTCATTTTTGGAGTGATTGATCGCACGGTTGGAAGCCTTTTTTCACGCTTTTTGGTGAATGCCGGATTCGCCCTACAGCAGGGAGACGTAATCTGGTTTCTTGGCGTCCCCTTTCACGGAAGAATCCCGTTGATCGGCGTATTGCTGGTGATCTTGATCCTGCTGTTGATCGGCGGCCTGGCCCGCACGGTGGTTGGCCGTCATGTTTTCTATCTCATCGAACGATTATTTGGCCTTATCCCGATTGTCCGAGGTATTTACAATACGGTTCAGCAAGTGTCTCAGGCGTTTGTGAAAGAAAAATCAACGTTTAAGCAAGTGGTGCTCGTCGAATATCCGCGAAAAGGTGTATTTACGGTAGGATTCCTGACCGGCGAATCACAGGGAGACATACTGGATTTTACCGGGCGGGATTATATTAATGTCTATTTGCCCAAGTCACCGAATCCGACAAATGGCTGGATGGCCCTTGTGCCACGGGATGAAGTGAAGTTCCTGGATATGTCTGTCGAAGCGGGACTGAAGTTCGTCATCTCAGGAGGGGTAGTTCCGCCCAGTATGGGAGAGCGAAGCGAAACCAAGGAAATCGGAGACTCAGAAAGTGAGGGGAATCGTCTTGACAAAGGAAGAGTTGATTAAGCAAGCATTGGAAGCAAGAAAGATGGCTTATGTGCCCTATTCGAACTTTGCGGTAGGGGCAGCGTTGTTGACGGATACGGGAAAAGTATATTTGGGCTGCAATATCGAAAACGCCGCCTACCCGCTGTGCAACTGCGCGGAACGAACAGCATTGTTTAAAGCGCATTCGGAGGGGGATCGCCGCTACCAGGCGATCGCGGTTGCAGCGGATACGCCGGGACCTGTCTCCCCGTGCGGAGCCTGCCGGCAAGTGATGGCGGAGCTGTGCGAGCCGGATACAAAAGTGTTTTTGAGCAACCTAAAAGGTGATATTACGGAAACAACTGTCGAAGCTCTTTTGCCGGGAGCTTTCACCAAGGAGGATTTACGTGGATAAACGGGCAACAACTAAGCAAGCATTCAAATCAGGCTTCGTTTCGATTGTCGGGCGGCCAAACGTGGGGAAATCGACCTTGCTGAATCATATCGTCGGGCAAAAAGTGGCGATCATGTCCAACAAGCCGCAAACAACCCGCAACAAGATTACCGCCGTTCATACGACGGAGCAAGGGCAAATCATTTTCATCGATACCCCAGGGGTGCACAAGCCGAAATCAAAGCTGGGCGATTACATGGTGAACGTGGCCATCAATACGCTCAATGAGGTTGATTTGATTCTCTTCGTCATCGATGTGACCGAGGGAAGGGGCGGGGGCGAAGAATTCATCCTCGAACGCCTCAAACAAGTCAAAACACCGGTGTTTCTGGTACTGAACAAGATTGACAAGGTCCATCCCGAAAGCTTGCTGCCGATCATCGATGAGTACCGCAAGCAATTTGAATTCAAGCAAATCATCCCGATCTCCGCTCTCGAGGGGAATAACACCGGAGCGCTTCTGGAAGCCATTTATGGCGAAATGGAAGAAGGACCGATGTACTATCCGGCCGACCAAGTGAGCGAGCATCCAGAGCGGTTTATCGTAGCTGAGCTCATTCGGGAAAAGGTGCTCCACCTCACACGGGAGGAAGTGCCGCATTCGATTGCGGTGTCCGTAGAGGAAATGAAGCGGGGCGATGACGGAAAATCGCTGTACATTTACGCGGCGATTTACACCGAGCGCGACTCGCAAAAGGGCATCCTCATCGGGAAAAAAGGCGAAATGCTCAAGGAAATCGGGAAGCGTGCCCGCTTTGATATCGAGCGCCTGCTGGGCGATAAAGTGTTTCTCGAGATTTGGGTGAAGGTGAAAAAGGATTGGCGCAACCAGGAGCGGATGCTTCGCAACTTCGGGTTCTACGACGAAGAGTAATTTTATCCTTGTCAATTTTTCCAAGGCATAGATTAACGGGCACAGGCGGATGATAAAGAGGTAATGGATACAGCCGATACAAGAAAGGAAGATGCTATCGATGCTTCGGGACTTTTCTTGGAATTACTTTGCTACAACCGGTGACATCCATGCTTACCTGCTTTATCGTGACCACCATCGATCAGCTCTTGTAACAGAGGAGGAGCCAGTGGACAGTGCCCAGGAGGAGCTGGGTGACTCGCAAGTATGCTTGTAAAATGGGAAGGCATAATCATTCGTAGCGTAGACTACGGAGAATCAAGCAAAGTCATTACCTTGTTTTCACGAGAACACGGCAAAGTAGGGATCATGGCTCGCGGCGCCAAAAAGCCCAAGAGTCGCCTTACTGCCGTGTCTCAACTGTTTACGCATGGTTATTATATGTGTAAGACTGGTGCAGGGAGCGGGATGCCTGATCTGTCGCAAGGAGAGATCGTGGAGTCCTATCGCGAGCTGCGCCAAGATATCATGCGTACCGCCTATGCAGCCTATGTCGCGGAGCTGATCGATCGGTTGACACATGAGCGTGAGCCGAATCCTTTTTTGTTTCAATTGTTGGCGTTAACCTTTCGCTACCTGGATGAGGGAAAAGATCCGGAAATTCTGGCGCGGATTGTGGAAAGCAAAATGCTGATCGTGGCCGGGATCAGGCCGCATCTGGAAGCCTGCTGCAATTGCGGACGGGAAGAAGAGCCGTATACCATCAGTGTTTCCCAGGGCGGATTGCTCTGCCCGCGCTGCCAAGCAACAGATCCATATGCGATCGCTGTTACCGCTGGCACATGGAAGCTGCTGCGGCTGTTCCAACTGTTCGATTTGGAGCGATTGGGAGAGATTGAAGTGAAGCCGGCGACGAGGAGCCAGCTGCGTCATGTGCTGCGCTCGTTCATCGACGAGCATCTCGATCTCCGTTTGAAAAGCCGTTCTTTTCTCGATCAGGTAGAGAAATTATCGCTCCCCTGAGACAACGCTGCATTGACATCATTTTTATTTTTCGCTATCATATAAACCAATATGTACTTCATACGGATGCAAAGAAGGAAAAGAGTAGTTGACAGCTAGGCTGTGTAGCGAGTCAGGGATGGTGGAAGCCTGACAGTCCGCGTCAATGAATGGCATTTCCGGAGTGTCCAAGGTAACTGGAAAGTGGACGAGTGTCAAGGATGCTCGTCAAGTAGGGTGGAACCGCGGGAACCTCTCGTCCCTACACTGTTGAAAGCTTGAACAGTGTAGAGTCGAGAGTTTTTTTGTTTTTTAGCTAACTGGAGGTGGAAAGACCATGAAAAAGAGTTTTCAAGACATTATCTTGACTCTGCAAAATTTTTGGGCCAAGCAAAACTGCCTGATCGTTCAGCCCTATGACGTAGAAAAAGGGGCAGGTACGTTGAATCCGATGACGTTTTTGCGCAGCATCGGGCCGGAGCCGTGGAATGTCGCGTATGTCGAACCATCGCGCCGCCCGGCAGACGGTCGCTACGGAGAAAACCCGAACCGTTTGTACCAGCACCATCAATTCCAGGTAATCATGAAGCCGTCACCTGACAACATTCAGGAGATCTACCTGGACAGCTTGCGTGAGCTGGGCATTGAGCCGTTGGATCACGACATCCGCTTTGTAGAAGACAACTGGGAGCACCCAGGTCTCGGTGCATGGGGCCTTGGCTGGGAAGTGTGGCTCGACGGTATGGAAGTCACCCAGTTTACGTATTTCCAACAGGTCGGCGGGATCGAGTGCAAGCCGGTAGCCGTAGAGCTGACCTACGGATTGGAGCGCCTTGCTTCGTACATTCAGGAAAAAGAAAATGTCTATGACCTGGAATGGGTGAACGGCTATACCTACGGCGACGTGTTCCTGCAGCCGGAATATGAGCATTCCAAATACACCTTTGAGCATTCCGATGTGGAAATGCTGTTTACCTTGTTCAATACGTACGAGACAGAGGCGAAGCGCCTGATGGCCGAGCATCTGGTCTACCCGGCCTATGATTATGTGCTGAAATGCTCCCACACCTTCAACCTGCTTGATGCGCGTGGAGCGATCAGCGTGACGGAACGTACAGGATATATCGCCCGCGTACGCAATCTTTCGCGTGAAGTGGCGCAGACGTATTATGCCGAGCGTGAGCGACTGGGCTTCCCGCTCTTGAAGGAAGGTGCGAAAAGTGAGTAAGCGCGACTTGTTGTTGGAGATCGGAACAGAAGAGATGCCTGCCCGCTTTATTACGGGGGCAGCCGAGCAGCTTAAGGAAAAAGTGGAAAAATGGCTGAATGCCGAACGGATTGCTTTTGAGCAGGTTGACGTATTGGAAACGCCTCGCCGTCTGACGATTTTGGCCAAAGGCGTTGCCGAAAAGCAAGCCGACCGTAACGAAGAAGCGAAAGGACCCGCTCGAAAAATTGCCCAAGATGAAAACGGCAACTGGTCCAAAGCGGCACTCGGCTTTGCCCGCAGCAACAATGTCGAGCCGGACGCGCTTTTTTTCAAAGAAGTGAATGGTGTCGAGTACGTCTTTGCGCAAAAAAATGAGCAAGGCAAAGAAACGATTCAATTGCTGCCTGTGCTAAAAGAAATCGTGGAAGGCATGAACTTCCCGAAAAATATGCGCTGGGGAGCGAACGAACTGAAATGGGTTCGTCCGATCCGGTGGTTGGTGCTGTTGTTTGGCAATGAACAGGTAGACATCGAGATTGCCGGTGTAAAAAGCGGACGCATCTCTCGTGGACATCGCTTCCTAGGCGAAGAGGTGAGCATTGACTCGCCTGCTACGTATGCAGCGCAGTTGGAAGCGCAAAAAGTCATCGTCGATCCTGTGAGAAGACAGGAAATGATCACCCAGCAGCTGAAAGCCTTGGCGAGCGACAAAGGGTGGAAAATCCCTGTCGATGAAGGCCTGCTGGACGAAGTCGTTCACTTGGTGGAGATCCCGACGGTCCTCTACGGAACCTTTGATCCGGACTTCCTCCAGATTCCCCGCGAAGTGCTGATCACCTCCATGCGCGAGCATCAACGCTACTTCCCGGTGGAAAACGAAGCGGGCGAGCTGCTTCCATACTTTGTCACTGTACGCAATGGCGACAGCCGCTCGCTCGACGTGGTGGCCAAAGGGAATGAAAAAGTGCTGCGCGCTCGTCTGGCGGATGCCCGTTTCTTCTATGAGGAAGACCAGAAGCTGTCCATTGACGCTTGCTTGAAACGGTTGGAAACTATCGTCTTCCACGAAGAGCTGGGGACGATTGGGGACAAGGTCCGCAGAATCGGCAGCAATACCAAACAGATCGCGGCCAAGCTCGGCTTCGATCAAACGGAAACGGCCGATGCTGCCCGGATAGCGGCAATCGCCAAGTTTGACCTGGTAACCAATATGGTCGGTGAATTCCCGGAGCTTCAGGGGATTATGGGTTCCGATTACGCGCGCAAAGCGGGCGAGTCTGAAAAAGTGGCAAGCGGCGTATTCGAGCATTATTTGCCGCGCTACACAGGTGATCAGCTTCCTGCATCCGCAGAAGGAGCGGTAGTCAGTCTGGCCGATAAGCTGGATACGATCATTGGCTGCTTCTCCATCGGGATTGTTCCGACAGGCTCTCAGGACCCGTACGGACTGCGCCGTATGGCAGCGGCTATCGTGCAGATCCTGCTCGCACGAGGGTGGAAGCTCTCTTTGGACGCGCTGTGGGATGTAGCGCTGCAGTCTTACGGAGAGGCCGCTTTCAAAAAACGCTCTGCGGATGAAATCAAGCGAGATTTGACCGACTTCTTCTCCCTGCGTTTGAAAAATGTCCTGCAGGATGAACAGGTTCGCTATGATATCATTGATGCAGTATTGGCGACTGACATTACCGTAGTGCCGGATGTGCTCGCCCGTGCGAAAGCGCTCGTCCATGCGGTTGCGCAGGATGACTTCAAGCTGACGGTAGAACAGTTCAACCGGGTCAACAATCTCGCGCAAAAAGCAGAGAGTGACGAGATCGCGGAAGCCCTTTTCCAAGAAGATGTGGAACGCGCTTTGTATCAAGCGTATCTGCAGACAAAGGGAATTGCGGACGCCCATTTCGCCGCAGGAGATATGGATGGGGTGATCCAAGCGCTCGCCGGACTGCGTGAGCCGATTAAAGCGTTTTTCGACAAGGTCATGGTCATGGCGGAAGATGAACAGATTCGCAAAAACCGCCTTGCGCTTTTGCTGAATCTGTCCCGCATGATTTATCGTGTCGTGGATTTCTCGAAAATTGTCTTCGCGTAAAGGCTTTTTTTACGCCTCCGTTCAACGGGGGCGTAGTTTTTTCTGTAAAGAAGAAGGAAAACACCAGTCGATAGAGTAATACTAGGGATAGATATTGTGTAAGAACCGGTGGTGAATGGTCATCGAGCTGACGAAACGGCAAGAACGAATCTTGCAAATTGTAAAAGATGAAGGACCGATTACAGGCGAGCAGATCGCAGAAAAGCTGAACCTGACAAGAGCCACCCTTCGTCCTGATCTTTCGATTTTGACGATGTCCGGATACTTGGATGCACGTCCGCGCGTAGGATATTTCTACTCCGGGCGGCCGGCAGGATCCGTGATCAGTGAAAGTCTGCACAAGCTCATCGTGAATGATTACAAAGCTGTCCCTATTGTGCTGCAGGAATCGGCATCGGTGTATGATGCGGTCGTGACGCTCTTTTTGGAGGATGTGGGCACCTTGTTTGTCGTCAATCAAAAGGGGTATCTCGCAGGTGTTGTTTCCCGTAAAGATTTGCTGCGAGCCTCTCTGGGCAACAAGGCGTTGGAAGATATGCCTGTCAGCATCATCATGACGCGCATGCCCAATATCATCACGTGCACGGCAGAGGAAAGCTTGTTTGATGCCGCGAAAAAGCTGATTACGTACCAAATCGATTCGTTGCCTGTCGTCAAAGCAAGCGAAGCGGACGGGAGGCAGTACGAACTGTTGGGACGGGTCACCAAAACCACAATTACCAAGGCTTTTGTTGAGCTAGCAGAAGAGCCTCATGTATAGGAGGAGAAGACATGGAGGATAGCCGACAAGGACAACTGATCTATGTTGTCTCCGATTCAATCGGTGAAACCGCGGAATTGGTCGTGCGTGCAGCAGCGAGCCAATTCGACGGACATTTAATTGATGTACACAAATATCCTTATATCGAGGATAAGGACGCTATCGATGAGATCATCGCTTCGGCTAAAGAGTCAAAAGCGATGATCGTCTTTACGTTGGTCATCCCGGAGCTTAAGGACTACATGCTGCAGGCTGCCCACGCAAACAAAGTTCCCGTAATCGATGTGATGGGGCCGCTGATGGTCACGCTGCAGCAGACCCTGAAGGTGAAACCGTCAAACAAGCCTGGATTGGTCAGAAGGCTGGATGAGGAATATTTCCGCAGGGTAGATGCTATCGAGTTTGCGGTCAAATACGATGATGGCCGTGATCCGCGCGGCTTGCTGCGTGCGGATGTCGTGCTGATCGGCGTTTCCCGCACGTCCAAGACGCCATTGTCGATGTATTTGGCCAATAAGCGTTTAAAAGTGGCCAATGTACCTCTTGTACCCGAGGTGGAGCCGCCTGAGGAGCTGTTCGAGCTTCCGCCGGAGCGCGTGATTGGACTTACCATCAGCGGAGAGCAATTAAACGGGATTCGGACAGAGCGCCTGAAAGCGTTGGGATTGACTGCCCAGGCGAATTACGCTGCGCTCGATCGGATACACCAAGAGCTGCAGTATTCGCAAAAAATCATGCAGCGTTTGGGCTGTCCGGTCATCGATGTCTCCAATAAAGCGGTCGAAGAAACTGCCAATATCATTCTGGAAATGATCCGAAAAAGCCGGTTGCACAAATAGAATAATATCGGCAGAAGGATATTGAACGTTTTTGTAGAACTATTGGAGTCGTTGTCATTTCCGTCAAGAAGTTGTACAGAAATGTACATGCAAAGAAGGATTTTGGCGAATGCTGACGAATGTTATATCTTCATTGATCCTATAAAGGTGGAATGAGATGACAGGTCTCAATTCAGAGGAGATAGTAAACCAGGTTCGTGCAGCTGTCGATCTCGTTGATGTGGTCAGCGAATATGTCCAATTGAGGAAGAGCGGTCGAGCGTATTTGGGATTATGTCCCTTTCATTCGGAAAAATCGCCTTCTTTTAATGTGAACGCAGATCGACAATTTTTTCACTGTTTTGGTTGTGGTGCGGGAGGAGATATCTTCTCCTTCATGATGAAAATCGAGCAGTTGACTTTCCCGGAAGCCTTGCAAAAGCTAGCCGACCGGGCAGGGATTATCATCCCGCAGCAGCAAAAGGAAGAATCACCTAAGCATTCAGCCAAACAGCTGATGTATGAAGCGCATCAACTGGTGGCGAAACTATACCATTATGTCCTCATGCATACTCCCTACGGTACGGAAGCCAGACGATATCTGGAGAAGCGAGGGATGTCCGTTCAGACCATCGAGGAATTTCAGATCGGTTTTGCCCCTGATTCTTGGGATTTTCTCACCCAATGGTTGAAAAAACGACAGTTCTCACAGGAGTTGATGGTGGAAGCTGGCTTGTTGGTAAAAAGCGAGCACGGACGCATTTTTGACCGGTTTCGCGGCCGCGTGATGTTTCCTATCCATAATTCACAGGGAGAAGTGATCGGCTTTGGGGGAAGATCACTCGACGGCGCTCATCCAAAGTATCTGAACAGCCCCGAAACACCACTGTTCAACAAAAGTGCAACCATCTTCAATCTGCATCGTGCACGCGCCGTGATGCGCCGCAGAAAGCAAGCGATCCTGTTTGAAGGCTATGTGGATGTCATCTCGGCATCGCAAGCTGGTTTCGGTCAAGGGATCGCAACGCTGGGTACGGCCATTACCGAGCAGCAGGCACGGTTGATCAGGAAGAATGTGGAGCAGGTCATTATTTGTTATGACGGGGATACGGCTGGTCAGGAAGCAACTTCAAAGGCGATCCAGCTATTGCAGGAAACTGGCTGTACGATACGGATTGCCCCGTTGCCAGCGGGAATGGATCCGGATGATTACATACGCAAATATGGAGCGGAATCTTTTTCCCAGCAGGTCTTGCTGCGGGCGATGCCTGTTACAGCTTTTCGTTTGCAACATTTGCGCAGCAAACACGTATTACAAGATAAGGCAGATCAAGCTCGTTATGTGCAGGAAGCACTTCGCATTATTACCCAGCTCAATAGCCCGATCGAACGGGATTTGTATGAGCGGCAGCTGGCTGAAGAATTTTCACTATCACTAGACGCATTAAAGCTTGAAGCAAAACGGGTGTACAAAGAACAAAAAAGTAATGCGCAAAGGGATAAAGTGACGCCGGGATGGAATAATAGTATAAATAATGGCAAATTTGCGCTCGCAAAGTCGCTGGCACCTGCCTATGAAACGGCAGAACGAAAGTTGTTGTACTACATGATGCATAAGCGTGAGATCGCTGACCGCGTGATGCAAGAATGCAAGGCGGACTTTCAAATCGACGAGCACAGTGCACTGGCTGCATACCTTTATGCTTATTACGCCGAAGGGTTTGCCGAAGACCCCGGACAATTCATTCATTACATGCAAGAAGAAAACCTTAAGCAATTAGCCTCGGGATTGGCCATGATGGAGTGCAAGGAAGACGTATCTGATACTGAAATCGGTGACTACATCAGACAAGTGAATAACTACCCGTTGCGTGCCGAGTTGGATCGATTGCGCGAAGAACAGCGAACGCTGAATCTGCAAGCGACCACCGCGGATGACGAAGATACACGCAAGCAACTGGAAATTCAAGCTGCCGTCGTAGGGATGAAGATTCTTGAATTGGAAAATGCTTTAAAGGAAGGGTAGTTCTCAGATCATTCCCGGGGAAGGAGGGATAGTTTAGATGAACAAACAAAATATTACGTCAGACGAAGCCACTTCCATCGAGCAAGTGAAAGAACAGTTGGTGGAGCTGGGCAAAAAACGTGGCAGCCTCACGTATAAAGAAATTATGGAGCGTCTCTCCGGCTTCGATCAAGACTCCGATCAAATTGATGAGTTTTTCGAGTTCCTCGGGGACCAAGGCGTCGAAGTGAACAACGAAAGCGACGAAGAAGTCGATGAAATGATGAAAGACGATGACCAGGAAGAATTTGATTTTGATGACTTATCGGTACCGCCGGGGATTAAAATCAATGACCCTGTTCGTATGTATTTGAAAGAGATCGGCCGTGTACCGTTGCTCTCCGCACAGGAAGAGATCAAACTGGCCCTCGGTATTGAGCAAGGGGACGAGGAAGCGAAGCGCCGTTTGGCCGAAGCGAACCTGCGTCTGGTAGTGAGCATCGCGAAACGTTATGTAGGTCGCGGTATGCTGTTCCTGGATCTGATTCAGGAAGGAAACATGGGTTTGATCAAAGCGGTAGAGAAGTTCGACTACCGGAAAGGCTTCAAGTTCAGTACGTATGCAACATGGTGGATTCGCCAAGCGATTACCCGCGCGATCGCGGACCAGGCGCGTACGATTCGGATCCCTGTGCATATGGTGGAAACCATTAATAAATTGATTCGCGTATCCCGTCAGCTGCTGCAAGAATTGGGGCGCGAACCCACCCCGGAAGAGATTGCGGAAAAAATGGATCTGACACCGGAAAAAGTGCGTGAGATTATGAAGATTGCGCAAGAGCCCGTATCGTTGGAGACACCAATCGGGGAAGAGGATGACTCTCATCTGGGCGATTTCATCGAGGATCAAGACGCGTTGGCACCATCCGATGCAGCCGCGTATGAATTGTTGAAAGAGCAATTGGAAGATGTGCTTGACACGCTTACCGATCGTGAGGAAAACGTACTTCGTCTTCGCTTTGGCTTGGATGATGGACGGACGCGCACGCTGGAGGAAGTCGGGAAGGTATTTGGGGTTACCAGAGAGCGTATCCGACAAATTGAGGCAAAAGCCCTACGAAAATTACGCCATCCTAGCCGCAGTAAACGCTTAAAGGATTTCCTGGAATAGCCGATATAGTAATAGATGCTTGCCTACGTTTGCATGCGTAGGCTTTTCTATTTCTCATCCGTCGCAGGCGGAGGTTGTGTGATTCAAAGGAGAGTGGCTGTTTTTGGACGATCAGCGTAAAAAAATCATTATTTCTGAGATAGAAAACTGGCGCAAAAACCATCTTCTGCCCGAACATTATTGCATCTTTTTATTGAACCTCTATTCAGCAGGTGAGCATAAGGTGAATCCCGTACCTGCGAAAAGCGGTCGAAGCAGTCGTACCATTGTGGCGGAGACACCGGTCATGGCAGCTCACGGTACTTCTGGCTCCTCCGTCATGGTTGAAGCAGGGGAAGGATCCGCAACGGAAGCAAGCGGCGGAGTTCGTTACATTCAGAAAGCCTCCGCTGGATCGCAGAAGATCTCCTGGAAACTCGTGCTTTCCTGGTTTTTAGGCGCGAGTGTAATCGCTTCACTCATTTTGCTTGCTTTTCATTTTAACGGTTTTAGTTCCCCAATGCAAATTGCCATCTTTTCCGTAAGCGCACTGGTTTTCTATATTTTGGCAGTATTTTTCCGCCGAAGAAATGCAGGATACAGCCAGCTTTTTTTAGCACTTTCATTCATTATAGTCACGATGGGCGGATTGTTCATGATTCGTCAGTTGGATTTGGACAAAACGGCATTGCTCTTCTTTTTGACGATCTTGTTCCTGCTGTGGTGTGGAAATGGACTGTTTTTCCGGCTTGGCTATTATCTGTACTGCGGTTTGTTGGGTCTGGGGATTATGTACGGATTTGCCACCATTGGCAGAATATCGGCCGATTACAGCTGGTGGGCGACGGAGTTGTACTGGGTACCGATTTCCCTGCTCATGGTCGGGCTGGGGTTTCTGCTGCACGAGCGACAGCGTCAGCTGGCTGGCGCGTTGGCGATATGCGGCTTGCTCTTGTTCTTTGGCGCAGAAGTACAATCGTTGTATATTGCCAAAGCGAAGCAAGAGGTCATCCAGTTATTGCTATTCATTAAGGTGTTCGCAGGTTCCGCTTTGTTTTTCCTTACCAGGAGATACTGGTTTTCCTGGCTGAGCTTGTAAGGCATTGGACTTATGAAAAAAGACCGGGGTTACCCGGTCCTTGGCTGTAGGGCTGTCGGACCACCGGCAGCCTTTACGTATGTGTAGAGCCATGACGGGCCACATCCATCTGGACTTTCCGCCCGGGATAAAAGGCGCGCTCCCGATTCAGCGGATTTTCTTTGGCCGAAACATGCTCAGGATCGATGCGGTATACTGCGACCTCGCTGTTGAGAGAAGAGCGGTACTTCGCCACATGTTGCTTGGCTAGAGGCTGATCATAGTAGCCAGGCACATATTTTTCAAGCATCGCTTGCAAAGCAGCGGTGGCTTCGTCAAGTTCGGCAACCCGTGTGGCCTGTCCGAATATCATGACACTCATATAAGCGGTGTCGGTACTGGCTGGAACAGGATCTGCGATGGTCCCGTACTCTTCGCTGACCGTGAAACAAACACGGGCGTTTTGTTGGATGATATCGCATTTTCGACCAGTATCCGCTCCGTGAAAATAAATCGCATTTCGATACCAGACGTAATTCAGCGGGACCACGTATGGCTGCTGGTGTTCGTCGGATAGACCGAGAAAACCCGCCTTGGCGAAAGCGAGGAAATTTTCGATTTTGGTTTGGTCGGTGCAATCGCGTTTCCAATAACGGATGGGTTGGTTCAAAAGACTCACTTCCTTCATGCTTGATGGAATGTATTGTAAAAAAATACTGACCATATAAAAAGGTACAATTCAAAAGATTTATATAAGGACAGATGAACAAATAAAATAATTCACACAATGACCGTTAGATCGTGTATAATAATGGGAGATTAACTGAGCAAGCGCTCGGTCAAAATCAGGAATTTCAATATCGACAATTATGTAAGTGCTTACAAAAAGAATGTGAAGTTCCTTTTTCTTTGCGTATAATCGATGAAAGGTGTGGGGACATGTTTTTTGATTTTACGGAAGAACAACGGATGATCAAACGGATGATTCGCGAGTTTGCAGATGAAGTGGTTGCTCCTGGGGCTGACGAGCGAGATAAAACGAAGCGGTTTCCGGTGGAAATCTTTAAACAAATGGCTGACTTGAATTTGCTCGGGCTTCCCTTCCCTGAGGAGTATGGCGGAGCCGGTGCTGACTATATCAGCTTTGCCACGGTGGTCGAAGAATTGAGCCGTGCTTGTGCATCGACAGGGATTACGTATTCCGCCCACATCTCGTTGGGTGGCGCACCCCTGAATCTGTTTGGCACGCAAGCACAAAAAGAGAAGTATTTGACACAGATCTGCAGTGGGGAAAGCATGGGTTCGTTTGGATTGACTGAGCCGAATGCCGGGTCCGACGCGGGTGGAACAAGGACAACTGCTATCAAAGAAGGGCAGGAGTGGGTCATCAATGGCTCCAAGTGTTTCATTACGAACGCTTCCTATGCAAAATTCCTCGCGCTGACGGCAGTGACTGATAAAGAACAAGGGTCCAAGGGCATCACTGCTTTTATCGTTCCGACGGATGCGCCCGGGTTTACGGTGATTGACAACTATGAAAAGCTGGGGCTTCACAGCTCGAACACGACGGAACTCGTCCTTGATCAAGTCCGCGTTCCCGAGGATCATATATTGGGCAAGCAAGGCGAGGGCTTCAAGCAGTTCCTCATCACCTTGGACGGTGGACGCATCGGTATCGGTGCGATGGCGGTCGGTATCGCTCAGGCTGCTTATGACAAAGCGTTGCAATATGCCAAGGAGCGTCAGACTTTTGGCAATTCGATCTCGAAGTATCAAGCGATTCAATTCAAGCTGGCTGATATGGCCATGCAGATCGAGCTTGCGCGGAATATGGTCTATAAAGCCGCGTGGTTGAAAGACAATGGGCGCAAATTCACCAAGGAGGCGGCCATGGCAAAGCTGTACGCATCTGAGATCGCGATGTCCGCGACACACCAAGCGATTCAAATCCACGGCGGCTATGGCTACATGAAAGAATACCAGGTTGAACGTTTCTTCCGTGATGCCCGTTTGCTTGAAATCGGGGAGGGTACATCCGAGATCCTGCGAATGGTGATCGCCAGAGAGATCGGCTGTTAAGCCTTTTTGACATGAATCCCTATCGAAGGATAGGGATTTTTCGCGTTTTTCGCTGTTGGGCTTTTTTCCCGGAATCGGTTAGAATAGACACAACGGAAGGTGAAAATATATGAGCTCGATTATCATTTCCCGGCGTTTGCGACACATCGCGCAATACTGCCTGCCGGGTGCCAGAGTGGCTGACATTGGATCAGACCATGCTTTGCTGGCCTCTTATTTATTGCAAAATGACATCGCCTCCTTTGTGATTGCAGGGGAGTTAAATGAAGGGCCTTACCAATCGGCATTGCGCCAGATTGAATCCCTGCGGCTTCAAGAGAGAGCCTCCGTCAGAAAAGGAAACGGGCTGGCGGTTCTTTCCCCAGGTGAAGTCGATACGATCTGCATTGCCGGTATGGGCGGACAGCTGATCGCCTCGATTCTGGAAGCTGGCAAGGAGAATCTTGCAGGTGTAAAACAACTGATTCTGCAGCCAAATGTCGGTGAAGAAATCGTGCGGCGCTGGCTAATGGAAAATCATTGGCAGCTGGCAGCTGAGACGATTTTGGAGGAAGACGGCATCCTTTATGAAATCCTGGTGGCGCAGCCAGGAGAGCCGCTTGCACCGTATACCGGTCTGGATCGGCCAGTCGAGGACCTGATGAAGCTGGGACCGTTTCTCTGGCAGAAGAAGGATCCTCTGCTCATCCGCAAATGGGGCCGGGAGCTGGACAAATGGCGCCAGATCAGTGAGCAGATCCAGCGTTCCGGACGTGCGGAAAACCAAGGGAGACTCGAAGAAATCAGCAGAGAAATGAAATGGATCGAAGAGGTGATTGCATGCTTGCAAACGGACAGCACATTATCCAATACGTCGAAAAACTAGCGCCGAAATCAATCGCCATGGAAGGTGACAAAATCGGTTTGCATGTCGGCACCCTGCAAAAGCCTGTGAAAAAAGTCATGATCGCGCTGGATGTACTGGAAGAAGTCGTCGATGAGGCGATCGCAGAAGGAGTCGACCTGATTGTGGCTCATCATGCGGTGATTTATCGCCCGCTGAAAAATATCAGAACCGATCTGCCGGGTGGACGTCTGTTTGAAAAATTGCTCAAGCACGACATCGCCGTTTATACAGCCCATACCAATCTGGATGTCGCGGAAGGCGGTATGAATGACTGGCTGGCAGAGGAACTCGGATTGACACAGGTGGAAGTGCTGGACCCTCTCCATACCGACTTCCTGAAAAAACTGGTCGTATTTGTTCCGAAAACCCATCGGGATGCCGTTTTCCAGGCGATCACCGCTGCTGGAGCGGGAGCTATCGGCAATTACAGCCATTGTTCATTCCAGGCAGAAGGCATCGGTACTTTTTTACCTGCGGAGGGCACAAAGCCTTATATTGGGACGACTGGACAACTCGAGCGGGTGGAAGAGGTGCGCATCGAAACGGTCATCCCTGCATCCCGACAGTCGGCGGTCATCTCGGCGATGAAGGCGGCCCATCCGTATGAGGAAGTCGCCTATGATATTTATCCGCTTGATCTCCCCGGGAAGGTATTAGGGATTGGTCGAATCGGCAAGCTGCCCGAACCGATGACACTGCGTGCCCTTGCGGAGAAGATAAAGGAGCGCTTTTCGCTCACGGGTGTGCGAGTCGTCGGGGGTCTGGACGACCTTGTCAAGCGCGTGGCAGTGGTCGGCGGAGACGGCAATTCCTTTGTAGGAAAGGCTGGTTTTCGCGGTGCGGACGTATTTATCACGGGAGACATCAACTACCATGTCGCTCATGACGCGGCTGCAGCCGGACTTCGTCTGATCGATCCGGGCCATAACATTGAGAAGATCATGAAGCATAAGCTGGCAGCATTTTTGGCCGAGCGGCTGCAAAAGGATGGCTATGCTACCGAAGTCATCCCTTCGCAAACCCATACGGATCCGTTCCAGTTTGTATAGGTCTGTGGGAAAGGTGAGGTGAAGCATATGCTGCCCGCTAAAAAGCTGTGGCATTGGCATAAAGCGAAGCAAGCAATGAATGCGGCTCGTGACGAATGGCAGCAATTGGAGGAAAAGCGCAGCCAGATGGAGCGGCAGGTACGAGACTTGGAAACGAAGTCCAGCCATTTGCCTGCGCCCTCCAATCCAGATGAAGAAATTGCCAAGCTGCTGTTGGAGCAAGAGTTGTGGATGATGAAAAAGGATCAGCAGGAGCAGGCTGCCCGCTGGGATCATCAGGCTCTGGAATTGCAGCAGTCCATCCAAGAATTGCAATTTGAAATCTTGGCTCTGGAGCAGGAGCTGGACGAGGAATTTCTTTCCGCTTACATTCGTTTATCCGAAACAAAAGCAAATCCGATAGTAGAAGTGAGAAACAAAGCGTGCATGGGCTGTTTCCGTCCCTTGTCGCTGCGCAAGGTAGATGAATGGCGGCGCGGCAAGGGACCTGTTTTTTGCGATGAATGCGATCGGCTTCTCGTGTAAATTGTCTGTCAGTTGCTTGCCTTAAGGAGGATCCTTGTGCAAAAAAGAAAAATGTGGAAGGCCACCGCAGGTCTGCTGCTCTGTGCGCTGCTTGCGCCACAGAGCACCTATGCGGAAGAAGAAGTATACATTCCTTTTACCGATATCTGGTCCCATTGGGCAAAGAAATCGATTTTTAGGACGGTGGAGGAAGGGATGTTCGCGGAGAGCAAGGATGGTCATTTTTATCCGGACCGTCTGATGACTCGAGCGGAATATCTGGTTCTTCTGGATCGTCTCTTTCTTCGGAATCAACAGCAGCTTCAACCACTTTCCCTGCTTTCGGAAAGTTTTTTGCTGGGACGCGAGGACGATTTTGAAAATCCATCGCTGCCCTATACCGATGTGAATCGTTTGACTTGGATGTATCGTCCGATTCTTCGCGCTTCTTTGTTCATGGAGACGCTGTATGGACCGGATGCTCTGCATCAGGTCTTTCCGGGAAAAGAGCTGCAGCCGGCCAAGCCGATTACGAAAGGAGAGGCGGCACGGTTGCTCCAGGTCTTTGTCGGGGCGAAGGACAATGCAGAGGCGTGGCAGGAAATCACCACACGTTCCTGGCTGAATGGAAAAGAGACAGACCCGCTCACCAGGGCTGAATCGGCCGTACTGGCGGATCAAGTGATCAGCCTGGTTGATGCGGATGGGCTGTTGCCCACTTTGGATGTGGACGGCACCAAATACCCGTTGGTGCCGGATATCCGTGAGCTTTTCCCTTTGTTTGCGACCTACACGGAATGGAAGACAGCCGATGACGATGCCTATTTGCAAGCGGTGGAAGCCATTCGCAACAGGGCAGACGACGAAAAGACGTATGAAACGTTGACGCGTTTGTCGCAGACGGATTACCCGAACAAGGTTGGGATTTACTACTATTTAAGCTGGAACCCGAATACACCGTTAGAAGACAATTTGACCAACGCATTTTCTGCGCTGGATGCTTACTTCGCGGATCGGATTGTTTTGCCAGATACCATGCGATTGCTGGTCGCGAATATTTACGACATCATTTTGCAAATGCAGTCTGAAGACAAAGAGATTTTTGAAAAGACGCTCGATCGCCTCCACCAATATGAAAGCAAGATGAAGAAAGGCACAAAGGAATGGGAAGCTTTTTCGATTTACCTGGCGGCCATGGAAGCGAACAGGGGAGATCTCTCTCGGACGATCGCTGCTTACCGCGAAGTTGGAGAAACTTCGGAATCCTTGCGCAACATTGTATACTATCTCATTTCCCAAGAACGGATTGAAGAGGCGGAACAAGAGCTTAACGCTTCGGCGGGCATCAGCAATTCACCCGAGTTTCAGACATTGAAGCGGGGGATTTTGCAAGACCTCACGCAGCTGAAGGACCAAGATTCGATCGCCAACCACCTGACATTCGTACTGGGCCATTTCCAACAACAGCAGGATTATCGGGTAGAGGGAACGGCCGCATTGAACGGTTTTCGCTTCAAATACTGGCAGGACATCGATCAGGATCGGCAGGTTGCTCATACGACCGGTTATTATCAATCTCCTCGAGACCTAGTGCTGCAAAAGATGGAATCTTATGTCGATGCTGCGGAAAATGTCGAATATATTCATCATTTCGATGAGCAATCCTGGTCGCTTAGCCAGACGAATTCAAATGATTATATGCATGAATGGATCGAGAAGCAGTCTATCCGTACTCGCGTCCATGAATTGCAGGCTCGGTATGAAATGCAATCATTCGGCTCGTATGACATCATCACGGAGTGGATTCCCGGAGACGCAATCGTTGAAAAAGCCGGAACGGTGAGCTTGGAGAATGGCCGTGTCGTAAACGTGCCGCTCTTCATCAACAAATATTATATCGACCGGGTAACCGATCAGCTCATCGCTCATCAATGGCGCTATGAGGAAATCTATGATTCCAGACAGTACGTGTCTTATATCGGCAAAGAAAGCTACACACCGAATCAAGCGATTTCGATCTACATTCCGGAAGAAGTCCGAAAAGAGGTGAACAACAAGCGATGATCAAAATCATTCTTACGAGTATGCTGGCCGGAAGCCTGTTGTTCTCCAGCCAAGCTGGAATCGCTGCTGAAAACGATGTTCCATACGTAGAAGTAGGGGAAGTCTTTCAGCTTTTGGAAGAAAATCACGTCAATAAGCCCACTGAGCCACAGCTTGTGACAGGGGCACTGAATCAAGTAGGGCAGGAGATTCAGAAATTGAACAAAGGCAAGGTACAGACGGATCCGGAGGACGATACCCTGCCGGAGCTGATCGGGCAGCTGCAGGAGTGGGAGCAGGCTTACCTCTTGGACGAGACGGATGTCAATCGCTGGGCCATCAATGGCATGCTCAGCACTCTGGAAGATCCGCATACCGTTTTTTTCACAAAGGAAGAGTTGCAGCGCTTTGAAGCCAACGTCAATAACGAATATGTCGGCTTTGGATTTCGGATGCGCATTCAGGATGCGCAGCTGATCATTCGGGAAGTATTCCCGAACTCACCTGCAGAAACGGCCGGACTGCAGCCGGGGGATCATCTCATTGCAGCCGACGGAAAAGATCTGAAGGGCAAGAGCTTTGAAGACGCCTATACCCTGTTGCAAGGAAAAGAAGGGACAGAGGCGGTGCTGACGATTTTTCGCCCGAAAGAAAATGCGACCAAGGAGTTCAAGGTTAAACGAGCGGTACTGAGCATCCCGGAAGTGGTAAGTAAGCCATTTCAGGGAGATATCGGGTATATTCGCCTGGATACCTTTGGTGCCGAAGCAGCGCAAGAGTTTCAGCGGCATTTGTATGCGCTAAGCAAAGGGTCAAAACCTGTGAAGGGATTGGTGTTCGATCTGCGTGACAACGGCGGCGGTTATTTAGGGGCAGCGCAGGATATCGCCAGCTTGTTCATGGAGGACGGATTGCTCACGTATATGCAGGATCGAAACGGTGTGGAGATTGCACGCTGGGTGCATAATGGCGAAGAAATCCACATCCCGGTTAAAATCCTCGTCAATGAAGGGACAGCATCTGCTTCAGAGCTGCTCTCAGGGGCGCTTCGCGATCACGGGATAGCCACCCTGGTTGGAACGAAAACGTACGGAAAAGGAAGTGCTCAGCAGGTGATCGACCTGGAGGAAGGGGATGCCTTGAAAATCACATTGCATCAATACCTGACTCCGAATCGCACGGTCGTCAATCATGTGGGGCTTACGCCTGATCTGGAAGTAAAAGACGATATTGCGCAAGTTATCGAAGCTCTGCGTTCGCTGGGAGTGAAACACTTTGAGGTAAAAGAAGCAGATGGCGATGTGTTGATTAATGGCGTTCCTTTTGTCGTTACCCATCCGCTCTTCAAAGCAACTCCGCAAGGCTTGATGATGCGTGCGGAAGTTTTCAAAAGCGTCATGAAGCAGTCTGAGCAGGCAAACACGGATTATGTGCTGATTCCATCTGCGGTCCAGTCGAAGATCGTACAAAACAGCGGGGAGATCACGTTGACCTTCACCGATTCATAATGGCATGTTGGGATAGCCCGTCATCGTTCGCGATTACGGGCTGTTTTCTTTTCTCACGCATAGCCGATTGTTTAAGGCAAACACTAAAGACTACGACTGACTGATTCTTATTCCGCAAAGGAGGAAGGGACATGAAGAAAATAATCCTGTTCCTCGTGGATTCCATGATGCCCGATGTCGTACATGCCTGCATCGCGCAAAAAAAAGCCCCGGCGTTGGAATTTTTCCAGCAGCATGGGGAGATCATCCCGGATTGTGTGACGGTTTACCCTACTATGACGGCTTCGGTTGACTGCTCTTTGCTGACAGGAGTATATCCTGACGAGCACAAGGTGCCGGGGCTCGTTTGGTTTGATCCTCAGACCAAGTGCATCATCAACTATGTCAACGGAGCTATGCCCATTTATAAAATCGGATTGGGGAAGTGCGCAAATAATGTCCTTTACGATTTGAATGAACGTCACTTGAGCAAGTATGTGAAGACCATTCATGAAGAATTGGAAGAGCAGGGCTACATTAGCGGATCCATTAATGTGATCGCCCATCGGGGACATAAGCAGCATAAGATGAGTCTCCCGTTAGTGCTTGATGCCATCATGGGATTTCAACCCGCCAAGGTTTCCGGACCGACCTTTTTGAGTCTTGGAACGCTTGTACAGCCGAATTTGTTCAGACCGCTCAATTGGAACTGGTCGCACGGTCCTATGTCCAGCTATGGCATTAATGATGCCTTTGCGATTGATGTGCTGCTGGAAGTGATCCGGAGCGGCAAGCAGCCGGATTTTACCCTTGTATACTTGCCGGATAATGATCACAAGGTACATAGGGACCCCAGCGCGGCTGTCGATCATCTTGCCGAAGTAGACAAGCAATTGGTCCGCTTTCTCGACTCTTTTGATTCCTGGGAACAAGCGATGGAGCGAAACACGATTCTGTTGATCAGCGACCATGGACAAACATCGATTGGAACTGACAAGGATCTCAATATACCGTTGGATGATTTGCTGGCTTCCTTTTCGTTGTATAAATTAGGGACAGATTTTGACGTAGAGAATGAAGTGGTGGTTTGCAACAACGAGCGGATGGGGTATATCTATCCGTTGTCGAACGAATTGCATGATAAAGTGATTGCTGCTGTTTCGAATGAAAGTAGGCTCGATATCATTGCCTGGAAAGAGGATGAATGGGCTGTTGCGCAAAAAGGCGGAACGGACGAGATGGTTCGGTTTCGCAAAGGCGGACGATACAAAGATGCGTATGGAGCGGAATGGACCATTGAGGGAAATGCGCAGGTGCTTGATTTACAGATCACCGGAAATCTCGTCGCTTATGATTCCTTTCCGGATGGCATGGCCAGACTGTACGGCGCTCTTTTTTCACAAAGCGCTCCGGTAATTGTGGTGAACGCAGCGCCTGGTTACGAGTTATTATCCGAGTATTCTCCGACTCACTTAGGAGGAGGCAGCCATGGTTCCCTGCATAAGCAAGACTCTACGATTCCATTGATCGTAGCAGGTGCTTCTCATCCTTTTCCGCGTCCTGCCAGACTGATTGACGTGAAGGCTTTTATCGCTCAGGAGATCAAGGCTCTGCAAGCTGTAAGGTGACCAGGATGGGATAATGATCAGACCATTTGACATCAATTCGTTGATACTCGGTTACCTTCCACTGGGAAGAAACAAAGATATAGTCTACTCGCTTCGAAAAGGGTACAAGGGTAGAGAGTCGGTGCATGTGTTGGATGCGACCACAATCCAAAAGGTGAGGGGTAAACTCGGTGTGACGGCTATTGAAGTCACCGAGCAGAACAAGCGGTTTATCGTTGAGTGGAGCGATCTCCTTGCGCAATGCTTCAACCTGTGCTTCTCTGCTGGATTCATCAAGACTGAAATGGGTCACCCAGAAGTCAAGATATCGGTTGTCCCATTTTACGGTTGTCTGCAGCAGACTGCGCGGCTCTTTTTTTGCAGGGAGGGACTTAACCGTGCTAAAAACCAATGGGTGCTTTGTTAATAGGGCGTTTCCATAAGAGCCGTCGGCAATCGGTAACGCGGGTCCATAAGCATAACTCGTTTGCAACCGTTCAGCGAGATAAGCGGCCTGGTACCCCGACCGATTGTTTTGGTGTACTTCCTGCAGTCCAATAATATCAGCTTCTAAAGAAGAAAGCGTTTCGGCCATCTGATCCAGACGCTTTCTCATGAACAAGTCTTTACCACCGTGAATGTTATATGAAACAATGCGCAATGAAATGCTCCTCCCTTCAACTACTCTGTTGTTTAGTATGGTCAAATTTTCTAGTTGCTTTCACTAGAGGACAATGATATGATCTAACTCCTGGCTTCGTTGGAAGCGAAGTCGCTTTAACCGATAATTTCCTGTTGCAATACAATTTTGTCTATGCTATATTAAAAAACGTCGCCTCCGCTGAAGGGCGATTGACTTACAAGATTCGTTCCTTGAAAACCGGATAGAAGTTGTTTTATGCCTCGTTCAATTATATTTTGCTTGACCATTGATCAACACCAATTTATTGGAGAGTTTGATCCTGGCTCAGGACGA
>NZ_SDKD01000024.1 GCF_004521915.1 Brevibacillus migulae | reverse complement strand
ACCGTTATGGATCGCTTCATTCAGCAAGCCCTCATGCAAGTAATGACGCCGATCTTCGATCCGCATTTTTTCCCCGAATAGTTATGGGTTCCGCCCAAACAAACGTGCCCATGACGCCGTAAAACAAGCGCAATCCTACATACAGGAAGGATTCCGCTGGGTCGTTGACATGGACCTTGAGAAATTCTTTGACCGAGTCAATCACGACATACTAATGGCAAGGGTAGCTAGGAAAGTTTCGGACAAACGTGTCTTGAAGCTTGTTCGAGCCTATCTCCAAACCGGAGTGATTGCAGATGGAATCAAGCTCGAGACGATAGAAGGTACTCCGCAAGGAGGCCCACTAAGCCCACTCCTTGCCAACATTCTTCTCGATGACTTGGACAAAGAGCTTACGGCACGCGGGTTGCGCTTCGTCCGTTATGCGGACGACTGAAACATCTTCGTCCGGAGCAAAAGGGCGGGAGAGCGCGTTATGGAGTCGGTAATACGCTTTGTTGAGGGGAAGCTCAGACTAAAAGTGAACAGGGACAAAAGCGCAGTAGACCGACCTTGGAACCGGAAGTTCCTTGGCTTTAGCTTTATGCGCAACAAAGAAGCGAGTATTCGTATCGCGCCTAAGAAACTGGAGCAGCTAAAGGAGCGCGTAAGAGAGATCACCTCAAGAACACGAGGAATCTCAATGGACAGCCGTATCAAGGAGCTAAACCGCTACTTAATGGGGTGGATTGGCTACTTCCGCTTAGCCTCCGCGAAGAAACACTGCGAAGCACTAGATGAATGGATTCGCCGCAGACTCCGTATGTGTCTCTGGAAGCAGTGGAAGTTACCAAAAACCCGACTGCGGAATCTACGTGCCCTTGGCGTACCGGAATGGGTAGCGAGGATTATGGCAAACTCCCGCAAGGGGTGCTGGGAAATGTCCCGAAACATTAACAACGCCCTCAACCTCTCCTTCTGGAGAGATCAAGGGCTACTCAGTCTAACTTCTCGTTATCTTGCGATTCGTTAATCTTTAGGAACCGCCGTATGCGGACCCGCATGTACGGTGGTGTGAGAGGGCGGGGGCTAGCCGCCCCCTCCTACTCGATTTTGGAGTATAAAGCGATCATGTCACAAAACCTATCCGCTAATTGTCTGTATACTGCGAATTGGAATTGAGTATAAGGCTGCTTCGTTTGCAAGAACATTCGTATTCCCTCAGATTTGAACCTGATGACCCTTGGACTCTTCCAATTGTCTTGATGCTCGGCGCCGCCCATTCATGACCACCAAGGACAATGCAATAACCACGAGGATAGCCCCAAGCAGTTGAATCCCCCCGACGCTTAGTTTATCTCCCATTGTGATGCTCAGGAGCAAAGAAGAGAGAATGGTTCCCAGATATCTCGATGTCATAAATAATCCGGATGCTACGCCGATCATTTCTTTTGGAGAGCTTTTGAACAAAGCGGCTTGCAAAGCGACATTGTTCAATCCGTTGCTAATCCCGAATGCAGCTAACCCTGCACACACACTGATCGCCGGTGAAGTTTGATTCAAGGTCATGATCCATACGGACCCAAGCGTCATCAATATTCCGGACACCAGCAATGCTGGTCGGGGACCTGATTTATCTATCCATCGTCCTGCGATTGGAGAAGTGACCAGCGAACACAATCCTAAGCTTAGCATGAGAATCCCTGTGTGGAACTCGCTGACATGCCGTACCGTTTGCAAAAAGGACGGAAGCCCGAAAAAGACCGAGTAAAAAAGTACATTAGCGAGTATGCATTCGACATTGACCCAGGTCAGTGCAGGATATTTCGCGAATGCGCGCAATGGGATAAAGGGTGACGCCACTGTTAACTCATATCGTACGAAAACCCCCAGTGCAACGAGGCCGATCAACCCGACGATGACATGCCCAAGTGAGACGTACCCGGATGATTTCGCTGCGAGTATTCCTATGAGCAGGCCAACCAGACCGACTGTGAAGAGCAGGACTCCTGGCGCATCAATGAGATCAAACCATTTACGAAGGGACATGCTCCGCGCAATGGATGTTGGCGGTTCGTCTTCAGGAATCGTCCTCCACGCGAATAGAAAGCTCATCATCACGAACGGAATATTGACGAAAAAGATAGCCGGCCAATCCCACCAGTGAATCAAGACCCCGCCAATAAAAGGTCCGATCGCTGCCGCTCCTGACAGAAAAATGGATAAAATGGACAGCGCAGTCGCTTGTTTCTCCGTAATATGAATGCGCACAATGGCCATTCCAACTGACACCATCATGCTTGTTCCGATGGACTGCACGATGCGGAACAAGATGAGCCACCCGAAGCTAGGCGATTGTGGAGCCAGTAATGATGCAACGGAGACCACTATGAGCCCGGTAAGAAATATTTTCTTGCGACCGAATAAATCGCTGGCCTTTCCCATCACGGGTTGAGCGATAGCACTCGCAATGTAAAAGGAAAAAATAATCCAGGAAACAACGGTAAAGTCAAGGCGGTACACATGTTGCAGCCTTGCAATAGCAACAGATACCATTGAAGAATTTAATGGGTTCAATAGTACCCCCAGCCCTACGGAAATCATCAGCCACCTGCTGCGAACACTCATTTTCAGTCTCCTCTCGAGCGTTTTGATGATATCGTACTTGAAATCGATCATTTACTCCAACGCATCTTGTGCTATGATTTCATTGACTCGAGGGAATGAATGGAGGTGCGATATGGAACTTCTTCAACTGCAATACTTTCTCACGGTAGCTCGATTGGAACACGTGACTGAAGCCGCAAGAAGTCTGCACGTTACGCAATCATCACTAAGCAAAACGATTCAACGCTTGGAGGAGGATCTCGGGGTCCCTTTATTCGATCGGATAGGGAGGAAGCTGCGATTGAACGAGTTCGGAAGAAGATTCCTTCACCGTGCGGAAAGGGCTTTGTTTGAATTGGAGCAGGGGAAGCAGGAGCTTAGCGATCTATCCAGCCCGGGGCATGGCACACTCGAATTGGCAGTCACCACCGCGAGCACGTTACCCAATATCCTTCGAGAGTTTCGGAAAAAGCGTCCCTCTGTCCAATTTCATGTGCAAATGCTGACCACGCAGGAAATGGTTACGCTTCTTCAGAGAGGAGAGGTCGATTTCTGCTTATCTTCACCCCCCATAAAAGGGGATGGCATTGAATGTCAAATCGTGTTCATCGACCCCATCCTCGTAGCGGTTCCCAAGGGGCACCGGCTTGCAGACCGAAGCAGCGTATCCTTGACTGAGCTAAGGGATGAATGGTTTGTAGGTGTAAAGAAGGGCTACGGTACTCGAGATATCGTGGATGCTGTATGCAAATCGGTTGGATTTAGTCCGAAATATGTGTATGAGGGAGATGAACCTGCGAGGCTAAGTACGCTTGTCGAGTCAGAAATTGGCATAGCTTTCATACCGAGCACGGCAAGGTATTCATCGGAACATGTCAAATATCTCCATATAGAGAATCATGAATTGGAGCGGGAAATTGCTTTGCTGTGGAACAGGAGTCGGTACATGTCGCGGGCGGCTCTGGAATTCCGTGAAATCGTTGTGGAATATTTTGCGTCGATATCCAAACAGGCAAAGAGCGATGACTTGAATTCTACAAAAAAAGCATGAAGAAGGAAGCCGACACAGAGTCGCCAATATCAGCTCTAAGAATGTGCTGCTTAAGTTAGGATTCCGAATGGCTATCAGGCAGGTTAATGTAAGTACCATGAATTTTCGGATATGATAAAATAAGCACATGACCCTTAAATTTCCAATGGGAGTAGATGATACCATCAGCAATTTTATCGTAAACAGGCTTCGGGCTGCTGGTTGTGTGTTCGCTGAAGATGAGGCCCAATTGCTCATCTCCGCAGCACGGACAACGGCTGAGCTTGATGACATGGTAAACCGGCGAGTTGCAGGCTTCCCCCTCGAACACATTCTTGGTTGGGCCGAGTTCTGTGGTCTGAGGATAGCCGTAGACACTGGAGTTTTCGTACCACGTCAACGTACCGAGTTTCTAGTCCGCCAAGCTATCGCCCTCGCACGGTCAGGAGCCGTAGTGGTGGACCTGTGTTGCGGATCGGGCGCGTTGGGGGCCGTGCTAGCAGCAAATGTAGAGCGGATCGATTTACATGCAGTGGACATCGACCCTGTCGCAGTAAGGTGCGCTCATAGGAACATCACTACCGCCGGCGGTCACGTCTATGAAGGAGATCTTTTTGAACCGCTGCCCGCCACATTGCGGAACCGCGTCGACATCCTCGTCGCGAATGTACCCTACGTACCAACCGAGTCTATCAGGCTACTTCCCCCAGAGGCCAGAATCTATGAAGCGCCAGTGGCACTCAATGGAGGCGCGGATGGACTTGATGTTTTACGGCGAGTGGCGACTGAGGCGGCCCTCTGGCTGATTCCAGGTGGTCACTTATTGGTCGAGACGAGTGAGCGACAAGTGCCACTAGCCGTCGAAATCTTCGCAAGCAACGGGTTAACTCCGCAAGTGGCAACTGACCAAAACCTAGACGCTACCATCGTGATCGGAACAAGAACCTAGCTTGTTTCGAAGGTAATTTGCTAACTGAATTTCTCAACGAACGGATTCGATCGTTCTGTTGCAAAACTACAGAAGGCTGTCACGTGATCGATCGGGCGGCCTTTTCTATGCTGACGGGAGGAGAGTTCAGCAAAACTTTCTCAGGATTATAGCTCACCTTTATGGTTTATTCTTCCAGGGAAAATAATGTCTGAAATTTCGAACAATTAAGTGTGGAGGTAATGGCGATGACCATGAAAGAATCCGAATGGCAAATACCGAAAGCAAGGGAGGCGGTCTCAATGTTGACGACAGGCGGCATCTCTGTTGTGCCCGCAAACGAGGCGTCATGGGAGGACTTGGACGATGTACTAGGCCAGGCCCGCTGTCACTCGGCACGGTGCTATTGCCAGCGGTACAAGATCCCGAACGCTCAGTGGAACCAAGTGGACGACGACGAGAGCGCCTTCCGACTGCGTGCCCAGACCGACTGCGGGAACGCAGAGTCGGGCACAACCAGCGGCCTCGTCGCATACCTCGACCACCAGCCTGTCGGGTGGTGCGCGATCGAGCCACGGGCCGCCTACAAAAAGCTGTCAAGCAGCCGTGTTCCATGGGCGGGACGGAACGAGGACAAGAACGATGATGGCGTTTGGGCCATCACCTGCTTCTTTATTCGAACCGGCTATCGCCGGCGCGGTCTCACCTACGAGCTCACGCGCGCTGCCGTCGAATTCGCTCGGGGAAGGGGCGCCCGCGCTGTTGAGGGGTACCCGATGATCACCATACCTGGACAGGAGATCTCTTGGGGGGAGCTTCACGTCGGCAGTCGCAACGCCTTCGCTGCGGCCGGTTTTCGTGAGGTGACCAGACCAACCCCGCGCCGGGCTGTGATGCGCCTCGATTTCCAGTAGACTGCTAGGCTAGAATGCGGAGCATTGGTGACGTCTAGTTTCTCGGAATTGTAGGTACAGGAGCGGAAACGACCAGGATAGGGCTGCGGGTGCGAATTTGGCTGCTTTGTTGAACAAACGGGGGTCGATAGTTCAACAACACACAAAGGCAGCCGATAATCGATGTTCGGCTGACTTTGCTCAACTAACAGGCAGGATTGCTTAATAAATAGGTTTTGATAACAGGCGATTTTGTCTGCTTGCTTAAAACAACCTTTACCACTAAAGACAGGAATAGATATTAAATTATTGGAAAAGCCTATGTACATACTGTTGTAATATGCAGCACAGTGAAGGTGGCTTATGAAGGTTCATGCCTGAATGATAATGGGTGCTGATCCAGAAGTAAAAAAGATAACTAATGTGATAAAAAAATGTAACAGGTAATTCCATTTAACAAAATCATGAGACGATAATTCGCCAATAATGTCCGCGAATGAATTTCAAATTGAAATAGGGGGATGCTTGTTGACTTACCAAGAAGGATTGGATCAAATAGATAGAGCAACTCAAAGACTTACTGAAGCAAATCAGATGGTTGTGGATGCAATTATAAATGCATTTTTATTTACATGGCAATGGTGGGTAGCATTCCTTATGTTAGTTGTTCCGTGGGTTATCTGGTGGATATTCCGTGATCGAGAAAGTGCAGCTCGTTTATTTTCCGCTGGTCTATTAGTAATGGTTTTATCAGAAATCCTTGATACGTTTGGTGTTAGTTTTGGAAGCTGGGCATATCCAGTAAAAGTCATACCTGTAGCCACTTTAAACTTTTCGTTTAGACTTTCTCTTTTGCCTGTGCTTGTAATGTTCTTGTTGCAAGTTAAGCCTAGCTATAATCCTTATATTAAAGCTGTTTTTTTGGGAGGATTAGGGGCATATGTGGGACTGCCAATGTTGGCAATGATGGATTTATACAAGAAAATTAACTGGGCCTATACATATTCTTTCTTTAATTCTAACTTTAATGTATTTACTGGCTCATTGGTTCAGTCGAATTAATGCCTATGAAAAAATTGGACTGAATAATGCTGGAAATGATAATCGACAATTTAGCTTAAATGTCTTACGTACAAAAGAAAAAATGAAATAATTGGAGGAAAAAACAATTGTATGAAGAGGGCTTCATTAGACTTCTCTGCGAGGAAGCAAGAAGGAGAAAAATTGAGGACAAGCTTAACAAATGCTTGAATAAACAATGAAAATAAAAAGTTTTCAGTTGAATAAGGAATGGGTAGCAGCCGGTTTGAAACCAGCTGTTTTTCTCATGTTAAAAGATATATCCGTGAATTAAGAAGGTTCAAGAGAGACTTAGCCATTTGGATGTGTCTGAAACAAGAAGTCTGCTGTTGATCATATATGCACGGCTCGATATTGCAAGAAATGCACTGGTGGAGACGAAGTCATTAAGGAAACTGTGATGGATTTACTTGATATTTTCAAAAGGTTACCTAGCAAGCAATTAACGAAAGGTAATTGAATTAACGGGATCGATAGTGGAATGCGGTTGCTTCGGTAGCCGTTTTTTAATTACTACGCTAAAGGGCAGGATAGCGTATTTACGGTGCAGAATTATTGATAATCATTGAGAGATTGGGTAAGTCATAATGAAGCCGAGTAAAGAAGGATTAATTGAACTGGTAAGACAGATTATGGATGTTGAAGGTACCGAGGAAGAGATCGATTTTTGATGAAACTGATCTGACACCAGAACAGGTCGTGGAGCAAGCACTAAGTTACAAACCAATTCAGTTATAAGTTATGGGAAATCATGAAGGTAACGGTGTACAATTGCGGAATAAGTGGGGAGCAGATTGCGGTGGTTACAAGGTGAGGCAACAACTACTAAAATAAGCACGGGGGTTAAAAAGTATGAAACAATTGGGGACGCTATACTTCTTCTGTGGAAAAATGGGCGCAGGAAAATCAACTAAATCAAAACAATTGGCGAAAGATAAACATGCGGTACTGTTGTCTGAGGATGAATGGCTTTCATCTCTTTATCCCAATCAGATCGCATCATTTGAGGACTATCTAAAATTCTCAGCGCAGCTTAAACCGTTGGTGAAAAAGCATGTCCAAAACTTATTAAGTGTCGGTACAGATGTAGTGATGGATTTTCCAGCTAACACTCAAAAACTGAGAAAGTGGTTTTTGGATATGGCGTCAGAGGTCAATGCAAACCATCAACTAATTTTCCTGAATCTAAATAACGAGCAATGCTTACGTCAAATTGCACAAAGGCGTAACGAACAACCAGAAAGAGCAGCTTTTGACACGGAAGCCGTGTTTATTCATGTTACTAAATTTTTTGAGGCACCAGAAGCATCCGAGGGTTTAAATATTTTAGAGTTTAGTGGAAAAGATAAATAACTATATAAATAAATGAAGATCGAAACGGGTTCGATAGCTCAACCAACGAAAGCAGAGGGAAAACAAGTGAATGGAAAGTACTCCAATGCATTGATCGAGTGGGATATTGACCTTAGAAGAATTCCATACATCGATTTATTGAAACGTTCATTTTTCATTAACTCTTTTTTAGGCTGACCGCAATCCATGTTGGACTACGGGTAGAATGAAACTGATAAAAAGCAAAGGTCCTAACCATTCGGCTGGGACCTTTTTGGCATTCAATATTTGATTTTAAGGCTCTCTCCGTCGACATAAACACCTTGGGAACGAGTAATCGGCAATTTCTGTTCGGCCGTAAATCCGATCGTTTCTCCATCCTTTAATGTGACATCATGTTCGACAACATAAGTGGATATATCGATGAGGAATTCACGCAGCTCGCTAGGAGTCAACCGACTGTCCAAAATTTCGATTTCGTCCTTGCCGAATGATTTCAGCCCGTAGGTATATGCATTCATTCCGGTTTCGCTTCGAACTAGACCGAAGTAGACCAGATTCAATAATGGAAAAGCGTCATCAGTTTTCATAAAGTTCGCCATTTCAAGAAATAGCTCAGGCTGGAATACGGTGCCGGACGTGTAAATTCCGATCGCGTTAGGAAGCTTCAAGCAGCTGGCGGCCAGCTTGGTGTACATTCTGCCGCTGTCCAGCGCGGAACCGGAGCTGTTAAGTACAGCCACGATGATTTGGGCTACGTGTGTCTTGGTGACGTCCACGGCTTCCGGCCAAAGATAGTTGCCCTGTGCGAAATGCTCGGCCTCACCATTCGGCACGGGGGCGTCGACAAAGGTTAGCGCCAAGGTGAAGTTGTCGATGTTACAGACAAGCACCCCTTCCTTTTCTTCCCCGGGGTCCCGCTCTTCTCCCGTTTCCGGTGAGCAGGAGATATTCCAATCATGGAGAAGGTTCGCCTTCACTTGTTCAAGATCACACTCGGAAGTATTCAGCAAAACAAACCCGTGAAAAATGCCGGAAGATTCCTCTTGAGGCTCATGTTGGCTATCTTGGGGCTGAGCGGCTTCCAGCATGGCAGCCTGATTCATCCAATATTGACGGATCATTTCCACCATAGCGGTCGCTTCCTGTTCCGCAGTAATAGGGTTATAGGGAGTCATCTCGCTGAAGACATGGCCGCAATGTTCCGTATCCGATGGATGCTCATAGCCGCCACAGACGCCGAGGAGCCAGTTCCCGAACAGTGTTTTTTTATATTTGATTAGGTAGTAGCGCATGCCGTGTAAATCAAATTCTCCTGCAATTTCGATTTTGTTGGGCTTACGGCCGAGTTCGCGTTCGTCCTCCAGCCAGTCGGTCATAGCTTGAATCGCCGCTTGTTGTTGGGGTGTCATGGATTCAGCTCCTTAATGGAGGAATAGTCTTACAAATGCATATTTTACCATTAATAGAATGTGTTTGAAACCAGTAATGAACAGCTGTAGGGAGAAAAGAATATTATCCTTCTATTAGCCACGTATATCGCGTTTTTTTGTTTGGAGGGATAAACTGGGTCTTGCGCCTAATTGTTCCTCCGTGGAGGACAGGCTATGATAGGAAGTAAGTCGCAACTAGCCGTATCTTTGGAACGGTAAGCGCTGCGTTGAAGCAGGAATTTCTTCCTTATTGATAAAGGTTTTTCGGTTTTTGCAGGATCAAACCGGCAAAGGTGCTGTCGTCAGAATACTTGAAGGGAAGCGCAAGTACAAACTACATCACTGCATAAAGGAGCCTTGGATGGATATGGATCACACTTTGGATAGCATTCTGGACGACATGAAGCAGGAGATCGACAAATGGATGGCCTATATTCGTTATATGAACGCGGAAAATAACGTGAAGCGAACCTCACTGCAGGTGGGAATTCATGATTGCGCTCTGCTCGAATATGCCAAAGGCAGGGTGGACGTGACGGATGGGGAGTTCGATTTATCGATGCCGGGAGACGTGGCCAGCCCCGACGAATCGCTGAGCGAGAAACAAGTGCGAGAGCAGATCGTCCCTGAGCTCTCATCTTATATGCGGTATAAATTAAACGAGCTGCCGTCGGAGTTATTTGATTATCAATTTACTTTTAACGGAAAATTTCAGGTGCTGGAAGGCGAAGTCAACATTCGCATTCTCGAATACGTCGACGAGGCGAAGAAGAAACAGTTGCTGGAACGAATCTCCATTTATATCGCGGATAAGCTCGAAGCGGGAAAATATCCAACCCAACCCTTGGAGACGTTTTTTCTCTCCAGGCACTTGTTGGACGAGGGACTGTTTCCAGATGCGGATCCCGGCCAGATCATTTCTATTTTTGAGAACATTCAACAAGTGAATAAAGGGAACAACCAACTTGCTGAGCATCGGAGTTATCTGATTGGAGCTTTACGGGATTGGGTAGAGAAGCATTGGTTGCCCCGTTATTTCGATGATATGGGGACTCCGTGGCAGAAGGAATATAAGAAAAAAAGCGATGCCCGGCTGGAAAATACGGAGCAAGGTCCAATCGAACTGGTCATCTATGCCGCAAAGTTGATTCTGAAACATGAGCCTTCCTACAGTAGAAGTGTGGGACTGGCATTTTTGCATTACGCGATCGAGATGGGGAGTGCCCAAGCAAAACGTCTGACGCAGGAAGGCAGCGGAACCTTCGCTCACGAAGACATCCGTTTTCGCGACGAAATGGTGGAATGCACAGCTAACGATGTGTTTGCTGAGGTGTCCATAGCGATTAAGCAGGAAACGGAGGAGAGCTATGAGCGTGCGCTCCGATTTCTGACTCGCTTGCTTAGCATGGGCTTCCCGAAAAGCTACCAAATCAAGCTGAAATCCGGCGTCAAGCAATGGCTGCCGATCAAAGGGTTGGCCAAATCGAGCACGCACCGCTTCTTTGCCAACGCCCTGCAATATCCGGAATTGCATCCATTGTTGGAGGAGTACGCCCGGGTGGCGATGGAAACATTTGAATGGTATGCGGATACGGAAGGGGAAAAAAATTGCATGCCGGGCAGTTATGCGGTCTTCGGCCTTGGAGTGGCGGATCGGGCTTATTTTCCGTTAGTAGAACAATATATGGAGAAGGTTGACGTAGAGCACCAGTCCGTTCAGAACGAGTTCACTGCTGCTTTCGCCGAGCGGCATGGAGTTAACGCAGAGACGATTCCTACGCTGGTGAAGTGCATGCTGCATAGCACAGATTCGTTGAAAGTGAAGATCAATGCCGATATGGAAGACGAAATGCATCTCCGGCAGCTGTACGAACAAGTGCGCGGCCTTCAGGACCATGAGGTGGAGCATGTCGTTTATTTGATCTGGGGCGGCACGGATAAGTTGAAAAAGATAGCCGCCAAAGCTGAAGGTGATCGGGGAAAATGGCTATCCGAACTAGCACAGGCAGCCAGCCGCGGTTAACTTCGCTTCCTGGACTGCTGACAGGTTCCTTGCAATATGTAGTGATATGAGCAGCGCATTAACTCCGATGAGGTGGCTTATGTACGAACAAGTATTCAAGGGCAGGGTTGAAATCAAAGACAGGCTATCAGAGGAAGAAGTAAAAGAACTACTTGCCAATAAAGACCTCGAAGTGATCCAGTTCTCGAAACCAGTGGAGCCTTATACGTTTGAACTTCTCAATGATCTTTTGTTTGCCATGCGCGATGACGTTGAGCTGCGTGTTTATGGTGCCTATGGTTGGAAATGTGATCTGAGCTTTCTTTCCGCACTACCGAATGTGACTTGTTTTACGGTCGATTCTATGAGTGGTGAGGTTGACCATCTGGATGCCATTATTCAACTCAACCAATTGAAATCTCTGCATATTGGTATTTCTAATTTGGATAATTTCGATATACTTCATCACCTTCCTGATACGCTAGAGTCGATCATGTTGGAGCGCACTCAATCCAAAAAAGCCGATCTAGCTGTTCTGGAAAGGTTCACTCAATTGAAAAAAATCTATATTGAAGGCCATACCAAAAATATTGATGTCATTGGCAGGCTGCACCAGCTGGAAGATGTCACCTTAAGGTCGGTAACCACAAAGCATGTAGAATTCCTTGCCCCACTAAAAAAGATGTGGTCTCTCGATATTAAGTTGGGTGGAATCAATAACTTTGAAGCCATTGAAGGAATGGAAAACATCAAGTATTTGGAACTATGGCAAGTTCGTGGACTGAAGGATCTATCGTTTATCTCCACATTGACGGGTCTTCAATATCTTTTTCTTCAATCCCTCCGAAATGTGGAAACACTGCCGGCTTTGAATGGCTTGTCTAGGCTGCGAAAAATACATTTAGATACCATGAATGGACTCAAGGATATTAGCAGTTTGGGACAGGCACCCTCATTGGTGGAATTCACGCATTGGTCGGCAAAGAATATGCGAATCGAGGATTACATTCCATTGCTAACCAACCCTTCTGTGCAAAGAGTTCGCGCAAGCTTCGGCAGCGATAAACGGAATCAAGAGTTTGATAGGATGGTTGAAAGGTATGGCAAAGCATGTGAAAAGTTGTGGGGGGAGTTCCCCTTTGAGTAACAAGGAAAGTTGAAATGGAATTTTTCATTCTAAATCAAAGAGGTGATCCTACTGGAGGATGTTTTTAAAGAAATTGATGATGTCTTAGAAAAGATGCAAGCGGCTTTAAGGGAGATGCGGGAACAAGAGCCCGAATTTTACGCAAAGTATCTCCCCACGCAACGGATAAGTGAAGCAGAGGAGCAGGAGCTACGCAGTGTAACCGACCAATGGACTCTTCCTGAGGAATACGTGTACTTTTTGAAGCGTTATGCCCCCGAAAAGGTTTCTTGGAGTACGGACGAATATATCAGTCTTACCATTTATGGCGCCAAGGATATCCTGCCTGGTCAATCGGGGTACAATTATAATCATGTTACGGACGAAGTGATTACGGATTGGCCGAGTACCTATCTAGTCATCGCTTCAGATGAAGGCGATCCTTATTGTATCGATCTTTCCAGAGGGGATACCGTCATTTATACCGCGAGGCATGGAGCGGGATCTTGGGATTTTTCCATTGCTTACGACAATCTTGTGGAGTTTCTTCATAGTGTCTTACGGCCACGCAGCTTCCAGGATTGGGAGACTGCTGAGAGTGAACAATATGACTACTACAAAGTGTTTATTACAGGTACAGGTAGCGACAAGATCAAAACATTGGTGTTCATCAAAAAAAGGTTCGCCTGTGATTATGCGCAAGCGAAAGTATATTTAGAGGCGAGACCTCTGCTCGTGTTCAAGGGCATTGAATTAGCCGCTGCTAAAATAGAGGATGAATTAAAGAGCATAGGTGCGGACTATGAATGTCACAAAATTAGTCTGGACGAATTTTTGCGCAAAGACTGAGGTCGTTGTAGGGCATACTCAACACTGAAATGAGGGCTACTATTGAAACAAAACCGTCATGAGGAATCGATGAAATACCTAACAACTGCACCTTTTTCCGAAAGAGATCCTATGTTCATTAGAGCTATAAATAATGTAGACTATACTCTATTAACGAATGCTGAAGTAGGTTTATTAGAGTTTTTGTATTTTCAATTGAAAGATATAGCATTACGAAATAAAATCCTTCAAAGTTTGATGCGAAGCGAACCATTCGAACGGAAGGATTTTTTTCAGAAAGCCTATAAAAAAGAACGATACCTGGACATGAGACTCATGGCGATTCGAGGGTTAGCTCAGTTTTCGTCCAAAGAAGAGATCGACAAGGTAATGGAACATTTCTTGCAAATCTTGAAGAAGAGACCGGAAACTACACCATACAACTACCAAGAATATGAATTTTTAAGGTCAGCATTCGGTTTGCCCTATCTCATAAAAACTTACGGTTATCCTTGTTTTGAAAAAACATTTCAACAAGTCGAGAAACAGTATCACGATATGCCAGACGCATTTAAAGGGCATTTTACAATTGATGAGGATGGGAACTTTATTGAACTGAGGAGTCCAAAAGAAACGAAGCAAATGATGGATAACTTTTTTGCAACGCGGTAGAGTTATTAAACGATCGGGTATCGATAATGGAATCACAACCATTAGAGGCTGCCTCGAAACCACGTGCTTCAGCAGCCGTCTTTTAATTGTGATGCAAGCGGGCAGATACATAATAGCAATCGAAAAGAAATCCAGATGCAGCTTCTTGCTATAATGGGTGTAGGAAAGCTTTGCAACTTAACCACCATGGAGGTTTTGTAATGGGAACAGGTAATCCGGTAACGATAACAGTGGAAACGATCGTTCATTGTCCCGTAGAAAGCGTGTGGAAGTATTGGACAGATCCGAAGCATATCACGCAATGGAATAATGCTTCCGATGACTGGCACACGCCATATGCCGAGAATGATCTAAAGGCCGGGGGTAAATTCATTACGAGAATGGAAGCCAAAGACGGCAGTTTTGGATTTGATTTCAGCGGCGTTTATGACGAGGTGAGCCTTAACGAGAGCATCTCCTATACGTTGGGCGACGGTAGAAAAGTGAAGATCGCGTTTATTCGCCAAGACAACGACACGCAAATCATCGAATCGTTCGAAGCGGAAGAGACCAATGCTGTCGAAATGCAACAAGCTGGGTGGCAGGCGATTTTGGACAATTTCAAAAAGTATGCGGAAACGGCTAAAGAGGAGTAGGAATCTTTCCGCAAACCGATTATGGAGCAGTTTGCCAGCGGCAGCTGCTCTTTCTTTATGCATACGAGAATAAAAGTAAAGGTAAAATGGAGAAGTATGGAAGACTTGATAAAGAATAAAAACTAGTTGGTTACAATTAGCTGGGTAGTAAGGGAGTGCAAAAATATGGATTTCGAAACAGTTATGCAGGAGCTTGAAGCACTCGGCAAGGAACGAATGAAAAAAATGTACATAACTAATGTGGCGCACGAGCCGCTTTTTGGCGTGGCGACCGGTGCTATGAAACCCCTCGCAAAGAAAATAAAAAGGAACCAACGTTTAGCTGAAGAACTTTATGCCACAGGTAACTATGATGCAATGTACTTTGCAGGCATTATTGCAGACCCTAAAGCCATGACTGAGTCGGATTTTAATCGATGGATGGATGGAGCGTATTTTTATATGCTGTCCGATTATGTGGTGGCAGTAACCTTATCAGAGTCAGATCTTGCACAAGACATTGCTGATAAATGGATTGCAAGCGGTGACGAGCTGAGAATGTCAGCAGGCTGGAGTTGCTACTGTTGGCTTTTAGGGAATCGGCTAGACAATGAATTTTCCGAAAGTAAGATTTCCAATATGCTTGATATTGTCAGGAATACGATTCATGATTCACCAGAACGAACGAAATCCGCTATGAATCATTTTCTGTACACGGTGGGGATTTCATATTTGCCGCTACATGAAAAGGCAGTGGAGACCGCAAAGGAAGTAGGGACTGTAGAAGTCAAACGGGACAAGAAAAAAAGCAGTTTCCTAAACGCTTACGAAAGCATTAAAAAAGAAATGGATAGGGGGAGGCTTGGTTTCAAACGTAAATATGTAAGATGTTAAAAATTGGCTTCGCTACGGGGTGTTAATCCAAAAGAATGATTGACGCTCTTTTTTTTGTGAAGGTACTGAACGAAAGGGCAGCATAGTCGAAAAGATAACCTTTCCTTTTTATATGACATAAGTTGACATATTTGAGGTCTATAATCGGTTGTATATCAACGAAAGGAGCTTCCAATCATGAAACGAAGAATCATTTTAGATTTAGCGGTTACTTTAGATAGCTTTATTGAAGGGAAAAATGGGGAAGTTGATTGGTGCATAATGGACTCTGAGATGGGGTTTACTAATTTCTTAAATCAAATAGATACTATTTTATATGGTAGAAAAAGCTATGACTTATGGGGACAATTTACTCCAGAAAATGAACATACGGATACTGAAAAAGAAATATGGGGATTGATTCATAGTAAAGATAAGTATGTGTTTTCCAAGACTCAAAAAGGGACTGATAATAAAGCAATATTCATTAATGATAATATTTTTGAAGAAGTCATTCAATTAAAGGATAAGCCTGGTAAGAACATCTGGCTATATGGTGGAGCAAGTCTGATTACTACTTTTATCAATTTAGGGCTTGTTGATGAATTAAGATTATCTGTTCACCCTGTTATTTTGGGAGAAGGAAAACCGCTGTTTATTGATATCAAACAGAGGTTGAATTTAAAACTGGTTCATACAAGAACGTTCACCTCCGGCGTTGTTCAACTAATCTATCATTTGAATGGGAAATAATATTACTTGTCGCTTTTTCAACTAACGGTTCGATAGTGAATAGATACAAGAAAGCAGTCGGTCAAATCGCCCGGCTGCTTTTCTCCATTCATGAGTAGTGCTCTGTTCCTGACAAAGAAGTCGAACTGTGGAGGGGGTGGCGGTGGGTAGAGACAAACGGTTACAGAAGATGCTTCAGATGTATAGCCGAGTCATAAGAAACAAGCGGCATTCCCGTCCTCAGCCGCTGCACAAAATCCGGGTTGGCCAGCAGCGGTCGGCCAAATGCGGCCAGATCGATAACCCCAGACTGGATTGCATCCGTGGCGGAACTGGGGCTCAGGCCACCGACACCGATCAAGGTGCCATCCCATCGTTTGCGGACAAGCTCGTGCAGCGTAAGCCCACCCGATATCGGCTGTAGGAACGTATTCGTCGAAGGATGGAGTACACGAAGGCCAACTTCGCGAGACGCTTCGAGGTAAGCATTGATTTCCTCTTCGGGCTCCAACCACCGGTAGTCGGGCAGATCATCCTTCAGTTCGGAGAAGCGATAGATGAGACGATCCATCCCGATAACTTCCCCAACGGCGGCAAGGATTTCTTTCATGAACAGAAGACGCCCAGTTCTTCCGGTACCATAGCAGTCGGTTCGGCGGTTCGTTATCTCCGAGGCGAACTGATCGATTAAGTAGCCGTGAGCTCCATGAATTTCTACGCCGTCGAAACCGGCGTCTACCGCGTGCCGCGCCGCCTGCTCATACTGGAGGACAACCTCACGGATCTCACCGAGGGTCATTGCCTCAGGAATTGCGTAAGGTTTGCGCAACCGATGTACAAGTCCCTCTGCTCGGAGGGATGAAGGGGCCAGAGGCGCATGGCCGCCGGTCAAATCCGGATGGGTCAGTCTGCCGACGTGCCAAAGTTGCGCTACGATTGTGCCGCCCTCTTCATGCACCGCTTCCGTCACTTTACGCCATGCGTTTGCTTGTTCCTTGGTAAACAAGCCGGGCACACCGAAGGTTCCTTTCCCTCTGGGCGATGGCGTAATCCCCTCTGTAATAATTAGGCCGATCCCGTCATGAGCCCGCCGCTGATAGTAAGCCACGACCGCCTCATCGACCGTCCCTTTAGCATCGCACGCGAATCCACGCGTCATCGGCGCCATAGCGATTCGTGTACGTAAGTGCCATGAGCCGATGCGGGTAGGTTGAAGCAACTCGGAATACATCATCTATCTCTCCCCTTTGGATATTTCTTTTCCTGGAATAAATTTTATATAATAATCCCATCCGATCACATAATAGTTTCAAGTTATTGATCAAAAATCGGCTTTAAAATCCTTTTATTTTAAGAGGATATATTTAAAAATAAAGGGGGGTCACTTGATGGACGATTTGGACAAACAAATTCTGCTCGTGCTGCAGGAGCAAGGACGCATTTCGATGACGGATCTGAGCAAAATTGTCTCACTGTCGCAGCCTGCGGTCACGGAGCGGGTGCGGAGACTCGAGGAAAAAGGTATCATTGATCACTATCGTGCTATCGTCGTTCCTGAGAAAATTAACAAGCCGATCTCTGCCTTTGTGCTGTTCTATACAAAAGGATGCGACCGATTCGTGGACTACTGCCGGGAGGCGAGGGATGTAGTCGAGCTGCATCGTATCAGCGGGCATCAGTATAATTTTCTTGTCAAGCTCGTCACCGAATCACTGCAAACACTGGAGAGCGCGATCAACGAGCTGGGCGCGTTCGGCGACTCAACAACGCTTATCGTGCTGTCCTCACCTATCGCACAGGACCGGCTGATTCCTTCATAGTGTCTGACAAACGGGGAATCGAACTCACTAACCAATTTTTAAGGATGGGAAGAAGCATGACTTCAATCGTCACGAATAAACGGTTATTGGAAGTTTTCCCGTGTCTGCGGGATGTTTGTCCCCGGGAGTGGGCGGAAGCTCAACCGGAAGTGCGGACATTCCCCGCCAAATCGCGTCTTTTCCAAAGGGAGGAAGCCACTTCCTACGGCATGTTTTTGCTGAGCGGCAACGCCCGCATCAGCCAAATCGGGGAAGATGGGAGCGAGCGGGTCGTCAATAAACTTATCCCCGGCGAAATTTGCGCTCTCTTTGTGCTAAGCGGACTGAGTGGGCGTGACTACCCCGCCGTCATTGAGGCAGAGACGGAGGTCGAGGCGCTGTTTGTGTCCAAACTCAGCTTCCTCCGTTGGGTGCAGGAGTACGAACCGATCCGAAGAAACGTGTTCGGTGGTCTGCTCGAAGGTATTATGCGTATGGGTGAACAGCTTCAAGCGAGGCAGACCAAGTCACTGGACGTGCGATTGGCAGAAGCACTGCTGAGTTCCACGACGGTGCAGCAGCCGCTGCTTCGAATGACGCATTATGAGCTTGCCTCCGAAATCGGCACCGCCCGTGAAGTGGTGAGCCGCGTGCTGCAGCGTTATCAGCGGCATGGGTGGGTGGAGACGGGGCGGGGGTGGATACGGATCACACTCCGCAATAAATTAGAAGAGCTAGTTGGTGACTAGGTCACAGAAGCGGTGCCATTCTTTCTGGTAAGGTGGGTACGTAAATCATTTTCCCATAACAGGAGGTATCCACCGATGACTCACCAAATGCAGCCGGGCATGATTGCCCCATCCTTCCGTACCGTCGACCTCTACGGCAATTTCGTATCGCTTGAAAATTATCGCGGCCGCAAAGTGCTGCTCGCTTTTTTGCGCTTCTCCGCCTGTGCTCTTTGCAATTTGCGGGTGCATCAGTTTATCGGCCGATATCCGGATTGGCAACGCCAAGGTATGGAAGTCATCACCGTCTTTGAATCGCCGGAAGCGAATATGCAGACATACGTCGGTGCGCAAAACGCTCCGTTCCCGCTCGTAGCAGACCCACAGGCGGACTTGTACGATTTGTACGGTGTCGAGACGTCGGAAGAGAAAGTTCGGATGACAATGGCAGATGCGAACACGAAATCGTTTGCCGAAGAGGCGGCAGCTGCGGGCTTTCCCCTTACACCAGAGAACGGTTCGAACTTCAATCGGATACCGGCCGAATTTTTGATTAATGAGCGTGGAATCGTACATCTGGCGCATTACAGCCGCATCCTTACCGACCATCTCCCGCTTGCGGAGATTGACAGCTTCGCTTCAGGTGAATAAAGATGCTTAGCAAAAAGGCATGAGACTTGTCCTTCGGGATTCTCATGCTTTTTTTATGGAATTTTTATCGTGGCTATCATTTCTTGAGTCATTCAAATTTGTGATAATATAAGAAAAATATGAGACGTAATACGAGAGACAGCGAGTGAAAAGAAACCGAATTCTGCTAGAGCTTCTTTTAAAATAGAGGTGGCGTCATGTTAAAACGTTTATTTGTTTCTGGATACAAGGCTCACGAGCTTGGCATTTTCAATGAAAAAAACCCGGGGTTAGCCATTATTAAGAAAGCACTGAAGCGGGAACTCGTTAGATTTCTTGAGGAAGATTTGGAATGGGTCATCATATCAGGTCAACTCGGGGTAGAAATGTGGGCAGCTGAAACTGTTCTGGAATTGAAAAAGGAGTATCCACATCTAAAGCTAGCAGTCATTACTCCGTTTTTGAATCAAGAGGAAAAGTGGAAAGAAGAAACCCAGGATTACTACCGAAATATTCTGATGCAAGCCGACTATATCAATAGTGTCTATCAAACACCTTACCAGGGAGTTTGGCAGCTTGGAGAGAAAGACAAATTCTTGTTATCCAATTCAGATGGTATCTTGTTGGTTTACGATGAAGAAAACGAAGGCTCCCCGAAATTTCTAAGTAAGCTCGCCGCCAAAAAAGCGGATATGGGTGATTATCAGTTATTTCGAATTAATGCATATGACTTACAGACCATTGCGGAGGAACAGCAGCAAGAACTATACAATGACTACTTCTAAAAAAGAAATCAGGTTCGAGACCCCGTAAGTGGCACCAATCCAATTAATTTGAAGCAACTTTACCGGATAGAGTGACTTAACGATCCTTAGGAGGGTCGTTTTTTCATAAGTAACCGTCTTGTTGTTGACAGTGTAGTGCACGTGCCCAAATGACTCGATATGGGTAAGAAGAAAGGATGATAGAAATGCCAAATGATAACCAAGCTCGTCCTCCTGCTGGTTCTGTTAGAGAAGCTGGTCGTTATCCCATCGACTTGACAGGTCCTGGCAGTCACACTCTTGTCATTCAGCCCGGTGTGGGCAGTCTATCCATTGGACCGTCGCAATTAGGGAAGAAGGCAGACCTTCACGTTGCGCCTGACACGCACATCGATTGGACTGTATTCGATGCCTTTGCTACGCCTGCGGGCTCGCCATGGCCGCGATATCTGCACTATACAGGCAGTGACGCAGGCTTCTTTGACTGGGCGCAGAAACGTCCCATTGAAGAAATGACGTGGGCTCCAATTCTGTCTGCAGATACGGTGGCGGACGCTAGCCAGTCCAATTTGCATGGCTTGCATATCGAGTTGGACCAGTCCGGGTGGCGTCTGAGCCTGAAGCTTCCAAAGCGGGATTTCCGCCTGAGTGTGTCCGGCGATCTATCACGCTTCTCTGCCACAGGTGATATGCCATCTTCTCTCACACTAGCGCCGCGTACTAGCCGACGCAAGAATGATACTCCTTTCTTGTTGCCCGACCTGGGGGAATTGCACCAGGTGAAGAGCCTGACGCTACAGAACACACCGCTGGGACAGCCTATCTCGCTAGCGTGTCTAAACCGGTTCCCCAACCTTAACTCACTGAGTTTGTGGGGAAACTTCTGCGACGTTGACTTGTTGGCTCGTCATGCCCGGTTAACAAATCTGGAGCTGCGCTTCATGCATGATCTGGGGGACTTGCCGCCCTTGAATGCGTGGCCGTTGCTTGACAGATTTATCGCTTATAATGTGGATGAGATCGCGGGCAAGCGCCTAAAGCAGCAAGTGAAAACACGGGATAAAATCCGTCCGTGGACCGACCATGTTTCAGTGAGCCAATTGCGAAAGCCTGGGTGGTGGGCGACGGAGTTTGGCCGGCCGTTCTCGTCATGGCCTAAACGTCTGGCCAAGCTGGCTAACGAAGCTTACAACGTTGCACAGGCAAACTTGGCCAAGGCTCGCAGCTTTGCCGATGCCGAGGCAGCCATTACCGCTTTCACCGTACGCTTCAATACCCTCAAAGGCATTGAAACCACCGAACGAGAAGATCTTGGTGAAGCGGTGCGGCAACTCAGCCAGTCTGATCACCTGATTGGCCAGCCTATAACAGAAGAGATGGCTCAACGCTGGTTCGATGCAGCGCGCGATTACTGAATGAATCGAACTAACGGGAATCGATAGTGTAACAACGCGGTTGCTTCGGCAGCCGTTTTTTAATTGTTGCCATTGGGCAGAAGAAATCAGCAGCTTAATTGTCCATAAGCAAATGTAACCTTTACCTTCATAACAGCGTCGAAGGAGGTGGAGGCGGTTTAATGCGAATAACAAGGATTATTTTAGGAATCTTCATGCTAATAAGTGTTGTAGGCTGTGGGGATACACAAAGAACAGCAGCTCCGGAAGTGCAAAGTTCAGCACGTTCATCCCTGGAGGAAGCGAGACGGGATGATCAAGTTATCGTTAGCCGTTCGCTCGGCTTCGGGAGTACCAACGCTGCGCATTATGGTAGTTTTACAGAAAAATGGCAGGTTGGTATCTTTGTAAAGGCGATCCAGTCTGCTAACAAAATTCAAGGCATACTCGATGTGGATCAGCCGGATTACGATGTTGTGATCGAGCATGACGGAAAGCAGTGGGAAATTCATTTGTGGCTCGATGCTCAAGGCAAGCACGGCATGTATACATACGTCTCAAATACTGACACCGGATACCAAATAACTGCTGAATCAACCCGGGAGTTACATAACCTGATATGGGGCTTAAAGTACGATCCGAAACAAGCGATGGCTAACGGGGATATCGTCAACGTCCACGGCGAGCTAAGCAATTTGGACGTATGGGAGAAGTTCGTGGCAAACGTAAAGGCTAGGGTCCGAGATGAAGTCCAAATCGTCAAATATACGATCGAAGGTGAACCGATCTTCGACAATTTGTCTTTCGATGGAGAGACGATTAAGCATATATACGACAATACGCATGATGTCTATGGGAAACCTACCAAGCTTTACGAATTTTGCAAGTCGATCGGGGAGAAAAAGACGGACAGCGGTACGGAATATTATCTTACTGATTGCGGTAAGGGCGACGCCTATATCCGGGAAGGCATGTTCAACTTACGCATCGAAAACAAATGAAACAGACAAATATCCAAATCCGATCAGGAAAGGCTTCAACATCTGGGAGGAGTTAAACTTGAGTAAGATTGATAACGGTGACATATGGTTCGATTTTGCCGCAGCCTTTGTTCAGAAAAAGAATGCTACGGGCTGGAACATGCTGACCTCACAGGAACAAGAAATTGCCGCCTTATGGATGCTGGAAGCCGATGTGTATAACGGCGGTTTTTTGCAGTTTTTTTGCAACTGGGGAGAAGAGGCATGCCTGAAGCCGGTCGCCATTGAAGCAATGGGCAGTTTTGTTGAATGAAAATATACAAGAAATCGATGGCGTTGTCGGGGTAATAATGGGGTTATTCATGACAGCAATCTAAAAGAAATCAATGCAATACTCATTTGCTAAGATTGATAAAAAGGAGCTGATCAATGATGTCAGTAAAAATTACCCCTTATTTCAATATGGAAGGCAACGCAAGGGAAGCTATTCAGTTTTATGAACAAGCAGTAGGTGCCGAAGTCCTCACAATCATTACTTACGGGGATATGCCGGATATGCCTAATACTCTCACTGATGATGTAAAGAATCTTGTGGCACACGCAAAGTTACGAGTTGGTGAATCGGAACTCATGTTTTCGGATGCTCCAAGCGGTTCGTCTATTCCCAAGGGGAAACAGGTGACCATTTGCATTTCAACGAACAACGTGGAAAAATCAAAACGTATCTTTGAAGCCTTACGACAAGACGGTCAAGTTAATATGCCGTTTGAAGAAACCCCGTTTAGTCCAGGTTTTGGTGATGTAACTGACAAATTCGGCGTAACCTTTCAAATATATACTGAAAGCCAAAGCTAAAATATAAATGGAGTATTGAGGCTGGGATACAGCACGTTTGACACCCCAAGATGAAAATCGAACTAAGTTAATCACCCCGCCAGAAAATCAGGGCGGGGCTTACTGCATTTTATGGCAAAAGAGGTGATAAAAATGGAGCAAATCCAGAAAAGGATATTGGAGGACATCATTCGAAATAATTTTCCCGACCTTGATATTCAATACATGCAAATGCTTGGTGAAGGACGAATGAGTATAGCCATGCTTGTCAATGAAGAGTGGGTATTTCGCTTTCCGAAAAAACAAGAAGCCGCGGATGATTTGGAAAAGGAAATCAAAATCATGCCGAAGTTGGCAGAATGGATCACGCTGGCGATACCGCGTTTTGAATACGTCGGCAAACAAGATAATGGGTTTCCCTTTGTTGGTTATAAAATGCTGCCAGGTGAACTATTGGGGGAAGATTCGTTTCCTTCGCTTCCGGTTATTGAGCAAAGAATGATTGCTTGTCAGATCGCAAAATTTATTAATGAATTAAGCGCTTTTCCAGTGGATATCGCAAGGGAACTTGGTGTTCCTGAGGTTGATCTTCGCAAGAAATATACTGACATGTTCGAACAAGCCAAAAAAATCATTTTTCCTTTTTTCGAGCAAGACATGCAACATTACATCACATTTCGTTTCCAGACGTACTTTGATAGCTTGGACAATTTCAGTTATTCGCCGGCGCTAATCCATGCTGACCTTTCGCCGGATCATTATGTAATTGATCCTAAAGAACGCAACCTGACGGGGATTATCGATTTTGGCGACCTTTAGATTAGCGATCCTGACTACGAATATACATATATTTTTGAGGATTGCGGTGAAGACATTGCATGCCATGTTATGGAAGCAAGAAAAGTTGACCATATCGAACGGCGGTTGAAAAAGGTTTCCTTTTTCGTAATCGCCGACCACCTTGCAACAATTTTGGAAGGCAATGATCGAAAAGATCAGACGTTAATTGACGAAGGTATCCAGGCCATCCGTTTGGAAATGGAAAAGAGGTAACTCACTGGTACGTTTTTTAAGAACAGACGCTACCGCAGCTCCTCTTTTTGTTGCTCAACCAATGGGCAGGATAGTTCCAATATGTGGTATTATTTTGAAGACAAAATCTACTTATGGAGGCCATAGGAATTGTCCAATCCAAATCTTATATTTCCCGAAATGGAGACAGACAGGTTGAAACTTGCCATTCTTACCTTAGACGACACTGAAGCCGTCTTTAGGCATTTTTCAGATGAGAATGTAACAAGATTTATGGATATAAGCCCATGTAAAGACAGAAACGAAGCTGAAGAAATCATAAGATTCCACATAGAAGATACGGGTTGTCGCTGGGGGATTTTTAGCAAGAGTGATGCTCAGTTTATAGGAACTTGTGGCTTCCATTGCTGGGTACAAGGTGAACAATCTAGAGCTGAAATTGGATTTGATTTAGCAAGAGAATATTGGGGAAAAGGAATTATGCAAGAAGCATTGAAGCCTGTAATCGATTTTGGCTTCAAACATATGAGGCTAGACATAATTGAAGCTACTGTCGAGCAAGAAAATGACAGATCAATAAACTTGCTTCGAAAACTAAATTTTGAAAGAGAAACAGAATTAAGAGGCCCGTTGATTTATTATTTTTTACTTCGAGAACGTTGGGGAATACACTAACAGGATCGAGAGTTCAATAAGCTGAGCCAATCTTACAATTTATTATCGTACTGTGACTGGCTTTTGTGCAGCAGGATTAAATAGTAAACAAGGTGCCATCGTAATCGATTTCGCAATGGCACCTTTTGTATGTGGGAATCTTATGGTTGAATGGCAGAAGCCATTTTGGCATCCGCATGCTTTTTGATTTTGACCGCCATAAGTGAAGCGAAGAAGCAGACAAAGCCCGCAATCATAAAGGCTTGGGTGTACGTGCCGAGCCAGTCACGCATGACACCTGCACCATAAGCCGCGGCAGAAGCCCCTATCTGGTGGGCCACGACGATCCAGCCAAAGATCATTCCTGCCTTTTCTTTGCCAAACATTTTGCTGGACAGCTTGGCAGTCGGCGGTACAGTCGCGATCCAGTCCAAACCGTAGAATACAGAGAAGATGATGAGCATCATCGGCGTAGTTTCCAGGGCGTACGGCAGGAACAGCAAGGACAAACCGCGCAGTCCGTAGTACCAGAACAGGAGCCAACGGTTGTCAAAGCGATCAGACAGCCAGCCTGAGACCGTCGTGCCGACAAGATCGAATAATCCCATCATGGCGAGCAAGCCAGCAGCAGTTACTTCCGCTAGACCAACATCTCCACAGGCGGCGATAAGATGAGTGCCAATAAGGCCGTTCGTGGAAAAACCGCAGAAGAAGAAGGTTCCCGAGAGCAACCAAAAGGTCGAATTCTTCATGGCATAACGCAGATTTTGCAGGGGAGCCAAAAAGATATTGCCAGTAAATGGTGCAGGCGGCACGACGTCATCGGTTCCATATGGAGCGGCGCCTACATCTGATGGGTGGTTTCGCATCCAGATCGCGACTGCTGCCAAGACGAGGATCAGGGCAACGACAGTCGCGAAAATCGCGTATCTCCAACCCAAGTCCATTGTCAGCTTCGCCATCAAAGGCAGAAAGAGCAATTGACCGGTAGCGGCACTTGCAGTCAACAAGCCTACGACGAGCCCTTTGCTTTTGACAAACCACAGATTGCTTACGGTCACACCCAGGACGTTGGCCATCATCCCAGTAGCAAGACCAGAGACAAGACCCCAAAGAAGCTGAAATTGCCACAGTGCGGTCATAAACGGAGTAGCAGCCAAGCTGAGGGCTAGCACGGCAAGAGAGAGGACGACGACTTTGCGGACGCCGAAGCGCAAGAGCAAAGCAGCGGAAAAAGGCCCAACCAAGCCGTACAGAAAGATCCCCATGGAGAGAACGCTGGAGATGCTTCCTCGGCTCCAACCAAATTCATCCTGGAAGGGTACCAGCAAAATACTTGGCAGCGAACGAATCCCTGCAGATACCAAAAGAGTGACAAAGGTCAGCAGGACAATGATCCATCCATAGTACATACGAGACTTGGGCTTGAGGCCATTTTGTGCATTCGGAGAATCCATACATACACCCCACGATTTATAATTTTGTTTGTACATACAAAATACAAAAAAGGAAATAAAGCTGGTTATTTTTCCAGCTGCTTGCTTGAAGAAGTCAAGTACTGAGTCAACTGGTCGCTGAGTTCTTTTCCAAGGAGTTCCTCGTAGTTCTGCTTCAGCTTTTTGGAAGCTTGGCGAAGTGTTGGTCCCAGTTCTACACCTTTCTCGGTCGGGTACACCATAACGGTCTTTCCGTGAACTTTACGCTCCACGAGCTGCTTGGTCTCAAGCTTGTCGACGAAACGGGTCAGCGTCGAAGGAGTAATGGACAGCTTTTCTGAAAGCTCCTTTTGCGTAATGCCTGGGGATCCAATCACAAGACGAATGAGATACCCGTAAGCGGGCGTCAATCCTGTGGTGGCAAACGCCTCGTCGGCCATACGTGTAATCGCCCGGCTCAGACGGTTTGTGGTAAAGTACAGGCAGTTTTGCAAAAAATCTTCATCCTTTTCAGGTTTCATTTGGTCGGTCATCTTCTTTCCTCCACGTGGGGCAGGCTTGATGAATTTCTATTTTGTATGTACAACAAATAATAAGTGCGACGATTCGATCTGTCAATCAGGTAAAATACATTTTGTGGGAAGAGAGTTTTTTAGCTGTATCCTATAAATGGGTAGAGAATACCCTCAAATATAACCTTCATTGGCTAGACAGCAGGAGGGACAGAAACGCACTATAACATTCCTCCACATTTTGATCGGGAAATGAGCATTCGTTATCTCCAAAAGGAAAAGGTCGCTACCACCCCACTCATCTATGCCTTTCTTAAATCTAAAGTCAATAGATTTATTTGAATGATTCTCTGAAACCTAGCTAATGGCGATAATCTAGAGCGGGCTTTCAATCTATGAATAGGTTTAAAAATTTGGTAAACTTTTCATATGAGATTGTCTGCCTGAGGTCAAAGACTGTGCCGAGCGCATTCTCTTCGTATTCTCACCTGATCATAAAAAGGAATTTACGGATCATATCATTGGGGCGATAGGCTATTTATCGGCAATACCAGATGCCATCATTTTTGATGAAAGCTACCAAACGAACATTGGCTAAAATTCATTTATCCAATCGAATAGAACAGGAGAGATCGCGTTGCAGCTCTCAGATTCGACTTATTCCGCAATTAGGGCTCTATGTAAACAAGGCGATGATTTAGTGAAGACAGGCGACCTTGATGCCGCCAAGCAAAATTATATTGCCGCCCTCCGTTTATTGCCTGAAAATCATCAAGAATGGGAGGCCGCTACCTGGATATATGTAGCAATTGGGGATGTCCACTATCGTATGAAGAATTACGATAAGGCCTTCAAGTGCTTTTTTAATGCCGTACAGTGTCCGAAGGGGTTGGGTAATCCGTATATTCATCTTCGGCTGGGGCAGTTATATTACGAACAGGATAACTTTGAAAAGGCAGCTGACGAGTTAACTCGGGCTTACATGGGCGCCGGTATTGAGATTTTTATGGAAGACGACCCAAAGTATCTTGAGTTTTTGGAGACAAACATAGAGATTTGAAGTTTCAGGTTACGCAACAGATGATTGCGGATTTGAAATTTTTTTACCTTCAATTTCGAGCTGGAAGCAGGTTTATAGGGATTGAAATCACGTTCAAAGTAATTGTGTTAGTATTTGTAATACTGTTAAATTTTTTTAACAAGACGATTTAATGTAGTTCAAACAACCAGGGAGCAGATCGTCGTGAGCTGCTCCCTTTGTCATTGAAGCAACGAACAGATGAGTCTAACTTAAGGGTCCATCCTATGTCACAAATTGGTTTCATAAATCGTCACTTACACAAAAAATAACCAATTTCAAATACTGCGTTATTATTTCTAGGGATGAAAGGGGGTATAACATGTTAAGTCATATCATTACTTGGATAGTGGGAATTATTCTAAGTTTTCTTAGTGTTGTCCATTTATATTGGATGGCTGGCGGGAAGAAAGGTACTATAGCGGCGCTGCCGAGCAGGGGAGCGAAGCTATTGTTTCGACCGACAATTGTGGGAACTGGCTTGGTAGCAATAGCGTTGGCAGTATCTGGCTGGTACGTATTCGAGCTTGGGGGAGTTGTGAACAGATCGCTTTTCCCCGGGTCGTTGTTTCCTTATGGGGGCTGGGTTTTATCGTTAGTCTTCATTATTAGAGCCGTCGGAGATTTTCGCTGGGTTGGTTTTTTTAAGAAGCACAAAGGGACCGTATTTGCCAAATGGGATTCCGTTTTGTATTCTCCATTATGTCTTTTTTTGGGATTTAGCTTGGTGTTTATTACTTTAACGCAAAAATATTAACTGAAGTAAGAAATTGTGGATGGTTAAAACGGTATTAAAAGTGCTTGTTGAACAGGAATCTATAGTGGAATAAAGCGGTTGCTCGGATAACCTTTCTTTAAGTGCTACGCTAAAGGGCAGCTTAGTGGAATTGAAATCAAGAGGATAAGTCTATCTAATATTACTTGTCCCAGGCACCCCTCCACTCCACCGTTTGATGGATGGGATCAACTCAATAAATGCTTTTGAACGGTCTTCTCTCGGTTACACTGTCACAAATCAGATCCTTACGTTGTTATATGTGTGAAAAATGTAAGGAGATGAAGGGACATGAACGACTTGACATGCATTATCATTGGAGGCGGCCATGCAGGGCTAGGGGCGCTCAAAGCAATAAAGGAAGAGACCCGGGGCATGGTGAACGGACATCGTATTCGGTTTGTTCTGATCGACAAGCAGCCCGGTCATGTACGCAAAGTGATGTTGTTCCGACCGGCCGCAGGCGGGGAAGAGATTATGGTTCCCTGGTCGCGTTATTGTTCAAAAGGAGTCGAATTCTTGCAAGGTACTGTTACTTCCGTAGATAGTAAGGCCAAACGGATTCGATATACGGATGCGCAAGGAAATGAGGCCCAAATTCATTTTGACCTTTTAGTAGTTGCGGTCGGAAGCATTGTTCGTCGACCGGATCCCGATATGGGGGGGATCGCCTTGACCGACCCGGAAGCGGCGGCAGACATCCGGGAGCGCTGGCGTGCCAATCTGCGGAAGGCTACCGTCGAGACAAACCCTGAGGAACGAAAGCGACTAATGACAATCGCGGTTGCGGGGGCGGGCATCAGCGGCATCGAGACGTCCGCCGAGCTGGTGCTCGCCATGCGGAAGGAAGCGGAGGCACTAGGACTGAATCCGTCTGAAGCTTCCGTCTATTTGTTAAATGCTAACGAGCGGCTGTTTCCGGAAGGGCCGGAAAAAGTTGGACGAAAGTTGGAGATGTCGCTCAGGGAATGTGGAGTGACCGTGCTTCACAATCGAAAGGCAATGAGGGAGCAAGCAGGAGTGTTGGCGTTGAGCAATAGTGATCGTCTACCGGTTGGCCTATGTATATGGACGATTGGTCTGATACCGAATCCGGCCCTCTGCAGCATGGGCTTGCCGCTTACCTCTGAAGGTCAAGTGCTGGTGGATGAATGTTATCGCGTCCGAGGGATGTCGGGCTTATACAGCATTGGCGATTGTGCGAGAATCGTCGATCCGAGCACCGGCAAGGTAGATCAGATGACGTGCAAAGAAGCTGGGCCACAGGCGTTAAGACTGGGAAAAATCGTGATGGCTGATCTGGAGGGCCGTTCCGCGCCGGTTCACAAATCGTTTATGGATACCTTCGGCTTCGGCCTTGGGCAAAATCGCGGGTTGATGTGGGTACGCAAATGGGGAGTTGATATCATCATAACGGGGAAGCTTGCGTGGAAAGTCAAAAAGCTGGGATGGGATTTTGCTAGCTGGCTCCGATAGAAACAAAGGGACCAAGTATATTAATGTCTAATAGCCCGGAGAAGGTGAAACGACGGATGGAGGAACTGTATGATCAATATAGAGCGCTTTTGTTCACGTTGGCTTATCAGTTGACTGGCTCCACGGCAGACGCGGAAGATGCGGTGCAGGATGTATTTGTTAAGGCGTGTGACGTACATCCCGAACGTTTGGAGGAGCCGAAAGCGTATTTGTGCAAGATGGTAACCAATCGCTGCCTCAATCTGCAAAAGTCGGCGAGGAAGAAGAGGGAGATGTACGTCGGTCCCTGGCTCCCTGAACCGATTCGGACGCAGGATGCGGATCAGCTCGAGACGACGGTCGTCCGCCGCGATCTGCTGTCTTACGCTATGCTCGTACTGCTCGAGCGGTTGTCTCCGACAGAACGGACAGTTTTCGTCCTGCGTGAGGCGCTGGGGTTCGATTATCCCGAAATAGCCGAACTGCTGGGCAAGAAAGAGGCGAATTGCCGCAAATTAATGAGCCGGGCAAAAAGTAAGATGGGAATATCCGAAGATGAGCCAGTCGAGGTCGAGGCGGTCGAACAGGAATGGGTTAACCAGTTCCTCGCATCCCTCGAGCAAGGTAACGTCGATCATGTAATGTCTCTGTTGACCGAAGACGTCATGCTCGTTGCCGATGGAGGCGGAAAAGCAACCGCGTACAAACGTCCGGTGCAATCGTGCGATCACGTGGCCCGAGCTCTGCTCGACGGGTTCAAGAGTATTGGGTCCTATCAGGGAAAACTTCGCTTCGAGGCTGTCCCTCTGAACGGTGAGACCGGTATAGTACTCCGTTCGGAGGACGAAACTCTGGCCGCAATATTATTACAACTCCGACGCGGAAAGCTTGCCAAAATGTATGCCGTACGAAACCCGGATAAGCTTGTCTGGGTTTAGTCAGGCGACTGCGGATTTTTCCAAGTCTCCATCAAAGTTAAATAATTTACAAAGTAAGGGCCATCCCACAAAGGATGGCTCTAAATACTTGTTAAAAGAAAAGACTGAGAAATAAAGTATTAGACTAACAATAGCGGTAAACTAACGCCCAGGTTGCAATGCGACACTACAACCAGATCGGGTATGGGACTGCCAACATCGAAAACAAACGCTAATTAGAGCAGGAATTTGGACTCTAAGAACGCCTTGAAATATAAAGAAACACCGTTCATGTATCTAATCTGTTTTCGAACCCTCGCTCTCCAGGTCGAGGGTTCGATCGCGTTGCGTCAGGACGCCGAAGCCTTAGGGCGCGCAAAATAGATAGTTGCTGGTCCGCCATCGATGTTCGGCCAAGCAGTGATAGGCCTCGTACTAAAGTGAAGCGAGTGCACGTTTGATGATCGCCTTTACGAACTGGTCGTCGATCGGTTCGCGTGAGAACCAGCGGCGGTAGAAGAGTGGCCCCAGCAGAGCTGCGACGATAGTTGACACGTCGGTGTGTGCCGACAGCTCGCCTCTGTCTACCGCGCGCTGTAGAACCTCTCGCAGGGGGGCGGCGTGTCCGCGCTGAATCCGACTGTGGATTTCCGCGAACTCCGGATTGCGCTCGGCTGTGTCGACGATTGACGGCAGGACGTAGGACCAATTCGCCGTCGGTAGCAGGTGCGCGATTTCCATCAGGATAGCCGTGACGTCACCTTCGAGCGAGCCGGTGTCGGGCGTTTCCTGCTCGGCAATCATCCGTGAACAGGCATCGATCACCAGCGCTTCACGCGTCGGCCAGTGGCGGTAGATGGTCGTCTTCGCGACCCCGGAACGACGCGCCACCTCGTCGACGGAAAAGCTAGCCACACCGCCTTCGCTGAGCAGTTCAAACGCAGTGGTCAGGATGGCATGTCGTGAACGCTCGACGCGTCTATTCAAATTGGCCGACGGCACAGGTTCAGATTTCTTAGACGAAGTCACCATCTTCCCTCCAACATAAAAGTACTTAGACTTGGATTCGTTGCCTTAATAAAAATTCCTTCACATTATACCATGAGAGCATCCTTGGCGCCGGGGATTTCGGCTTGCCATTTACAGCACTCCTTGATTGTGCTTCAGTGAGGCAACGAAGCATTTTCGAGTCATTTTTGTTAGTCGTACGGTCACTTGTATTCTCCAGGTCAATATGTTACGCTACGATACAGTATCGTAGCGTTTTATTATCGAAAGGATGATGTTTCATGAATTTCGCTTCTGTACGCATAATTACTGACGACTTGGATCGACTCGTCGTGTTCTATGAAAAAGTCACAGGTGTTTTGGCGAAGCGCCCCGCCCCTGTCTTCGCTGAGTTCATTCTGCCATCGTGTACCCTGGCGATCGGCCACTCCCAGACGGTGCAACTGTTCGGCGCCGGTTCCGTGCGCGCGGCCGACAACCACACCGTCATCATCGAGTTTCGAGTTCACGACGTCGATGCCGAGTATACGCGCTTGAAGCCGCTTGTCGACGAGTGGGTACAGGAACCGACCACGATGCCATGGGGGAACCGCTCTGCACTGTTTCGCGACCCCGACGGCAACCTCGTCAACCTCTTCGCTCCGGTTACCGAGGAAGCGCTCGAGCGGTTCAGCGGCAGGCCTTAACGGACAGCGTTCCTACGCAAAGAGTAATGGAGGAAGTTCGCGCCTGAAACTCTCCTGACCGCCGCGCGTGGTGTGTCCATGTTGGTAGTATTATCGGGTCGGGAGCCGGCGGTTGCAAAAATTCTGGGGAAGGTTAGTTGAATGACAACAGCGGCAGGTCTAAGACTTTTTTTCTAGTCTTGATCCGCCGCTGTTTCCTTTAACGGATCAAATCTAAAACTTATTTTTCAAATGCCGACGGTTTTTCAATTCAAAACCGCGTTAGATCAACGACTCCAGTCTAATGCTTTATTTTCACCGAACAGCTGCCGCGAATATCTACGGCTGCTTCGTTAGGCTAGAGGGCAGGATTGTTTTCCCTTGTGAAACGAAAGAATCAATTCAGTCGGGCCAGGTCTGGTCACATTAGCAATCCATAAGAAACCGGACATACTGTTGGAAGATAAAATGTAGGTATAAAAGAGGCTGCAACTGGAACGTTTAATCCTGATGATAAATGTGCGAGAAAACCAGGGAGGAGAGTCAGTGGCATGGCAAAGATCGTTTTCGCATTGAACCAGTCTCTGGACGGGTTCGTCGACCACATGGCATTTCAGCCCGCCCCCGTGCTATTCCGTCATTTCATTGAGGACGTGCGCGGCCTGGCGGGCATCGTGTACGGGCGCCTTATGTACGAGACCATGCGGTATTGGGACGGAGACCATTTGGAATGGGATGCGCCGGAACGAGAATACGCAGCGGCGTGGCAAAGCAAACCGAAGTGGGTGGTGTCGAGGACGTTAAAGTCCGTCGGTCCGAACGCTTCTCTGATCGAGGGCGACCTCGCAGCGGCCATACGTGGGCTGAAGGCTCAGCATGAAGGGGAGATTGAAGTTGCCGGGCCGGAGTTGGCGCACAGTCTAACGGAGCTCGGTCTCGTTGATGAGTATCGACTTTATCTCCATCCAGTCGTGCTGGGTAACGGCAAGCCGTTCTTCGCTGGTCCGCGGCCGCCGCTGCGCCTCGTGGCAAGCGATCGAATTGGCGAGCAGGTGATCAGATTGACCTACGTACCAGTTTAGTTGTGCGGTTGACCCAGCTGCCAAAAGGGTACGTAAATTATCTGAGGTGGTCTCAAGGAGGAATACATGAATGATATATGTTATCAGACATGGACAAACAGAACTAAATAGAGAAGGGAGATTACACCATGTCGGATGAGATCACAGCACACGGCGTCGCCTGGCCACCTGCCCCGATCATGACCGAGCGGCTGGTACTCCGCCAGTCGGAGGCAAGGGACCGTGCGGCGCTGATCGACCTATTCGCCTCACCAGAGGTGGGCACCTACGTCGGCGGCTCCCGACCGCGTGACGAGCTCGAGCGCGTGCTGCCCGAGGTGCCCGGGCAGCGCTTCGGCTTCTTCGTGGTCGAGCTCAACGGAACAATGATCGGCATGATCACGCTCGATCGGCGCGACCCGGAGCGTAAGGGTCACATCCGTCCAGAGGGCGGGGAGACCGAGCTCGGCTACATGTTCCTGCCGCAGGCGTGGGGACGCGGGTACGCCACCGAGGCGTGCGCAGCGGCGCTCGGATGGTTTGCCGATGCGCATCCCGGCGAGCCGGTGGTGCTCTCTACCCAGACCGCCAACGAGGCCGCGATGCGCGTCGCGGCGAAGCTGGGGTTCACCGAGGTGGAGCGGTTCGAGGACTACGGCGCCGAACAGTGGCTTGGCGTGTGGTACCCGGACACGCCGTCCGAATGAGCTCATGCCCGACAGCGCGACGGTTCGGCTAGGCAACCCATCGGCAGTCAGTATTTGGGGACGATTTTGATAAAAATCAATTAAAAATCCAGCTTAAAAATGTAGCCTCATTTATTGACGAAAGGGATGCGTTGAAGCGGAGAGTCTTTTGATGATTTCTTTGTGCTTCATGGAGTTAATGGGTACGTTTCTGTAATAACGGTTGCTTCGGCAGCCGTTTTTTATTGCTACGTTAATGCGCAGGAAAACGACAGGAAGGAAGCAAAATCTATTGAGGAACAATTTTCATCATTTTAGTTCTTGAAAGGAGAAGAGAAATGGCAGAGATTCTTTTATTTCACCACTCATTGGGACTAACAAAGGGTGTTAATGCTTTCGCCGACGAGCTCAGAGGGGCGGGTCACACTGTTCATGTTCCTGACCTTTTCGACGGTCATTTATTTACTACGATCGAGGATGGTATGGCCTATGTCAATGAGATCGGCTTCGAAGAGATAACAGAGCGAGGTATACGTGTGGCCAGTGAGCTTCCGCGTGAGATCATCTACGCGGGGTTTTCGCTCGGTGTGGTTGCGGCTCAGCAGCTCGCTCAGACTCGTAAAGGCGCTCGTGGTGCATTGTTGTTTTACTCCTGCGTTCCGACCTCGATGTTCGGATCTCCCTGGCCGGCGGAATTACCGGTGCAGATTCACGGCATGGACGCTGATCCCTACTTCGTTGATGAGGGCGACATTGAGGCGGCACGCGAGCTCGTGGATACAGCCGATCATGCCGAACTCTTTTTGTACCCAGGAAATGAGCACTTCTTTGCAGATAGCAGTTTGCCGTCATATGACGCCAACGCAACGACGCTGCTGTTGCAGCGTGTACTCGAATTCCTCCAACATTTGGATAAATGAGCGTTTGCTTAGGAACAGTCACATTGATGTGGATAGCCAGTTACGCTACCGGGGATCGTTAGCTTCAATAAAGCAGCCGTAGTCTAAGACTTCATTTTTCAAGTCATAGAATGCGGCTGTCTTATCCTAGGGAAACTCTCCGCGGTTTTGCAAAATCGGTTTACCACACTTACACCTGCTCAACCCCATAACGAGCCAAAGCTTTTGCCGTCGACTCATACATCCGCTGCTTAAGCTGCTCGCCTTCTATTACCCGCACCCGTTTACCGAGAAACCGGATTTTGGAGAGTACATACTCGCGTTCGTCACCGAGATATGTAACTTTGATGCGGTAAATATCGCTTTCATCCAGGTACGCTACTTCTTTTTCAAAACAGGAGAAAGCATAGAGGATTCTTGATAATTCTCGATTATACATCCGGACAACCTCGATGACCGCATGCTCTTTTCGCGATTCCAGCCTCGCTTCGATTTTCGCCGTTAGCTCTTCAGCAAGGGTGGCAGGTACTGATTCCTCATGGACAGACTCGATATTCTGAAGCTTCGTCGACATGTAGAGGTGATGCCTGCGATGGTACCAAAGCAAATACCATTCCTTTTTGACCATCGAATATTCCAGCTTATAAGGAAAGCCTGATTGATCGCAGTTGATCCTGCCATCTTTATTACAATAGGTGATGCGAATCCCCTGGTTCTTTTCCAGAATGCGGCGGAGTGTGCGCAGGAGCGGGTGATACACCTGCTTCTCCATGCTTTTTGCTTTTTCCATCAACCCGGAAAATTCAATGGTCTCTTCCTGCTCCAAAAGTGTCACTAATTTTTCCAGCGTTTCGGCCGGGAATGCGTCGGCAGCGGCTGGATGGCCGAGCATCGTTTTTAACCAGCTGCGTTCCTGGGAGGTAAGCGTAAACGTCCCCGATTCATCCAGGCGGGAGATCACTTGATAATTAAAGATCTTCTCGAACAGGTTCATAGTAGGATTGAATCTCCTTCCACTCTGCGATAAACTCCCGACGCAAATAGCTGGGTTCCAGCACCTCGCAGCTGGAACCAAAGCTGCGGAGCCACGGCTTAATCTCGGTTGTGCCATTCACCGTGATCTCATAGATGAACGAGTTTTCGTTTTCCTCGGTAATCGTTCCCCATTGTCCTTGGAGCTGCACGCGTTCCTTGATGAAATTGGTTTGCGCTCCCTCTGGATGGTAGAAGCGCGCTTTGATTTTCACCGGATTGCCCGTGTCAACTAACCAGCTGTAACGCAAGCTTTCCTCAAGTTTCTGGAGCTTACGCGCAAACTCCTCTTCGGAAACGGCTTCACCCACCTCGATTTGGGTAAGGCCTTCCACCCTGTATTTCACAATGCCCAAGCGAGGAACGTTGCCGAGCACATACCATCTCCCGTATTGGTGGTCGTACACGACTTTCAACGGGAGCAACAGCTCCTGTTTCCCTGCGGCTTCCCGTTCAAACAGGGGATTCGTATTCTTGGACGCATACCGGGTCCGTGATTTGGGAGAAAAGTAGACAAACCATATTTTCCGCCGCTCACGAATTGCTTGGAATAAGGTGTAGAGGTGCGCCTCATCCAGTATGCGAGAGTAATAGTGATACTTGTAGAGGAACGGCTCTGCAATCGGCTGGGCGTCCTCTTTTTGTTTGCGCGCTTTCTTCAGGCTATCCCGCAGCAGATACCCTTGAACGGAAGGAACCTGAGTGTTTGCCATCACGTCAACGAAGTCATACAGATCTAGCAATTCATCTTCTGACAGCTGCGTCACAAGATCATTATTCATGCGATAGCGATAAGGCCGCCTGCCAGTCTCTCTGCGAATCACTCCGACTTCCTCCAGGTACTTGAGGTCAGTGCGGATCGTTTTCTCGTCAGGGAGCGGGAAATCCTCAGGAAGTCCGCTCGAGCAAACATCCATCAGCTCCGCCGCGGTCAACGATTGCTCCTGAAGGGCAATCAAAATCAATGAAAGCCGGTAGCTTTCCGATTCCTTCAAGGACTTGGCCCGATAGAGGAACAGCAGCATCGGATCGGACGATTCATAGTAGCTAAAGCGGAGCATATCCGCAAATTCTTTGCCCTGGTTTTCGGGAAGCTCTTCCGTAACCGTATGGACGATCTCTTTGAGACGCTTGATCGTTTTATCGAAGGTATGGACGGATATGCCCAAACGTTCCGCAAATTGCTGACGGCTGTAAGCACCGCTTGTAAGCACGAGCATACGCAAGAACTGAATTTCTTTGTCAAAGCTTTCTCTGGCCATCGGTTCTCCCCGTTTCTACGTACAAATCATCTCCTCACATTGTAACGGGGGAGAGCAAATGGAGGAAATGGAAAAGTTTTTCTTCTGTCGTAATACTTTCGCCATGTTCGGTTTCTCTCTCATAAGCGATGATAAAGGCAGATCTTTGAGGCGCATGGATGGGTTACTTCGCTATGGAAGAACTGGTCGTTGGTTCGAATCCAACCTCTGCGTTAATCGCAGTGTAGCTCAGCTGGTAGAGCGGTCTTTGCACCTATCCAAGGGATTTCTTCCTCAATGATCCGCGAAAAGGATTGCCGGCGAGGCGCCGGAGAGGGTTACTTCGATAAATTGAATCGGTCAATATCACTGGGCATTACGGCAGGTTCGAGTCCTGCAAATATCCTTCTCCCCCTTTCCTCGCCGGTTTCCATACATAAGGAGGCGAACGCGATGAGTTTCGCACGAAAGCTGTTCTCAGCATCGAAACCAACCACCTATAACAAAGACGGATACCCGGCGTTTACGCGTTCTATAGAAGAACAATACCTGCAAACACTGTTGACCAATACGATGGGAAACACGTTTTATGCGGACCAAAACCAATTGCTGGCGGAAGCGGAGCTGCTACATATGGAAATGGCGGAGCAGAATCCGCAGTTTATGGCAAAGGCGATCGTGTTTGCCCGCAATGAAGGGTTTATGCGCCTGCAGCCGTTGTTTGGGCTTGCTGTATTGTCGTTGTTTCGGCCTGATTTGTTTGCCAGGATCTTTCTCCAGGTCGTGAAAATCCCGTCGGACTTGTCCGATTTCCTTACCATTTTAAAAGGGATGGGAAGGGGTGAAGGCGGAAGGGCCGTTAAGCGGCAGATCAACCGATTCTTGGCGGGCGTATCTGAATACTGGGCGCTCAAGTATAACGGCCGTGGCCGCGGTTACAGCCTGGGAGATGCTATCGCTACTGCTCACCCGAAGCCGGCTGATCTCAAGCAGCAGGCATTATTCCGCTATTTGCGCGGGTATGAGGCGAATCTGGCGTTGATTCCGCAGGTGGAAGCCTTGGAGAAATTGAAGCAGGCGACGACCGAAGAGGAACAAATCCATTGGATTCATGCAGGCAAGCTTCCCTATGAAACGGTGACAGGCACCATCAAGCCGACGAAAGCGATCTGGGAAGCGTTGCTGCACCAGATGCCGACTTTTGCGCTGCTGCGTCACTTGCAAGCGCTGGATCGCGCTGGGGTGTTCGAGAAAAAGGAGAATCTCGATTATGCCGTAAGCAGACTGACAGACCGCCAAGCGCTGCAAAAAGCAAAAATATTGCCCTTCCGTTTTGCGAAAGCGTTCCAGCAGGTCGAGCATCCTGAATTGCGCGATGCGCTGCGGGAAGCAGTAGAGCTGACGTTTGACAATCTGCCTGAGCTGGGCGACCATACAGCGATTTTCCTGGATATCTCGGGCTCGATGGACGGGGAGTATCTGCAAATCGGTTCGGTGTTCGCGCTTGCGCTGTATAAGAAAACACAAGGAAATTCCTTGTTCTGGCTGTTTGATACGGAAGTGGTGGATGCCAAGCCATCACGCCATGACAGCATTCTAAGTCAGGCAGAACGCATTCGCGCACATGGCGGGACCGATACGGGAGCGCCTGTGAGGAAGCTGACATGGGCAAAGAAGCGGGTCGACCAGATCATCATCATTACTGACGAGCAGCAAAACAGCGGCAGCCCGTTCTATGCGGAATTGCGCAAATACCGCGAGAAAGTGAACCCGGATGTGAAGGCGTTTATCGTCGATATCGCCCCGTATCGCAGTGCGATGGTGCCGCCGCAGGACAAGAATACATTTTATATCTATGGATGGAGCGACACCGTGCTCTCGTATATTGCACAAACGGTACAAGGATATTCAACCATGATAGAGCGGGTTGAATCTATCGAGTAAAGGAAGGAAAGGAGAAACCACCATGTCTGACTACAAACAACTCATCCTGCAAGAGCTTCAAAAGATCGAACAAGAGGAAAATGTCCGCATCCTGTATGCCTGCGAATCAGGAAGCCGGGCATGGGGGTTTCCTTCCAAAGATAGCGATTATGACGTTCGCTTTCTCTACATTCGGCCAGTGGAATGGTACGTTTCCATCTTTGAAAAAAGAGACGTGATCGAGAGGCCGATCAACAACATGCTTGACGTCAACGGATGGGATTTGCGCAAAGCCCTGTATTTGTTCCGGAAATCCAATCCGCCGATCCAGGAGTGGCTGCGCTCTCCGATTCAATATTACGAAAAATATTCGGTGGCGAAGCAGATGCGCAGCTTATCTCCGCTGACTTTTTCGCCCAAGTCTTGCATGTACCACTATCTCAGTATGGCAAAAGGGAACTTTCGCGACTATCTGCAAGGCGAGCAGGTAAAGCTCAAAAAGTACTTTTATGTACTCCGCCCTATACTGGCGTGCGGCTGGATCGAGAAGTTCAACACGATGCCGCCGATGGAATTTGACCTTCTGGTAGAAAAGCTGCTGCCTGCGGATCGTGAGCTGCGAGAAGCCATCCAACGTCTCCTGACGCGAAAGAAGGCGGGAGAAGAGCTGGACTATGAGCCAAGAGTCACGCCGATCCACGATTATTTAGAGGAGAGGATCGAATATTTTCAAGGTATATCAACATCATTGAAGCTTGCGGAAGGCGGTCAGGATCAACAGCTTGATGCCTTGTTCCGCTCCGCTTTGCAAGAAGTATGGGGGTAGCAAATGGCTATTGTGCAACTGAAATCAACAAACCCAACTCTTTCTTTTCTGATCAAGAAGAATCCGAATTCCGGCATGATCCTCCGGTCGATTCGCAAAGGAATCGCTTATGGCTGGTATACGGATAGCTCCACCTACAATGTGTATTTCAAGGATGCAGACAATGAGATTTCCTACAAGCAGGTTCAACAGGAAAACTTCGAATATTTGAATGTGTCACGATATAACACGCCGCTGTTTCCGTTGAACGCAATCAACGAATTCTTTTCTGCGCCGCTGAAAGCGCAGGATGAGCGGGACGTAGAGGGCTATGAGCATAGCTTTTTCATCAACATGATTCATATCGAGTTGGTACGTTACATTGATATATTCGCCCGGCACATGAAGGATTTTTCCTTTGAGATCAAGCATCATGCGCATAAAAGTTACTCGCTCACTGTGACCACGCGGAAAAGTCTCTATCAGCTGCTGCATGTAACGAGTGTTCTGTGCCTGTTTCTGTCCACATTTGGCAATGAATACATCGATATTTCGGATAACATCCTGGATAAATACGTGAAGAGCATCAATGTGATCGATGCCCCTTTCTATATCCGCAGCCTGTTTGTGCGAAACCTCCTGTCTTCCAGGGATCGTTTTGCCAAATATAAAGCGGAGATCGAAAAGAGCGGCCGATACGACATCCAGTTTGCGTTTGGCAATACCGCGCTGCAGAGAAGGAACTATATCGGCAGTGCACTGCCCTTTAACAAATCGATCCTTGATATTGGCTGCGGGGAAGGCTTTTACGCGATTCCTTTCGCGGCCAAGATAGAGGGAAGCTATTATGCGATTGATATCAATGAAGAAGCGTTGGCATCCGTTAATCGCAAAGCAACGGCGAAAGAGCTTGAAAACATAGTAACCTTTGGTTCGATTGAACACTTTTTAGAGGTGTATAACGGAGAGTTGGTCGATATTATTCTGACGGAAGTCATTGAGCACATGAGCCAGGAAGAGGCCGCCATGCTGATTCAGCTGGTTTGCAAGAATATCGATTTCGACTATTTTCTCATTACGACACCGAACGCTGACTTCAATCCGTACTATGAACTGAGCGGATTCCGGCATGACGACCACAAGTGGGAGATGGGGCAAGAAGCATTTCAGAAGTGGTTGCTGGATGTTATCAGCGGGACGGATCTGCATTATGAGTTCGTTTACATGGGTGACGGAGTAAACAACATCCGAACAACGCAAGGAGTCATTCTTAAGAAAAGGGGGGCCTGACAGTGGAGCTCCAGACAAAGGTTCATACGATTCTCATGATGGTCGGATCGACGGAATGCGGCAAAACCACGTTTGCCAAGGAAGTGTTGATACCCGGCTTGCGTTTTGCCTTTGAGTCGCAACAGTTCCAAGCAAACATCCAATATATTTCCTCTGATCAGATTCGCCAGGAGGTTCTTGGATTTGAGTACGATAAATATGATCAGGTCATGCTGGAAGCGAGCGAGCAGGCTTTCCATCTTCTCTATGAAAAGCTGAAAATGGCCACATCCTATCCGATCAATGCGGAGTTCGTCGTACTCGATACTACCGGGTTATCCGAAGAGTTTCGGGCTAAGATTCGGGCCATCGCCCATGAAAATAACTACAACGTGGAAGTAATTCTGTTTGATTATCGCAACCGCGAAGATTATTACGCGTCGGAACGTTCCAAAAAACTGATTAGCAAACACATCAATCGATTAAAAAAGGACGTTCTCGGCACGTTGTCCCGTGAAGGCTATGCAAACATTCACCGGGTGCGTTACAAAAACTTTTACTCACCGACAGAGAAGAAAGCCAATCCTGATTACAACGTGGTCATCGAGGATGTCCATGATTACCTGTCCACGATTCTTCCCCAGGATCAAAGGTATATCATCATCGGCGATGTCCATGAATGCATCCAGGAGTTGAAAGGGCTTTTGCTCAGCTATGGCTATCAGATAGACGGCAATAAGCTGGTTGCCACCGATAAAGTGCAAAATACCAGGATCATCTTGGCGGGCGACTGGATCGACAAGGGGAAGAACACGAGAGAGACGGTAGAATTCCTCTATAATAATCAGGAGCACTTCCTGTTCGTCACGGGCAATCATGAGCATTTTGTCTACAAGTATTTGAAAGGGGAAATAAAGGGCGTCGAGCAAGCGCTTCTCCACTCCTTTTTCGATTCCACCCAAGTCCTGAAAAACGATGCAGAGCTGCTGCGGAAGTTTAACCACTTATATACGCTATCGAAGCCGTTTTTCAAAATGATTGGAGCAAAGGGTCCATCGTTCATCGTGACTCACGCGCCATGCAGAAAAAAATACATGGGCAAGCTGGACATCAATTCGGTCCGCCATCAACGAAATTTCCGTCTTGATCGCAGTGAGAAGCTGGAGGAGCGGCTAGCCTTCCTGGCACAGGAAGCGGTGAACAATCATCCGTATCACGTCTTCGGGCATATCGCCGCCAAGCAAGCGTTCCGCATCAAAAACAAAATCCATCTCGATACCGGAAGCGTCCATGGCAATCAGCTGACTTCGGTGAGCTTTTCACATAAGCCGTTTTTCAAATCACAGAAGTCAGCAAACGCCGTGATGACGGACGAATTGCCAACGTTGTTCCATGCAGAACGAGGCGTTGCGATTCAGGATCTGGGGGATGATGAACTGCGCAGGCTGCATTATTGCTCGCAAAATAAAGTCAATTTTATCTCGGGTACGATGGCTCCGGCCGATAAGGATGATGCCAGGCAAGAGCTCGAGTCGCTGCGTAGCGGTTTGGACTATTTTGCAAAACGAGGGATCCGACAGGTTGTGCTGCAGCCGAAATACATGGGCTCCAGATGCAACATCTATCTGCATAAGGAGCTTGAACAGTGCTTTGCGGTCAGCCGCAACGGGTACAAAATCAAGCAGATTGATTTGAAGGAGATTTACCATTCGTTGCTTGATAAGTTCGGCGGGTACATGGAGCAGAACAAAATAGCCATGCTGCTTTTGGATGGAGAGCTGCTTCCGTGGAGAGCGATGGGGGCAGGGTTGATTGAAAAGCAGTTTACCCCCATCGAGAAAGCCTTGGAAAGCGAATTGGCCTTTGTGCAGCAGAATGGGTTCGAACAAGCATGGCACACGCTGGTGGATCAATATAAGGCAAGCGGGTTTGAACAAGACCAGTACCACACAGCGAAAGCCGCGCTGAGTGAAAAATACGGATCCAGCGTGTATCAAAACTATAAGCATGTCTATGAGCTGTTGGAGGCGCATGTGTCTGTAGACGATCAGGTGAGGGCCTATCAAACCTATCAAAAACAGCTTGAGCTCTATGCGGATGAGGGGGAGCTTGCATACAAGCCGTTCGCGCTGTTGAAGGTGGTCTATGACCATGGGAAAGAGCAGATACCCGATTGGAAAACCTCGGAGATGTACAGCTTCCTATCTGATGATGACTTCCTCCTGATCGACTTATCCGAAGTTGACCATTACGAAAAGGCGGAGCAATTCTTCGCACGGTTAACGCTTGAAAATCATATGGAAGGCGTCGTGATCAAGCCGGAGATCTTGGACGGCAAAACGGTTCCTTACTTGAAGGTTCGCAATCCGGATTATTTAACGCTCGTCTACGGCTATGACTATCGTTTCTCGCACAAGTACCGGAAGCTGATGAAGCAGAAAAACATCCATCAAAAGCTGCGGACCTCGATGAATGAATATCGACTTGGAAACCGCATGCTGGCGATTCCCTTTCATGAGATTTCGCCCGAGCATGAGGAGTATAAGGCAACGGTAGCAAATCTTTTATTTGAAGTGGCCAGGGAAAAAGAATTTGACCCCAGGTTGTAGGGGGAATAACCGATAAAATCAAGCAAAGAGAGTGTCATTCGTGTAGAAAAAACTACTTGAACGACACCCTTGTCACATGAAAATAAAGTTGTAGACTGAGAAAATAAAGTGTTAGACCGTGAAAATAAAGTTCTTGACTGGTAGCTGTTGCGTAAGCTAGCGGGCAGTTTAACGCAGCAAATATTTCGTGCGGAACACAATCCAGTCTGTTATGTCTAGACTAAGGGCCATCCCCTGAGGTGGCTATTTTTTATTTAACCTTCTTTCTTGACCTTTACACTAATGTGAAACTTTATAATAAATTTAGTGCTCCAAATCTGTGAGGTGATCGTTTTGAAGATAGGAAAGGTAAGAAAAATAACCGGCGTTAGCGCCCGATCGATTCGCTATTATGAGGAGAAAGGATTGATCAAAGCATCTCGTCAAGAAAATAATTACAGGGAATATGACGAAAAGGTGATCGATTCCATAAACACAATTCAACTTTATCTAGGTTTAGGGCTGACAACGGAACAAATTCGAGACATCATCTTCTGCAAATATCCTGAGCATCAGGAGCATAAAGATAAGGACGTCTATTGTGAGGAATTACTGATTATGTATCAGTCGAAAATGCATGAGCTCAACCAACAAATAGCTGCATTAACCGAAGCGAAGTTCAATTTGGCCGAAAAAATCAATCAGATGGTACAAAAACGGGAGGAGGAAAACGAGTGACTATATTAGTTACAGGGGCAACGGGAACCGTAGGGCGACACGTCGTGGACCAACTTATTCAAAAGGGACAAAAGGTACGTGCATTGACACGTAATCCGCTGCAAGCCAATCTTCCTAATGATGTAGAGGTTGTCGCGGGAGATTTAAGTGATCCAAGTACGCTAATTTCTGCGTTGGTTGGCATAAGCGGCATGCATTTAATTACAACAGGCGCTGAATATACCCCGTTACAAACGGGTCCAGAAATCGTTGAACTTGCTGAGAAGGCTGGGGTGCGCAGGGTTACCATTTTATGGAATGGTGAGAAAGGCCCTTTTGAGATGGCAGTTGAGGCAAGTGGTCTGGAGTGGACTCAACTTCAAGCCTTTGAATTTATGGCAAATGCACNCTTCAAGCCTTTGAATTTATGGCAAATGCACGAAAATGGGCGAACTCAATACGCTCTGAGGGGGTTGTTCGAGATCTGTTTGGAGGATCACGAATTGCTTCTGTTCATGAAGCGGATATTGGACGGGTCGCAGCGGTTGCACTAACTGAGGAAGGTCATGCAGGTAAAATATATACACTAACGGGTCCTGAGAGTTTGTCCGTTCAAGATAAAGTCCGGATAATTAGTGAGGGTATCGGACGTGAAATTCAATTTATTGAGAGCTCTGAAGAAGAAGAACGTGAACAGATGAGAAGAATGGGTGTTCAGGAGGATGCAATTGATTACGTGATTAGTTGGCACCTTAATCCGCCTAAATCTGCTTATACGGTTTTGCCGACAGTTGAGGAAGTAACAGGACACAAGCCGTATACTTTCGCAGAGTGGGTTAAGGAGAATGCAGGACTTTTTATAAATTTGGGTATCTCTTAAATCTATTATCTTTGAGGGAATGAAATAGACAAACGTGTCCGAATGCATCGCTGGCAGCGGTGAGGTCAGGGGTTCGTCCGCGCAAGGGGTGAACTTCGAATTGTTCCGCTAACGGGTTCGTTAGTTGAACAAAGGCAGCGGTAGTCTAAGACTTTATTTTCAAGTCTTGGTCCGCCGCTGCTTCATTTTTATAGTCAGTCTAATACTTATTTTTCGAAGTCTGGCGATTTTCAATGCTCATAAACCCCGTTAGATCAAGTCTTTCAGTCTAGAACATTATTTTCACTGGACAACCCTTTGTCTGATGCGGCGGGTAACACTAACTGATAGATTAGCTAGATTCCTCTCTAGCAAAATCCCCGCTTGTTCTGCCGAGAGTCGAGAGGATACTTGCAAAGTCCTTTTTGTGACAAAGTCTCTTCCCGTGTGACGAATGGCCATACCAACAATACGTCCGTCTTTCCCAGGATACCCCTTTCTTGGTTCGACAGACGAAAATGTATTTTTTGTTGACTTAAACCATGGTTTAAGTCGTATCATATTCCTGTCGACAAAGTGTAAGAGAAAATTTGGAGGTCTCCAAATGCAGTATTGTACGATTGGTGAAGCTTCAGCCAAATTCAATATTCCTGAATCAACGATACGTTATTATGAAAAAAAAGGATTGCTACCTTTAATCGAGCGTGATGAGGCTGGGAGGCGGTTATTTTCAGAAGCTCAAATTGCACTCCTGGAAACCGTTATTTGTTTAAAAAACACGCATATGCCGATAAGTAGTATTAAGCAATATATCGATTGGGTAGTAGAAGGAGATAGCACCATTGATCTCCGACTTGAAATGATGAAGAATCACAAACAAGCTGTGCTGGCTGAAATTTCGTTGATGACGGAATCCTTAAAAGGGATCGACGTAAAGATTACACGTTATACAAACCGAAAATAGAAAGGAGAAGAAGGTCGGTAATGAAACTTTCTGGGAATACAATCCTTATTACAGGCGGAAGCACCGGGATCGGATTAGCATTTGCCGAACGGTTTATAAAAGCTGGAAATAACGTCATAGTTACTGGACGGCGTGAAAATGCACTTCAAAATGCGAAAGAAAAACTCCCAAGTCTTATTACTCATGTAAGTGATTTGAATATAGAATCCGAGCGTACGGCATTGTTTGATTGGGTAACAGCGAACTACCCAGACGTGAATGTATTAGTTAACAATGCAGGGATCCAACAACGTTTTAACGTGTTAAAAGCAGATGCGAAGAACAATTGGAGTTATTTCAATCAAGAAATCATAACGAACATTGAAGCACCGTTCCATCTCTCTATGCTGTTCGCTCCGTTTTTTGCAACAAAAGAAACGGCGACGATCATTAACGTGACATCTGGGTTAGCTTTTACACCATTAGCAATTGCTCCGATCTATTCAGCGACGAAAGCGGCTCTTCATTCGTTTACGATGAGTCTAAGACACCAACTTTCTGACACGTCTGTAGAAATAATCGAAGTGGCTCCTCCGGCAGTGAATACAGATTTAGGCGGAGCGGGGCTGCATACACATGGAGAACCATTAGATGCTTTCGCAGATGGCATTTTCAAAGGATTGGCAGAGGGCAAACAGGAAATTGGCTATGGCACTTCTGTGGCTCGCTTACGCATGTCGCGAGATGAAGTCGATGAACACGTAGCGAATATGTACAAAGCAATGAAAAACACAATTGAATAGATACACCTGCCCAAAATGTACCAACGTGTAGGTGCTCAAAAGTTAAATAAGAAAACTCGCCGCAGTGTTGGCGAGTTTTCTTATTACATGGCGGTTAGAAACGAGTTGGAGAGGGTGACAGTACCTGCGGAACAACCAATTTGCCTCTATTACAGAGTCGCACAAAGGCGGAGACGCAGTCGGGATCAAAATGGGTGCCGCTTCCCTCGACAATTACTTGCAACGCGCGTTCATGCGGCCAGGGCTCGCGATATGATCTTCGCGAGGTCAGCGCATCGTATACGTCCGCAATCGCAAGGATTCTTGCAAGTAGAGAAATCTCTGTGCCTTTCAGCTTATCTGGATATCCGGTCCCGTCCCATTTTTCGTGATGATGCCGGATAACGGACAGTTCTTCGGTCATAAATCCAATATATTTGCACATTTCGTAACCGATGACGGGATGTTGCTCGATCACGATTCTCTCGTCCGTCGTTAACTTTCCTGGTTTATTCAGGATCTCATTTGGAACCTGTATTTTCCCAACATCGTGAATAAGACCGCCCCGAGCTAGTGCCCGCAAGAGTTCTGTATCCAGATTCATGGCTTGGGCCAGTTGCAATCCGTACATGGCTACACGGAAATTATGACCTGCTGTATATTCATCTTTGGTTTCCGTGGCAACAATTAGATTTTGCATGCTGCTGGAGATGCTAATGCGAAGTTGATCAAAAGATTGATACCTATTCGCTTGATGGAATTTTTGAGTAATGGCTATGTTCGACTGATACTGGGCGATGATCCCATATAACAGCAACAGGGCCGACACAGCGAGGATTGCATGATAAAACCACCAGGCCAATGTCCACATCATTGTGGTGACCATGACAGCTTCTGTGATGGAAAGCAGAACGGAACCAAATACGATAGCCGCATGCAAAGGAAATTTGACTAACCGAAATTGCAGAAAATATCTCTTGGCGGCCCAAAGATACAAGAAGATGGTGAAGTACGCCATCAGATAATTCAATGGAGTTAAATCGATGGGAATGAAGTCGGAAATGCTGGGATAGACAAGAGCCGCGATATTCATCAGGATAATAATGGCTAACCAACCGACGACAATACTCCTCCTATGCTTCGACACATAGCGGATAAAAGAGTGATCCGAGGGAAGGGTCGAGAGAAATATCCAGACTGCACACGTTGTCATCGCGATTTGTGAGGCAACACCTGCCAAGTGGTGTTGGTCAGCAATAATGAACCCAGGGGTCGAAAGCCCGTGAATGAGAAAGAATCCATTTAGAGATAAGATCGCTAATGCCAGCATGAGCACATTCATATCCCGAAGTCGGATCCCCGTCCAGCCAACGGCAATGGCGCTGATGGCCAGCGCAAACAGTGTAGGAGTAATGACGTAAAAGTGGAAACGGGGGAGTTCCCACATGATACTGTGTCCGGGGAAGGTGAATAGATAAGCATACCCGACAAGAAGAACGACAGCGGTTATAGACATGGTTATGACTAAAGAGCGAGGTGAACGAGGCATCATCAATCCAACTTTCCATTATATTCTACAAATGTTTTCAAGATTCGACATTAAACGAGTCGTGTCCTGCCTGTTGTTCGTTCAACCTTTATGATTATTCCGCCCATTATTCAAAATAACATTCTTGGTTGTACACTGATTCTTAGAGGGGATCTTCTTTGGCGAAAAAGGACTGCAATTTGTAAAATACAGGGGAGAACAAAAGCAAAAGTCGGTTAGATGTATTTGTGAAGGGGAGCTGGTTATCAATCCGTTGCTGAGGCTCTTGGGAATACGGAATGCCAGTCAATTTTAAAGATTGGGAAAAGAAACAGCGGGATGGTAAAACACGGGAAGATCAAAGGGGGAAAAACGTCGCCTCTAATCCTTTCATAGGACGCCCTGGTCCAAGTTTTCCAGCATTGAGGGAGAAAGGGGGATTACTTGAAAGCGCAGGTTTCTCATCTAAAGACGGAAACGTCATACTTTAGACAGGTTTTAACCATCGTACATCTAAAATTGTTTTTCTCCGTATGACTGAATCATCCTGTAAAAAGTGACCCAAGAACTTTTCACTAATAAATAAATCACGAAAGAATAATAAATTTTGTACCCATGTTGATAGTGAAAGACCCCTAAGTACACAGCAAATCGTTCAAACCCGACGCTCACTAACGCCCAAACCAAGATGTACATCGGTGAAAAACGTAGCTTGATATGAAAGAAGTCATACAGATAAAAGAAAAGATAGCTATATGGGGCGTACATCACATGCGATAAAAAATCCATCACTTCAAAGGTGGAGCTATCATTTATCACATAAAAACTAACTGGAAACACACTTAAGGTGTGATCGAAAAAGAAACCAAAAAACACGCCGAACATGAGGTAAAGACTGGTAGTCTTTATGGTAAAACGTGCTGGCAGTAATAACACCAATAAGGTACCAACGAAGAGGGAAATGACGATAAACCACTCGTTCGCATTAAAATGATCGTCATAACGAATTACATTCATGTATTTTTGAATCCCCCTCTGCCTAGACCAACAAACCAACGGGCGATCCCCCATATAAAGACCATAAATCCCCCGTACATGAGAGCGGAATAGAATTCATTCCATCTACGGAACACGATAAGACCGAACCACAAGTAGATCCTATCTTCCACGCACAATAACAATAAGATTGCCGCTGATAATCCCCATCGCCATCTGGTTTTCAAATGCGAATGGAGTACGCATACAGACATTAGAATTTCAAAAGGTATCACGATAAAGCGACAAATATACATGGCAAAAGATCCCTCTATATTTCGAGTTAGCGGAACCCAGTGCAAATTCACATCCAGTATGGTGAATAGGGTAATCGTAAATATGCCGATAAGGAAGTACAAAAAGAACATCTCAGTAAGAGTGAACCCTTTGGGGATAATCGCGAAAACAATCATCACAAAGCAGGCAACCAAGGCTAGAACTGCGAGAGACACCACGATCATCCTTTGAACAGGAGTTAGCATATATGATAAATGGTTCCCTTACACCCCGAAAAAATTCCAAAATAGGTTGTCCTCCCAGCGAGTCAAACCTTTGTCACAGAAGATCAAACCGGTTTGGGAGATTGACTAGGAACAGTTGTACCTGTTTCATTGGAAGAACGAGCAGGAAAGTTTAATCCAGTTGAGTTATCAAAACAGCGAAAGCGGTTTCCCGAGTGTAAAAGGAAACCGCCTTTTTAATAAAATTGATGATTTGATTGAAAGTGCTAATTATGTACCACGAATCTTGTGTATGACGCTCATCAAAATAAAGGATAACACCACGATCGAGACTACCCAATAAGAAGCAAGAGTCATATTGCCTGATTCCGCAGCCATGAAGATGGCAGTAGGAATGGTTTCTGTTTCCCCCGGAATATCCCCTGCGAACATTAAGGTCGCACCGAATTCACCAAGGCCGCGTGTGAAGCCTAGCATATATCCTGATAGGGTAAATCTCCATGAAAGCGGCAAGGTGACATACCGGAATACCTGCCATTCGTTTGCCCCCATTGACCTCGCAGCATCCTCTAATTCCTTATCGACCGATTCAAACCCCGTTTTTAATGTCTGGTATATCAAGGGAAAGGCTACTACACTTGCAGCGATGACGGCTGCCCACCAGGTAAACACAATGGGCTGTTGAAACAGCCATTCAATCCCTTTGCCAAGCCAACTCTGGTTGCCGAATAAAACCAAAAGTCCAAAACCGACAACCGTAGGAGGAAGTACAAGAGGAAGCATTAGAAATGTTTCCACAATCATTTTTCCTTTATATGTACGATTCGCCATCCACCAAGCAGCGATGATGGCGGGAAGAAAAGCCACCATACTAGCGATAAGTGTGACTTTTATCGATATTTGAATCGGTGACCAAAAATCCATTATTGCTTCCCTACCGGATCAAATCCATACTTGGCAAACACGGAAGCTGCCTCCGATCCATGCAACCACTTGTAGAGGATTTGGGCTTCATTCGGATGTTTGGAATTCTTCGTGACGCCCATCGGATAAACAATCGGTGAATGACTTTTTTCATCAGCGGTTGCGGCAATGGTCACTTTATCGGATGAAGCTGCATCCGTCTTGTATACGATTCCAGCATCGACGTTACCGGTTTCTACGTACGAAAGCACTTGCCGGACATCTTTGGCAAACACAAATTTCGACTGCAATGGATCCCAAACGTTTAAGTTCGCAAGCGTTTCTTTTGCATAGGTGCCTGCTGGAACAGATTCCGGATGGCCGATTGCCACTTTTTTGACAGCAGGATTTTGCAGATCTTCAAAGCCTTTAAACGGTGTTTCGGTATTTTTGGGGACAACGAGAACCAGTTGATTCTTTAATAAATCCATGGTGTTCTGTGCGTCAATGAAATCTTTCTCCACCAGAGCCTTCATCTGCTTCGATGCCGCAGATACGAACAGATCAGCAGGCGCTCCTTGTTCAATCTGCTGCTGGAGAGTTCCTGACGAACCGTAGCTTATCACGAGCTTTTGGCCAGGATGGGAAGATTCGTAGATCGGTGTCAATTCTTTCATGGCATCAGCAAGGCTCGCGGCTGCCAATACATACAACTCAGTGGGGGCGGATGAATTGGAGTGATTGCCCTGGTGGTTATTTGAAGAACTACACCCCACAATAGCGCTTATTAGGAGTACAAGCATGACCAACATGGGTGTGACACGAGAATACCATTTCATTTAAAACAACCCCCCCACTCCACACTAGATATATCTAAATATAACTAGATTATACTAATCATGTCCATGTGTAACAATCGATTATTTGATATAATCATAATGTGTTCACAAATATGGAGGGAATCATCGATGCAGGAAGTCTCCTATACACCTGAAGAAGTGGCAAAGTTACTGAAGGTTTCCAAATTAACCGTCTATGACCTGATTAAGAAAGGAAGTCTTCCGGCCTACCGTGTCGGAAAGCAGATGCGCATCGAGGCTTCCGAACTGGAGGCCTACAAAGTAAGAGCCAGAGAAGGGAACCATTCCTTTTCCAGCCCCATGCCAGAGCCAGCACTGAAACAAAACCTTGCTGTACCTGGTACCAAATCGATTGTCATTACTGGCCAAGACGTTAGTTTGGATATACTGGCAAAATATATTGAAAAAAACACAAAACGGGTACGTCCGCTCCGATCTTATGTCGGCAGCTTGGATAGTCTAATATCGATGTATCAAGGACAGGCTGATGTGGTTAGTACCCATCTCCTTGATGGAGACACCGGCGAATATAACGTTTCTTACATTCGCAAGCTGCTTGTGGGATTTCCTTATATTGTGATCAATCTCGTTTCCAGAACAGCTGGTTTCTACATACAAAAGGGAAATCCGAAACAGATCTGTACCTGGGAGGACTTGAAAAGAGACGGCATTACCATAGTCAACCGTGAAAAAGGGTCAGGAGCACGCGTCTTGCTTGATGAGCAATTACGCCTTCATGGGATATCCCCTCAGCAAGTAAAGGGATACCACTTGGAGGAATCCAACCATCTTGCCGTGGCAGGAAAAGTCTCGGAAGGACAAGCAGATGTTGGTGTCGGGATCGAAAAGGCAGCTTATATCGTTGGGGTAGATTTTGTTCCGCTCATTCAAGAAAGGTATGATCTTGTCATGCTGAACACCCCGGAAAATAGAGATTATATTGAAACAATCAAAGGAATTTTACGGTCCGAGGAGTTTCAAAATGAACTGAGATCAATCCGTGGGTATGATCTGTCTAGAACCGGGGAAGTCATCTTGGAAGCTTAATACGGAAAGCAATATGGAACATACAAAGCGAGGCTGCCAACTTGAGATGGCAGCCTTTTGCTAAACTAACGAGGATCAATAGTCTCATGAAACAAAGCCAGTAAAGTGTAAGAGGAAGGGCATTAAGGGGGGCAAGAGCAATAAAGTAAAACCCAGAATCTAGGCAAATGGTCATCCCTCAATTTCACTTGTTTTACCTAGAATTAAATACGAAAACTCAAATACGAAATAGTACCATATTTCTTTGGTACCCAAGGAAGTATTTGTTCGGTGCCGTTTTGGGAGGGAAATCGGAAGTCATATAGGACTAGGAAATCTTCTCGTAAACATAGATTTTAAGACTAACCTCACATTCGCATTTCACAGGCACGATCTAACCTACTATTCGCACATCGAAGCTTTACCAGCTGATTCTCCTGCTTTTAATAGATCTGCTCCGAACGGGTGATCCACGATATAGAGCCAGCTGCCGTCCTGCTGTTTTCTAACAATCTCCGAAGTGTGGCCATGGATTTGTATTTGGCTACCGTCCGCACCTTCTGTTTGAAGGATAAAGTGCGCACGTAACAAAGCTATATTTTCAAAAGGGATACAATACATGTTTTTCGATATCATTCTGCCTTGGAATTGCAGTAGATCCTCTAAAGTTTTACGAATTTGTTCAATTCCGTGACGAGGTTCGCCGTTGTGGTTAACCAGAATACCATTCGGCTCGTACAAAGCAAGCAGGTTGTCTATGTCACCTGTGTTGTAGGCTTCTGCAAACGCAGCATTCATATCTTCCGGTTTCATGACCGCTTTATTGGTGGATTTCACAGAAATCTCCTCTTTCTATAGAATTGTCATGTATGTATCGTATCTCGATCCAAGTAATATTGTAAGTACGCAGAAAATGATGACATAGTCATAAAAAACTGACCTAGCGGGAGGAAGAGATGCCTTATCAAGACGGGACTTTCGGCTGCCCTGTAGAAGTGGGGCTGCAAATGATTAGTGGAAAGTGGAAGCCTAAAATCTTATATGAACTGTTTCAGCAAACCAGACGATTCGGTGAACTTCAACGGCGAATTCCCGGCATATCCAGGCATGTTCTTACTACGCAACTGCGGGAGTTGGAAGCAAACAAAATCATTAAACGCACTCCATTTATGACCGTGCCTCCGAAGGTTGAATACAGCATAACTGATTTTGGGAAAAGCCTGGAGCCATTCTGGAGCAAATGATAAAAGTAGGCGAGCATTACATATCCCTTCAAAAAAATGAAGCGATAGATAACTGAAACACAAGCATAAAACAACAATAACCTTACAGTTACCATGTCCATTAGGCGTTCAACCCCAACTCATGATTGGCTGGTTACAAGTAATCATTCCGCCATCTTCAGAAGCAGTTTCCCCCGGGTTGCGCCCGTCTCGAGTACACGTAATGCTTCATTCGCTTCTTCGGCGGGATAGATGCCGTAAATGGTTGAACAGATATCTTCTGTGGCCAGCATGTTCAGCGCTTCCAGTGCTCTTTGGCCGACCCTTGCCGGAAAAGCATCGCTGTAAGAGCCAAGCTGAAATCCTGCAACAGTTTGATTGTGGGACCACAATGCATGGGTCGACTGCAGGACATCCGGTTGGCCCCCGGCATTGCCGAGCACAACGAGCTGTCCGAACGGTCGGAGCACTTCATGGCTTAGCTTCCTGAGGTCACCGCCGACCGGATCGAGTACTGCGTGAACACCTTGCTCTCCGGTTGCCTGGAGAGTCTGCTCGACGAAACGGGACCGGATGAACAGTTTGTCATAGCCATATTCGGAAGCCAAGCTTATTTTCTCCGGCGAGCCTACGGTACCGAAAACCTTGTCAGCCCCCAGACGACGTGCAACCTGGCGAGCTGGATGCGGCGGTGGCCAGCGCGTTTCCCAGCACAAACAGTAGCATGAGGAGAAAGAGCAGCTTTTTGCGGGACATTCGATTCGTGAGCATAATGACGAACGGACGCATCCTCGCATCCTTGGCGCACGGTTCCTTCTTCGGGGTCGCAGCCGTTGTTGCCGCCGGCCTATGAATGGCGTGTTCGCAGGCTTGCCTCCGGCTTTGATCATAACGGCAGAGTATGACCCGTTGCGCGATGAGGGCGAGACCTACGCTCGGCGATTAGCCGAAGCAGGGGTCATAGTAACGCAAAAACGTTATTTGGGCATGATTCACGGTTTTTACGCCATGACAGACCTGTTTGATGACGCCCATTCCGTTTACAAGGAGATTGATGCGTTTTTGCAAACGATTCATGCCCGAAAAGGTGAGAACGAATTACCAAAGGAGGCGAACCGAACTCAATTACGATAAACGTTCTCTGTGTGCTTTGTTTTGGAATATAGCCGCACTTTGTGCATTGTATAACGGAAAGAATACTCCCCCAAACGCCCCGAACGGATGAAATTATATTCATAAAGCAGGAAAGGATAGAGACTCAGCGTATTCCTGAGACCTCTATCCTTTCTCTTTTCACTGATATTGGTAGCTACAAATAGGAGGAGATGCCCTCCAAAAAAGGTACTTTCTCAACAGGAAAGTCACGATACAGCTTTTCCGCATCTTTGCAAATATTCCCTTCCAACAGCATGGTCAGCTGCGTGTTGGTGATCGGGAAAAAAGGGAAACCCTCCATCAGGTTGACCACCGGTCGCATCAGCGGCAAAGGAACATGGATTTTTCTCACTTGCGGCTTACGCAGTGCAGTTCCAATCTGATCTAGCAGCTCCGAATAGCTTAACTGCTCGGGGCCGCCGACCTCATAAATTTGCCCGATCGCCTTGTCGTTGCGCAACGCCCCGGTGAACACTTCGGCAACCGTATCGCGGGAGACAGGCTGCAGCTTGTAAGAGCCATCTCCAATCACAGGCGTTACCGGCATGCGCACGAGACCGGCCAGCATATTGACGAATTCATCGTCGGGGCCGAAAATGACAGACGGGCGAAAGATGGTGTACGGGATGCCGCTGTCTATGACCAGCTGTTCCGCTTCATATTTTGTTTGATGATAGGCGCTCGTTGCATTCGCACGTGCCCCCAATGCACTCATATGGATAAACCGCTTGATCGGAGCGTTCTTGGCAGCTTCCAGCAAATGTTTCGTTCCGGTTACATGGATGCGGGAAAAGGTGATTCCTTTGCTTTTTCTTTCCCGGATGATGCCCACCAGATGAATGACGGCCTCACAGTCTTGCAAGGCTCTTGTCAAAGACAGCGGGTCAAACAAATCCCCGGCAACGAGCTGAATGTTGCCTAGACCTAAGCGTGATATGCGCATTTTTGTTTCCGACCCTGGGCGTACCAGACAGACAGGTTCAACCCCCGCATCAATCAATTGGGTAAGGATGCCTCTGCCGACGAATCCGGTGCTTCCGGTAAGCAGCACTTTCATCTTGGATACCTCCCTGTCGCCATTTTTCCATAGTATACCATGTATGCAGGGAAACGCCACTTCTCGTTGGCGCAGCAAACCAGTATAATAATAAGAAAAAACAGATTGTAAGGAGTCCCTATGGCAAAGCTATCTACCAAGCGGTTTCTCTCCACATTGGCAGAAATGTTTCCTGATGCCCATTGCGAGCTGAATCATTCGAATGCTTTTGAATTGACCATAGCTGTGCTGCTCTCAGCGCAATGTACCGATAAAAAAGTCAATCAGGTGACGGAGCGATTGTTCCAAAAATACAAAACGCCTGAAGATTACTTGGCCGTCCCCTTAACCGAGCTTCAAGAAGATATCAGACAGATCGGGCTGTACAAAAACAAGGCGAAGCACATTCAGGAGCTGAGCAGGCTCTTGCTCGATAAATACAACGGTCAGATTCCGGACAAGCATGAAGAGCTGGTCACACTCCCGGGAGTGGGCAGAAAGACGGCCAATGTGATCATTGCGACATGGTTTGGTGTGCCTGCGCTGGCAGTGGACACTCATGTCGAGCGGATTGCCAAGCGTCTCGGCTTTTGCGAGGAAACGGATACGCCGCTGCAAGTAGAGAAAACACTGATGAAAAAAATCCCCAAAAAGGAATGGGCCAATACGCACCATCGCCTCATCTTTTTTGGAAGGTACCACTGCAAGGCGCAGAGTCCGCAATGCGAGGTATGCCCGCTTGAGGATGTATGTCCATCCAAAAAGAAAGCGGCCAAGAAAACGAAAAAACCGCGCACCGCATGAGAAAGCAGCTGCCTCTGATTGAGGCCGTTGCTTTTTTCATTTGCCGTCAAGCTGTTCCCGAAACATAAGGCTTGCGAATCCGTCATAGTAGATGAGGAATCATCATCTTTTATAAATGAGGGAAATGCCGTGTACAAACAAAAGATCGCCGTAATGCTCTTCGCCAGTTTGACCATCACCAGCGCACCTGCCTTTTACTTTGGCCCACAGGGGGGCGAAGCCGCTAGGGCTTATGCCGAGAGTATAGACCCGGTGCAGCAGGTGGTGACAGAGGCTTACCAGACGTTTCTTCAGGATCGCGCGTTGACCACGCAACAGATCGCAGCCCTTCAGCAGCATAAAGAACGGCTTTTCCCTTACATTCAGGCAGGATTAGCCTTGACGGAAAACCGTTTACGTCTGACGGACGAGCAGCAGGCCTATATCTTTCAGGAATGGGGATTTTGGCTGGAGGTTGCTCGTCAGCTGAAGGATCCGCGCGTAAAACCGGTATTGTTGTCCTGGCTTAGGACAGCCAAGCCCATCCCGGATCCATTTACACTAGGGGAAGTGCTGGATTCGATGGTACAGGCCGGCGATAAGCAGCAACTGCTCGAAACCCTGAAGCATTCTTCCGAAGTCGGGGCGATGGTGCTGCTGCCGATCTTGGAAAAAAAGCAGGCGATCAGTGATCAACAATTGGATTCCCTTCTTTCTGCCTATCCTGACCGGCCGCAAGCGAGAGCGATCATCGGGGCAATCGGGAGCAAGCAAGACGGGCAAGAGCGTTTGCAAAAACTGTATGGGAAGAAAGAGATCCCGGCAACCGCGAAACGGCTGATCGTCCAGGAACTGCTGGTAAAAGGAAATGGTAAGGACAGCGCCTGGTTAAAAAAAATAGCCCAGCAGACGACAGACCCGGCAACGGAACAATTGATTGACCAAGAGCTGGTCCGCAATCACGGAGACATGGAAGCGGCCAAGCGCCTGCACGACAGCGGGATGCAGCATGGATTTACCATTGCCTTGGATGGAATAAGCGAAAAGTTTTTGGCGGAGCATTTCCCTGCTGGCAAACTGGCGCAAGGAATCGCCGCCTATGAGGAGATTCGCGGCTTCCCCTATTTTCATCAACAAGACGGAGAGGAATGGCTTTCGTATCAGTCTCACGGCTCCGACTTTGCCAGTCCGCAAAAGGCGATCAACCAATGGCTCGCCTTTATTGAAAACAATCCGAATCATCCTGCCTTGGACGATGCCGCTTATCGCTTGGCGCGTTGCTATCAGATCACGGGCAACTATGAACGGGCGCTTTACTGGTTTGATCGTGCCCGAACGCTCGGAGACCAGGACCTGCAGTATGACGCCTATGGCCAGTTCTTGTTCGTGCTGGATGTGAATATGAAGGCAGACGGGCTTTCCCGGTTGGATACAGCCCAACTGCCTTCCTGGTCGAAGGGGTGGGTAGATTATTCGCTCGCTGTGGAATATTTGCGCGAGCGGCAATATAGCAAGGCGAGTAGCGCCATGCAGCAGTTCATCAGAGCTTATGAAGCGAAGCAGCCTGATCTTTTCGCCCACGAATCCGGCCAAGAAACACTCTGGCAAAGCTTTTATCCATTTTGGAGCTATGTAAAGGAGCAGCAGTCACTTGCCCAGCAAGCAGCTGAGCAGCAGGAGCAGATCAATCGGGCTGCCGGAGCTGAAAAGGCCCAAAAACAATACGAGCTCGCGGCGATGATCTCCAAACAGCCATTGCTGTATTACAATCATCTTTGGCGTGGAGACAGACAGACGTTCTTTTGGCTGGGACAAATCAAGAGCATGGATTATCAGGTGAGTCTGGATCATTACATCGCGCGCTTCAATCACTTGGTTCACGCTGCGGATGTTTTTTCGCAGATCCATTTGCAGGAAGCGGATGAGCTGACGGGGGCAAAGACGTTATTTTCGCAGATGCTCATGAACAGCAAGCTTATCGATTACGGGGAAGAGGTCTCCTTCCATGCAACCAAAACCGTGCTGCAGCAGCAGATACTTCAGACTGGGGAAGAGCTGCTGAAAAGATATCCGGAATCCGAGCTTGCAGACGATACGCTTTTGCTGATCTATCACTACACCAAGGATACGGCGAAATTGCAGCAGCTGCTGGAACGATACCCGCAGAGCGACAAAGCGGCAGAGGCAGCCAAGCTGCTTAAGGAACAGCCGGAAATGGCCGACTCATCGAGGATGGATCTCGTTCCGGTCCAAAAATTGGCTGAACAGGACTGGCAGCTCCCTGCAAATATTAAGAAATGGGTGGAACAGTGCAAAGCGAAGCCTGGGCGCTATGTGATGAGAGATGGCGACTGGATGTATGCCTACATGGTTCCCCAGCAAGGGAAGCAGGCGTATATGTATCTGCAAACGAATCGTGACCGGGCAGTATTCTTTTATGAAGAAAGCAAGCTCGGAAACTTCGCTCGGGAGAAGAATGACGGCGCACGGCTGGTACGACTTCCCTATCGCTTTGTTGCACACGCGCCGGTAACCTGGGAGGCCATCGGCAATTAGCAGAGAGAATCCATGCAATGGTATTGACATTTGCGTTGAAATAGACGTACACTTAATTGTAACAATTCTAATAAAATGATTGTTACTATCTAGCTAATCCAGATGAGTTTCGCTAAAGGATTGTGAGGTGCATGACGGAGATGACGCAACGTGTTGAAAAGGCCGTAGAAATCCTAAAACATACGGGGGTACGGATGACACCGCAGCGTCATGCCATATTGGCGTATCTGCTCGATACCATGTCCCATCCAACCGCTGATGAAATCTACAAAGCGTTGGAAGGTCAATTCCCAAATATGAGCGTGGCTACGGTATACAATAATTTGCGTGTCTTTAAAGATGCTGGACTCGTACGAGAGCTAACTTATGGGGATGCTTCCAGCCGCTTTGACGCAAATATTGTTGAAGATCATTATCATGCGATCTGCTCCGAGTGCGGTGCTGTCCATGACTTCCATTTCCCGGCCTTGACGGAAGTCGAAAAGGCTGCTTCCCAGGATGTCGGTTTTAAAGTAACTGGGCATCGCATGGAAGTTTACGGGATTTGTGAAGATTGCCAAAAACAATCCTCCCATTAACCTATGGATACTCGGGATCAAAACACTTTTCTCTATTCGGTATGATGGAGAAAAGTGTTTTTTTCGTATGAATGGCGGACCATGTAACCTTTTGTCTGTTCCCGCGTCCTGTTATACATAGTCAAAACGTGCAATATATTCTAAAGGTTGTGGGAATAGGGATGCTGCTATATCATCGAAAGAGTATGATAGACCATTGGACGGAGGTGTCGAACCATGGAAATGCCATTGCGTAAGTCATCACGTCCGAGACGAAAGCGCAGGCTGTGGGCTGGTATGCTCTTGGCATTCCTGCTGCTCTGCGGGGGAGTAGTAACGGCTGGCCTATGGCTCCTGGGAGCGTGGCCATCTGCGGAACAAGTTGCCCCTTTTGACGGGCGGAAAAACGTGATCATTTATCAAGGTGAAGTGCAAGAAGAGTCATTCTTGTTTGAAGAGGGAGAGATTTCCGTCCCATTTTCACTGATTCAAAAACATATGGATCATGCGATATTCTGGGACGAGCCGACTCGCTCCGTGATCGTGACATCAAAAGATAAAGTGCTGCAGATGGAAAGTGAGCAATTGGTTGCTTATTTGAATCAGACACCTGTGAATTTGCAGGTGCCGGTCAAGGAAGTAGAGGGCATTCGCTATGTGCCGCTTGCTCCCTTGCAGAAGCTGTATCCTTACCAGATGAAGCATATCCCGGAAACGGGCGTTTTGCTGCTTGAAAAAAGCGGATATGCCATTCAGCAAGGGAAAGTGCTTTCCGCCGATGAGGATGGCCCGCAAGCCCAGCCGCTTCGGGTAGAGCCGTCGGTAAGGGAAGGTATAGTAGGTGAGCTAGCGCCGGATCAGGCCGTCGATCTGTTAGGGGAGGAAGCGGGGTGGTACCGCGTACTAGCTGGCAATGGTCTCATCGGGTACTTGCCAAAAGAGGCAGTGAAGCTGTCGGCGATCAGGAAAGTGGAAGCGGCCGCAGCTGACCGATCGGAACAGCAGCCGGCGGCATGGAAGCCGCTTGGCGGCAAGATCAATCTGGCGTGGGAGCATGTGGTCAACCGGAATCCAAAAATCGCGGGCATTCCACAAATGACGGGTCTGAACGTGGTATCCCCTACCTGGTTTGAACTGACAGACGAAAAAGGGACGCTGGGGAACAAGGCGGATCCGGCCTATGTCACATGGGCGCACAGCAGAGGCTACCAAGTATGGGGACTGGTTTCCAACGGCTTTAACCCCGACTGGACGACGGCCGTGCTGAAGGATTACCGCCTGCGTTCGAAAATGATCGCGCAAATTTTGCAGTATGCCAATATGTATGATCTGGACGGGATCAACCTCGATTTCGAGAACGTCTATCTGGAGGATAAGCCTCGGCTGGTTCAATTCGTTCGTGAATTGACTCCGTATCTGCACGAACAGGGTCTTACCGTTTCGATGGATGTGACGATTAAATCGACGAGTGACAACTGGTCGCGGTTTTACGATCGGGCTGCATTGGCGCAGACAGTCGACTATATGGCGGTCATGACCTATGATGAGCACTGGGCATCCAGTCCGGTTGCCGGGTCAGTCGCATCACTCCCCTGGACAGAAGCGGGGCTGCAAGGGGTTTTGGAAGAAGTGCCAGCCAAAAAAGTGCTGCTGGGCGTACCTTTCTATACTCGATTGTGGAGCGAGACCAAACAGGCGGACGGTACGGTGAAGGTGACCTCCAAGGCCCTGTCCATGGAAAGTGCGCAAAACTGGATCAAGGAACGGAAGCTGACCCCTCAGTTGGATGAGAAGTCAGGGCAAAATTACGTCAGCTATACAGATACCGCTGCGGGCGTGACGTATAAAATGTGGCTGGAGGATGCGACCTCCATGGCCAAGCGGATTGAGCTTGTACACAAATACAACTTGGCCGGAGTGGCAGCATGGAGACGGGGATTTGAGCAACCGCCGATTTGGTCGACGATCGCAGAAGGTTTGACAAAACCGCAGTAACAGGAAAAAAAGCCGAGACAGTTTGATGTCTCGGCTTTTTTGGCAAATCAGGAAGCATAGGCTTTCCGATTGACAGAATGGCAACTTGGCTACGACTTTTCAATTTGAAGCAGCTTGCGATTTACTGTGTTTCTTCTGTCAAGGCAAGAGGTTGGCCGCAATACATGCAGGCGTCTTCTTTTCCCAGCATTTTGGTTACTTTGTTGCAAGAAGGGCATTGAACCTGCGGCGAGGTCATGGAAACCATGCCGGAAATCATAAAGAGTACGGTTGCCACCATGGTCATGATGAATCCGATTAACAGCAGGATCAGCATGAACAAATAGTTTTTTTCAAACCAAGAGCCCAAGTAACCGGCAAAAAAAGCATAACCAATGTACATAAGAAGAATGCCAAGACCGATATTCCAGTTCGCCCAAGTGCGCATTCGTTTGATCTTGCTGATGCGATCCACATTTTTCATGTATGATTCCTCCAATTAAGGCAGTACCTCTATCGCGCCGGATGGCTGCGGAATGAGCCTATCTTTCAAAGCGCTGTCAATCATTATAGCATACAAGCAATTAACTGTTGAGAAGCAGGAAACGGCGATTTTAAGTAGAATCTTTTCCTAACCGTTTCTGGAAGGGGGGAGATTTCATGGAGTTGTATGTAAAAAGCCTGCATGATCAAGAAGAGATCTTATCGGTTATGCGGGTTACAAAGCATGATTCCCCCAGTTTATTTCTAGATGGCGCCAACCAATTATACCTGCTGATCGTGAATCGACCTACACCGCAATGGGAAACGAGACATTTTCAGATGGAGACGGAGCGGATTGTCGAACATCGAATCAGCCAATGGCAGATCGAAAATTGGGCGATTCAAGGTGCTGATGAGCGGTTTTCCTATTGGTTGAATCAAGCGGAGATTATTCTTGATCGAAATGACTTTATGAAGGTCAATCGAAAACGGTTGCTGCGCATCTCGGAGCAGGCAAAAAAGCAGCGGGTTTATATCGAGTACTCGTCATTCCTGCGTTATTATTTGGAGGCGAAGGAATTGCTGCAGCTCGGGTTGGCGTTTGATGCTTATCAAGCGATCCTCCGTGCACTCGAGGGGCTGGCTCGGCTCGTGATCTGGGAGGGAGGCCAACAACCTTCGCCGGCACTCTGGGTCCAAGTCAAGCAAGTCGATCCATCAGTATTCAAGCTATATGAAGAATTGATTGCAAGCCATGAACCATTGGATAAGCGAATCGAGCTGCTGCTTTTACCGATCGAGTTCCATGTGATGTCAAAAATGAAGGATTGCACACAGCTGTTATTGGATGTGCTGCAATCGCGAAATCGACCATGGCTCGTAAAGGAATTGTCACAGCAGCCGGCGCTGGCAGGAAGCCAGATTGATCTGCATTTACTGCTAGATAAAATGGCGAAGAAGACGATCGTTCACGAGGTGCTGCTTCATAATAAAGAGAAGTCCATATACGAAAAAGGCTATCAGCTTTCTGGATAAATTTATTAATAAAATGCTATTGACTTCATTCTTGGTGACGTGCTATATTAACAAACGTCACTTCGAAAGACTTGATAGCGACAAGATAAAAGAAAAAAATACCACTTGATTTCATAAGAAGTTCTGTGGTAAATTAAAAAAGTCGCCTCTGGGCGATGAGACATCAAATGTTCTTTGAAAACTGAACAGCAAAAGCGTGAAACG